>JAXLQT010000004.1:0-292415 GCA_046331505.1 Acidobacteriota bacterium
TAGCTCAGCGCGTGCTCCATCGGGAAGAACATGGGAGCGTCCCAGAAGCCGGAAAGCCCTCGAGCCAAGCTCGCGTAGACCCAGCCCAGGACGCAGTTGATGAAGTAGGCGTCGCCCCAGCCCGAGCCGATGGGAAGGGCCGAGAGGTGGGCGATGCCCGGCCAGGTCGCGATCGAGGCGAGCCCCAGGTAGAGGACGATCCAGCCGACCTCGCGGCGCATGTCAGAGATCGACGTGCGTCACGACGCCGAGCGCCCGGCCGAGGAACCGCCGTCCCGTGCGGGCGAACTGCGGGTTCGGGTCGGTGAGGTACACCTCGAGAGTCGCCTTCCCCGAGGTCCGCGCGATGCCGCGCTCGGCGAGGAGAAGGGCGAGAGCGCTCGCGACGGACGTGGCCGAATCGACGATCCTGACCGCGGCGCCCGAGACGGCGCGGATCGTCGTCGCGAGGAGCGGGTAGTGAGTGCAGCCGAGAACAAGCGTGTCCACGCCCTTCGCGAGTACCGGCGCGAGGTACGACGCGGCGACGGTCCTCGCCACGCTGCCGCGCGTCATCCCCTCCTCCGCGAGCGGCACGAACAGAGGGCAGGGCTGGCCGAAGACCCGCGCCCCGGGCCGGAGCGTCCGGATCGCGCGCTCGTAGGCGCCGCTTTGGATCGTCGCGCGCGTCCCGAGGACGCCGATGCGCCCGGTGCGGCTGCGGGCGCACGCCATGCGCGCCCCGGGCCCGATCACGCCCAGCACGGGAGCCTCGGTCGATCGCTCGATCTCCGGGATGGCGATCGCCGACGCGGTGTTGCATGCGATCACGATCGCCTTGACGTCGCGCCCGGCCAGGAAGCGCAGGTTCTGCTGGGTGTAGGCAAGCACCGTGCGCGGCGACTTCGATCCGTAGGGAAGCCGGGCGGTATCTCCGAGATAGACCACGCGCTCGTGCGGCATCGCGCGCAGCACGGCCTTGACCACGGTGAGCCCGCCGATGCCGGAGTCGAAGATCCCGACGGGACGCGGATCGCTCACCGATCGCGATCGTCCGGAGCGGGCTCTTCGGGCGCCTTGGTGTCGTCCACCTCGTCGCCGTCTCCCGGTGCCTTCGCGGGCCGCTCGGTGTGCTTCTCCGGGCTCTTGGCCTCGAGGCGCCAGTCGGGCCGCGGCGCCGGGGTCCTGGGAGCCTCCCCGTCCGGAGCGCTCGCGGCCTTCGTCGCGGGGCGCGGCTCGTCGTGGCTCGCGAGCAGGGCGTCGTAGGTCGCGTCCTTGGTGACGAGCGGGTACTCGATGGAGATGTGGCCGCGCAGGACCCGTGCCTCGTGGCCCTCGATGAGGATGCTCATGTGCTCGATCTCCGGGAAATTCCGCGAGAGCGTGAGCGCGAGCGCCGCGAGCCCGCGGAGCTCGTCGCCGACGCCGGTCGGGCGCGTGATCTCGCTCGAGAAGTCGAGGTAGACCTGCCCGTCCTGGCCGAGGAAGAGACCCACGAGCTTCGCGTCCTGGGGTAGCGGCGGCAGGAGGTCCCCTCCCTGCGGCCCCTCGAGCAAGAGCGCGATCGCCTGCTTGCACTGGCTCGCGCTGCCGGTGGTCTCGTAGATCTCGCGGGACTCGGGAGCGAGCGCCCCCGTGAGCGCGTCGACGTAGAAGATCGTGACCTTCTTCCTGGGAAGCTCGGGCGGCGGTACAGGGGTCGCCGGCGCGGTCGTCGCCGCGACCGGCGGTCCCGCCACGGTGCCCTCCGACACCCGGCCGGTCTCGCGAAGAAAGTAGCCGAGGATCGCGACGCCGGTTCCGAGCGCAACGATGGCGGCCGTCATGGCGAACGCCCGCAGGAAGATCCCCTTCTCGGCGCGAACGCGCATCGTCTTCACCGGGTGCTCGCTAGCGCTCGGGCTCGGGCGCCGCTGGAACGGGCGCGGGCTCGCGAGCGGCGGGATGCGCGGGAGCGCGATCTTCCGCCGGGGACGATCGATCGTCCTCGGAGAGGAGGGCCCCGCCATAGCTGAACCCGACGATGCCGCGGAAGACGGCGCGCGCCAGGAGCTCGCGGTACCGGTCGCTCCTGAGCCGATCCTCCTCTTCCGGGTTGGACAGGAAGCCCACCTCGACCAGCACCGCGGGCATGCGTGCGCCCGACAGCACGGCGATCGGGAGCTCGGCGACGGGGGCGCTTCCCGTGACCTCGGCCAGCTCCGCCGAGAGTCGCGACGCAAGCGCCGCGCTCCCGGCCAGGAACTCGCCCTGAGCGATCGCCCACGGCGTGAGCCGGAGGTCGGTCGGGGCCTCCGCCCCCCCGCTGATCGTGCGGCGCGCGCGTGGTCGCAGCCGGCGCTCGGCGAGCTCCACGACGCGGAGGCCGGGGCTCATCGTGTAGACCCGCGCTCCCCGATCGTCGGCCCTCACCGAGGAGGCGACGTGGATGGACACGAAGACGTTGCCCTTGCTGCCGTTGGCGAGCGACGTCCGGTTCGAGACGTCGCCCTCGTCGTCGCGGGTGATCACCACCCGCTGGGTGCCGAGCTGCTCGGAGAAGATGCGCGCCACGCGCCGGCAGACGTCGGCCGTGATGTCCTTCTCGAGCGTCCCGGATGGGCCTGCGACCCCGCCGTCTTCATCGCCGTGTCCTGCGTCCAGGACGATGGTCCGGAGCGACCTGCCGCCGGCGGCGGGAGCTTCCTCGGCCGCGCACGGACGCATGAGGCATGACGGCAAGACGACGAGGACGGCCAGGATCCGCCGGGCTCGGGTGGCTTTCAGCACGGGCTTTCGGAGTTCGGAACGGGCGCCATCCTGGCGGAGGAGCAATATAGCACGCGGCCTCGGGGCGGCGCCGGGCCGCCCTCGACCGTCTCTTGCGCTGCCGGGCCCGTTTTGTACACTCTCGCCGCGGCGATCTTCGGGATAGCGGTATCCGAGAAAGGAGGGGCGAATGCCCTTCGTATCCATCCGTCATCGGGTGTCGAACTACGAGGTCTGGCGGGCGTACTTCGATGCGGACACGGAGCGCCAGCGACGCGCGGGCGCCACGACGCGCCGGGTCTACCGCGCGCTCGACGATCACAGCGACGTCGTCGTGCTGTTTCAGATCGAGTCCAAGGAAAAATTCCGGCCGATGCTGGAGGACGAGGATCTCAGGGTGCTGATGGCCAAGGCCGGGGTCGTGAGCGAGCCGGTCGTCACCTACTGGGAGGACTGCGGGGGCATGGATCTGCGCCTCGCCGGACGCAAGAGCGCGCCCCCGCCCGCGAAGAAGACCACGGAGAAGAAGGCCTCGCGACCCAAGGCGAGGGGGGGAGCCGGGAAGAAGGCGAAGCGCCGGGCCGAGAAGGCCGTCAGGAAGAAGGCGAAGAGAGAGAAGAAATCCAGGAAGGGCAAGGCCAAGAAGAAGCGCTGAGGCCCGCACTGCCGCCACGCTACAATGGAGGCCGATGAAGCTCTCCGCGCGGCGCTGCGAGGCGGTCGCGATCGACATTGCCCGGAAGCTCGTCGCGGAGGGGATGGTGAGCTCGGTGACCGCCGACCTGCTCGCGCCCCGGCTCATGGAGGCGCTGATCGCAGACCTCTCGGTCGAAGATCGCCTCAACGACGAGGTGAGGGAGCTTCTCGCCCGGTACCAGGATCAGATGCGCGACACCGGCGCGGACTACCACGAGGCGTTCAAGAAGGCGAAGGCGAAGCTGGCCCGCGATAGAAAGCTGGTGCTCTAGGTGCGGCTGTCCGACGCGAAGCTGAACAACCTCTCGCACCTGCTGGTCGCCGAGATCGG
This sequence comes from Acidobacteriota bacterium, assembly GCA_046331505.1. Classification (GTDB taxonomy): domain Bacteria; phylum Acidobacteriota; class Vicinamibacteria; order JAXLQT01; family JAXLQT01; genus JAXLQT01. The sequence continues at coordinate 3,755 of JAXLQT010000004.1, forward strand.
CAAGATTCCCAAGGTCGCGTTTCCCCGAGGCCAGAACAACGCGCGTTTGCGGATCCTCGCGCTGCTCACCGACGGCGTCCGGGCCGAGGATGCTCTCCAGGAGCAGATCCGGCAGAAGATCGCGTCGGCGAAGAAGCCCGTTCCCGAGGGGAGCCAGGAGTGGGACATCCTCTTCCGCAAGTATTACGAAGCCGAGATGAACCGCATCGTCCCCCCTGCCACCAGCCGCTGACTCCGGGGCCGGCTTCCGATCCGTGGAGCCCGATGGCGTCGCGCTAGGCTTCGGAGGTCGGGGGGCGGGTGGCGCCCCCCACGGAGATCAGAAGATCTGTCGCGATTCGTTGATCTCGAACTGCCAGTCGTAGGTCCATCCCGGGAGCTTCACTTCGCGGTGATAGTTGAGCTTCACGACGACCTTGCTCGATTCGAGGCTCACCTTGATGTCGCGCTTCTCGATGTAGTCCTCCAGATTCAGTTCCTTGACCGAATCGTAGATGTTGTCGGTGATGGTCTTGGCCGTCGTGCCCGGCGTGCCCGCGAACTTCATCTGCTCGATGACCTTGTCGTAGAGGCTGCTGTGCGCGAGCTTCACCGGGATGAACTTCCACGCGACGAACACCGTGATGCCGATGAGGATGAGGGTGATGATGAGCTTGATCTGTCCCTCACCGCGGGTTGTGGACTTCATGATCTTCCCCTTGGGCTTCGACATTGCCGGACGACCGGGGCCGTTCTGGGTACGGCTCCCCCGGTTCGGTGGGTCATCTTATCTTCGTTGCGTCAAGTCACTCCACTTTCAGCACCGCCAGGAACGCCTCCTGGGGGATCTCGACGCGCCCGACCTTCTTCATCCGCTTCTTGCCCTCCTTCTGCTTCTCGAGGAGCTTCCGCTTGCGCGTGATGTCCCCCCCGTAGCACTTCGCGAGGACGTTCTTGCGAAGGGGCTTGACCGTCTCTCTCGCGATGATCTTCGCCCCGATCGCAGCCTGGAGGATCACCTCGAAGAGCTGGCGCGGGATCAGCTCCTTCATCTTCGACAGGAGCGCCCGCCCCTTGGCCGCGGCGCCGTCCCGGTGGCAGATCATGGAGAGCGCGTCCACGGACTCACCGTTGACCAGGATGTCCACGCGCACGAGATCCGCCTCGCGATAGCCCGCGAGCTGGTAGTCGAGGGACGCATAGCCGCGCGAGGCCGACTTCAGCTTGTCGTAGAAGTCGAGCACGATCTCGTTGAGCGGCAGGTCGTAGGTGATGAGCACCTTCTTGGGCGTGAGGTACTCGAGTCCCTTCTGGACGCCGCGCCGCTCCTCGGCGAGCTTCAGGATGGCGCCGACGTAGTCGGAGTCGGTGAGGATGGACGCGCAGATGAAGGGCTCCTCCATGCGCGCGATGCTCTGCGTGGGCGGCAGCTTCTTCGGGTTGTCGATCGACACCATCTCGCCGGCCGTCGTGAAGACCTGGTAGCGCACCGAGGGGGCGGTCGTGACGAGCGTCAGATCGAACTCGCGCTCGAGCCGCTCCTGGATGATCTCCATGTGCAGGAGCCCGAGGAACCCGCAGCGGTATCCGAACCCGAGCGCGTTGCTCGTCTCCGGCTCGTAGAGGAAGGACGCGTCGTTGAGCCGCAGCTTCTCGAGGGCGGCCTTGAGCGCCTCGTAGTCGGCCGGATCGGCGGGATAGAGTCCCGAGAAGACCATCGGCTTGATCTCGCGGAAGCCGGGGAGCGCGGCCGCCGTGGGGCGTCCCTCCTCGGTGATCGTGTCGCCGATCTTCGTGTCGGAGATGCGCTTGATGCCCGCGACGAGATAGCCGACCTGGCCGGGGGATAGCTCCGGGACGACTTCGGGCTTCGGGCGGAAGACCCCGATCTCGAGCGCCTCGTAGCGCTCCTCGGCGGCGAAGAGCCGTAGCCGCATCCCCTTCCGGAGGACGCCGTCGAAGATGCGCACGAGCACCACGACGCCGCGGTAGCTGTCGAACCAGCTGTCGAACAGCAACGCCTTCAGCGGCGCCGACGCGTCGCCGCGGGGCGGCGGGATCCTGGAGACGATCGCCTCGAGCACCTCGGGCACGCCCTCGCCGCTCTTGGCGCTCATCGGCAGCGCGTCGTGCGCGTCGATGCCGATGATGTTCTCGATCTGCTCCCTCGCCCCCTCGATCGATGCGCTCGGGAGGTCGATCTTGTTGATCACCGGGACGATGGCGAGGTTCCCGTCGACGGCGAGGTAGCTGTTGGCGAGCGTCTGCGCCTCGACGCCCTGGGTCGCGTCGACCACCAGGAGCGCACCGTCGCACGCCGCGAGGCTGCGTGACACCTCGTAGCTGAAGTCCACGTGGCCCGGCGTGTCGATCATGTTGAGCTCGTACACCGCCCCGTCGCGCGCGCGATACTCGAGCGTCACGGAGCGCGCCTTGATCGTGATGCCGCGCTCGCGCTCGAGCTCCATGTCGTCGAGGACCTGATCGGACATCTCCCGCGCCGACAGGGCCCCGCAGAGCTCGAGGAAGCGATCCGCCAGCGTGGACTTCCCGTGATCGACGTGGGCGATGATGGAGAAGTTCCGGATCCGCTCGATCAAGGGTGCGCTCCGAGGGTCTCGAGATCCCACGTCGGCAGGGCGTCGATCGAGAGCGCGTCGGGGCCCTCGGCGAGCAACCGCTGCGCGCCCGCCGCCGCGATCATCGCCGCGTTGTCCGTCGTGAGCGCCATCGCGGGGAAGTGCACGGGGAGGCCGAGCTCGTCGCCCAGCTCGGCGAGCCGCGACCGGAGGCGGCGGTTCGCGGCGACCCCGCCGGTCACCAGCACCGAACGCACCGCGTTCTCGCCCGCCGCGAGCTTCACGCGGCTCGCGAGGATGTCGACGACCGCTTCCTGGAACTCGGCGAGCAGGTCCCTCACGGGCCCACTCTCCGGGTCGCGGCTCGGGAGCGCCGCGGCGGCGCGTATGGCGGCGGTCTTCAGTCCGCTGAAGCTCATGTCGAGAGGGCGTGCGGGGATCCGCGTGCGCGGGAGGGCGACCCGTCCCGCGCGCCCTCCTTCGGAAAGCTTGTCGATGAGAGGGCCGGCCGGGTAGGGAAGGCCGAGCGCCTTTCCGAGCTTGTCGAAGGACTCGCCGGCCGCGTCGTCCCGCGTGCGGCCGAGCACGCGGTAGGAGAGCGGCGCCGCGCACAGGTAGATGTGGCTGTGACCTCGGACACGACCAGCGCGAGCGCCGGGTATCGGATCTCGGGAACCGTGAGGCCGACCGCGGCGATGTGCCCTTCGAGGTGGTGCACCCCCTTGAGCGGGCGGCGCCGCGCGAAGGCGAGACCCTTGGCGACGCTCACCCCGACGAGCAGCGCCCCCACGAGGCCCGGGCCGCGCGTGACGGCGAAGGCGTCGACCTCCGGCAGCGCCACGGCCGCCTTGTCGAGCGCCGCGCTCACGATCGCGGGAAGCGCGCGCAGGTGCTGCCGCGACGCGATCTCCGGCACGACGCCGCCGTACGGCGCATGGCGCTTGACCTGAGAGCTCACGACGTTGGCCAGGATCTCGCGGCCGTCGCGCAGGATTGCGACCGAGGTCTCGTCGCAGGACGTCTCGATGCCGAGCGTGATCACGTCCGCGCCCCGCCCTCCGCCTCGCGGCAGTGGCGCAGGAGCGTCGCGCGGAAGGGGGCGCGCGCCACGCCCTTCTCCGTGATGATCGCCGTGACGAGATCGTGCGGCGTGACGTCGAACGCCGGGTTACGCGCGGCGACGCCCCTCGGCGCGACGCGGCGCCCCCGGAACGAGAGCACCTCCTCCGGTGATCGCTCCTCGATCGGGATCTCGGCGCCCCGCTCCTTCTTCGGATCGATCGTGGAGACCGGCGCCGCCACGTAGAACGGGATGCCGTGGCGCGCTGCGAGGCAGGCGAGCGGGTAGGTGCCGATCTTGTTGGCGACGTCGCCTTCGAGCGTGATGCGGTCGGCGCCGACGATCACCGCGTCGACGAGCCCCGCCGCCATCGCCTGTCCCGCGGCGACGTCCGCCAGGAGCGTGACGTCGATGCCGTCCTTCCAGAGCTCCCACGCCGTGAGGCGCGCTCCCTGGAGGTACGGGCGCGTCTCGTCGGCGAGGACCTTGAGCGACTTGCCGCGCTCCACGGCGGAGCGGATCACGCCGAGGGCGGTGCCGTAGCCGCCCGTCGCCAGCGCGCCGGCGTTGCAGTGCGTCAGGATGGTCCCCGCCGCGGGCAGCAGCTCCTGGCCGTGCCGTCCGATCGCGCGGTTGGCGGCGACGTCCTCCTCGTGGATCCGGCGGGCTACGGCGACGAGATCGCGGTAGGCGCCGGCACTCGTGCCGCTCCACGCGGACGCCCTGCGCTCCATGCGGGCGACGGCCCATGCGAGGTTGACGGCGGTCGGCCGCGCGGCGACCAGCACCGCCGCGCCCCGCGCGAGATGCGAAGCGAGCGCGGACCGACCTCGCGCGCGCGAGGCACGAGCCCCGAGGGCGTATCCGTAGGCGGCGGCAACACCGATCGCGGGCGCGCCGCGCACGACCATGTCGCGGATCGCGCGCGCCACCTCGCGCGGGGTCTGGCACACGACCCACACCTCCCTGTCCGGGAGCTTGCGCTGGTCCAGGAGGAGGAGCCCTCGGGAGGTCATGCGGACGGGCTCGATGCGGGCAAAGCGGCGCTTGGTCATCGGTAGAGCGGCGGCGGAGCCGTGTGAGCTTAGCAAAGGGGGAAGTTCGCTACGGAGTCACGGATACACGGGGGATTGCTCCGCGATCGACGCGCTGGACTGCCGTGGCGCTTCCTGGTAATGATCGAAAGGGAGAAGGTAGGAGCTCTCGAGATCCGAAGTGGCACATCGCGACCGATCTTGGAGGGCCGCGTGGAGCGGCACGTCCGCCAGATTCTGAGATAATAAAGAGATGGCTACGAAGACCATCCTGGTCGTCGACTACGAGCCCAACAGCCTCCAGAAGTACAAGGCGCTCCTCGAGGCCAACGCCTACAAGGTCGAGACCGCAACGGATGGCCTGATGGCGGTGAAGCGGTTCGAGGAGGTGAAGCCCGCGCTCGTCCTCCTGTCCGCCATGCTCCCGAAGCTCCACGGCTTCGAGGCCTGCCAGAAGATCAAGTCGACGGGCAATGGCGAGTCCGTCCCGGTCATCATCATGACCAACATCTACAAGGGGAAGAAGTATCGCCACGACGCCCTGACCAAGTACGGCGCCTCGGAGTACCTCGAGAAGCCCTTCGAGGACGACATCCTCCTCGATCACGTCAAGACGCTCCTGACCACGGGGGCCACGCGCCCGAAGCTCGAGGAATTCGAGAAGCCCGAGGCCGAGCCCGAGGAGGAGATCCCCGACCTCATTGACGACGACGACGACATCCCCGATCTCATCGACGAGGAGGACGCCGCCTCGGATAGGACGATCACCGTGCCCGCTCCTGCGGCGAAGGCACCCACGCCCGCGCCTCCCAAGCCGGCTCCGGCGCCCGCTCCGCCGAAGCCCGCCGCCCAGCCCGCGGCCGCGGTAAAGGCGCCTGTGCCCACGCGCCGGGAAGAGGAAGAGACGATCTCCGCTCCTTCGCTGTCCGCCCTCGCGGCGGAGTTCGCCGCGGAGGAAGAGGTGGAGGAGATCGAGGAGGTCGAGGAGGTCATCGGTGATGACGAGCAGACGATCACCGTCGACCCCGAGCTCGTCGGGCGCGCCGTCGCCGCGGTGCAGGCGAAAGCCGCCGAGCCGGAGGAGAAGAAGAGCCTGTCGGCCCGCGACATCTTCTCGGACGTGATCAGCGAGGTCGAGGCGGAGGTGGGAGGCTCGCTCAAGCAGATGGCGCGCGAGCGCACGGCCGCGTCCGCGTCCGGGGACGGCGCGCACTTCGTCGAGACGGGCGCCGAGGCCGAGCCCATGGCGCCGATGGCGGGATTCGAGGAGCCGGAAGTCGAGGTGCAGAGCGAGGAGCCTGCCAGCCCGCCCGCCTACACCATCCGGACGCCCGTGCCTCCCGAGTCGCGCGCCCCGGCACCGCCGCCGGTCGAGCGTTCGATCGAACGACCCCCCGCTCCCGAACGCCCGAAGACGGGGGAGATGCGGACGCTCGACGAGATGTCCGACAGCTCCTTCGCCCAGGCCGCCCTCAAGGACCCGACCGCGTCCGGGCGCCACGACGTCCCCGGCCGTACGTCCCAAGACGTGTTCAAGCAGAAGCTCGAGGAGACCCTGACTGGCCTGGGCATCCCGGTCAAGAAGGAGGCTGGCAAGAAGGAGCCGACGGCGCGGCTGACGAGCAAGGCGCTCGCGATGCCAGCACCGCCCGAGGCCAAACCCGGCCGGTCCACGGGACAGCTTCCGACGCTTGCGCCCGTCCCGACGGTGACGGCGCCGGCGACACCCGAAGAGGGGATCGGGTTCGGCAACTACGCCCTGCTCGAGAAGATCGCCGCCGGGGGGATGGCCGAGCTCTTCAAGGCGAAGATGCAGGGGGTCGAGGGGTTCAAGAAGCTCGTCGCCATCAAGCGCATCCTGCCGCACCTGACGGACAACGAAGAGTTCGTCCACATGTTCATCGACGAGGCGAAGCTGGCGGCGCAGCTCAACCACCAGAACATCGCGCACATCTTCGACCTCGGGCGGATCGACAAGTTCTACTACATCGCGATGGAGTACGTCGCCGGGCAGGACCTGCGCGCGATCCTGAAGCACCTGAGCGACAAGGGCGAGAAGCTCCCCATCGAGCTCGCGGTGCTCATCGCGAGCAAGATCGCGAGCGCGCTCGACTACGCCCACCGGAAGAAGGACTTCGACGGCAAGGACCTGAACATCGTCCACCGGGACATCTCGCCGCAGAACATCCTCATCTCCTACGAAGGCGAGGTGAAGCTCGTCGACTTCGGCATCGCCAAGGCGGTGAGCCGATCGAGCCAGACGGAGAGCGGCACCGTGAAGGGGAAGCTCCTCTACATGTCGCCGGAGCAGGCCCGCGGCGTGGAGATCGACAAGCGCTCGGACATCTTCTCGCTCGGGGTCGTCCTCTACGAGATGCTGACCGGCGAGAAGCTCTTCATGGACGAGACCGAGATGGAGATCATCCGGCGAGTCCGCGATTGCAAGGTGTCCTCTCCGCGGCGCCTCAACATGGCGATCCCCAAGGAGCTCGATCTCGTCGTGATGACGGGGCTCGAGAAGCGTCCCGAGGATCGGTACCAGAACGCGTACAAGATGCAGAAGGACCTCGAGAACATCATGTACGCGTGGGAGGCGACGCCGACGAGCGTGAACCTCGCGCAGTTCATGGCGGAGGAGTTCCGGCGCGAGGTGACCGCGGCTAATGCCGATGGGACCGTGGCGCTCGGGGACTGGACGCCGGCGCCGGGCACGCCGATGTCGCCGGTGGCGGCGCCACTTGTTGCGTCCCCGAAGCCAAAGGCACCGCCAGCCCCCCCCGCGGCGAAGGCGCCCGCGCCACCACCTGCTCCGAAGAAGGAGGCCAGGCCCGCGCCGCCCCCGCCCCCTGCCGAGGAGGAGGACGTGGACGCCACGGTGATGGGAGCGGACCGCACCATGCTGGCGCCGCCGAAGCTTCCCCAGGCACCGGCATCGTCTCCGTGGGATCTGGGTGAGGACGACGAGCGCACGACGATGGCGCCGGCCAAGCCCGTTGCGAAGGCGCCTCCAGCAAAGCCAGCGCCCAAGGCCGCGGCGCCGAAGCCCGAGGCGCAGGCCAAGAAGCTCACGCCGCCCCCGCCCGCCAAGGGGAAGGGAGCGCCGCCCAAGGGCGCGCCTGCGACTCCGGCGAAGGGGCCCGTGCGCGGTCCCTCGGCCACGAAGGGGATGATCATGCCGGACACCGGCATGATCCGTGTCGGCAAGGAGGAGCTGGTCGACGAGCTTGCCGGGAAGGGCGAGAAGAAGGGGCTTCCGCTCGTGTTCATCGGTCTCGGGGCCGTGGTGGTGATCCTGCTGGTCGTCATTGCGATCGCGGCCTGGGCGCTCCTCGGCAAGAAGACGGACACGACCAACGCGACGCCCACGACGCCGGCAACGTCGACGGCTGCGACCCCGACGCCGACGTCCACTCCGACCCCCACGCCCTCGGTCGCGACTCCGACTCCCACACCCTCGGCCGCGACTCCGACGCCCACCGCGAGCGTCACGCCGACGCCGTCGGTCACGCCGACCCCCGTCGCCACCGCGACGCCGACGCCGACCGTCGCCGTCACGACACCCACGCCGCCCCCGACCGTCGCCGTCACGACACCCACGCCGCCCCCGACTCCGGCCGTCGACGCTGCCAAGGTCTCGCGCATCGAGGACAACCTGAAGACGATGAACGCGAGCATGCAGGCGTCGGACTGGGAGGCCACGGCCCGTTCCGCCGATCGCGTGCTCAAGGACGATCCGAAGAACACCGCGGCGCTCGCGGCAAAGAAGCAGGCGGACGCCAAGATCGCGGAAGCGAAGAAGGCCGCCGAGGAGGAGGGTGCGAAGAAGAAGGAGGAGGCCTACCAGGCGGCGATGGACGGAGGAAACGCCGCGCTGACCTCGGGTGACACGGCGACGGCATCGGCGAAGGTGACCGAGGCTCTGAAGATCAAGCCGAAGGACAAGGCGGCCCTCGCGCTCAAGAAGCAGATCGACGAGAAGGTCAAGCAGCTTGCCGCGGCCACCGCGACGCCACCGGCGCCGACGCCGACGCCCGCTCCGACCCCAAAGGCGACCAAGACTCCTCCCGCCACGCCGGCGCCGGCGGGACCGTCACCGACCGAAGAATGGACCGGCAAGATCAAGTCGGCGCTCGCGGCGCCGAGCCTCGACGTCGCGGGGCTCGAGAAGCTCTTCGACCAAGCCCAGAGCGAGGGCGTTCCCCGCGACGTCCTGCAGCCCCTCTACAGCGAGTTCCAGAGCAAGAGGCCCAAGCCCGCCGAGGACAGCTTCGTGCCCCAGGATCAGCTCGACGTCAAGCCCGAGCTCGTCTCCGCGGTGGATGCCAACTACACCAGGCAGGCCGAGCTGCAGAAGGTCAAGGGGCAGGTGTTGATCGACGCGACGGTGAACGCCAAGGGCGATGTCGTCGACACGTCGGTCACGCGAGGCCTTGGTTACGGCCTCGACGAGAATGCCGAGAAGGCCGTGAAGAAGTACAAGTTCAAGCCGGGAGAGAAGCAGGGGGTCAAGGTGAAGACCAAGATCCCGGTGCGCGTCAACTTCGCGGGACGATAAGCGTTCGACCTTCGGAGGGGCGCCGCACATTTCCCGAACGAACGCCGGCTTTGTTGCATAATAGGCGGTCTTATCCCACGAAGGCCACGAAGGAGGCTCCCGTCTCTCCATGCCCCTCACGAAAGATCAGAAGAAGTTCTACGAGAACACGGTCGAGGTCACCAAGAAGGAGATCGAGGAGATCGACCAGCAGATCGAGGAGGAGCTCGCCCGCGTGAAGGAGCGGCTGGCGGAGCTTCAGAACGCGAAGAAGTCCGCGCGGCAGATCTACGACGGCGCCTGCGATCGTCTGGGCGTGGAGAACGAGCTCGCGAAGGACGAGGCAGCGGGAGGCGGGGAGAACCCCGGAGCGTAACGTCGTTCAGCGGGGACGGGGACGCCTCCGTCCCCGTCGCCGGGATGGCGGCCGGGTGCTGGGATCCGTGACCGGCCGATCCTGCGGCGCGCGGCGAGCGATGGGCTCGCACGCGGAGAGCAAGACACGACGGCAGGGAGCGCAGAGGCGGAGCGCGCGCTTGACGTAGACCTGCTCCTCCAGCTCCTTCGGATCCCGCGAGGTCATCTGCGTGAGGAGCGAGCGGATCTCCGCGGCGTGATCGCGCTCGAGGTCCTCGTCCGTGATGACGAGGGTGTCGGCGTCGTGCGCGATCTCGACGACGGCGCGGTACCGCGCCGCGTCTCTCTCGACCTCGCGCCCGCAACGGTCGCACGCGAACGTCTCCATGACTCAGCGTGCCTCCAGCACGAAGGTCCCGTCCTGGTGAAGCTCCGCGTGCGCGCGTCGCGACAGCCAGTCGGGGAGGACGTGGATCGTGGTGCCGTCGCAGGCCACGGTGCGCGGATCGTGAAAGTGACCGAGGAGCACGAGCTTGATCCCGCGCGCCGCGGCCGCCGCGCCATAGCGGCGGCACTCGTCCTCCGGGAATGCGATGCGATAAGCGTGGTTGGTCGAAGCGAGATCGCGCTCGAGCTTCGACGCCAGTCGCCGAGCCAGGCCGCCTGGGAGGAGCGAGCATGCAAGCCGGGCGGCGCGAGATCGCGATGCGCTCCGCCAGCGGAGGTACTGGCGATCGGAGCTGTTGATCGTGTCGCCGTGGATCAGGTGAACGCGAACCCCGAACGGGTTCACGTCGAGCGAGCTCTCCGTGAAGGTGACGCGCGGATGCGATCGCGCGAGCACGTCGAGAAAGTAGTCCCGGTTCCCGCCGACGTACCCGACGTCGAGGCCGCGCGCCGCGAAGCGATCGAGGCCGTCAAAGAACCGTTCCTCGGCGTTGCCGCGCGAGCGGAAGTTCGGGAGCCCGATCAGGTGCGAGAAGATGTCGCCGAGAAGGTAGATCCCCTTCGCGCCGTCCGTACGGGCCTCGACGTAGCCGAGGAGCTCGTCGACGGCTTCGATCGTGGGAGGCAGGTGGGCGTCTGCCACGAAGAGGATCTTTCCCGGCTCCGCCACGGTGATCGCGATTACACCACGCGCCGTGCGGGTTTGGTGTGGCGCATGCCATTCCACGGAACGAGCGTGTAAGTCGCTACATGGCGCAGGCCTTCACGGCGCTAAGTCACGAGGCTGGCGCTGGTTCCTCGAGACTTGCGCGCGGCATGGGGGTTGCACCCTCGATCGGCGTCCTTCTCAAGGGAGGAGGAGAACACACCATGCACAGAACAATTCGCCCTCTGATTGCCATTGCCCTCACCGCCGGCCTCGCGGCTCCCGCTGCTCGTGCCGACTGGAGCGTCGATCTCTACGGCCCACACGGCCGCGTCTCCTTCGGGGACCGCGATTACCCCGAGTATGGCGGAGCCACCTACTACGGTGACTTCGACGACGCCCTCGATGGCTACGGCCACTGGGAGTACGTCGGCGGCTACGGCCGCTGCTGGATCCCCTACACCGTGGCGACGTGGCGCCCCTATTCCTACGGCTCCTGGTGCTGGACCTCCTATGGATGGAGCTGGGTCAGCTACGAGCCTTGGGGCTACATCCCCCACCACTACGGTGATTGGCGCTTCGTCGGCGGCTACGGCTGGTGCTGGTCTCCGGGTTACGTCTGGAGCCCGGCGAACGTGAACTGGTACTACCGCGATGGCTTCATCGGATGGGGCCCGAGCGGCGCGTTCGCGAACATCGACATCAACATCAACTTCATCAACTTCGTCAACGTCCGGAACTTCACGAGCACGCGGCTGTTCGATCACGTGCTCTCGCCCGGAAGGCTTCCGTCCCAGGTGATCTCGAACCTGCACGGGCTCGCCGTCCGTCCTCCCGCGCCCGCGTTCATCGAGCGCAGGACCGGCCAGCGCGTTCAGGCCGTCGCGCTCGCGCAGAGGAGCGTCACGGTGGGTAGCCATCAGCTGAAGGTGCTGGCGCCGACCGGCGCCGTGAAGGAGCACGCTCTCAGCACGGGTCGCGAGGTCATCCAGAAGCACCAGGTGGTCCAGAAGGTGGGAACGCCTCATCCCGTGAAGCCCCAGCCAGAGGTGATGACGCGTCCCCACACCACGCGGCCAGCGGAGCGCCCGCAGCCGATGCCCGCGCCGCATGTGAGCAAGCCGACGCGGCCGCAGCCTGCCCCCGCACCGTACGTGAGCAAGCCGACGCGGCCGCAGCCCGCCCCGGCACCGCACGTGACAAAGCCGACGCGGCCGCAGCCTGCCCCCGCACCGTACGTGAGCAAGCCGACGCGGCCGCAGCCCGCCCCGGCACCGCACGTGACAAAGCCGACGCGGCCGCAGCCCGCCCCGGCACCGCACGTGAGCAAGCCGACACGGCCGCAGCCCGCTCCGGCACCGCACGTGAGCAAGCCGACGCGTCCGCAGCCCGCTCCGGCACCGCACGTGACAAAGCCGACGCGCCCGCAGCCTGCCCCGGCTCCGCACGTGAGCAAGCCAGCGCGCACGCAGCCCGCCCCGTCGCCGCACGTGAGCAAGCCGTCGCGTGAGGCCCCGGCTCCCGCGAAGAAGAAGGCGCCCGCGCCATCTCGCGAGGATCTGAAGAAGGGAATCCACCACTCCTAACCCGTCCCCCGAGGGTCGAGGACTTTATACTCGCGGGCCGGCCATCATCTCGATCGCCGGCCCGCTGCTTTTGAAGATCCTGGTCCTCACCTCCGATGTCCCCTTCGTCGACGGTGGACATCGGGTCTTCGCGCGGTCCCTCTGCGAGGCGATCCGGGCATCGGGGAGGGAGAGCGAGGTGATGACGACCCCGACCAATCGCTTCGGACGCCAGATCTCGGCCTACCTCGCAAACCGCCTCGTCGACGTCGGGATCACGGGCGACGGCGAAGACATCGACGCGGTGATCTCCGTGCGCTACCCGGCCTTCCTCGTGCCGCACCCGCATCACCGCCTCTGGCTCACGCACCTCATGCGCGAGTACTACGATCTCTGGGATGGCTACAAGGCGACGCTGCCGCGCCGGAGCCTCCTGAAGGAGACGGTCCGGCGCGCGATCATCCAGGCCTGGGACGCGCGGGCCCTCGCCAGGCTCGATCGCCGCTTCGTCATCAGCAAGACCGTGCAGGGACGCCTCCGGCGGTTCCTCGACATCCCGTGCGAGGTGCTCTACCCGCCGCCGCAGCCGCGCCCCTATCGCACCGACGGCTACGAGGACTTCATCCTCGCCCCGTCCCGGCTTCACCCGCTGAAGCGCCAGGACCTCCTGCTCCTCGCGCTGCCCCGGCTGCCGCGTTCGACGCGGGCGGTCATCGTCGGCACGGGGTCGGACCGCGAGCGCCTGGAGCGGCTCGGGCGCGACCTCGGGGTGGCCGACCGCGTGACCTTCACGGGCTTCGCCTCCGAGGAGACGCTCCTCGATCTCTACGCGCGCTGCCGCGCGGTGTTCTTCGCGCCGAAGGACGAGGACTACGGCTTCATCACGCTCGAGGCGTTCCGCTCGAGGAAGCCCGTCCTGACCTGCGAGGACAGTGGCGGCCCCACGGAGCTCGTGGCGTCCGACAGGAGCGGTTTCGTGGTTCCTCCGGATGCGCTCTCGATCGCCGGAGCGCTGGAGCGGCTCGTGCTGGACGAGGGCCTGTGCCGGAGGCTCGGCGAAGGGGGTTTCGAGGCGACCCGCGGGATCACGTGGGAGGCGGCGATCGAGACGCTCCTGTCTTGAGGCGGCTCTTCCCGCACGCGCTGGCCGCAGTCCTGCCCGCGCTCCCGTGCCTGCCGATGGTGCTCGCCGGCGCCATCCCGCGCTTCTGCGACCCCGTCACCCAGGCCTTCCCCTACCACGCGCACCTCGCGCGCGACCTCGGAAGAGGCGAGCTGCCGCTGTTCAACCCTTACCAGCTCGGAGGGACGTCGTTCATCGGCAACGTCCAGGCCGGGATCCTCTACCCGCCGCGCCTCGTCCTGACGCTCCTCTTCGGGGACGGCGCGTTCGCGCTCCTCCTCGGGATCCAGCTTTCGATCGCGGGGGCTGCGACCTCCCTTCTCGCCGCGCGCCTCGGGATCGGCGACACCGGATGCGTCATCGCCGGCACCGTCTTCGGCATGGGAGGGTTCCTCTGGGGAAAGCTCGCGCTCCCACCGGTCCTCGTGTCCGCGTCGCTCCTCCCGGTCGTGATCCTCGCCCTCGATCGGACCCTCGCGCCGGGCGGCGGGCCTCTGGGCCTCGCCTTCGCGCTCGCGCTCTGCCTCACCTCGGGTCACCCGCAGACGATCCTCGCGATCCTCGCGGCGGCGCTCGTCTACGCTGCGGGGCGCCTGTCGCCGTTCCGTCTCGGCATTCGCCGCGAGCGCCCGGCACGTGTCGCGACGATCGCCGTCGCGCTCTTCGCCACGGCCTACGCGGCGGGGGCGTTCACGGCGGGCGAGGGGCGCGCGTGGTTTCACCCTCTGCGGAGCTTCGCCTGGCTCGCGGTCGTCGTCGCGATCGCCATCGTTGCCGCCGCGAGAGGCGCCTTCACGCTCGAGCGCACGAGCGGCTCAAGACCCTCGCCGCTCCCGGTGCTCGGGCTCGGCCTCGTCCTGGGGTTGGGAATGGCGACGGCTCAGCTCCTCCCGGTGCTCGAGCACCTCGTCTCATCGCGGGAGCCTCCGCGTCCCCGGGCAATCGAGGACTTCGCCGTCGTCGATCGCGCGCAGCTCGGGCTCGATGTCGTGACGGGTGCGGCCCACGCCGCGGAGGAGAGCCTGTTCGTCGGGCCGGTGGCCCTGCTGCTCGCAGCGATGGCGGTCGCATCGCGATCCTTGCGGTCGCGCGGGCCGATCGCCATCCTCGCGCTCGCGGGAGCGGCGTCGTACACGATCGCCATCGGCCCCGGTCCCGTGAGGAGGGTCCTGCTCGCCCTCCCGCTCTTCGACCTCTTCCCGGGCCTGGCGCGGTACCTCGTGCTGGCGGCGCTCGCGCTCGCGGTGCTCGCGGGCGCCGGGGCGGACGTTCTCGCGCGCCTTGCCGGAGCGCGGGTTGCGCTCGTCGCGGCGCTGGCCATCGCCGCGCACCTCGGCTATCAATCCCGGACGTTCCTCGAGGTCGAGCGGCGCGCCGATCTCTATCCTCCGCTCGCGGTGGCCAGGCCCGAAGGCCGGTTCTTCTCCGTGGATCGCCCGCCCGAGCTCCTGAGCCTCGACTTCGATCGCCCCGAGACCGCGGGAGCCCTGTTCCCGAACCTGGGGATGGTCTACGGGCTCGAGGACGTGCAAGGCTACGACCCCGTCCACGGCCGCCCGATCTCGGATCTGCTCGATGCGCTCGGGACCGGCGGGCGGTTCCCGCGCGGGGACGCCTATCACTTCGCCCTGGTCCACCTCGGACGGTTCGACCTGCTACGCCTCTTCGACGTGAGGTCCGCGATCGCGGTGCAGCGCGTCGGGCTCGGCAAGTTCGGCTTCCGTCCTTCCGATCGCGGCCCGCTCTCGACGCTCTGGTCGCTGCCCGGCGAATCGCGGCGGGCGTTCGTCGCCGCGAGCGTGGTCGTCGAGAACGATCCCGCCCGGGCTCTCTCCCGGCTCGACGGCGCGGCCGAGGGGATCGCCTTCGTGCAGGACGACGCCGGGGCACTCCCCGGCGGGCCTGCCGAACGCGTCGCGCTCGACGTGGCGCGGCGCGGCTCCGGGCTTCTCCAGATCGCGCCGCGGGCGCCGGCCACCGGGCTCGTCGTGATCGCGGAGCTCTGGGATCGTGGATGGCGTGCGACCGTGGACGGCAAACGCGTCCGGCCGATCCGCGCCGACGGGGTTCTCGTGGGCGTGCCGTGCTCGGGATGCCGCGCCATCGAGCTCCGCTATCTCCCGGCGAGCTTTCGCACGGGACTCTTCGCCGCGCTCGCGTCGCTGACAGCGCTCGCGGCGATTGCAATAACATCTCGACGCCGGCTCGGACCGGAGCGCGCGCGATGAAGAACACGCTCACCATCTTCGTGAAGCCACCCCAGGCGCCGGGTTACCGCCTTCCGTTCCCGGGCGACAGGCTCGCGATCGGGCGATCGGCGACGAGCGACGTGCGCCTTCCGGAGGATCTCTCGCTGTCGCGCCATCACGCGGAGATCGCCAAGGACGGCGCGCGGGTCGTCGTCAAGGATCTCGGAAGCCGCAACGGCACCTTCGTCAACGGCCAGCGCGTTCCCGCCGGAGGGATGGACCTCTCGTCGGGCGACACCGTGAGCATCGGCGAGACGCTCATCACGCTCCAGGAAAGGTCGCCCGCCGGCGTGGAGATCGGGGGTGACACGCCCATCGAGTCGACCGGGACGCTGATCCTCTCCGTCGAGGACGTGCTCGGCAAGGGCGGGCGCGATCGGCCCGACGGCAGCGGCCCCGCGGGCGTGGCGACCGGGCTCGATCCAAAGCTCCTCGCCAGGTTCTCCAAGGTGCTCGCCATGTTCGAGGCGGTGAGCCAGACGGGGGGCCTTCCCGCGGAGCAGGAAGTGGAGAAGCTCCTCGGCGCGATCCTCGAACGCATCTTCGAGCTCGTCCCGGCGGATCGGGGCGCGGTCGTCCTGAACCAGGGCGGCCGCCTCGTTCCGGTCTGCAGCCGCTACCGGGATCCGACGCGCGCGTCCGAGCCGATCCAGATCTCGCGGAGCATGAGCGACATGGTCGTGCAGGGACGCTCGGCGATCCTCACCGCCGACGCTCAGGTCGATCCGCGCTTCTCGGAGAAGTCGAGCATCCGTCTCTCCGGGATCCGCTCGGCGATGTGCGCGCCGCTCTGGACCGGCGACGCGGTGCTCGGGCTTCTCTACGTCGACACGCTCTTCGCGGAGATGGCCTTCAACCGGGAGTACCTGACGCTCCTCGCAGCGCTCGCGAACATCGCCGCCATGAAGGTCGAGAACCAGCGGCTGCTCGCGGTGTACCTCGAGAAGGAGCGGCTCGAACGCGAGCTCGACATCGCGCGCGAGATCTGCGAGGCGCTCGTGCCCCAGGGGCCCCCCGACATCCCGGGCATCGAGCTCCAGTTCCGCATCGTGCCGTGCCGGTCGATCGGCGGCGACCTGTTCGATTTCGTGCAGGCCGATGGCGCGGTTCACTTCCTCATCGCCGACGTCTGCGGCAAGGGCATCCCCGCGGCGCTCTTGATGGCCGCGCTCCAGGCCTCGTTCCGTGCCTACGTCGGGATCGTGGAGGAGAGCACCGAGCTGGTGGGCCGCCTCAACGTGACGATGTTCCGGGGCAGCCCGTCCAACAAGTACGCCACCGCGTTCTACGGCCGCCTCGATCCGGCGACGGGGTCCCTGCGCTACGTCAACGCGGGCCACAACGCGCCGCTCCTCATGAAGAAAGGTGGCGGGATGGAGGAGCTCTCGACGGGCGGCATGGTGGTGGGGCTGTTCGAGTCGGCGCCCTATCGCGAGGGGGAGTGCCGTCTGGAGAGGGGCGATCTCCTCTGCCTCTACACCGACGGCATCACCGAGGAGGAGGATCCGAGCGGCGAACGGGTCGGCTCCGAGCGCCTCGCCGCGTGGCTCCTCGAGGACATCGGCCGGCCGCTCGACCAGATCAGCACGGACACGTTCGCGCGCGTCGACGGCTTCCGGCAGGGAGGCGATCGATTCGACGACCGCACGCTCGTGTTCTTGAGGATGGCGTGAGGGTCCGGGCTGCCGCGACCCTCGTTCTCGGCGCCACGCTCTGGGCGGCGGAGCCCCCCAAGCCGGCGACGACGGTCACGCCCGCGGCGGAGGTCGAGATCCAGACGTTCGTCGTGCAGGACAAGGCCCTGAAACCGATCTCCACCGACAAGGCGAAGCTCGCCGTCGGGAAGAAGGGCGGCATCAAGAAGAAGGTGACGCTGACGCCGGGCAAGAAGAGCAAGGCGACGGGTTCCATGGACGTCGACGTGAAGATCGTGGTGTCGCCGACCGCAAGCACCACCGTCGGCGTGGAGCTCGAGATCGAGTCCACGGCGACGGCGCCCGGCGCGAAAGCTCCGGTCGCCACCCGGATGAAGGTCACGCTCGACGAGAGCGCGACGAAGCTCCTGAACGTCTACGAGTACGAGCCCTTCGGCGCGCGGGTGATGGCGACGATCAAGGCGCACAACACCGATCCCATCGTCGTCGTCGAGGGGCTGAATCCGGGCAAGGGCCCCGCGCTCGCCCCCTCGACGAAGGACCTGAAGCCCGTCAGCTTCCAGGTCGACATCAAGAGGATCGAGAACGGCGAGCCGGTCTACGAGGAGCAGCCGAGCCTCGTCACCTGGGTCGGCAAGCCCGCGAACTACGAGATCACCTACCAGATCCCGATCGAGATGGTGCCGAGCCAGACGGAGAAGGGCAAGGGGGACGTGCGCTACGCGACCGAGAAGGCGCAGATCGCGCTCGTCCCCTCGAGCATCACCGAGCCCGAGATGCGCCTCGACGCGCACGTGAAGAGCGTCATCTACCAGGGCTCGGATCTCCAGAACGGCTTCGCGATCGACCGCACGGTCCCCTTCATCGTGAAGCACGGGGAGAGCTTCGAGCTCTACGCGATCTACGGGCAGGACGACGTGCAGCACCTCGACTCCTCGAAGCGCGCGAAGGCCTCCGGCTACATCTTCCGCGTCACCCCGACGTTCTGACGCGCTACGAGGACGGGGTCGAGGCTCCGACGAGGAGTTCGGTGATCGGTCCCCGCCGCGATGCCTTGCTGTTGATCGACCGCGCCGCCGACACCTGCGCCATCGGCAGGCCGGCATAGATCTCCCGGACGAGAGGCGTGTCGGAGTTGCTGACCCGCACCGCCACGCCTCGCGAGAGGAGCGCCCGCACCACCTCGCCCAGCCGCCGCTGGTCCGCTTCGCGGAAGTCTCCCTTCGCATAGCTCGTGAAGAAGGCGGACTTGGACAGCGGAACGTAGGGCGGGTCGAAGTAGACGAAGTCTCCGGACCGCGCCTCGTCGAGGACGGCTTCGAACGGGCGGCACGCGATCTCGGTGCCGCGCAGGGCCTTCGCGACCGAGCGGAGGAGCGGCGGATCGACGATCTTCGGGTTCGTGAAGCGTCCGAACGGGACGTTGAACTGCCCCTTGCTGTTGGTGCGGTAGAGCCCGTTGAACCCCGTCCGGTTCAGGAAGATCAGGCGCGCGGCGCGCTTCACCGCGGGGAGCTTCTCCGGGACCCACGCCCGGATCTCGTAGTAGATCGACGACGTGTACTCGTACGGGCCCTTGAGGAGCTCCTTGACGAGCGCCTCGACGTCGTCCTGGATGATGCGGTAGACGTTGACGAGATCCTCGTTGGCATCGGAGATCGTGGCCCCGTTCCGGAGGAGCCCCCGGTTCGCGAGATCGAAGTAGACCGCGCCCCCCCCGATGAACGGCTCGAAGTAGCGGCCGAAGCTCGCCGGCAAGTGCGGGCGGTACTGCGCGAGAAGGCGCGCCTTTCCGCCGGCCCACTTCAGGAACGGTGTTGCGGGCACGTTCGTGAAGCTCACCGGCGCCTCCACAGCGCCACGCCATCCTCTTCGAATGCTGGCGCGTAGCGCGGATCGCCTCGCATGCGGGCGAGGACCTCCCGAAGCTGCCTCGCGTGATCGGGATGCCAACCTTCCGCGAGGAAGCCTTCGCGCGCATCGACGAGCACGACCTCCGGGACGGTTCCGGGAGCGGGATCGAACACCTCGGTGGCGATGATCCGGCGATGGGATGCGTGCGCCGCGACGTTGTTGTCGAGGAGGGCGGGCACGCCGGCCGGGACGAGTGCGAGCGCGCGGCGCACGACCGCGTCGTGCGCCGTCAAGAGGCGTCCGGCCGCCAGATCCGATCCGAAGCGCGCGATCTGTCCGTGGCGGACCATGTGCCAGCCGCCAAGCGCCACGAGCGCGACCGTGGTCGCGCGGAGGACGCGCGGGCGCCTGCGTCCGAGGCGATCGAGCGCCTCGGGAAGACCTGCGTAGAGCACGCCCACCATGGGTGCGTGGTACCAGTAGTCGATCGAGCTCTGCATCTTCACCTGGGACATGAGGGAGACGAAGAGCCCGGGCAGGACGGCGATGCCCGCGGGCGTCGCGAGCGCGGGCAGGAGCGGGCCCAGGAAACGCGCGAGGTACGTGAGGCGATCCCGATCGGAGACGTGCGCGAGCACGGCTCGGGCTCCCGAAACGGCGCGGTCATCACGGCGGCGGCACCGGAGCCCCACCTCGCGTAGCGCGAGAGCTGCCACACGCCCCCCGAGGGCGACGCCGCCGGGAGCCAGAGGCCGAAGGCGATCCCGATCCAGGCGAGCGATGTCCCGAGCGCCGCGAGGGCGGCCTTGCGCGACGCGCGGCGCGGCAGGAACGCGACGGCGAGGGCCGCCGTCGTGAGCGCGAAGTCCTCCTTCGAGAGGACGACCGCGGCGGTCCACGCAACGCTCCATCGCGCCGTCCCCGATCGGAGCGCGCGCCACAGGAGCACGAGGAGCGGGATCGCCACCACGTCGGGATGGACGTCGAGGGCCGCAAGGTTGCTGACCGCCGGGTGTACGACGAACAGCGCGATGGTCGCCGCGCGGGCCGCGGGGGATGCGCCGGAGCCGAGCAGCGGGATGGTGGCCGCGATGACGAGCGCCTGTGTCGCGAGGAGCAGCCAGGGCCGCGGCAGCATGGCGTACAGCGGCGCGAGGAGCGGCAGGGTCAGGTAGAGGTGGCGGGAGGTCAAGCGCGACGCGTAGGGATCGCTCCAGAGGAAGCGCCCGTGCACCGTGTTCCAGAGGGCGCTGTCGAAGTCGCCGAGGTCGTAGAGCTTCTCGCGGGTGAAGGACGCGTACTGGACGAGGGACATCGACGCGAGCACCATCGCGAACCCGGCGGCGATCGGCACGGTGCGGCGCATGGCTTTGCGAGAATACCCCCCGTGCCCTCGATTCCGCAGATCCAGGAGCTGCTCGCCCGGGCGGGCAGGTCGACCGTCGTCGAAGCGACGGAGGCGATCGCGTCCCATTCGGGAAGCGGCGTGATGGTGGTGCGCTCCCTTGGAGAGACCTACATCGCCAAGGTCGGCTCCGCGGCGAAGCTGCGCGCCGAGGTGGAGAAGTATCGTTCCTGGCCGGCGACGGCCGGGCGCGGGCGGCGCATCCTCGCGGAGATCGATCTCCCTGGCGGAGAGATGGCGTTCCTGGGAGAGTACCTGTCGGGCACGCCCCTCGCGGAGCTCTTTCGTGACGCTGGCCGCTCGCCGGCGCGCGCGGCGCGCTCGCTCGCGGACGCCCTTCACCGCCTCTGGCGCGCCACGGTCACCGCCGCGCCCGCGCCGCTCGTCTACTCGCGGGACATCGAGGACCGGCTCGTCCCGCTTCTCGTCCATCGCCCGGAGCTCGCGCCCATCCTCGGGGAGCGCTTGCCGCGAGGCGGGACGGGGAGGCAGCTCCTGGATCGCCTCGCAGCGGCGGAGCCCGCGCTGCGCGCGCCGATGACGGTCCATACCCACGGCGATCTGACGCCCGACAACGTGCTCTTCGACGAGGACACGGGCGCGATCTGTTTCCTCGATCTCGCGAGGAGCGGGCCGGGCGATCCCCTGCTCGACGTCGGCAAGTTCGTCGCGGCGTGCGTGCGAGAGGAGCTCCTGGGACGGGAGCTCCCGGCCGCCACGGAAGCGTGCTCCCTGCTCTGCGAGGCAGCCGGAACGTTCTGCGCGTCCTGCGGCGATCGCCGTTTCGCGGCGCGGCTGGCGATCTCCACCGCGCGCACGTTGCTCGGATCGGCGCGCCTTCCTCCGCCGCGCCGCGCGGCGACTCAGATCCGGCGGGGGCTCTCGTTGCTCGAGGACGCTCTCGGGGCGTGAACCCTCAGCGGACGACGATCGCGGTCGCGAGCGGCCGGACGTTCTTCTCCTCGTTGGTACGCGCTGGCTCCGCGTGCCCGCGAGCGTCGATCCGCACGGAGGTCGAGGGGTTGCTGACCACGTCGGCGCCGACCTGCATCGCGGCCGTCCCGCCGCCGTCGAGGTTCAGCGCATGGACCGCTCCCAGGTCTCTCAACAGCGACGCGAACTCCGTGAGCGTGGCGCCCACCGAGAGGTGCGGCTGGCGCCCGTCGACGATGGCGATCAGCACCTTGCCGTCGGACGCCGTCCCGATGCCGCACCGCGGGATCAGGTTCCGGTCGATCGTGCGGTCGCCGGAGAAGGTGACCGGCGGCGTGCCCTCCTGGAAGTCCTCGCGCGCGTAGTTCATCGCGAAGTGGCCGTCCTCGAGGAGCATCGGTCCCGCGGCCACCGCCGAGGTCGCCCTCGCGAGATCGGGGTCCTTCATGGTCATCGGGAGCACCTCCTCGACGAGGCCCCGGAACGCGCGCAGACGCTCCTTCGGGATGCGCAGCACGAAGCCGTTGAGCGGGATCAGGGCGCGGCCCTGGTCGCGCGAGGTGACCGTCCCGTTGCACACCGTCAAGAGGAGCTCTCCGGGAGCCGCGTCGACGCTGCGCCCGAAGAGGTTGTTGTAGGCGGCGATCGCGCTTCCCGGCAGCCGATCGGGCGCAACGTTGACAAGGTCGATCGCGAAGGTCTCCCCGTGGGGGTGGACGAGGACGTCCGTCAGGCCCACACGGGCGAAGCGCACCGGGTCGGGGCCGAAGAACACCGAGCCGCGGATGAAGACCGGCGGCTGCGAGAGCTTCCCATGGGCGAGGCAAAGCCCGACGGGATCGAACTGGCGCGTCGGAGGCTCGTAGCCCTTCTCGCTGTAGATGAAGTAGCCGGCCGACACCACCGCGAGCCCCCGGGTGCGCTCCGCGATGCGCGTGATGAAGCGCTCGCCCTTCGGCCGCCCCGACACGTCCTCGACGTCGAACGTCCGGCGCGCGGGGTCGACCCGCAGCACGTTGAGGAAGATGGGCCCGCGGCGGCTCCGCGTCCTCTGCTGCGCGTGCTCGAGCCCGTCGGCCACCTCGCGAAAGAGGAGCCCCGCCGTGACGATACCCTCGCTGCCCGCGTCGCCGGCGTGGAGCAGCGTCATGAGCCGCGAGTACGACGCGTCGGTCACCTGATCGTGGACCTGCTTCATGAAGTCGTGGCCCGCGCCGCGACCCACGGCGAGGACGTGCTCGAGCCGGAAGAACATGGCGAATCGCAGGAGCTCCGCCTTGCCGGGGAGCTGGCCGCGCGCGTCGCTCGCGAGCTTCCAGGTGTTGGCGAGGCGGCTCTCCGCGAACATCGAGGCCTGCTTCGCGTCGCCGATCTCGGCCTCGATCTCCCGCACGAGCCTCGCCGTGAGCGGCCCCATCGCAAGGTCGATCTCGCGGCTCTTCTCCCTGAGCGCCTCGTGCCCGCGGCTGGTGAGGAAGTAGGAGTTCTGGCGGTCGCGCACCTCCTCCACGAGCCCGGCGTCGACGAGGCCTGCGAGCCGCCCGCCCCGCCCGGACGACGGCGGGAGGTCGGCGGCCAGACCGTCGACGGAGACGCGGCTCTCGTAGAGCTGCCGGAAGATCTCGACGGCGGCGTGGGGGAGCCCGTCGGAGAGGAGCGCGAGGACGCCCCAGGATCCGCCGTTCACGGCGCAGGATCGCCGAGCACGATCTCGAGCGCCTCGGGACCGGAGCGCTCCACGACCTCGCCGACCACCGCGGCATCCGTCGCCCCACGCTCGCGAAGCCGGGCGACCAGGCGCTCCGCGCGCGCGGCGTCGAGCGCCACGAGGAGGCCGCCGGATGTCTGGGCGTCGTAGAGCACCTCGTAGTGGAGGCGCTCCTCCTCGCCCGTGGGCTGGCCGGTCACCCGCACCCGCTGCTCGAGGAAGTGGCGGTTCCTCGTCATGGAGCAGAAGTCCATTCCCGAGCCCACGTACTCGTAGAGCTTCTCGGCGCACAGGAGGGGAACCGCGCGGGCATGGAGGCGCGCCGCGAGAGCTCCGCCCTCGACCATCTCGAGCACGTGCCCGACCAGGCTGAACCCGGTCACGTCGGTCACCGCCGACGCACCGCCGATCTCGGCGATCACGTCCCGCGCGACGTCGTTGAAGGCGGCCATGCTCGCGCGCGCGCGATCGCGCACGTCCTCGTCACCCCGGAGCGCCGTCCGCTTCTCCATCGTGCTGATGACTCCGGTGCCGAGGGCCTTGGTGAGGACGAGGCGATCGCCCTGCGCCACCCTCGTCTTGGGCCGGGCGTCCCGGGCGTTTCCCGGCCCAGCGCAGAACAGGCCGAAGAAGAGCTCCTGGGATGGCACCTCGTGGACCCCGGCGACGATGGCGCCGGCGGCCTCGGCCTTGCGCATCGCGGCGGCGAGGATCGCCGCCCGCGTCGGCGGATCGAGGCGGGGCGGGGATCCGAGCACCGCGACGGCGCACGCCGGCGCGCATCCCTTCGCGTAGAGGTCCGAGAAGCAGCCGGCCACCGCGATCTCCGCGTAGGAAGCGGGGTCGTTGGTGATGGGCGTGATGACGTCGATCGACGCCCCCAGAGCGGTCGTGCCGCCCATGGCGATCACGACCGCGTCGTCGCTCGCGAGGAGCGCGGGCATCGTCTTCGGGACCAGGCTCGGCATCAGCGCCGCCAGGCGATCCGGCGGGAGCTTGGCACCGCATCCGTGGACCTGCGCGTAGCCCATGACGGGCCGCCAAGCCCCGGCGGGCGCCTCGGGGATCGGAGGCGCCTCCCCCGCACGGGCGGTCTCTTCGAGCGTCATGACACCGTAGAGCTTCGTGTCGAGATCGAGCGTGTGGCCGCCGAGGATGGGAAGTCCCGCCCGCTCCGCCGCGTCCGCGCCCCGGCGCGCGACCTCTTCCATCAGCGCAAACGGCGTCCGCTCCGACGGAAGCGACAGGAGGTTGAGCGTGAGGAGCACGCGTCCCGCCTCGAGATCGGCCGCGCGCTGCGACGCGAGCGCGGCCACGGCCTTCTCGCCCATCGCTCCCAGGTCCGTGCCGTCGTCGGCGGCCAGCGCCGTCGCGATCCGGAACAGAAGGCGTGGCGCTGGTCCGGGCGCGATGAAGGCATCGGAAAGAACGCGGACGCTCATCGCGCGATTCTAGCGATTCCGCGGACGCCGCCGCGGTCCCTCGCTTTGGCGCGCGGCATCGCCTATCATCGCAACCGTCCCTCGAGGCGTCATGAAAAAGCCCACCTCGCGGCCCAGGAGCCCGAAGGTCCGTCGCGAGCGCACCGCGGACCTCCCGCGAGCGGCACTCTCGATCCATCGGAAGCTCGGGGCGCACCGCGATCCCGCCGGCGTGGCGGACGCGCTGCTCGACGCCCTCCTCGAGGAAGGCAGGCTCGAGAAGGGGTGCCTCCTCACGCGAGGGAGCCGGGGGGAGATCGTGTTCGTGCGCGGGCGCGGCGGGACCCGCTCCGTTGGTCCAGAGGAGTTCATGCTGTCGCGTCCGGTCATCGAGGCGTGCGTCGAGAGCGGCGCCTGCCGGACGGAGCGTGGGGCGGAGCACGTCGTCGCCGTGCCGATCGCCGGCGTCGCGGACGTGCGGGACGGCACGGACGTCGTCTACTTGACGGGGCGGCGCGCGCCGCGAGCAACGCTCGTTCCGCTCCTCGGCGCCGTGCTCCCGGGTGTGGCAGGGGCGCTCGCCATGACGCGGACGCTCCAGCGGATCGAGCGCGAGCGCCGCCGGCTCGCCGGCCTCTACCACCTCGCCGCGCGCGCCGGATCCGCCCCGGACCTGATGACGCTCCTGTCGACCGCGCTCGACGTGGTGATCGCTGAGACGCGGAGCGACCGGGGCTTCATCCTTCTCTACGGCAGCGACGACGCCGACTCCGAGCGGGACATGTCCTTCGCCGTGGGGCGCGACCGGGACGGGCGCCATCTCACGGAGAGGGACTTCGCGATCGACACCCGCAAGATCAGCCACGCGATGCGGCGCGGCATGGCGGTCGAGGACCTCGATCTCATGGGAAGCACGCCGGGAAGCGGCGACCTGCTCGACCTCGAGGAGGTACGGTTCCCGACGAGCCTCCCGCTCCGGCTCGATCAGGGGCCTGGCAAGAAGTCGCGCCTCCTGGGCGCCATCTCGGTCGATCGCCAGACCGAGGGAGGGCCCGAGCAGCGCGAGATGCTGTCGGTGCTCTCGGCCCAGATCGCGAGCGCCGTGGAGCGATTCCGGCTCCGGGAGGCGGAGGCGAGCCGGATCCGCCTCGAGGAGGAGATCCGCCAGGCCGAGAAGGTCCAGACGCTGCTCCTGCCGCACCGCTTGCCGGACCTCGTCGGGTTCAAGTTCGACGTCGAGTACCGGCTGAAGGGCGGTCTGGGAGGCGACTACTACGACTTCATCCCGATGAAGGGCGATCGCATCGGCATCGCCATCGCCGACGTGCTCGGCCACTCGGTCTCGAGCGCCATCGTCATGAGCACCTGCCGGACGCTCCTGCGCGAGTACTGCCGCCACCACGCGTCGCCGGCGCGGATCCTGAAGCAGGCCAACGACACGCTGGAAAGCGATCTCCCCGACGACATGTTCGTCACGCTGTTCCTCGCGGTGCTCGACCTCGGGACGTTCGAGGTCACCTACGCGAACGCCGGGCAGTGCTACCCGCTTCACTTCCGCAGCGCGGAGCGCGACTTCGAGGTGCTGGCGGTGGGAGGCCTTCCCCTCGGATTCCAGCGCGGCGTCGAGTACCGCGAGGCGAGCTTCCCGCTCTTACCCGGCGACATCCTGGTGCTCTACACCGACGGCGTCACGGAGCTGAAGCTCGACGCGGCGCGCCCGCTCGGGGTGAAGGGGCTCCAGAACGTCGTGAAGCGCGTGATGATGATGGATCACCCGCGCCTCGCGCACGAGATCTACGCGGCGATCTCCGAGGACGTCGAGATCGCGGGGCCGCCGAAGGACGACGTCACTCTCATCACGCTGCGCGTGGGACGCGACGTGCTGCGGGAGTCGTTCGTCATCCCCTCCACGGAGGAGGCGGTGAAGGCGGCGGTGGAGCGGGCCGAGACGTTCGCGCGCCAGAACGGATTCGTCACCGAGCGTATCCTCCAGTTCCGTCTCGTCCTCACCGAGGCCCTCACCAACGCGCTCGAGCACGGCAACCGGCACGATCGGGAGAAGCGCATCGCGGTCCTCATGACCGTCGACGACAAGCGCATGAGCATCCGCATCCGCGACGAGGGCGAGGGGTACGACGTCGAGCGCGTGCTCGACCATGCCGACGATCCCGATCTCACGTCGAGCCGCGGCCGCGGGATCACGATCATCCGCAAGTACGTCACGTCGCTGTCGGTGGGCGAGAAGGGCAACGTCCTGACGATGACGTTCACGCGGAGCACCTTCTGAGGCGCCTCGCGCGCTCGGTCGCGGCGCTCGGGCTCTGCGCGTGCGCCGCGCGTGCGGCGGACGAGGGGCGCGCCGCGGCGCGCGCGAAGCTCGAACAGGCGCAGGCGCTCGATCTCGAGGCCGCGGGGAACGCGGAGCGCGCCCGCTCGCTGCTTCTGGAGGCGAGTGCGTCCGACCCGGATCTCGTCGACGCCCAGCTCCTCCTCGGCGTCGTCGAGATGTCTGCGGCTCGCTACGAGGAGGCTCTCGCCTGGTTCGACCGTGCGGCCGCCACGGACGAAAGGCATGGCGAGCTGCACCCGACGTTCATGGAGAGGGCCCATTGCCTCTACGAGCTCCGCCGGTACGACGACGCCGTCGAGGCGATGCGCCTCGCGAGGCCGTTCTATCAGGACGATCGAAGGCGGCAGGTCCGGTGGGAGAACAATCACGCCATCGTCGCCGCGGGATGGAGACGGCATCACGCCGTCCAGGCCGCGGCCCACCTCCGGTGCGGGCAGGGCGTCGACCTCACGGGCGCGCTCTTCGTCGTGGTGCACGCGGGCGACGTCGATCCCTACAAGGGCGACTGCGACCTCGGGCCGCCCTGGAGGTTCCAGCGCCTCCTGGGCGCGAGCGTCGGCGTGCAGATCCTGGAGCCCGGTGGAAGCCGCGACCTGGTGCTGCTGCAGGGCGACAGCGTGGTGGGAACGGCGCGTTACGCGAGCGTCGACGAGATGTCCCCTGACGAGGCGCTCCGGACGATCGCGGCAAGCTACCAGGCCGCCACCGGCCCGGCACCGGCTTGCGACGAGGACGCCCGCTTCGAGACCGGCGACGCCACGAACGATCTGGGCGCCCCGTCTCGGTGTTACGCCTCGGGGGTTCGGGAGAATGAGATCGGCCAGGCGGAGACGGTGGCCAAGGGTCGATCTCCCACGGCCCCCGGATCTCCGAGTCCGAGGTAAAGTGGACCCAGGATGCGCATCAAGTTCTGGGGCACCCGCGGGAGCATCCCGATCTGCGAGGCGGACAGCATCCGCTACGGCGGGAACACGACCTGCGTCGAGGTGCGCACGAGCGACGGAGAGCTCATCGTCCTCGACGCCGGCACCGGTATCCGGAAGCTCGGCCTGTCGCTGCTGGAAGATCCGACGTTCAAGCACAAGGGAAGCATCTTCATCACCCACACCCACTGGGACCACATCCAGGGCTTCCCGTTCTTCACCCCGGCGTTCATGGCCAAGAACCACTTCGTCTTCTATGGCCAGTTCAAGCTCTACGGCCGCCTCGAGGACAGCTTGAAGGGTCAGATGGAGCACATCTACTTCCCGGTGCGCCTGAGGGACATGGGAAGCAGGCTCGAGTTCGTCGAGATCATCGAGGAGGAGGTGCAGATCGGCAGCGCCCGCGTGGTCAGCCGCCACCTGAACCACCCGCAGGGCGTGCTGGGGTATCGCATCGAGGACGGCGACAACGTC
Organism: Acidobacteriota bacterium; assembly: GCA_046331505.1. Taxonomy (GTDB): domain Bacteria; phylum Acidobacteriota; class Vicinamibacteria; order JAXLQT01; family JAXLQT01; genus JAXLQT01. The sequence goes on from JAXLQT010000004.1 coordinate 32,051, forward strand.
TTCGTCTTCTGCACCGACACCGAGCACTACCTCGACCGCATCGACCCGAAGGTGGTCGAGCTCGCGAAGGGCGCGGACGTGCTCGTCTACGACAGCCAGTACACGGAGGAGGAGTACCCGCAGAAGATCGGCTGGGGCCACTCGACGTGGAGGGCGGGCGTCGACATCGCCCGCGCGGCGGACGCCAAGCAGCTCGTCTTGACGCACCACGATCCGCAGCACAACGACGCCTTCATCGACGGCATCCTGGCCCGCGCCCGCAAGGAGCTTCCCGACACCCTCGCGGCCTACCAGGACATGACGATGACGCTCGAGCCCAAGGCCAAGCGCGGCGGCCAGAAGCGCGTCAAGGCGTCCGGCAAGAAGAAGACCTCGGAGCTCGAGCTCCGCACCTCCCAGGGCCACCTCGTCGTGCGGGCGCCCTCTCAGGCCGCGGCGATGGCAAGCCCGGGGTTCTCCGAGCGCGTCCTCGCCAAGCTCGACAAGGGGCTCAAGGGGATCGTCATCGACATGGGCGACGTCAAGGAGATCGATTCCCCCGCCCTCGGCTCCCTCGCGCTCATCATCAAGCGGGTGCAGAAGCTGCGCGTCCCGCTCGTCGTGGCGCGGCCGAGCGCGTTCGTGCGCGAGGTCCTGTCGATCACGGGTTTCCCCGAGGTCCTCAAGATCGTCGAGGACCACCCCGCGCTCTGATCGCGCTGAGCTAGGGCTCTGCCGGGGTCTCGCTGGGGGTGGGGGTTTCCGCGGGTGACTCCGTCGGCGCGTCGGTGGGCGCCGTGCCACCATCCGCGGGCGGAAGCTCGGGGGTCGCGGGTGTGGAGAAGCTCGCCGGCTTGATGGGCAAGAGCCCCTTCGTGTAGGCGACATAGCCGCCGACCGCGACGAGAGCGAAGAAGAACAGGAACAGCACCAGGACGATGACGATGATGAGGCCGAGCTTGCTCTTCGGCTTCTCCGCGGCCTCGGCGGCCGGCGCGATCTTGCGACCCTGGGTGCTCGCCGGGCCCTTTCCCTTGGCGGGCGCCGCGGGAGCGAACGCCGCGAAATCGGCGGCCGGCAAGTCGTCGCTGATGTAGATCGTCGAATCGACCTTCACGGACGGCTTCTCGGCCTTGGCAGCGGGTGCGGTAGCCGCGGGGGCGGGAGGAGGCGGTGGCGGCGGCGGAGCAGCCTTGGCCGCCGGTGGTGGCGGCGGCGGCGGCGGGGCCGCGGCCTTGGGAGGAGGCGGCGGAGGTGCGGCCTTGGGCGGCGCGACGGCCAGATCTTCTCCGTCGCCGAGCATGACGGTGCGGTCGGAGTCGGCGGGGCTCGGCGCCGCGGCGACCGTCGAGGCGACGTACTGCAGGACGAAGTTGCCGATCTCGACCCGGTCGCCGTTGATGAGCTTGTGGGTCGTGATGCGGCCGCCGTTGACGCTGGTGCCGTTGGCGCTGCCGTCATCGGTCAGGAACCAGTCGTTGCCCTTCTTCTCGAGGGTGGCGTGCTGGCGCGACACCAGGCTCTCGGGGAGAGTGATGTCCCGCTTCTCGTCGCGGCCGATGGTGATCTTGCCGCTCATGAGGTCGAACTCCCGGCCCTCGAGCTGGCCCTTGACGACGATCAGCTTCTCCATGGTGCCTCGTCTCTCCTCGTGCGCATCGGCGGGGGATTCTAGCACCGCCGCTCGACCTACAATCTGCCGGGTTGGCCAGCTCGTCGATCCCGGGACCGCCCCGTCGAGGCTTCCGCCTCGCGCTCCTCGTGCTCGTCCTGTTCGGGGTCGAGACGCTGAGCTACACGGCGCTCGCGATCCGCGGCCGGACGCTGGCCCCGATCGCCGCCCTCGGGTCCGAACGGGCCGAGGTGCTCGCGGGCGATGCGATGGGAGCGCCTCCGGACCGCAAGAGCGACGTTTATGCGATCCATCCCTACCTTGGCTTCGTGTATAGCCCGGCCGTCAACAGCCCTGACTTCCTGGTGGGTCACGAAAACCCCGTCTCGGATCAGGGCTTCATCGACGCCGGGCCGCCCGTCCACCATCGGTCCGAGGGAAAGGTGATCCTCGGCATCTTCGGGGGCTCGGTGGCGTACTTCTTCTCGGTCAAGGGCTTGCCCGCCCTCGAGGCCGCGCTCGGCGCCGATCCGGCGTTCGCCGGGAAGAGCTTCGAGGTGATGCGCTCCGCGCTCGGCGGATGGAAGCAGCCGCAGCAGCTCATGGCGCTCGGCTACCTCCTCGCGGAAGGGGGCGAGCTCGACGTGCTCGTCAACATCGACGGGTTCAACGAGGTCGCCCTCTACCCCGCCGAGAACGGTCCGGCAAGGGTGAATCCGATCTACCCGACCTCCTGGCCCCAGATGGTCAGGGATACGCCGCGCTCCCGGGTCCTCGTGGCGGAGCTCGCCGCCCTCTGGAGGACCCGTCGCCGGCAGGCGAAGAACTTCGCGATGTTCCCGCTCCGCTTCTCTCCGACCTGCAACGTCGCCTGGAAGTCGCTCGACGTGAAGGTGGCCTCCGACATCGCGAGCCGCACCGCCGCCCTCAAGGAGCTCTCGAAGGACGGCGGGTTCGTCGAGCACGGTCCGCCCTTCGCGGGAACGACGGACGACGGGATCGCGGAGTGCGTGGCCATCTGGAAGCGATCGTCGCTGCAGATGGACCGTCTGTGCCGCGAGAACGGCATCCGCTACGTCCACGTGATCCAGCCGAACCAGTACGACCCCGGCAGCAAGCCGCTCGACGCCTGGGAGAAGGAGCACGCCTACCAGGAGCATCACGGCTACCGGCCGGGCGTGGAGAAGGGCTACCCGCTGCTGCGCAAGGCCGCCGACGAGCTGCACGCCGAGGGGGTCGAGATCTACGACCTGACGGGCATCTTCTCGGGCGTCAGCGAGGCCACCTACCGCGATGCCTGCTGCCACCTGAACGATCGCGGGAACCGCCTCGTCGCGGAGGAGATCGCGCGACGCATGGCGGCGCGTGGACCCTTACGATAACGAGCTCGCATGCCGAAGCTGTCGCCACCGGCGCGGGTCGCCCTCGAGAAGTTCGTGATCGCCGCGGTGGTCTACGCCTTCATCGGGTTCGGCTACCTCATCGTGAATCACGCGGTGGAGGGGCGGCAGTTCCACGAGCTCTGGACTCCCGTCGACCGCGCCGCGCCGTTCTGGCAAGGGTTCATCTGGGCCTACTACCTCGTGTTCGTCACGCCGCTCTCGATCCTGCTGTTCGTCGATCGGATCGAGCACATCCGGCGTGCGGGGCTCGCCCTGGTGATGAACGTGCTGGTCGCCTTCCCCGTCTTCGTGCTCTACCCGGTGACGATGCCGCGGCCGGCCGCGGAGCAGCTCGTCTGGAACGTCTCCGGGTACGCAACCGACTTCATCTGGCAGCTCGACAAGCCCATCAACTGCTTCCCTTCCATCCACGTCTCGCTCGCGGTGACCGCGGGTTTCATCGTCTCGCGTTTCCACAGGTCGGCGGGGCTCGTGGTGCACTTCTGCGCGCTGGCCATCAGCGTGTCGACGATCTTCGTCAAGCAGCACTTCCTCCTCGACGTGGTGTCGGGCTTCCTCCTGGGCGCCGGCAGCTACTGGCTCGCGTTCGTGAAGGACGTTGCCGCTCCCTTGCCGTTCTTTCAGGCGAGCGCGGCATCGTAGGCACGGGTGGCGAGCTAGTAAGCGCCGCGGCCGAACAGGACGATGGGGATCGTGCGAACCATGATCACGATGTCCCAGAGGAGCGAGCGGTTCTGGATGTAGTAGAAGTCGTACTCCAGGTTCTCGTGGAGCGGCAGGTCCTTTCGCCCCAGGATCTGCCAGAGGCCGGTGATCCCAGGCTTGACGTCGAGCCGCCGCTTCTGCCAGAGCTCGTACTCGGCGACGAGGAACGGCATCTCGGGGCGCGGCCCCACGAGGCTCATGTCGCCGGTGAGCACGTTGAAGAGCTGGGGGAGCTCGTCGAGGCTCGTGCGCCGCAGGAACCTCCCCACGCGCGTGACCCTCGCGTCGTCCTTGTTCGCCGGCGCCACCTCGAACTTCTCGCAGCCCACGTGCATCGTCCGGAACTTGAAGATGCGGAAGACGCGGCCGCCGCGGCCCACGCGCTCCTGCCGGAAGATCACCGGGCCCGGGCTCCCGAGCTTGATCAAGAGCGCGATGACCGCCATCACCGGCAACGCCGCTATCAGGATGAGAAGCGTGACGGCGTAGTCGACCACGGTCTTGGCCGCCGCCTCCCACCAGGGAAGATCGCGTCCCTTGAGGTCGACGATGGGGATGTTGGCGATGCCGTCGAGCTCGATGCGCGACGTCAGCGCCTCGAGCAGATCCGACACGATGCGGTAGCGGATCTTCGCCGACTCGAGACGCGTGATGAGGTCGAGGATCCGCTCGTGACCCAGGAACGGCTGGGCGATGAACACCTCGTGGACGTCGCGGTCCCTCACGATCTCGAAGATGTCGTCGCTCGTCCCGAGCACGCGCGACCCCTGGATCTCCTCTCCCATCCGACCTGGGTCGTCGTCGATCAGCCCGATGACCTCGTAGCCGAGCTCGCGGTAGCGCTGCATCTTCTTGACCACCATCATCGCCGCCTCGCCGGTGCCGTAGATGACGCTCCGGATCGTGCCGTGCCCCTGGCGGAGGTAGCCGAGCTGGGCCCTGCGGATCGCGTACCGCGCGGCGGACGTGAGGACGAGGGCGAAGGCCCAGAAAAGGACCGTCACGGCGCGGCTGTAGTCGTACTTCGTGATGTAGGCGGCCGCCATGCAGATGACGATCGCGAGGGTCGATCCCTTCCAGCTCTCGAGCGTCTCCGTCAGGTGGCTGACGGAGCGGCGGGGCGTGTAGAGGCCGCGCTGCGCCGCGATGAAGATCCAGAGCGGGAGCACGAACGGCAGCACGCGCAGGTACACGGTCAGCGGGTGGAAGAGGAGCGGGTCCTTCCCCGCGAGAACGTGAGCCCCCGGCACGGGAGCCCCGGCGCCGTCGAGCACCGAGAGCCAGGGTGCGTGGGTGGACAGGCGCGCCACGTAGGCGAGGACCATCGCCAGGCACACCATCAGGACGTCGGACGTCCCCAGGAGCGCGACCATCGCCACGTCGAACCGGCGATGACGGACCCTTTGCGGGGCGATGGATGCCGGCGCCGGATCCTCTGCGGGGTGAAGCGTCTCCCGTTCCGGCGGGGCCTTCAGCGCCGATGCCATGCTCGTGGCATCGTATCACCCACGGCGGCGCTTGCCCGAGGCCTGCGCGGAGAGCGCCGCACCCACGCGCCGCTGCGCCTGCCGGCACGTTGAACGAACGTCGGCGATCGCCTTCGCGGCGCGGGTCTTGAGCCTCGACCGGTCGCGCGGCGCGACCTGGGGGAGGTTGATGAGGACGTTCAGGTAGGCGCCCTCGGCCGCCGCCAGGGCCGCGATGGAGGCGACGCCGGCGTCCGACAGCGAGCTCCTGTTGCCCCGGCTTGCGGCAAGGGAAGCCAGCCGCGCGGCGTCCCGCGCCCGGACGAGCACCGAGAGCGGGACCTCGGTGGCGTGCCGATACGCTGCCGCAAGGGCGGCGTCGCGCGAGGCGACCTCCTCCGGGCGGACCTTCGGCATGCGCATCGCGTCGATGACCGCATTGAATGCATCGGTGTCGCGGTCGACGTCGGCGAGGAGCGCGTCCTTGAGCGCCTGGGCGCTCGCCGCGAGCCGCTCCATCTCCGCGGTCGCGCTCTCGTAGCCCTTCTTTCCATACGTCAGGTTGGCGACCATGCACGAGAGCGCCGCCGAGAGGGAGCCGAGGAGCGCGGCGACGCTGCCTCCGCCCGGCGCGGGAGAGTCGGTCGAGAGCTCGTCCGCAAACCCACGCACCGTCATCGACGCGAGCCGGCCGTCGCGCCCTTGACCCACGCGGTACTCGATCACCTTCTTGGCCGGATCGAACGGTCCGAGATCGGCAAGCCCGAGCGACTGGATCGCCGTCTCGACGATCTCCGCCTCCGGAGCGCCGGTCGTGCGCTTCTGCCTGGAGAGGTAGTGGCGGCCCGCCGCGAGCAGCGCTTCCCTGGGGATCAGGCCCACGAGCTCGCTTCCGGTCACGCGCAGCCCGAGCTCGGCCGCGATCGCGACGCAGGCATCGAAGACGGCATGGGGCGGCGCGATCGTGAAGTCGGTGAGGTTGATGGACACCTGGGCCCGGTGGTACTCGGGGATGAACCAGCCGACCGCCTTCACCGACTTGAAGAGCCCCGCTTCCTTGACCGGCGTCCCGTCCGGATTGCGCACGATCTCCCCGGCGCCATCGCGCCGGGCGCGCCCCCCTTCGCGGATGCGGAGCGCGATCTCGGTCGCGAGCCGCTTGTCCTTCGTGTTCAGGTTGACGTTGTAGGCGATCAGGAACGGGCGCGCGCCGATGACGGTCGCTCCCGTGCGCGCCACCGCGTCGTTCCACGCCGCGGGACCGAAGTCCGGCTTCCACGCGCGGTCGCGGAGCTTGTCCTCGAGGCCCTCGTACTCCCCCTTGCGGATGTCGGCGAGGTTCTTGCGCGCCGGAGCCGAGGAGGCCGCCTCGTAGAGGTAGACCGGGATGCGGAGGTCGCGGCCGACGCGCTCCCCGAGTGCGCGCGCGAGCGCGGCGCACTCCTCCATCGTCACGCCCGTCACCGGCACGAACGGGCAGACGTCGGTCGCGCCGATGCGCGGATGCGCGCCCTTGTGGCGGCGCATGTCGATCGTCTCGCCCGCTCTCTTGATCAGCCGGTACGCGCCCTCGACGACCGCCGCCGGATCGCCGACGAACGTGATCACGGTGCGGTTCGTCTCCTTGCCCGGATCGACGTCGAGGAGCGTCACGCCGGGGATGGTTCCGAGGACTGCGGTGATCTCCGCGATCGCGCGAGGGTCGTTGCCTTCGCTGACGTTGGGTACGCACTCGACGAGCTTCTGCGTCATGCCGGGATGATAATCCGTGGCCCGAGTCGCGCCGCGTGGTGGTGCGCCGCGGCGCGGGCTCAATGCGGCATGGGACCAGGGTCCACCGCGAGGAGGTCGCTCTCCGGGAGCTCGAGGATGCTGCGCGCCCACGGGAGCCTCGCCCGCCCGCCGAGGGTACCCGTCAGCGGTCGGGCTCCTCGCCGTCCGTTCGCAGGCCGAAGACGCGGATGGCCTGCTCAAGGACGTCGCGCGGGTGGCGGAACGCGAGGCCGTAGTGGCCAGGCCCCATCTCGGCGGCGATGCGCACCACCTCCGCGGAGAGCGTGAAGCCTCCGGATGGCGCCGAGACCTCCAGGACGAACGTCTCGCCGATCTCGAGGGTCCGCTCGGAGTAGACGAGGATCCCCGCCTCGCTGATGTTGAGGGTCGAACCCTTGAGCCATCGCTGGTCGCGCTGCCGCTTCATCCGCAGCGGCAGGCGCACCTTGTGCCGCGTGGGAATGTGCGTGAGCCGCTCGACCTCCTGCAGGAACTTCTCCGGAGGAAACGGGCGGAACAGCACCTGGTTGACGCCGCGGCTCAGGATCTCGTCGCGCACGAGGGCGCCGCGGACCGCCGTGGCGAGGACGCTCGTCTTCTTGGTGAGAGGGTCCTCCCGCAGCCGGCGCGTCAGGAGGAGCGGCACGTTGCGCGGCAGGAGGCCGAGCACCACCAGGCAGGGCTGGTAGCTCTTGACCGCATCGAGGAGGTCTCCCTCCGGGACCGCGAGGGCGTGATAGCCGTCGATCGACAGGAGGCGCTTCTCCAGGGAGAGCTCCCCCTCGCCTCCCTCGCAGATGAAGATCAATCGATCGTCGGCCATGGGTCAGGGCGCGTCGGGATCTTGGCGCAGCGCGCCCCAGAGCAGGAAGAAGACGGCATACCCGAGGAAGTTTGCGTGTAGATACCGCGCGAAGTATAGGAGCGGCAGGAGCGCGGCCGCAAACAGCGCAGGGATCGCCGCGATGCTCGGCGTGCGATGGAGGCGTCGCGCCCCCAGGGCGAGGATCGCCGCGCAGATCGCGATCCCGATGCTGGTGTAGGGGAAGGGATCGTTCGGGGTCCGCACCAGGCCGAAGGCCAGAGCGATGTTGCCGAACCCGTACGCGCCCACGCCTTTCACCGGGTGCATCGTCGCCGAGCCGCCGAGACCGTAGCCGAACGTGTCGTCGAGGAAGCTCGCGGGATCCCAGAGCGCGAAGGGGAGCGTCACCGCGAGGAAGGCCGCCGGCGCGAGGAGGAGCACCCTGCGATCGCGCTCCTTCCACAGGACGGCGAGCAGGAGAGGCGCGAGGAGCCACGAGAACTGCTTCACCGCGAAGGCGAGGCCCAGGAGCGCGAGCCCGGACCTGTGCCAGCCCCGTTCGATTGCGAAGAGGGCGGCCACGATCCAGAAGATGGCGTAAGCATCGTTCGTCCCGAGCATCGTCGCCTTGGCGAGCAGCGGCGCGAAGAAGGGAAGGCAGAAGAGGGCGAGCCTCGTCTCGTGCCTCCTCGCCGGGATGGCGAGGAGGATCGCGGTGCCGAGGAGGAAGAGCGCATAGACGATGCGGAGATCGGCCACGCCGAGCGCGACCGCCGGAACGAGCGGCAGGAGCGCCCAGGGGAAGTAGGGGAAGTGCTCGACGATGGGAGTCTCGAGCCCCCGCCAGCTCTCGAGAGGCGTGCCGCGATAGGTCTCCCGGTACGGGTTCTTCCCGGCGAGCAGCATCCCGCTCGCCACCTCGATCTGGATCGTGCCGCCGTCGTGCGCCAGCGCGGGATCGTGCGTTCGCGCCCGCGCGACGATCGGCACCGATGCGGGGATCGCATAGAGGGTCAGCACCAGGAGGCCGGTGATCACGGAGGACGCGGCGCGGCCGGAGCGGCCGTCGCCGGCGAGAAGCACGCACACGACCAGGGAGACGAGGAGCGCGACGCCGATCCCGCGCAGGATCAGGATCGCCGGCTCGGGACCGGGTTTCTTGAAGTAGGGTCGATCGTCGCTCGGGACGCCGCGGAGGATCGAGAGCGGCGCGGGGAGGGTCTGCATCTCGGGCCGCGACAGCGGTCGCAGCGCGTCGCCGATGCCGGTCTCGACGTGCGCGAGCACCAGGAGCACGATGACCGAGAGCGGCAGGAGCTGCTTCAAGGCAGTGCGGCCAGGCCGTAGATCTCGACAGGGACGCTGCCGCACGAGGTGACGGCGACCTCGGAGAGACGGCCCTTCGCGGCGACGACGCGGTGATCGCCGCGGTTCGGGAACGTGATGCTGGGCGACCCGCCGGCCGGGATCGCGATCTTCTGCCCGCCCACCTCGAGGCACGTCTCCGCGGGAGCCGGGGCGGTGACGAGCTCGAAGCCCGTGACGTCGGTCGCGTCCGGGAGCCGGAAGGTGCGGCCCTGGCCCGGCGCCAGCATCATCGGGACGACGCCGCCACGAAAGGGGCCGGAGGATGCGATGCGAAGGCGCTCCACGGGCTCGGGCGGATCGTAGTAGAGAGCGATGACCCAGCGCTGGTGGAGGAGCACGGCTCCGAGCCAGAGCGTGCAGGGAATCGCAATGAGCGACGGCAGCGCGATCGCGAGGGCGCGCGGGACCGGACGCGCCGCGCCGAGGCGGGCGATGGCCAGCACCGCTCCGCTCGCGGCCACGACGATCGCCAGCATCGCGACGGCGCGAGCGCTCCCGGAGAACGTGAACGAGCTCGCGCGCACGATCGCCGCGTCCTCTGCGAGGAGCGCCGGCACCTCCGAGAGCGGCGGGAACGGCCAGCGGATCTTCGCCTGGGCCGGGCTCCTGTGGGCCGCGTAGGAGAAGAAGTGGCGTCCCTTCTCCGCGATCCGGTCGCCCGAGTAGAACTGCGGAAGGAACGCCATGTTCCACGCCGACAGGAAGAGGAGCAGCGCGATGAGCCCGCGCCTCGGCCACGGGCTCCGCGCGGGTCGCGCCAGCACGGAAAGGAGAGCGGCGAGCCCGAGCGCGAAGATCGGCAGGCACGAGTCGCTCCGGCGGTTGCCGAATCCGATGCCCGGCCACCAGTCGACTCGCAGCGCGTTCAGGAGCTGCTGGAGAGCCACGCCCGCGACGAGGCACGTGCCCCAGAGGCGGCCGCGCCGCGGCAGGAGGCAGAGTCCCGCCGTGGCGGCGATCAGCACCGGCGAGTGGCTGTAGAGCCCGCCGTGGTCGGAGAAGAGCACGCGTCCGAACACGGGGACGCTGCGCAGCGTCGCCATGTTGGGATTCTCGAAGAAGTGGCCGTAGGCGATCTTCCAGACGAAGAGCTCGGGCGCGAGGAAGACGAAGAACCCCGCGCCCACCAGCGCGGTCGTCCGCGCGAGGCGCCGGATCGTGCCGGGCCCGGGGGCGACGACGGGCAGGAGCGCCGCGAAGGTCGCGCCGAAGAGCAGGTTCTGGCGCCGCGCCATCACGAGCCAGGCGAAGCTCGATCCCAGCGCGAAGAGCCACGGCGCGGCGGCGCCCTTCCGGCAATGGGCCAGGAGCGCGAAGAACAGCGTCGCCGCCGCGAAGGACGGTAGGTGCGACAGGAGCGTGTCCTCGTAGACGTAGGCGGGCAGGAACGTCCCGAAGGAGACGAAGGCGGTCGCCCAGAAGGCCGAGCCGGGGTCGCTCCCCTCTGAGATGGCGAGGCCGTAGAGCGTCACCATCGATGCCAGCGCCGTGGCGAGAAACCCGAGCTGCATCATGTGCAGGTAGGGCGCGCTGTAGCCGGAGGCCGCGCTCCCCGCGAGACGCGCGACGGCGTGGCCCGCGAGGAAGAACGGCACCTCGAGCATCGTGGTGCCGACGTCGAAGGAGTTGTTGGGACCGCCGATCATCGGCCTGCCGCCGGCGTTGGGGCCGGCCACGAACAGCTTGACCGGCGCCGTTCCCTGCTTTCGCGTGAAGGGGCGCTCGTCGTAGTAGTTGAGGTCGCGATCGAAGAACGCCGAGCGCAGCGGCTCGTAGTAGTAGGGAGCGTCCTCGCGAAGGCGCGGCGTGAAGTAAAGGACGTAGAAGAGGAGGTGGAGCCCCGCGAGGGCGAGGAGGTGCGGCCGCTTCAATGTCGGGAGGCGCCGCGGGACGAGCGGCGAGGGCTCACACCATACCAGGCTGCTCGCGCGAGGCGTTCCCGACGCCCACCGCCACCTTCCGGAAGCGGGCGGGCGCGGCGCCGTGGGACATCTCGGCGGTCTGCACCGGCTGGCCCTTGCCGCAGTTGTTGACCCCCAGAGCACCCAGTGCGACGCGTCGCAGATCGCGTCGCACGACCCCAGAACTTCGGAGTGATGCTCTGGTAGCTCGGGTTCTTCAGCATGCGGCCCCGCTTCCTGTTCTTGATCTCCCAGCCGGCCTCGCAGCCGAACTGGAAGTTGAGGCGGAGCTGGTCGATCGACCAGCAGCGGTTGGTCTCCATGTAGATGCCGTCCCGCGTGTCCTTCACCAGCGCCTCGAAGGTCACGTCCCCGGGCATCAGCGAGAGGTTCGGGATGCGGATGATGGGGATGTTCTGGTGACCCTCGGCGCGGCAGCAGCCGCGCGAGCGTCCTTCCCGGATCGGGTGGGCGAGCTCGCGCGACGTGAGGTAACCCTGGAGCACGCCGGCCTGCACGACGTGCCAGCGCTGCGCGGCGACGCCGTCGTCGTCGTAGCCGATCGTCGCGAGGCCGGTGGGGACGGTGGAGTCGGCGACCAGGTTCACGATCGGCGAGCCGTAGCCGAACTTGCCCAGCTTGTCGGTCGTCGCGAAGGAGGATCCTGCGTAGCTCTCCTCCATGCCGAGCACGCGGTCGAGCTCCGTTGCATGGCCCACCGACTCGTGGATCTGCAGCGCAAGCTGCGATCCGTCGACGATGAGGTCCTTGACGCCCTCGGGGCACGGCGGCGCGTCGAGGAGCGCGATCGCCTCCTCGCGCACGCGCTCGGCGTTCTCGACCAGGGGCAGCGACTTCACGAGCTCGTACCCGAGGCCGAGGTACTGGCCGCGGAACGAGTTCGGGTACGACCGGATCTGGGTGTCGCCGTTGCCGACCGCGGTCGCGGAATAGCCAACGCCGCTGCGCAGCAGCGTCTGATCGACGAAGGTGCCCTCCGACGACGCGAGCCACGTCCTCTCGCGCAGGAACGACATGTTGCTCTCCGCCACCGCGATCGCGCTCTTCTTCCGCAGGACGTGGTCGATGGTGTGGAGGAGATCGAGCTTGCCCTCGAGCGGCACCGCGAAGGGATCGGTGATGTAAGGCGTGGACCACGTGTCGCGATGGACGGGCTCGGGGGCGAGGCGGAGCCCGGACGGCTTGAGGCGCGCGGAGGCGCGCGCCACCTCCACGGCCTGGGCGGCCACGCGGGCGAGCTCGTCCCGCGCGATCCGGTTCGACGCGGCGAATCCCCACGCGCCCGCCGCGATGACGCGGACGCCGAAGCCGAGCGTCTCCGAGCGATCCAGCTCGGCGATCTCGCCGTTGCGGACGGAGAGATCCTCCCTCCGCGTCTCCACGATGCGGACGTCCACGTAGGTGGCGCCCTTCTTCAGGGCCGTGTCGATGGCGATGCTCGCGAGCTTTTCCATGGGGTCCGTGGAGTATAGCGGGCCTGGGCGGGAGCGCCCCCGCGGCGAGACCGGGCGGTTTCCGGGCTTTGCTAGATCCTCGACCGGAGGTAATCGCGGTTCATGAACGCGATGAAGTCGATCGAGATGCCCTTCGGGCAGACGTCCTCGCACTCCCCGTGATTCGTGCAATAGCCGAACGCCTCCCGGTCCATCGCCGCGACCATGCGCTCCGCTCTCTCGTGGCGCTCCGGCTGGCCCTGGGGAAGGAGGTTCAGGTGGGAGATCTTGGCCGAGGTGAAGAGCTGCGCCGCGGCGTTGGGGCACTGCGCGACGCACGCGCCGCAGCCGATGCAGGCGGCGGCGTCCATGGCGCGGTCGGCGACCGTCTTGCCGATCGGGAGGCCGTTGGCCTCGGGGGCCGAGCCCGTGTTGACCGAGATGAACCCGCCCGCCTGGATGATCCGGTCGAAGGCGCCGCGATCGACGACGAGATCCCGCACCACCGGGAACGCCGCGGCGCGCCAGGGTTCGATGGTCAGGACGTCGCCGTCCTTGAAGTGGCGCATGTGGAGCTGGCACGTGGTGGTGCGGGGCAGCGGTCCGTGCGCGCGCCCGTTGATCATCACGCCGCAGGTCCCGCAGATCCCCTCGCGGCAATCGTGGTCGAAGGCGATGGGCTCCTCGCCTTTGCCCTGGAGCTCCTCGTTGACCAGGTCGAGCATCTCGAGGAACGACATGTCGGGATTGACGTTCCGGGCGTCGTAACGCACGAGCTTGCCGTCCTTCCCGGGGCCGGGCTGGCGCCACACGTGCAGGACGAGGTTCACTTGTAGCTCCTGGTGGAGGGCGTGACCGTCTCGTAGACGAGCGGCTCCTTGTGGAGCACGGGAGGCTTGCCAGCGCCGCCCCACTCCCACGCGGCGACGTACTGGAACTCCTCGTCGTGGCGCATCGCCTCCCCGTCGGGGTGCTGGTGCTCCACGCGGAAGTGCCCGCCGCACGACTCGTTCCGCTCGAGCGCGTCGCGGCACATCAGCTCCGCGAGCTCGAAGAGGTCCGCCACGCGCCCCGCTTTCTCGAGAGACTGGTTGAGTCCCGCGTCATCTCCGAGGAGGTTCAGGTCCTTGCCGAACTCCGCGCGGAGCTCGGGGATCCGCGCCAGCGCTTCCTCGAGGCTCTTCTGGCTGCGCGCCATGCCGCACTTTTCCCACGTGATCGTCCCGAGCTCGCGGTGGAACGAGTCGACGGTCCGCTTGCCCTTGATGGAGAGGAGCGCGGCGGTCCGCGCCTTGACCTCGTCAAGGGCGCCGTGGAACGCCGCGTGATCGGTCCCCACCTTGTCGCCCATGTGCTTGCTGAGGTAGTCGCCGATGGTGTAGGGCAGGATGAAGTAGCCGTCCGCGAGACCCTGCATCAGAGCGCTCGCGCCGAGACGGTTGGCGCCATGATCGGAGAAGTTCGCCTCGCCGATCACGTAGAGCCCGAGGACATTGCTCATCAGGTTGTAGTCCACCCAGAGGCCGCCCATCGTGTAGTGGGGCGCGGGGTAGATGCGCATCGGCGCCTCGTAGGGGTCCTCGCCGGTGATGTTCTGGTACATCTCGAAGAGGTTCTCGTAGCGGTCGCCCATCGCCTTCTTGCCGAGGCGCTTGATGGCGTCGGCGAAGTCGAGATACACGCCGTTTCCCAGCGGGCCGACGCCCCGCCCCTCGTCCACGACCTCCTTCGCGTTGCGGCTGGCGACGTCCCTCGGGACGAGGTTCCCGAAGCTCGGGTACTTCCGCTCGAGGAAGTAATCACGCTCGCCCGCGGGGATCTGGTGCGGAGGCCGCGCGTCCTTCGGCGCCTTCGGGACCCAGATGCGCCCGTCGTTCCGTAGCGACTCGCTCATGAGCGTGAGCTTGGACTGGGAGTGGCCGGACGGTGGGATGCAGGTCGGGTGGATCTGCGTGTAGCAGGGGTTTGCGAAGAGCGCCCCGCGGCGGTGCGCGCGCCAGATCGCCGTGGCGTTGCACCCCTTGGCATTGGTGGAGAGGTAGAAGACGTTCGAGTAGCCGCCCGTCGCGAGCACGACCGCGTCGCCCGCGTGGCTCCTCGTCTCGCCGGTGACGAGGTTGCGCGTCACGATGCCGCGCGCCCGCCCCTCCACGAGCACGAGGTCGAGCATCTCGGTGCGCGGGTGCATCGTCACGGCGCCCTTGCCGATCTGCCGCTCGAGCGCCTGGTAGGCGCCGAGCAGGAGCTGCTGGCCCGTCTGCCCCCTGGCGTAGAACGTGCGCGACACCTGGGCGCCGCCGAACGATCGGTTGGCGAGAAGGCCTCCGTACTCCCGCGCGAAGGGGACGCCCTGGGCGACGCACTGGTCGATGATGTTCACCGAGAGCTGGGCCAGGCGGTAGACGTTGGCCTCGCGCGCCCGGTAGTCGCCTCCCTTGATGGTGTCGTAGAAGAGCCGGCGCACGCTGTCGCCGTCGTTCTGGTAGTTCTTGGCGGCGTTGATCCCTCCCTGCGCCGCGATGGAGTGGGCGCGCCGCGGGCTGTCCTGGTAACAGAAGCAGGTCACCTTGTAGCCGAGCTCCGCGAGCGAGGCCGCCGCCGACGCGCCGGCCAGGCCGCTTCCCACCACGAGCACCTCGTACTTGCGCTTGTTGGCGGGATTCACCAGCTTCAGGTCGAAGCGGTGCCGATCCCACTTGTCGGCCAGGTTCCCCGCGGGCGCGTGCGACTCGAGCTTCATTCGGACACCAGGCCGAGGAGCACGGCGATGGGAAAGGACACGTTGCCGATGGTGACGATCGCGGCGAAAGCGTTTGCGAACGTGCGGCGCCACGGGTTAAAGCGGGGGCTCGAGAGGCCGAGGGTCTGGAACATGCTCCAGAGCCCGTGCGCGAGGTGCATGCCGAGCGCCACGTTGGCCAGCACGTAGAACGCCGCCACGAGCGGCACGCGGAACCCCGCGACGACGTTATGGTAGACGTCGCCCTCGCGGAAGCTCGGGTGGACCCAGCCGAAGGTGAGGTGGAGCAGGTGGTAGATCACGAAGAGCAGGATCAGAAGGCCTCCCCAGCGCATGGTGCGGGACGCGTAGGTCGATCGCACGTTCTCGACCCGCGTGTATCCGACGGGGCGGGCCGCCTGCGCCATCACCGTGAGCCGCGCCGCCGAGGCCATGTGTATCCCGACCATCGCGAGCAGCACGAGGCGCGCGACCCAGAGCAGGGTCCCGCGCGGGAAGAGCGGCGTCCCGACCTCGCGCAGGAAAACGGCGTAGTGGTTGATCGCCTCGGCGCCGAGGTAGAGCTTCAGGTTGCCGGCCATGGTGCGCGGAGCACGAAGCTCGAAGGCTTGATGCCGCCAAGCAGGCCATGGCGGCTCAGCGCGACCGCCGTCACCGGGCCAGCGCTTGCGGTGGTCAGCGCGAGCTGCTCTCCATCAGAACCGCCGCCTGATGAGAAACGAAGTCGCGGATCTGGAGCGCGCAGCGTGCGGCTCCGAGCGAAGGCCTGGGCGACGAAGCCGAGCCGACAGCCTCGACGTTGCCGAAGGCGCATCGACTCGGTGAACGAAGCCAGCGTGGCGCCGGATGCGCTCCTTCTCCACGAGGTCGCGCCGTTCCGGTCATCCTCGGCAGGACCAGGTGGCTCGGGTCGAGCACGCTGGTGAGGAACTGCGTGACCAGGATGCCGCGCTCGGTCGACGCGATCATCCGCAGCTCGCGGCGCCGGGCGTCATCACGATGTCGAACGGCAGCGGCCTGTCGGTGTTCGGCTGCGGGAGCGAATGGCCCGTCGACGCGACCCCCATGGCAGCCGCCGCCGCCGGTCGTACCAGCGACGCGAGGAGGTCTCTTCCTCGACGAGCCTCACCCTTTCGCGGGAGCTTCCTCGAAGTCGAAGGGGACGCTGCACAGGGTGGTAGGCGTCGTCGTCGCGGATGGTGATCGAGAACACCTTCCGGCCGAGCTCGGAGAGCGGGCTCCGACCCTCGATGGGGAGAGCGCGCCGAAGCCGAGCGTCGTCAGGAAGAGGTGACGAGCTCGACGACCGGTGCAGGCTCGAGGATCACCGTGTAGCGGCCGCGAGGGTCGTCGGCTTGCGGCTCTTGAGCGCCTTGTCGGCCGCGACGGCCGCGAGCGCGACGGGATCGATCGCGGTGGCCGATGCGTTGAGCCGCTCCGCGAACCCCGCGCCGCCATCCTTCGTGCGCGCGGTGACGCTCATGATCGCCTCCGTGGCGCGACCCGAGGCGAGCGCGCCGGCGGACGTCCCGAACCCGAGGAAGCGCTCGCGCGCCTCGACGATGCCCGCGCCGTCCAGGCGGAGCTTCCGGAGCCCCGCCGTCGCTGGCTCGACCAGCGCGGCCCGGTCGGCCGGGCTCTGGCGCGCGGTCTCCTTGCGGTATCCGTCCACCTTCGTGTAGGTCTGCGGGCCGACCAGAGGAAGGAGCTTCTCGACCTTCCGGCTCGCCCGGGCGAGCGCGCGGGCGCTCTCGATGGCGGCGCGCAGGCTCCGCTCGTCGACCTGGTTTCCGGTCACCCTCCCGATGCGGTCGCCAGAGACCACCTTCACCGTGAGCTGGACGCTCGTCTCGGTCACGTTCTGGGAGATCGTGTTCCCGAGAACCGCGTCAGACCCTCATGGCCTGCCGAGAGCGTGCCGAGCTGGTCGGCCGTGCGAAGCGCACGGCCTCTCGACGATGGCGGCGAACTGGCGATCGGTAGGCAGCTTCGGCAAGGTCGGTCGGGGAAACGGCTATCATAACGTGATCGGCTCGCCGGCCGCGGGCGCGTGGTGCCAGGTCGGACGCAGACCCGAATGGGTCGGACAGGAGCGACGGTCAACGGATCGGCCGTATCGCTCGCACACGCGCGCGATGTAATCCGGAAGCCGGCGGTCGCCACGAGGAGCGACCTGGAAGCGTTTCGCGCGGGGTCGTCGAGGAGCCGCGCGCGTTCTTGTACGCGCAGCTCGGCGTCGGCGGCCCGCTCGAGGCTCCGGTAGGTCTCGCCGAGGTAGAAGCGATCGAGGTAGAAGCCGGGGCGTATGAAGGTTGCTTGAGGCGGCCGAGGGCGCCTCGTGGTCGGACTGGTAGCGCATCAGGAGCCCGGACAGGACGTAGAGATCGGCGCGCAACGGGTCGAGCGCGGCCCCTTGCCGAGGTAGCTTGCGCGTCGCCCATTCCTCCCGGCTCATGTGATGCTCGCGAGCGCCGCTAGGGCGTGGATCCGCCGCTCGCCGCGGTCGTCGGAGCGCGCCGCCTCCTCGAGCAGTGGAAGCGCTTCGACGTGCCGCTCGTCCTTCACCAGCGCGAGGGCGCGCGCGTAGACGGACTCCTCCTTGCGGGCGGCATCGGCGGCCGCGGCGACCGCGGCGCGGGGGAACGCGCCGCTGCGCCTCCCGCTGGCGGACGGCGCGGAGGGCTTCTTGTGGCGGCCCGAAGGTTCGCGCCTCGGCGCGGGGGGCGGCTCGGGCGCACGGCTTCCCTTCCTGTAGAGAAACGATCCCTCGACCTCGCAGAGGTGCAGGTCCTCGGACTGGTGCTGCAGCGTCTCGGTCGCGCCGAAGATGAGGTAGCCGCCCTCGCGCAGCGAGTTGGCGAGCCTCCGGTTGAGGCGCTGGATCGTTGCCTCGCGGAAGTAGATGGTGACGTTGCGGCAGAAGATGACGTCGAGCCCATCGAAGTAGCTGTCGCCCGTGTCCTCGAGGAGGTTCATCACGCGGAAATCGCAGAGCTCGCGCACGGCCTCCTTCACCTCGTAGCTCCGGGGCCGCTCGACGAAGAAGCGCGCGAGATCCGCTTCCGACATGGCGCGGAAGGAGTTCTTCGTGTAGTGGCCCTGGCGGGCCTTCTCGATGGCGCGCTGCGACACGTCGGTGCCCAGGATCCGCACCTGCATCGCGCGGAGGTCGCGGTCGTGCTCGGCCATACGCAGCACCGCCATCGCGATGGAGTAGGGCTCCTCGCCGGTCGAGCAGCCGGCGCTCCAGATCGTGATGGCGCTGCGCCGCGCCGCCAGGAGCGCGGGAAGGATGTGGGCGGTCAGCGCGCGGAAGTGGTTCGGCTCCCGGAAGAAGTAGGTCTCGTTGTTCGTGGCGAGATCGACCAGATGGTCGAGCTCCTTCTGGCCCGCGGCGCTTGCCAGGAGCGAGAGGTAGTCGTCGAAACGGTGACCCGACCGCGCCTGGCGCGCGAGCAGGTCCGCGCCGAGGTACTCGCGACGCGCGGCCTCGACGAAGATGCCGCTCTTCTGCTCGATGATGGCGAAGAGCTCGTCGAGCCTCTCCGGAGGGATCTCGGCGCCGCTCACGGCCGGCAGAGCCTCGCGATCTCCTCGGCGATCCCTTCCGCGGGGAGGATGCGCTCGGCGGCGCCGAGCTCGATCGCGACCTTGGGCATGCCGAAGATCAGGCAGCTCTCCTCGCTCTGGGCGATGGTCCTGCCTCCGGCGCGCTTCAGCTCCGAGAGCCCCTCCGCGCCGTCCATCCCCATGCCGGTGAGGATCACGCCGATCGCCTTGCGCGGCATCGTCCGCGCGAGCGACGAGAAGAGGAGATCGGCGCTTGGGCGGTGGCCGCGAAGGAGCGGCTTCTTCGAGAGGAAGATGCGCGCGCCGGAGGCGAGCTCCGCGTGCGAGTCGGCGGGCGCCACGTAGGCGACTCCCGGCTCGACCACGTCGCCGTGCATCGCCTCCTTGACCTTGAGCGGCGTCACCTCGTCGAGCCACTGCACGAGCCCCTGGGTGAAGCCCTCGGACAGGTGCTGCACGATCACGAACCCCGCGGGGACGTCCGCCTTCAGCTCTCCCAGGATCTTCGCGATGACCGAAGGCCCTCCCGTCGACGCGCCGATGGCGACGATGTGATGGGCCGGGGCCTCGTCGGAGCCCGGCGGGATGGGGGGCAGCGCCTCGGACCACTTCTGGCGCCGCCCGCGCACGTGGGTGATCACCTTGACCTTCGACAGCAGCCGGACCCGGCCCAGGAGCTCGGCGTAGGTCTCGGGCGTCGCGTCCTCGACGAACCCGGGCTTCTCGAGCACGTCGAGAGCTCCGCAGGCGAGGGAACGGTAGGCGAGCTTGCTGTTCCGGTCGGAGGTGACGACGAGGATCGGACGCGGGACCGTGGCCATGATCTCCTGGATCGCCGCGAGGCCGTCCATCTCGGGCATGTAGATGTCCATCGTGATGAGGTCGGGTCGCAGCCGCGCCGCCGCCCGCACCGCCTCGTTGCCGTCAGCAGCAGCCGTACCCGCGACCTCGATCGCGGGATCGAGGACAGGATCCTCACCAGGAAGCCTTCGCGCGACTGGTGAGTCATCCACGACCAGGACCCGGATTCTCCTCCCCGCTCATGGCTCCATTATCTCCCCCTGCTCGACGCGACCGAGGCGCTCTCACCTCTCGTCCTGGAACGCGCGCTCCGCCTCGCGCAGGCGAGCGCCGCCTGCTCTCGTCGAGCAGGAGCGGCAGGTCGATGAGCTCGACGATCCGATCCCTGCGCAGCGCGATCGCGCAGAGCGCGCGCTGCGACCGGCTCCGTTCGACGATCTCGGGCAGCGCCCGGAAGCCCCGGGTCCGACGGCGACCACGTCCTCCGGGTCGTCCACCAGGAAGCCGACGCGGTGTGCTCCGCGACGCGCGTCACCAGGAGCACCGCGTCTACGTAGGCGAGATCCGGCGATGCCGAGGCGGCGCGCCACGTCGACCATCGGCACCGGCCGGTCGTGACAGAGGAGCGCGCCGCGCAGAGGCGCGAACGCAGGCGACGCGATCTTCACGAACTCCTCGACCTCGGCGATCTCGTCCATTCGATCGAGCGCGACGCCGAAGGTGATGCCCCGGCGCGCGGAACAGGAGGAGCTCGGTCGTGGCGGTCCCCTCCGGAGCGCCGGGGTTCCGTCCATCAGCGCCTCTCCGGGCTTTCCGGCGCGAGCACCTTCTTCCAGATCTGCTCGATCGAGAGGATGACGGCGTTCCTGTCTCCGAGCGTCGTCTCGCCGACGAGGAACTCCGCCTTGATCTTCTCCATGGTGTGGAGCGGCGGAGCGATGCGGGAGCGCGGGACGCTCGCGACCTCCTCCACCGAGTCGACGAGGATCCCCGAGCGCACGTCTCCCACAGCGGCAAGGACGATGCGGGACGACTTCCCGGTGACCGAGTCGGCAAGGCCGAGCACCTGCCGCACGTCGAAGACCGACTCGACGTCGCCGCGGAGGTTGATGACGCCCAGGACGTGGGGTGGGACCGACGGCACGAACGTGATGTCGGGGACCGTGAGGATCTCCTTCACGTACTTGCCCTCGAGCCCGTAGAGAGCGCCCGCGAGGGTGACGAAGACGATCTGCTCGGTCCCCTCCTCGAGCTCGATGACCTTCTCCGCCTGCTTGCGGGCGCGGACGATCTCGAGGATCTCGCGCCGCTTGCTCTCGAGGCCGGAGTCCTTGCGCGGCGGATCTGAAGCCATGGTTACCTGGGCGCTCCCGCGTTCACAGCGTCTCCAGCACGACCAGGTTACGCCCGCCGTCCTTCGCGCGGAAGAGCGCATCGTCCGCCTTCTGGATCAGCGCCGCCGGCTCGAGCTTCTCCTTGTCCTTGCAGGTGCAGAGGCCGATCGACACCGTCTTGTGGATCTCGGTCCCGCCGGGAACGGGGAAGCCGCAGCGCTCGACGCCGGCGCGCACGCGTTCGGCCACCTCCGCGGCCGTGCGCTGGTCCGCCTCGAGCAGGATGACGGCGAACTCCTCGCCGCCGTAGCGCGCGACGAAGTCGACGTCGCGGACGTTCTGCTTGATGATGGTGGCGATCGTCCGGATCACGACGTCACCGGCCGGATGGCCGTAGGTGTCGTTGAAGCTCTTGAAGAAGTCGATGTCGAGCATCATGAGCGAGAGCACGAGGCCGAACCGCCGGCTCCGCTCCACCTCCTTCTTCAGCTCCCCCTTGAAGCAGCGGTGGTTGTAGAGGCCCGTGAGGCCGTCGGTCTGGGCGAGCTGCTCGGTCATGGCGTAGAGGATGGCGTTGTCCACGACGACGACGCCGTGGTTGGCGATGAGCCGCAGCGTCTGGAGGTTCTCCTCGGAGAAGCCGCCAGGTTGCGCCGTGGCGACGCACAGGAGGCCGATGATGCGACCGCGCACCTCGAGCGGGATCGCCCGCGTCTCCACCAGCCGCGGCGGCGGGGCAGCGTCCTCGGTCAGGCGCACGACCGAGACGTCGACGTCCGACGAGCGCGCCGGGACCATGCCGGCCCGCTCCCACTCCCCGAGAGCGAACCGTAGCAGCGTCTCCCCGAGCTCCGCCGATCCCTCGTCGGCGACGGCGAGCGTCATCTCGGGCCGTCCCTCCTTGGCGAGGAACATCCCCGCGAGCTTGTAATCGAGCACGCGGTACAGGAACTCGAGCACGCGCCGGATGACGGCGCGGTGGTCGTGGATCGACTTCGCGATCTCCGCGACCTCGTTCAGGATGGTCGTCTGGAAGAGCTTCCGGTCGAGGAGGTTGTTGACCCGCTCGAGCATGTCGGACTCGCCGACGCTCGCCTCCGTGATCGGGAAGGGCTTGACCGCCGCCAGGTGCGCGGTCTCGACGCGCGCGCGGTCGAGGCACCGCTCGATGAGGGCGAAGAGGTCCTCGGGCTCGAAGTCCTTGGTGAGGTACTCGTCCGCTCCCGTCGTGAGACCCCAGAACCGGTCCGACCGCTGGTCCTTGCTCGTGAGCATGATGATGGGGATGCGCTTGGTGGGAGCGTCGTCCTTCAGGAGCCGGCAAGTCTGGTAGCCGTTCATGCGCGGCATCTCGATGTCGAGCAGGATCAGGTCGGGGCGCTCCTGGTAGGCCTTCACGATCGCCTCGATCCCGTCCTTGGCGAGGACGGCCTGGTAGCCCTGGCTCTCGAGCATGAACGAGAGCATGCTCGAGATGGTGGGGCTGTCGTCCGCCACGAGGATCTTTCCGCGGAGGACGGAGTCGCTCACGGCTCAGCCCACGAGCGACGCGACGATCTCGACGAGGTTCGACTGGTCAAAGGAGCCTTTCACGATATAGGCGTTCGCCCCCACCTCGATGCCGCGCCGCTTGTCCTCTTCGCGTTCCTTGCTCGTGACGATCACCACCGGAACGTTCTGGTAGTCCTTGTCCTCGCGAGCTGGGCGGTGAAGGAGAAGCCAACCAGGCGCGCATCTCGATGTCGGTGACGACCAGGTCGCAGCGGCGCCCGCACCTTCTTGAGCGCCTCGAGTCCGTCCTTCGCGAGGTCGACGCGGTACCTCCTCCGCCTCGAGGATGCTCTTCTCGATCTCGCGCGTGTTGAGGAGTCGTCCACCACCAGGAGCAGGGCGCCGCGCGGCCTGCACCCTCGGCCTCCTCGATCTCGGCTTCTCCACCGTCTTGAGCCGGCGGGCGGAGGCCACCAGGTCGGGGACGTGAGCACCAGGATGATCTCGTTCCTTGCCCGACACCGTGAGACCCGACACCAGGGGCGTCTTGCGGAGGTGCGCGGCATCGGCTTCAGGATCACCTCCGCCTCCGCGGCGATCTGGTCGACCACGATACCGATGCGCTCTTGCTGGCGGACTGCGCGATCGTGAAGAGGTGGTGGTCGTTCCCGCTCAATGCCCTCTGCTGGCGGTCTGGGAGCTGCAGCACTCGCCAGGTCCACGAGCGGGATGAGCTGGCTGCGCACGCGCACGGCGGACCGGTCGACGATCTGGATCACGTCGGCCCGCCTGATGCGCACTGCCCTGGATGCTGTCGATCGATCGCGGTGGCGCATGCCGCGGGCGTCGAGGCGAGGACGCGGCAGGACGCGAGGGTGAGTGCAACGTGTGATGGCGATCTCTTCGTCCCGGTGCCCTTCTCCGAGTCGATGGAGATGGAACCCTTCAGCTCGACCCGCTGCTTGACGACGTCGATGCCGACGCCCCGCCCCGACACGTCCGTGATGATGTCCGCCGAGAAGTCGGGCGCGAAGATGAGGCCGCGGAGCTCGTGGTCGGTCACGGTGTCCTTGTCCGCCTCGCGGAGGATCCCCTTCTGGAGGGCCTTGCGCTTGATCGCCTCGAGGTCGAGGCCGGCGCCGTCGTCCTCGATCACGATCTTGATGTTCCTCGCCTCGTGCTGCGCCCGGATCACGATGAAGCTCTTCGGGTCTCCTTGCCGTGCCGGATGCGCCCGCCGGGCGCTCGATGCCGTGGTCGATCGCGTTGCGGACGATGTGCAGCAGGGCGTCGCCGATCTTCTCGAGGATCTTCTTGTCGAGCTCGGCCCCTTGCCTTCGAGCACGAGCTCGACGTCCTTGCCGAGGTCGCGCGCGAGGTCGCGCACGTGGCGCGGGTAGGGTCGAGGATCGACGAGAGAGGGAGCGCATGCGCATGGAGAGTACTTCCTCCTGCAGCGCGTTCACGGAGATGTCGACCAGCGCGAGGTCCTTCCCGCGTGCGCTTGTACATCTGTCCACGTGGGCGGCGAGCGCGCTCGAGCGTCGAGCACCTCGTGGACCGGGATCCCGTGGACCTCCCCGAGCCCCTCGAGCCTCTGGGCGATCTGGAAGTAGCGGCGCGCCATGCGCCGGAGCTTGCCGATTCCCCTGCAGGTGCTCGCGGGCCTTCATCTGGCTGGACCACGAGCTCCCCGCGAGGCGGATCGACTTGTCGAGCTTGACCATGCCGATGCGCACGGTCTCGTCCATCTTCACCTCGGCTGCGTCCAGGCGCTTCACCGCGCGGGTGATGCGCAGCGACTGCGTGATGCGCTCCAGGGCGGCGGCCGGGGGCGTCGGCGCGCGGTGCGGGGCCGGCGTGGGCTCGGGCCCCGGCTCGGGCGCCGGAGGCGGCTCCGGCGCGGCCTTGCGCGCCCGTACGGCCTGGAGCGGCTCCCCGGCCTGCGCCCGCTGGATGTCGGCGGCCAGCGCGCTGACGTCGAGCGGCGCGGTCCCCCCGGCGAGGATCGCCTGGAGGCACGCCTCCATCTGATCGGTGCAGGCGAAGAGGAGATCGAAGATCTCCGGTCGGAACGACACCTTGCGGTCGCGGATGTCGATCAAGAGATCCTCCATCCGGTGGGCGATGAGCCCGAGGTCGTCGAACTTCAGCATGCGCGACGAGCCCTTCAGCGTGTGGGCCGATCGCAGGATCACCTTCGTCGCCTCGATGTCGTCGGGCGCCTTCTCGAGCGCGAGCAGCCCCTCGCCGAGCTTCTGGAGGTGCTCCTTGGCCTCCTCGGCGAACTTCGCGATGAAGAGGCTCCGATCGAACTTCATGGCTCCCCGCGAGCTCTCGCCTAGTTCCTCTCGCGATCCCGAAGGCGCCGGCGCGCGGGCTCCGCGTACTCGACGTCCCCGCCCCCGAGGTTGAAGCGCTTGACCACCGTGGCGAGCTGCTCGGAGAGCTGGTTCAGCTCCGTCGCGATGGAGATGGTCTGCTTGGACGAGGAGGCGGTCTGGTTCGCCGTCTTGCTGACCTCCTTCATCGAGATGACCACCTGCTCCGACGCGGTGCGCTGCTGCTGGGTCGAGAGGGAGATCTGCTTGCTCGACTCGGTGGTCTGCCGGATCATCGCGATGATCTTCTGGAGCGCCTCGCCGGCGCGCGAGGCCACGTTGACGCCCTCCTCGACGTCCTTGATCCCCTTCTCGGACGACATGATGAGCTCGTTGGTGGCGAGCTGGATCTCGGTGATCGTGTTCTTGATCTCCTCGATCGACTCCATCACGGTGTCGGCGAGGCGCCGCACCTCCACGGCGACGATGGAGAAGCGCTTGCCCGCCTCGCCCGCGCCCGCTGCCTCGATCGCCGCGTTGAAGGCGATCAGCTTCGTCTGGTCGGCGATGTCGTTGATGATCTTGACGACGTTGTTGATCTTCTGGATCTTCTCGGAGAGCGCGAAGATCTTGTTGGTGTTGGTCTCCGTCTGACCCTTGATCGACATCATGCCGGAGATGGTGTCCTCGACCGCCTTGCTGCCGGTCTGGGCGGTGTGGAAGGTCTCCTCGGCGGTGCGGGCGACCTTGTCGCTGTTCTCCGCGATCTGCTTGCTCGTCTGCGCGAGCTCCTCCATCGTGGCGGTCGTCTCGTTGACCGAGACGCTCTGCTCGCGCGAGGAGGCCGACTGCTCCTCGGCCGCGGTCAGGATCTCCGAGGCGGAGGCGCTGAGCTGACCCCCGGCCATCTTGAGCTCGCGCGCGAGGCCCGCGAGGCCGTCGAGCATCTCGTTGAACGTCTCGGCAAGAAGGCCGATCTCGTCACGGCTCCCGACCTCGACCTTCTCGGTCAGGTTACCGCTCGCGATCTTTCCCGCCGCGCCGGCGATGCGCGTGAGCGGGTAGATGACGAAGCGGTAGAGCAGCGTCGTGCCGATCACGCCGAGCAACACGATCAGGATCGCAAGGATCAGCGCCAGGCGAAGGAACTCGTACCGCGCCTTGTTGATGTCGGTGAGGGCGAGCCCCAGGTGCACCGTGCCGATGGGCGTGGACTGCTTGGTGGAGCTCGGACCTTCCAGGATCGCCTCGACGCCGGTCGACGCCCCTTCCGAGCGGAACACGGGGCGCGCGATGTCGATGAAGCGCATCCCGTTCTCGTGCTGCAGCGTGGTCTCGCCGGTCGCGTCGGGCTTCACGGCGGAGCGCGCCGCCGCGAGGGCGGTGGGGCCGAACTCGCCCTTCGGCTTCTGGAACAGCACCTCCGTACCCGTCTTGTTGTAGACGATGACGTAGAGCACGTCCTCCTCCGCCCAGACGCCGAGCGCGCTCTTGGCGAGCTCCTCCTCGTTCGCGATGAGCACGCCGTAGCTTGCGTTGTAGGCGAGGCTGTCGCAGAGCGCCTTGCCCTTTCCGAGGAGCGAGTCCTGGAGGAGGCGCAGCGTGGGTCCGAGGAAGAGGAAATAGCCCGCGATAGCGATGACGAGGAACATCGCAAGGGCGATGAACGTGAGCTTCAGCGTCAGGCTGAAGGACGCCCGCTTCTGGCTCGGGTCCACGGCACCTATGTTACGTGCGAACCGGCGCGGGACAAGCCCCCGCCACCGGGCCGCCCGGGACGTGCCGCCTCCTAGCAGCCGTTGAAAAACCCTGCTCCGTGCCAGGACACGCGGATCGGCGTCGCTGGCATCGTTGCGCCTCCTCCGAATCCAGCACACAGGATGCGTCGTCGGCGCGCCTCGCCAACGCCGCCGGACGTCCCGCGGTCGCGCCCGGTCAGGCGCCAGCAGGCGCAGGGGGCCGCGCGAACTTCTCGATCGGCTCCTTGACGAACGCGTCCTGCGGATGATCGGGGTGCGCACGCGGAACCGCTCGAGCGCGGCGGCCTCTTCATTGGAATGGCCATCGATGGCGTCGAGGCGCGCGAGCGCAGAAGCTCATCGGCGGCGGCGCTGCAACGTAGCTCTTCTCCACCGCCTCGAACGCCTGCCGTGCGGTCGCCGAGGTCGTCTCCGTGAAGGGCGAGGCGAGTACGTGCAACGCCCGGCCGGCGGTCTGCGGCGATCGATGGTCGGGGTCGCCGCTCGCGACGGCGGTCAAGCGCGTCTTGGCTCCGCTCAGGTCCCCTCGGCTCATCAGCGCCCGGCCGACGGCCAGCACGGACTCGGGGTCGTCCGCCTTCTCCGCGGCCTTCGTGCGCGCGAGCGGGCCGCCACCGGCGAGCGAGGTCGTCGAGGATGCGCCGGAACTCCTTGGCGGCAGGCGCGTCCTCAGCCGCTCCACCTCCGCCCCGTCGGCCTCCAGGAGCAGCATCGTGGGAAGGTAATGGATGTTGTACCTCCGCGCTTCGTCCCCCTCGTCGCCGTCGTACGCGTCGGCGCGCGCGATCTGAGCTTGTCCCCGAGCTCCCCGAGCTTGCGATCATTGCCCTCGTATTTCCTCTCCGGACGGAAGCGACGACGCGAGCAGCACGAGGATGATGCGCCGTCCTCGGCGCCGCGCGCGCTAACCTCCGAGAAGGAGGCAGCGGCCGGGATGCCGTCGGCGCCGGCGCGCGCCGCGGAGCGCCCAGGCGAGCGCGAGCGAGGGGCGTGACGCATCACCGTGTTATCCGCGCGCGAGGATGCCATGACGAAGAATCACGCCGACGAGCACGCGGTGGCGGGCTCGCCCGCCTCGAGGATCGAGACGTTTGAGCCAGTTCCCCGGGTACGAGATCACGGTCGAGAGCCCGATGCGATCGGTCTGCCCGAAGACGGGGCTCCCGACTTCGGCGGCATCACGATCCGCTACGAGCCGAAGGGGCGCTGCGCCGAGCTGAAGAGCTTGAAGGAGTACTTCCTCGCCTACCGGCAGGTCGGCATCTTCTACGAGAACGCGGTCAACAGGATCCTCAAGGACTTCGTGGCCGCGACGCGGCCGGTCTGGGCGGAGGTGACCGGAGAGTTCTCCTCGCGCGGCGGCATGCGATCGATCGTGCGCGCGCGCACAGGGCGGTCCCCGGCGGGGCGCCCGCGGCTGGAAGACGGCGCGGCGCAAGCGCCGCCGGGGTGCCGCGGGCTGTCCGATGGCCCCTATCGCTTCGTCGCGGCGCGGGCGCATCGTGCAGGCGAGCTCGTCGGTGAGCGTGACCCCTAGCGCGGCGGCGGCGTCTGCGGCGTGATGGGTCTTGCCTGGCGCCGGGATCGCGACGACGACGTCGCCGTGGAAGGAAACGATCGTCCACGCGAGCGCGACCTGCGGGGCAGAGGCTCCGTGGGCGGCGGCGATGCGTCGAGCTCGGCGACGAGCGGGGCGCTCCGCGCCAGGGCGGTCTCAGCGAGGAAGGCGCCGGGCGAGCGGGAGCCGCGAAGAGGCGGGGATCCTCGTGGAGCTTGCCGGTGAGGAGGCCCTGTGCGAGCGGTGAGTAGGCGATGATCGTGACGCCGAGCTCGCGGGCGGCGGCGAGGGTGCCGTCGCGCTCGATGGTGCGATCGAGGAGGCTGTAGCGCACCTGGTTGGAGGCGGGCGGAGGCCGCGCGCGAGCGCGGCGTGGGCGCGGCGCATCGCGGCGGCCAGTAGTTGCTCACGCCGATGGCGCCGATCTTCCCGGCGTTCACCAGGTCGGCCATGGCGTCCATCTCGCTCTCGACGCTCGAGAACGAGATCGGCTGGTGAATCTGGTGAGGTGATGGAAGCCGCCGAGCGTCCGGAGCCGGCGATCGATCGTGGAGCGGATCGAGCGGGCTGTCCGCAGGAGCGGCCACCACTTCGTGGCGATC
This sequence comes from Acidobacteriota bacterium, assembly GCA_046331505.1. Lineage (GTDB taxonomy): Bacteria > Acidobacteriota > Vicinamibacteria > JAXLQT01 > JAXLQT01 > JAXLQT01. The sequence goes on from JAXLQT010000004.1 coordinate 60,694, forward strand.
TTCGCGTCCTGCCGGCCGCTCGCCTTCAGGGCCGCCGCGAGGGACTCCTCGGACTTCCCGCTCCCGTAGATCTCCGCGGTGTCGAACCAGTCGATGCCGCCGTCAAGCGCGGCGCGCACCAGCGCATCCACCTCCGCCTGCGGCACGTCCTTCCAGAACAGCCCGTGGAACCCGCGCGCCCCCGAGAGCTGCCAGGTCCCGAGCCCGATGGGAGTCACCTCGATCCCGGTCGCGCCGAGCGTTCGCTTCGCGCTCATCGGCGCCATCGTAGCCCGGCCTTGACGCATCGAGAGACGCGTGCGAGAGTGCCGCCATGAAGCTCATCCAGTTCGTCACCTGCGAGGGAACGGACGCTCGCACGACCGCCGAGGTCTGGATCGATCCGGCCTCCGTGGCTCTCGTCATGCCGGCGTCCATCGGCGATCCCGAAGAGGGGCAGGTCCCCGGCTCGCGGATGGTGCTCACCACGAAGCACGTGCTCTTCGTGCTCGACACTCCCGCGGCGATCGCCAAGAAGCTGAACGCCACGAACCGGTAGCGGTCCTCCGGGCCGCTCCTCCGGACGGGCTCCGCGCCGCGCTACTGCGCGGCGGGGAGCGACGACCGGATGTCCTTCTCGGCGGCGAGCCAGTTCTCGAGATCGCGGCCAGGCTTGCGGCCCGACAGGACCCAGAGCTCGTGGGCGCGCGCGGCGATGACCTGCTGGCTGGGCTTGATGGTCACCGTCGCTGCGATCTCGGTCGCCTGCGCCTTGGCCTGTACCGGGGCCGGTGTCACGGCCGGGGCTGCGGCGGGGGCGGCAACCACCGCTTTCTTGCTCGCGCGCTTGGCCTTCGGCTTGGACTCGGTGGTGTCGTTCGTCTTCTCGATCTTCTTCACGGGGATGATTGACTCCTTCTGGTTCTGTGGGGTGCGCATGCCCGTGGCGCGCTTGCGCGCGCCGGGCTGCTCCTGTGGCGCCACCGCCGCGATCCGGCGCGCGAGGGCGCCCGGGGGCCGTGGCCAGCGTCCTAATATAGCCGATCGCGCGCGGCGAGTACCTATACTGGCCGTTCGGCCGCCTCGCTCCTCCAGAGATGCCCATCGATCTCGAAGCGAGCACTGTCACCCGTCCCTCGCAGGCCATGCGCCACGCGATGGCGACGGCGAAGTGGGCGACGACGTCCTGGGGGACGACCCGACCGTGGCTGCCTCGAGGAATCGGGGCGGCCCTCGCCGGGTTCGAGGCCGCTCTCTTCGTGCCGTCGGGGACGATGGCCAGCCGGATCGCGATCGCGGTTCACACCAAGCCGGGGACGAGGTCATCGTCCCGAGGAGAGATCCACGTCGCGCAGCACGAGATGGGCGCGATGGCCGCGCTCTCGGGCACCATGCCCCGCATCGTGGGGAGCGCACGCGGCATCCCGTCGCCGGATGCGGTGGCTCTCGCCGCGCGGCCCGATGCGTCCTACTTCCCGCGCACGGCGCTCCTCTGCCTCGAGAACACGCACAACGGGGTCGGAGGCGCGGTGATGGACCTCGCCGCCAAGGACGCCCTGCTCGCGGTCGCGGCGCGCCACCGGATGGCGGTCCACCTGGACGGCGCGCGGATCTGGAACGCCGCCGCGGCTCTCGGCGCGACGGGCCTCGAGCTCGCGCGCGGGTTCGCATCCGTGATGTTCTGCCTCAGCAAGGGGCTCGGGGCGCCCGTCGGTTCGCTCCTGCTCTCCGATCGCGCCTTCATCTCCGAGGCGCGCCGGGCGCGCAAGCGCTTCGGCGGCGGCATGCGCCAGGCCGGGATCCTGGCCGCCGCCGGCCTGCTCGCGCTGGAGAACCGCGATCGTCTCGTCGAGGATCACCGGCGCGCGCGCCTGCTCGCGGAGGGGATCTCGCCGTTGCCCCGGCTCGAGGTTACCTACGGCGGGACGAACATCGTGATGGTCGACGTGACCGGCGCCGGTCTCACTCCTACCGGCGCGGCGGAGGGGCTCGCGCGGCGGGGAGTGCTCGCGCTACCGTTCGACGAGACGCACGTGCGGCTCGTGACGCACCTCGACGTTTCCGACGCCGACGTGGAGCGCGCGATCGCCGTGTTCGTCGATCTCCTCGCCGCCTGACTCGACAGCCGGGATCGAATCGGTACAATGCCGGCCGCGTTCTTCGGACCTGCCCCCCACTTTTGCGCGGACCGGAAGGAGGCTCCCTTGATCCGACTCCATCGCATCGCTCTCCTCTCGTCCATCTTCCTCCTCGCGGCGCGCTCGGTCTTCGCGGCGTCCGCGGAGAAGACCGAGGAGATCTCCTGGGACAGCTCGCCGGGGACGACGGTGGTGGTCGGGACGACCAACGGCGACATCCGCGCGCGCACGTCGACGGACCAGAAGCTTCACGTGAAGGCGCGCAAGGTCGCGACCGGATCCGATCCGGCGCTCGTGGACAAGGCGCTCGAGCGCGTGAAGATCGAGGTCAAGAAGGTCAAGGACAGGTTGACGGTGTCGACCGACGTCCCCGCGGACGTGAAGGGCGGCGGGCTCTGGTCGACGCTCTTCGGCAAGGACGTGACCGTGACGGTCCACTACGAGATCCTCGTTCCCGAGGGAAGCTACCTCGAGCTCGCGACGGTCAACGGCGACATCGACTGCCTGGGGCTCGCGGACGAGCTGAAGGTCAAGGGCGTCAACGGCTCCGTCTCGGTCGCCGGCCACGGCGCACCGATCACGGCCGAGACCGTGAATGGTTCCCTCTCGGTGGAGATCGTCCGGGCGCTGCCCTCGGGAAAGGTCCGGCTCTCGACGGTCAACGGCGCCATCGACCTAGAGATGAGCAAGGCGACGCGGGGGACGATCAAGGTGGACTCTCTCAACGGCTCGATCCAGACCGACTTTCCCGTCCAGGTCCAGAAGAACATGGTGGGTAGCGAGATCGACGGGAACCTCAACGGCGGAGAAGGGATCTCCATCAGCATCGATTCGCTGAACGGGACGATCCGCGTCATGGAGCTGCCGGCGGCGGGCGCCGCGAAGGCCGAGTGAGCGCGATCGTGGCCCTGAGGGCGTCGGCGAGCCTCAAGGTCGAGGACGATCACGGCACGTTCGAGATCCGCGGGCCCTACGACGTCCCGGGCCTCTCGGTGCCGCGCCACGTCCGGATCTACCGGCCGCCCCGCTTCGACGCGCGCCCCGCGCGCCGCACGCTCTACATGTTCGACGGTCAGAACATGTTCCACGACGAGCCTTCCTTCGCCGGCGGCTGGCACCTGCACAAGACCGTCGATCGCCTCTCGCGACGGACCGCCGGGGCGCCCGCCGTCGTCGGCATCGACCACGGCGGCGCCGCGCGGATCGACGAGCTCGGCCCGTGGCGCGAGGGTGATCGCGGCGGCAAGACGGACGCGCTGCTCGAGTGGGTCGTGGAGACGCTCGTTCCGGACCTCGAGCGCGAGCTCAGGCTGTCGCCGCGACCTGAGGACAGGGTCATAGGCGGGTCCTCGCTCGGAGGGCTCGCCGCGCTCTACGCGCACTTCCGTCACCCGTCGGTCTTCGGCGGCGCCATGTGCCTCTCCCCGTCGTTCTGGTTCGCCCACGGGCACATCTTCGACTTCGTCGCCAATCGTTCCGCGCCGCGCGCCTCGCGGATCTACATGGACTGCGGAGCGCGGGAAGGGGGCCAGATGATCGCCCTCGCGTCGCGCATGGCGGAGCACCTGAGACGGCGCGGCTACGGGCCGGACCGCCTCCTGTGGCGGCCCATCACGACCGGGATCCACAGCGAGCGTCACTGGAGGAGGCGCATCCCGCGCGCTCTCGGATTCGTGTTCCTGCCCGTCGCCCCCGCACGCGCACCGGCGCGGCGGGCCACGGCGTAGCCCTGACCTACACCGGAAGTTAAGGGTCGCTCCGTGAGGCGACAGCGCGTCCTTCGTCGTGCGAGTGGCGCGCTCGTTGCTTTGGCCTCGTCCATGCGCATGCAGCACTCCCCGAGTCGAGCGGTGTCGGTCGATGTCCGGCTGGGAGGCATCCCGTGCCGCGTCGAGGGCTTCGAGCTCGCGGGTCCGGGCGGCGTTCATCGCGTCTGGGATCGCATCAGCTCCCCGCGGACCGGGATGCTGCTGCCGCCGGAGCTCCTCGGCCTGCCGGGGTGGCTCGACGTCGAGCTGCGCGCGGAGGCCGAGTACCGCGGCCAATTTCGCTGACCGGCGCCCGCGCCTCTTGGCTGTTGGAAGATGGGGGCGTGGGAGAGCAGCTCGATCTCTTCGGCGGCGAGTGGAAGGGCGCGCGGGACGATGGGGACGCGGGGCGGCGCCTCGAGATCGAGCACGCGGATGCGGCTCGGATCGCGGCCGCGATCCCCGAGCTCGTGCGGTTCGGAACGAGCTCGTGGAGCTTCCCCGGATGGACCGGGATCGTCTGGTCGCGGGCCCGCACACAGTCCGAGGCCGCGCGCGACGGCCTCGTCGAGTACGCGCGCCATCCGCTGCTTCGTACCGTCGGCATCGACCGCGGCTTCTACGCCCCCATCCCGGAGGAGGAGCTCCACCGTTACGCCGATCAGCTCCCGCCTGGGTTTCCGTGCTGCGCGAAGGTGCCGGAAGCGATCACCTCGCCGGTGCGCGTCGGCGCGGGCCGGCCTATCAAGAACGAGACGTTCCTCGACGCGGCGGCGCTCTTGCGCGACACCCTGGAACCGTTCGCACGCGCGTTCTCCGATCACATCGGGCCCTTCCTGCTCCAGTTCCCTCCGGTGCCCGGAAAGCTCCGTCTCGCGCCCGACCGGTTCGCGGAGCGCCTCGACGCCTTCCTGGAGCGCCTGCCGCCGGAGCACTCCTACGCCGTCGAGCTGCGCGATCCCACGCTCCTGACGCCGGCCTACGCCGAGGTGCTCGCGCGTCACCGCGTCGCTCACGTCTACAACCAGGCCACGGCGATGCCCCGGATCGGGGTCCAGCGGTCGCGCGTGCCGCTCGCCACCGTCCCCTTCGCCGTCGTGCGGCTCCTGCTGCGACCTGGAAGCCGCTACGCCGAGAGGCGCGACGCCTTCATGCCGTTCGATCGCATCGTCGATCCCGATCCGCTCATGCGCCGCGAGGTGGTCGATCTGCTCGTCGACGCGATCGGGACGAGCAAGCCCTCGTACGTGCTTGTCAACAACAAGGCGGAGGGGTGCGCGCCGCTCACGGTGAAGGCGCTGGCGGAGCTCCTGGCCGGACGTGGCGAGACGCCGGTGGCGGAGCGAGATGCGGGTCCCCCCGCCCCGGCGCGGTAGCAGGATCGGAGCTCCGAGATCGGTCGCCCCCTCAGAGGGTGAGCTTCAGCTTGGGGCCGGTGAACGTGAACCCCTGCCGCTCGTAAAAGCGGCGGGTCCTGTCCCAGCGTTCCGACTCCGGCGCGGTCACGTCGATGCGCGTCCATCCGCGCTCCTTGCCGATCTCTCTGGCCGCCTCGACCAGGCGCGCGCCCACTCCACGGGATCGGTGGGCCGGGACGACGAACATCTCGTCGATCACGCCGTACTCCCCGTTCGCGTAGATCGCGAAGGCCGTGGAGAGGGTGAGGATCCCCACCGGGGCACCGTCCTGCCCTCTCGCAAGGAGGACGACGTACCCGTCCCCGCGCTTGCGCCAGCCGTCGAGCACCTTCTCGCGATCCAGCTCGCCGAGGTCGGCGCCTTCCTCGCCGAGCTCTCGCAGCAGCGCGACCACGAGCGTGAGGGCGGTCTCCGCGCCGTCGATCGGGATGCGCTCGATCGCCAGGCGCTCTGCCGGTGCCCCGGGAGCAGGAGGAGATGACGACAGGGGACGCCTCTCGGAATCGGGCGCACTCTACCATCGCCGGCGGGACGGGGAGGGTCTCTCGACGCGGCGACGCAACCATCGAATCCCGCCGCTGTAGATCACGGATGTCGTGATCGTGCGCGCGGGCGTAGCTCTCTTGCTTTCCGTGGCGGCATCCGCGGTCGCCGCTCCCCACCCCGACTTCTCGGGGGTCTTCGTGGTCGACCTCGAAGCTTCCGGGTCCGTCGATCCCCTCATGGAGGCGCTCGGGGCTCCCTGGCTGGAGCGCAAGGTGGCCGGGAGCGTCGGCGTGACACACACGGTCGAGCACAAGGGCGACACCATCGCGATCCAGATCGACTCGGCGGTCAAGAGCCGCAAGGAGGTGCTGAAGCTCGACGGCACGGCGACCGCGTCGCGGGGGCTCGACGGGAGCGAGATCACGGTCCACTCCCGCTGGAGCGACGATGGCCAGGCCGTGGTGACCGAGGCCGACCTCCCGGCTCGCGAGGGATCGAGCGGCAGGAAGCTCGTCGTCGTCCGGAGCCTCGAGGACGGAGGCAAGACGATGCGCCAGCGGATCGAGGTGACGCTGATCGACGGAAGCGTCCTCGGTGTGGATCGCGTCTTTCGACGCAAGGGGGACGGTCGCTGATCGAAGCTCGCGTGGCGATCGCCACGCGCTGACGAACTTCTTACAATCTCATTGCCCCGGGCTGACCCTCCGGAGCGCCCTCCTCTCTAGGCTCTCTCCGGCCGCGAGAAACGGCCGAGATCGCCTCTCAAGGAGACCGTCATGGATCGCATTGCCACGCTTGCCGCCGGCCTTCTCGTGCTCGTGCCCTCGCTCGGACGGGCGAGTGCCGACATCGTGCTCGATGCCTCGCTCGACACGCCCGTGCTCCCGGCGGGGGAGAGCCACCGCGCCTACCTGCGCGTGGCGCTCACCGGACCCGAGCTCGGCGGCGCCGCCGATCGACCGCCGGTGAACCTCGCTCTGGTCCTCGATCGTTCCGGCTCGATGTCCGGGGACAAGATCGCGCGTGCCCGCCGCGCCGCGCACATGGCGATCGATCGTCTGGCTCCCGACGACATCGTCTCGATCGTCACCTACGACTCGGTGGTGAACGTCCTCGTTCCCGCGACGAAGGTGCGCGACCGCGACGCGATCTTCGACGCGATCGATCGGATCGAGCCGGGTGGATCGACGGCCCTCTTCGCGGGAGTCAGCAAGGGCGCCGCCGAGATCCGGAAGTTCCTCACCGCGGAGCGCGTCAACCGCGTCATCCTCCTTTCCGACGGCCTTGCCAACGTCGGGCCGAGCACGCCGGGCGAGCTCGCCGAGCTCGGGGCCTCGCTCGCGAAGGAGGGGATCGCGGTCAGCACGGTAGGGCTCGGGCTCGACTACAACGAGGAGCTGATGTCGCGCCTCGCCGCCGAGAGCGACGGCAACCACTTCTTCGCCGCCAACGCGGCCGACCTGGAGCGCATCTACCTGACGGAGCTCGGCGAGGTGCTCTCGGTCGTCGCCCAGGACGTTGACGTGACCGTGGAGATCCTGCCGCCGTGCCGTCCGGTGCGCGTCCTCGGGCGCGAGGCGGACGTCCACGGCCAGCGCGTCATCGGCCGCCTCAACCAGCTCTACGCGCGCCAGACGAAGTACTTCATCATCGAGGTGGAGATCCCCGGCAAGCCGGCCGGGCAGGGGCTTTCCGTCGCCGACGTGCAGGTGTCGCTCGCGGGCGCGGGCAAGCTCCGCCCGCGCGGCCAGATGTCGAGTGCCGTCGCGTGCGTGTTCAGCGCATCGGCCCCCGAGGTGGAGCGCGCGCGCAACGCGCGGGTCATCCAGTCGGTCGTGCGGCAGATCGGGGCGGAGCGCACGCGCGAGGCCATGCTGCTGCGGGATCAGGGCAAGATCGACGAGTCGCGCACGCTCCTCTCGGAGAACGCCGCCTACCTCCGGAAGAACGCCGAGCTCTACGACAACCGCTACCTTGCAAGCGACGCCGACCGGGCGGACATCGATGCGAAGAACCTCGACGAGAAGAACTGGCGCAAGCAACGCAAGCAGATCGAGGCGGACGAGCTGGAGCGGCTCCATGCCCTCGGTTACGTCCAGTAGCGTGGGCGATTGACCCGACGCCTCGCCATGACGCTCGCGTTGATCGTGGTGCTCCCGCTCGCGATCCTCGTCTGGCTCACGGCGAGGCTCGCGCGCGAGGAGTCCGAGCTTCGCGAGCAGCGCGTCCTCGACGCGGCGCGCGCGGCGCTCTCGAGCATCGACGAGAGCGTCGGCGCTGTCCTCGAGGAGGAGCGCGCCGCGATCGGGCTCCGGGTGGCCAGCGTGCCCCTCGAGAGCGCCTCGCTTCGCGAGGTCGCGCGGCGACTGCCGTCCGTACGCCAGCTCTTCCTTCTCGACCGGAGCGGCAGCCTCGTCTACCCGTCGCTCGAGGACGAGCTCTCGGAAGACGAGTCCGCGTTCCTGCGCCGCACGCGCGACCTCTGGCTCCAGGGCCGGCGCATCGGGAACCGGGCCAGTGCGTCGGACGAGGCGTTCCCCGACGTGGCGGCGCTCGAGGATCGAGGGTGGCTCCCGTTCTACGAGGGCGGCGGCGTCGGGCTGATCGCCTTCTGGAAGCAGCCGGACGGCCGGGTCCTCGGCGCGGAGCTCGATCGGATGCACCTGCTCGCCCGCATCGTCGCCGCGCTGCCGAGCTCTGGCGTGGGGTCGGACCGGGTGCGGCTCGTGGATGCGGCGGGCGTCGTGCTCCACCAGTGGGGGGCCTTCGAGCCGCCGCCGGGCGCGCGTCCGTCGCTGCGCGTCCCGCTCGGTGCTCCGCTGTCTGCGCTCGCCCTCGAGTACCTGGCTCCGCCGGGTCCCGCGGCCGGTGCTGCGCTTGCGCCCGCGGCGGCGCCGTGGCTCGCGCTCCTCGCCGCGCTCGTCGTCGTGCTCGCGGCGTTCTTCTATCGCGAGAGCTCCCGCGAGATGAGGGAAGCGGCGGAGCGCGTCACGTTCGTCAACCAGGTGAGCCACGAGCTCAAGACGCCCCTCACCAACATCCGCATGTACGCGGAGCTCCTCGAGGCCGGGCTCGATGACGATCCCGAGGCACGGCGCCGCGTGGAGGTGATCGTGGCGGAGAGCCAGCGGCTCTCGCGGCTCATCCTGAACATCCTCACGTTCGGCAAGAAGCAGCGGCACGAGCTCCGCCTCAAGCCCGGCCCGGGCATCGTCGACGAGGCGATCGCGGCGGTGCTCGGCCACTTCCGCCCGGCGCTCGCGGCGGCGGGAGTCGAGACGCGCTTTCAGCCAGGAGCGTCCCGGCGCTGCCTCCTCGATCCGGATGCCTTTGGGCAGATCCTCGGAAACCTCCTCAACAACGTGGAGAAGTACGCAGCATCGGGAAGGGAAGTGGCGATCACGAGCACGCAGGCGGACGACTCGGTCACGGTGACGGTGGCCGATCTCGGCCCGGGGATTCCCGAGGCGGAGCGCCCGCGCGTCTTCGAGCCGTTCTACCGCATCTCGAACGCGCTCAAGGACGGAGTCACGGGAACCGGAATCGGCCTCGCCATCGCGCGCGACCTCGCGCGCCTGCACGGTGGTGACCTCGCGGTGGTGCCATCCGAGCGAGGTGCGTGCTTCCGGCTCACGCTGCGGGCGCCGATCGCAGGCGAGGCGAGACCATGAAGGTCCTCGTGGCCGAGGACGACGTCCACATCCGCCAGGGCCTCGCCGAGATCCTGCGCAACGAGGGCTACCAGCCGATCCTGGCGAAGGACGGCGCGGAGGCCCTTGCGAAGATCGAGAAGGAGCGGCCAGATTTCGTCTGTCTCGACATCATGATGCCGGGCCAGAGCGGATACGACGTGTGCCGCGCCATCCGCGCCCGGGACGCCGCCATCCCGATCATCTTCATCAGCGCGAAGTCCGAGGAGGTCGATCGGGTCCTCGGCCTCGAGCTCGGCGCCGACGACTTCATCGTGAAGCCCTTCGGCGTGCGCGAGGTGGTGGCGCGCATCCGCGCCGTGACGCGCCGCTTCCACGCATCGAAGGCCGAGCGACCGGCGTCGTTTCGCATGGGCGACGTCGAGGTCTTCCCCGCGGAGCTCCGCGCCCGTCGCGGCCCGGAGGTCATCGAGCTGTCGCTGCGCGACGTGCGCATCCTCGATCTTCTCCACCGCCGTCGCGGCGAGGTGGTCGATCGCGACGCCTTCTGGAACGTCTGCTGGGGCTACGACTACGCGCCCAACAGCCGCACCCTCGACCAGCACATCAGCCAGCTCCGGAAGCGCATCGAGCGCGACCCGAAGTCGCCGCGCATCATCCTCACGGTCCACGGAGTGGGCTACCGGCACGAGTGACCTGTCCTCGCCTGGCCGTGGCGACCTGCTATCCGTTCTGGTCTCGGACCGCTGGTCGAGAAGCATGGTCAAGGAACGCTCCTTTCGTGCATCAACGTCTTCAGCGGGGACGAGGACTATCGCATCCCGGACGTGACCTTCGTCAGCGGGCCGCGAGGGGATCATCGCCACGGACGGCACGCGTGGCGGTGGGCCGGACGCCGTCGTGGAGATCCGTTCGCCAGGTGACGAGACCTACGAGAAGCTCCCCTTCTACGCGAGGCTTCGCGTGCGCGAAGTCGTGGTCATCGATCGCACGAGCAAGCGCCCGGAGGCCCGTCGGCTCGATGGCGGGAGGTACGTCCAGGCGCCGGTCAACACGGACGGATGGGTCGACTCCGAGGTGCTGGCGATCCGCCTGCGCGGCGACGGAGGCCGCCTCCATCTGATGCACCGCCCATCAGGCACGACGACCGCGATCTAGGCCTCTTGGCCGCGGAATCGCGGTCGTGGTCGTCGACGCTCGTCGCAGACCGCGCAAGCGAGCCGCGCGATGTGATGGCGCTGCCCTGAGAGGTCAGGGGAGAACGGGCGCCGCCGACGGCCCCTCGACGTAACCGAGCGATCGGAGGAGGCTCATCACGTCCTCGGGGGTCTCGGGCGTCGCGAGGCGAGAGCCGGGGATGTCCGCGGTGGCTGTGAGCCAGGACTGGAGGCATCGCGACAGATAGGCGGCGAGCACGGGGTCGTCGTCGACGAGGTTACGCTGCTCGCCGGGATCGTGCTCGAGGTCGTAGAGGTAGAAGCGCTCGTGGCTCCGGCCCGCGCCGATGCCCACGCCGACCTCGAGGCCGTTGCGCGGAGCGTAGACGTACTTGCTCGCGCGGTCGATCACCGTGTAGATCCCGGGCGCTGCCGACGACGAGCTGTAGGCGCGGCGCCGGCCGGTCTGCCTCCCCTCGCACAGCGGGCGAAGCGATGCGCCGTCCGCGGTGGGAAGGGGCGGTATCCCCGCGAAGTCGAGCAGCGTCGGACCGAGATCGACCGTCTCGGTACGGCTCGCGACGAGCGCCGCGGCGGTACCTGGGACGCGCAGGATGGCGGGGACGTGGAGCAGCTCCTCGTAGCTCGTGTACCCGTGAAGGAGGCCGCCGTGCTCGCCGAGCTCGTCGCCGTGGTCCGCGACGATCAGGAGCCCCGTGGCGTCCCACAGGCCGAGCCTGTCGAGGTGGCGCACGAGGCGCGCGATCTCGTGGTCGTTGTAGGCGACGTCGAGCCGGTAGAGGCGGTGGAGCTCTTCGAGCTCGGGTCGCGACATCGCGCGGCCAGAGTCCTGGTAGGCGATGAGAGCTTCCGAGCTTCCAGACACCGCCACGCTCGGCTCCGGCGGGATGGCGTGGCTCCACGGCGGAAAAGGCTCGTAGGGGTTGTGGGGATGGATCGAGTGGACGTAGCTGTAGAAGGGCGATCCCGCGCGTGCGGCCCAGCGTGCGACCCAGTCGGTCAACACCGAGGCGAAGTCCTTGCGCACCAGCGGCACGTACCATGCGTCGCGAGGCACGGTCTCCACGTGGCGGAGCGCGCCGAGGAGCTCCGGCCAGGGCGAGCTCGAGAAGGCCGACGTGGCGTACCCCGCGCGACGGAAAGCGGCGCCGAGGGTCGCCTCCTCGGGTGCGAGCACCGACTTGTCGGTGAGCGGCAGGTAGCGAGCTGTCACGAGCGCCTTGACCGAGGGCGCCGTGCTCGAAGCCTGGCTCACGTTGCTCTCGAACAGGATCGCAGCTCGCGACAGCCGATCGACGAACGGAGTCATTGCCACGGCATCGCCGTAGCATCCGAGGTCGCGCGCGCGGAGCGCGTCCATGAGGTAGACGATGGCGTTCGGACGGCCGCAGGGGAGGTCGGCCGTCGACGCCTGCACGGGCCGCGCGCGGTATCCGCCGAAGGCTGCCGGGGCATCGAAGGGCGCGTCCGTGCAGAGGGAGAGTCCTTCCCAGCTCGCGACGAGGTCCGGAGATCCCTCGACCCGCAAGGAGAGGCGGACGACCTTGCCTCCGTGGCGTGAGAGATCGATCGAGAACGGCCGCGTCGCAGTCGAGAACGCGGACAGCGTCCCGAGCCAGAGATCTTCCTCCGCCGATCCCTCGCCCTCGGTCCGAAGCGAGATCCGGGCGGTGGCTGCGGCGCCGAATCGAGACGCATCGCCACGCCGCCTCACGGCACCCTCGAGCCGGCCCGACTCCGGGAGTGCGACGTAGAGCGCGGCGGCCTCGCGTCCCCGCATCAGCGGCGGCTCGAGCGCGGCGCGCTGCCTCGCCGCATCGGGATCCTTCGGCTCGAGCGTCAGCCGCGAGACGGCGGCTGCGAGCGTGCGTCGGTCCTGGGATCCGCGCTCGTGCTCCGCGGGGATGCGCAGCTCCGACCACCGGAGCGACAGGTGGTTGTCGCGGTAGCGCAGCACGTCCCGCGGCACGTCGAAGGCGTAGTCGTGAAAGCCCGGAGCGAGATAGAGATTCGCGATGCGGGTGCCGTTGACGCGAACCTGCGCCTGGAGGTCCCGACATCCTTCGCACACGTAGGGCGCGGCACGGAGCACCATCCTCAACGGGACCGGGCTCGCGAGCGGGATCGCGAGCACGGAACGCGGGCCGTCGGCCCAGATCGCAGGGTCCGGCTCCGCGTCCCACTTCTCGGGGACGGCCCAACCCGTCCGCAGGAGACGGACGTTGGAGGGATCGGCGAGCACGATCGCCGATGGCGTGCCGACGCGCTCGGCTTCCTTCAGGAAGGGCTCGAGATCGACGCACCCGGCCGCCGCGAGCCGCGCGACACCCGCTAGCGAGAGGGCGGTCAGCGCGAGACGGACCCCGATGCCGGAATGAGCCACGGGAGCGCCGCTAGGTCGGGAGCCCCTTCGCGATGATCGCCTCCATCTCGGACGCGAAGAGGTCCACCTCCTGGATCGTCGTGTAGAGGTTCGGCGTCACGCGGATGCCCTGGAACTCGTCGGTGACGATGGGCACGACCAGGATCCGCCGCTTGTCCCAGAGGTACTGGCTGAGCTTCGGCGTCTCGACGCCCTCGATCTGGACGTTGCCGATCGCGCACGACTGCTTCGGGTCGTAGCTCGTGTGGATCCGCACGCCCTTCTGGCCGTCGAGGCGCTTCATCCAGCGGTTTCGGAGGTACCGGAGGCGCGCCGCCTTGCGCGCGATGCCGATCCCCTCCTGGAAGGCGAGCGCCTCGGCGATGGCGTTGTGGTTCGCCGCCGGGTGCGTGCCGATCTCCTCGAACTTCCGGATGTCCTCGTCCATCGTGTTGGGCGCCGCCATCAGCGGCCAGAGCTTCTTGATCTTCTCCTTGCGCACGTAGAGGAACCCGGTGCCGTGCGGCGCGAGCAGCCACTTGTGGAGGCTCGTTCCGTAGTAGTCGCAGTCGAGCTCGTCGCGCGTGAAGGGGAAGTGCGCGAAGGCGTGCGCGCCGTCGACGATCACCTCGAGGCCGTGCTCGCGACCCAGGCGGCAGATGTCCCGCACCGGGAAGATCTGCCCCGTGAGGTTCGTGATGTGGCAGACGTGGAGCACCTTCGTCTTCGGCGTGATCGCCTTCTTGAAGCGCTCCGTCAGGTCGTCGAGGCTCGGCGGCGGGACCGGGAACGGGAAGGTCTTCAGCACCACGCCCTCGCGTCGCTCGCGTTGCCGCCAGGTCGTCAGCATGCGCGGGTAATCCTGGTTCGTCGTCAGGATCTCGTCGCCCGGCTCGAGGTCGATCCCCATCTGGCAGATCTCGAGCGCCTCGCTCGCGTTGCGCGTGATGGCCATCTCCTCGGGATCGCAGCCGAACGCGCGCGCGAGCCCGCGGCGCACGACCTCGATCTGGGGCTCGAGGATCTGCCACATCGTGTAGGCGGGCGCCTCGTTGGAGAGATCGAGGTAGCGCTTCATCGCGTCCTGGACGACGCGTGGCGCGGGCGACACCCCACCGTTGTTCAGGTTCACGTAGGCGCGGTTGACGGTGAAGGACTGCTGGATCTCACGCCAGTAGTCCTCGTCGGCCGCGACCTCCTCGGGCGTCCTCCCCATGACGGCCTTTCCCGCGGCGAGGACCCGCGCGAGGCAATCGGTCCGGAACGCGGCGAGGACCGTCCCGCCCGCGGCGAGGAACGTTCGGCGTGTCGGCATACTCGGATCCTCCGGGACGTGCCGGCATGATACCAGTCCGCTCTTCGCCAGTTGCGGTTGTGCGGTCGCTGTGGTTGGGCTGCGTGGTGGGGCGTCTGTCCCCCGCCGGTTCGTGCTCCGTAGGGCGGCTTGTCCCCCGCCGGTTCGTGCTCCGTAGGGCGGGGGCTTGTCCCCGGCCGGTTCGTGACTCCGTAGGGCGGGGGCTCGTCCCCCGCCGGTTCGTGCTCCGTAGGGCGGCTTGTCCCCCGCCGGTTCGTGCTCCGTAGGGCGGCTTGTCCCCCGCCGGTTCGTGCTCCGTAGGGCGGGGGCTTGTCCCCGCCGGTTCGTGCTCCGTAGGGCGGGGGCTTGTCCCCGGCCGGTTCGTGACTCCGTAGGGCGGGGGCTCGTCCCCCGCCGGTTCGTGCTCCGTAGGGCGGGGGCTCGTCCCCCGCCGGTTCGTGCTCCGTAGGGCGGCTTGTCCCCCGCCGGTTCGTGCTCCGTAGGGCGGGGGCTTGTCCCCGGCCGGTTCGTGCTCCGTAGGGCGGGGCTCGTCCCCCGCCGGTTCGTGCTCCGTAGGGCGGGGGCTTGTCCCCGGCCGGTTCGTGCTCCGTAGGGCGGGGGGCTCGTCCCCCGCCGGTTCGTGCTCCGTAGGGCGGGGGCTTGCCCCGCCGGTTCGTGACGTTCAGCCGCGCTGTGAGAATCTGAGCGAGATCCAGGGGGATTGACGGAGGCGCATCCGCCGTAGTTATCGGGGAAGGACGGACACCGCCATGTTTCTCCCCTGCCCCAAGTGCCACAAGCAAACCGACAGCATCAAGCGGAATCGCCTCTACCAGTTCGCAATGTTCATCGGGGTCGCGTGGTTCGCCCGGACCGCGACCTACACCGCGTGCGCGGGCTGCATGCGGAGCATCATCGTCACCAACACGCTGGTGAACATCATCCCGGCGAACGTGATCTGGCCGGTGATCTTCCTCATCCACGCAGCCCAGTACGTGGGCACGTTCTCCGCGGGCCACGACAAGGGCGTGCTGCGCCAGCTCGGGATCTCGCCGGAAGCGGCCGTGACGCTGCGGCCGTCGCCTCCCGCGCCGCGGACCGTCGCGAAGAAGCTCGCCACGGCGAGGCAGCCGGTCCCCGCGCGAAGGAGCGGTCTTCCGAAGATCCTCCTCGCCGGCGGCGCGATGCTTGCGCTCGCGAGCGCGGCGGTCCTTACCGGAAGCCTCCTACTCCCGGCGCTCACGCCCGCGGTGAGCTGGCAGGAGGCGATGCTCGGCATCGTGCCGGCGGTCCTGGGGCTCGGGTTCGCGCTCGTGGTCGGATCCGCTGGCGCTCTCACGCTCGCGGGCCGGAAGGGCGTCGTGGCCGCGTGAGCTGGGCACGCTCCCGCCGGCACGCGCTCCCTGCCTTAGGATCTCCCGTGCATGGAACGGCGTGCGTTCATCGAGGCCGGGGTCGTCGCGGCGACGGCGGCCGGGCTCTCGTCGAGCGCTCTCGGTGAGGGCGCGCCCCCGGCACCGCAGCCGCCCCAGGGCGTCGTGGTGAGTCCGTTCGAGATCGAGGAGATGGGGCTCGCGGCGCTCCGGGCAGCCATCGACCGGGGACGCTTCAGCGCGAGGCGGCTCTGCGAGCTCTACCTCGCGAGGATCGACGCGATCGATCGATCGGCGCTCCATGCCGTGATCGAGGTCAACCCGGATGCGCTGGCCATCGCCGAGGAGCTCGACCGTCGCCCGGCGGCTGGACGCGGGTCCCTTCATGGAATCCCGATCCTCGTGAAGGACAACATCGACACGGCGGACCGCATGGCGACCTCGGCCGGATCCCTCGCCCTCGCCGCAGGCCACGCGCCGCGCGACGCCTTCGTCGTGACGCGGCTGCGGGACGCGGGCGCGGTCATCCTGGGCAAGACGAACCTGAGCGAGTGGGCCAACTTCCGCGGATCTCCGTCGCTCTCCGGCTGGAGCGGGCGCGGAGGCCAGACGAGGAACCCGTACGCGCTCGATCGCAACCCGTGCGGCAGCAGCTCCGGGTCAGGGGTCGCCGTGTCGGCGAACCTCGCCGCCGCGGCGGTCGGGACCGAGACGGATGGATCGATCGTCTGCCCTTGCGGGATCAACGGCGTGGTGGGCATCAAGCCGACGCTCGGGATGGTGAGCCGTTCCGGCATCATCCCGATCGCCCACAGCCAGGACACCGCGGGCCCGATGGCGCGTACCGTGGCCGACGCCGCGCTGCTGCTCGAGGCAATGGCCGTCGCCGATCCGGGCGACGCGATCACCACGAGCGCCCGCGTGCCGAGCGTCCGCGATCTGGACCCGCGCCGGATCAAGGGCGCCCGCATCGGGATCGTGCGCCACTACTTCGGGGGATCGCCGGCCGTCGACGGCGTGATGGAGGAGGCGATCGCCGCCCTGAAGAGCGCGGGCGCCGAGATCGTCGATCCCGTCGTCCTGCCCCATGTCGGGGAGTACGACGAGGCGGAGCTCGAGGTGCTGCTGTACGAGTTCAAGGCCGACCTGAACGCCTACCTCGGCGCGCGCGGCGTCGAGGGCGCGAAGAGCCTCGAGGAGCTCATCCGCTTCAACGAGGCGAACCGCGATCGCGAGCTCTCCGTGTTTGGACAGGAGCTCTTCTTGAAAGCGCAGGCGAAGGGGCCGCTGACGGAGAAGCCGTACCTCGACGCGCTCGCGAAGTCCAAGCGGTTTGCGGGGGCGGAGGGGATCGACGCGGCCGTCAAGGCTCATCGCTGCGCCGCCCTCCTCGCGCCCACGAACGGTCCGGCATGGCTCACCGGACGTCGTCAACGGCGATCCCCCCGGCATCATCGGCTTCTCATCGGCGGCGGCGGTCGCGGAACCCCGCACGTCACCGTGCCGGCCGGGCCTGTGCGCGGGCTCCCGATCGGGCTGTCCCTGTTCGGCCCCGCGTGGAGCGAGCCCACGCTCCTCTCGCTGGCCCTCGCATTCGAGCAGGAGACGCGCGCGCGTCGACCGCCGAAGCTCCTCCCCTACGTGGGTTCGTAGTCCCTCGCGTGATCCTCGGGCTCTCCCAGGCGTCTGACCATTGGCTTGCCGATTCGTCGACGTCGCGTCGTAGGGCGGGGGCTTGTCCCCGCCGGTTCGTCAGGACTCTGTCGCGCGACCACGCGGCTGTCCGTGTCTACCCGGATCAATGGGGTGTGTGGATCGGTTTCCGTTCGTGTCGCTCGGCCAATCTCGTCATGGTTCGACCGACCGGCGAGCGTACCCGGTTCGAGACGTCACACGAGTGCCGGCGGAGAGCATCGTCGCCACCGTGGCGTTTACCCGCGACACCGGTGGGGACAAGCCCTCGCCCTACGGACGCGATTCGCACGCAATGAGGCAAGACGATCTCGATCACTTCCTTCGGCGTCTGACGATTGGCTTGCCGATTCGTCGACGTCGCTTCGTAGGACGGGGGCTTGTCCCCGCCGGTTCGTCGGGACTCTGTCGCGCGACCACGCGGCTGTCCGTGTCTACCCGGATCAATGGGGCGTGTGGATCGGTTTCCGTTCGTGTCGCTCGGCCAATCTCGTCATGGTTCGACCGACCGGCGAGCGTACCCGGTTCGAGACGTCACACGAGTGCCGGCGGAGAGCATCGTCGTCACCGTGGCGTTTACCCGCGAACCGGCGGGGGACAAGCCCCCGCTCCTACGGACGCGATTCGCATCGCAAGAGGCTGGCAAGACGATCTCGATCACTTCTGCTCGGCGTCTGACGATTGGCTTGCCGATTCGTCGACGTCGCTTCGTAGGGCGGGGGCTTGTCCCCCGCCGGTTCGTCGGGACGCTCGTCGCGCGACGACTCGGCGGTCTGTGTCTACCCGCATCAATGGGTGTGTGGATCGCTTTCCGTCTATGAGAGTCCGCGCTGTGCGCGCGCGTGGCGGTAGAGCGCGAGGTACTTCTCGGCGCTCCGTTCCCAGGCGTAGTCCTGCGCCATGCCGTTCCTCACGATCCGGGTCCAGAGGAGCGAGTCGTGGTAGCAGGACTGCGCCCAGAGGACGCACTCGCGAAGCGCGACGGCATGAGGCGCGTGGAAGGCGAAGCCGGTCGCCACGTCACTGTTGCCGCCGTCGAAGGGGATGACCGTGTCGGTGAGGCCCCCCACGCGCCGCACGATGGGCGGCGACCCGTAGGCGAGCGAGTAGAGCTGCGATAACCCGCAAGGCTCGAAACGCGACGGCATGAGGAACGCGTCGGCTCCCGCCTCGATGAGGTGGGCGAGGTCGTCCTGGAAGCCGACGTACCCCCAGAACCTGCCCGCGGCGCGGTGGGAGATGTCGCGCACGGCGCGCTCCAGATCGTCGTCGCCCGAGCCGAGCAGCACGATGCGTACGCCGCTCGCCAGGAGATCGCCGAGCGCCGGGAAGAGGAGATCGATCCCCTTCTGGTGCGTGAGGCGGGACACCAGCCCAACGACGAATCCCGGATCGTCGGGATCCATCCCGGCTTGCTCGAGGAGGATGCGCCGGTTGGCATGCTTGCCCTGGGGCGAGCTCGCGTCGTAGCGCACCGGGATGCGGCGATCGGTCGCTGGATCCCACACGTCGCGATCGATGCCGTTGACGATGCCGTAGAGCGCGTCGCGCCGCGACCGCAGCACGGGATCCAGCCGGAAGCCTCCCTCCGGCGTCGTGATCTCGTGGGCGAAGGACGGCGACACCGCCGTCACGACGTGCGCCGCAACGACCCCACCCTTCATCAGGTTCACGTGGTCGTCCCATTCGACCTGGCCGTAAGCGTAAGGAGACAGACCGAGGTGCACGTAGGCGCTTCGCGGGTAGATCCCCTGGTAGGCCATGTTGTGGACCGTGAGCACGGTCAGCGTCCGCTCGAAGTGGAGGTCCCGAGGGCGATCCCACGCGAGGGCCATCGGCGCCATCGTCGTGTGCCAGTCGTGGGCGTGCAGCACATCAGGCGCGAAGCCCAGGCGCCGCATCCCCTCGAGAGCCGCGCGCACCAGGAGCGTGTAGCGCACGATACCGTCGTCGAGCCCGCTCGGTTCGGGGTCGTAGATGGCGGCGCGATCGAAGTGGGGATCGGAGCCCACGAGGTAGACCGGGACGTCCGATCCCGGAAGGCGCGTCCGGAGGAGTCCCACCTGGAATCGACGCAGCCCCACGACGACCTGGAACGGATCGCACACCCACGCCGGCGGGTCGTTGCGCCGGGCGAGCGTCTCCCACACCTGCCGGTAGAGCGGCATCCACACGGTCACGTCGTTGCCGAGCCGCGCCTGCGCCTTCGGAAGCGCGCCCACGACATCCCCCAGGCCGCCGGTCTTGGCGAAGGGCGACACCTCCGCGGAGAGGTGGGCGATGCGGAGCCCAGAGGGCGCGCTCACGGCAGGGCGATCGACCCCGGGGTCAGGGCTAGGGCTTGGCTTTCGGGGCCGCGAGCTTGGCGATCTTCGCTTTGGTGTCGGCTTCGTCAAGCATGCCCTCGACGCGATCCACTTCCTTGCCGTCGGCGTCGAAGAAGAGCGTGGACGGGATCGCGCCGTGCAGGCCGAATCCCTCGTTGATCTCCTCGCCGGTCGCCTTGATGAGCACCTGCGCGTACGTCACGTTGGCCTTGGCCAGCGCCGGCGGGATCCGCTTCTTGCTCTCCGCCTCGTCGAAGTTGAGCGAGTCGAGCGAGACCCCCACGAACACCACGCCCCTGGGCCCGTACTCCGCGTGGAGCTTCCCGAGCATCGGCATCTCCATGATGCACGGCCGGCACCATGTCGCCCAGAAGTTCAGGACCACCGGCGAGCCCTTCAGCTTCGCGAGCTCGGACTTCAAGGACTTCAGGTCGATGGTCCTGATCTCCGGCGATGCCGCGGGGGCGTCGGCCCGTGCCATGACGACGGTGGAGAGAAGAAAGATGGTGGCGGTGAGCGGGATTCGTTGCACGGGGACCTCCGGAGGCACCTAGCCTAGCTTAGCCTTGCGGGGCCGGGAGCGATCCGCCATCATGAAGCAGGCAGTCATGAGCGCGCGGATCCCGCGACACGTCGTGCTTCTCGTGCTGGCCAGCCTGGGCTCGCCATCCGATGCGTTCGCGCAAAGCGGCTGCCACCCCCCCATCGTGGATCTCTCCGCGCTCGATGGGACGGATGGCTTCGTCATCCCGGGCATCGTCGCCGGCGACATGACGGGGCACGCCGTGTCTGGCACGGGCGACCTCGACGGAGACGGGTATCGGGACGTGATGCTCGGGGCACCGTCGTCCGATCCGGTGTCGGGTGAGGGAGCGGTCTACGTCGTCTTCGGGCGCGGGAGCTTCCCGCCCGTCGTCGATCCCTCGACGCTCTCGGGGGCGGATGGCTTCACGATGCTCGGGCACACAGGCGATCGGCTGGGCTGGACCTTGTCGGACGCGGGAGACGTCAACGGCGATGGACTCGGCGATCTCGCACTGGGCATGCTGCACACGTTGTTCCTGGAGTACAACACCGCCTATGTCGTCTTCGGGAGCGCGACTCCCTGGCCCGCGTCGTTCGATCCCTATTACATGAACGGGTCCAGTGGTTTTCGCTTCTGGAGCGAGTACATGGAGAACGTGGTCGGCGCGATCGTCGGTCCGGGGGGAGACGTGAACGGCGATGGTCTTGACGACGTGCTCGTGAGCGTTGCTACCTATAGCAGCGTCGGCGAGACGGCTGTGATCTTCGGTGGCACGTCCGGATTCCCGCTGGCCGCGGCCGACCTCGACGGAACCAATGGATTCCTCGTCAACGCTTACGGCGCGCTGTCCCGCGCCGGCGACGTGAACGGCGATGGGTTCGACGACTTCATGATCGGCGACCCGAACCTCGGCAGCGCGAGAGGGTCGGCGTTCGTGGTGTTCGGCGCCGGCGGCGGGTTTCCCGCCTACCCCTTCTGGTTCGACGTCGCGACGCTGGATGGAACCAACGGCTTCGAGATCCAGGGCGTGGCGCCGGGCGATCGCGCGGGCACGTCGGTTGCCGCTCTGGGCGACGTGAACGGCGACGGGCGTGGCGACCTCCTCGTCTCGGCCGCCGGCGTCGCCGGCGGCTCTGGCGCTGCCTACGTCGTCTATGGCCCCGTCCTACGAGCCCGTTCTCCCTCGCGAGCATCGACGGCAGCGGCAGCGTGAAGATCACCCCGAATCCTCGGGGAGGGCGCTGGTGAAAGCGCGAGCGCCGCGGGAGACATCGATCTCGACGGGCTGGCCGACCTGCTCATCGGTGCGCCATCGGCGCTGGGAGGGCGCGGGCGAGCCTACGTCGTCTACGGGAGCGCGTCCCTGCCGTCGCCGCTGCCACTTGCATCCCTCAGCGGAACGAATGGCTTCACGATGGATGGCATCGACGCGGGCGACGCCGCCGGCACGAGCGTCTCCGGAGCCGGCGACGTGAACGGCGACGGCCATCCCGACTTCATGATCGGCGCTCCCGGCGCCGATTCGGTGGGCAACGCCCGGCCTGATGCCGGCGAGTGCTATGTGGTCTTCGGCCCTTCCGTCGCGATCGATCCACCGACGCTGCCGCACGGAGTCGAGGGCGCCCCCTATTCCGTTACCCTCGGCGCCTCGGGCGGCGTGCCTCCCTACTCGTGGAGCGTGTCCGGCGCCCTGCCCGCGGGAATCGTCCTGGATCCCGTCTCGGGGGTGCTCTCCGGCGTACCGGTCGCGCAGGGGAGCTATCCCGTCAAGGTCGTCGCCACCGACTCGCAAGGATGCGCCTTTGAAGGAGCTTTCCTTCGATCTCGGAGCTACACGCTCGTCATCGAACCCGCGAGCGACATCGTCGCTGGGGAGGGAAGCGGTCCCGGGAATCCGAACCGGCTCCGCGTCTTCGACAGGGCCGGCTTCGCCACGAGCGTCGACCTGTTCGCCTATGGCGCGGGGACGATGGGGACGAACGTGGCATCGGGCCGGATCGATCTTGCGACCTACGCCTCCATCCTCTCGGGACCCGGGCCTGGTCCGACGCTGGGCCCGCACGTCCGCGCGTTCGATCGGGCGGGAGCCCCGATGGCGAAGGTGAGCTTCTACGCCTACGGGACGCTTCGCTACGGATCGCTGGTCGCGACGGGGAAGCTCGATGCCGATGCCTGTGAGGAGATCGTGACCGGCGCTGGCGCCGGAAGCGTCTTCGGGCCCCACGTGCGCGGCTTCGATTTCGACGGTGTCGCGCTCGCCGCCATCGCGAAGGTCAGCTACTTCGCCTATGGCACGCTGAAGTGGGGAGTCGACGTTGCCGCGGGAGACGTCGACGGCGACGCGATGGGCGAGATCCTGACCGAGCCGGGACCCGGGAGCACGTTCGCTTGCCAAACCAGGGGCTGGAACTACGACGGCATCCAGCTCTCGTCGATCGGAAGAGTGAGCTTCGTTCCTTTCCCGACGACATACGGCGGCAAGGTGGCGGCGGGCGACGTCGATGGCGATGGCTATGCGGAGATCATCGTGACGCCCGGCGCGGGTCCTGCGAATCCCCAGAGCTACCTCGGATTCGACTACGACGGGTCAGCGATCGCGCCGCTTCCCGGGTTCTCTGTCACTCCTTCGGCATTCCTGTACGGCGGAAGGGTCGCCGCTGGAGACGCATCCGGCGATCTGAGAGCGGATCTCGTCACGTCGAGCGGACCGGATCCTGCCGCGCCGGCGTGGATGGCGGTCTACGAGTACAACGGCTCTCTCTCGCCCGGGACGACCTTCACCGCGTACGCGTCGACGTTCGGCGCGCAGGTCGCTGCGGGAGAGCTTGGTTACTTCTGACGCCTGCTTGCTAATACCCCAGGTCCGCGCCGGCGGCGTTGATGCCGTAGGTCTGGCCGGGGAAGGGATTGAACGACAGCAGGAGGGCGAGCGTGGCTCCCGTGTAGTGATACGGGCGGATCGTCGCGTCCGCCGCCGGGTCGCGCCCCTGGCCGGCGAGTAGCGTCTCGCGCCCCGATCCGGTCACGTCGCCGAGCCCGACGTGGCCGCCATAGCTCGTCGTGCTGACGGTGACATCGAACCCCGGGAGCGGGGCGATGGAGCTGCCATCGAAGTCGAATCCCACGAAACGTGGCGCGAAGCCGGGACCGAAGCCCGGGCCTGGCGCGCAAGCGATCTCGCCGTAGCCGTCCGCGTCGACGTCTCCGCCACCCAGGTTGGCGCCGTACTGGGTCGTCGTGGGGCGTCAATGTGGCTGACGGGAACACGACGGGCGCCGCTCTTCACCAGATGCTCACGGGGCCTGGACCCGGCGGATCGCTCGGACCGCAGGTGCGCTCGTTCCTGCGCACCGGAGCGCCTATAGCGACGATCGAGGCTCCGCGCACGTTCGAGAACGCCTTCCCTGGCACCGTCAGTCTATCGCTGGTTCGCGGAGACAGGCGCGGCGAAACTCGGATAACATGACCAACATGGTCCAGATCTCCGCCCAAGCCTCCACGGAGCCTTCCGTCCGCCCCGCGCCAGGCCCCTATGCGCGCCCGCTGCGGCTGATGCTGATCCGCGTCGACGCGCCGGAGGTCATCATGCCGGCGCTGGAGGCGCCGCTCGGACTCCTCTACCTGAGCGCCGCGGTCAAGCGCGAGCTCGGCTCGCGGGTGGACGTGACGATCCGGGACATGCGGTGCCGGGGGCAGAACGAGAAGTCGCTCGAGCGGGATCTCCAGGAATGGAAGCCGGACGTCGTCGGCTTCTCGGCCATCTCGGTGGAGGCGGCGCGGACGGCGTACTGGGTCGATTTCGTCGCGCGCAACCGCCCCGAGGCGCTGCGCATCGTGGGCGGACCTTATGCCACGTCCTCGGGCGTCGACGTCCTCACCGAGACGCGAGCGCACGTCGTCTTCCGTGGCGAGGGCGAGCTCACGCTCTCCGAGCTCCTCCAGTGCCTGATCGAGGGACGACCGTACGACAAGGTCCCCGGGATCGCGGCAAGAAGGGAGGACGGCGAGACCTACCTGAACGGCGCGTCGACCATCGTGCCCGACATGAACAGCTTGCCGATGCCGGACTGGGCCGCCATCAAGATCTCCGACTACCACGTGGGCTCTTCCATGAACCTCGTGAACGCGGACCCGCGCTACGCCCCCATCATGACCAGCCGCGGGTGTCCGTACGACTGCATCTACTGCCACCAGTCGATGGGCCAGAAGATGCGCTACCGCGATCTCGACCTCGTGATGGAAGAGATCCGGCTGCTCCACGACACCTACGGCATCCGCGAGCTCCAGATCATCGACGACATCTTCAACGTGAACAGGAAGCGCGTGCTCGAGTTCTGCCGGCGGATCGAGGAGAGCGGGATGAAGCTCCGGCTCTGCTTCCCGAACGCGCTCCGGGGCGACCTCTTGAACGAGGAGGTGCTCCACGCGCTGAAGCGCGCCGGCACGTACATGATCACCGTGGCCGTCGAGTCCGGGTCGCCTCGCATCCAGGAGATGATCAAGAAGGACCTCGACCTCGACAAGGTGGCGAAGAACATCCGCTATGCCGACAGCATCGGCATCATCACGAAGGGCTACTTCATGATGGGCTTCGTGACCGAGACCCGCGAGGAGATCGAGCGGACAATCGATCTGGCGGTCGAGCTGCCGCTTCTCCAGGTGGGCTTCTTCACCGTGGTCCCCCAGAAGGACACCGGGCTCTTCGACGTGACCGTCGAGCACGCTCCCGACTTCCGGTACGGGGACGCGCCCCACTACTTCCAGGCCGCACCCACCTACACGAAGGCGCAGGGCTACGACCTGCCGAAGCTCCAGCGCAAGGCCTACATGCGCTTCTACCTTGCGTCTCCCAGGTTGCTGCGCATGCTCTGGCGCTTCCCGCGGCGCGGCCACTTCCTGTACCGCTTCGTCCTCCAGGGAGCGCGCATGATGGCCGCCGCCGCGTAAGGGGTCGACGGCGCGCGCGCAGGCAAGGGCGCGCTCGAGAAGAGCTCCGGGTCGCTCTTGCCGGCGGATCGCTCGTCGCCATCGCCTTTAGCGGTGATCGTCCAATACGAGCGCTCGTCGACTAGTGTCCGGCGAGCTCCTCGCGGGGAGCACCCTCAAGACCCTCGTGGAGGAGCACCCGGGCGCCTGGACCGCAACGAGAGCGTGAGAGGGATGCGCGAGCTCCTGCGTCATGGTGGTGAACGCCGAAGGAGCTGATCCATGAATTCGACGCGCTGCCGCACCGCTGCCCTCGCAATCGCCCTCGCGTGGTTGCTTCATCCCGCCGTTGCCCGTGCCCAGTCCTGCTGGGCCTACATGACCCCGACGACGCTCCCGAACGGCCAGGTGGGGACATGGTACTCCGCGCAGGTCACGGGAAACGGCGGCTCGCCGCCTTACGTCTTCTCGTTCAGCGCCGGCACGCTGCCGCCGGGGCTGGCCGTGTATTCCAGTGGATCGATCACGGGGACGCCAACCACGAGCGGAACGTACTCGTTCTCCGTCATGATGGTCGACAACTACGGCTGCACGAAGATCCAGGGCTACCAGGTCCAGATCGCTCCGCCCGCCTGTCCGTTCACGGTGTCCCCGGCATCGCTGCCGAACGGCACCAGGGGCGCCTTCTACTTCAACTCCGTGTGGGCGAGCGGGGGCGTCGCGCCGTACGCGTTCTCCGTCGTCCTTGGCAGCCTCCCGCCGGGCATCACGCTGTGGGGCGGCGGCCTGCTGACGGGCGCGCCGACCGAAGTGGGCTCGTTCTGGTTCCTCCTCGGCGTCACGGACGCTGCGGGCTGCTACACCCTGAGTGCCAACACCATCGTCGTGCTCGGGACGGCAGACGTCATCACCGGCATGGGCCACGGGCTGCCCGACCCGAACAAGGTCGCGCTCGCGCGCTCGAGCGGCACCCCCCTCCTCGAGTTCGACGCCTACGGCGCATACAAGTGGGGCGTGAACGTCGCGCGGGCGCAGGTCGACGGCGTCCCTGGCGATGAGATCCTCACTGGCATTGGACCCGGTGCCGACCTTGGCCCGCACGTCCGGGCGTTCACGAACGCAGGCAGCGCCATCTCCAAGGTGAGCTACTTCGCGTACGCCACCCTCAAGTACGGGGTGAACGTCACCGCAGGCAATCTCGATGGTGACGCCTACGATGAGTTCGTCACCGGCCCGGGACCGGGGAACATCTTCGGTCCCCACATGAGGGGCTGGAACTTCGACAACGCGCAGGTGAGCGCCATCACGAAAGTGAACTTCTTCGCGTTCTCCGACCTCCAGACCTACGGCGCCCGCGTGGCGGCGGGCGACCTCGACGCCGACGCGTACGACGAGATCATCGCCGGCCGGGGACCCGGCCCGACCCATCCCGCCATGGTGTGCACGTTCAACTTCGACAACAGCACCGTGAGCTACCTGCCGAACGGCTGCTTCACGGCGTTCGCGACCCCTGGCGGCGGCGCCGACGTCGCTTCCGGCAACGTGGACTGGGATGCAGCCGACGAGATCCTCGTCTCGCCGGGACCCGGTCCATCGAATCCCGCGCAGTTCGCGGCCTTCGACTACGCGGGCGGCGTGTCGGCGATCTCGGGCTTCAGCGTCACGGCGTTCTCGACGATGTACGGCGGCCGGCCTGCCGGCGGCGACATCAGCGGCGACGGCAGGGACGACCTCGTCGTCGGCGCCGGACCCGACCCGGCGGCGGACTCGACGGTCAAGGCATACGTCTGGACCGGGTCCAGCCTCTGGAACCCGCTCTCCTACGTCGCGTTCCCCGGATACGCGTACGGCGTGAACCCGGCGGTCGGAGACCTCGGATACTAATCTCGCTCTTGCAAACGACGGCCGGCGTGCACGCGCACGCCGGCCGTCGCTGGCGGTTCCTGGGCGCTTGCGAGAATCGCCATGGGCTCGCCGCGTGGTCCTCGGAGAAGCCTGCGCCACGGACCTACATGAAGTTCGGTGTGTGGAGGCCGGAGATCTCTTGCGCCTGCGCCGTCGTGAAGCCGGCGCTCTCGAGCCGGCGGCGCCTCCCATCGTCCATGGAGACGAGGAGCTCGCGGAACGCCTCGTGCCCGCGGGCCAGGGCACGAGGGGTGGCGTCAACCGCTGCGAGGCGCGTGAGCGCGTCCGCGACCGCCGGTGGCACCGTCGAGCCAGCCGGCAGCGACGCGGCGCGACGGCGCGCGGCGTGTATCAGGCGCCCGGCCGCGGCGGGATCTCCCGCGAGCGCGTGGCGAACGTGGAGGAGGCCGAAGTGGACGTGGCGCGCCTCGTCCACCCTGGCGCGGCGCGCTATCTGAAGCGTGGCGTCGTCGGGCGCGTGCTCCTCGACGTACCGCAGCAGATCGAGGAACGTCCCCTCGCCGAGCACGGCGAGCAGGAAGGACGCTTCGAGGAAGTCGTCGAGCAGGAGGAGCGCGCGCAGCGAGTGCTGGGTCGTCACGCTCGAGGTGCCGCCGCCCCCCGCGGCGCGCGCACGGCGCAGGAAGACGTCGACGTGGCGCGCCTCGTCCGAGAGCTGCGCCGCGAGGAGCATCGCCACCTCCGCGTAGGCGGGGTGGATGCGCGGGAGGAACCGCGAGGGGACGTAGAGCGCCGAGAGCTCGTTCTCCGCGAGGAACGTGAAGGTCTGGGCGATGGCGCCGTCGAGGAACGGGCCGTGGCAACGCATCGTGTCCCAGGGGATCTCTCGCGCGCTCCATGCGGATTCCACGGCCTGCGCGTAGAGCTCCGCGCAGCCTGGCGGGGCGACACGCCGGGCCTCGACGAGGTCGAAAGGATAGGACGGTCCCCCGACCTCGGAACGTGCGCCGCGCGGGGCGAACCCCGTCGAGGGCGACGCGCGCTCGCCGCCATCCACGGTGACCGTCACGCCAAGCTCGCCGCGCGCGACGAGGTGGCACTGCACGCCGTCGCCGGCATCCTCTCGGCCCAGGTACTCGTGCCGCTCCACGCGGCACCAGGCCGGCAGGTCGTCGGAGATCTCGCGCGACGACGAGAGGACGGCGATCGCCCCGCCGGGTTCGAGAGCCGCCAGCGCGGGGCGGACGAGGGCGAGAAGGGGCCCGAGCGGAAGGTCTCCGCCGTCGAGAGCGACCGCCGCCGCGTCGCGCGTCACCAACCGGACGTCCGATCGAGGGCGGCGATCAGGCTCGCGTAGCCCTCCTCGCGGGGCTCCATCCATTGTTTCAGCCCCTCCAGCTCCAGGAGCCTCCGGTGCTCCGGGACTTCCCAGCGCATGGCGAAGAGGGCCCGGGAGAACTCTGCCGCGCGCGTCCCCAGGGTGGGCAGTGCGTCGAACATGCAGTGGTCGAAGGCGGGGGTCGTCCAGATCGACTCCATGGCGCCGGGATCGATGCGGCCCGCCGCCTGCTCGGTCACCCACACGAGGTCGCCCACCGCGCCGGCGTCGGCGCGACCCTCCCGGAGCGCGGCGAGAACCTCGAGCTCGCTCGCGCCGGTGTCGCCGTGCTTGCCGACGTCGCTGTCGATGCGAAGGAGCGTCACGCGCGTCATGTCCACCCCGGCCTCCTCCAGGAAATGCAGCGGCAGGATGCACGCCTGGGTGGAGTCGCGGCTGCCGACCGCCAGGATCCGCCCCGGGAGATCGCGGATCGTCGCGATGCCCGCGTTCCGGCGGGCGACGATCCTCGCGTGGAAGTCGCGGTCGCTGTCGCGCATCCCGAGCGAGAGCGACCGGCCGCCGGTGCGCCGCTTCACCCGGACGTGGGCAAGCGGCGTGTTCCAGGCGACGTCGATGTGGCCCGCGAGGAGCTCCTCCACCTGCCTCTCGTAGCTGCCGAAGAGCGCGAAGTCGAGAGGAGGTCCCATATCCAGGAAGTGGGAGCGGATCCCCTCCCAGATGCTCACCACCTTGGGATCGTAGGCGACCGCCCCGAGCAGGATCGGAAGGCTCATCGTCATCTCCTTTCTCGCGCTCTAGAAGAGCGGCAGCCCGGTCAGCGCCTTCCCGAGGAAATCCTGGAGGTGATCGACCGTGGGCGCCATCACCCATCCCGCCCGCGCGTCGCGGAAATGCCGGTCGACCGGGACCTGGCGGGAGAACGCGGCGCCCCCGCACGCCTTCATCGCGAGATCGGTGACCTCCAGCGCCGCCTCGAGCGCCGCGAGTCGCGAGGAGAGCACGTAGAGAGGAGCGGTCGGCGCCGCGCTCTCCATCTCCGACGTCGTGCGCGCCACGAGGGCGCGCGACGCCTCGGTCCGCGCATACATGAGGGCGACGCGCCCGCGGAGGTTCGGGAGATCGCGGAGCTTCTGCCCCGTGTGCTCTAGCTCCGACGACGAGAGGTGGTCGACCGTGGCGGCGATCGCCGCCGCGCAGAGGCCGTTCGCCATCGCGGCTGTCCCGGCGGCGAACCACGGCAGGACGACCTCGAGCTTCGTCGCCGCGCCTTTCCCCGGCTCGCTCACGAGGTCACCGCGCGCGATCGCGACGTCGGAGAGCGCGACGGGCGAGGACTCGTTGCCACGGAGGCCCATACCGTCGAAGCGGCCCATTGTGCGCACGCCCGTGGCGCCTCGCCTCACCAGGTAGCAGGTGGATTCGAGAGGCGACGCCGCGCCGGGGACCTGGGAGCTCGCGACGTAGGAGTCCGCGTGATCGGCCGCGGTCACCCACGACTTCTGCGCGCTCACCGTGAAGCCGTCGCCGGCAGGACGGAGCTGCGACACCGGCGCCCAGAAGTTCGAGCGCGAGCCGCGCTCCGAGAGAGCGAGCGTCGTGAGGTGCTTGCCCGCCGCGATGTCGCGCAGAAGACCGTCGCGCGTCGCGAGGACCGGGGACGCGGCGATCGCCTGCGCCGCGGTGACGTGCATGACGTAGATCATGGCGGTCGACGCGCACCCCTGCGCGAGCTCGTCCGCGATGGCCGTGAACGTCCTCGGCCCCTGGCCCAGACCGCCATGGGCGCGGTCCACGCAGATCCCGAGGAGCCCGCTCTCGGCCAGCGCGCCCATGCTCTCCTGCGGGAAGCGCCCCGATCGGTCGACGTCGGCGGCGTGCGGGGAAGCGACCTCGCGACTGATCGTGCGGGCTTTCTGGATGAGGGTCTGGACGGCCTCATCGATCTCCTGATGGCTCATGATGCTCTCCCTGTGCCGGACGCCCGAGGCGCCGGCGTCTCTTTCGGAAAGGTCGGGTTCTACCTGCGAATCGACACGCGATGCGATGACGCGGTTCAGGTGAAACCGGAGCCAGCCACGGCGCTCTTCTACACCAGGTGCCGCGATTCGCCAAACGGGTGTGCGCGACGACGATCCCCACGCGGCTCTTCTTGGAGGCGCGTCATCGCCCGCAATCGGCGGTCCCTCTCTAGTAGCGCTCGACGACGATCGTGTCCTTACGGCAACGTTGAGTGAGGCCAGTTCGGTGGAGCAGTAGCCTGGCAGCGGGAAGGATGCGGTCGAAGCCGAGCCTGGATGACGTGATCGCGGAGTTCGAGGAGTGGCGCGCGGAAGGCTTCAGTCGGGTTCCACCCCTGGAGACGAGGAATGCACGACTCCGACGTCGGGGAGGAGAGCGTCCGGTCTCTCCGCGTATCGCGCCAGCGCCACGCGCACCGAGTCTCAACGGGGTACGAAGCGGGACTTACCGGATCTGGTGCAACCGACGCGGAGGATTCCGTCCTGGTGGTTCACGTCTCCAACACCCAGAGCCAGCGCTTCGCCAGGACGTAAGCCGTCGAGGCAAGGAGTCCAGCACCGCGGGAGAGCGGTGGCGTGCTGGGACCGGCAGCCGCCGACTGCTGGGCTCCGGCGCCCTGCCGTTCACGCTTCGTGGCACACGACTTCGACGTTGTGGCCGTCCGGGCCGATGACGAACGCTGCATAGTAGCTCGCGTGGTATTGCGGGCGCAGGCCCGGGGCGCCATTGTCCTTTCCACCGGCCTCCAGGGCCGCGCGATGAAAGGCCTGGACCTGCTCGCGAGTATCGGCCGTGAATGCCAGGTGAAGTGGCGCGGTCCCCTCCGAGGTCTGGTAGAGGATCAGAGAAGCCACCCCGCCCTGGCTGAGCTCGACGCCGTACGTCGGCGGCCCCTCCTGGACGATGGTCACGCCGAGGGGTTCGAGCGCCTTGAGGAAGAAAGCCTTGCTCGTTGCAAAGTCGCTTACGCCGAACTTCACGTGGTCGAACATGGTTGGTGTCCATCGAGCGTCGTCGCGGACCGCCGTTCAGGCGGAGCCGGGAGAGTGGTGTGATGACCCGGAGCGAGCGGGGGGTCATGTGCCGCCTGGCCGGCCCCGCTCTCGCGGATGTATCTGTAGGAGCCGTAGCCGACGATGCTCGGCCCCCACATCCTTGGAGCGTGAACTCTGACTGGTCCGAGCAAGTCCATCAGCTCGCGGCAGTCCTTTGCTGCTGCTCCCGTGAGGCGATGTGATGCGGGACGCTGGCGGCGGTGTACGTGGTCTTGTTTCCGGCCATCGAGGTTGATCAGCTCCAGGCTCTCGGCGTCGGACGCCTGCGCCTGGCGGCGCTGAATGCGCGCGTGATGTTAGCAAACGGCCGGCAGCCCTCGCGAACCGGTGCTCGCGATGCCGCCGGGCGCGGCGGACGGACTCACGCTCCGAGGATGGCGGACACGAGGCTCTCGATCGAGGTCGGCGGCCGGCGATCCTGGAACGCTTCGCCGAGCCGGCGGACGCGCCAGAGCGCGAGTGTCGGGTACCCCAGTGCAGCGACGGCGCAGAGCCCGGAGCCCATCACGAAGAGCTATGCGAGCTGCAGGAACCGGGTTCCGTGACCTTGCCACTGTCGCGGTGGAGCTCGAGTGGTACGGCCCCCGCGCTCGTCAGCGACACCCGGACATCAAGGACGTATCGCTCTTCGGTGCTTGTGAGAATCGCCAAGGGTCCGGTTGCGAGATGCAGTCCATCCACTCACGGGCTGCGCTGAGGGGAATCTCTTCCGTCTACGACTTGGGTTCCGTCGTCGCATCGAAGGGTGGGCAACCTCTGGCGAGTTTGGGTTGGTCGACTTCTGACGAGCGCCGAGGCGCTGAACTAGAATGAGAGCATGGACGTTCCCGAAGAGGATCCGACGATGGGACCTGACCCCGTGGTCGAGGTCTACAAGCGGGACGTGGATCGCACCCTCCTTCGGGAGAACCTGAAGCGGACGGTGGACGAGCGTCTCGAGAGGATCATGGAGCTCCAGCGGTTTTACGAGGAGCTTCGCCGAGCACCGCGCGCTTGACGGATTTCCGTCGGCTCATCGAAGCCCTCGTCGATGGAGGCGTCGCGTTCATCATCGTTGGCGGCGCGGCGGCGGCGGCCCATGGCGCCGCACGGCTGACGCTCGACCTCGACGTCGTCTATGCGCGAGACCTCGAGAACCTGTCCCGGCTCGCGGCGGCGCTCGCCCCGCTCTCACCCTATCTGCGCGGCGCGCCGCCGGGGCTTCCCTTCAAGCTAGATGCGGTCACTCTCAAGGGCGGCTTGAACTTCACCTTGACCACGGCGGCCGGGGAGGTCGATCTGCTCGGCGAGATCACGGCAGGGGGTCGATATGCCGACCTCCTACCGCACGCGGACAAGCTCGTCGTGTTCGATCGCGCGTGCCTCTGTCTCGGTCTCGATCGCCTCATCTACGTCAAGCGCGCCGTCGGGCGGCCGAAGGACCTCGAGGCCGTCGCGGAGCTCGAGGCGTTGCGGGAGGAGCGCCGGCATCGGGGGTGACGCTCCTCCGGTTGAGGGACGAAGCCCGGCGAAACCTCGCTGAGGTTCTCACGCGTTCGACCTCCCGGGCGAACCCGGCTATAGCCGCCCGAGCTTGATCGCAGCGAAACGGCCCGTTGGCTGGCCGTCCGCCGCTTCAGTGTAGGGTACCGGCGAAAGGGCAGAGGGTGCGTCTTCGCCTGTACGACGAGATCCTCAAGGAATCTCGGTTCGACGGATGGTTCTCGATCCCCACCGCGCTGCCGCGAAGTCGGCGTCGGCGCTCGTCAGAATCGCCACGCCGCCGCTTGCCAGAAGTCGACCACCTGAGGGCACACCGAGCACCCACCCGGCCGAAGGTTGACGCAGATCGCGGTGGGCATCGTATGCCGAGCGCACCTATGGCGATTGTCGCAAGCGCCGAAGCGCAAGCGCCGAAGATCGATCATCGAGCGCGAGAACAACGGTTCTCGCCGACCATTCTTCGCCTACTGATCCCGGGCCTCCCCTCACAGGTTCGATCAGAAACCGAGACCGGCGGATGTGCCGTTGACGCCGTAGACCGCTCCAGGGAAGGGAACGATTCGAGCAGCCGGACAAGCGATCCGCTGGCGTAGAGGAACGGGTAGACCCTGGAGTCGGCGGTGGGGTCAAGGCCGAGGCTCGCGATCAGATCGGAGTCTTGATCGCCGGAGAGATCCCGAGACCGACGCGACCGCCGTAGCCGGTCCCGAGCGTAACGTCGAACCCGGGAAGCGAGGTCAGGGAGCTTCCGTCGTAGTTGAAGCCGAGGAACCGCGCGGGGTGCGCAGTCCCCGGCCCTGGCGCACAGGAAATTGACGTCTGGTAAGCGGCCCGATGTGGCAGTTTCGCGTCCGCGACCGCCACAGGTCCGAGCGTTCGACCGCTCGCCGCGGATCCCGCGGCGATCCGTGCCCAGCCCACCATGCAGAGCGCCGCGAGCACGGTCGCCACCAAGGCGACACCGTGTAACGGCCTCGGTCTCGGTGAGTGAGTCGCGGCACCTCAGCCCTTTCAGATGTCCTGGTATCGTGAGGAGCGATGGAGAGCGCGGCGCTCCGCGCCCAGAAGCTCGCCGCGAGGAACGCGGCGTCGGAGACGATCCTCGATGCCGTCCGGCTATTCTGTGTCGAGGCGACCGGCCGTCCAGCGGGGCGGACACCGCGCGCTCATCCTCTACGGAACGCGCCACGCGCGACCGGGCGACCACAGGGACACGCTGAACGCGCGGATCGCCGTCGACTTCTCGCCGGTGGCGGTGTCACTCTTGGCTCCGCAGGCATCCTGGCCTACAGAAATAACGTGGCGGGATCGGCGGCGCCGGGTCATGGCGCGATCCGTCGTGCCTCGTCGGGCACATCCAGCACCGAGATGAGATAGAGGTGCTCTTCACGTTCCTGTCCGAGCGCTACGAGAGACGGCTCCCGGAGGCCTGGCGTGGCTTTCCCTCGCGCTCCTATCGCCCGCTCGTCTGGGGATTCGTCCACGCGATCGGTCGCCACCCGCCGGCCATCTCCCTGGTCCAGCTCGTTAACAGCGTCGTGGGCGCCCTGGTGACGCCGTGCCTCTTCGTCGCCTGCCGCCGCCTCGGCCTCGGGCGTGCCGTCTCGGCGCTCGCCGCCGTGGGCGCCGCGTCGTTCGACCTCGACGCATTCCCGCCGGAGGCGCAGCGGCAATGGGCAGAGGTCTGCGGCATGTCCGTCGAAGTTGACGACCACCGGCGCCCCCTTGAGCTTGGCGAGGTCCGCCTTCAGGGCAGAGAGCAGCGTCCTTGAGACGCCGTCCCGCTCGTCGACGAGCGACACGTGACGAGCCGCGGTCCGGTGTGTGGACGGCGTGGACGACTGTATTGCGATGATGGCGGACACGTAGTACGCTCGCGTCATGAAGACGTTCACGGTCCGGCTGCCGGAGAGCATCGTGGCGGAGATCGAGGCCGAGTCCCGGGCCCGGCACGTGTCGAAGTCCGACATCGCGCGGGAACGGCTCAGCGCCCGGGGAAAGCGTGACCGAAAGGCCGGAGGCGCCGACACCATAGCGGATCTCGTCGGTTCGGTTGGTGGCCTCCCCGAAGACCTCAGCCGACGAAGGAAGGCGTATCTACGGTCGACCCGGTATGGCCTCGAGCATTCTCGTTGACGCGGGCTTCCTCGTGGCGCTCCTCAGCCGCCGGGACGGCCACCACGCGTGGGCCGCGTCCCAGGTCGGTCCGCATCCTCCCCCCTGGAAGAGCTGCGAGCCCGCCCTCTCGGAGGCGTTCCACCTCCTGGCCGAGGCGGGGCGGCCGGCGCTTTCTGCGCTGCTCCGGAGGCGGGCGGTCGTCTCCGCCTTCGATCTCGGCGGGCAACTCGAGCCGACGCTCCGTCTGATGGAGAAGTACCGTAACGTGCCCATGGCGCTCGCCGACGCGTGCCTCGTCCGCATGACCGAGGTGCTGGCGGACTCCTTCCTCCTGACGACGGACACGGACTTCCTCGTCTACCGGCGCCACGGTCGCCAGGCCATCCACTGTCTGCTCCCGTAACTCGATCGGAAACCGCGCGATGGTACTGCCTGGAGGACCTGGCGGCGATGTAGCCGTCGCGAGCCGATCCGCCCGTCCGGCGAAGAGCCGCGAGCCATAGTCTGCGACCGAGGACCCGTTCCTATGGCTTCTGGTTTCCTGGAAGGGGAGGACCAGGTTCCTGCTGCTGGCGGAGCTCCCGCGCTCGCTTGAGCGCCGGGAGAGCCGCGCGATCCTTGTCGCGGTCGGCGGCCTCCTTGGCGGCGATGACTGCGTCGAGGCCGAGCACACGAATCCGGCGACCGTCGATCAGGTAGTCCGTGCTCCGATCCAGCAAGTCTTCGTACGTCCAGCCCGGCTCGATGGACGTCAGCACGTCGAGCGCTCCCAGCCGGGTCCGAAGACGGTGGAGCTTCAGCGTGGCGAGCCTCTCCCGATCGGGGACGATGTGGCGACCGGCGGGATCGTGATACACGGCTCGAAGTTCCTCGAGCGCGGCACGAAGACGCTCTCGGTTGTCGTCCGAGAGCCGCATGACGATGTCGAGATCGAACGTCGCAACGGGAGCGCCCGCGAGGATGGCGGCAACGCCCCCGACGACGATGAACTCGACGTCGTGCTTCGCGAGCACGAGGAGGAGATCCGCGAACCTAATCGGTTCGGCCACGTTGCAGCGCGATCATGCTCTGCGCGAATCCCTCGGCGACCGCGAGACGCTGCTCGGGGGAGAGGGAAAGCATCCAGAGGATGATGGCGTCATCGTCGGTCCCGCCTGGGGCAGCGAGCGGATCCCAGGGCTTCTCGTCGCGCTCGGAGCTCGGCGGTTCGTCGGGCGAGGGCATGCTGAGATCGTAGCGCGTTCTCAGCCGGCGTTCTTGAGGTCGGTGATGGAGGCGATGATGGGAATCTGACCGTGGTCCTTGGCGCTCGTCAGAAGTCGACCACCTACGCTCGCCAGAAGTTGACCCCTTCGATGCAAGGGCCGAATGCAAGTCGTAGACGGGGAGAGTCTTCCCTCAGCCGCAGCACGTCGAGTAGATGGACTACTCTTCGCAATCGGCCCCTTCCGATTCTCGCAAGCGCCCGAAGACAGCAACTTCCTCCCGGCTGGGAATTCCCCGATATCGGTTCAGAGTAACCAGGGAGCCACGAGCGTCGTCGCCACCGGAACGAGTTGCGGGGCCATGCCGTCCAGGACAATGGGTGCAACTGCACGTTGTCCTTGGGTTTGAATCGGTAGACGTCATCACGGGGCTCCGCGACATCGAGGGCCTCCCGCAAGCTGCGGCATGCACTCTCGAGCCTCGAGGGTCCGATTCGGTCTCGAGATGGGTGTGCCGCGGCTCGCTCTTGTCTTCACTGGTGCTGGTCCTTCTGGAGCGGTCATGCTGAGACGACGCGCGCTCGAGTGCCAGCCGCTGTCGATCCAGCAACCAAACGCTGCGAATCCGATCCCCCGGGAACCGTGGCCAGTTCCGGGTCATGATTGGTCCGCTTCTTGAAGAGCACTTCGCCAGCACTCCGTGATTCCGATTCGCCCACACTTCTTCCGACCAAGGTGATGCCATGACGTCGATCCCGAAGGTGCTTGCGTGCGTTGCGATCGTCGGCTCAGCCAACCTGGCGAGCGCGGCCACCAACTGGCGGCAAGGTCCGTCAGCACCCGCCGGCCTCGGCGTTCGGTTCATGCACGGCGTGGCCCTCGACACCGCCCGCAACCGCGTCGTGCTCTTCGGGGGCTGGACCTCCGGCTCCACGCGCAAGAACGACACCTGGGAATGGGACGGGACCTCCTGGATCCAGGGACCCGCGGCTCCGGCGGGCCTCACACCGCGCGTCGCCTTCGGGATGGCGTTCGATTCCACGCGCAACCGGGTCGTCATCTTCGGCGGCTGGCTCGGGGCGGCGTTCAACAACGAGACGTGGGAGTACGACGGAAGCGCCTGGACGCCGGGCCCCGCGCCGCCCGCCGGGCTGACGCCGCGAGGGTTCCTGTCGATCTGCTATGACTCGTTGCGCCAGCACACCGTCCTCTTCGGCGGGGCGGAGAGCAGCGCCAAGGACAACGACACGTGGGTGTACGACGGGGCCGGTTGGACTGCGGGGCCGACGGCTCCCGCGGGCCTCACGGCACGCAGCAATGCCGCGATCGCCTTCGATCCGACGCGCGGGCTCACGGTCCTGTTCGGCGGGACCGCGGCCGGCCAGCAGAACGACACCTGGCTCTTCGACGGTGCCTCCTGGGTGGCGGGACCCTCGGCGCCCGTGGGGCTCACGCCTCGCGCCGCCTCCTCGATGGCGTTCGACAGGAGCACCGGCGTGCTCGTCATGTTCGGCGGTCTCGAGGGGTCGACCACCTACGACGAGACCTGGCTCTTCGATGGCACGGCGTGGACCGCCGGCCCGGCGGCGCCCACCGGTCTCTCGGCCAGGGCCTATGCCGGCGTGGCTGCGGACGTCGGCGGCGGGGTCCTCCTCCAGGGCGGCCTCGCCGGAACTCTGGGCTTCGACGACACCTGGGAGTACGTCGACTCCTGCTCGGGCCTGTCGCTCGGTCCCGCCACGCTGCCGGGGGGGACGGCGGGCGTCCCCTACAGTCAGACGCTCACGGCGTTCGGCGGATCGGCACCCTACACGTTCTCCGTCACCGCCGGCGCTCTTCCGCCAGGCCTGACGCTCGCCGCCTCGGGGACGCTGTCCGGCACGCCGACGAGCCCCGGGGTCTACTCGTTCACCGTGACTGTTACCGATGCCAGTACCTGTTCTACGAGCCTCCCGTACACCGTCGCCATCGGTCCGATCGGCGACTACCTCGTCGGCGAGGGCCTCGGCCCCTCGAACCCGAACCAGGTGCGGATCTACACCGCCAGCGGTCAGGCGACCGCCACCGCATTCCTCGCCTACGGCGCCGGACAGTGGGGCGTCAACGTGGCGGGCGGCGACATCGACGGCATCGCCGCGACTCCCGAGATCATCACCGGACCAGGACCCGGAGCCGTCTACGGGCCGCAGGTCAGGGGCTTCCAGGCCTCCGGGAGCGCGATGGGCAAGGTGAACTTCTTCGCCTACGGCACGCTCCGGTACGGCGTGAACGTGGCGGCGGGACAGATCGACGCCGACGGCTACGAGGAGATCGTGTCGGGACCCGGACCCGGCACCGTCTTCGGCCCGCACGTCCGAGGCTGGGATTTCGACGGGACGGGGATCGCGAGTATCGCCAAGATCAGCTTCTTCGCCTACGGCACCCTCCGGTACGGAGTCAACGTCGTTCTCGGCGACGCCGACGGTGACGGGTTCGAGGAGATCCTCACGGGCGCGGGGCCGGGGAACGTCTTCGCGAGCACCGTGCGGGGCTGGAACTACGACGGGACCTCGATCGCCTCGATCGCCAAGATCAACTTCAACGCCTTCGCCTACCCTGGCTACGGCGTGAACGTGGCGACGGGCGACGTCGACGCGGACGGGTTCGCGGAGATCCTCGCGACCCCGGGTCCGGGAGCCACGCATCCCTCCAGGTTCCTGGGCTTCGACTACGACGGCAACGCGGTCGCGGCGCTGCCAGGGTTCGACGTCACCGCCTTTGGCACGACCTTCGGCGGCCGCGTCGGCGGCGGCGACATCACGGGTGACGGCAAGGGCGAGCTCATCACGGGTGCCGGCCGCGATGCCGCTGCCGCCTCGTTCGTCAAGGCCTACGACTACGGCGGCTCGACCCTCGTCCAAGCGCCAGGCCAGTTCGAGGCCTTCCCCGGCTCCACCTACGGTGTCAACGCGACGATCGGCAACTTCGGCTTCTAGCGCCGACAGCCCCGAATCCTCCCTGAACGCAGGGACCTTCCTCTCCGCAAGGCTGTTCGAGTTGCCGCATGACCAGTGTTGGAGCCACACCCCGCGCAAGGCGCAAGGGCGCTTTCAATAACCAAAGTCTCCCGCCGCGACGTTGACGCCGTAGCGAAGCAAGAGGAACGGAGTGAAGGACGTGGGCAGCTTCTGGAGCTGCTGCGTCACCGTGTATCGATAGGCGCGCACGGTCGAGTCGGCGTTGGGATCGCGCCCGGCACCGACCAGCAGCTCGTCCCTGCCATCGGGCTCGACGTCGCCGCTGCCCACCCGGCCGCCGTAAAGCGAACCAGCGAACGGGATTACGTCGAACCCGGGGAGAGGCGCGATGGAGCTTGCGTCGTAGTCGTGGCCGAC
This sequence comes from Acidobacteriota bacterium, assembly GCA_046331505.1. Classification (GTDB taxonomy): domain Bacteria; phylum Acidobacteriota; class Vicinamibacteria; order JAXLQT01; family JAXLQT01; genus JAXLQT01. The sequence goes on from JAXLQT010000004.1 coordinate 100,252, forward strand.
GTAGCGCCACGGGTGGGTCGGTCCAGGGCCGGGTGTGCTGGCGATCTCGGCGTAGGAATCGAAGTCGACGTCGCCGAGGGCGACGTTGACGCCGTAGCCTGCATAGGGAAGGGAGTTGTAGTTGATCTTCGCGATGGCCGAGACCGAGGTGCCGTCGTAGTCGAAGCCGCGCACTTGGGGGGAGAACGTGGGGCCTGGGCCGGGACCGGTCGCGATCTCCGCGCCGGGATCACCATCAAGGCTTCCCGTCGCCACGTTCACCCCATACTTCAGAGTGCCGTAGGCATAGAAGCTCACGCGTCCGATCGCGGTGACCGCGGCGTTGTCGAAGTTGAAGCCGCGGACGTGCGGGCCGAAGACCTGGCCTGGTCCTGCGCCGGTCAACATCTCGCCATAGGGATCGGCGTCGAGGTTGCCGGAAGCGACGTTCACTCCGTACTTAAGGGTGCCATAAGCGTAGAAGCTCACCTTCGCGAGCGCGGTGCCCGCGCGGTCCCAACCGCGGACGTGCGGACCGAAGACATCGCCCGGTCCCGGGCCGGTCACGATGTCGTCGTACACGCCGCCATTGATGTCGCCCGACGCCACGTTCGCGCCCCACTGGCTGACGCCGTACGCGGGGATGGAGACTCCCGCAGGCGCCCCCGCGGGCGTGAAGATGACGACGCTGGGGGGATTCGGCTGCCCGAGCCCAGCTCCCACCAGGTAATCGACGGGAAGCGGACACAAGAAGCGGTAGAGACCACCCGTGCCGAGGGGATCTTCCAAGGTGTTGCTCGGGTTGCCGCCCCACACGATCATCGCGCTTCCGGCGACGACCGCGGTGTGGTAATTGCGGGGAGACGGGCAGCCGGAGCCCGTCGACGTCGCCGTCCAGAGGTCCGTTGTCGGGTCGTAGCGCCCGCCCGTGTCGAACCCCATCACGTACGGGCCCACGCCGATGCCGCCCCACACGATCATCTCGGAGCCGCTCCACACGGCCACGTGACGGGCGCGGGCGGAGGGACAGGCTCCCCCGGTCGAGGTGCTCGTCCAGGCATCCAGGGACGGTGAATAGCGTCCCCCTGTCTCGAAGACATTCGGGCCAAGGTCCATTCCACCCCACGCGATCATCTCGGATCCGGTCCAGACCGCCTTGGCTTCGTGCCGTGGCGATGGGCAAGCGCCCGAGGTCGACGTCGGCGACCAGGCATCGGTCGCGGGATCGTATCGTCCACCTGTGTTCCAGCTCGTCGACGTTCCCAGGCCCCCCCAGATGATCATCTCCGCGCCGGTCCATACGGCGCAGTGGTAACGCCTCGTGGACGGACAGCTTCCAGCCGTCGAGGTGGCGCTCCAGGTGTCGGTCGCCGGAGAATAGCGTCCCCCGGTCTGAAGCGGCACGCCCCCACTCATTCCACCCCACACGATCATCTCGCTGCCGGTCCAGACCGCCGAGTGCAGGGTGCGCTTCGCGGGGCAAGCTCCTCCGGTCGATGTGGGCGTCCAGGAGTCGAGTGCAGGGTCGTAGCGAGCACCCGTGGCCGTCGGCCCCGGAGAACCGCCCCAAACGACCATCTCGCTTCCCGTCCATACGGCCGTGTGATTGCGGCGCGCGGTGGGGCAGGAAGGGCTTGTGGTCGTGGCAGCCCAGGCATCCGTGGCGAGAACGTATCTCGCCCCGGTCTGGAGGGTGTTCGTCCCATCGCGCCCGCCCCACACGATCATCTCGTTGCCCGTCCACACCGCCGTGTGGTCCCATCGAGGCGAGACGAACCTCGATATTCCGACCCAGGAGTCCGTGGCTGGATCGTAGCGCCCGCCGTTCCACGGGAAGGGCGGCGTCATGCCCTTTCCGCCCCACACGATCAGCTCCGATCCGCTCCACACGGCGGTTGCGGCGCTCCGGGCGGTCGGGCATCCTCCGGCGGTCGAGGTTGCCGTCCAGCTATCGCTGGAGGGGCTATACCGTCCGCCCGAGCTCAATACGCCCGGGGTCCCGTATTCCCCTCCCCAGACGATCATCTCGGTGCCAGACCATGCCGCCGCGGGGCTGAAGCGTGCCGAAGGGCATGCTCCCGCCGTCGAGGTGGTGGTCCAGACGTCGTTGACGGGATCGTATCGACCTCCGGAATTCCAGCACTGGGTGCCGTTGCCCCCGACGCCTCCCCACACGATCATCTCCGATCCCGTCCAGACGGCGCTGTGCCGGCTCCGGGCAACGGGAGCATTCGAAAGCGACGTCGGTGACCAGGTGTTGCTCACAGGGTCGTACCGGCCGCCCGTGTCGAAGTAGACACCCGCCCACTCTCCTCCCCAGACGATCATCGAGGATCCCGTCCACACGGCCGTTGGGATGCTCCGCGACGAGGGACTGCCCGCCGTCGTGAGCGGCGTCCACGTGTCCGTCGCGGGATCGTACTGACCTCCGCCGTCGAACGGGGGAACAGCGCCCCATACGAGCATCCTGGATCCCGTCCATACGGCGGTGTGGTAGGCACGAGCCGGGGGACAGAGTCCGCTCGTGGTTGTGGGCGTCCAGGTGTCCGTCAAGGGGTCGTAGCGACCTCCGGTGTCGAGCAGGCCACCGGGGTTGTACGGCGTCTGGTCGGTCCCACCCCAGACGATCATCTCGGTCCCAGTCCATACGGCCGTGTGCCCGCGGCGCGGCGACGGGCAGGCGCCGTCGGTCGGAGTCGCGCGCCAGGTATCGGTCGCCGGGGTGTAGCGGCCGCCCGTCTTGAACGTTCCGACCCCGTTGGAGCTGCCGCCCCACACGATCATCTCGCTTCCCGTCCAGATCGCGCTGTGCTCGTACCGGCCGTCGGGCGGTCCCACGAGGTCGCTCGCTTGGTCCCACTGATCGCAGGCGGGCGGCGCTGCGGCGGAAGAGGGTCGTCGCAGGGAGATTGTCCCCGTGGTGCAAGGGGCGCCGTCGGAGAACGTGTCACCGACGCGGTCCCACCAGATCGAGCGAGACTCCTTTGGAAACGTCCGGATCAGGACCGACAGCTCCGATGGCGTTGCGCTCGCGACCATGAGGAGCTGGAAGCAATCCTCCCGTTCCAGCAGGCGGACGGAGCCGTCGGCAGGACCCATCTCCGCGGCGACGATCCGGAGCTCCTTCTCGGTGACGTCGATCCGATCCGGTGCGCCGCAATCTTCCACGTTTGCGACGTCGAGATCGTCTCCGGTCGCGTAGAGCAGGTCAGACAGCACGCCCTCCGGATAGCTCGCGAACGTCTCTCGGCTCAGCTCTCCTTGCGCTCGCTCGGCCCGGGCTCTCACGCCGGCGTGCAGGCTCCGGTCGGAGGCATACCAATCGCTCAGGAGACGGTCGGTCAGGACGGGGCGAACGAGGCACTCGGCGACGAGGACGGGATCGTCCCCGAGAGCGCGAAAGATCGCCTCCAGCGTGGCCACGTCCCTGGTCTGCGCGACAATGCGATCCATCTCAGCCTGGAGCTGGGCGGTCGTGATGGGCCGGTGCCACACGGCATCGAGGGCCGAGCCTTTTCTGAGGTCATCACGGACCCGTGCCTCGATGAGCGAGCGGGGGAAGCGAGATTCGAAGGATGGTCTGGGATTGGTGTTGTCGGACGGCCAGATCCGCCGGGCCTCGAAGATGCGCTCGATGGCCTCGGTGGCCGCGACGCGCTCCTCGAGCGTGAGCGCCCGCATGGGGATCGAGCCGCCGTACGCGACTCGCCCCAAGACCACGATCATGGCGACTATCGACTTCCTCATCCATGCCTCCCTTCGCGCAGCTGAACTTCCAAGGCTCACTCTAGCAGCTCGTGGCGAAATGGCCAAGGCGACTGACCAGAATTGTGTTGCCAATTCATCGACGGCGGGTCTGGACTCTCATCGAGCGACGACACGGCTGTCGCTGTGTGCCGGTTCCTGGAATTCTGAGCACCCCCCAGCGCCCCTACCGGCGTAGGCGAACGCCTTCGGGCGACGAGAAGGAAGCCATGAATAGATGCTCCGAGGCACGGCTGGCGACGTGCTCAGCAGAGGGCGGGGGCGGCAAGCCCCCGCAGCCGCCGGCCAACGCGACGAGGAAGAGCCCGATGCCGCAACAGACAGGACCGCTGGAGAGTTCTTGTCTTAGCTGCCTTGCGGAACGGGGCATGTGCGCTGGCGGGTTGGTCTACGGAGACGCTGCTGTGAAACACGGCGCGATCGGGATCTCCATCGCGCACGACCTCACGCACGCCATCGACGCCGGTGGAGCGGTGTTCGACGCGGCGGGCCCGCCGCGGCCATGGTGGAGCGAGTCGGACAAGCGCGCCTTCGAGCAGCTCGGCCCGTGTCGTCGAACAGTACGAGAGGTATGCGGTGAGCCCGGCGTCCACCTGAACGGGCGGCGCGTCCTCGCCGAGCCCATCGCGGACCTCGCCGGCGTGCGCGTGGCCTACCGGCGCTCGCCCGGTCGATGAAGGGCCATCCGATCCCGACGATCGATGGCTTCACCCCCGAGCAGCAGTTCTTCATCGCCTGGGGCCAGCTCCGCGGCGCCGCCGAGAGCCCGGAGCTCCAGCGGCAGATGACCGCGTCGGATCCCCACGCGACGACGAGGTACTGTGTGATCAAGCCCGCTGGCGAGCTCGCCCGAGTTTGTGGGCGCGCGCCTTCGGGCGCAAGGACGGATCCGTCATGGCCACGCCGCCGGAGAGGCGCTGCTCCGTGTGGTGATGCTTCGGCGCTCGTCAGAATCGCCATGGGCGCTCGTCAGAGGACGCCCACCGCGATCCGCTTCGACCCCGCGGATCTGGTGGGCTCCGCGCTGCTGAGGCGGTCGAGCCCCAACCCGTCGCTTCTGAACGTACAGCGCCTACGACGGTCGCGCCTTGCGTACAACCCCGAGCTGCCTCGCGCACGAACTGATAAGCTCCAGCACGAGGAAAACTGGGTGATCTGCCCGGGCGAGATCCGGATGCGCCACCAGGCTCCGCAGTCTCTGACAATGAGGTACGGCAAGCCCTCTCCACCTCGTGTCCTCGGACGATCGCCCCGAAGGAGGACGCCGATGCCCGGACGCGTCGCGTGCTTCGTCGTGCTGGTCACCACCGCGGCGGGCCAGGCCTTCGCGGCGGGCTGGACGCTCACCGGGCCGATGTCGATGCCTCGGCGGTACCACACGGCGACCCTGCTCGACGACGGGCGCGTCCTGGTCACGGGGGGAGGCCCCAATGCGACGTGCGAGCTGTTCGATCCCGGGACCGACACGTTCTCGCCCACCGGATCGATGGCCATCCCTCGCCAACTGCACACCGCCACTTTGCTCGCCAACGGGACCGTGCTCCTGGCCGGCGGAAACGCTTCGACGCTCGCCGAGATCTACGACCCGGTCTCCGGGACGTGCGCTCCGACCGGTCCTCTCATCGAGGCCCGGTACGACGCTGCGGCGACGCGGCTTCCGAACGGCCGTGTGCTCGTCTCCGGAGGCGGGGTGACGACGGCTATCGCGAGCGCCGAGCTCTACGATCCTCTGAGCCAGGTCTTCATCCCGACCGGGTCCATGAACTTCGCCCGGTACGGGCACAATTCGGTGCTCCTTGCGTCAGGCCAGGTGCTCATCATGTCCGGAACGGACGGCGGCCTCTACGGCATCCGGGAGTCGGAGCTCTACGATCCGGCCAACGGGACGTGGACCGTCGATGCCACGACCACGAGCCTGGCCTTCGAGAACGCGGCGTCGCTTCTTCCCTCGGGTCAGGTGCTCCTGTCGGGGGGATACGAATTTGGCTATACCGACAATTTCACCGTGGAGGTCTACCAGCCGGCATCGCATGCGTGGCTCCTGGTCACCCCGTTCAACGAAGGGCACGCCTACCACACGTCCACGGCGCTGGCCGACGGTCGTGCGATCGTCGTAGGTGGGGATCAGTACATCTTCGGTGTCACGGGGGCGGCGGAGGTCTACGACCCGCCGACGGACGTGTGGATCGAGGTGGCCCCGCTGAACGTCCCGCGTCTCGACCATCGCGGCATGCTCTTGCTCGATGGTCGCTTGCTCGTCATCGGAGGGGGGGACGCGAACCAAACGCCCCTGGCTAGCGCCGAGGTCTCTCTTCCGTGCACGCTTGCTCTCGCTCCCGCAACGCTCCCGCCGGGCTCGGTGGGCGTCCTTTACGATCAGACGATCGTCGCGAGCGGTGGAACCTCTCCCTACTCGTATCGCCTGGCGAAAGGGACGCTTCCTTCAGGGCTATCGCTCAACGCTGCGACGGGCCAGATCTCTGGCATTCCCCAGGCTACCGGCGGTGCGACGTTCGTCGCCGCCGCGGTCGATGCCGGCGTCTGCAGCGCGGCTCGCTCCTACACCATCATGGTCAGCTGCCCCACGTTGACGATCGTTCCTCCGGCGCTGCCGGGGGCGACCACGGGCTCGCCGTACTCCGCCACCATCCAGGCGCAGGGCGGCGCCGCGCCCTACACCTACGCGGTGACGTCCGGCAGCCTTCCTCCGGGGCTGTCGCTGAACGGCGCCTCGGGTGTGCTCTCCGGAGTCCCGATCGCGAGCGGGACGTTTGCCTGCACCATCACGGCGACCGACGCGGCCATGTGCACGGGCAGCCGGGCGTACGTGATCGCGGTCGCTTGCGCGACGATCTCCTTGTCTCCGTCCACTCTCCCGAACGCCGCGGTCAGCGAGCCCTACGGCGCCACGATCACCGCGTCGGGTGGGCTGCCTCCCCATGCGTACGCAGTCGCTTCGGGAGCACTGCCTCCAGGTCTCTCGCTCGATCCCGTCACGGGAGAGATCCTCGGGACTCCGACCACCGGAGGGACGTGGAGCTTCGTGGCGAGCGCCACGGACGCGGCCGGGTGCGCCGGGCAGCGAGGGTACGCGATCGCGGTGATCGCCGGTGACGCGCTCGCGGGCCAGGCATCCGTCGACACGCAGGTGCGCGCGTATGACGGGAGCGGCCAGGCGACCACCGTCGCGTTCCGCGCGTACGGCGGGGGCGTCGGGGTGCGCGTGGCGGCCGGAGACATCGATCTCGACGGATACGACGAGTGGGTGACGGGGATTGGATCGGGAGGACCGCACGTGCGCGCATTCCGGCGGGACGGGACCCCGATCTCGAAGGTCAGCTTCTACGCGTACGGGACTCTCCTCGGCGGCGTCAACGTCGCATCTGGTTCGCTCGACGCCGACGGCTACGGGGAGATCGCGACCGGTGCCGGCCCCGGCGCGGCGTTTGGTCCGCACGTCCGCGGCTGGAACTACGACGGCACCCTCCTCTTTCCGATCGCCAAGGTCAGCTTCTTCGCCTACTCCACGTTGAAGTACGGTGTCAACGTCGGCACGGGTGATGTCGACGGCGACGCATTCGAGGAGATCGTGACCGGTCCAGGGCCAGGCAGCACGTTCGGCGCCCAGGTCCGCGGCTGGAACTACGACGGTACCGGCGTCACAGCATTGCCCGGGCTCAACTTCAATGCCTACGTGTATCGCTACGGCGTCCAGATCGCCGGTGGGAGCGTCGACGGCGATCTCGACGCGGAGATCGCGACCGCCCCGGGGCCGGCCCCCACCAATCCCACGGAGGACGCGGGCTTCTCGTACGACGGCGTGTCCGTGGCCGCTCTGCCGGGCTTCATGGTAACGTCGTTCCCGACGCTCTACGGCGGTCGCGTCGCGCTCGGCGACCTCGATCCGAACGCGGGTGCCGATCTGCTCTGCGGCGCGGGCCCCGACCCAAGCGCGGACGCATCCCTTCGGACCTACCGATACGGCGGCTCCGCGCTCGTGGCCCTGCCCGGGTTCCCGGTCCTGCCGTTTGGGAGCCTCGCCGGCGTTCACGTGGGTGGCGGCGCGCTCGGATACTGACATCGACGAGACGTCCTTCGGGCGTAGCGCGCCGTCCCGATCGAGCGCTGATCCGGCCATCATCTCGATGCCAGGAGATCGGACAGGGCCGAGGTTTGTCTCGACGCGCCGACGCTCTCCCCGTGGGGACACCATCAGGCGCCACCCCTCGCCGGTACCCTCACGGGGCACGCCGCCTGCGGACGCCGGATCGCGTCGGATCTCCCTCGCCGACCCCAAGCAGCTTCGGCGCTCGTCAGAATCGCCACGCCGCCGCTGGCCAGAAGTCGACCACCTCAGGGAAAACCGAACACCCACCCGGCCGACGGTTGACGCAGATCGCAGTGGGCATCGTATGGCGAGCGCACCTTTGGCGATTCTCGCAAGCGCCGAAGGCGAGAAGGATTCGAGCCGGGCGTCCACCAGGACGCTGGCGCCGCGTCTTCCAGAGCGCGCCGAGAATCAGCAGCGCATCGCGCGACGCGATCAGCCGACAGGTGAGCTCCGGTCTCGCGACGAGCTCCTCCTCCAACGCCATGCAGCGCGGAACAGCCTGTCGGACTTACCGTCGTCGCCGACGCGTGCGGACTCGAGAGCACAGGCCACGAGAAGGCGTGCGATCTGCCCGTGACCCCTGAGATTGGGGAGCCTTCCATACAGGTCACCGAGATCCAGCTCCCATGTCGGCGACTCGGCGGCAAGGACGAGCTGAACGATGGCGTCGAGCTCGACGCCACTCTCGAGCACGTGCTCCAAAGCAGTGGGGATACTCGATGCAGTCATCGTCCCGCGATGCCACACGCTCGATATGCTCTCAGATCGCTCCACCACCAGAGGCTCCTCTCGATGGGTCCGGTGCCGCCCGCGATCGACCGGGCGTAGAGCGCCTCGATCGCCGCCGCATCGTTCGTCGGATCGAGCCTCAGCACGTGGCGGCGCAGCGGCGATGGCGGGATCTCGGCGGGCACCACCGGCAGCTCCTCCATCCACTCGAACCGGCCGAACCCGAACTTCTGGTAGAAGGGCGCGTGGAAGGCGTAGAGCAGCGCGAGCCCTCCGCGCCGCGCGTGCTGGTGCTCGAGCCACGTCTTCATCAGCAGGTCCGCGACTCCCGCGCGGCGCGCCTCCGGCGCCGGGCCACCGCGGCGAATCCCTTCATCGGGACTGTCGCGCCCGCGAGCTTCATCTGGAACGACAGCAGGGATGCCTGCCCCCGGATCGCGCCCTTCTCCTCGCGCAAGAGCGTGCCGCGCGGGCCGAGCTGGCTGTTGTCCCGGAAGTATGTCTGCCAGCCCTCGACCGTTCCCGCCTGGACTGCGCGGCGCGCTGCGATCGCGAGTCGCTCGTTCTCGCCGGGTTTCGCGAAGCGGAGTCTCTGGGTAGCGTTGGGCGGCAAGGGCCGAGATGGTAACGGAAGATCGCGATGGGGTCAGTACGCGAGCGCGGCGATGGCCACTTTGACGCCGAACAGATCGGAGAAGGGGAGGAATGGCGTTCCCGGGATGGCGATCAGCGCGCCGCCCTGATACGCATAGCCCCGCACGGCGGAGTCGGCGGATGGATCGCGACCCGCGCCCACCACGAGATCGGCGACGCCGTCCAGTGTGAGGTCGCCGAGACCGGCGTCCGCACCATAGAGCGTCGGGAACGGTACGATATCGAACCCAGGAAGCGGGGCCACGGCGACGCCGTCGTACTCGAAGCCCTTGCACCGCGTGGCGTTCGCCGGTCCAGGTCCGGGGGCTGCGGCGATGTCGTCGAACCCGTCGCCATCGACGTCGCCCCCCGCCACGTGGACTCCGTACTTGAAGATGAAGGCGTCGAAGTTCACCTTGAGATCGTCTGGACGCCGCTTCCGTCGAACGCGAACGCGCGCACCGTGGCGCTGAACGTCGGACCTGGACCGGCGCCGGTGAGCATCTCCTGAGCGTTCCCCGGCTCGATGTTGCCGGAACCGACGTTGACTCCGAACTTGAGCGTGCCGTAAGCGAAGAAGCTGACCCTGGACATCGCCGCAACCGAGATCCCGTCGCAGTTCCAACCGCGCACGTGCGGGCCAAAGACGGTTCCGGGTCCTGGCCCCGTCAGGATCTCGTCGAAAGCATCGCCGTCGATGGCGATCCCGGAGAGGTTGACGCCGTACCGGAGCGTCCCGTACGCGTAGTAGTTGATCTTCGCGATGGACGTGCCGTCGCGTCGGAACGCGCGGACCTGGGGGCCGAGGACGTCGCCAGGGCCGGGTCCAGTGAGGATGTCGTCCAGCGCACCGTCGACGTCGCCCGCGGCGACGTTCGTGCCCCAGGTCCCGGCGGCGTAGGCCAGGAACGACACGGGAGTCGGAAGGCCGGCGCCATCGAAGACGGACACGCGGTTCGGATTGGGTGGACCGTGGCCTTCTCCACAGAGATGGTCGGCACGGACATCGACCGTGATGGTGTAGCCCGCGGCGCTCGAGCAGCCCGCCGCGTCGGTGACGTTGATCATGAAGGCGAACGTACCCGCGGTGGTGGGCGTGCCAGAGAGGAGGCCGCTCCCGAAGAGCGTCAGGCCGGGAGGCAACGCGCCGAACACGAAGAACGCATAGGGAGACGTCCCGCCGCCCCCCGTCATCGTCACGGAGTAAGGCTTGTTCACGAGACCACCGGGAAGCGAGGGCGGCGAGATCGTCACGCCGCAATCGATGGTGATGTTGTAGTTGTGCGTGATGATGCAGGTCCCGGTGTCGACGGCGCGGACCTTGAACGGGAAGCTGCCGGGCACTGTCGGCGTTCCCGAGATGAGCCCGTCGGTCGCGAGGGAGAGTCCCGGAGGAAGAGCGCCGGACTCCAGGACGAATCGGACGGGCGGAGCGCCGGTCCCGCTCAACTGCTGACTGTAGCTCGCATAGGTGAGCCCGTGCGGAAGCGTGAGCGGCTGCACGAGCATGCAGGGGACGTACTCCCACGTGTCGTCGAGCCATCCATGGTCGTCGTCGAAGCCGCCGTAGGCTACGATGCGCGACCTGTTCGGATCCTGCGCCATGCCCTGGCCGTACCTCCCCGAGCCAGGGACGGATGCGTCCTGCGTCCACGTCGCGCCGTCGTAGAACCAGAGATCGTCGAGGGACGACGTGCATGTTGACTGGAAGCCGCCCACCATCGCCAGATCCTGGCGCGCCGCGAACCAGACCATCCTTCCATCGATCCGGGCCTGCGGGCCGAAGACGGGGATCGAGGTCCAACCGGTACCGTCGTACTCCCAGGTGTCGGCGACAGTGGGATAGCCGTAGAACGGTCCGCCGCCGAAAAGCACGGTCACGCCGCGCAGCCTGTCGAACCCCATCGCCCCGACGAGGCGCGGCGTGAGGCCCGGCGGAGCTGGAGGCCCCGGCGTCCATGCCACGCCGTCGTACTCCCAGGTGTCGTTCAAGTCCCCAGCCGAGTAGGAGTGCCCGCCAAAGAGCACACACTTGCCGCGCCGAGAGTCGAATGCAAGGCCGTGATAGACGCGGGGGAGGAGGGGCGGCGGTGCCGTCGCGGCGAGCATCCAGGTCGTAGCCGGAAGCTCCCAGGTATCGAGATCCTGCGAGTCACCGCCGAAGAGAACCATGCTCTGCCGCGAGGAGTCGTACGCCATCCCCGAGAACGAGCGTGGGCGAGCCGAGCCGGCGTTGAGCATCTGCCAGGAAGCGCCGTCGTAGACCCAGGTGTCGTCCCAGATCGCCACACCGTCGTAGCCCCCGTAGAGGACAGCTTTCCCGAGGACGTCGTCGAAGTCCATGATGGTGATGCGCCCGCCGAACGACGCGGTCGCTCCCGGGACCCAGGAGCCTTGAGCGGCAGGGAGCTTCGTGGGAGGGACCGCGCGATCAAGGCACTGGACGTTCGCGCCGAGGCGTTCGGGTGTGTCGCCGTAGGCCGCACCCGCGAGGACGATCGTCAGAAGGACCCATGCCACGCGTTGCGGTTGCCGGATCGCTGAACGACTGCTCACCTGGGTCCCTCGCGCCAATGCTACCACTCCGCGGATGGCGTCGCACAAGGCCGCGCGGGGATCCCTGGACCGATAGAAGCTCGGCCCTCCTGGACAATGCTCGCCTGGGAGGCCAGTCCTCGGCCCACCCTCTGCCTCCGGTCGCACACCCGCCGCCTTCCCGCCGGCACGAGGTCCGGCGAGGCGAAGCTCGGAGGGACGATGGCAACACTATCTCACCTGGGCCGTGCAAGCACACGGGAGCTGTCGATCAGGGCATCGTCACGCACGCGGGAATCGCAGCGCGGCCACTTCCTGTACGGCTTCGTCCTCCAGGGAGCGGTCGACCGCCACCACCCAGGTGAGGGCGAGCGCTCAGAGGAGCTCGGACCGCCCGTCCGCGAGCATCCGGTCCGCGACCGCGCGGCGGATCGCCACGCCGTTGCACGGAGTCGCCTTGGTGAAGCGACGCAGGGCCGCGAGCTGGGTCCGGAGCGTGTCGCCGTCGGCGATCGCCGCGAGCACGCCACGCGCGGAAGCTTCGATGCGGCCGGTCGCCTCGACACAGAAGAGCCGGACGGCATCGAGGATCGTCTCCGACGCCGCGTTCCTCGCGGCGAGCTTCTGGGCGCGGAGGACCGCGCTCTCCATGGCGTAGGCCTCCATCACCACGTCGGCGATGCCGATGAGCACCTCCTGCTCGTCGGAGAGCTTGTCGCGGTACTTCTGGAACGCCGAGCCCGCAACGAGCAGCGCGACCTTCTTTCCGTTGCCGGCGAGCTTCGCCTCGGCCGCGAGGACGCCCTCGTCCTCGTCGCCGCCGAGCTCGGGGAAGCTCAGCACTTCCTCGAGCACCTTCTGGGTGGCGGGCATCAGCGGCAGGTCGCCGCGCATGGCGCGCTTGACCAGCATCCCCGGGATCAGCATGCGGTTGATCTCGTTGGTGCCCTCGAAGATCCGGTTGATGCGGCTGTCTCTGTAGTAGCGCTCCGCGGGGTACTCCTCGCTGTAGCCGTAGCCGCCGTAGATCTGCACGCCGTGATCGACGACGCGGTCGAGCATCTCGGAGGCGTATACCTTGATGATCGAGCACTCGACGGCGTACTCCTCGATGCCGGCCATGACGCTCTTCGGATCGTCCTTGTCGACGGTCGCCAGCCGCGTGTCGATCAGCCCCGCCGTGCGGTAGACCATCGACTCGCCGACCCAGGTGTCGATCGCCATCTGCCCGAGCTTGTGCTTGATGGCGCCGAACGAGGCGATGGGACGCCCGAACTGGTGGCGCTGCGACGCGTAGAGGAGCGCGTCCTTGAGGCACGTCTTGGCGCCGCCGATGCAGCCGGCGCCGAGCTTGAAGCGCCCCATGTTGAGGATGTTGAACGCCACCTGGTGGCCCTTGCCGGCCAGGCCGAGCAGGCGATCTGCGGGGATCAATGCGTCCGTCAGCACCAGCGTCCGCGTCGACGAGCCGCGGATCCCCATCTTCTTCTCCTCCTTGCCGGTGGAGACGCCGGGATCACCCTTCTCGACGATGAAGCAGGAGAACTTGTCGCCGTCGATCTTCGCGAACGTGATGAAGATGTCGGCGAAGCCCGCGTTGGTGATCCACATCTTCTCGCCGTTCAGCACGTAGAACTTTCCGTCGTCGGTGAGGCGCGCCGTCGCCTTCGCTCCCAGTGCGTCCGAGCCGGATCCCGCCTCCGTCAGCGCGTAGGAGGAGAGGAGCTCGCCAGTCGCCAGCTTGGGAAGGTAGGTCCCCTTCTGGGCGTCGGTCCCGAAGCAGACGATGGGCTGCGTGCCGATGCCGGTGTGGCCGCCGTGGGTGACCGAGAACGACGCGAGGCGCGCCAGCTTCTCGGCGACGAGCATCGCCGACGCCTTGTCGAGGCCCAGCCCGCCCCACCTCTCGGGGATCTCGACGGACAGGAGGCCGAGCTCGCCCGCCTTGCGCATGAGGCGCACCTGGAGATCGAAGTCCTTGTGCTCGATCGCCTCGACGTTGGGCATCACGTCGTTCTCCACGAAGTCCGCCGTGGTCTCGGCGATCATGCGGTGCTCCTCGCTGAAGTCCTCCGGCGTGAACACGTCGCCGGGGGTCGCGGGCGCGACGAGGAACATGCCTCCGCGGATGAAGGTCTTCGTGGCGGGGTCGGCGGTGAGTGTGGCCATGGTCGTGTCTCCTACAATCTCTCGACGATGCCGGCGGCGCCCATGCCGCCGCCGACGCACATGGTGACGAGGCCGTAGCGGCCGTTGTCGCGAGCGAGCTTCCCGAGCGCGGTGGCGACGAGCTTGGCGCCGGTGCACCCGAGGGGATGGCCGAGCGCGATCGCGCCGCCCTGGGGGTTGACCCTTGCGGGATCCAGCTCGAGCTTCCTGATGACCGCGAGCGCCTGGGCCGCGAACGCTTCGTTGAGCTCGATCGTCGCGACGTCGCGAAGGTCGATGCTCGCGGCCGCGAGCGCGCGCGGGACGGCGGCGACGGGGCCCATTCCCATCTCGTCCGGCGCGACGCCGGCGACGGCGTAGGACGCGAGCCGTGCGATCGGCCGCGCGCCGAGCGCCTTCGCGCGCTCGCCGGACATGACGATGGCGAAGGCGGCTCCGTCGGACATCTGGGACGCGTTCCCGGCGGTGACCGTGCCCTTGAGCGCGAACGCGGGACGGAGCTTCGCGAGCGCCTCGATCGTCGTGTCGCGGCGCGGTCCCTCGTCGACGGCAAACGAGATTTCCTCCTCGTGCCTCTTGCCCTTCGCGCCGTAGGAGTCACGGACGACGCGCAGCGGAGCGATCTCGCCGCCGAAGTCGCCCGCGTCGATCGCGCGGCAGGCGCGCTCGTGGCTCCCGAGCGCGAAGGCATCCTGGTCCTCCCGGCTCACGGAGTAACGCTCCGCCACCACCTCCGCGGTGAGGCCCATGCCGAGGTAGGCGTCGGGGAAGTGATCGACCAGGTACGGGTTCGGCGCGATGCGGTGGCCGCCCATCGGGATGAGGCTCATCGACTCCGCGCCGCCCGCGAGGACGACGTCGGCCATGCCCGCCTGAACCTTCGCGGTGGCGATGGCGATCGCCTCGAGCCCGGAGGCGCAGAAGCGGTTGACGGTCACCGCCGGCACCTCGACCGGGAGCCCCGCGCGTAGCGCCAGGATACGCGCGACGTTCATCCCCTGCTCGGCCTCCGGCATGGCGCAGCCCACGATCACGTCGTCGATCGCGCGGGCATCGAGTCCCGGGACGTCGGCGAGCACGGAGGCGACGACCTGCGCCGCGAAGTCGTCGGGACGCATCGCGGCGAGCGTCCCTTTCTGGGCCTTGCCCACGGCGGAGCGACGGGCGGCGACGATGTAGGCGTCCTTCATGGCTAGTTCCTCAGTGGCTTTCCGGTCTTGAGCATGTGCTGGATGCGCTCGAGCGTCCGGCGCTCGCCCGAGAGCGACAGGAACGCCTCGCGCTCGAGGTCGAGCATCCGCTCCTCGGTGATGGTGGTGCGCGCCGAGAGGCTGCCGCCGGCGAGCACGTGGGCGAGCTTCGCCCCGATGTGCGCGTCGTAGGGCGAGATGTAGCCGCCGCGCAGCATCTGGTGGAGGCCGAGCTTCGCGAGCGCGACTCCCGAGGCGCCGAGGGCGGGGATGTCCGTGCGGGGCGCCCCGGGCGCGTAGCCGCGAGACGCGATCGAGAGCGCGAGCGCCTTCGCATCCGACACCAGGCGGTCCCGGTTGACCGTGATGCCGTCGCCGCCCTTCAGGAAGCCGAGCGCGCGCCCCTCGTGCGCGCTCTTGCCGACCTTGGCCAGGCCGATCGTCTCGAACGCGGCGCGCATCGCGGACGGCTCGTCGAGCCCGCGCGCGAGCATCCGCAGGTAGAGCTCCTTGGTGCCGCCCGCGGCCGGGATGAGGCCCACGCCCACCTCGACGAGCCCCATGTAGCTCTCCGCCGCGGCCTGGACCGCCGTGCCGTGGAGCACCACCTCGAGCCCGCCGCCGAGCGTCATGCCGAAGGGCGCGACGACGACCGGTTTGGGCGCGTGCTTGCACGCCAGGTGGATCTTCTGGATCTGCCGGATCATCAGATCGATCTCGTCGAAGTTGCCCTCCTGCGCTTCGAGGAGGAGGAGCATCAGGTTCGCGCCGACCGAGAAGCTGTCGCCGTCGTTGGCGACGACGAGCGCATCGAAGTGCGTGGAGAGGGCGTCGAGCCCCGCCTTCAGCATGGCGAGCGTGTCGCCGCCGATGGCGTTCATCTTCGAGTGGAACTCCACGCAGCCCACGCCGTCGCCGAGGTCGAGCAGGCTCGCCCCGGCGTTCTTCTTCACGACGCGCTGCTCCTCGTGAAGCGACGAGAGGAGCACGAGGCCCGGCACGCCGGGCTCCGGCAACATGCCCCTCGCCACGTCGAAGTAGCGGCGCCGGCCGTCCTCCTTCGCGTAGAAGGTCTTGCGCCCGGACGAGAGCAGCGACGACACGAGCCGCGGCACCGCCACGCCGCGCGCCTCGAGGAGCGGGAGAGTCTTCTCGACGCCGAGAAGGTCCCACGTCTCGAACGGGCCGGTGCGCCAGCCGAAGCCCCAGCGCATGGCGCGATCGATCGCCACGACGTCGTCGGCGATCTCCGGCACGCGGGCCGCGGCGTAGGCCAGCGTCTCGAGGAGCGTCTTCGAAAGGAAGCTCGCGACGCGGTCCTTGCCGAAGACCAGGCCGCGCAGCCGCTCGCCGAGGTCGTCGATCTGAGCCACCATGTCGACGCTCGGGAGCTTGGGCTTCCCTTGCGGGACGTACTCGAAGGACTGCGGGTCGAGCGCGAGGATGGTGCTCTCGCCGGCCGCGCCCTTCACCTTCTTGAAGAAGCCCTGACCGGTCTTGTCCCCGAGACGCCGCTCGGCGACCATGCGCTGCACGAAGTCGGGCGCCACGAACGCGGTCCGCCGCTCGTCACCTTTGGCCTCGTCGTAGACGTCGCGCGCGACGTGCATCACGACGTCGAGCCCGACGATGTCGAAGGTGCGGAACGTGCCGCTCTTGGCGCGGCCGACGAGCGGGCCCGTGATCCGGTCCACCTCTCCGTAGGAGAGCCCTTCTTCCGAGAAGGCGCCGAGCGCCCGCATCGCGCCGAAGATGCCGATGCGGTTCGCGATGAAGCAGGGCGTGTCCTTCGCGCGCACGATGCCCTTGCCGAGCGCAAGGTCGGCGAACCCCGCGATGCGATCGACGACGGCGGGGTCGCTATCGGGCCCGGGGATCAGCTCGAGGAGGTGCAGGTAGCGCGGCGGGTTGAAGAAGTGCGTGCCGAAGAAGCGCCGCCGGAAAGAGTCCGAGCGGCCGGCGCCGAGCTTTGCGATGGAGATGCCGGAGGTGTTCGACGTGACGATCGTCTCCGGGCCGATGGCGGCCTCGACCTTCGCGAAGAGCGATCGCTTGATCTCGAGGTTCTCGACGATCGCCTCGATCACCCAGTCGCAGTCCCGGAGGCGTGGCAGGTCGTCGTCGAAGTTGCCGGTACCGACGAGCGCCCCAAGGTCCTTCTCGTAGAACGCCGCGGGGTCGGCCTTCTGGGCGAGGGCCTTGCCGCGATCCGCGAGCGCGTTGCGCGGGCCGTCGCCGGGCACGACGTCGAGCAGGAGGACCTTCACGCCGGCGTTCGCGAGATGGGCCGCGATCTGCGCGCCCATCGTTCCGGCGCCGAGCACCGCGGCGGTGCGGATGGGTTTCATCATCGGGACTTTCCTTTCTTCCTGTCCGGCCTCGGCGCTCCCGGACCGGCGATGCCGTCCATCAGGATCGCCGCGAGCGTGTCGCCGAGCTTGCCGAGGTCCTTCGGCTGACCGGAGAGCACCCAGCTCGTGATGAGGGCGTCGAGCGATCCGAAGACGACGTGCGCGCCGATGATGGGGTCGAGGTCCGCGCGCACGAGGCCCGCGCGCTGGCCCTCCTCGAGGATGCTCTTGATGAGGCCGAGGTAGACCTTGAGGCGCGACCTGGTGATGTGGGTGAGGTGGTGGATCCCCTGGCGCAGCTCGACCTGGAGCACGACGGCGAGGTCGCGGTTGGCGGCGAGCTTCTGCAGGTGGACGGTCGCGAGTGTGGCGAGCTTCTCGCGGGCGTCCGCTCCGGGACGGAGCAGGCGCTGGGCCTCCTCGATGAACTCGCCCACGATCTCCTCGAAGAGGGTGAGAAGGAGCTCTTCCTTGCTCCGGAAGTAGAGGTAGATCGTGCCGTCGGCGACGCCGGCTTTCTTCGCGATGTCGGCCACCTTCGCCCCCGCGTAGCCCTCGCGCGCGAACACGGTCACCGCGGCTTCCAGGATGCGCCGTCTCTTGTCCTCCTTCACGGCCCGCCGCGGCTCGTCTTGTGCGACCAGCGTCGCAGTCAACGAGGACGGCTGGAGTCCTGAATGAGCGCTCATTCAGTGACAGGCTACCCCTCATGACGCGACGTGTCAACCCCGGAAGCGAAGCGCGTCCGGCGGCGGCGCCCGGGCCCCTTGATCCGGAAAACGCATTAGTAGATACTTATGAATCATGCGCCCGGGCGACGCGCTCTCGACGCTGGCGGACCCGACGCGACGGCGCCTGTTCGAGCGGCTGGGGCGCCGGCCGCACGCCGTCTCCGAGCTCGTCTCCCACCTCGGCGTGACCCAGCCGGCGGTGTCCCAGCACCTGGCCGTACTGCGCCGGGCGCGCCTGGTGCGTTGCCAGCGGGACGGGCGGCGGCGCATCTACCGTCTCGATCCGGCGGGCATCGCGTCGATGCGGGCCTATCTCGACCTGATGTGGAACGACGCGCTCGCGGCGTATGCGAAGTCCTTCGAGGTGACGTCATGACCGAACGTCCTCCGCTGTTCCCTCCGATCGTCAAGGTCGTCACCGTGACGGCGGCGCGAGAGGCGGCCTTCCGCCGCTTCACCGCAGAGCTTGCCCTCTGGTGGCCGCTTGGCTCCCACTCGGTCGGCCAGGCAAGTGCCGAGACCGTCGTCATGGAGCCGTTTGCAGGCGGGAGGATCGTCGAGCGGATCCGCGACGGTCGCGAGTGCGTCTGGGGGACGATCACGGCGTGGGAGCCGCCGCATCGCGTCTCCTTCACCTGGCATCCGGGTCAAGATCCGGCGACGGCGCAGGACGTGGAGGTGCGCTTCTCGACGGATGGCGATCGCACGCGGGTCGAGCTCACGCACCGGGGCTTCGAGCGGCTCGGACGGCTCGCGCGGCGAGCCCATCGGGGCTATCCCCTGGGCTGGGCCTACGTGCTAGGCCTCTACGCCGGTCGCCGGGGATCCTTCATGGCGATCGTGGGCGGCATGACGAGCATCATGATGTCCGTGATGCGTGTCCGGGCACGGCTCTCGGGCGAGCGATCTCTCGCCGCGGGTGACGCTAAGCTTCCAGGAGCATGAGCACCGTCGAGACCGTCGATTTCAAGGGCGAGCTCCTGAAGCGGCGCGATCGCCTCTCGCGGGCTCCCGTGGGCCAGGCCTCCGAGCTCGCGAGGCTCCTGCGCGAGATCGACGAGGCGCTCGATCGCATCGAGGAGGGGACCTACGGCCTCTGCGACGTCTGCCTCGACCCGGTCGAGCAGGATCGCCTGCTCGGCGATCCGCTGCTGCGGACCTGCCTCGACCACCTCACCTCCGTCGAGCGCCAGGCGCTCGAGAAGGACCTCGCCCTCGCAGTGCGGGTGCAGCGCGGCATGCTGCCGCGGGACGCGATGGGAGAGGCGGGCTGGACAACCGCCCATCACTACGAGCCCGCCGGTACCGTCGGCGGCGACTACTGCGATCTCATCCCCGGACCGGACGGGTCGCTCCTGTTCGTGGTGGGCGACGTCAGCGGCAAGGGCGTCGCAGCGTCGATGCTCATGGCGAGCCTGCGCGCCATCGTCCGCACCGTGGCCGGCCCCCGCATGAGCCTCGTCTCCACCATGGAGAGCATCAACCGCTTCTTCTGCGAGAGCAGGCCGGGCTCGCAGTTCGCGACCCTCGTCCTGGGTTACGCGACGCCCGACGGCCAGGTGCAGATCTGCAACGCGGGCCACTGCCCGCCGCTGGTCCTCTGCGACGGCGCCATCCGCGAGGTCCGCCCGTCGGGCTTCCCGGTCGGCATGTTCTGTAGCGCCACCTATCAGGTGGAGACGATCTCCGTGCCGCCTGGCTCCGGCTTCTTCATCTACACCGACGGCCTCTCGGAGGCCCGCGACGGCGGCGACGCGGACTTCGGCGCCCACCGCGTGGTGACGCTGGCGGCGAAGCACCGCGAGCTTCCGCCCGGAGCCATGGTCGCGGCCTACCTCGAAGAGCTGCGCGCCTTCCGCGGCGCCGCCGCCCCGACCGACGACCTCACGCTGCTCGCTCTGCGCCGGGATCGCTGACGCAACGGCGGTGCGACTGCCGCAGCGTCGACGACGCGTCGAGGACGGTCCAGGTGCGCCAAACGCAAGCCCTCTTGCGTTTGGTCGCACCAGACGCAAAGCGGGTGGCGTATGTGCGGCGCCGGTTCTGGTTGCGGAGGCTCGAAGTCGCCTGGCGGCGGCGCTCGATCGTCTGGCTCTGGGGGTCCGCGGGCCGGGAAGACCGTGCTCGCCCGGTCTCTTCAGGGCGCTCGCTACTTCGACTGAGAGCTTCCAAGCGTCCGGCGGCAGCTCTCGGATCCGGAGACGTTCCTGCGGAGCATGCGGGCAAGCGCCTCGTCTTCGACGAGGTCCATCGGCTCCGGCCCGTCAGAGCTCCTGTAGCGACGCATGCGCTTGTTCGAGGACTAGAACTGCAGGTTGGCGATGTTGTTGCTCGAAGTGTTCTGTCCGATGCTGATCGTCTCGACGATGCCCCACTTCGCTTGCGCGGCAAAGTTGAAGTTGCCCGCCTGGTTGCGGGTCGCGGTATTGGCGAGGACAACGGATCCGATGGCGCCGTCGAATCCCCAGCCCTGGTTTCCCTGGGCATAGCACCCGGTGACGTAGGCACCGTTGCCGATGACGAAGCCGTCGGCGCCGCCGACGTTGTCGATCGCGACGCACCCGCGCGCCATGCCGCTCGACATGCGGAAGCCCGCCGAGCTGGCGGTCGTGGCGCCGTTGGCCCTTGCGGAGCAACGCTCGAGAGCGGCGTCGCCGCTTCCCGCGTCGAAGCCGTCGCCGCCGTTCCCGACGGCGGCGCAATCGACCAGCCCGCCGGCGGCTCCCGTCCTGAACCCGTCTCCCGCGTTGGCGCTCGCGGCGACGTCCTCGATGCGGACACCGCTCCCGGCCACGGCGTCGATCCCGTCGCCTCCCCAGCCGCTGACGTTCCCGTTCCTGATCGTGACGTTCGTCCTGCCAGCGGCGATGCGGATGCCGTCGAGGCTCCCGGCCACGCCCACGAGCGAGAAGCCACTGAGATCGATCGTGACGTTGCTCGCATCGACGACGATCCCGTCGGAACCGGAGATCCCGGTGCGCGTGCCGGTGAAGTAGTAGGAAGAGTTGGAGCTACGGATCGTCGTGGAACCGACGCCGCCGGTCAGCATGTACCGCGGCTCGACCTGGTCCAGGGTCCTCATGGTCGGGCCGGGCGGCGCCGCGGGATCCAGGTTCCCGGCCCGCAGCGGGATAGCGAACACGACGATGGCGACGATCGCGCGCGAACCGCCACGTGCCAGTGAGCTCATCGGCCTTCTCCTTCTCTCGTGGAAACGTCATCCGGTCTCGGGGCATGAGCCCGCTCGTCACATGGGTATGCGGACGAAGAGCCCGGAGAGGCTCATGGCGGCTCGGCGCGTGCAGCGACGGGTCAGCGTTCGAGCTCGAGGAACGGGCCGATGGCGTAGACCGCGCCGAGATCCCCGGCGCGGAACGAGAACGCCCGATGATCGGGATCGGGGCACAGGTACGGTCCGGGATCCCGCGCAAGCTCGATACCCAGTGCGATGCCCCGGCCCGACGCGAGGAACGCGGCGGATAGATCGTCGAAGGTCATGGTTCGGTCCGGTTCGGGCGGTAGTGCCGTGGGCGTGAGGCGCACGAGCTGCTCGCCGCCCTGGCTCAGGATCTCTCCGAGCGCCTCGGCGATGCCGGGCACCATGATGTTCTGGGCGAGGAACTCGTTGCGGAGCCGGTCGGTCGACACGAGATCGATGGAGTAGGGCAGCGCTCCGGGATCGGGGAAGCGGCGCTCGAGGAGCTGGGCCTTGACCTGATCCTGGAGCTCGCCGACGACGCGAAGACCCCGCGGGAAGCGCTGCGGGTCGGTCTCGATGAGGTTCGCGAGCTTGAGGAGCGCGGTCGTGGTGCGGGCGTCGGGGTCGGCCGTGTCCGGATCGCTCGACACCACGACGACGTCGTGCTCCGGCACGTGCTGCGAGAGGATCGACAGGAGCGACCAGTCGCCGGTGACGAGGCGAAGCGTGCCGACGGACGTGCCGTCGGCGAGCGAGGCGCGGTAGGTCCTGGGCCCGTCCTCGGCGAACGAGACGCGGCGGCGGGCGAGGCCGCGGGGCGCCGGCGCGCAGAGGGATGCGCGGGCGGCATCGAGGTCGACGGTCTCCGGTACGAGGACCGTGGCGTCGAGGCGTCCGGCGAACCGCGAGAGCTGCTCGAGCAGCACGATGGTCTGCTCGCGGAAGCCGCAGAGGAGCACGCGCTCGAGCCGTGACGTTCGCGGCGGGAGCCCGAAGGGCGGGAGGGACGGAGGCGCGGCGAGGGCGGGAAGCGCGGGCAGCTTCGCGCGGCCGACCTCGATGCCGAACGTCCTCATCTGGCGGAAGGACTCGGCCACGCCCAGGACGCCGAGGAGCGGCCCGGCCGAGGGAAGCTTGCGGAGCCAGACCTTTCCCGACGACGGCATGCCGTTCTCCGGCTGGCCGAAGCTGCCGATGAGCCGGACGCCGTCTCGCGCCGCGTGACGCGCGAGATCGGAGAACGGGGGGACCGTGGAGACGTCGGGCGGCGGGTAGCTCGCGAGCATCAGGTGCCCGAAGAGGCAGCTGTAGATCTCCTTGCCGCGGGAGCTGATGAGCTCCTCGAGGAGCGGCCGCATTCCGGGGAAGACGACCATGTTGGAGAGGAAGAGGCCCTGGAACTCGCGCGTCAGCACGGGCTGGGTCTCGGGGCCGCCCGCGAGCTTCACCGCGACCGCGGTCTCCGCACGCCGCACCTCTGCGTAGATGGTGCACGTGGGGTTCATCTCGCGGACCGTGGTCGTCGACACGACCTGGGCATCGGTGACGTCCTCGGCCGAGTTCTTCAGCACGAGCACGCGGCGCGCGCGCTCCACGTCGACGCGGCCCAGGTGCGATCGCTCCGCGGCGTTGCCGGATCGGTAGCGCGCCTTCCGGATGTCCGCGCCGCGCAGGAACTCGGGGACCTGCGGCGACGATCCGAGCAGCGCTACCCGGGGCCTGCGGAGCTGCTTGCGGTAGTAGCTGAAGATCTCCGAGAGGAGGATGCGGCAGTCGGGCGAGGGTTCAGCACGACGACGTGGTTGTGGAACCCGACGCGCTGGAGCCGGCTCACCTCGACGAGGTCGGCCACCAGCGTGGCGCTGATGCCGATGAAGGAGAAGACGAAGAAGCCCGAGACATTGAGGATGAGCGAGAGCGCGAAGATCAGGGTCGCGCGCGGCTCCTTCACGATGTTGTCCGGGCTCTCGATCTGGCGGAACGACCACCAGAGCGCGTCGGCGAACCCCTGCTCGCCAGGCTCGACGACGCCGTCGCTGTCGGCGTCGAGCCCCACGCCGAGGTTCGTGATCGGGATCGCGGAGATGGCGCAGAGCGCCGCCACGCTCGCCAGGACGAAGGCGAGCTGGCGCCGCCGCTCGGGTCGGGCCGTGAGCGCGACGAGATCGCTTGCGAACGGAGCCAGTAGCCGAGGAGCGCCGCGAGCCGCAGGAGCCGCAGGAGGCGGGCTTCCGGCACCGGCGTCACGGGAGGAAGGCGATCGTCGCGATGACGTCCAGCGCGAGCACGACCGCCTCGCTCCTCGCGATCCGCGCTTCTGGATCGCGGCGGCGGTGCGCACGATCACCTCGAAGAGGAAGATCGAGAAGAACACCCACCAGCCGCGCTCGATGAACGGCAGCGGCGAGATGGAGATGAGGATCAGCAGCGACAGGAAGGCGCGCGTCCCCGCCCGGTCGAGGAGGAGGACGAGGATGTGAGCGCGCTACTCACGCCGCGGAAAGATCGACGCGCTCGCCGAGATCGGGGACGTGGGCCGCGAAGCCCTTCTCCTCGAGTCGCCGGGCGAGGGCCGCGGCCGCCTCCGGCTCGCCGTGCGTCACGAAGATGCGCCGCGGCGGGCTCCGGAGCGACCCGAGCCAGCGCAGCGTCTCCTGGTAGTCCGCGTGCGCCGAGAGGCCGGAGATGGCGACGATCTCCGCCTTCACCGGCACCATCTCCCCGTGGATCCGGATCTCCTTGTCGCCTTCGAGGAGGCGGCGGCCGCGCGTGCCACCGGCCTGGAATCCTACGAAGAGGATCGTCGAGAGAGGATCGGGCAGGCACGCGGCGAGGTGGTTCAGGACGCGGCCGCCGGTCGCCATGCCGGAGGCGGAAATGATGATCCCGGGTCCGGGCGCCTGCTTCTTCGGACGCCGCTCGCCGAAGCTGAAGGAGTGGGTGGCCAGGGGATTGACGTGCTTCTCGATGAGGGCGGCCATCTCGCGATCGTGGTCCGCGCGCCCCCTCACGTAGCGCTGAGTCGCCTGCTGCGCCATCGGCGAGTCGACCAGCACCGGGAGGATCGGGATCCTCCGCTCGTCCTCGAGCTCGCGCAGGTAGTAGAGCACCTCCTGCGTGCGGCCGACGGCGAACGCGGGGATGACGATCTTGCCGCCGCGAGCAGCGGTCTTGCCGACGACCGCGGCGAGCTGGTCCTTGACCGAGGCGCGATCGTGGAGGCGATCGCCGTAGGTCGACTCGACGACGACGTAATCGGCCTCGCGGATCGGCGACGGGTCCTCGAGGATCGGCACGTCGTAGCGGCCGAGGTCCCCGGAGAACAGCACCGTGAAGGGTTTTCCGCCGTCGCGCATCGCGAGCTCCACGAAGCTCGATCCCAGGATGTGCCCCGCCGACGTGAAGTGGAAGCTCGCCTCCTTCGAGAGCGCGACGGTCTGCCCGTAGGGGACCTTCTCGAAGAGGCGTAGCGACGCCACGGCCTCGCGCTCGGTGTAGAGCGGCTTCGCCGGGTCGTGCTTCGAGAATCCCTTCTTGTTGGCGAGCCGCGCGTCCTCTTCCTGCAGCCGCCCGGAGTCGGGAAGCATGATCGCCGACAGCTCGGCGGTTCCGGGCGTCGCGTAGATGGGTCCGGAGAATCCTTCCCGCACGAGCTTCGGCAGGTAGCCCGTGTGGTCGATGTGCGCGTGGGTCAGGATCACGGCGCGGATGGACCGCGGGTCGACGGGCGGCGGATCCCAGTTCTTCTTGCGCAGCTCCTTCCATCCCTGGAAGAGGCCGCAATCGACCATGACGCGCGTGCCCGGGGCATCCACGAGGTACTTGCTGCCGGTCACCGTCTTCGCCGCACCGAGGAACTGGAGCGCTGTCATGGGACGGGATCGTAGCCCCGTTCGGTGGGGCGCCCACTCCGGGGTTCGGGCATACTCGCCATCGTGGACGAGGCGAGGCGGCGCGCGCGCAACGACGAGAGGCTCGCCGAGCTCCACCCCGCCTTCCGGCGGCGCGTCGCGGCGATCGTCTCCGAGCTCGAACGGAGCGGCTTTCGCCCGCGCATCCAGGACGCCTTCCGGTCGGACGACGCGCAGGCGGCGCTTCATGCGAAGGGCGCGACGAAGGTCCGGCGTGGCTTCCACAACCTCTCGGGCCCGCGCGGTCCGGAAGCCCTCGCCGCCGACGTGATCGACGACGATCACCCGTCGAGCCCGTCAAAGGGCTACCTGCTCGCCCTCGCGCGCGCGGCGGATGCGTCGCGCTGCCGGACGGGGATCCGATGGGGGCTCCCGGCGCCGATGGTGAGGGCGCTGGATGCGGCCATCGCGTCGCGCGACGCCGCGACGCCGGTCAAGATCGGGTGGGACCCGTGTCACGTCGAGCCGGCGGACGTGACCCTTGGTGCGGCGCTTCGGGGAGAGCGCCCGCGGTAGGGACAGGACCGCGTGCTCTTCAACTCAACCGCATTCCTGATCTTCCTGCCGCTGGTCCTGGGCGTCTATTACGCCCTTCCCGTCCGCGGCAAGCGGCCCTGGCTCCTTCTCGCGAGCAACTACTTCTACGGGAGCTGGGACTGGCGGTTCCTCTCGCTACTCTGGATCAGCATCCTCCTCGACTACTACTGCGCTCGCGGCATGGAAGGCGCCTCGCCGCGCCGCCGCAACGCGCTCCTCGCGACGAGCGTGTCGGGGCAGCTCCTCATCCTCGGCTTCTTCAAGTACTACGGCTTCTTCGTCGACTCGCTGCGCGTGCTCCTCGACACCGCCGGCCTCGGCGGGCTCGCGCCTCGTGCGTTCTCCATCGTGCTTCCGGTCGGGATCTCGTTCTACACGTTCCAGACGATGAGCTACACCATCGACGTCTGGCGCGGGGCGATGGCTCCCGCGCGGAGCCTCGTCGACTTCGCTCTCTTCGTCTCCTACTTCCCGCAGCTCGTCGCCGGTCCCATCGAGCGGGCGACGCACCTCCTGCCTCAGATCCTCGCCCCGCGTCCGGTCACGATCGGAGACGTCCGTTCGGCGGCGGTCTGGATCCTCACCGGGCTCTTCAAGAAGGTGGTCGTGGGCGACACGCTGACCGCGCCTTACGTGGAGGCGGCTTTCGCCGATCCGGCCCATCACGGCGGCGGGGCGCTCTTCTGGGCGCTCTGCCTCTTCTCGATCCAGATCTACGCCGACTTCTGCGGCTACAGCGAAGTGGCGGTCGGCGCGAGCAAGCTCCTCGGGATCGATCTCACGTCGAACTTCCGCCAGCCCTACCTCGCGCACACGATCACCGAGTTCTGGCGGCGGTGGCACGTCACCCTCTCGACGTGGCTCCGGGACTACCTCTACATCAGCCTCGGCGGGAACCGCCGCGGCCGGATCGCCACCTACCGGAACCTGATGATGACGATGCTCCTCGGGGGCCTCTGGCACGGCGCGAGCTGGACCTTCGTGATCTGGGGCGGGCTTCACGGCATCTTCCTCGCGGGCCACAAGCTCCTCCTCGGTGGCAAGAAGCCGGACGCGGTGCGGCCGTCGCGGTGGCGCCTGGTGCCGGGGATCGTCGCGACGAACCTGCTCGTGCTTGCCACCTGGATCTTCTTCCGCGCGCGCGACCTGCGCACCGCCGTGCTTTACCTGCGCGGGCTCGCAGGGAGCCTCGTCGACCCCGCGCAGATCGTGCTCGTCCTCGCGGGGCTCTGCGCCTACCTCGCGTTCGTGGCCGTCATGGACCTCGTCCCCTATCTGCGCGCTCGCGACGACCTCATCGAACGGCTGCCCGCGGCGCTGCGCGTGTGCGCGCTGGCGACGCTCGCGATCGTCGTCTGGAACTGCTGGCCCCAGGCCTATGCACCATTCATCTACTTCCAGTTCTGAGCCCCGGTGGCGGTGGCCGTGGGATCTGGCCGTGGCCGCGGGCCTCACCGTGGCCGCGGCGTTTGCGATCTCCCCCGAGGAGTCGCGCGCGTTACGGGCCGCGCCGCGTGTCGGCAGCTTCGAGGCGACCCTCGCCGCGGCCGGACGCGTGGAGCGCGATCGCGCCCTCGAGCTCGTCGTGCTCGGGGACAGCCGCGCGCTCAAGATCGACGCGCCGGCGATCGCCAAGCTCGCCGGTCTCGATCCCACTCTCGCGATCAACGCCGCGTCGATCTCCGGCGACTGGGTGACGAGCTACGCCATGTTCCGTGCGCTCGAGCCGCACATGGACGCCCAGACCGTGGTCCTCGTGGGCGTCTCGGAGTACTGGCTCGAGGGAGGGGCCTCCGCGTTCGGGCTCCTGCCGGCAAGGGCCGAGTACTTCGATCTTGGAACACCGCTCCTCGGAATCGGCTCGTTCTTCCCGGTGAACACGGTGCGAGGCGAACGGGTGGCGAAGCTGCGGCGGCGGGCCGAGATGGTGGTCTGGCGCGTCCGGTCGCTCGTCACGGGGGAGGTGCGGCCGGCGAGCGGCAATCCCAACACGGACATCGGACCGGGCGGCCTGGCGCTGGCGAACGTCGACCTGTGGTTCGCGCCCATCGACGACGGTGCCCGGCGCCGCCTGATCCGGATGGGCGATCGCTTCCTCGCCTCCATGTCCGGGCGCGCGCGGCGCACCGCCCTGGTCGAGCTTCCGAATCCGGCGGTGCGCGACGACTACGTGGCCGCGCACTACCCCGGTCGCCGCGAGCGGTTCGACGCGAGCCTGAGGTCGCTCTCGGCGCGCCGCGACATCGCCATCATCGATCTCCGGAGCGAGCTTCCCGACAAGAGCTTCTACGAGGACTTCCACCACCTCGGCAAGGGCGGCGTCGAGCGGGTGAGCGAGCTGCTCGCGCCGGAGGTCAGACGGCTCGCCCCCGGCGGGCCGATCGGCGACGCCGAGAGCCAAGCTCACGGCGCGCAGGCTTCCAGCTTCCCGCGATAGAGCCGCTCCTCGGCCGCACTGACGGTGAGCGCGATCGCGCGCTGGAAGTGCCGGCGCGCGTCTTCGAACCTTCCGGCGCGGGCGGAGAGCTCTCCCAGGACGGCCGGCAGGAACCGGTAGCGGTCGAGCGCCTTCGATCCGGGGATCCTCTCGATCTCCGCGAGCGCCCGCTCGGGACCTTCGACGTGCGCCACCGCGACGGCGCGGCTCAGCGCGACGACCGGAGAGGGGCGGAGCCGGAGCAGGATGTCGTAGAGATCCACGATGCCCGCCCAGTCGGTGGACTCGAAGCTCTCCGCGAGGCAGTGCTTGGCGGAGATCGCCGCCTCGAGGTGGTACTCCGTGAGGTCGGTGCCGGTGCTCGCCAGGTCGAGCAGCGCGAGTCCTCTCGCGATGAGCCCGCGGTCCCAGCGGGAGCGATCCTGGGCGTCGAGCAGCACGAGAGATCCCTCGGGATCGACTCGGGCCTGGAGCCGCGCCGCGTGGAGGCAGCACAGGGCGGCCAGCGCATGGGTCCGCGGCCCGCTCGTGCGCGGGTGCTCCGTGAGGAGCGCGCTCAGGCGCAGCGCCTCGCGGCACAGGTCGTCGCGGACGGCGCTCTCGGGACGGCTCGAGTGGTACCCCTCGCTGAAGAGGAGGTAGACCGCGCGGCACACGGTCGGAAGCCGGGCCTTGATCGCCCGGCGGCCGCGCACCTCGAACAGCGTCCCCGATGCCGCGAGCACGGCGAGGGCGCGCGAGAGCCGCTTCTCGATGGCTGCGTCCGAAGCGAGGAACGCCCCGGCGATCTCGGCGACCGAGAAGCCGCACAGGAGCTTCAGGATCACGGCCATCTGTGCGCTCGTGGCGAGCTTCGGATGGCAGCACGAGAACATCATGCGGAGCTCGCCGTCGCGGATCTCGTCGTCGAGGAAGAGCTCGTCCACCGTGGCGCGGAGCGTCCACTCGCTCTGGAGCAAGTGGGCGATGTCCGGAGAGAACGCCCGCAGCGTCCTCTCCCGCCGGATGACGTCGATGGCGCGGTTCTTGGCCGCCGCCATGAGCCACGCCGCGGGATTTTCGGGGATCGGCCGGTACTTCCAGACCTCGAGCGCCCGGCAGAGCGTCTCCTGGACGACGTCCTCCGCGAGATCGACGCTCCCGACGCCGAAGATGCGCACCAGAGCGGCGATCATCTTCCCGGCCTCGCGGCGGAAGAGATGATCGACCAGCTCCGGCGCTTCCCCACCCGGAGGAGGGGTCCCCGCCACCGCTACTCCATGCGGGCGATGGGGCGGACCTCGACGCTGCCGCCGCCGTCGAAGATCGGGCAGCTCATCGACATCTCGGTCGCCGCGCCGAGGTTCTCGGCCTCCACGAGCAGGTATCCGCCGACGACGTCCTTCGCCTCCGCGTAAGGCCCGTCGGTGACCACCTTCTTCTTGCCCGTCACGATCTTGCCGCTCGCCTCGAGGGGGTCGCCGCCCTTGAAGCGGTTCACCTTTGCGAGCTCGGCGATCCAAGACCGCCAGCGCTGCATGTGCGCCTGCATCTCCTCCGGGGACCTCTGGGTGGCGTCGCCGCCGCGAAAGATGTAGAGAAAGTTCGCCATGTCGTCGTCTCCTCTCGTGACCGGGTCCGCCCCGGTTTCATTATGACGACGAACGAGGCGGGCGTTTCCGGACATCTCCTCCCTTCGATCCGGACGCTCTTGCGCGGGCCGCGTCACGTCCTCGGGAGCTCGCGGATCTCGACGACGCCTCCGGCCTCGAAGACAGGATTGCCGGCCAGCAGAGAGCGCGCATCCTCGAGGCTCCGGGCCTTCACGCGCACGTAACCGGCGAGGTGGCGTGTGATGTCCGGGACGCTCTTGCCCCTGGACACGCAGACGCCGGAGCCGATGGAGCTTCCGCCCTCGAAGACGCCGGCCATGCGCAGCTTCCCCAGGTAGCTCGCCCAGCGGTCTCCGTCCCCGCCCTCCGGCGCGCCGTGGTGCATCAGCAAGAGGTAGTCATTCATGGCCGGAGTATCTCGCTTGGCGCCGGCCCGCGCGCGTCGTGACGAGCAGGGCCATCGCATGGCGCCGGCACGATCGGGTCATCAGTAACCGCGAGCGAGCTCGACCACGTTCACGAGATCGCCCCGACCCTCCGCGACACGGCGGATGTTCTCGATCACGTCGTCCCAGCGGTCCAGGTCGTCCAGAGGCGAGGCGGCGCGATGCGGCGAGAGGACGACGTTGTCGAGCTCGTGGAACGGTCGTGAGAAAGGGAACCGGCGCCCGGCCGCGTCCGGCTCCGGCCGCTCCCGATACCAGACGTCTATCGCGGCGCCCGCGATCGATGTGGTCGCGAAGCGCCTGGCCGAGGCTTCCTCGTCCACCACCTCGCCCCGCGCCACGTTGACAAGAAGCCCCGACGCACCGAGCCGCGCGAGCCTCTTCGGCGCCGAGCAGGCCGCGCGTCTCGTCGGTGAGCGGAACCGCGACGACGAGCGTATCCACGGCGTCGAGGAACGCCGCGAGATCCGCGGGGCCGTACGCCACGTAGGAGGTCGGACCGTCCCGCGCACCCCGGCGGAGCACGTGGAACGACACGTCGAAGCCGGAGAGGAACCGGTGCACGCTCCGGTTGACCGCGCCGTATCCCAGGAGCCCGATCCGCCGCCCGCGCAGCGGGATCGACGGCCCTTCTGCGTCGCCGGTGCGGAAGCGCCCGGCCGCCATGAAGCCGTGGTGGCGCACGATCTGGTTCGCGAGAGCGAGCAGGAGCGCCACCGCGTGCTGCGCGGTGAGCCCGGCATTCCCGTGGCCGTTGGCAAGGACGATCGCGCGATCGTGCGCGCGGAAGATCGGGACGAGATGCTGCACGCCGGCTCCCGGGTTGACGACGAGCCTGGCGCGGCGCGCCGCGCGCAGGAGATCCGGTGTCGTCCGCCATCCCACCAGGACGTCCGCGTCGGCCGCGAGCTCGAGGATCTCGCCAGGATCGCCCGAGAACCTCAGGGACACTCCCCGCATGGGAGCGGTGCGCTCCTCCAGGCGGCGCCGAAGCGTGACCGGTGCGTCGAAGAAGAAGAGCACGCGGGCGCCCGGCACGAGCTCGAGTCTACGTCGGGAGTCTCGCCTGGCGGGCCGATCACGCCGTCGCTGGGAGCAACAGGAGGGACACGCCGCGGCGCTCGAAGACGGGGTGCGCGAGGATCGCGGCCACGAACGCGCGGTAGAGATCGCGCTCCCGGTCCGTGTCGAAATAGAGGTAGGGACCGTAGTCGCGCTCGATCCGCTCGAGCTCGACGGGGTTGTAGAGGACATGCGTGAACCCGTCCGTGGCGATCCGGCGCAGCAGATCGGGGAGGTCGCGCGAGGCCTTCACGTACTCGACGATCGGCGTGCGGTCGTTCGTGGACGACGCGACATAGGGCCGCTCCATGTAGAGGCCGCGCGTCTCGCCCACGAAGAGCACGCGCGCTCCGGCCGGCAGGAGCCGGCCCGCGGAGTGCAGCGCCTCGTAGGGAGGGTAGACGCGGGCGAGATAGGCGTCACGCGACTCCCGGCCGAGGAGGTAGGGCAGCGGATCGAGGAGGTGCCGGGCGTCGCGCGCGAAGGAGGCGAGATTTGACAGGACGGCGAGCGCGACCGCGGCGTCGAGGATCCTGCGCGGTCCGAGACGATCGGAGAGGCGCGCCCAGCCAGCCGCTCCGATCGCCGCGGCGATCGGCAGGAGCGGAAACAGGAACCGCGCGAGCGTGAAGGTGCGCCACCAGAAGAGGAGGTCGAGAGCCGCGTAGCCTGCCAGGAACCAGGCGTGGCGTGCCGGAACGCGCAGCGCCATCGCCGCGATGCCGAGTCCCAGGAACAGAGGTCCGATCTCGTTGAAGAGGCCGAGGCCGCTCCATCCGAACGACACATGGAGAGGCAGCTCGAGGAGCTGCGAGACCGGCAGCGTCCTGCGCTCGGCCGGGTTCAGGAACCCCGCCCGCTGGAAGGGCGCGGTGCCGAAGACGCGCGAGAGCGCGGGGTAGAAGGGATTGCCGGTCGTCACGGCGGAGCGCACGTACCAGGGAAGCGCGGGGAGGGCGATCAGCGCCGCGAGGAGGAGGAGCGCGCGAAGCGACGGCCGCGCGCGCCGCAGGGCGAGCGCGACCGAGAGCGGAACGACCAGCGCGACGGCGGTGTAGACCGCGGTGTACTTGCACCCCATCGCGAGCCCCAGCGCGAGCGCTGCGCACCGGGGCGGGGGCCCGCCGTCGAGCAGATCGAGCGCACCGTCGAGGGCGATGGCGAAGAAGAGCACGCCTGCGAGATCGTTCTTGGCGAGCGTGGCGAGTATCAGGACGGCCGGGGCGGTGACGAAGAGGAGCGCCGCGCGTGGAGCCGCTGTCGCGCCGGAGATCCGTGCTGCGACGGTGCCCGTTGCGAGGGTCGCGAGGGAAGCGATCACCACGTGGATCCCGGCGGCGGCCTCGGGAAGACGCGTCAGCGCGAGCGCCGCCAGGTAGAGCATCTCCGTCGCTTGCGGGTAGAACGACAGGATCGTCTCGTGGCGGACCGAGATCGCTCCCTCTCGAAGGTAGACCTCGGGCAGCGACAGGTTGTACATGAGCACGTCGAAGAAGGTGGGCGGCACGATCGACGCGAAGAGGCTCGGGACGAGGAACGCCAGCGTCGCGACGGTCGCCTTCGCGGGGCGCCGATCCGACGCGAGGCGCCTTCGCTGGCGCGCAGGCACGAGAAGCGCGATCCCCGCCGCGACCGCGAGCACGACGGTCGTGCGCGACAGTAGCGACAGCAGCCCCAGGGCGAGGACGATGCCCGAGAGAAGGCCCAGGCCGAGCGCCCAGGGCGCTTCGATGGAGCACGGACGCTCCGGATCGCGCGGCGCCAGCGTCCCGTAGCCCAGGCCGGCCAGACCGATGGCGAACGCCGCACCGAGGCAGGCGCCAGCGTGCGTGAGGTCCACTCTGGAGATCGTACCGCGCGGCCTCCTCGACGACGCGCCGCGACACGCCGTACCATGCAGCCCCGATGATCGACGCGGACAAGCAGCGCGCCTACTTCGAGCAGGCCACCTACCGGCCCCCCACGTCGCGCGCGGTCACTGCCTACACCGCGCCGAAGGTGGGCTACGTCCGTTCCGTCCTCTCGATCCCGCGCGATGCCAGCGTGCTCGAGGTCGCCTCCGGCAGCGGCGTCTTCTCCGAGCCTCTCGCGCGCGAGTTCCCCGGTCTCACCTGCGTCGACTTCGCGCACGGGATGCTCGCGGCCAGCACCTGGGGCCGTCGCTGCCAGGCCGATGCGATGCGCCTTCCCTTCGCGGACGGTAGCTTCGACCTCGTCTTCGAGGCGAACCTCCTGCACCACGTGCCGGACGCGGCGGGCGCGGTGCGCGAGATCGCGCGCGTCGCCCGGCGTTGGGTCGTCCTGCTCGAGCCCAACGCGATGAACCCCCTGATGTGGGCCTACGGAGCGATCCGTCCGGTCGAGCGCGGCACGTTACGGATGACCCGCCGCTACGTGGCGTCGCTCCTGGAGGTGGCGGGGCTCGCGCCTCGGGACCACTTCTGCACCGGGATGATCACGCAGAACCTCACGCCGGGCTTCATGGTCCCTATCCTGAGCGCCTTCGACGGGCGGTTCGCTCTCGGTATGTACCAGCTCGCGCTCGCCGAGCACCCCGGTCAGGACGGCCGCGCCAGGTAGGTGAGCTGCGCGCGGATCAGGCTCAGCACGTAGTCGACGGCCCGCGTCACGAGCAGGATCACCGCGACCTCGTACATGAACGACATCGAGACGAAGCGGGACCAGTGAAGGTAGGTGTGGCCGGTCCGGAGGAGCTCGAGGAAGCTCGGGAGCACGAGGAGCCCTCCGGCGAGGAAGAGCGCGAGCGGGACGAGCCAGAACGCGCCGCTATGGAAGAAGCGCGCGCCGCGCCGGGGCCGCGCCGTCCCCCGCTGGAGCAGCGTCATGTCGACGATGCTCTGCGCGAGATAGCTCGCGCAGAGGCAGAGCACGCCGCTCGCCCCCAGGAGGTTCGAGACCACGAAGCGGTAGATCATCCACTCCAGCAGGTAGGAGTTGGTGAGGTAGAAGCGGGTTGGCATGATCATGAGCGCCATCGCCGCGAGCACGAGGAGGATGCCGATCGCCCCGAGCGGGCGCGACGGGCGGTAGAGGAACGCCGACTCCACGATGACGCGCAGGAAGCGCAGCCCGTCCCGGAGCACGCGGAGCTTCGACTCCCCTTTCCGCTCGTCGTAGGTCATGGGGATCTCGACGATGCGGATCTCCTCGTTCAGGATGGCGCGCGCGCTCATCGCCGGCGTGAAGTGCATCCCGTCGGGGAGCGGCATCAGCCTCGGCAGGCTCGAGCGGCGCACGACCCGCATCCCGGACGCCGTGTCGCGGACGCGCTCGTTGCCGAAGAACGAGAGCATGAGCGCGAAGATGACGTTGCCCACGCGGCGCAACGCGGGCATGCGGCTGTCCTTCGAGAGCCGCGACCCCAGCACGACGTCGGCGTCCTTCTCGACGAGCGTCGCGCAGAGCGATCGGAAGAAGGCCGGGTCGCACGTGCCGTCCGCATCGAGGAAGCCCAGGAGGTCCGCATCGGATCGCGCCCACGCCTCCTTGATCGCCGCGCCGTAGCCGCGGTTCTCGGGGAAGACGATGAGCTTGATCCGCCCCTCGTGGCGGCGCGCGATCTCGACCGTCCGGTCGGTCGAGCCGTCGCTGACCACGGTCACGTCGACGCTCGTCACCGGGGACCCGGTCACGATCGTCTCGCGAGCGGCGAGGGCACGCTCGATGATGCTCTCGATGCTCTCCTCTTCGTTGAGCGCGGGGATGGCGATGAGGAGCTTCAAGGGCCGACGATGATAAACGCACGAGGGCGAGGCAACCGTTGACGGCGCCGAGCTCCATGACGCGCGGCGTCCCGGCGCGCTACGCCGTCCTCGGCGGAGGGGAGGTCCTGACGCGCGCCCTGTCGTTCCTCCAGACGATCATCGTGGTGAAGCTCCTCGGCACCGAGGCGTTCGGCAAGCTCGGCTTCGCCGGCGCTCTCACGACCTACGGCGTGATGATCGCCACCTGCGGCCTCGAGCTCTACGGCATCCGCGCCGCGTCCGCCGATCCCGCGCGGCTGCCGGCGCTTGCGAGCACGATCATCGGGCTCCGCCTCCTCGCTGGGGCGATCGTCTACGGGCTGCTCGTGGCGATCGTCTTCTCGATCCCGAGGCTCCGCGGGATCGGTCCGCTCTGCGCGCTCGCGGCGCTCACGCTCTTCACCACCGCATCGTCGCTTGGCTGGACCACCCAGCCGCTGCGCAAGACCCACGTCCTGGCCGCGGCCAACATGTCGACCCAGGCGCTCAACGTCTCGCTCCTCCTCCTCTTGATCCGCGCGCGGGGACCGCGGCTCCTCGACGTCCCGCGCGCCCAGGTCGCGGCCGAGGCGGTCGTCGCCGTCGCGCTCCTCGCTTGGACGCGGGCGCGCGGTCCGCTCCCCCGGCCGGCTCTCGGCGACGCTCGGGCCATCCTCCCGAAGTCGCTCCCGCTGGGCGGATCGCAGGTGCTGCGCACGATCGCCATCGCGTCGGACCCGGTGATCCTCGGCCTCTCGCTACCGATGAACGACGTCGGGATCTACAACGGCGCGTTCCGGCTCTACATCCTCTGCGTCTCCCTCGCCGCGCTCTACTTCGTCATCCTGCTGCCAGACCTATCCCAGGCCGCCGCCGTCGACCACGAGCTCGTGCGCCGCCAGGTCCGGCGCTCGTTCCGGCTCGCCGTGCCCCTCGGCGTTCTCGGCGCCGCTGTCGCCGCCCTCGTCGCCCGCCCGGCGCTCGCGCTCCTCTTTCGTCCCGAGCTCGCTGCGGCGCCGCCATCGCTTCGGATCCTGCTCTGCGCGACCATCCTCGGCTTCATGGCAGGCCACTTCAGAAACGCCCTCATCGCTGTCGGACGCCGTGACCACGGACCTCGGGATCGTCGCCGCGGGCGCGACCGCGCACGTCGTCCTCAAAGTCGCGCTCGTGCCTCGCCTCGATCGCCGGCGCCGCCCCAGGATCCGCGGCCGGCGAGGCCATCCTCCTCGTGCTCTCCGTGCGCGCCTTCGGTCGCAGCGCATCATGAGCAGACCCACGACCGCCCGCGCCGAGATCGCGACGCTCGCACGCCTCGCGGCGCCGCTGGCCGCCGCCAATGCGGGCAACCAGCTCATGAACGTCGTCGACACCGCCATCGTCGGGCGCCTGACCCCTCGCGAGCTCGGCGCCGTCGGCCTGGCCAACGCCGTCTTCTTCGTCATCACGGTCGTCGGCCTCGGCATCATGATGGGGTTCGATCCCCTCATCGCCCAGTCGTTCGGCGCGCGGGACCCCGCCCGCGCGCGCCGCCTCCTGTGGCAGGGCGTGTGGCTCGGCATCCCGGTCGGCCTCGTGCTCTCGGTGATCGTCGCCTTCTCGCCGGCCACGCTCGTTCCTTTCGGCGTCGACCCCGACGTCGCGCGCATCGCCGCGTCCTACATTCGCCTTCGCATCCCGGGCCTCCTTCCGATGCTGACGCTCTTCGGCCTGCGCGCCTATCTCCAGGCCGCTGGGGGCCGCTGGGCGCTGGTCCTCGCCACGATCGTCGCCAACGTCTCCAACCTCGCCCTCGGCCTCCTCCTCGTCTTCGGAGGCCGCGGACTCCCCTGGCCCCTCGCGCTGGTCCCTGCCATCGGCGTACGCGGCGCGGCCATCAACACGGTCTTCTCCACGATCCTCCAGCTCGTCGTCCTCGCCGTCGCCGTACGCGTCATCCCCTCGGGCGGACCCGTCGCCCGCGCGCTCGTCCCCGGCGACATTCGCCGCGCCTTCTCCGTCGGTCTCCCCATCGGCCTTCATCTTCTCGCCGAGGTCGCCGTCTTCTCCATCGTCGGCATCCTCGCCGGCCGCCTCGGCGCCCCCGAGCTAGCGGCCCACCAGGTCACCCTCACCATCGCCAGCCTCTCGTTCATGATCTCCCTCGGAATCAGCACGGCAGGCGCCGTCCGCGTCGGCTACCACGTCGGCGCCCGCGACCCCGAGAACACGCGCCGCGCCGGCCTCGCCGCCTTTGCCGCCGGCGCCGCGTTCATGAGCCTCGCCGCCCTCGTCTTCGTCACCGCGGGCCACCCCATCGCCCGCCTCATGACCGACAAGGCGGAGGTCGTCGCCGTCACGGTCCCCCTCCTCGTCGTCGCCGCCTTCTTCCAGATCTCCGACGGCACCCAGGCCGTAGGCGCCGGGGTCCTGCGAGGCGCCGGCGACACCCGGTTCATCTTCGTCGCCAACATCCTGGGCCACTACGCCATCGGCCTACCGGTAGCCCTGATCCTCGGCTTCCACTACCACCTCGGCATCCAAGGCCTCTGGTGGGGACTCTGCGCCGGCCTCACCGCCGTGGCCGCCGCCCTGCTCGTGCGGTTCCACTCCCTGTCCCGCAGGCCGATCATGCCGCTTCACTGATGAGCGCGAAGCTGGCTTCACGCACGCCGCGACCGGCGGATTGCGCGCTCCTCCGCGGTGGAACACCCATCGCTTCGCTGACGATCACTCGCGCCGACATGCCCTGGCTCCATGGACGGTACGAGACCACTCCGGCGTTCGAGGAGGTCCGCGCACTCTTCGAGCGAGAGCTCGCATTGATGGAGGCGGACGACTGGGGGGCGTGGGACGAGGTATGGGCCCAGATAGAGGCGCCGGGACTCGTGCTGCGGTATGCCGACGGCAGGCCCGACGCCCTGGGACTCGTCATTCACTTCGACGGGAGCGAGGCCTGGTGGCGTCACTGAGCCCGTACGCCGCCCCCGAGCCTCACGTCAGCCGAACCGGACAACCTCGCCCAGTCGGATCAGCCCGAGCCGCCGCCAGCCCCGGTCGAGTAGCCACAGCTTCGCTTCCACACAGGCAACGGACGGTTGCGCGCCATCCTTGGGACGCGGCACTCCGGGTGCCATCCCGTCAAGTAGGGACCGGAGCTCCACGGGTCGGCGTGGAGGCCGGGCCGCCCGCGCACCGCCGCTCGGTAATGCTTCCACGCGTTGCTCACGACGTAGGCCAGGACGTTGCGAACCTCGGTGGGCGACCTGAGGATCCGCATGTGGTAGCGGTCGGCGAACACCGGGCCCTTGCGGTGGAGGAATCCGTTCAGCCCCTTCCCGATGCGGATCGCGAGGGCCTGCATCCCGCGCGACAGGACCTGGTTCGGCGTCCGGAGCTTTCGCGCGAGCGACTCCTGTGTGACGTGCGCCTCCACGACCAGGTGGATGTGGTCGTGCTGGACCGAGAACTGCACGAGCCCGAAGCCCAGACGCCTCCGGAACCGACGGCCAGATCGCCCCGTGGCCGCTTCGCCACGAGATGACCTCGGTGTCAAGTGAGATTCGCGCGGCGTCCCGGACCGCTTCGCAACGACGCGACGAGTGAAGAGGCCAGGAGGGCTCATCGTTTGGTGAACGGCAGCGCGGGCTTGCCGGCGTAGCTGCTCTTGGTTCGCCTCGGCCTCGTCGCCTCTCGGCGATCGCCGCGGTCGGAAGCATCCGCGACCGTTCCGAGAACAGCTCGGCCATTGGCCATGGAACACTCCACCCGCGCGGCTACGTACCTGGTTTGCATAGCATTATGGTGATGGCGGGCGAACGACCGCGCTCCCGCTCCCGCCGCAAGGCGCACGTCAGCATCGAGGGCTCCGGGTCCCTCGAGCAAGGGCTGCGCTATGTGAAGGGACTGACGGAGGGCGGTCTTGGCTCCCTCAAGATCGATGCCGAGACGCTCGGCATCTCGGAGCTCGACCTCTTCGGCTGGAAGCCTTTCAAGAAGAAGGTGCCGCCGCCGGCGTCGGAGAGACTGGCGGCGCTGATCCTCACGGGCCGGCGTGAGATCGACGCGTTTCACATCCACCTCGCCACCTACCTGCCGTCGTGCGTGTTCCTGCTCGCCACGAACGCTCTCACCAATCTCGGCCGGTCGGATCTGCCGTGGGTCGGACGCGTCTGGAGCCTGATGGCGGTGAGCGGATGGGGGCTCCTGGTGGCGATCCACGGTCTCGTCCAGCTCGTCGTGCAGGCGCCGCATCGGGACGCCCAGCGCCGCCGCCTCGAGGAGGAGATGCGCGCGGCGCCGTCTCCACGGGAATCGGCCGCCCAGGATGGCCTCGAAGCGTTGCGCACCCGCCTCATCCAGCGGGCGGAGGAGGCGCGCGCGGCGCTG
The DNA here is from genome assembly GCA_046331505.1 of Acidobacteriota bacterium. GTDB lineage: Bacteria > Acidobacteriota > Vicinamibacteria > JAXLQT01 > JAXLQT01 > JAXLQT01. Next base: position 139,740 of record JAXLQT010000004.1, read on the forward strand.
CGCCCGCTGGCGCCCGACGCCGCGGCGACCGTCTCGCGCGGCGAGGTGCGGGCGCTGTCGGTCGTGGCATGGCTCGACGCTGCACGCCGGCAGGTCGCCACCGCGGGCGCGACCGGGGAGATCCGCCGCAGTGTCGCGATGAAGCTGTCGGACCCGGACCAGCAGGAGCGTCACGGCGAGCTGCGTCAGATGCTGGCCCGCCTCGATCGCCGCGAGCATCTGCTGGCGAGCCTGGAGCGCGAGGTGGTCGATCGGCGCCAGCGCCTGGAGTCGTTCATGCTCGCCCTCGACAGCGCGCGGATGGCGCGACCGGAATCGATGCCGGCGGTGTCGGCGCCGCTCACGGAACGTGTGGCGTTGCTCGACGAGCTGCAGGTGCGTCCCAGGCTCCCCGCTCCCGACGCGACCGGCGAGGCACCGGAGGCGCGGAGCCGGCGCATCGAGGAGGAGGTTCGCCTCGCCCAGGAGCTGCAGCGCTCCATCTTGCCGGAACGGGCTCCCACCGTCGCGGGCCTCGACGTGGCCCACATCTACCGCCCCTGCAACGAGGTGGGTGGCGACTTCTACGACTTCCACACCGCCGGCGGATCGCGCTTGTGGATCGCCATCGGCGACGCCAGCGGTCACGGCATCGACAGCTCGATGGTCTCGAGCATGTGCAAGAGCGGCCTCTACCTGCAGGCCACCGCCGGCCGCTCGTTGCCGGATGCCATGGCGGAGCTCAATCGCATGATGTGCGACACGCTCGGACGGCGGCGCATCATGACCCTCGCGCTCGTGGAGATCGACGTGGAGCGGCGCCTCTTGCGCTTGGTCAACGCCGGTCAGGTGTTCCCGCTACTGCTGCGCGGCGGCGTACTGACCGAGCTCGAGCTGCCCGGCTACCCCCTGGGAGTGCGACGGGACACGACCTTCGCCGTCATCGAGCGCCAGCTCGAGCCGGGCGACTCGATCCTTCTCTTGACCGACGGCGTCATCGAGGCGCTCGACGCCGACCGGCGGCCGTACGGCTGGGACCGGCTCTTCGCGTCGCTTCGCAAGCTGGAGTCGCCGGCCGCCTTCGCCCTGGTGGAAAGCGCCGCCGCGGATCTTGCCCGTCACCTCGGCAACGTCGCGCCGCAAGACGACGTCACTCTCGTGGGAGTGCGGTTCCAGCCATGAGAGACCCGGACGCGCTGCCGCGGGAGCTTGGCGAGGCCCTCTACCGTCCCGTGCGGGACGAGGCGCAGCTCGGGGAGCTGGCATCGCGGGTGGCGCACGCCCGCACCCTCGCGCTGGCCCATGCCGGAGGATGGCTCGCAACGTCGATCTTCCTCGCCGGCACGGACCTGGCCACGACCTTCTTCCGTCCTCTGCCGCTGGCGGCCCGCGCGTGGGCGGTGTTCCCGATCCTGGGCTGGGGGATCGGCGTGGTAGTGCATGCGTTCTATGCCCTGGTCGCGGCGCCCCGCGCGCTCGAGGCTCAGCGCGAGGCGCTCCATGTGCGCGGTCTCCTGGCCGAGCCCGACACACGCGAGCTCGCGAGCCTCGTCGACGACCTGACTCGCAGCGCCCGCTTCGTCAAGAGCCACGTCCGACAGCTCGATCCGCCGCGCGTCGACCTCGAGGCGTCCCTCGACGTCGCCGAGCGCGAGGCCGATCGCTTGATGCAGGCGCTCCTGTCCCTCGAGGAGGGATTACGGTCGCCCGCCACCAGGCGCGCGGAGCGGCGCAGGCTCGAGGCGCTCTCCGCGGAGCGCGATCGGTTGCGGGCCTCGCTCGAGGAGCTCCGCGTCACGCTCTCGAACCTCGAAATCGACGTGCTCCTCGAGGGATCGTCGCCGCGGACGTCGGCGTTCGCCATGGAGTCCCTCGCCATCGAGGCGGACCTGCTGCGCGCCGCGGTCGAGGGCGCACAGGCCGCCCGAGCCGCCGTCGCGAGCACCCCGGCGAGCTCTCGTTCCGCGAAGCCCTGACGGGGCCTGAGGGCTCTCGCGACATGGCGTCGAGGGATCGGAGGAGCCGGCACAGATCAGCGCGTCGTTCACGACGCAGGCAAGGGACGTTGCGGACCTGTGTGGGCGACGTGTGACCCGCTGCACCGTGCGAAAGTCGCAGCAGCCCCGTGGCTCTGGAAGCCGCTGGACCAGCTCGTGGTTTCCAGTGCCGATCGCCGCCGTCAGGGGAGTGTCGACGGCGCGCCCATCGTGCGTCATCCCTCCAGCGACACGTCAGCGGGACCTGACAACTTCGCCCAGGCGAATCAGTCCCAGGCACCGCCAGCCCCGTTCGAGTAGCCACAGCTTCGCTTCCACGACAGGCAGCGGGCCGTCACGCTTCGCCTCTGGAACGCGGCACCCGGGGTGCCAGCCCGTGAAGTAGGGACCGGAGCTCCAAGGGTGCGCGTGGAGGCCAGGGCGCCCGCGCGCCGCGGAGCGGTAGTGCTTCCACGCATTGTTCACGAAGCAGGCCAGGACGTTGCGGACCTGGGTGGGCGACCTGAGGATCCGCATGTGGTAGCGGTCGGCGAAACCGGGCCTTGCGGTGGAGAAGGCCGTTCAGCCCTTTCCGATGCGGATCGCGAGGGCCTGCATCCCGCGCGACAGCACCTGGTTCGGCGTCCGGAGCTTGCGCGCGAGTGTCTGCTGTGTGACGTGCGCCTCCACGACCAGGTGGATGTGGTCGTGCTGGACGGAAGCACTGAACGAGCCGGAAACCCGGGCGCTCGCGGTTCTTGACGAATGCCCGATCCAGCACGGCGAAGATGTCGTTCCGCCTCAGGTTGCGGATCTCCGGTACGAGCTTCATCGTGGCGTGTACGGGGAAGCGGTGGCCGAGCTTCGGCCGTCCCCTTGTGGGAGATGCCGGCTTGGCCGTTCTTGGAGCGACGCCCGGGGCGCCGGGCATCCGTGTCGGCCGGGCGGCCGTACCGGGGAGTGCCTGCTGGCGTGGGCGGCGGATCGCGGCCATACGATTCGGCGGATGCTTGCACACTGGCCGATGTCAAGGGGAACCTTCGCGAGCTCGCGATCAGACGCTATCCTTCCAGCGATGTCCGGGAGCAGCCTGGGGTGAGCGGTGAGGACCGCGGCAGTGCAGTTGGAGAGCTCGAGCTCGAGATGAGGTGAGAAGCGATGAGCGAGCGCGAGAAGACTCGCGTGCTGGCCGCTTACGTGGCCGCGGCGCTGGGGACGCTCGTGGTCGCAACCGGGAGTCCGTCGGGAGCCTGGACGGAGCTCGTGTTGCTCGTGTGCATGGTGGTGCTCGTGTTCATCGCCTATCTCACCGGAACCTATCTGTACTCGTGGGCGCGGGAACGTCCACCGGTCGCGTTCGCGTGGTATGCCGGAGCGGCATTGACACCGCTGAGTGCCGCGGCGCTCCAGCTCACCATCGGCCCGTGGCGACGTTGACTGCTCGCGACCTCGCACTTCCCACGGGCTTCGCCACGGTCGGGGTGCTGGCGTGCATCTGCGCGCCCTTCGCGCTGTTGCGGGAGAATGTGCGGCGGTGGACTTTCTGGAGCGTGCTGGCCGCGCTCGCCGCCGGGGCGATGGCGTTCGCGCTCGTTCTTGGCGCCCTTCACGGCCTGGCGTTCCGGCTGGCCGCCCGCCGGCTCGACCTTCTCGCGTCCAGGTGCGTCGCCAGCATCGCGGCATGCCTCGCCGGATCGGCAGTGCTGATCGCGGTACTCGACGAGCTGAGCGCGGATACCATCTGCGTGTTCGCGCCTGGCGCGGGAGGCTGAGCGGGCTTGTCCCCTGCCGCTCGTGCGTGGCGGGTACGATGTTGCCCTGGCTCCACGACGCGCAGGCGCCTCCGCGAACCGACCGCCAGAGGCGCCCCTGCCGCTTCGCGATCGAGATGACGATCAAACGAGTGATCCATGGCAACCGGCGTTGAGCCAGGCCGCCTCGCGGGGCGACTCCTCTTCGTCGGGCCCGTGCTGTTGTCTTTCATCGGCCTGTTCTGGCCATGCCTTTCGGGGCGCGTGATCGGCGGTCATGTCGCGAACGCGGCTCCCTTCCGAGAGCTCCGGCTTCCGAGCGACACGGGCGCGCAGGGCGACGTCGGCGGCCAGTACCTCCCTTCGCTATGCGAAACACAGCGACAGCTGAGAGAGGGCCAGGTCCCACTCTGGAACCCCTATGCGGGATGTGGCGCACCGCTGCTCGCTAACCAGCAATCCGCCATCTTGCATCCCTTCACCATCGCTGCGCTCGGTGTGCCGTGGCGCTCTGCGTTGCTCTTCGTCGTGATTCTCCGCTGGCTCCTCGCCTATGGCGGCGCTTGGCTTCTCGCGCACGATCTGCGGTTTGGAATCTGCGGACGCGCGGGGTTCGCCTGCGCCTATGCCCTGTCAGGATCGATGGTTGCGTGGGTTTCTTACCCCATTGGAGCCGTGTTCGCACACATCCCGCTCTTGATGTATCTCGCGCGGCGCCACGCCAGGCGTGACGGGCTGGGCAGCGGGTCGGCCCTACTCGCGGCGCTCGTATCCTCCATCCTCGCGGGTCACTTCGAATATCTGCCGATAGCCTGGCTTCTCGCCGCGTGCGCCGGAGCGTGGAGGGCGGGAGCGGGTCGGTATCGGTTTCTTGCTCGTTTCGTCGGGATCGCGACCGCGTCGTGCGCGGTGTCCGCGGTCATGATTCTACCTTGCGTGGAATACCTCGGCCAGAGTCAGCACTTCGAGCGGCGCAGTCAACAGCAGGCCGATCTCCTCGACGACCACCGACTTCTGACCACGATCGTGGACGGCGCTCTCTTCACTGGGAGTGAAGGCCGGGAGCTGCTGGCACGCGTGGTGAATCCGGTTGCGGCCGCCCAGAACTACCTTGGTTGCACGACGCTCGTGCTTGTCGGCTGCGCCGCGTCATCGCGGTCCTCGAGAGTGACCGTGCTCTGCTTGATCGGCGCGTTGTTGTTTCTCTGGGAGAATCCTCTTGCGCGTCTACTGTGGCTCGTGCCGCCCTTGTCCTGGATGGTTCCGGCGAGGCTTTTCGTCCTCGTCGCACTGGCGACGGCTCTTCTCGTCGGCCGCGCACTGGACCTTGCGGCCGCAGCCAGCGGTTCCACCGTCGGTTCGCTCGCGGGTGCGACGATCGGAGGCGCGATGCTGGCGGCCGAGCAGTTCCTCTTCCGAGGGTTTCGGACAGTCCCTTCGCCCGGGAGGTTCTCGTACCTGGTCGGCGCCGTCGTGGCGTTGCTGTTGCTCCACGCTGCGAAGGGAGGCAGGCTACGAACGGTCGCTCCCGCCCTCCTGGTTGCGGCCCTCATCGTGGACCGCTCGTTGGCCTTGCGTGGGGTCATACGATGGGACAGCACGGATCGCATCTTCCCGCCCTTCCCCGTGCTGAGGCGGCTTGCGAGCCTGGCCGGTCCCGACCGCGTTCTGGCGCAAGGAGCCGTCCTTCCTCCGAACACCGCGACGGTCTATCGCATTCGCGATCCGCGCCTCTACGATGGGATCGGAGTCGGACCCTATGTGCGCGCCGTCGGCGCGGAGGCGAACCGAGGATTCGTAGACCTGCGCCGGTTCGTGCCAACCAAGTTCACGCGGGAGAGCGCCGCGGTTCTGCTCATCGTGCCCGATCCATCGCGGCACCCGCGATCGACGCCTGTCATGCGTTTCGACCGAGGGTTCTCCATCGTCCGCGACCCCGATGCGCTTCCCCGAGCCCGGCTCGCCAGCACTCCCCGTCGTCGAGATGGAGTGGCTTTCCTCCAGGATGGCTCGACGCGCATCGTGCTGGATTGCAATCTTTTGACCGCCGATCGCCTCGTACTTGCGGATGTGTTCTACCCCGGCTGGGAGGCTCGCGTGGATGGCAGTTGCAGGCGGGTCCTTCAGGAGGGCGCGTTTCGGGCGGTCGGGCTCGAGCGAGGACGGCACACGGTCGAGTTCGTGTACAGGCCCATGTCGTACCGTCTCGGGCTGTTCATCACACTCTCGAGTCTCCAGATCTTGACGGCGGTAGCGCTTCCTCGGTGCGTCGACCGAGCGGCACGCTACGGCGTGTCGAGGGAGCGGAGGAGCTCGAAGGTGTAGATGCCGGAGTCGTGGCCGTCGGAGAAGGCGATGGAGATCGCATACAGGCCGACGGAACGGACGTTGGTCGGCCGGACCGTGTCCGGGATGGAGGTGCGGTCGAGCAGCGGGCGGCCGGACCATTCGTCGACGCACTGGGCGCAGGGACAGCGGCGGCGGAGCTCGACGACGTCGAGGCGCGAGGTGCGGCCGTCGGCCCAGGTGATGGCGAGGTGGCGGTCACCGGCCTGCGTGATGGCCGTTGGGGTGTAGGACTGGACGGTGCTCATTTGGCCGCCTGCTGCCAGCGGATCTCGACCATCGGGACCTGGCCCCCGCCAAGGCTCTTGACCGAGAGGGCGGCCGCGACTTGCTTGGCAATGTCGCGGTAGGCGGCGGCGACGGGGGAGCTCGGCTCGGCGACGACGATGGGCATGCCGGCGTCGCCTCCAACCACGACCGCGGGGTCGAGCGGGACTTCGCCGAGGAACGGGACGCCGAGCTCGGCCGCCGTGCGGCGGCCGCCGCCGTGGCGGAAGATCTCTGTGCGGTGGTGGCAGTGGCCGCATTCGAAGTAGCTCATGTTCTCGACGATGCCGAGCACCGGGACCTTGACGTCCTGGAACATCTTGAGCCCCTTGCGGGCGTCGAGCAGGCTGACGTCCTGCGGCGTCGTGACGATGACCGCGCCGGACAGTGGCGCCATCTGCGTGAGAGTGAGCTGCGCATCGCCTGTGCCCGGCGGAAGGTCGATGACGAGGTAGTCGAGCTCACCCCAGCTCACCTGCGTGAGGAACTGCTGGAGGATGCCGTGCACCATCGGTCCGCGCCAGATGACCGGCGTGTTCTCGTCGGTGAAGAAACCCATCGACATGAGCTTGATGCCGTGGGCCTCGTGGGGGATGACTCCGGTCTCGCCCTGGCGGCACTTGCCGGAGACCCCGAACATCATGGGGACCGAAGGGCCGTAGATGTCGGCGTCCTGGAGCCCGACGGACGCGCCCGTCTGCGCGAGGGCGAGGGCGAGGTTGGCCGCGGTCGTGGACTTGCCGACGCCGCCCTTTCCCGAGGCGACCGCGACGACGTTCTTGACGCCGCGTAGGACGTCGCCGCGCTGGGGCGCCGACGCGCGCACCGCGGCGGTCATGTTGACCTCGACCTTGCTCACGCCGGGGAGCGCGCTAACCTTCTGGTGGCAGGCGATCTTGAGCTGCTCCTTGACCGGGCAGGCCGGCGTGGTGAGCTCGACGTCAAAGCGGACGTTGCCGCCCGAGATCTGGACGTTCTTGACGAAGCCGAGCTCCACGATGCTCTTGTGGAGATCGGGATCCATGACGTCCTTGAGGGCGTCGATGACGGCGTCCTTGGTGAGTGAGGTTTTTCCGAACATCTGTGCGTACCCCTCGTAGCCGGCGGGGGCAAGCCCCGCCCTACGGAACCGGCGGGGGACAAGCCCCCGCCCTACGGAACCGGCGGGGGACAAGCCCCGCCCTACGGAACCGGCGGGGGACAAGCCCCGCCCTACGGAACCGGCGGGGGACAAGCCCCCGCCCTGCAGAACCGGCGGGGGACAAGCCCCCGCCCTGGAACCGGCGGGGGACAAGCCCCGCCCTACGGAACCGGCGGGGGACAAGCCCCCGCCCTACGGAACCGGCGGGGGACAAGCCCCCGCCCTACGGAACCGGCGGGGGACAAGCCCCCGCCCTGCGGAACCGGCGGGGACGAGCCCCGCCTTGCGGAATCGGCGGGAGACGACCCCCGCTTCACGAACCTGGAGCTCGCCGGGCCATCAAGGATAGCGCGGGTCGACGAAGCACGATCGACCGGGGACGCAGGTCTTTGCGGTCACGAGGCTGTCGTCCGGGCCGATCGTCTTCATCGTCCGGAGGCAATAGAAGGCAGCGGTGGGCGACCCGCCCGGCGTCAGGCGATCGACCTTGGGGTTCTCGGGCATGTACATGCCCTTGGTGCGAAGCTCCGCGCAGTGGGCGCTCTCCCAGGCGGCTTCCTTCACGACGCGCTGGCTTCGAGGAGCGCACGCGCCACGAGCTCGCGGAAGAGCTCGACTTTGTAGCCGTTGCCGGTGAGAGGCCTGGCGTCGGCGACGGCGGCGTCGGCGGCGGCGCGCGCGACCTCGTGCGTGATGCGCGTGTCCTTCCCGACGAGCTTGATCTCCGCCGCGCGCGCGCCACGGATAGGCGCCGCGGCGCCGAGGACGACGCGGGCGTCGACGATCGGACCGCTCGCGTGCGGAGCGATGGCGACCGCCACCTCGGCCTGCGGCCAGTCGAACGTGTCCTTCTCGCGGAACCTGAGGAACGCCGATCGGGTCCCGGGCGCGGGCCGCGGGACGCGTACGGCGGCGATGAGCTCGTCGGGAAGGAGCGAGATCTCGCGCCGCGGGTCGTCCATCACGTAGAGGTCCTCGACAGGGAGCGTGCGCTCGCCGTCGCTTCCCGTCACCGAGAGCGTCGCGCCGAGCGCGACCAGCGCCGTCGCCGCCGTGGAAGGGCAGACGATGGGGCAGGGCGCCTGGCCAAAGATCGCGTGGTGACGGTTGTCACCCGCGATCGCCAGGCAAGCCGGCCCTCCCTTCTTGAGGCACGTGAAGTCGCTGCTCCGGAAGTACCAGCATCGTGGCCTCTGGCAGAGGTTGCCGCCGATCGTCGCCATGTTGCGGATCTGCGGCGTGGCGCCGTCGCCCGCCGCCGCCGCGAGGATCGGCGCGTGCTCCTTCACCGCGGCGTGATCCCCGATCGTAGCGAGCGTCGCGAGGGCGCCGATCGAGAGCCCGCCCTCGTCGTCCTCGATGCGATCGAGCCCGCAGAGGCCCGCCAGGTTGACGATCGATCGCGGCGCGGCGATCCCTTCCTTCATCAGGTCGAGCACGTCGATGCCTCCGGCCTTCGCCATCGCGTGGCCCCCGGATCCCTTCAGGAGCTGGCAGGCCTCGAGAAGCGAGCCCGGCGCAACGAGCTCGAAGTCACGCACGGTCGGTCCGGAGCGCGGCGAGCACACGCGCGGGCGTCATCGGGAGCTCCTTCACGCGGACGCCCGTCGCGTGGAAGACCGCGTTTGCGATGGCGGCAGCAGTCGGAATGATCGGCGACTCGCCGATGCCCAGGCTCCCGGTGTTCGAGAAGCCGGCCTCCACGTGCAGCGGGATGACCACGATCTCGGGGACGTCGAGCGCTCCGGAGATCTTGTACTGCTCGAGGTTCGCGTTGAGCATGCGCCCGCTCTGCGGGTCGAGGATCCGCTCCTCGTGCAGCGCGAACGAGACGCCGTTGATGACGCCTCCGTTGATCTGGCTCTCGACCAGCATCGGGTTGATCACCCGCCCGCAGTCGTGGATCGCGACGACCTTGACGACCCGCACCTTCCCCGTCGCCACGTCGACGGTCACCTCGGCGAACTGGACGCCTGCGATGCGGTCGAAGCCGCCCGCGTGATCGGGGAGCCGCTCGCCCTGCGCCGTCAGCGTTCCCGCGCGGATGTGGCGTGCGACGTCGTCCCAGCCGAGCCGCTCGCCGCTCCCGTCGCGGCGCGCGAAGATCGGCCCAGGCAGGAGCTCGACGTTCGCGAGATCCGTCTCCAGGATCTCCGCGGCGAGCTCGATCATCTTGCGCCGCGCGGCGTGAGCGGCCGATCGCACGGCGGGGGAGAGGGTGGGAGTCGTCGACGATCCACCACTACCCGGACCCTCGGGCCACTCGGTCCTCCCGAGCCGCACCGTGACGTGCGCGAGGGGGAGCCCCAGCTCCTCGGCGGCCACCATGCCGATGAAGGTGCGCGTGCCGGTCCCGATGTCCTGCGATCCCGACAGCGCCTCGACCGATCCGTCGCCGTGGATCCTCACGTGGACCGTCGCGCCGGGCCCGCCGGTGTTGTACCAGACGCCGCTCGCCATGCCGATGCCGCGGCGCAGGGGTCCCGTAGCGGCGCGGTTCTCGGCCTCGATCGCGCCGCGCCGTTCCCAGCCGATCGCGCTCGCCCCGACCTCGTACTGCGCGAGCCGCACCGGGTGCGTGTCGATATGCCTCCGGTAGGCGAGCGGATCCATCCCGACCTTGATCGCGAGCTCGTCGACGGTCTGCTCGAGGGCGAACGCTCCCTGCGGATGGCCGGGCGCGCGCATCGGCTGGCCGGGGCCGGTGTTGGTGAGCACGTCCGACTCCTCGGTGCGGTACGCCGGGACGTCGTAGGTGTTACGGATGGCGCCGGAGACGCCGGCTCCCGTCCCGACTCCCGCCGTGCCGTACGAGACGAGGTGGAACGCCGTCAGCTTGCCGTCGTCACCCGCGCCCGCGCGCAAGCGCATCACCGCGTTCGGGCGGTTGCCCGTCGCGAGATGCTCCTCCTTGCGCTTGAGCATCAGCTTCACCGGTGCGCCGGCCTTCTTCGCGAGGCGCGCCGCGATCACCGAGAACGATCCCGCGCCGAACTTCGAGCCGAAGCCGCCGCCCATGTACTCCGTGATCACCTTCACGTGGGACTTCGGGAGCTGGAGCGCATCGGCGAGCTCGTCTCTCACGGCGAACGTCGCCTGTGTCGACGCCCACACCGTGAGCTCCTCGCCCTCCCACGACGCCACCACGCCGTGGGTCTCGAGGCAGCAATGCGTCTCGACCTGCGTCCTGTAGCAGAGCTCCACGACGTGCTTGCTCGCGGCGAGCGCGGCGATCGCATCGCCCTTCTCGCGGACGGTGGGCGGGCGGACGTTGGGCTCGTCGAGGACGCGCGGTGCGCCGTCCGCGCGCGCGGCCTCGAGGTCGACGACCCAGGGGATCGGTTCGTAGGTCGCGGTGAAGAGCGCGAGCGCCTCGGCGGCGATCTCGGGAGTCTCCGCCGCGACGGCGGCGACCTCCTCGCCCTGGTAGCGGGCGGTACGCCCCTCGAAGGTGAGGACCGCGCGCACGCCCGCATGGCGCAGGGCGGCGCTCGCGTCGACCCGCGCCACCCGCGCTGCCGGGTGCGGGCATCGCAGGATGCGCGCGTGAAGCATGCCCGGGAGCTGCACGTCGTAGGTGTAGGTCGCCGCGCCGGTCACCTTCGCGACGGCGTCGAGCCTCGGCACCCGGGATCCGACGACGTGTAGCTCGCTCTGCGGGCCCCAGGGGTCGGGCTCGCCGTCGGGCACCTCGATCTCACGCGGCTCGAGCTGGCCGGGAAGACCGATCATCGTCGTGACCTTGCGGCTCAGGCTGTCTTCCTAGCGCTCGGGATCGGGGTTGACGGGCTTCTCGCCGAGGACGACGTTGAGCGTGACCGGGATCCCGTTGCGCTGCACCACGATCTTCAACTCGCTCCCCGAGGGGAGCGTGCTGACGGCGGCGATGAGCTCCTCCTTGCTGTTGACCGGCCGTCCCTTGACCCAGGTGACGATGTCGCCCTGCTGCACACCCGCCTCCTCCGCGGCGGTGTGCGGGAGGACCTCCCGGACGAGAGCCCCCTTCGGAAGGCCACTCTCGTCCCACTCGGCGCCCGCCGGGTTGTCGATCAGCGAGACGCCGAGGAACGCCTGCCTGGTCCCCGAAGGCTCCTGGCGCGTCAAGGAGCCGGTGCCGCTGGATCCCGCCTTCTTCGGGGCGAAGGTCATCTGCACGTAGACCCCATCGACGACCGCTCGGGCGCTCTGCGCATCGAGCGCCTGCAAGATGGAGCCTGGGCGCGTGGTGACGCTCACCTCGGTGTCGGTCCCGGCGCGGCGCAACAAGATCGGCACCGCCATCCCCATCGGGACCTTGGACGACACCTCGAGCAGCGAGAGGGGTCCCTCGACCGGCTGGCCGTTCATCTCGAGGACCAGGTCGCCGGGCTTCACGACTCCAGCCGCGGGACTCTTGTCCATCACCGTCACCACGCGGGCGGCGTTCGGGATCCCGAGGGCGGTGCGCTCGGCCGACGGCACGTCCTCGGACAGGATGCCGAGAAACGGCGACGCCTCGGGCATGAGTGCCGGCTGCCCTGGCCCCGCCGCGAGCGCCCGGGATGCCGCGCAGGCGGCCAGGAGGGCGGCGATCACACTCCAGCGTCCGGGTCTTCCAGCCATCGACAGACTCATATAATGCCCCGCTACCCGGTCTTGCCGGGCTCCTCTCCATGATCACGGGATACAACACGGAGATCAAGCACCGCGGCAGGCTCTTCCACGTGCAGACCGAGGACAAGGGCCTGAACAACCCGGTCATCGAGAGCCTCATCTACATCGGAGGCGAGATCCTGGACTCGATCCGCTCGTCCTACAAGGAGCGGATCACTCCCGACTTCGAGCGCGCTCACATCCTGAAGCTGATGGAGGAGCAGCACTACCGGACGCTCCAGACCATCAAGGACGGCAAGTACGATCCCGAGTCCGAGGTGTCGGCCGCCGCGGTCGGCGATTCGTTCATCACCTCGGAGCACACGCTGGACGAGGTCATCCTGTCGGTGATCGCCGGCGGGGAGGTGGGGCTTCCGGTGGCCGAGGAGAAGGAGCCCGATCGGCTCGAGATCGAGCTCCTGCACGCCATCAAGCCCGTGCCGGGCGCGAGCCTCGCGCTCGAGCTCGTCGCGCGCAGCGCCATCTCGGGCAACCCCCTGACCGGCGCCCGCGTCACGATCCGCCTCGTGAGCCGGAGCGAGAAGGCGCTGATGCTCTTCGAGGGCGAGACCGACAAGGACGGTCTCTGCGTCGCGGACATCGACATTCCGAACCGCCCGTTCGAGGCGGGCGCGATCGTGATCCAGGCTTCGTGCGAAGCCGGCTACGACGAGATCCGGAAGCCCCTGTCGTGACCGCAACGTCGATCGAGATCGTCGTCAACGGAGAGAGCAAGACGATCGCGGCGGGGCAGACCGTCGCGGACCTCGTGGGCCTTCTCGAGCTCGATCCGAAGCGCGTCGCCGTGGAGAAGAACCAGGAGCTGGTCCGCCGCGTCCGATGGGCGGAGGCGCGCGTCGACGCGGGCGACCGCATCGAGATCGTCGAGTTCGTCGGAGGTGGCTAGGACGTGAGACCCAGGACGCCGTTTGCGATCGGAGGCAAGGAGTATCGTTCCCGCCTCATCGTCGGGACCGGGAAGTACCCGAGCTTCGAGGTGATGCGGCAGGCCCACGAAGCGGCGGGCGCCGAGATCGTGACGGTCGCGGTGCGGCGCGTGAACCTCGATCGCACCAAGGAGTCCCTGCTCGACTTCATCGGCAAGGGCATCACGCTGCTTCCGAACACGGCGGGCTGTTATGACGCCGCGGACGCCATCCGCACGGCGCTGCTCGGACGGGAGGCGGGGCTCAGCGAGCTCGTGAAGCTCGAGGTCATCGGCGACGAGAAGACGCTCTTCCCCGACAACGCCGGGCTCCTCGAGGCGACGGCCGCCCTCGTGAAGGAGGGGTTCGTCGTGATGCCCTACACCACCGACGACCCCGTGGTCTGCAGGAAGCTCGAGGACCTCGGAGCCGCCTGCGTCATGCCGCTCGGCGCACCGATCGGTTCCGGGCTCGGGATCTGCAACCCGATCAACATCCGCATCATCCTCGAGACCGTGAAGGTCCCGGTGATCGTCGACGCGGGTGTCGGGACGGCGTCGGACGCCGCCCTCGCGATGGAGCTCGGCTGCGACGCGGTGCTGATGAACACGGGGATCGCCTGCGCCGAGGCTCCGGTCGCCATGGCGTCCGCGATGCGCCATGCGGTGATCGCCGGCCGACTCGCCTACGAATCGGGCCGGATTCCGAAGAAGCTCCACGCGAGCGCCTCGAGCCCGATCGACGGCCGGATCGGCTGAGCACCGGAGAGAGGCCGCGCGCGCACGAGGAGCGGGCCTGATGGAACCGACGACGCCCGACTCCTCGCTCCCCGCCGATCGCACGACGCCCCTCGTCCTGCTGTCGTTGCTGGCGACGTCGTTCATGCTCTACCAGGTCGCCGTGCTGCGAGAGCTCCGGTTCCAGCTCAGCACGGTCTATGCGCTCACGCCGTTCCTCTTCTCGAGCGTGCTGGTCTTCATCGGCCTCGGGTCCCTCGTCGCGGAGCGTTTCCAGGAGCGGCCCCGCAAGGTCCTGGGTGCCTGCCTCCTCCTGCTCCCGGTCCTCGCCCTCCTCCTGTTCGCGGTGACGGTCGCTCTGCCGCAGAAGCTCATGGACCACTCGGGCGAGGCGTTCGCCTACGGGGACGTCGACGCCTCGGCCCAGAAGGCGCCCGAGAGCTACCTCCCGTCGATCTTCGTGGTGTTCGTGCTCGTCGCCATCGCGGGCTACGGTCCGGTGTTCTTCGTCCAGGGGCTCGCGTTCGCGCTCCTCTTCCACGACGGCCGCAAGCGCGGCGTGCTCGGCAACGTCTACGGCGCCGACCTCATCGCGTCTGGCTGGGGCGCGCTTCTCGGGGGCGTGCTCACGTTCTTCCTCACGCCGTCCGATCTCGGGATCCTCGCGTCGCTCCTGTTGCTTCTCGCGGCGTGGCTCGGGATCCGGTACCTCGCGCTTCCCCGGCCGATCGTCGCCCTCGTGTCGGTCGCGCTTTCCGCCATCGTGGTCGCGGCGGTCGCCGTCAAGCTCCCGGCGCGCCTCGAGGAGCCGCGCTGGATGGAAGGGCGCCTGGTGGAGTCCCTCTGGTCGCGCTACCGCCGGATCGACGTGACGAGCCTCGAGCACGGGATCGTGCGCGTCTACACCGACGGTCTGGTGTTCCAGGGATACGGTCCTGGCGACGGCAACCGGCGCGACCCGCGCATGCTGCCGCTCGAGCTCATCGGGAAAGAGGCGGACCACGTGGGGAGCGTCCTGGTGATGGGCGCGGGCACCGGAGCGGACGTGCGCTTGCTCCGGCTCTTCGGACCGAAGGAGCTCGCCATCACCGCGGTGGAGATCGACGGAGGCTTCGTGGACGCCGCCGCGCAGATCCCGTGGCTCTGGCGCCAGTACGAGAGCGCCGACATCGTCGTGCAGGAGGGGCGGTACTTCCTCGAGAAGACGGCGAAGGCGTTCGACATGGTCATCTACGCCTACATCGATCCGCAGTCGGCGATCTCGAGCGTTGGCCTCCCGGACGCGAACTTCCTCTACACCTCGCGCGGGCTCGGGCGCGCCTACGCGCGGGTGAACCCGGGCGGCTACCTCGTGATCACCCGCGTGTTCCTGGTGGACGACGAGGAACGGTTCGTCTCGTCGCTCTGTGCGACGCTCGCGGCGGCCGGGATCCCGCGGAGCGAGATCGCGCTCTACCGCGAGCCCGGCGCCATCGCCTGGGGCTACTACGGCCAGCTCTCGACGTTCCAGGCGGTCGTGAAGAAGGGAGGCGTCCCGCCCGGAGTGGAGAGCCCGTACCGGGCGCCGGTCCCGTTCCGCGAGGGCGGGCGCGTGACGACCGACGCCTACCCGATGTCGATGGGCACGCGCGTCTGGCTCGAGCGCGTGGCGCGGGCGGTCACCGGGAGCCTCGGAGCCGAGATCGCCCTCGGCCTCGTCCTGGGCGCGCTCCTCCTGCGCGTGGCCACGAGCGTCGCCCATCTCAACTTCTTCCTGCTGGGCCTCGGCTCGTTCCTCGTCGAGAGCCTCGTACTCTACAACAGCTTCCTCCTGCTCGGGGATCCCAACCTGAGCGCGTGCGTCGCCGTCGGGATGCTGCTCCTGTTCGGCGGCGTCGGAAGCCTCCTGTCGCCGCGCCTTCAGAAGCTCCGCGCGCACCTCTTCGCGACGCCGGCCATCGTGCTCCTCTACGCGCTCACGGCGCCGTCTCTCAACACGCTCACGATCACCTTCCCGATCGGGATCCGCACGCTGATCTTCTCCGCGCACCTCGCCATCCCGGCGCTCGTCGTGGGCTCCATGTTCCCCATCGCGCTCCGCGCATTTCCCGCGGAGCGCGTCAGCCGCATGTTCTTCATCGACCTCGTGGGCTGCGCGCTCGGACCGGTCGCGTTCTGGCTCGCCCTCGCCTTCGTGGGGATATCGATGGTCTGGGCGGGATCGGTCGCGTCCTACGTCGTCGTCGGCATCATCCTCGCGAGGGCTGCCCGCCCGTGAGCCGCGCCGGGCGCTGACGATTCGGGATCGAGGAGCTCGATGGC
This sequence comes from Acidobacteriota bacterium, assembly GCA_046331505.1. GTDB lineage: Bacteria > Acidobacteriota > Vicinamibacteria > JAXLQT01 > JAXLQT01 > JAXLQT01. The sequence goes on from JAXLQT010000004.1 coordinate 155,796, forward strand.
GAGCCCGGCGACGGAGGCGTCGGCGACGTCAGCCGCAGCCGCCCGGCTCAGCAAGCGCCCCGGCCTCGTGAGCGTGCGCCTCGTCGAGGGGCACGACATCGCACCCGCGAAGGGAGCCCATCGCGGTCATCGCCATGCGATCGATGCCCGGTCGTGACTTGGTGACGACGAGGACGCTTGGGACGAGCCCTCGCCGTCGATCCGCTTCCCACGCTGAGTCGTCCGGGGACGCTGAACCAGGCGCTCAGCGCGCGCTCGTCGAGGCCGGCGGAGCGTCCTCGGGCGCCATCCCCGCGACGAGCGTCCGTCCGGCGTCGAACGCCGCGATCGCGCGGCGCAGCGCCGCGACGTCCGCCATGTGCTCGCCGCTCGCGCCGAGACCCAGCCCCCGCGCAAGCTCCTCGGCTCGTCCGAGCGCGCCGGACGCCGGGCGTGACGCGCACAGCTCCGCGTGCCCGCGCTCGCAGTGGCACTCGACGAGGCCGAGGCGGTCGTCGATCTGCGTGAGGCACGCGAGCGCGCGTTCCAGCGCCGCGGTGTCGGGAGGACCGCCCCGTAACCGGACGAGACGGGCCGTCGACACGAGGACGCGGCCCTCGACCGCGGTGTCGTCTGGGCCGCAGAGCTCGAGGGCGAGCCGAAGCGATTCCTCGGCTTCGGCCCACCGGCCATGGGCAAGGTGCAGCCGGCCTCGATGGTGGACGGCGCGACGCCGGCCGCGCTGATCGCCGATCGTCTCGAAGAGGCGCTCTGCCTCGTCGAAGGCGCGCAGCGCCTCCGCGGGCCGCTCGCGCGTCAAGAAACGCCCGAGGGTCGTGAGGACGAAGGCCTCCGGGTGCTCCGCCTTCGCGGACCGCGCCAGCGCCCGCGCCTCGTCGAGCCCTTCCTCCACGCCATCGAGATCTCCCTGCTCGAAGCCCGCGGTGGCCCGCACCGCGAGCAGGTAGGCGCCATACCGTAGCTCCCCGGTGGTCCGGGTGATCGCGATCGCCCGGTCGAGCTCTTCCCGTCCTTTCGCGTGCTCCCCGAGCTGCCGGTGGAGCTCGGCGATGTTGCCGAGGACGTACGCCTCGTGCGTGAGCATCCTCGCCTCCCGGACGAACGCCAGCGCGCGCTCGTAGAGCACGAGCGCCTGCCAAGGCCTGCCGAGCTCCTGCGTGACCAGCGCGAGGTTGGAGAGCGCTAGCCCCTCGTGGCGCGTGTTGCCCACCTCCCCGTGGATCGCGATCGCCGCCTCGTAGATGTCTCGCGCGCCGGTGACGTCGCCCTGGGAGTGTACGAGCACCGCGAGATTGCCCAGCGCGATCCCCTCGCCCCGGCGATCCCCGAGCTGCCGGTAGGTCTCGAGCGCGTCCTCGACCAGGGCCCGTGCCTCCGCCACGTTGCCGACGTTGCGCTCGAGGATCGCGAGGTCGTGAACGATCGTCGCGCGCAGGTTCGCGAGACCTTCGTCTCCGGCGATCTTCATCGCGAGGAGGTAGGACGGACGGGCCTCGTCCGGGCGACCCAGGAGCTGCAGCGCGTGGGCCCCTCCGACGATCGCCTTCGCCTCGATCTCGCGATCGCCCGCCGCGCGGGCGTCCTCTGCGGCGAGCCCGTGCTCTCGTACGGCGTCCTGGGTGAGCCCCCGATCCTGGAGCGTCTGCGCGAGCGCGAGACGCGCACCGGCGCTCTCCGCCACCGGCGCGGCGACGAGGCCCAGGTAGCTCCGGTAGAGGCCGCCGGCCTCCTCCAGCGCGTGGCGCGCCCGCGCCGCCTGCGCTCCGGCGAGGTAGTAGGTCCGCGCTCGCGCGCCATCGCCCGCCAGCTCCCAGTGATGGCCGAGGACGGCGGGCTGACTCTTGGGTGCGTCGCGCGACTCGAGGGCGCAGGCGGCGTCCCGGTGAAGCTCCGCGCGCTCCGCGGGATCGAGCGCCTGGTAGGCCGCTTCGCGGATCCTGTCGTGCAGCAGGCGGAACGTGCCGGGCGCCCGCTCCTCCATCACCTGGCGTGACAGGAGGTCGCGAGTGAGCTCGAGGATGTCGTCGTCGCCGACGCCCGCGACCTTCGCCAGCAGCACCGTGTCGGCCTCCTGACCCAGGACCGCGCACGCGTCGACGAGCCGCCTCGCTCGCGACGGAAGCGATCGCAGGCGCGCGAGCACCAGGTCGCGAAGCGTGCCCGGAAGGGGAAGCGGCGCCATCTGGTCCGCGGCCAGCACGCGCCAGCGGCCGCGCTCGCGCCCGATGAGCCCCGCGGCGAGGGCCGCCCTCAGGTACTCGGCGACGTAGAACGGATTCCCCTCCCCGTGGCGTGCGAGGCGGCCGACGAAGGTGTCGGACGTCCCTCCGAGGGCGAGCATCTCGTCGACGATGGCAACGACGCTGTCCTCCTCCAGGGCGCCGAGCCTCACGATGCTCGCCAGCTCCTCCGACGCGAGCCGGGCGAGCGTCCGGGCGCCGGCACCCTCGTCGTCCGATCGGAAGCCCCCCAGCACGAGGACGGGGCGCGACCGTCGCGCCTGGTGCTCGAGGAAGCCGAGCGTCAGGTCGTCGGCCCAGTGGAGATCGTCGATCACCAGGAGGACCGGCCCTTCCCGCGTCACCTCCTCGAAGATCTCCGAGAGGGCAACGAAGAGCCTGAGCCTCGCCGCCGCCGGCGGCAGATCCTGCGGGATCCCGGCGCGCTCCTGCCCGGGGAGAGTGGCGATGGAGGGCTCGTAGATCGCGAGCAGCGCCCCTCGCGATCCGAAGATCCGTTCCGTGGTCTCGCGCCCCAGCTCGCGGCAGCGATCGACCACGGACTGAAGCGGACCCAGGAGGCCTCGCAGCGCCGCGGGCGCGTCGCCGCGAGGCGGATCGCACTGCCCGACGAGGACGCGGAGCCGCAGGTCGAGAGCGGCCGACATCGCCTCCATCAGGATCCTCGTCTTCCCCGAGCCGCTCTCGCCGGCGACGAGCGCGACGCCTCCTCTTCCTCCGGCGAGCTCACCGATCGCCGAGACCACCGACTTCAGAGGACCGTCGCGACCGATCAGGCGCGGCCGGTAGAGGTAGGGTCGCGCGGGCGGCCCCCATGCCTCCGGTGCTCCCGCGCCGATCGCCGCGAGTGCGGCCGCGACGTCCTCGGCATGGCCCAGGCGGTCGCGCGGGCTCTTCGCCAGGAGCCGGGCGCAGAGATCGTCGATCTCGGGAGGAAGGCCTGGCACGAGCGAGGATGGCGCCGCGGGCGGCTCGCTACAGTGCTTCCAGAGGACGGCGAACGCCGTCTCGCCGAGAAACGGCGGCCGCCCGGTGAGCAGGTCGTAGAGGACGCAGCCCAGCGAGTAGACGTCCGCCCGCGCGTCGACCAGCTCCCCGCGGGCCTGCTCCGGCGCCATGAACGCCGCGGTCCCGGCGATGCTCGCCGCGCCATCGATCGACTCTCGGCTTCCCTCCGCCGCGAACCGCGTCATCAGTCCGAAATCGACCAGCACTGGAAAGCCGTCCGGGCGCACGAGGATGTTGTCGGGCTTGAGATCGCGATGGACGATCCCCTCGCCATGGAGGTAGGCAAGGGGTGCGCAGATCCTCTGCACCAGCCGCAGCACAGGGGCGATCATCGAAAGCGCTATCCCGCCTCCCGCCGTTCGAACCGGTGCGGCCGGCGCGAGGCGATCGTCCGGGCGCATCTCGAGCGTCGCATCCGATACGAAAGCGGCCTGCGCCAGGCACTCGGTCCACCAGCCCGAAGGCCCGCCCTCCGCCTCCGACCCCGCCGGGTGGACGGGCCGGGCGTGCGCCACGGTCGCCTGGCTCTCCCCACCCGCCACGGCGGCCGGGCCGAGGCAAGACACGTGCTCGCGCAGCGTACGCCCATCGAGCAGCTCCATCGCGTACCACGGAAGCCCGTCGGCGACGCCCTCGTGAAGGACGCGCACCACTCCAGGGTGGGAGAGCCGCTGTAGTCCGCGGATCTCGCGGCGGATCGACAGCAGCATGCTCGCCGCCGGGATCCGCACCGTCTTGATCGCCGCGCGCTCGCCGGTGTCCTCGTGGACGCCAAGCGACACCACGCCCATGCCTCCGCGTCCGAGCGAACGGAGGATCCGGTACGGGCCGAGACGCAGCATGGCGCCGTGCATTGTACGAATCGCGCTCCGTCGACACGGCCCATGGGCGTCGGCGCCGGCGTTGTACGCTCACGGGATGGCGAAGCGGATCGAACCGATCCGGAAGACTCCGGAAGAGCACCTCGACGATCTCCTCGCCGGCCACCGCGACGCGACGTTCCGGGAGGAGGGGGCGAAGTACGTCCGGCGGGCGATCGGTTCGTCGTCCTCGCTTCCGAACGCGGTGAAGTTCTTCGCCTACGCTCTCCTTGCGGCCGACTCGCCCGACGAGGAGGAAGCGCTCGACGCGCTGCGCCAGGCCGAGGGCTACGTCGAGGTGGCCCGCGAGCAGCTCGGGCGGCGGTTCGGAAAGGAGCTCTCGACGCTACGCTTCCTCGAGCGCGGGATCACGCTGCGCAGCGAACGGGCCGAGATCGAGGAGGCGATCCGTCTCTGCGACCTGGCCATCGACCTCGGGCTCGGCATCGTGTACGAACGTAAGCGCGCCTCGCTGGAAAGGCTCACGTCCTAGTTCGCCATCACCGAGGGCGATCTCGGGCTCCTCATCCCGCGCCACGAGTGATTACCTGGAGCGGTCTGAAGGCAAGACGTTTCCGCGCCGGGCGTGGGTGGCGATGTGACTCGCTCGACGCGTAGACGGCTCAATACACCCCGTGCAGATCTTCGGAGCGATAGCGCCAACCCCGGGGTCCTTTTCGGAAGAACACGCTCCCTTCCTGCCGCCCTCCTTCGGGCGACTTGAGGCGAACGAAGAGCTCTCCCCAGTCGCCTTTGACGCGACCGCCCGAGATCGTCAGTCCCTGCTGCACGATCGAATCCTTGCCATAGGGACCGAGCTCCCAGAAACGCTCCGCGTCCTCCTCCTGTTCGGGCACGAGCTCCTTGGCGTCCTCGGGTGAGAAGCAGCCGCTGCGCACTCCCTCGAGATCCTTCTTGGCAAACGCCGCTCTGCAGTCGAGAAACGTCTTCCCGATCTCACCACCATCCGCTCCGAGCTGAATCACACCCGACTGGACCGAGATGGGGACGTCGAGGACCAGATCGATGGCGGGACCCTCGCCGTCCATGTAGTCCGCGGGCTGGATCTTCATCGTGCCCTTGAGGCTTCCGCCTTCGACCTTCACGTGGGACTTCTCGGCGGCCTTCCCATCGCTGCAAAGGCCGCAACCAGCCGATCCCACGCCGTAGGAAGCCGCGGAGTACGCGCCGTCCTTCGAGAAGTAGAGATCGACGAACCCTTGCCCCTCCTGAGCGTCGAGCTCGGACTTCCAGTCCAGCGTGGCGTCGAGCGCCTTGTGATCCAGGGGGTGGTCCGAGAGACGGACCTGGTAGACGTTCTCGTCCCCCATGACCGGTGCCGTCTCGATCGCGAACGCATCCACCACCTTGTAGGTGACGCCCTTGTCGCGGAACGTTCCAGAAACGCTGCCAGACGACGCGACCACGGGAACACAGAGCGCCAGGGCAGCGGAGCTCAGGATGTTGGTCATCGCTTGCATGGACGCGAGGCTAGCATGGTGGTCACAGGCTCGGCGCCGTCAGAATCTCCAGCGAGGGTGCTCGTGCTGCGGTGCTAGTCCTGTCCTGGCGGTCGGGTCCGATGGCGCTCGCAGCGAGCCGGCGGGGGACAAGCCTGTGACACGCCCCCGCCCTACAGTGCGACGCCGGTGAATTGGCAACAGAAGTCTGGCCAGGCGCCCAAGCGCCTGTGGTGACAGTCCGAGGGATTCAAGGCTGGCCGTAGGCTCCGCGAGGACTGCTTGGTAGCCCGCGCCAGTCGCGGTCGCTCGGGCGCCGGCATCGATCGGCGCTCGATGCCGTCGTCCGGCTCATCCTCGGGAGGGCGCTGCCCTGGTATCGTCGTTCCCATCCGGGCGCCGCGGTGCGCGCGAGATCGCTGCGAGGAGCCGAGGCGGGTAGTCTTCGGGGCACTCGCCGGCAGAAAGCGCGCCACGTTCGCTCTGTGCCCGATGGATCGCGCGCCGGAGCGCCGCGACCCGCGAGGCCAGCGAGGCGCCGGCTTCGAGGCCGGCGGCTTGCGCAATCGTTTCCGCCTCGGCGAGCTGCGCGGCGGCGGGTTCTCCGCGCGCGATCGCCCGATGGCCGCGCTCGCACAGGCACAGAGCGAGCCCGAGCGCATCGCCGGCGCGCCGGAGCGTCGACTCGGCGTTCGCGAGCTCGCCAGCGTCCGGCTTGTCGAGGCCGGCGCGTCGGCAGACGGTGGCGAGGGTGACGACGATCGCCGCCTCCCCGCGCTTGTCGTCCACCTGCCGCGCGAGCTCGAGAGAGCGCGCGCCGCTCGCGAGCGCGCCGTCGATGTCCCCTTCCTGTGCGTCGAGGCGTGCCATGCCGCGCAGGGCCATGGCCGCGAAGTAGGGATGGCGGTCCGTGGCGAGCTCGACCGCCTCGTCGAAGCGCGCGCGGGCCGTGGCGGCATCGCCGTCGGCCATGGAAAGAGATCCTTCGACGGCCGCGACGAAAGCGCGGAGGCGCAGCGCCTGGACCTCCGCGGCGATCCGCCGGGCGTCGCGCGCGTAGGCGAGGCCATCCTTCGTGCTTCCCCTGTGGCTCGCGACGTGGGCGAGGTTGGCGAGCGAGATCCCCTCGGCGAGACGCGAGCCGATGCTCCGGTGGATCGCGAGCGCCCGCTCGTAGCCCTCCTGGGCTTGCCGGAGCTCCCCGCGTGCCTCGTAGATGGCGCCCTGGTTCCCGTGGATGTTCCCGAGCATGTCCCGCTCGCCGTCCTTCTCGGCAAGCGGTAACGCCTCTCTCAGGATGGCGAGCGCGGGCTCGAGCCGTCCCTGCTCCTGCAGGAACCCTCCGTAGTTGCTCATGACGACGACCGCGCCACGGTGGTTCCCCGCGGCGCGGTGCATCGCGAGCACCTCCCGGTGGAGAGCCTCCGCGGCATCTCCGTCTCCCTGGTTTCCGTGGAGCAGGGCCAGGTTCTCCAGGATCGTGGCCTGGAGCCGGGTATCGCCGAGCTGCCGGCACGTCCGGAGCGCGGACTCGTAGCGTGCCCGCGCTTTCTCCGGGTTCCCCATCACGTGCTCGAGACCGGCGAGCGCGTTCTCGGCATGGGCCTCGATCCCCCGGTCGCCGAGCGAGCGCGCCTCGTCGAGCGTCCGGGCTTGCTCGGCGAGCGCCAGCGCGGTCTTGCCCTGGAGGCGCAGCGCATCTCCGAGCGTGCTCCGCACGGCAACGCTCTCGACGGTGGGCTCGGGAGTGAGCGCGAGGTAGGCGCGCGCGAGCTCCTCCGCCTCGCGGTTCGCGAAACGATCGTGCGCGGCCAGCATCGCCACGCGATAGCACGATCGCGCGTTGGCGGTCTCGCCCGCGCGCTCCCAGTGACGTCCGAGGAGGGCGTCGCTCCCGCCGGCGCGGGCCTCGAGGTGCTCCGCGGCGCGCCGGTGACACGAGGCGCGCCGCGTCTCTTCGATGGACGCGTAGGCGAGGTCGCGCAGGGAGGCGTGGCGGAACAGGAGCCGGGAGCCGGATCGCTGCAAGCAGTGGCGGCGGACGAGCTCGTCGATCGCCTCCTCGAGCGCATCCTCCGGAAGACCTGTGACCGCCTGCAGGAGATCGGGATCCACCTCCCGCCCGAGCACGCTCGCCGTGTCGACGACGTCTCGTGCCGTGCCGGAGATGCCGAGGAGCCGCCGGGAGATCAGCTCGTGCAGCGACGTCGGGAGCGGGAGCGCCTCGACGAGGGGCTGGGCCTGCGACGAATCGACGGTGCGCATGCGCCACTGCCCCGACCCGTCGCGGACGAGGATCCCCTCGAGGACGGCGGTGCGCAGGTACTGCGCGACGAAGAACGGATTGCCTTCCGCGGTCCGCTCGAGGAACCTCGCGAAGGGATCGGGGAGGTCCGGCAGCGCGAGCATGTCGGATACGATCGCGGCGATGGCGGCAGGATCGAGCCTCTCGGCGACCACCTCGCGGGCGCCCGGCGCGTTCTTGATCCGCTGGACGTCGGTCGATGCCTCCTCGCTGCGGTAGCACGCCACGACGAGCGCCGGGCAGTCGGCGAGCACACCGGAGCGGGCGAGGTAGTCGAGGGCGGCAGGGGTCAGCTCGTCGGCTTCCTGGAGATCGTCCACGAGCAGCACGAGCGGGCCGAGCTTCGCGAAGGCCTTCAGGACCTCGGCGAGCGAGCGGAAGAGGCGAAGCCGCGCCGCGTCGGGAGCGAGCGGGGCGGCCCTCGGCATCTGCAGGCTCTCGGTGAGGCGGAGGAGACCCGAATCGTAGGGCGCGACGATGGATGCGTTGCCGCCGAGGAGGCGCAGCGCCTCGTCGTGACCTCGCTCGCGGCAGCGATCGGAGATCGCCTCGAAGAGCCCACGGAACCCCTGGAGCGGCGCGGTCCCTTGAAGAGAGCGCGCACAGTCGGATGCGATGACCCGGATCTGCACCCGCATCGCCCGGCGCCCGATCTCCTTCGCGAGCCGGGTCTTGCCGGCGCCCGCTTCCCCGGTGACGAGGAGGAGCCCGCCCTGCCCGAGGCGAGCCCGAGCAGGGCGGGCTCGATGGAGACGAGGGCCTTCTCTCGTCCGCGAAGCGCGGCGCGGTAGAGGTAGGTGCGCGGGCGCGGTCCCGGGAGGACCTCGGACCGCGCGCCGAGATCGAGGAGCGCGGCGGCGACGTCGTCCGCATGGCCGATGCGCGCGCGCGGGTCCTTCGCGAGCATGGTCATCAGCAGATCCTCCAGGCGGGGATCGAGGTCGTCGCAGAGCTTCGACGGGGGAAGGGGAGGCTGGCGCACGTGCATGAACAGCACCTGCGACGGGTTCTCGGAGACGAACGGGGGTCTGCCGGCGAGGAGCTGGTAGAGGATGCAACCGAGCGAGTAGATGTCGGCGCGCGCGTCGAGGAGCTCGCCTCGCGCCTGTTCGGGCGCCATGTAGAGCGCCGTCCCCGCCACGTCGCCCACGACCTCCATCGTCTCGCGGAGCTGCTCGGTGAGCGATGCGCCCATGAGCCCGAAGTCGACGATGACGGGGACGCCGTCCGGTGTGACGAGCACGTTGTCGGGCTTGAGGTCCCGGTGGAGGATGCCCTCGCCATGGAGGTACGCGAGCGGCGCGCACAGGCGCCGGATCGTCGTGAGGATCGCCGGGCGGACGGATCGCGGCGACGGCGGGCGCACGAACGGTAGCCTGGGATCGGGGACGATGGTCATCCCCGCGGGCGGCGCGAAGACCTCCGTGCGCTCGGAGCCGGCCATGACCTCGGTGGCGGAGACGGCCGCGAAGGGTTCCGTGCTCGCCGCGGGGTCGACCGGAGGCAGCTCCGGTCCCGGCGCGAGCCTCTCGACGTAGCGAAGGAGCGTCGTGCCGGCGACGACCTCCATCGCGTACCACGGCCCGCGCGACGTGACGCCGTCGTCCAGGATCCGCACGACGCCGGGATGGCGGATGCGTTCGAGCGCCCGGATCTCTCGCCGCAGGCTTGCGAGGTGGCTCTCCGAGGGAACCGAGACGGTCTTGATGGCGACCTCGGCGCCGGACTCCCGGTGGCGCCCGAGCTGGACGGAGCCGTAGCTTCCCGACCCGAGCTCGCGAAGGAGCTCGTAGGGGCCCAGCGCTCGGATCGAAGCCATGGTCTATCTTGTGCCGGAAGCGGAGCGGAGCCCGATCACCGCGATGCCGTAGCAGCCAAGCGCGATCAGGGTGACCGAACGGAACCCGAACGACATCGCGAGCATCACCGCGAGCACCGTTCCGACGACCGATGCGCTTCCGTTGCACGCCCACGCCCAGGGAACGAATGCCGCATCGACGCGGCGGACGACCTCGATCCCCGAAGGGAAGAACGTCCCCATGGGGATGCCGAGCGGGGCCAGGCTCAAGAGAGCGGCGACGGCCCTCACGGGAAGCGGCGCCGGAAGGAGCTGGTCCAGGACGCGCGGGAGGAGCGCGAGGTAGATCCCGCTCACCGTGGTGAGCGCCGCGAAGCTCGCGACCGCTCGCGGAAGCGGTGGCGACGGGAGGCGCGCCGAGAGGAGGCTTCCGACGCCCGAGAAGGCGAGGAGCCCCAGGAGGACGATCGAGAGCGAGTAGGTGGGATAGCCGAGGAAGAGCACGAAGCGCTGCACGAAGCTGATCTCGATCAGGATGAACCCGACGCCGATCCCGGCGAAGTAGAGGGCGAGCCCGGGCGCTCCTGCGACCCGGAGGCCCCGGCGCGCGAAGAGCAGCAGCGGCAGGATGATGAACGCGCCGGCGAGGAGCGCGGACTGGCCGAGCATCGCGACCATGAGGAGCTGGCCGGTAGCCTTCGTGTGGCCGACGTCGATCTCCCGGAGGCTCGCAAGCAGCGAGCGCCACCGGTAGAAGTTGAAGAAGAACGGATTGTCGTCGGTCGTCGCCTTCACCGATAGCGGCGCGCTATGGAGGAACGCCGCTCTTGCCGGCGCGTCCATGCGCAGGAACCGCGAGTGGACGCGATCGATCTCCTTGCCGGGGAGCGCCCAGACGCGGAAACCTTGCGCGTCCGAGAAGGCCTGGAGGCGCGCGACCTCCTCGCCGGTGAAGGCCCGCTTCCGGAGGAGGCACGCCACCTGCGGCGTCCCCTCGGCGGAGGCGAGCACCGCGACGTGGCGCGCCGGGTCGGCGATCCCGCGCCGCGCGAGCGCTTCGATGAAGAGGGCGAGCTGCCGCATCGTGTGTCGCGGGAAGCTGACGGTCTCGTCGTCGTCGGCCACCACCACGGAGAGCAATCCGTCCGGAGTCAGGTGATCGTAGAAATCGTCCATCGCCTCCACGGTGTAGAGGTAGCTCTCGGAGAGCACGTAGGCCCCCGTGGTGAGCGCGGCCAGCGTGTCGACGCCCGAGAGCTGGATCAGGTCGTAGCGCGCATTCGAGCGGCGCAGGGTTCCGCGCCCTTCCCCGGAGAGGACCGTGACGTCGGGGCGATCGTAGAGGTGCCCCGCGAAGTCGGCTTGCTCGCGGCGCACGACGTCGACGGTCACCGGATCGAGCTCCACGCCCGTGACGTGTCGCGCGTGGTGGCGCAGCGCGTTGACGATGTCGGTGCCGCCGCCGACGCCGATCACCAGCACCTCCGGGCGGTCGAGCACCGTGTAGGGCGCCGACAGGATGTGGTGATCGAACATCTCGAGCTTTTCGAGATCGCCGTCGAACTGGTAGATGACGGCGCACGCGTCGCCGTCGTGGGAGATGAGGCGGATGCGCGGGCTCCTGGTCTTCGTCTCCTCCTTCCACCGCGGGCTGATGCCCCAGCCCGCGTAGCTGAACTGCCGCGAGAGGTCCTCGTCGTCGAAGCGCGCGACGTCCGTCCGGTAGATGGGAGTCCACCGATGGCCGAGGGGCGAGAATCCCTTGCCCGAGAACAGGGCCTGGAACTTCTCGGGGCTGGGCGTGAACGGCGTCACGCGAAGCGCGAGGAAGCCGAGCGCGGTCGCGATCGCGGCGAGGGCCGCCGCGCGCGCGACCGCGCGCCCACCCGCGGGCAGCGCGAGGGCGATGGCGGCGATCCCGAGGAGCGCGGAGGCGAGGACCACGGTCCCGGGAGTCGAGAGCCACCAGATGGCGCCCGCCACGATGCCGCCTCCCAGCGCGGCGCCTCCGAGGTCGAAAGCGTAGAGCGTCCGCACGCGCGCGCAGCGGTGCCGGAGCGCGAGCGCCATGACCACCCCTGCCAGGAAGAAGGGCGCGGCGACCACGAGGTACGTCGCGAGCATCCAGGGCACCTGGCGCCATGGATCGCTCGCGAGCGCGAAGGGGTGGAATGGGATGACTCCCAGGAGCCCGAGCGCGCACGGGACCGCGATCGCGCCGCAGCCGGCGAGGAGCGAGAGCCGGCCCGCCGGCTCCAGGGGACCGGGACGGAGCACCGCGATCACCGCGCCGCTCGCGCCGTACCCGAGGAGCGCGACGCCGATCGTGACGTAGGCGAAGTGGTACCAGATCGTGAACGAGAAGATGCGCGTCAGCGCGATCTGCAGGACGAGGACCGCCATCGACACGAGCGCGACGCCCGCGAAGAGCGGTGCGTCGCCGCGCGTCTCCTGCGGGCCCGGCTCGCCGTCACGGGCCGTCAGGGACGCTGTCGCCACGTCGCCCCGATCGAGAGCTACACGCCCTCGCGGCTGAGCTCGATCAGGAGCGGCTCGCCGTCGGCCGCCGTCTCGGTGTGACCGGGCGGCCGGCCGAACGACGATCGCGTCGTCTCGTCGTAGGCGGGCGCCGCGACCCCCGTCCAGCCGCGCGCCGGAGCGAGTGCGTTGAACCGCCGCGTGAGCCATCCGGGCAGGAGCAGCGCGTAGGTGCGAGCGAGCCGGGTTGGATCGTCGAGGGTCTTCAGCATGCGCAGGTAGGTCAGCTCGCCGTAAGCCTCGATCACCGCCGCGGCCTGGTCGGGCCGTGCGATCCATGCGAGCGCTCCGGCACGGTCCGCCTCGGGGTGGAACAGCGTGCCCTCGATGTTGGGCGCGAAGAGGAAGGAGAGCAGCCCTTCGCCCTTGCTGTGGCCGTCGCGACTCTCGCGCGCCCAGAGCTTGCCGCGGAGCGCCGCGAGCTTGGTGGTATCGAGGTCGACCGCCTGCCAGCTGCGGTGCTCGAAGGCGAAGAGGCGATCGCCGAAGACCGACAGGAGCGGCGAGGCGAGCCCCTCGTCGGTCATGTAGACCGGCATCACCCCGAACTTCCGCGTCGGCCGCTGGGTCATCCTCGCCACCTGGAAGTGCATCACGCAGAGCTCGAACGAGTGGCAGACCGCGAAGAGCGAGCGCGCGCCCTCAGGGTGCGCGAGCCCCTCGGCGGCGAGAGCGTCGAGGAACTTCCGGTAGTCGACGCACCAGGGGTCGTCGTAGCCGTCGTAGGGCGAGCCCGGACCGCCCGACGAGAGGTAGAGGTCGGCCGCCTCCGGCGGCGCCTCGCCTCGGTTCCTGGGCTCGACGTGGCTGAACGTGATCGGGATGCCCGGGTTCGCCGCGCGCACCGTCTCGAAGAAGCGATCGACGATCCCCTTGAAGCAGCGGATGCCCTGGTTCTCGACGCCGTTGTTCATGTCGATCAGGCAGACGGAGAAAGGCGAGGGGTGATCGCCGGGGCTTGCCATCGGGGTCGAAATTGTAACGCAACGCGCTCCGGGCGACCCACGGCGTTGTAGGCTTCGTCATGGCTCGCGCAAGGCAGAAGCGTCCCACGCCGCAAGAGCTGCGAGCTCTGCCGAAGGTGGAGCTCCACCAGCACGTCGACGGGTCCATCCCGCTGCCTCTGTTCTGGACGCTCCTGGAGCGCCACAAGCTGTCGCCGGTCGACACGATCGAGGAGCTTGAGCGGATCCTCGTGATGCAGCGGGAAGAGGAGGGGACGCTGCTCGCCTACCTCGACAAGTTCCACTACCCGCTCTGGATCACCCAGTTCTACGAGAACGTGCGCGAGGTGACGAGCGCCATCGTCACCGAGGCGTACCGCAACGGCGTGCGCGTGCTGGAGCTGCGCTACAGCCCCATCATCCACACCTACGCCGGGATGACGCTGCGCCAGAGCATCCGGGCCGTGCTCTCGGGCATGAACCGCGCCTGCCGCGGGCGGCCAGACCTGAAGGTGGGGCTGATCGTGATCGCGATGAGGCAGCACGGTCCCCACATCGCGAAGATCCTCGCGCGCCAGGCCGTGAGCGAAGCGCAGCACCTTCACGAGCGGACGGGAGTGATCGGCTTCGACATCGCCGGGCCGGAGCGCGGGAACCCGCCCAAGCTCTTCCGCGAGGCGTACGAGATCGCCCGTCTCGGGCGCCTCCACACGACGGGCCACGCGGGAGAGGAGCACGACCCGCGCAACGTCTGGCAGGCGATCGACGACGTGGGGCTCGAGCGCATCGGCCATGCGTGCGCCGCGGTGAAGGACCCGAAGCTCATGAAGCGGCTCGCGCGGGACCGCGTGGTGGTGGAGTGCTGCGTGAGCTCGAACTACCAGACCGGCGCGGTCAAGCGCGGCGAGCGGCACCCGATCTTCGCGTTCCTCGAGGCCGGCGTCCGCATCGCGATCTGCACCGACAACACGACCGTGAGCGGCACGAGCCAGCTCCGCGAGAACCGCATCCTGCTCGACGACCTGCCGTTTCGAGAGATCGCCCGTATCCACGGGGAAGCCAGGGCTTACACGTTCATCGAAGGGCCGGGGCTCCCCGCGCGTTGACCGCGGGAACGAGGTCCGGCCCCGCGGTGTCTGTATCGGGAAGCGATGAAGGCGGAACCTTCGGTCGCCGCATCAAGGAGCCGATCCGATGAGAACGCGCGCTCTCTCCGTCACCTCCGGCCTCCTCCTCGTGGCCCTCGTCTCGGGCTGTCCCCGAAGCACGACGAGCGGTCCGCCGCCGGCTCCTGCCGTCGAGGAGACCGCCGGCGCGACCGCGCCGGGGGGCGAGGACACACCGCCCGCGGTTCCAGCGCGCAAGCTGGAAGGGCTGCCGGACATCGGGGCCGTGCCGGGGCTCGACCCGAACGGAGCCGACAAGAGCGCGGACCTCGATCGTGGTGACGAGCTCTTCAAGAAGCAGAACTGGAAGGACGCCGAGGCCGCCTACCGGAAGGCGCTCGGCGCCGGCCTCAAGCGCGATCTCGCATGGAAGGCCTCGAACCAGATCCTCCTCTGCGCGCTCAGGCTGTCGGAATACGACCGCGCCGAGGAGGCGGCGCGCGAGACCGTCGGGCGGTTCCTGGGTACCATCGACGAGGCGCGTGCCTATCGCATCCTCGGAAACCTCTACCTGACGCTCCCCCACCAGGGCACCGAGAAGGGCGGCAAGTTCCTGCGCGGCGTCTACGACCAGGGGATCTATCGGTTCAGCTACCGCAAGGACCGGCGTCTCGCGGTGCTCGCGCTCGAGAAGTCGCGCGACCTGTTCGCCGCGTTCGACGGCGGGGATCGTACGAGCTCCGTTCCCGAGCCCGATCGGGACAAGGTCACGACGGAGCGCGTCGAGGAGCTCTTCGACCTGGTGAGCGCGGTCGTGAGCTACGGCCCCTACGACAGCACATGGTCGTTTCCGTGGTTCGCCTGGATCGCGTTCGACGAGAGCGAGGGCGGCGTCGACGAGGAGCTGAACCCGTACGGCTACGGCTACTACCGCGGCAAGGGCGAGGGGGACGACGAGGGCGGGCCAGGCGAAGCGGGCTGGCCGACCGGCATCCCGGTCGCCATGGACGGGACGCCTCTCTTCGACGTGGTCGCGCCCGACCTGCGCTACTCACAAGACCTCGGGCCCGGCGTGAAGATGAAGCTCCTCCTCTCGGAGATCGAGAAGCTCGATCCCACGGACGCGCGGGACTTCGCGGCCAGGGCGAGGCTGCGGCGCGCCACTCTGGCGAAGAACCGGTACGGCACGGAGCGGCTCACCCAGTGGGGGAGCTTCTGGTGGAACGGCAAGCAGCCTCTCATGGAGGAGATGAAGAACGTCGAGCTGCACACGCTCGCCGACGGCGAGACGCTGACGCTCCTGGGCCGCCGCCTCGCCGTGGTGAAGCTGCCCCAGGACGAGGACGTGCTCGCGCTGTTCCGGAGCGTCGAGAAGGACTTCCCGAAATCGAAGCTCGCGAGCGAGGGGCTGTACGCCGCGGGCGTCTATCACCAGAGCAGGAATCAGTTCAACGAGGCGATCGAGGACTACGAGGAGATCCTGGCCCGCCACAAGGACGGTCCGCGCGCGGGCGCCGCGCAGGCGCAGATCGACGCGATCCGGGCCCCCGAGGCGGTCGTGGAGGCGATGGGCGTCCAGCTGCTCGGCACCCCGATCAAGGTCAAGGTCGCGCACCGCAACATCGCCACGATCCACTTCACGGCCCAGGAGATCGACCTCTCGCGCTACATGGACGATGTGTGGCGCGACATCGAGTCCGACAGCGAGCAGAAACGCTACTACCGCGATCCCGGCAACATCTCCTACGACCTCCTGCAGCGTCAGGAGGGCAAGGGCTTCGCCTTCCAGCGCTACCTCGTCGGCAGTCCGGTCGCATTCGAGGCGACCGTGAAGGACGACGGGACGCGCCGCTACACGACCGAGGACGTGGCCTTCGCCCCCGCGTTATCGGGCCGGCATGGCGCATGGGTCGTCGAGGTCGACAGGAAGGAGTCGCTCGATGCGACCTCGCGCAACATCGTGTTCATCCAGGACACGGCGCTCGTCGAGAAGAAGTTCAAGGGGCAGAACCTCTACATGGTGGCGAACGCGGCGGACGGCCGCCCGATCTCCGGGGCGCCGGTGCGCGTGCTCCAGTACTGGGAGGAGTGGGTCCAGCCGGTTCCCGGTGGTCAGGGCAAGACCGTCTATCACCACCAGACCACCCAGACCGCTTCCAATGGCGATGGGATCGCCGTCGTGCCGTGCGCCAACGGGCGGTCCGGCACGCAGGCCCTCGCGATGGTGGCGCTCCCCGACGGGCGCCTCGCGTTCTCCGGTCTACGCTACTTCTCCACCTACTACCCGGGGACGCGGTGGGCCGGCACGCGGGCCATCGTCTTCACCGATCGCCCGGTGTACCGACCGGGCCAGAAGGTCCGCGCGAAGGTCTGGATCCGGAACCTGGTCAATGGCGTCTACCAGGAGGCGGCGACCGGGACTACGTCGTGGAGAGTCACCGATCCCAAGGGCCAGCAGATCGCAAGTGGAACGATGCAGCTCGACGCGTACGGGGGAGGCGACCTCTCGCTCGACATCGCTCCCAAGGACGACGAGCCGCCGCTCGGCGTCTACAACATCTCCATTGGCAATGCGTCCTACTCGGGAGGGAACGTCTTCCGTGTGGAGGAGTACCGGAAGCCCGAGTACGAGGTGACGGTCGAAGCGGGCAAGGAGCTCGCGCGGCTTGGCGACAAGGTGTCCGGCAAGATCAAGGCGACGTACCTCTTCGGCGCTCCGGTCGCGGACGCGCGCGTGACCTACCGGATCTACCGGGAGGAGTTCCAGCAGCGCTACTTCGCTCCGGGCCCCTGGGACTGGCTGTATGGCGAGGGCTACGGCTGGTGCTATTACGAGTACGGCTTCTACCCTTGGTGGGGCCTGTGGGGGTGCAAGCGCTTCGCTCCCTGGATCCCATTCACTCCGTCGAGGGAGCTCGCGGGAGAGGGGCAGGGGAGGCTCTCGGCGGACGGCACGATGAACTTCACGATCGACAGTGCGCCGGCACTGCGCGATCACCCGGACGCCGACCACCGCTACGTCGTCGTCGCCGAGGTGACCGACGCGAGCCGCCGCACCATCACGGGCGAAGGCCAGGTGATCGTCACGCGGCAGGAGTTCGGGGCGTTCGTCGACGTCGATCGCGGCTACTACCTCCCGGATGAGGAGGTGGTCGTCTACTTGCGGACGATGACGGCGACCGAGACCCCCGTCACGACCTCGGGGAAGGTCACGTTCGCGCGAATCAAGGAGCAGTCGATCGAGGGCAGCGCCGCCACCGACGCCGCCGAGCAAGTCCAGGACGTCACGACGGACGCCGAGGGCAATGCACGCCTGACGCTGCGCACGAAACGGTCGGGCCAGTTCGTCATCCGCTACGAGACCAAGGACAGCCGAGGGCAGCCCGTGTCGGGCTCTGCCGTCATCTGGGTCACCGGCGCGGACTTCAACGGCGCGTCGTATCGCATGAACGACATCGAGATCCTCACCGACAAGCGCACCTACCAGCCGGGAGAGACGGCCCACGTGCTGATCCACAGCGATCAGCCCGACGCGCGCGTGCTGTTCGCGACCCGGACCGACGGCGGGACGCTGCTCGACTACCGGGTCCTGCGGCTCGCGGGCAAGAGCGCCACGCTCGACGTGCCGATCGCCGCGGGCGACGTGCCGAACTTCTTCCTCGAGGGGACGACCATCTTCGGTGGCAACGTCCACCAGGAGGCGCGCGAAGTGTTCGTGCCGCCGCAGGGCTCGACCATGGACGTCACCGTCACGACAGACCGGACGCAGGTCGGCCCCGGAGGGGAGTGCAAGGTGACGGTGCAGACGAAGACGCTGGACGGCAAACCCGTCCGCGCTCAGGTCGCACTGTCGGTGTTCGATCGCGCGGTGCTGCAGATCCAGGGGGAGATGACGCCCGAGATCCGGAAGTGGTTCTGGGGCGATCGGCGCTCCCATGCGTTCGACATGGACACGAACCTGCGGCGCGACCTCCAACCCACGACAGGCAGACGCGATCCACGGTCGTACTGGCCCGGGGGCATCCCCGAGGACTGGGATGGAGGCTTCGGCAACCGCTGGCTCGCCATCGCGACCGCGGAGAGAAGACGGTGATGGATCAGCTCGGCTACTCGGGGAGGGGCGTCGAGGGCGGGGTGGCCGGTGGTGCGGTCGCGGGCCGGCTCGCGGCGGCGTCCGAGGCGGATGCCTCGAAGGGCAACAAGGAGGAGGCGCGCCAGGCTCCCGCATCTCTGAGCCCCGGCGCTCCCGAGGCAAAGAAGGCGCGCAAGGACGGCACGGACGGAGAGGCTCAGGGCCTCGAGACGGGCCCGCTCAAGGGGGCGACCGTCCGCAAGACGTTTGCCGACACGGCACTGTTCGTGGCGGCCGTCGACACGACCGACGAGGGCGTCGCGACCGTCACCGTGCCGTTCCCGCAGAACCTGACGACCTGGCGCATCAAGACGCTCGGGATGACGAAGACGACGCGCGTCGGGCAGGGCGAGGGCTCGGTCATCACGTCGAAGGACTTCATCGTGAGGCTGGCCGCGCCGCGGTTCTTCACCGAGCGCGACGAGGTCGTGCTCTCGGCCAACGTCCACAACTACCTGAAGACCGCCAAGAAGGCGCGCGTCACACTGTCGCTGCCGCCGGAGCTCCTCGAGCTCTCCACGCCCGCGACGGCGACCGTCGACGTCAAGCCCGACGGCGAGGCGCGCGTCGACTGGAAGGTGAAGGCGAAGGCCGAAGGCCTCGCGTCGATCAAGGTCGAGGCGCTGACCGACGAGGAGAGCGACGCCACGGAGATGGCGTTCCCGGTGCTCGTCCACGGGTTCGTGAAGACCGTCAGCGTCACGGGATCGGTCCGCCCCGACGGTCCGAGCGAGAGCACGGCCACGATCTCCGTTCCGGCCGAGCGTCGTCCGGATCGGAGCCAGCTCTCGATCCGCGTGTCACCGTCGCTCGGTCTGGCAATGGTGGACGCACTGCCGTACCTCATCGACTACCCCTACGGCTGCACGGAGCAGACCATGAGCCGGTTCGTCCCGGCGGTCCTCACGCGCAAGACGCTGCAGAAGATGGGAGTCAATCTCGCGGACCTCGAAGAGGCCCACACGAACCTGAACAGCCAGCAAGTCGGCGGCCACCGGTACGACACGAAGGATCCGTACAACCCGCCGGTCTACTCGGAGAAGGAGCTCAAGAAGGTCATCAAGGCGTCGCTCAAGCGCATCTCCGAGATGCAGCGCGGCGATGGCGGCTGGGGTTGGTGGGCCGACGACACACCGTCCACCTATCTGACCGCCTATGTCGTGTGGGGGCTCATCGAGGCGCGCGACGCCGACGTCAGCGTCGACTCGGGGATGCTCTCGCGCGGCATCGCGGCCCTCGCTTCGGGCGTGCGGCGCGACATGCTGGACTGGGAGAAGTGGGACGGCATCGGAAACGAGCAGGCGTGGCTCGCCTACGTGCTCTCGACGGCGCGTAACGGGGAAGTGCCCGATCCGAAGGTCCTGAAGCAGACACTCGACCTCGTGTTCGAGCGCCGGATCCACCTGTCGCTCTACGGCAAGGCGCTCCTGTCCCTCGCCCTGCGCAACTCGGGCGATGTCGCCCGCGCCGACCTCGTGCTCGAGAACGCCCGCCAGAAGGAACAGAAGGATCCCGAGAACGAGACCGTCTTCTACCCGATCGAGGCCGACGGCTGGTGGTACTGGTGGAACAGCGACATCGAGTCCCAGGCCTGGGTGCTGCGCGCCATCCTCGCGAAGAACCCGCGCGACCCGGCCGCCCCCGGAATGGTTAAGTGGCTCCTGAACAATCGCAAGAACGGCACCTACTGGCGGTCCACGCGCGACACGGCCATCGTCGTTTCGGCCTTCGCCGAGTACGTCCAGGCGACCGGCGAGACCGAGCCCGACATGACGGTCAAGGTGGCGATGGACGGGAAGGTCCTGAAGGAGATGCGCATCACCAAGGCGAATCTCTTCACCTTCGACAACGTGGCCGCGGTCGCGGGCGCCGACCTGACGACAGGCGACCACAAGATCACGATCACCCGCGAAGGCAAGGGTCCCGTCTACTGGAACGCGGAGTGCAGCTACTTCACGCTGGAGGAGAACGTGAAGAAGGCGGGGCTCGAGATCAAGGTCGAGCGCGCCTACTGGAAGCTCGAGCGCGACGACGCGACGGTGACGGTCCCCGGGAGCCGCCTCGAGGCCGTGACGGAGAAGAGGGTCCGCTACAAGCGCATCCCATTGAAGGACGGTGATCGCGTCACGACCGGCGACCTGCTCGAGATCGAGCTCAAGATGACGAGCAAGAACGACTACGACTACCTGGTTTTCGAGGACCCGAAGCCCGCGGGCTGCGAGCCGGTCGAGGTCAGGAGCGGCGCGCGCTTCGGCGAGCTCTGCAGCAACATGGAGCTTCGCGACGAGAAGGTGGCGTTCTTCGTCTCGTGGCTCGACAAGGGCGATCACCTGATCCGCTATCGACTGCGCGCCGAGGCGCCGGGGACGTTCCACACACTCCCGACGCGCGGCTATGCGATGTACGCGCCGGAGCTACGCTGCAACGGAGACGAGATCGTCTTCGGGGTGAACGACCGTGAGCCGTGATCCAAATACATGTGGTATATTTGCTCGATGCCGCAGCTCCACCTCTACGTTCCCGCCGACGTCGCGAAGGAAGTCGCGCGCCGCGCGAAGGCCCAGAAGAAGAGCGTCAGCCGGTTCCTGGCGGACGTCGTCAAGCGGGCGCTTCGCGCTCCCCCGGCGGGGCATTCCCATGCGCGGTTCATCGGTGCCTGGAAGGGCGAGCCCCTCGTGAGACCGCCACAGGGCGAATGGGAAGAACGCGATGAGCTTCTCTGAGGGCTTTCTCCTCGACACGAACGCCTGGATCGGCGTGCTCAACGAGACGTCTCCCGCACTCTGCGCGAACTTCAAGCTGCGGGAAGCCTCCGAGATACTCATCTGCTCCGTGGTCAAGTCGGAGCTCCTGTACGGAGCCAGACGAGGTCATAGGATGGCCGAGAACCTGAGGCTCCTTCACGAGCTGTTCGAGGACTTCAGGTCCCTTCCGTTCGACGACGAGTGCGCCGCGACGTGTGGCGTGATCCGGGCCGAGCTCGCTCGGCTCGGGCAGCCGATCGGTCCGGTCGATTTCCTGATCGCGGCCACGGCGCTCGCCCACAACGTGACGCTGGTGACCCACAACACCCGCGAGCTCGCCCGGGTCCCTGGACTCGCCGTGGTCGACTGGGAGGTCGACTCCGGACCGTTCGTCGCGCGCGATCGTCCCGCGCCGTCGTCATCGTGGGCGCGCCGCGATCGCCGTGCCGCTCGAGATCGAGCGGCTGGCCGACGCCGAAGGGTGCGAGCCCGGAAGACCGCCCTGGTCTGAGCCAAGGAGTCGTTAGGGAGCAGCGGCATCGATTTTCCACGGCTCGCGCCGTCGCCGGCTTCGTCGCAGCTCTTCCGAATCCAACACGGGATGCGTCGGATGCGAGAATCCCGTCTCGTGCGCAAGGCTGCGAGCTTCGTTCCGCCGCACCTCGTCGCGTCGCTTGCCAGTGGCGGGCCCCGGAGCCTGCCGCATCGGGAGAGCTTCCCGGCCGCCCTTCTCTTCTCGGACATCGCCGGCTTCACGGCCCTCACGGAACGGCTCCAGGACCGAGGCCGTGCCGGCGCCGAGGAGATCGCGATGGTGGTGGATCGCGCCTTCCTGCCGGCGATCCGGGCGATCGCAGCTGGCGGCGGGAGCATCGTGAGCTTCGGCGGCGACGCGCTCTTCAGCCTGTTCCCGGGAGCTGGCGCCGCGGCCCGCGCCCTGGATGCGGCGGAATCGATCCGTCTCGCGTTCCGGCGCGCCGTCGCGGCGCGCGGGATCGAGCCGGTGAGGCTCGGCATCTCGCAGGCCGTCCACTTCGGGCGCGTCGAAGGGTGGCACCTTGGTTCGGCGTCGCGGCGCCACTACCTGATCGCCGGCAGTCCCGTCGCGATGCTCGCCCGCCTGGCGGGAAGGTCCAGCGCCGGGAAGATCGTCGTGTCGCGAGCGGCGCGCCGGGCGGCGAGGCGCGAGACGATCGCCCGGCGGCCGGGTCCGGTGGCTGCTCCGAGCCGCAGCCTCGCCTGCTACCTCCCGCGCTCGCTGTTCCCGCTCCCGCCGGGTTTCTCCGGCGCGTTCAGAGAAGCGTCGATCCTGTTCCTCGAGACGCGTCCTGCGCCGCTTTCCCGGACCTCCGCCTATGTGGAGGTCCTGCTCGAGACGCTCGACCGCTTCGGAGGCGCGTTGCTCAAGTCGGACATCTCGGCGTCGGGGGTCAAGTGGATCGGCGCGTTCGGCATCCCGGCGGCGCACGAGGACGATCCGGCACGCGCGGCGTGGGCGGCGCTCGAGGTGCTCCGGCGCTTGCCGGACGGCATGGCCGTTCGCGGCGGGCTTCATGCGGGGACGGTGGCGAACGTCCTGGTAGGGACGCGGACCCGCCGCAGCTTCGACGTGATGGGCGACGTCGTGAACACGGCGGCCCGGGCGCTGGGCAAGGCCGCGTGGGGCGAGGTCTTGGCCACGGAATCGGTGTGCGATCGCCTGCAAGGGATCGAGACCGCCGATCGCGGCGCCCACGCCGTCAAGGGTAAGGCGCAGCCGCTCGCGCTGCGCGCTCTTGTCGCCGCGCGTCCCGTTCCGAAGGCGCTGCGCGCGTCGGTGCCGCTCGTGGGGAGGGCGGCCGAGCTCCGGCGCCTGGTGGTCAGGCTCGAGGACGCGCGCTCTGGACGCGGCTCGGTCGTCGCTCTTACGGGCCACGCAGGCATCGGGAAGTCCCGGCTCGCGCACGAGGCCGCGGTGGCCGCGCGATCGATGGGGTTCGACGTTCACGAGGCGGCGGTCCCGGCCTTCGGCCACGAGCCCTACGCCGCGATCGCGTCGCTGCTGCGCAGGGCGGTCGGTGGCCACGACGGGAGCGACGCTCGCGAGACGGCGAGGCTCCTTGCGTCGACCTGTCGGCAGCTGAGGGTTCCGCCGGCAGATCGACACCGCCTGGGGGCGATCCTGGGGATCCCGGCGGGCGGACCCGATCGCGAACCCTTGAAGGGGGAGGATGCCCGGCTCGCCGCGATGAGTGCGATACGCTCGTTCCTCGGCGCGCTCGCCCGGCGGTGTCCGCGGCTCCTCGTCATCGACGATGCGCACGGCGCCGACAGCGCCACGCGGGCAGCGATGAGCTCGCTCTCTCGCGCCGCGCACGAGACGCGCTACGTGCTCCTCCTCCTCTCCCGCTCGGGCGACGGGCTCCCGCCAGACGCCGAGATCCTCGAGCTCCGCGACCTCGAGCGCGCGCACACCGAGGCGCTCGCGGGCGCGCTCCTTGGCGATGCCTCCGACGACGATCTCGCGTTCGTGAGGGATCGCGCCGGCGGGAACCCGCTCTTCGTCGAGGAGCTCGCGCGCGTCGTGCGGGACGCCCGGGGAGGGGCAGCGAGCGGAATCGGCGGGCAGCGGGTGCCAGAGCCGGACGGCTTCTCCCGGAGCGTGGAGGCGCTGATAGCCTCGCGGCTCGATCGCCTCCCGCTGGTGGCGCGGCGGTGCCTGCAGGTCGCGGCGGTGGTCGGCCGCGCCTTCCTCTGGACCTCGTCGCAACGGTCGAGGGGCTCGCCCGTGCAAGGAGCGCCTGCAACGAGCTCGTCGCGGCGGGGTTGATCGACGAGCGGGAGCGATCCCCCCGGGAGTACGTCTTCCATCACGGGATCATCCGCGACGTCGTCTACGGCAGCGCGCTCGTTGCAAGGAGGCGTAGGCTCCACGGCGCCGTTGCCGACGCCATCGAGGGTCGCCGGCGGCCGGATCGCTTCGCGGCGCCCGGAGTGCTGGGGCACCATCGCGAGCACGCCGGACAGCCCCTCGCGGCGCGGCGGCAGTACCTGGAGGCCGCGCGGCAGGCGCAAAGGGTGCACGCAAACGAGGAGTCGGAGGCCTTCTACCGCCGCCACATCGCCCTCGCGAGGAGGGTCGATCGGCACCTGATCGCCGCGCGCATCGAGCTGGGAGCGGTCGTCCTCGTTCTCGTGGGACGTAACGCGGAAGCGTACGAGCTCGTGGCCGCGGCAGTCTCCGAAGCTTCGTCGTTGCGGGATCGGAGGACGAAGCTCGAGTCGCAATCGGCCATGGGATACGTGCTTCGCGCGATGGGGAGGCTTGCCGAGGCGGAGGAGGTGGTGAGGGGCGGGATCGCTCTCTCGCTGCGAGGGAAGCGGACGAACGGGCCAGACAAGCTCCTTCCCTTGCTGGGTGTCGTCCTGACGGAGCAAGGTCGGGTGGCGGAGGCGATCTCGGCGTACCGCCAGGCGCTCCGGTCGGGCCCGACCGCCCGGGGCAGAGTGACCATCTTCGTGAACCTCGGCAATCTCCATCGCCGCAGGGGTGAAACGACGGAGGCAGAACGCTGGTATCGCAGGGCAGTGCTCGCCGCCCGGAGGGCAGACGCTCATCAGCAGGAAGGCCACGCCCTCGGGAACCTGTCCCATTTGCTCGCGATCACCGGCAAGAGGCGCGAGTCGGATCGCATGCTCAGGAAGGCGCTCGCCATCGCGGAACGGATCGGCGACATGCGGGCGATCAGCACGTGGCGAGGGAACCTGGCCGCGGCCGCAGTGAAGGAGGGCAGGCTGGAGGAAGCCGCGCGCGACGTCGAGAAGAGCCTCGAGATAGCGCGCTTCATGAACGACCCGCGCAGCGAGCTCATCTGGATGGGTAACCTCGCCGGCATCCATGCCCTCGATGGACGCCTCGAGGAGGCCCTCGCGCTTTACCGCTCCGTCCTTGGAATGCGCCACGCCGTCGCCGATCCCGTGGTCGTCGCCGACGCGCTCCGGGATACGGCATCGGTGCTGTCATTCATGGGAGGGAACGACGGCGAGGCGCGGCAACTTCTCGACGACGGGGCGCGCCTCCTGGCCTCGGCGAACCATCCGCGCCAGCTGCTCAAGCTCTGGTGCGTCCGCGGGCACCTCTCGCTTTGCGCCGGGCAGAGCGCGGCGGGCGAGATTGCGCGGGCGAAGGAAGTCTCGGCGGGCGCGTTCGACCGTAACGATGCGCTCCAGCGCCTTGCGCGCGCCCAGGAAGCGTTCCGGAGAGGGCAACCCCTCCTGCGGGGCATCGACCCCGGAGACCTCACGGCGGGCCAGAAGCGCTGGTTGCTGTCGGCAAGGCCCGAGGTCGTGCCGGCGAGCTTGCGCGCCACGCTCGCGGCCGGCGGCGTGAGACGGAACCCTCGTTCCCGGCGGTCGACGAGCCCGACCGTCGTCGACCGGGAAGCCGACTCGGAGGCTCTTCGCGGCACGCGATCGGCCCGCGCCGTCGTTATCATGGGCCCGCCGTGATCGCCGCGCCGCTCGGGATCGAATGGCTGGTCGACGCCGAAGGGTGCGATCCTGGAAAGCTGCGCTCGCCCAGCGTGCTCCGGGATCTCTTCCAGCTTCTGGTCGCGGAGCTCGACCTGCATCCCATCGGCGAGCCGGCGTGGCACGTCTTCGACGGGCACGGCGGCGTCACGGGGTTCTGGATGCTCGCCGAGTCGCACCTCGCATGCCACACCTTCCCGGAAGAGGGCCGCGCGTCGTTCAACCTCTACTGCTGCCGGCCCAGGGATCGCTGGCGGTGGGAAGAAGGCCTGAAGGCTCTGGGCGCCGGGCGCGTGACCGTCCGATCCGTGACGAGGGGGGCGTGAGCTTCCAGGCGAGCTGTCCGAGCTGCGGGGCGACCGTCGTGTTCCGGTTCGAGAGCACGCTCGTGTCGGTCTGCTCCTACTGCCACGTCGCGATCGCCCGGCAAGGCGCCGACCTCGCGACCTACGGGCAGGTGGCCGAGCCGATCGCGACGCCGACGCTCTTCAAGGTCGGGATCGGTGGGCGCCTCGCGGACGGACGTGCGTTCACCCTCGCGGGGCGCGTCCAGCTCTCCTACGGCGCCGGCCGCTGGGACGAGTGGCACGTCGGCTTCGACGACGGCACCTGGGCGTGGCTCGCGGAAGCGCAGGGCAAGCTCCACCTCATGATGCCGGCCGACCTCGCGTCTCCTCCGCGCTTCGCAGACGTCCGGCCCGAGAAGAGATTCCCGATCGGAGCCGCCGGCACGTTCGTCGTGGAGGAGGTGCGTGAGGCGAAGCTCATGGCCGGCGAGGGGGAGCTTCCGTTCAAGGTGGAGCCGGGCGCGAGCTACCACTACGCCGACCTCGCGGGCCCGCGGCACCAGCTCGCCACGCTCGACTACGGCGCCGGCGACGACACGCCGGCTCTCTACCTTGGCCGCGAGATGGCGCTCGCCGAGCTCGGCCTCGCCACCTCCGATCTCGCGAGCGAGGAGGACGTTCGCGGGCGCACGACAGGCAAGGCGCTCTCGTGCACACAGTGCGGCGGCCCGCTCGAGCTCCGCGCGCCGGACCAGACGCTGCGCGTCGCCTGTCCCTACTGCGGCGCCATCCTCGACGCGACGGAGCGGTTCGCCGTGCTCCAGACGCTCGACCAGAAGAAGGTGCCGAAGCCCCGCATCCCGCTCGGCTCGACGGGCAAGCTCGACGGCATCGCCTGGACCGTCATCGCGTTCCTCGAGAGGAGCACGCGCGTCGAGGGCGTCCGCTATTCGTGGCAGGAGTACCTCCTCCACGAGCCCGCCGCGGGCTTCTCCTGGCTCGTCGAGAGCCAGGGCCACTGGTCGCACGTCGCTTCCCTTTCGCCCGCGGAGGTGGAGAAGCTCGGCCATGGATCGAACACCCGGACCGTCGGCGGGCTGCGCTTCAAGCACTTCCAGAGCAGCCTTGCCGTCGTCGATCACGTGATCGGCGAGGTCTACTGGGCCGTCTCGCGCGGCGAGAAGGTGACGGCCGACGACTACATCTGCCCGCCCTACATCCTGTCGCGAGAGAAGAGCGAGGACGAGGTGAACTGGAGCCGGGGACGCTATTGCGAGCCGTCCGAGATCTGGGAGGCGTTCCAGCTCGAGGACAAGCCCCCGTACCGCCGCGGCGTCGGCGCGAACCAGCCCTATCCCGGCACGGGCTCGGCGAACCTCGTCGTCATCACGGGCCTCCTGGGCGCGATGTTCCTCTTCGGGATCTTCGTGACGCGCGCCGTCACTGGAGGCAGCCGCGTCCACGAGGAGCACGCCACGCTCCAGCCGTACACGAAGTCGGGCTCGGAGGAGGCGGTTCTGTTCACGGACACGTTCCACGTCCCGACGCGCGGCAACGTCCAGGTGCGGGTCGACGCTCCCGTCGACAACTCCTGGCTCTACCTCGACGGGGCCCTCATCAACCAGGACAGTGGCGAGCTCTCCGAGTTCGACGTCGAGGTCTCCTACTATCACGGCAGCGACTGGACGGAAGGGAGCACGCATGCCGCGGCGTACGTCCCGGCCGTTTCCCCGGGGACCTACGTCCTGAGGCTCGCCCCGCAGTGGGAGGAGGGGCGGCCCCACGCGGACACCTACGACGTGACCGTCCGATCCGCGGTGCCGCGGTTCCACCATCTCGTCCTGGCCCTCATGGCGATCGGGATCTTCCCGGTCCTCGCCGGATTGCGGCACCTGAGGTTCGAGCAGAGGCGGTGGTCGGAAAGCGA
Organism: Acidobacteriota bacterium; assembly: GCA_046331505.1. GTDB lineage: Bacteria > Acidobacteriota > Vicinamibacteria > JAXLQT01 > JAXLQT01 > JAXLQT01. Next base: position 183,654 of record JAXLQT010000004.1, read on the forward strand.
TTACCCCTGGGGAGGAAGCTGATGCGACGTCTGTACCTACCCTATGTGCTCTTCGTCGTCGGCCTTTACGCCTACGCTACCTTCGCCGGCACCGAGATCGGCGCGGCGAGGAAGGGCGTCATCCCCGCGAGCGTCCGGCAGGCGCCGGGTGGCTACCGAAGCTTCGGATTCTGGAGAGGAGGAAAGTGATGGACTGGCTCTCCGAGCACGCGCGACCGCTGATGGACTCGGTGCTGTATTCCGCCGTGGGCACACTGGTGCTCCTGGCTTTCTTCTGGCTGGTGCAGAAGGTGCTGCCCTTCTCGCTCCGGAAGGAGATCGAGGAGGACCACAACGTCTCGCTCGGCATCATCATGGGAGCGTTCATCATCGGCCTCTCGATGATCATCGCCACCGCCATACGTTGAGGCCGTCCCTCGTCTACGTGACCGTCCTGGTCATCGCCACCTGCGGGCTCGTCTACGAGCTCGTGGCCGGGACGCTCGCAAGCTACCTGCTGGGGGACTCGGTCACCCAGTTCTCGGTCATCATCGGCGTCTACCTGTCGGCGCCCGGGCTCGGGTCCTTCCTCTCCCGCTACGTGGGACGAGGGCTCGCCCGGCGCTTCGTGGACGTCGAGCTCGGAGTGGCGCTCGTCGGCGGATGGTCCGCGCCGATCCTCTTCCTCGCCTTCGGCAGGCTCCCGACCTTCTTCCGGCCCGTCCTCTACTCGGTCGTGGTGATCGTCGGGACGCTCGTGGGCCTCGAGATCCCCCTCGTGCTCCGGCTCCTGAAGGAGACCGTCGACTTCCGGGACCTCGTCGCCCAGGTCCTGACGTTCGACTACCTCGGCGCGCTGGTGGCGTCGCTGCTCTTCCCGATGCTCCTGATGCCGAAGCTCGGCCTCGTGCGGACGTCGCTCCTCTTCGGCCTGGCCAATGGCGCCGTGGGACTGTGGTCGACGTGGCTCTTCGCGCCTCTCATGCCGCGCGTCTCCGACCTGCGCGCCAAGGCGGTTCTCGTCCTCGCGCTCCTGACCGGTGGCTATGCCTACGCCGACCGCCTGACCGATCTCGCCGAGGAGGAGGTCTATGCCGACCCCGTCGTCTTCGCGGAGACGACGCCATACCAGCGCATCGTCATCACGAGGACGCGAACCCACTTCCAGCTCTTCCTGAACGGCCAGCTCCAGTTCAGCTCCGCCGACGAGTACCGGTACCACGAGGCGCTGGTCCACCCGGCCTTCGACCTCGTGCCCGGCGCGAGGCGCGTGCTCGTGCTGGGCGGCGGCGACGGCCTCGCGGTCCGCGAGATCCTGAAGCATCCGGGCGTGCAGGAGATCGTGCTCGTCGACCTCGACCGGGCGATGACGGAGCTTGCGAAGAACCATCCGCTGGTCACGGAGCTGAACGAGCGGTCGCTCTGGTCGCCGAAGGTGCGCGTGGTGAACGCCGACGCCTACGTCTGGCTCCAGGAGGGCGGCGACCGGTTCGATCTGGCATTCGTCGACTTCCCCGATCCCCACAGCTTCGCGATCGGCAAGCTCTACACGACGCGCTTCTACCGGATGCTTGCGAGGCGGCTGGACCCGGGCGGCGCGGCGGCGATCCAGAGCACGTCCCCGCTCCTGGCGCGACGGTCCTTCTGGTGCATCGATCGCACGCTTCGCGCCGCGGGCTTCCACACCCGCCCCTACCATGCGCTCGTCCCGTCCTTCGGCGAGTGGGGCTTCGTGCTCGCGACGCGGGAGGAGCGAGGCGCGCCGTCGGATGCGCCGCCGGGATTGAGATACCTCGATCGCACGACCCTCGCCTCTCTCTTCGTGATTGGCCCGGACATGGCGCCCGTCGACGGCGAGATCAACCGTCTCGACAATCAGGTCCTGGTGCGCACGTACGAGGACGAGTGGCGGCACTGGGAATGAGCCTGACGCGGCGGGAGTGCCTGAGAGCCCTCCTGGCGGGTTCCGTGGCGGGCTCTTGCCGCCGCAATGGGCGCACGATCGGAGGGTCGATCGTCGGCGGCGCGTCCGCGCGCGGCCACCTGCTCCGGGAGGGGGCCCGGCCGGCCGCCACGAGCTGGGAGGAGACCACGGTCGTGATTGCGGGCGGCGGAGTGGCGGGACTGTCGGCCGCCTGGGCCCTCGCGCGTGCGGGACTCCAGGACTTCGTCGTGCTCGAGCTCGAGGAGGCGGCCGGGGGGACGGCGCGCTCGGGACAGTGTGCCGTGACGCCCTATCCCTGGGGGGCCCACTACGTGCCGATCCCCGATCCTGCGAACGCCCCCATGGTCGAGCTCCTGGACGAGGTGGGCGCCGTGGCGGGTCGCGGCGCGCGCGGGGAGCCCGAGTACGCCGAGGACGTGCTGTGCCGCGACCCGCAGGAGCGCCTCTTCTATCGCGGCGAGTGGTACGAGGGGCTGTATCCGCGCGTGGGCGCAAGCGCGCGGGATCTGCGTGAGCTCGAGGCCTTCGAGGAGGAGATGCGGAGCTGGGCGTGCCGGCGCGGCCCGGACGGCCGGCGCGCGTTCGCCGCCCCACGCGCGTTCGGATCCGCCGGGGACGGAGAGTCCCGGAAGCTCGACGGCATCTCCATGGAGGACTACCTGGCATCGCGCGGGTTCCATTCGGAGCGCCTTCGCTGGTATGTCGAGTACGCCTGCCGGGACGACTTCGGCGCCGCACTGTCGGACACCTCCGCGTGGGCGGGGGTCCAGTACTTCGCGTCGCGGATCCCCGAAAGCGGCGTCGAGCCCGTCGATCTGCTGAGCTGGCCCGAAGGCAACGGCCGCCTGGTCAACCACCTGGCGCGTGTTTCCGGCGATCGCGTGCGCACGGGCGCGCTCGTCACGGACGTCGTGCAGCGCGGCGACGGAGTCGATGCGACCTACGTCGACGCTTCCGGCCAGGCGCGCGGTATCCGGGCGCGGCACGGCGTGCTGGCCGTCCCGCGATTCCTCGCGCGCCGCATCGTGGCGCCTTACCGCGACCGCCTGCCCGAGCACGCCGGGGCCGAGGTCGTCGGCCCGTGGATGGTCGCGAACCTGACCCTGTCCGATCGCCCGCAATCGCGCGGCTTCCCGCTCGCGTGGGACAACGTCCTCTACGGAAGCCCGTCGCTCGGCTACGTCGTGGCCACCCACCAGTCGGGGAAGGACATCGGGGCGACCGTGCTCACCTACTACTACCCGTTCCTGGGCGATCCGGGGACGGACCGTACGGCGATGCTCGCGACGCCGTGGGAGCAGTGGGTCGATCTCGTCCTCCGGGACCTCGGTCCGGCGCACCCGGGCATGAGGGAGCTCGTCGAGCGCGTGGACGTGTATCTCTGGGGCCACGCCATGGTGAGGCCGGTCGTCGGTTCGATGTGGAATCCCGGCCTCGCCGAGGCGGCACGGCCCCTCGGGCGCCTCCGGTTCGCGCACACGGACCTGTCGGGCATGGCGCTCTTCGAGGAAGCGCAGCACTGGGGGCTCGTCGCGGCGCGCTCGATCCTCGACGACGAGGGCCTGGAGACGCCGGCATGGCTCTCGGCCGGAGGAGCGGCGTGACCTCGGAGCGCGCTTGGCTGGTCTCGCCGCGCTGGGACCTCGCCATGCTCCTCGCTCCGTCGCTGCTGGCGTTTGGCCTGCTCGCCTTCGGCGCGGCGCGCGCCCTGCTCCACGCCGCGCTTCCCGCGTGGATCTGGATCGGCACGGTCGTCTTCGTCGACGTCGCCCACGTCTGGGCCACGGCCTATCGCGTCTACCTCGATCCCCGGGAGATGGCCGCGCGCCCAGGGCTCGCGCTCGGCGTTCCCGCGCTCGCATACGTCACCGGAGTCGTGCTCTACACGGCGACGTCATCCGGATTCTGGCGCGTGCTCGCGTACCTCGCCGTCATCCACTTCGTGCGCCAGCAGTACGGCTGGGTGGCGCTCGCCGGCCGGAGGCGCGGCGCAAGCTCTCATCTCGACCGGTACCGCGACGCCGCCGCGATCGACTCCGCGACGATCTACCCGCTGCTCTACTGGCACGCCCACCTCCCGCGCGAGATCGCCTGGCTCATCGACGGCGACTTCATTCCTGGCTTGCCCGCCTGGGTGGCCGCCGCCGCCTGGCCGCTCCACCTCGCCATCACCGGCGCCTATGTCGCGCGCCAGGTCGTCCTCGTTGCCCGGGGTCGCGCCATCAGCATCGGCAAGAACATCGTCATCGCCACGACCTGGCTCACCTGGTACGTCGGCATCGTCGCCTTCGACTCCGACTACGCGTTCACCGTGACGAACGTCCTGGTCCACGGCATCCCGTACATCGGCTTCGTCTGGATCCACGGCCGGCAACGGTGGACGGGCCAGAGCGGTCCGGTCGCCCGGCTCTTCCAGGCGCGGGCGCTCCCCTTCTTCCTGCTCCCGCTGCTCGGCGTGGCTTTCGCCGAGGAGTGGCTCTGGGACCGTTCCGTCTGGCACGAGCACGGCGCGCTCTTCCCGGGAGCGGCGCTGCACCCCGGACCGGAAGTCCTGGCGCTCCTCGTGCCCCTGCTCGCGCTCCCGCAAGCGGTCCACTACGTGCTCGATGGCTTCGTCTGGCGGGTTCGCCCGCACAACGCGGCGCTCGTGACGACGCTGGGGCTCGATCTCCCGCGCGAGACCCGGCTCGCGCCGCGCGCGTCATGACCGCGTCCGAGGCGCCGGCGCGGGGAACGGTGGGACGCGGCTCCGCCTATGGCGCGGCGATCATCCTGGGAGCGCTCGTCCTGACGGCGCCGTCCGGCGGAGGCGCGGCCGTCCATGCTCCGACCATCGTCGTCCTGGTCACGATCGACACGCTCCGCGCGGATCACCTGTCGTGCTACGGCTATCCGAGGCGCACGACGCCCTTCATCGACTCCCTGGCTGCGGGGGGCGTGCTCTTCGAAGACGCGCTGACGACATGCCCGCTCACCGCCCCGGCGCACGCGGCGCTGTTCACCGGACTCCATCCCCTCCAGCACGGAGTGCGCCGCAACGGAGAAGCGCTCGACGCGAAGCTCCCGACCCTGGCGTCGGCGTTCCGCCAGGCGGGCTACGAGGCCGCGGGGTTCTCCGCGGTGCAGTTCCTCGAGGAGGTGCGGTCCGGGTTCGATCCGTTCCTCGCGCCGCGGTCCGCGGCGGTCGAGCCGCAAGCCGTGGCGCGCCCGGCGGAGCCTCCTCCGGGCGGGCCGAGGAAGGTGACGCAGCGCGTGGCGATCCAGCCCTACCGCAACGCCCGCGAGAACGTCGATCAGGTCGTCCGCTGGCTCGACGGAGTGGCGCCCGGGACGCGCGTCTTCGTCTGGCTTCACCTCTACGATCCGCACGGGCCGCAGCACCCCCCGGCGGACCTGCTCTCGAAGATGACGGCGGCAACTCCCGCGGAGCGTGTCCCGATCGAGGCGTTCTTGAAGCTCTCGGAGCGGGTCGCTCCCGGCGAGCGCGACCGCGTGCGCTCCGCCATCGACGCCTACGACGCCGAGGTCGCCTTCGCCGATCGCGAGCTCGGCCGCCTCCACGAGGCGATGCAGCTCCGGGGCGATCCCATGGTCTGGGTCGTGACGGCCGACCATGGCGAGGGGCTCGGCGATCACGGCTACGACGATCACTCGATGAGGCTCTACACGGAAGAGCTTCACGTGCCCCTCATCGTGAACGGTCCGGGCGTCCGCGGCGGCGTCCGTGCGCGAGGTCTCGTGAGCCATCTCGACCTGTGGCCGACGCTGGTCGAGCTCGCCGGCCTTCGTCCCCGAGGAGACGTTCGCCGTGAGGGGACGTCGCTCGTGCCGGTCCTGAGAAAGGGCACGCGCCTCCCGGAGCGCGCACTCTTCTTCCAGCGACCGCCGCGCGGCGCCGGCATGCGCATCCCGCCGGACGAGATCCACGACACGACGGTCGATCCCGACCTCTACGGCGTCCAGGAAGGTACGCTGAAGATGATCCGTCACCCGACGGGGCGGGACGAGATCTACGACCTGGGCGAGGATCCCGGCGAGCTGCGAAACCTCCAGGGCTCTGTCGCCGTGGAGGAGCGCCTGCAGGAGCGCGCGGACCAGGCGCGCCGCGCGGCGGAGGCATCGGCGCCGGCGAGCACGACGGCGCCCACGGCGGACCACGAGGGCGAGCTGAAGTCGCTGGGCTACGTTCAGTGATCTTCGATCGCGCGCGAGCTCGGCGGGGCGTCGCAACGCCGGCCTGATCAGATCGCCTCGCCTCCGCCCGGTTCCGAATCGAGCTCGCGGAGGGTGTTCCAGAGCGCGTCGTGCTCCGAGACGCGTGCTTCCACCGCCGCCGCGCGGGCACGCTCCGCGTGCGCCCGGCCATCCTCTCGGAGATCACGTGCGACGAGCCCCCGCTCGGCGTGCCATCGCGCGAGATCGACGCGGCTCTCGGGACCGCAGAGGCGCGGGTACGCCGCCGCGAGCCGGTCGAGCGCGCGCCGGGTCATCCCCCGCGCGCGATCGAGCGACGCGAGCTGGAGCAGCACGTAGCCCACGAAGGGCTGATCGTCCTGCGCCTCTGCCTGCGCGAGCGCTTCCACGAGGCTCTCCTCTGCCAGGTCCGGTCGCCCCAGGCCCTGCCATGACGTCCCCATGGCGGAGTGGGCGTAGGTCTCCGCCCGGCGGTTGCCGATGGTGCGCGCGATCTCGATCGCCGTACGTTGCGCATCGAGCGCCTCCTCGTGCCGCCCCGCATCGTTGTAGGCGTTTCCGAGGTTCACCAGCATGAAGCTGCGCGAGTGCTGGTCGCCGAAACGCTGCAGGAGACCGAGGACGCTCTCGAGCATCGCGATGGACTCGTCCTGGCGTCCGCGATCCCGCAGGACGCTCGCGAGGTTGCCGGTGACCACCGCTTCCTCGCGTGAGCTCCCCGTTTCCCTGTAGATCGCAAGAGCGCCCTGGTACGCCGCGAGGCAGTCGTCGATCCGGTGGTCCTCGCGCGCGATCACTCCGATGGCGAGCAACGCATTGCCCTCCGCGGGACGGTCGCCCACCTCGCGGTGGATGGCGATGGCCTCCGAGAGAGCCGCGAGCGCCTCGTCGCGCGCCCCCTTCTCCTTCAGCGCGACGGCCAGGTTCGCGAGGACTCGCCCGATTCCCGCACGATTGCGGAGATCGCGCCAGATTGCGAGAGCGCGCTCGAAGGCGGCGATGGCCTCGGAGATGCGCCCCTGGCGGAGCTGGAAGCTACCGAGGCTGCTGAGCGCGCCCGCGCACGCGGGCAGCTCGCCGGTTCTCTCGAAGCACGCGACGGCGGCCAGGAGCAGCGACCGTGCCTCATCCTTCCGTCCCAGGACGCTCTCGCACTCTCCCATGTGCTTGAGGCTCGCGCCCTCGTCCCGGGCGCTTCCGAGGGAGAGCGCCAGCGCGTGGGCCTGCCGGTGCAGCTCCAGGGCCTCTGCGCTCCGCCCGCGCCGCTGGAGCACGCGGTCGCCCAGCTCGTTCTGGACCGCCGCCAGCTCCGCGCTTCCCGGCGCGCTCGTACGGATGGCCGCGCGGTACCAGCGCTCCGCGTCCTCGTGGGCGTACTTCGCGGCGGCCGCCCGCGCGGCAGCCAGGTAGAGCGGTCGCGCGAGCGCCGCCTCTCCCGCGCGCTCCCTGTGTGAGGCGATCGAGGCATCCTCCCGCTCGGCCGCCGGCAGTGCGCCCATCCCCTCCGCCGCGAGCCGGTGCACCTCCTTCCGTCGCGCGGGATCGATGCGCTCGTAGGCGACCTCCCGGATCTTGTCGTGCAGGAAGCGATAGTCGCGGCTTCCGCCCTCCTCGACGATCTGGCGCCGCACCAGGATCTCGAGGGCCTCGAGCAACGCGTTCTCCCCCAGGCGCGCCGCCGCGAACGCTCCAGCGAGAACGCGGAGATCGAGATCGCGGCCCACCGTCGCGGAGATCTCGAGCAACGCGCGCGGCCCCGCGTCGATCTCCTCGAGTCGATCCAGGATCACCGCGCGCAGCGTCCCCGGGAGTGGCAGCTCCGCGTAGGCGGCCGTCTCCAGCTCGCCTTCGTCCTTGCCCACGATCCAGCGCCCTTCGGGGTCGCGGACGATGAGGTCGCGCGCCAGGGCGGCCCGCAGGTACTCGGCGACGAAGAAAGGGTTCCCCTCGGACTGTCCCGCGAGGAACGCGGCGAGCCGCTCGGGAGCCGCCGGCAGCGCCATCATGTCGGCGACCATCTCTCCGACCGCTGCCGCCGTGAGCCGCTCGAGCGCCACCTGCCGGACCCTGTCCATCGCTAGCATCGACGCCAGCCGTCCCGCTTCCTCGCGGCGGTACGCGGCGATGACGACGAGCGGGAGCGGCGGCGATCGGCGGGCGAGGTGCTCCAGGAAGCCGAGGGTGAGGCCATCGCCCCATGGCACGTCGTCGATGAGCCACGCGAGCGGCCCGCGCGACGCGAGCGCGCCGAAGGTGTCCGCGAGCGAGACGAAGAGCCGTTCCCGTGCAAGATCCGGCGGGAGCTCCGCCACGGAGCTCCCATCCGCGAGCGCGGGCTCGAACGCGCCCAGGATCGCCGCGCGGCCTCCGAGGAGGCGCCGGGCTTCCGCCGGGCCCTCCCGCGCGCAGATCTCGGCGACGGCCTGGAGGACGGGCCGAGCCGGGGCGAGAGGTCCGCCCTCTCGCGCGCACTGCGCGGCGATCACCGTGGCGCCCTTGCGCGCGGCGATGGCCATGACCTCGAGCATCATGCGCGTCTTCCCGACGCCGCTCTCTCCGCCGATGAACACGATGTCGCCGGCGGATTGCGAAACGGAGCGTTCGAGCTCGGCGATCGCTTGCGTCCGGCCCTGGAGCCGCGGACGGTAGAGATACGGGCGTGGCGCCGGCCCCTCCGCGAGCCCGTCGGACGCTCCGAGCCTTGCAAGAGCGTTGGCCACGGCACTCGCGTGCCCGAGGCGGCAGGCGGGATCCTTCGAGAGCAGCTTGCCCACGAGCTCGTCGAGCGCCTTCGGGACACCCGCTGTCCACGCTGAGGGCGGCTCGGCCTCGGTCTGGAGATGGTGAAACATCATCACGACCGCGTTGTCGGCGACGAAGGGCGGCCGTCCCACGAGCAGCTCGTAGAGGATGCAGCCGAGCGCGTACAGGTCCGCCCGCGCGTCGGTCACTCCTCCTGCCCACTGTTCCGGAGGCATGTAGGGGGCCGTTCCCCCGTGCCCGCCGCTGCCCTCGAGGGTCTCCCGGCTCGTCGATTCCTGGTGTGCCGACGCGAGACCGAAGTCGAGGATGACGGGCATCCCGTCGGGCCTCACCAGGATGTTCTGCGGCTTGAGATCGCGGTGGACGAGCCCCTCGCCGTGCATGTAGGCAAGCGGCGCGCACAGGCGGCGCACGACGGTGAGGATCGAGAGGAGCGTGTCCTCCTCGAGGCGCATCCTGATCGTGGGCTGGCGCGCGGGCGCGACCGGGGCTCCGGGGACCGGCGTCGTCGCTTCGCCCGAGTCCGCCATCGTCCGTTGCCTCGCGCGCACGTGAACCGCCGTGCCCTCTGCGGCATCCGGCAGGTCGTCCGGCGTTCGCGCGATGTCCTGGCCGAGGGTCCGCCCCTCGTAGAGCTCCATCGCGTACCACGGGACGCCTTCCACGACGCCGTGATCCAGGATCCGCGCGATCCCGGGATGGCGCAACCTCGCCAGGGCGAGGATCTCACGCTGGAGGCTCGAGAGGACGCCGCCGTGGCCGATCTCCACGGTCTTCAGCGCCGCCTGCATTCCCGAGGTGACGTGCACGGCGCGATAGACGACGCCCATCCCGCCCCGGCCGAGAGGCGCGATCAGGCGCCAGCTACCAACGACCTTGCGCATGCGCTCTGGGATCGTACGACCCGTGGGTGCGTACCGCGCGTCCTGGAAGCGCTCCGGTCGAAGCGATCGAACCTGCGCCCCGGCACCAGCGTATGAGTTTCACCGCGGTGTAGGCTAGCGATGTCCCCGACGCTCATGCAGTGTCCGAAGTGCCACCAGGGCAACCCCGAGTGGGCCCGCTTCTGCAACGGGTGCGGGGAGCCCATGCCCGAAGGCGCCGCGACGATCGCGATGGCGCGGGACCTCCCGCCGGTCCCCGAGGCGCCGCGGGCCGGGTTGCTCGTCGCCGAGCGCTACCGCCTGCTCCGGGAGATCGGCCGCGGAGCCTTCGGCGTCGTCTTCGAGGCGAAGGATCTCTCGACGGGCGACGCGGTGGCGGTGAAGTTCCTGAACGTGTTCCTCATGGTGTCGGGGTTCGAGGGCCAGCAGATGCGCGATCGATTCGCGCGGGAGTGGTCCGCCGGCAGCAAGCTCTTCCACCCGGGGATCGCGCGCATGCTCGACTCCGGCGAGGACCGCGGCGTCCCGTTCATCGTGATGGAGCTGGTGCCGGGCGAGACGCTCGGGCAGCTCCTCGCGCGGCACGGGCGCCTGCCGCTCGAGCGCGGCCTGGCGATCGTGATGGACGTGCTCGACGCGCTCGGCCACGCTCACGACCAGGGCGTCATCCACCGCGACATCAAGCCGTCCAACGTGATGGTGGACGGAAGCGGCCACGCGCGGCTGATGGACTTCGGCATCGCGAAGCTCCTCGAGACCTTCTCGGGATCCCTCATGACGCAGACAGGGCTCCTCGGCACGCCGAGCTACATGTCGCCCGAGCAGGCGAGCGGGGGGAAGATCGATCGCCGGAGCGACCTGTTCTCCGTGGGCCTCCTGGCCTACGAGGTGCTCACGGGCCGGCGCGCCTTCGAGGGCCACCCGGCCGCCATCATCTCGCAGATCCTCACGAAGGACGTGCCGGCAACGCCCGAGCTTCCGCGCACGCTGCAGGAGTGGATCGCGAGGGCGACGCACCGAGATCGCGACGAGCGCTTCGCATCGGCGGCCGAGATGCGCGACGCGCTCGCGCGTAGCGCGGCAACGCTCTCGTCGCTCACCGCCCTGGAGACCATGGCGTCGCCGCGGACCGTCGCTCCGGCGCGACGACCCCCCGCGCCTCCAGCGACGCCGCTCGCGCGGCCGACGGGGGCTCCCCGCCGCGGCCGCCGCTCCCTCAGCGTTGCCTTGGGCGTGCTCGCGGCCCTCGTCGCCATCCAGGCGGTCCACGGGATCTTCCGGAAGTCGGTGCAGAGATCGCCGTACGGTCCCTCGGAGACGCCGCCCCTCCCCGCCGCGCCGGGAGACGTCGAGGTGCCGGAGCCTCCGGAGCCGCCCTCTGCCATCCCGGCGGCCCTCGCGGAGGCCGCGAGCGATCAGGCGCAGTTCCTCGCGCGCCAGTCGGAGCTCCGGCGACTGCAGACCGATCATTACCTCGCGCGTCGCCGGCAGAACCCTGGGCTCGCCCGCGGTCGCGATGGGTTCGAGATGCTCGAGCTCGCGCTCGAGTCGGTCGGGCGCACGGCCGACGGCGTGCGCGAGGCGTACTTCCGCGGGCCCGACTCGACGTGGTTCTCGATGCAGGAAGGGGACCGCGTGGAAGACGGGACCCTCACGGTCGTCGAGGACAACCACGTCCGGTTCGTTCCCTTGACGCCCGATCCCACGAAGATGCCCGATGAGGCGGAGGTGACGCTCTACCTTCCCGGAGCGGGCCCGGATGGATGGGGTGAGAACCCGCTCGATCGTGCCCCGGAGCCCATCGACTTTCCCGAGGAAGGCACCGTCCACATCACCTCCAAACCCTCGGGCGCGACGATCCTCGTCGACGGCAAGGAGATCGGCGAGACTCCCGCCGACTTGGACGTGCGTCTGAACCACGGCGCGGCGATCGTGGTCAAGCTCGACGGCTACGTCGAGTTCGAGGACCCCGCCTACGTTCAGAGGCAGGAGGAGGCGACCCTCGCGGTCGACCTCGTCCGCCGCGGCGTCTCCTTCGGGGCGGTCGCGCTCGAGACGAACGACAGGGATGCGATGAACCGCGCCGTGGCGAAGCTCGCGAGAGCTCCCGAGCTGCACCCCTTCGTGCTCCGCGACGGCACGCCGATGCTCATCGCCGGCGTCTATCGCGAGCCCGACGTGGCGGCGGGGGTCGTCGAGAAGCTGAAGGAGCTCGGGTTCGACAAGGCCCGCGTCGAGAAGAGAGAGACCTGGTGAGGGCCGGTTGGTCGATCGCGTCCTGATCCTCTCCGCCTCGGCGGGGGCCGGCCACGTGCGCGCCGCCCAGGCGATCGAGCGCGCCATCCAGAGCACCGGCGCCGCGCGCGAGGTGCGGCACGTCGATGCTCTGGACTTCACCAACAAGGTCTTCCGCCGACTGTACGGAAAGGGCTACCTCGACATGGTCGAGCACATGCCCGTGGCGCTGGGCTGGGTCTACGACAAGCTCGACACGCCCTGGGAGAAGGAGCGGCGGCGGCTCTTCGTCGACAAGCTCAACACGAGGCCGCTCGTGGGCCTCCTCAGGGAGTGGAAGCCCGACCTCGCCATCTGCACCCACTTCCTCCCGTCGGAGATCATCTCCTGGCTCAAGGCCAAGCGCCGGACGGCCGTGCCGCAGGCCATCGTCGTCACCGACTTCGACGTCCACGCGATGTGGCTCTGCCATCACTACGAGCACTACTTCGTCGCGCTCCCGGAGACGGCGACCCACCTCGAGAAGCTCGGGATCCCGCGGGAACGGGTGACGGTCTCGGGGATCCCGATCGACCCCGCGTTCGCCGTCCCCCGCGATCGCCGCGAGATGCGCGCCAGGCACGGCTTTCCGATCGAGCCCCCGCTGTTGCTCGTCTCCGCCGGCGGGTTCGGCATGGGCGCGACGGAACGTATCTTCCGCGGGCTCCTGGATCTCGAGCACGAGGCGACCATCGTGGTCGTCTGCGGGCGCAACGAGGAGCTCCGGCGCTCGATCTCGCTCAGGGCGAGCCGCGACGCGCGGCCCCACCAGCACGTCCACGTTCTGGGCTTCACGACCGAGATGCACGAGCTGATGGCCGCCGCGGACCTCCTGATCGGAAAGCCCGGCGGCCTCACGACCTCCGAAGCGCTCGCGACGGGCCTGCCGCTCTGCATCGTGAGCCCCATCCCCGGCCAGGAGGAGCGCAACGCCGATCACCTCCTCGAAGAAGGTGCAGCAATACGTTGCAATAACCTCCCGGTGCTGGGCCACAAGCTCGATCGCCTCCTCGAGGACCCCGAGCGGCGCGCCGCGCTCGTGGCGAACGCGCGCCGCCTCGGACGGCCCAGGGCCGCATTCCAGGTCGTCGAGCGCGCGATCGGGCTCGCGCGGGGTGAAGGGCCGACCGCGCGGGCCTAATATCGGCGCGTGGGGACCGCGCTGGTCACGGGAGCTTCGGGCTTCGTGGGGTCGGCCGTGGCCCGCGCGTGCCTGGAACGGGGGCGCAAGGTGCGGCTCTTGCTGCGCAAGACGTCTCCGCGCAAGAACGTCGAAGCCCTCGGCGTCGAGATCGTCGAGGGCGACGTCCGCGACAAGGCGTCCGTGCGGCGCGCGATGGCGGGCGTGGACGAGGTCTTTCACGTGGCCGCGCTCTTCAAGTACGTGTGGCGCCCGGCCCAGGACTTCTACGACGTCAACGTCGGTGGGACCAGCAACGTCATCGAGGCCGCACGCGAGGCGGGCGTGCGGCGGATCGTCCACACGTCCACGATCGGCGCCGTCGGTGCGCGAACGGACGGGATCGCCGTGGACGAGACGGTTGCCTGGAACTTCGGCGGCTTCGGCGAGCACTACACGGAGTCCAAGCGCCAGGCCGAGGTGCTGGCGCTCGAGCATGCTCGCGCAGGCGCCCCGGTCGTCGTGGTGAATCCTTCCGGCCCCGTGGGTCCGAGGGACATCACGCCCACGCCCGCGGGCCGTACCATCGTCGAGCTCCTGAAGGGCCGCATCCCGATGTACCCGAAGGCGACGATGAGCTTCGTCGACGTCGACGATCTCGCGACGGGCCACGTGCTGGCCGCCGAGACGGGGCGGGTCGGCGAGCGTTACCTGCTCGCCGGGCACAACGTGACGGTGAAGGACTACCTCGACATCATCGCGCGCGCCGGGGGGCGCAAGCCCCCGCGCTTCGCGATCCCGGACTTCGTCGTCCCCATCGTGTCGGGGCTGGAGGAGCTGCGGGCGCGGACCTTCGGCGGCGACGCGCTCGCGAGCAGCGCCATCGCCCGCATGCGCGGCTTCACTCTCTGGTACGACGCCTCCAAGGCGCGTGGCGAGCTCGGGTGGAGCTGCCGTCCCCTCGAGGAAAGCGTGCGTCGCGCCATCGACTGGTTCCGGAGCGAGGGCTACCTGTGAGCCCTTCGGATCCCCGCCCCGCGTCCTCTTTCCGGCGCGGCATGACGGAAAGAGGACCGGGTACGGTTAAGGTTCGATGAACCAGAACGTCTTGCTTGTCGCCCATGAGACATTGCACCGTCCGTGCCAGGATCTGGCCGGATCGCGGAAACCCATGTCGGGCGCGGGATCGCGCGGGTTCGCGCGGCGCGCTGCGTCCAGGCGTCGCGGCCGGCGTGCAGCGCGATGCTGCACCTGCCGGCCGGGATCCCCCGATCGGCGCCACGAATTGTTGCAGGAGGTGATCGCGTGATCGACTACGAGCTTTCCGACGAGCAGAACGCCCTGCGTGATCTGGCGCGCGAGTTCGCGCGACGCGAGATGGACCCCGTGGCCGCGGAGCACGACCGCTCCGCGCAGTATCCGGCCGCGGTCGTCGCGAAAGCGTTCGACGTGGGCCTCATCAACCTCAACGTGCCCGAGGCCTACGGAGGACCGGGGCTCTCGGTCCTCGACGAGTGCCTCGTGGCGGAGGAGCTCTCGGCGGGCTGCGTCGGCATCACCGCGTCGCTCGGCCTCAACGCCCTCTCGGCCACGCCGATCCTGCTCGCGGGATCCGGGGCGCTCCAGGCGAAGTACCTGCCCCGTCTCACGCGAGATCGCTCTATGGCGTCCTACGCTCTCTCGGAGCCCGACATGGGATCGGACGTGGCGAGCCTCGCCACGCGCGCGACGCGGGTCGACGGTGGGTACCGCATCAGCGGCACCAAGAACTTCATCAGCAACGCCTCGATCGCGAGCTTCTACATCGTGTTCGCGTCCACCGATCGCGCCATGGGGGCCAGGGGGATCACGGCCTTCGTCGTCGAGAAGGCCTTTGCGGGCGTGACGGTCGGGAAGAAGGACGACAAGATGGGGCAGCGCGCCGCCGACACGGCGCAGCTTCACTTCGACGACGTGTTCGTTCCGGAGGAGAACAGGATCGGTGCCGACGGCGAGGGCTTCAAGGTCGCGATGCGGACGTTCGACAGGACGCGGCCTGCGGTCGCGGCGCTCGCGGTGGGGGTCGCGCGCCGCGCGCTCGAGCACGCGGTGGCCTACGCGGGGCAGCGCAAGACCTTCGGCAGGCCGATCGCCGAGCACGAGGGCATCGCGTTCAAGCTCGCCGACATGGCGACGCTCGTCGCCGCGGCGCGCCACCTCACGCGCCACGCCGCGTGGCTCGTCGATCACGGCAAGCCCAACACGCTGGAGGCGTCGATGGCCAAGGCCTTCGCCGCCGACGCGTGCATGAAGGTCACCACGGAGGCCGTGCAGGTCTTCGGAGGCTACGGCTACATGAAGGAATACCCGGTCGAGAAGCTGATGCGCGACGCGAAGGTCTTCCAGATCTACGAGGGCACCTCGGAGATCCAGCGGCTCATCATCGCCCGCGAGCTCGCCCGCCGATCGTAGGCGTCCCCGGCGTCGCGGAGCGACCGTGCCCGCAGCGCGGGGATTCGTCCCCCGCCGGTTCCCGCCGTCCGTTCAATCGTGGAGCCGAACGGATCGCTCGAGGTCCCGACCTCCATCGCTCACGGCGTGAGGCTCCTGGCCAGCGACTGGATCCGGTCCATCCACTCCTTGAGCGCCGGCGCGTAGTCGCGCGGCACGCACTCGCCGCAGATCTCCGTCGCGAGCGCGGTGGTGAGCCGGAGGTTCGCGCGAAGGCCTGCCGAGGGAGCGACGGGCGAGCAGCCCACGAGCTCGACCAGGCTCTTCATGCACGCGGCGAGGCTCGCGAGGATGCTCTCGAGCACGTCCTCGTCGGGTACGAGCTGCGGGCGGTAGAGGAGGTCGTGGATCGCCTGGAGCTCTCCCGTGAAGACCGTCGCGACGCTCTCCATCCGGGTCAGGACCCGTTCCGGCCGCGCGTTCGGATCCTCGCAGGATCCCGCGATGTCCTGGAGATCGGAGAGCACGAGATGGAGGTTCGTGCGCACGCGGCCGAGGCGATCCTCGAATGTGATGCGATGGATCTCGTCGATGAGCTCCTCCTGGCGGCGCGACACGAGCTTGCTGATCACGCAGCCGAAGATGATGAGCCCGGCCGCGCCCTCGACCACGGCGAGGACGCGCATGAACCCCGTCGGCGTGACGTCGCCGTAGCCGATCGAGAGCGCGGTGACGAAGCTGAAGTAGATAGACGTCGCGAGACCGTCCAGCGTCATCGCGACGCTGGTGGGGCCCGCCTTGAGCCCGTGCTCGGGTACCGCGCCCCAGAGCCAGTAGACGACGCCGAACGCGGCGATCATCTTGAGCCAGAGCATGAGCAGGCTCCCGATCGAGCGCTCGCTCACGTAGTCGATGACGCGCGCGCCGAGGTCCTTCTTGCCGCGCACGGCTGCCCGCACGATCACCGGCGCGCCGATCGCCTCCTGCTCGACGGGCTCGTGGGCCTCCATCCAGTCCGCGAGCCCGCCCGAGTAGTGGCGCACGTGCTCGTATCCCATCCCGGAGAGCTGGGCGACCGCCCGCTCGGCGAGCGGTCAGGTGTCGGAGCCGCAGTAGACGACGATGTCGGCGCGCGGATCGGGGAGCACGGCACGCGCGCGCGCCTCGACGTCGGCGAGCGGGAGGCTCAAGGCGCCGGGGATGTGCGCCTCGGCGTAGCTCTCCTTCGGAAGCACGTCGACGATCGGGCGCGCGGGGTCGCCGAGCCTCGCCTTGACCTCGTCGCGCGTGACGTCGGACATGGTCCCGAAGTCTAGTTCAGCCTGGAACCCGCGCCGGACGGCCGTTCGCGCGGCGCTATAATTCCGCTCCATTTTTGCGCACGTGAGGTAACCGATGGCAGATCATTCCGGGCGTCTCTGGGCAATCAAGGAAGTCACCACGCGCTCCATCCGCTCCCTGCCTGAGATGGCAGGCGGCACGAAGGTGACGGAGCTCTTCGGCTCCAACACGTTCGACACCGCGGCGATGAAGCAGAAGCTCCCCAAGGCGATCTTCCAGTCGCTCCAGGAGACGATCCGGCGCGGCGCGAAGCTCGATCCTTCGCTTGCCAACGAGGTGGCGCACGCGGTGAAGGAGTGGGCGCTCGAGAAGGGAGCGAGCCACTTCTGCCACTGGTTCCAGCCCCAGACCGGCCTCACCGCCGAGAAGCACGACGCCTTCCTCACCTTCGACGACGAGGGGCAGGTGATGGAGCGCTTCTCCGGAGCGCAGCTCATCCAGAGCGAGCCCGACGCATCGAGCTTCCCGTCCGGCGGCATGCGCACGACCTTCGAGGCGCGCGGCTACACCGCATGGGATCCCTCGAGCCCGATCTTCATCGTGGACGGACCCAACGGGAAGACGCTCTGCGTCCCGTCGGCGTTCATCAGCTACCACGGCCACGCGCTCGACAACAAGACGCCGCTCCTGCGATCGATGGAGGTGCTCTCGGAGAAGGCGCTCGCCGTGCTGCGGCTGTTCGGAGAGAAGACGCCGGTGCGCGTGGTGCCGACGCTCGGACCCGAGCAGGAGTACTTCCTCGTCGATCGCGCGTTCCACGCGCTGCGGCCGGACCTCGTCGCCGCGGGGCGGACGCTCGTCGGCGCCAAGCCGCCCAAGGGCCAGGAGCTCGAAGACCACTACTTCGGAAGCATCAAGGACCGCATCCTCGCGTTCATGCAGGAGGCGGAGATCGAGCTCTTCAAGCTCGGCATCCCGGTGAAGACACGGCACAACGAGGTCGCGCCGAGCCAGTACGAGATGGCGCCGATCTTCGAGGAGGCCAACGTCGCATCGGACCACAACCAGATGGTGATGGAGACGATGAGCCGGATCGCGCGGCGCCACAACCTCGCGATGCTCCTGCACGAGAAGCCGTTCGCCGGCGTGAACGGAAGCGGCAAGCACTGCAACTGGTCTCTGATGGACTCCGAGGGGCGCAACCTCCTCGAGCCCGGCCTCACTCCGGAGAAGAACCTCCAGTTCCTCGTGTTCCTCACCGCGGTGCTCAAGGGAGTGCACCGTCGATCGGGCCTGCTGCGGGCCTCGATCGCGAGCTCCGGAAACGACCACCGGCTCGGGGCCAACGAGGCGCCGCCGGCCATCATCTCGGTCTTCCTGGGCGATCAGCTCACGCGCGTGCTCGACGCGATCGAGAAGGGAGAGTCGAGCGGCGCGTCCGCGATGGAGAAGATCTCGCTCGGCATCCGGAAGCTCCCGGAAGTGGCGAAGGACAACACCGACCGGAACCGCACGTCGCCGTTCGCCTTCACGGGAAACAAGTTCGAGTTCCGCGCGGTCTCTAGCTCCGCGTCGATCTCGACGCCGATCGCGTTCCTGAACGCGGCCGTCGCGGAGGCGCTCGGCGAGTTCGCCGAGGCGATCGAGGCGCGGCAGGCGAAGGGCGCGAGCCTCTCGGATGCCGTCTACGAGGTCGTGCGCGAGGCCGTGGTCGCGACCAAGGCGATCCGGTTCGAGGGAAACAACTACGCCGCCGAGTGGGTGGAGGAGGCGCGGCGCCGAGGGCTCCCGAACCTGCGCAACACGCCGGAGGCGCTCGCCGAGCTCGTGACCCCCGATGCCCTCGAGCTGATGTCGAAGCTCAAGATCTTCGGGGAGGCGGAAGCCGAGAGCCGCTACCACGTGAAGATGGAGCGCTACGTCAAGGACATCGAGATCGAGATCGAGGCGTTGAAGGGGATCGTCAACAACCACGTGCTGCCGGCCGGATACCGCCAGCACGCGCTCCTGGTACAGGCGGG
This sequence comes from Acidobacteriota bacterium, assembly GCA_046331505.1. Taxonomy (GTDB): domain Bacteria; phylum Acidobacteriota; class Vicinamibacteria; order JAXLQT01; family JAXLQT01; genus JAXLQT01. Next base: position 202,545 of record JAXLQT010000004.1, read on the forward strand.
ACAGAGCAAGGCGATCAACGCCGCTCTCGAGCGCACGGGCCACGCGATCGACGAGCTGGCGGCGCGCCTCGGCGAGCTCCAGGGCGCCTCGGATCGCGCGGGCGCGGAGTCGTCGCTGCCGAAGAAGGCGGCGCTCTTCGCGGAGCAGGTCGTCCCCGCGATGGCGGCGGTGCGGGAGGTCTCCGACCGCATCGAGGAGACCGTGGCCGACGAGCTCTGGACGCTCCCGAAGTACCGGGAGATGCTCTTTCTGGTCTAATGCTCGCCTGGCGGGCCGTCCGATGGGCGGCCCGCCGGGACCAAGAGAGCCATGGGCGTCATCCGCATCAAGGATCGCGAGGCGACCATCGGGCGCAACCCGCAGAGCACCGTCGTCGTGTCGGACCCGCGCATCTCGCGCACCCACGCGCTCATCCGGCGGGACGGCGACGCCTACGTCCTCGAGGTGCTGCCCAAGGTCACGCACGCGGAGCTGATCAAGAGGAACGGCAACGCCATCCGTCCCGGCGAGCGCCAGGTGCTCGCGGCGGGCGACGTGCTGTCCTTCGGCCGCTCGCCGTCCTACGAGGTGATCTTCGATCGGGCGAAGAGCGGCGAGACGATGCTCCTCGAGTTCGCGGACGAGACGGACCGCGCGTCGACGGGGATGCTCCGGTCGCTGCCGCGCCTCGTCGGCCACCCGGCCGCGAAGCTCCCGGGCGTGCTCACCGCCAACTTCGAGATCGTGGGCGACGTCGCGGACGATGCGGCGGAGGGCGTCGTCGACGCAGTGGTGTTGATGGAAGGCGCGCTGCCCTCCGTCGCGGAGCGCGTCGGCCAGATGCGGGACGAGCGGTTCTTCCTGCCGATCGTGGTCCTCGGAGAGTCCTCCGCCTCGCGCCGCGAGGACGCTCCCTTCCCCGTGCTCGGCGATGCCTACCTCTTCGCGTCGGCGACGGACGGGCGGCTTCCGATCCAGCTCCTGACGCTGGTCACGTCGTGCCGCGAGCGCGAGCGCGCGGCGCTCCCGTTCAAGACCGGCGAGATCCTCTATCTCGATACCGACGCGGGGCGCGTCTTCGGCCACGACTGGGTGAAGAAGGCGCCGAGGGACATCCGCGTCTCCGAGCTCGAGCACCAGATCGTGCTCGTGATCGCCACGAGCCAGCGCGATCGTCCGGGCACGCTCGGACTCTCGCTGCGCGAGGTCCAGGATCGCCTCGAATCCAAGGGCTGGGCGAGGAGCGAGCGCACCGTCGCCAACGAGCTCTCGGTGCGCCTGCCTCAGGTGCTGAAGAACGTCGGGTTCCATCCGCAGCTCTACAGCACTCAGGGCACGCGCGAGAAGACCTACGGTCTCAGCACGCCGGGAAGCTGCCTGCGCGATCTCAAGCCCTCGGCCTGAACCGTACGACGTCGAATCAGAAGCCGAGATCCGCTCCCGCGACCTCGACGCCGTAACCCGACGCCGGGAACGGGACGAAGTCCGGGAGCGCTGCGGCGAGGGCGCCGGCGAGGTAGAGATAGGCCCGGACCTCGGAGGAGGCGGCGGGATCTCTGCCGGCACCGGCGACGATCGCCTCGGCGCCGGTCGCGGCGACGTCGGACGCGCCGACGGTGCCGCCGTAGAACGTCGGGAACGGCGTGGCGTCGCACCCCGGCAGCGGCGTGACGGCCGTTCCGTCGAAGTCGTATCCGACGAACCTCGCCGGGAAGCTCGACGACGGTCCAGGTCCGGGGCTGGCGAGGATCTCGCCGAAGCCGTCCGCATCCACGTCGCCGGCGGCGACGAGGACTCCGTACTGGAGGACCGTGAACGGCCAGAAGCTGATCTTGCCGATGGTCGCGATGCCCTGTCCGTCGAAGTTCCAGCCGCGGACCAGCGGACCGAAGGCCGCGCCGGGACCAGGTCCGGTGAGGATCTCGTCGTAGGGATCGCCGTCGAGCGCGCCTCCGGAGAGGTTGGCTCCGTACTTCAGCGTGCCATAGGCGTGGAAGCTCAGCTTTGCGATCGCCCGGACCGAGACGCCGTCGAAATCGAACCCCCGGACGTGGGGGCCGAAGGGTGGGCCGGGCCCTGCCCCGGTGAGGATCTCGTCGTATCCGTCGCCGTCGACATCGCCCGCGCTCGCGTTGACGCCGTAGCGCAGCGTGCCGTAGGCGAAGAACGAGACCTTTCCGAGCGGCGTCCCGTCCCCGCGCCACGCCCGCACGTGCGGTCCATGGACGGGGCCGGGTCCGGGACCCGTCAGGATCTCGTCGTCGAGCGGGCCGTCGATGTCGCCCGCGGAGACGTTGGTTCCCCACGTCCCGGATCCGTTGGAGAAGAAATCGGTCGTGGTCGGCGCGCCCGACCCATCGAAGACCCGCACGCGATCCGGGTTCGGGTAGCCGAGCCCACCGCCGCCAACGATGTTCCCCTGACGCACGGGTGCGACCTCGTGGGCGCCCATGTCCACGATCGGCGGCGGACCGGCCCCCGTGTCGGGCGTCGCGGGGTCGTCGGCGAAGCGCGCGACGCCGTCGTGGTCGTAGGGCGTCGGCTCCACCGTGTCGCCATCCGCGTCGAGATCCACGAGGTCCGGCGAGATCGAGCCGCTATCGCCTGCGTCGATGCACGGAGAGCCCGCCGAGAGCCGGAGATCTCCCAGCGCGGCGTTCCGGTAGAGCGGATCTCCGTTCACGTTGCCCGCACCCGCGTAGCCGCCCTGGACGTCGCAGTAGGTGACGACGAGCGTACCGGAGGCGACCCCCAACTCCGCGGGCGGGTCTCCCCAGAAGACGGAGCTCACCGCCGTCACCGATCCGCTCGCGACCATCACGGCACCCCCGCCCGACGCCGCGACGTTCCCGGAAAAGGAGCACGAAGCGAGGGTCGTCGTGACGGGCGCGTCGTGCAGGATGCCGCCGCCCGTCAGGCTCGCGACGTTGGAGACGAAGGTGCAACCGGCGAGCGTGGTCCCGGATTGCCCGAAGGGATCCACGATCGCGACGCCGGCCCCCGACTGCGCGCGATTGTCGCGGAAGGTGGCGTTGACCACGACGGGAAAGCCGATCTGCGGCTCCGTGACGAGGTAGAGGCCGCCGCCTTCGGGAGCGGTGTTTCCCTGGAACACGCAGCCGATCGCCATTCCGCCCGCGAGAACGGCGCCACCGCCGGCGTTTCCCGCGGCGTTCTGCTCGAAGGTGCAGTTCCTCACGTTGCAGGCGAACTGGTTGCTGGACGCGACCGCGCCTCCCCAAGCCGCGTTGTTGTTCCGGAACGTGCAACGTTCGAGCGTGAACGCGTCGGACACCGCGCCGCCCGTCGTTGCGGTGTTCTGCTCGAAGAGGCAGTCCACGATCGTGCCGCCTTGCCAGACGGCGCCGCCGATCTCCGCGACGTTGAACCGGAAGACGCAGTTGGCCACGACGATCCCGGCGCCGACGTAGAGTCCCGCTCCGGCGCGATCCGGCGTTGCTGAGGAGGCATCGCCGCCCTCGATCGTGAAGCCGTCGAGGATCGCGCCGTTGACGAATCGCGCGCTGACGACGTGGTAGGCCTTCCGCGCGCCGCCCACCAATCCCGAGAGCGTGGTCACGTTCGCCGCCGGGTCACGCTCCGCCCGCAGGGTCTCGCTTCCGTCGAAGCCGCCATAGACCGAGACATCGCTCACGAGCTGGAACGTCGACAGGGCCGACGTCCCGGGGGAATAGGTCCCCCGCGCCACCCAGATCTCCTGCCCGGAGCTCGACGCGGCGAGGGCCGCCGAGAGGCTCACGAAGGCATCGTTCCAGCTCGCCCCGTTGTCCGAGCCGGTGGCGGTCGCATCGACGTAGATGACGCTCTGGGCCCCGGCCAGAGGCCCGACGAGAAGCCCGAGAGCCAGCCATGCCACTCGCATCACGGAAGCCGCGAACCAGTATCGCAGGCACGAGGCGCATCGACAACCGGAGGGCCGCTCGCGCGTCCGATGATGGTGGGCCCGTCAGCGGGCCGGCGCGAGCTCCTCGACCTCGGGCTGGGAGGCTCCCGATCCGCACCCGCACCCCGATCCGCAGCTCCCGTGGCCGGAGGAGGCGGTCTGGTGACGCTCTTCCTTCTGGCCGCAGCGGCTCGCGACGATGGCGAGCGCTGGGTCCGGCGCGGGCGCGTCGCCAGGGAGCGGCACGTCCTCCATGTGAGCGTAGATGGCGTTCCGTCCGTGATCCCGGAACCACTCGGCGTTGGTGCAACGCCGTGCTGTCGATCTTGTCGCGGTAATCGGCGCCCGTGTTGTAGGCACAGAAGATGTTCCCCTCGGGAGTCGTACTGGATGATGCAGCGGTGGGTGCGGTCGAACTGGTAGACGTACTTGTCCTGGAAGTGCATCCCATGACGAGCAGCATCCGCCACTCGTGGCGCTTCTTCTTCAGAAGCCGGCCTGGCGGTGTGGGCGTCGAGTTCTTCACGAGGTTCAGAAGCCGAAGTCCGACGGCGCGCCCTTGCTCCGGTAGTTGCGCATGATCGAGAGCGCGAGCTGCGACGCCTGGTCACGCAGCCGCTGGCCGTGGTCATCGTACGTGTCCTTCATGCCGTCGACGTCGATGACCCGCGGCGGCGCGCGACCTCGCGCGTCCGCTCGTTGACCAGGAGCATCGTCCCGATGCCGCAGTTCGGATGGCAGCCGCACTTGAGCGATCACTCGGCCGCCGGCTCCGTTCACGGTGTCGACGAGATCGGTGATCGGTCCCGTCGCGGAGAAGCGGGTACCAGTCGCGCATCGGCTCGATGCCGTAGGGGTCTGCGCCCTCACGTCGTGGGCGAGGTCGAGAGGGTGTAGCGCTGGCTGAGCCGCTTCTCGGCCTCGGTGCGGCCAGTGATGGCGACGGGCTGGGCTCACCGTGATGACCACGTCGATGTTCCTGGATCGCGAACTCGGTGACGATCTCGCCGACGCGATGGTTGTTGACGCCGTTGACCAGCGTCGGGACGAGCACCACGTCGATGCCGGTCTTGCGGCAGTTCTCGATGCACTGCACCTTGACGTCGAACATGTTCCTGACGTCGCGGGTGCTCGACGTAGTCCTCGTTGCGGGTGCCGTCGAACTGGAGGTAGATGTAGGTGAGCCCGGCCTCCTGGCTCCTGGCGGTACTCGAGGCTCTGCGCCATGCGGATCCCGTTGGTGGCGATCTGGCACTTGGAAAAGCCAAGCTTCTTCGAGAACCTGATGGCGTGGGCGAGATGGGGGCTTGCCGTCGGCTCGCCGCCGGTGAACTGCACCGACGCCTGGCGCTTCGGCCAGGCGTTCGCCGCGTCGGTGAGCATCTTCTCGATCTCCTCGACGCTCGGCTCGTAGACGACGCCCAGGTGTCCATGCCGACGCGAAGCAGACCGTGCAGTGCATGTCGCACCGGTTGGTGATGTCGAAGTTGTAGACCGCCGCGTGGGATTGCTCACCCCGAAGTTGCCGTGCTGGTAGAGCGAAAGGTCCTCGAGGGGGAGGTCGTCGCCCGGATACAGGGCCTCGATGCGGCGGAAGAGCTGGCTGTCCCTGTAGATGATGTCCTCGAAGGCGCCGTGCTCGGGACAGGTCTTGGTCATCAAGACCTGGCCCGCGCGCTCGAAGATGAGGGCCGGGATCTCGCGCGTGCAGTCGGGGCAGATCGAGTCGGAGAGCCGCGGCAGCCCGAGGCTCGGGAACGTCCGTTCGTGGGACTTCGGGAGCGCCCGCGCCGCCCAGCGGACCCGCGAGTCGCGCTCGGGGAGGCGCCGCGAGAAGGAGGTGACCAGATCGAACGCGGCCCCGGCGCCGCGGTTGAACAGCGTGCCGCGGCAGATGGGGAGTGGGGTGCTAGCGTGGATCAAGGGGGGAACCTCCCATCTTCGACCGAGAAAGTCGCATTATACGTGCGACGCGAGGGGCATTGTCGCCGCGAACGCCTCCTGGATGCGACGATCTTCGGTGAGCTCCGGATGGAAGGTGGCCGCCCAGACCGTCCCGCCCCTCACGAGGATCGGCTCCCCCTGGTGCTCCAGGAGGTCTCGACGCCCCGTCCCGAGGCGCACGAAGCGGGGGGCACGGATGCAGACGACCGGCACGGGCGCGTCCCCGAACGCCGCGCTCGCGGCATCGGCCTCGAAGCTGTCGACCTGGCGGCCGTAGGCGTTGCGCCGGACCGTGACGTCGAGAAGCCCTAGCGATTGCTGGGGCGGGTTCTCCACCTCGCGGGCCAGGAGGATCGCGCCCGCGCACGTTCGAAGATGGGGATGCCGCGCGCCGGCAGCTTCGGGATCTCGGTCCAGAGGCCCGAGCTGGCGAGGAGCTTGATGAGGTGAGTACTCTCGCCTGCCCGGCATGACGAGGCCCTGGATGTCTTCGAGGTCGACCGGGCGCTTGACGAGCACGGGTTCGGCGAGGCTCGCGAAGGCCCGCCCGGTGCGCGTCGAAGTACAGCGGGCGCGGATCACGACTCTCGGCCGGGAGCCCGTCACCATCCGCGTCTGGGCCGACTCCTCGATCTTCTTGATCTCGAGGCCCGCCATGGGCTCACCGAGGTCGGCGGAGACCTCGGCGAGGAGCTCGGATCCTCGAGAAGTGGGTCGTGGCCAGCACCACCGCCTTGGCGCGGCGGGCGGGATCCTCGGACTTGAAGATCCCCGAGCCGACGAACACGGACTCGGCGCCCGGCCATCATGAGCGCGGCGTCGGCGATGGCGATGCCGCAGCGCGAAGTTCGGCACCGGGAGCTTGCCGTGGTCCCGCACACGTGGAGCACGGGATCGTAGGGCGCGCCGAGGCTCTTCGCGGTCGCCATCAGCTCGTCGTCCGGTAGCGTCGGCGATCCGGCGCATCTCCGCGGTCACCGACCGCATGTGGCGCACCGCCTCGACGATGTTGCCGGACCCGGCCTCGCCCTTGGTGCGGATGAGCGCCGCGCCCTCGCCGATGCGCCGGAGCGCCTCGCCGAGGTCGCGCGCGCCGCAGACGAACGGGACCTTGAAGTGGAGCTTCGCGATGTGGTGGCTCTCGTCGGCGGGCGTGAGCACCTCGCTCTCGTCGATGAAGTCGACGCCGAGCGCCTGGAGGATCTGGGCCTCGACGAAGTGGCCGATGCGCACCTTCGCCATCACGGGGATCGTGACGGACTCCTGGATCTCCTTGATCTTCTTGACCGACGCCATGCGCGCCACGCCGCCCTGGGCGCGGATGTCCGCCGGGACGCGCTCGAGCGCCATGACCGCGACCGCGCCGGCGTCCTGCGCGATCTTGGCCTGGCTCGCGTCGGTGACGTCCATGATGACGCCGCCCTTGAGCATCTCGGCAAGGCCCGTCTTGAGCTTCCAGGTTCCGGTCTCTGGCACCGTTTCTTCTCTCCTCGCGGGCGGGGCGCGACCAAGACCAGGGGGCGGGAGCCCGTCCCCGCCGCTTGTTTCCGCCGCGGTTAGTATAGCGGACCGCCCGCGCGCCGCTCCCGGCACAGCCGCGCGGAAAAGGCAGGAAAACAGGCATGTGGCGCTTCCGGCACCTCATCGTCGCGCTCTCCATCGTGGCCATCGGCTACTACCTGTCGATCACGTTCCGCGCGGACGTCAAGGTGATCGTCGTCCTCATGGTGCTGATGGGCATCGTCTACGTCGCGGCGAGCCTCGCCGACCCGCCCGAGAAGCCTCCCAAAGCCACGTAGCGCGGGCCGCGGCGAGGGTCAGGCGCCAGGACGCCGGGCCCGCGCGGCTTTCCGGGAGGGCTTGATTCCCCCCGGCGTCTGTGATCTCATTTCCACAAGATTTAGTGGTCACCCACCCGTGCGGCCACTATTCGTTGTGGTTCCGGTTCCCACGCTCCCTCCCGCACGCGCGCCGTCCCGTGCGATCGGAGACCCGCCGCCGTTCACCCCCAAGAGCCCAATTTCCATTCACGAGAGGTCCGACCGTTGAAGATCCAGCGCCGCTACACGAAGAAGGGACAGGGTCCCTACCAGGGGATCAACTTCGACAAACGCTCGTCCGAGATCAAGAACCCCGACGGTTCGACGGTCTTCAAGATCGAGGGTATCGACGTTCCTTCGACGTGGTCGCAGGTCGCGACCGACATCCTGGCGCAGAAGTACTTCCGCAAGGCGGGCGTCCCCCAGAAGGGGCCTGACGGCAAGCCCCTCGTCGGAGCGGACGGAAAGCCCGTGCTCGGAGGCGAGCGCGACGCCCGGCAGGTTTTCCACCGCCTCGCCGGCTGCTGGACGCACTGGGGCCAGAAGCACGGCTACTTCGACAGCAAGGAGGATGCGGAGGCCTTCTACGACGAGTGCGCCTTCATGCTCGCGGCGCAGTACGCGGCGCCCAACTCGCCGCAGTGGTTCAACACGGGCCTTCACTACGCCTACGGCATCTCGGGTCCGAGCCAGGGGCACCACTACGTCGATCCGAAGACGAACAAGATGCTCCACGCGGAGAACGCCTACGCCCGCCCGCAGCCCCATGCATGTCAGCCGTGGGACGCGCTCGTCAGCACGCCGCAAGGGCCGGTCCCGATAGGAGAGATTGTCGATCGCTCGCTCGTCGGCGTCGAGGTGCACGATCACAAGGGGACGACGCGCATCCTGGCGGTGAAGGCAAACGGCACCAAGCCCGTCCTGCGGGCGGTGCTCGCCAGCGGCAATGCGCTCGATGCGACCGCGGATCACCTCGTTTGGGCCGCTCCGGCCGAGGCGATTCCTGGGTGCGGGTACCGGTGGGTCGAGCTCGGCCAGGTGCGACCCGGCGCGACGCTGCTGCAGCGTACGGACACGTGCGTGCTCGAGAAAGGCGACGCGCAAGACCTCCGGGTCAGCGAGGCCGCAATCGCCGGATGGCTCCAGGCCGGCCGTGGCGAGATCGTGACGGCAGGCGACGACGAGCACGCGTTCGTCCTGGGACACGCGAATCGCGCGCTCGAAGGAGCATCGCGGCAGGTCGGCCTGATCGACGGGATCGGCCGACCCCTCCGGCGGATCGAGCTCTCCGGAGAGCGGTTCGCGGCGCTTCGCGACAGCGGGACCGTGGCCATGCCTGCGCTCGTTCGCGGTGGCGGGCTTCACGTCGCCACGTCCTACCTGCGGGCGTTCTTCCAGGTCGCCGGCAACGTGGGCGACGACGCGTCCGTGGTCGCGTCCGTGCCCTCGGAGCCGCTGGCGCGTGACATCCAGCAGCTTCTCGCGAACCTCGGGATCTTCGCGGTGCGCTCCCGCAGCCGCTCGGAACGTGCCGTGCTGCACGAGATCCGCATCGATGCGAAGAGCGAGCGCGAGAAGTTCGCGGCGCTCGTGGGATTCGTTTCCGAAGAGAAGCGGGCCAGGCTCGCGATCACGCTCGGTCCCGATGCTCCGGGTGGCGCCGTCGGCGACGAGCGTCACGAGACCGTGCTGCGCATCGAGCACCTGGGCGCGATGCCCGTCTACGACATCCAGACCGAGAGCGGGTGTTACCTCTCGGGCAACGTCGTCGTCCACAACTGCTTCATCCAGTCGGTCAACGACGACCTCGTCAACGACGGCGGCGTCATGGACCTCTTCCTTCGCGAGGCGCGCCTCTTCAAGTACGGGTCGGGCTGCGCGTCCGGCGACTCCATGGTCTACGTCTCGGGCCGCGGGTTCCGCCCGCTCCGCGATCTCTACGATGAGCTCGTCGCGGCGGGCCGCGCCGTGGAGGACTTCGACGGCAAGGGGCGCTTCGTCCGTGGCGGCGATCTCGGGCTTGCGACGCTCGCCATCGATCCGGCGACCGGCCGCTACGAGCTCGCGGCGATCGAGAAGGTGTGGCGCTACGACGTCGCCGAGGACGACAAGCTGACGCTCGCGTTCGACACCGGGGCGCGCGCGACCGTCTCGCGGTGGCACCCGTTCCTCGTGTGGGACGGCGAGGCCGTCGTCGAGCAGCGCGCCGACGTCCTGGCGCTCGGCGCGACGGTGGTCGGGCCCAACGAGACCGCGGCGGAGGCGCTCCCGTCGGAGCCCATCGAGATCGCGTTCTCCCACGAGGCTTCGGGCCGCATGGAGGAGCGGCGGCTGCGCATCGACACGGACCTGGCCTGGCTCTCCGGGTACGTCGTGGGATCGGGAGGCGTGACCGACCGCGTGCGCCTGTCGCTCTCCGAGGACGCGCGCGAGCCGCTGGCGCGCGTGCAGGAGCTCTGCCTCCTCGCGTTCGAGGAGCACGCGACCTTCGAGAAGAGCGCGGATGCGATCCTCTACCGGAGCGACCGGACGATCGGCTTCTTTGCCGCCCTCGGCAAGGGTGTGGACGCGCTCCCGTCGTTCGTCTGGCGCGGCGGCATCGACCTCGCTCGCGCGTTCCTCGCGGGGCTGCTCGACGCCTCCGGGATGGTGGCCGAGGGCCGGGCGCTCCTTCCGGTGGCGAACGCCCGCATCGCGACCGAGATCGCGGCGCTCGTCTCGCTCCATGGCCTCGGCGGCGGCATCATCGACGGGCCCGACGGGAAGCTGGTCACGGTCGTGCACCGGGCGGCACCCGCGCGCGCCCGCGCCGAGGTGGCCGCGCGGATGCACCACGCTTGCCGTCGCATCGCGCTCCTGTCCGCGCCCGCGGCTCCGCCGCTCCCGGACGCGCGGGCCGCGCGGGGCGTCGCGCGCGTGATCGCCGTGGCGCCGGCGGAACGCGACGTCGACTTCTACGACCTCACGGTCGCGCGCCACGCCTGCTACCTCGCGGGCGAGGGCGGCCTGGTCGCGATCCACAACACCGGCACCAACTTCTCCGTGCTGCGCGCTCAAGGCGAGCCGCTCTCGGGCGGCGGCAAGAGCTCGGGCCTGATGTCGTTCCTCCGGATCGGCGACCGCGCGGCCGGCGCCATCAAGAGCGGCGGCACGACGCGGCGCGCCGCGAAGATGGTGTGCCTCGACCTCGACCACCCGGACATCGAGGAGTTCGTCGACTGGAAGGTCGTCGAGGAGCAGAAGGTGGCCGCCCTGGTCGCGGGAAGCCGCCAGACCGGCCCGCGCCTCAAGGAGATCCTCGCATCCTGCCGCGTGGGCAATAACGGCGACGCGCAGCTCGAGGTCGACCCGAAGAAGAACCCCGCGCTGAAGGAGGCGATCAAGAAGGCCCGCGCGGCGGCGGTTCCCGACAGCTACGTCCAGCGCATGATCGAGCTGGCCGCCCAGGGTGTCGTCGATTTCGAGTTCGAGGAGTACGACACCGACTGGGACGGCAAGGCCTACGGCACGGTCTCGGGCCAGAACAGCAACAACAGCGTCCGCGTTCCGAACGCGTTCATGGAGCTGGTGAACGGCGGAGGATCCTGGGAGCTCAGGCGCCGGACCGACAATCGCCTCGCGCGCACCGTCGACGCGCGCCAGCTCTGGGACAAGGTGGCCTTCGCGGCGTGGGCGTGCGCGGACCCGGGCGTCCAGTACGAGACGACGATCAACGAGTGGCACACGTGCCCGGAGGACGGTCCGATCCGGGCGAGCAATCCCTGCGTCACCGGGGACACCCTCGTTGCGACCGATGGAGGGCTGCGCCGGATCGACTCGCTCCTCGGCGCGCCGTGTCGCGTGGTCGGAAGCGACGGCGAGCTTCACGAGATCGGCCCAGCTTTTCAGACGGGGCGCAAACCGGTCTACCGTCTGCGTACGAAGGCAGGCTTCGAGCTCAAGCTCACGGCGGATCACCGGGTCCTCACGCGAAACCGCGGCGATGTTCCGGCGCACGACCTCACGCGAGACGACTTCGTTGCGCTTGGCAGGCCAGCGTTCGGCGCAGTGGCTCTCGACCAAGCGCGCGCTCTCGCGGTGGGGCTCGCTGCCGCGGGGGTCGGCGCGATCGTCGCGGAAACCGATGACTACGTTCTCGAGAGCGAGGGGCGCGAGAGCGTTCGCTTCGGACCGAAGGTGTTCGCGCTCGACCGTCAGTCCGTGGCCGCGGTGCTTCGGGGGATCTTTGCCGCGAGCGGTGGCGTTGCGAACGGCGATGGCGGCCCGGAGTCCGTCACGCTCGAGAGCGCATCGATGATGCTCCTCGCCCAGGTCCAGATCCTGCTCCTGGGCTTCGGCGTTCGCTCGTCGATCCGATCCGACCGCCGCCTCCTCGGCGGCACGACCGTGCTCCTGTCAGACGGTAACGATCGGCGAGAGCAGCGCGTGCCTCAGGTCCATGCGATTCGCATCGACGAGACCGCCGGCTTCGATCGCGCGATCCGGCGCGGCGCGACGCCATCGACGGAGCATCTGGATCTCTCCGACCAGATCGAGAGCATCGAGCTTCTGGGCGAAGAGCCCGTCTACGACCTGACCGAGCCTGTGACCAATCACTTCGTCGCGGGCGGGCTCGTCGTCCACAACTGCTCGGAGTACATGTTCCTCGACGATACGGCGTGCTTCGCGCCCGAGACGCGCATCAGCACGCCGCAGGGCCTTCGCACGGTCGCCGACCTCTTCAGGGCGCAGGAGCGCGGCGAGGCAGTGCTCGTCACGACCGACATCCACTCCGAGCACGACCACCGGCGCGTGACCGTCCACCGTCCGGCCATCGTGACGCGGGTCGGCGAGCGCGACGTGCTGCGCATGACGCTGCGCGACGGGCGCACGATCCGCACGACGCCCGATCACCGATTCCTCACCGATCGCGGCGAGTGGAAGCGGCTCGACGAGCTCGAGGTGGGCGTGGACCGCGTCGAGATCCGCGAGTGCGGGGACGCGGTCGCGTTCTCGTCGCCCGAGGGCGACGTGCGCCGCTTCCGCCTCCTCGGCTGGATGTCCGGCAAGGGCATCTTCGGCGCGGACGGCGTCTCGATCGACTTCCGCGAGGGCGAGGGGGGAGTCGACGTGGGCGAGGAGGTGGCGAAGCTGCTCTACGACGCGCAGGGATTCGGTCGCGCGCCGGCGAGCCCGCTCTCGACGATCGTGGTCACCGACGGCGACGGCGGCATCCGCCGCGTTGCCTCCAGAGCGCCGTCCCTCCTGCAGTTCCTCCACGAGCGCTACGGCCTCCGTCACGGAAGCGAGAGCGACGTGCCGGCGTCCGTGCACCGCGCCGCGCCGGACCTCAAGGTCGCTTACCTCCAAGGCCTCTTCTCCGCGGACGGGCGGATCGCCGCGGACGCACGCGGCGAGTTCGTGGCGCTCCCGTCGTCGTCGCTTCCACTCCTCCGGTCGGTCCAGCTCCTGCTGACCGACCTCGGCGTCGGTAGCCGCATCGATCCCGCCGATGGCGATGCCGCGGAGATCGTCGCGGCCGAGCTCCGCGCCGAGGGCATCGACGCCCGCCGCTTCCTCGCCGTCGTGGGGTTCGCCTGGTCGGCCGCGAAGGACGCGGCGGCGCGCGAGATCCTGGGGCGTCCCTTCGAGGCGTCGATCGCGAGCCCCCGTCCCGCGCACGTCGCGGCGATCGTCCCCGACGGCCGCGAGGTGGTCTACGACATCACCGAGCCGGTCACGCACTCGGTGATCGCCGAGGGCATCGTCGCGCACAACTGCAACCTCGCCAGCCTCAACCTCGCGAAGTTCCAGCGCGAGGACGGCACCTTCGACATCGAGTCGTTCCGTCACGCTTGCCGCATCTGGACGATCGTCCTCGAGATCTCCGTGCTGATGGCGTCCTTCCCGAGTAAGCCCATCGCGCAGAAGAGCTACGACTTCCGCACCCTCGGCCTGGGTTACGCGAACCTCGGGACCATCCTGATGCGGCAGGGGATTCCCTACCACAGTGCCTCCGCCCTCGCGATCACCGGGGCGGTGACCGCGCTCATGACCGGCGAGTCGTACGCGACCAGCGCCGAGCTTGCGGCGCAGCTCGGCCCGTTCCCGCGCTGGGCGGCCAATCGCGACGCGATGCTGCGGGTGGTCAGAAACCACCGCCGTGCCGCCTACGCGGCGCCGGGCGAGGACTACGAGGGGCTGTCGATCCTCCCGATGAGCATCGATCCGAAGCACTGCCCGCCGTCCCTCATCACCGCGGCGCGCGAGAGCTGGGACCGGGCGCTCGCGCTGGGCGAGCATCACGGCTACCGGAACGCGCAGACGACGCTGCTCGCGCCGACCGGGACGATCGGCCTGGTGATGGACTGCGACACCACCGGCATCGAGCCCGACTTCGCGCTGGTGAAGTTCAAGAAGCTCGCCGGAGGCGGCTACTTCAAGATCATCAACCAGAGCCTGCCGGTCGCCCTCGAGCACCTCGGCTACACCAAGGACCAGGTGCGGGACATCGTCACCTACTGCGTCGGCACCGGGACGCTCGCGGGCGCGCCCTTCGTCAACCACGAGACGCTCGCGGCGAAAGGGTTCGGACCCGCGGAGATCGCGAAGGTCGAGGCGGCGGTCCCGAGCGCGTTCGACATCACCTTCGCGTTCAACCGGTTCACCCTCGGCGACGCGTTCTGCACCGGGAAGCTCGGCTTCACGGCGGAGCAGCTCTCCGACTGGACCTTCAACCTCCTGAAGGCGATCGGCTTCTCGCAGGAGGAGATCCAGGCGGCCAACGACTACTGCGCCGGCACGATGACGATCGAGGGCGCGCCGCACCTGCGCCCCGAGCACCTGCCGGTCTTCGACTGCGCCAATCGCTGCGGCCGGAAGGGGACGCGCTTCATCCCCTACAAGGCGCACATCAACGCCATGGCGGCCGCGCAGCCGTTCCTCTCGGGCGCGATCAGCAAGACGATCAACATGCCGCACGACGCCTCCATCGGCGACGTGAAGGAGGCCTACGAGCTCGGCTGGAAGTCGATGCTGAAGGCGGTCGCCCTCTATCGCGACGGGAGCAAGCTCAGCCAGCCCCTCTCGGCTTCGGTCGACGACGATCTCGCGGCGGAGGCGGCCCAGGCCGTCGCCGGCAAGGACGTGGGGCTCGTGTCCGAGAAGATCACGGAGCGGATCGTGCTGCGCTACCTCGCGCGGCGACGGCGCCTGCCGGATCGCCGCAAGGGCTACACCCAGAAGGCCACCGTCGGCCAGCACAAGATCTACATCCGTACCGGCGACTACGAGGACGGATCGCTCGGCGAGATCTTCCTCGACATGCACAAGGAGGGCGCGGCCTTCCGGAGCCTGATGAACTGCTTCGCCATCGCCATCTCGCTCGGGCTCCAGCATGGCGTCCCCCTCGAGGAGTTCGTCGACGCGTTCGTCTTCACGCGCTTCGAGCCCAACGGCATCGTGCAGGGCAACAACAAGATCAAGATGGTCACGTCGATCATCGACTACATCTTCCGCGAGCTCGCGATCTCCTACCTCGGCCGCACGGATCTGGCCCAGGTGTCGGAGGAGGACCTCCGCGGGGACGCCATCAAGAGTCCAGGCGTAGAGCCCGATTACGACGAGGAGGTGGCCGAGGAGCGGGAGGTCGCCGTTGTCGGCGCCGGCCCGCGCGTCGCGTCCGACGAGGACGTTCGGCGGGCCGTGTCGCCCGTCGCGACCCAGCCGGTCGCCGTGGTCCCGAGCGCGTCGGGCGGCTTCGCTGCACAGAAGGCCGCCGCGTCCTTGCCCGCCACCGGCACCGGGGCGCGCGCCCGTTACCGCGCCATGTCCGAGCAGGCGCGCATGAAGGGCTACGAGGGGGATCCGTGCCGCGAGTGCGGCCTCTTCACGCTGGTCCGGAACGGCACGTGCCTGAAGTGCGACAGCTGCGGCGCCACCACGGGCTGCTCGTAGCCCGGCGGATTCGCGCCATCGCGGCCGCGCGCTTCCCTGCGATGAAGATGGGAGCGCTCGCCATCGCGCTGGCGGCCCTGCCGGCGCTCGCGGGCGATCCCGCACGGCTCCTCGCGGGCTGTGGCTACCAGCCGGGGGAGCTTCGCGTCTACGTCTCCACCGGAAGCGAGAAGCACCCCGACCTCGCGATGGGTTACGTCGGGACGACGTCGGACCCGGGCGGGCGCATCCACACCTACCGCTTCCTCCAGGGCGAGCTCTCGAAGGAGGGCGCGTTCCTCGCGACGGCCTGGGTGGATCTCCACACGGACGACGCCGGCAACCCCGTCGCGATGGAGATCGTGACGCCTGGCGCGGACGACAAGGTGGAGCTCCAGGCGACGATCGCGTTCACCAAGAAGGGCATCGTCTTCAAGACGGACAAGGATCACGAGCTGGCGGTGCCGGAGCCCTTCCGCGAGGACTACGAGCGGAAGCAGTTCGCGGTCTTCTCGGCGACGGTCCCGCTCATGGCGACGATCCCGATCGTGCAGCTCGGATCGGCCGGAGAGAGGCGGCTCTCGGCGTTCTACTGCGGCGTCGAGGGCTACTGGATCTCCTATGCCGACCCGAGCGTGCGGAGCTTCGAGGGCTACCGCGTGAAGAAGCACGAGCCGAAGGACGTGAAGGCGGGCGGTAGGACGGTGCGCGTACGCGCCTTCGAGATCGCTCCGGAGCGTCGCCTCAAGAGCGACGTCAGCACGACGGTCGCGTTCCGCCGGCCGCTCGTGGTTGCCGCCGACGACGAGGGAGTGATCTACGGGCTCGAGTACGGCACGGACGCTTCCTGGCGGCTCGAGCGCGTGCTCGCGCTCTCGGACGTGCGCGAAGGACACCGCGAGAAGAAGAAGGAATGACGCGGGGTCGGCGAACGGGCACACCGATTCACCGCGACCGAGGCTCCGCCCTCCTCCGAGCGATGCGCGGGACACCGCTCTGCATGATCGCGGCCAGCGTCGCCGCCGCCCGGCACGGGATCGCATCGGAGTACGACGTGCAGCTCGGAAAGCTCGCGTCCGCTCTCCGGGACGACGTGGGCGCGACAAGGCTCACGGTCGCCGTGCTCGATTTCACCGACACGCACGGCCGGCCGCAGGAACGGGGCGCGCAGCTCGCCCGTGACCTCGCGACGGAGCTGTCGCACGGCGGACCGCTGCGCTTCATCGAGCGCGTCAAGGTCGAGGCGGCGCGCGCGCGGGTGCTGCCATCGGAAAGCGCGGCGATGACAGAGCAGCAGGCGCTCGACGTCGGGACGGCCGCGGGCGCGGACGCGGTTCTCCTGGGTGAGCTGAGCCCGATGAAGGACACCCTCTCCGTGAACGTGGCGATCGTGCGCGTGGCAACGGGCGCCATCGTCGCCACGCGCCGCGCGTCGTTCCCGCTGGACGTGTTCGGACCGCTCGCGATCGCGCCCGAGCCGCCACCCGAGGCGTCGAGGCTCGCTTCCACGCCCGGGTCGCCCCCTCCCGCCGCGCCCGCGCCGCCACCGCCCTCTCCTCGCGAGCCGGTTCCGCCCACCGCCGAGAAGGCCGCGCCGTCGCATCACTGCCACGACCTCGACGTCGAGCGCTTGAGCGTCGCCGTCGGCAAGCGGGGCCCGATCCTGGAGCTCGCTTTCACCAATCGTGGGAACGCTTCGGTTGCTGTCGGGGAAGCCGATGGCCGTCGCACCTACGCGTTCGCGACGGAGGGCGTGAAGCTGTCGTGCAGGAGCATCACGTACCAGGGCGGGACTGCGTCGGGCGAAACGATCTCGGCGGCGCCCGGCGAGCGTGTCGTCGCTACCATCGACTTCGACGGCGAGCCGAAGATCGACTGGCTGACCCTCTACTGGGACCTTGGCGGCGGCGATCAGTGCGTGCTCGAGGGGATCGACATGACCGTCCCTCGCCCGCGGAAGCGGTAGCCCGGCGGGTCTTCACGGCGCGGCGTTCGACGCCGGCGCAACCGTGCGCCGCCGGCTGTGAACATCTGGGGGACGAGCGCGAATGAAGTGGGAGGAGGGGCTTCCTACACTCCGACGCTGACGCTGGCGTTCCGGGCGGACGTATCCCGCCCGGCGCGCGGCGGTCGCCAGGCGGAAAGGAGCCTTCCATGAAACCCCGTCACCTCGTCGTCGTCGCCGCGCTCGGAAGCAGCCCGGTCCTCGCCCAGTGGAACACGCCCGAGAACCTGGGCGCGCCCCCCAACGACAACACGTCGCAGGAGTCGGCCGTGCTCTCGCCCGATGGGCGTCAGCTCATCGTGAACTGCACCGGCAGCACCTGCGCCGGCAACAACACCCAGGCGGAGGACATGGTCGAGTTCACGCTGTCGGGGGGTGCGTGGGGGAGCCGGACCGAGCTGACGCTCACCAACAGCACCAAGGACGACTATGCGTGGGGATGGACGATGGACGGGACGCTCTGGCTCACCTCCTACCGGCCGAGCGCGTACGGGACGATCGACTTCTACCAGGCCGTGAAGGCGGGCGGCCAGTGGCAAGCGGCGACGCTGATGCCGCAGCCGGTGAACTCGGCGGTGTCGACCAACGACGACAACATCTGGGGCAGCGTGCTGCCCGACGGCAAGACTCTCTACATGACCGCCTACCGGAGCGGGACTCCGCGATCGGTCTACGTCACGCGCAAGGTCGGAAACACCTGGACGGCGCTGTCGGAGGTGAGCTCGCAGTACCTTCGCAACAAGTCCTGGGTCGCGGTCAGCCCCGACGAGCAGCACATGTACGTCGACGGGGTGTCGATCCAGGGGAGCCAGGATCTCTTCGAGTCCGTGAAGGTCCTCGGTGTCTGGCAGAACCCGACGCTGATCGATCTTCCCGTCTCCAGCATCAACACCGACCAGTACGGCTCCATCACGTCGCTCGGCGGCGGGCTCACCTTCGTCAGCAACCGCATCGGCGGCTCGGGCGGATACGACGTGTGGCACGCCGACAGGACCCTCGCTCAGATCCATCCCGCGATGCCGAACGGATACGTGAACACGGCCTACGGCCAGGTCATCCCGTTCTGGGGCGGTCACGAGCCCTACACGATCGTCCGGACCGGAGCTCTTCCCCCGGGGCTCTCGCTCGACACGAGCACGGGCTACGTCTCCGGGATCCCGACGAGCGCCGGCATCTGGACGTTCACCATCGACATCCAGGACAGCAACGGCTCGATCGCGAGCGGGGCGGTGATCCTGCGCATCTACGCCGCCATCACCGATTGCAACATCCTCACCGGCAACGGACCGCAGGCCTCGGCCCCCGCGCAGGTCCGGATGTTCAAGGCGAACGGGACGCTGCTTGCGACGAGCGTCACCGCGTTCTCCGGCGGATACGGGGTCAACGTTGCCGCGGGCCAGGTCGACAGCGACACGGTCGCCGAGATCCTGGCGTCCCAGGGCCCGGGACCGTCGAACGCTCCGCAGGTGCGCGGCTTCGAGAGCACCGGCACCGCCATCTCGAAGATCAACTTCTTCGCCTACGCGAGCACGGGCTACGGCACCAACGTCAACGCGGCGCTCCTGGATGCCGACGGATACCAGGAGATCCTGACGGCGCCCGGCCCCGGCTCCATCTACGGCCCGCAGGTGCGCGGCTGGAACTACGACGGGAGCGCCATCTCCGCGATGGGCAAGGTGAACTTCTATGCCTACGGGACGCTGCGCTACGGCGCCAACGTCGCGGCCGGCGACCTCGACTCGGACGGCTTCGACGAGATGCTCACGGGCCCCGGTCCCGGCGCGGTCTTCAGCTGCCAGCTCAAGGGCTGGAACTTCGACGGAGCCAGCGTCAGCCCGATGTCGAAGATCAACGCCATCGTCTTCAGCGGCAACTACGGCCTCAACGTCGCCGCGGGCGAGCTGGACCGCGACCCCTACGACGAGATCCTCGCGAGCAAGGGCCCGGACCCGACGTTCAACGACGACTTCGCCGGCTTCGATTACGACGCGACGGCGCTCAAGAGCATCATCAACCAGGCCGCCACGTACGGAAACCAGAACGTCCAGGGCGTCCGCTGCTGGGCCTGCGACCTCGACTCCGACGGCATCGAGGAGATCCTGACGGCGCCGCGGACGGACCCCGCGTCGCTCAAGCAGATCCGCGGCTGGAGCTGGGACGGCGGCCCGCTCCAGTCGATAGCCACGACCCAGTTCGATCAGAGCCCGACCTACGGCGCCAGCGTGTCCGGCGGCGATTTCGGCTTCTGATCGCCGGCGCTCCGCTTGCCTGGCGGCGCGGACGTTCCGCGCCGCCAGTCTCGCTCATCGCCGTTGTCGCGACGCGACCCACGGCCGGATGGCTGCCGGATCCGCGAGCAGGTCGTCGCGGCTGACGACGTGCAGGTTGCCGTGCGCCGTGCCCGCGGCGATCACGCCCTCCTCGGTCGCGGCAACGGCGCGCAGCGCATCGCCGAACGCGATGGACCGTCCCTCGCCTGACGCCATGTCGGAGATCTCGGGCGCGCCATCGTCGTGGGCGCTGACGACGATGTCTCCGGTGAAGGTCGCGTCGGCGACGCGCCCGGCGGCAACCGAGAGGACCGATTTCTCCATGTTCGCGATCCTCCAGACCTCGATGGTCTGACCGGCGGGGGAGAAGGTCGCGAGCCATTCGCCGTTGCCTGAGAGGCGGATCCTGGGCTCGGCGGCATCGGTGGCGGCGACGGAGAGGCGGCCGGAGGCCATGTCCCAGAAAGCGACCGCACCACGCCCTCCCGTGGCGTGAAGGTCCGCGAGGCTTGCGGTGGCGGCGACGCCCCGTCCGCCGGCGCCGACCGAGAGGGATACGACGCGGCCTGGAGCCTGGAGCTCGCGCGGCTCTCCGAATGGCCTTGCCCAGAGAAGCACCTTGGCCCCTCGCCCCGCCGCGAGGAGATCGCCGCGGGCGCTGGCGGCGATCGCGGTCAGGGGCTCGCCGCCGGGCTCGCGTAGCAGGTAGCGCCCGCTCGCGGCGGCCTGCTCCCACACGAAGAGATCACCGCCGCTCGCGGAGGCGCGCAGCCCAGGCGCGACCGTCGTGCGCGATCCCCCACCCTGGTCCAGCAGGACGGGGTCGGAATCGCCATCGAGCCGCAAGAACCTCCCGTCGGCACCCGCGACGACCAGGCGATCCTCGGACTCGAAGGTGAGGGAGGCGACGACACCGCCGCAGGGCGACGTGGCGATGTCGCCCGAGCGCAGATCCCAGACGCGGAGAAGCCCGTGCCCGTCCGCGGCCGCAACACGCGATGCGGATGGGGAGATCGCGAGCGCGACGACCGGAGATCCCATGCCGCGCCTCCACGCTGGCAGCGACGGGACCGCGAAGGTCGTGATGGCCTCTCCCGCCCTCCAGGCGACGATGGAGCGGTCGTTCCCGCTGAAGGCGACCGCGTCGGCGCGACCGGGGAGCGTGGTGGCCGCGCCGTCGGGGAGCTGCCAGATCCGCACGCCCTCGCGATCGGCGGCGGCGGCGAGCGTCCCGTCGTGCGAGAACGCGACGGCGGCGGCCGGGACAGGAGCGTCGAGGTCCCATGGCGAGAGATCGTCCACGCCGCAGAGGATCGCTCCACGCTCGCGGGCGCCCAGGAGGATCGCGCGGCCGTCGGGAGAGACCGCGACGGGCGCCTCGGCGGCGATCTTCGCGGCGATGGTGCGCGTCGCGCCGGTCTCGGCGTCGACGCACATGACGGACCCGTCGCGAGCGGCCACCGCGATCGGGCGGCCTCGTACGAAGGCGATGGAGTGGCCACCCCGGCCGATCGGGACGGCGCGGCCGCGCGATGCGGTCGTGTCCCACAGCACGAGGGTTCCGCCCTGCACGCACGCGGCGTGACGGCCATCGTCGGAGATCGCCACCGCACGGAACGGGCGGCCCTCCTCCTCCGGAGGGATCGACGCGCGCGACACGCCTGACGTGGCGAGGTCCCACACCGCGAGGTCCTTCTCGTTCGCGAAGGCGATGCGGCGGCCGGCCCCATCGACGGCCACGGGCAGACCGTTGCCGCGCGCGAAGACGCGGCCCGCCATGTCGACGGGCAGCGCTCCCGCGGACCGCCCCGATGCGACGTCCCACGCCTCGATGCGATCGGTCCCGAGCGAGACGACGGTCGTGCCTCCGGGGGACACCGCGAGCCCGCCGACTTGGGCCTCGTCGGAGAGGACGCACTCCTCGGATCCGCGCCAGACGCGGATCCGGGAAGAATCGTCGCGCTCGACGAGCAGTCCCTCGTCAGACAGCGTCCCCCAGATTCCGGACGACCGGACGCGCGTGGACGAGGAGCTCCCACCTCTCTGGAGCGCGTCCGCAGCGAGGACGCGGGCCGCGCGGGCATGGCGCGATCCGGGCGACAGGTCGGCGAGCAGCCGGAGGCTCGCCGCGGGCTCGTGCGCGAGCTCGGCCTTCGCCTGCATCAAGGTCAGATCCTCGGCGCGCTCCCGCTCCCGCTGCTCCGCGGCCTGCCAGCGAGTCGAAGCTGCTTGCGCGGCGTCGCGTGCGAGGGTCAGACGGTGACGATCGAGGACGACCAGCCCGACGATCGCGGCGAGACCGATGGAGGAGGCGATGAGGCTCGCGCGATGGCGCGCGGCGAAGCGGCGAACGTAATCCTGGAGCGCGTAGGTGTGCGCGCCCACGAGCTGACCCGTCTGGAAGCGTCGCAGGTCCTGGGCGAGCTCGGCGGCGCTCGCGTAACGGTCGCCGGGCTCTCGCGCCATCGCCTTGCGCGTGATCGCCACGAGCTCCTCCGGCGCGTCGGGCGCCTTCTCGGCGATCGGCGCTGGCGGTCCGGCAAGGACAGCGAGCAGCGCCTCGCGCGCGGAGAGTCCGGAATAGGGCGTCTCACCGGCGAGGAGCTGGTAGAGCGTGGCTCCGAGCGCGTAGACGTCGGTCCTTCGATCCACCGGCAGGCCTCGCGCCTGCTCCGGCGACATGCAGCTCGGGGTGCCCACGATCTGGCCGACCTGGGTGAGGCCCGCCGGCGCGGCATCCGGCGTGGGCAAGACGGAGGGCCTGTCCTCCGCGGCGTCTTGAAGATCCTTGGCGAGCCCCCAGTCGATGACGACGGTCTCTCCGTAGTCGCCGAGCATCACGTTCTCGGGCTTCAGATCGCGGTGGACGATCCCGGCGCCGTGGGCATAGGCCACCGCGTCCACCGCCGCGATGAGGCGCGGCAAGAGCGCGATGCGGTCCGGCAGGCGATTCGCCTCGGCGATCGCTCGCCCGAGCGACTTCCCGGGAACGCGTCGCATCGCGTAGAAGGGCTCGCCCGTCGGACGGATGCCGGCGTCGTAGACGCTGACGATGCTCGGATGCTGCAGGCGCGCCGTGATCAGCGCCTCGCGCTCGAAGCGCGCGCGTCCGTCCTCGTCGGAGACGAGCAGCTCCTTGATCGCGACGGGGCGTCCCAGCCGCAGGTCGGTCGCGTGGATCACGCGTCCCTGACCGCCGCGGCTCAGCTCGTCGTGAAGCTCGTAGCGCGCGCCATCGACCTCCGAGAGGGACGGGATGGATGCGGGACGCGGCGAACCGCTCGGCCGCGCGCCGAGCGGCAGGGTCTCCTCGTCGCCGGAGAGTCGATCGGGTGGCCGCGAGCTTCCCAGGGGGATCCTCCGCGTCAGGGACGATGACACGATCGTTGCTGTCCGGCAACACCGCCGCAAGACGGGCCGGGCTACCTGATGAGCTTCTTCAACCGGGAGCTCCCGGCGCGGCTCGCGGTCACGCGCGTGCCGTCGCGCAAGAAGATCTCGAGCCGGCGATCGGCGGAGTCCTCCATGCGCAGCATGCGATCGAGGTTCACGATGTGAGAGCGATGCACGCGCTGGAACAGCCTGGGATCCAGCCGCCGCTCGAGCTCGTCGAGCGACACCTGCAAGAGGTGCGTCTCTCCCTCGACGTGGGCCTTCACGTAGTCGCCGGCCGCCTCGAAGCGTGTCGCGCGCGAGACGACGATGGGCACGATCCGGTGGCCGCTGCGGGCGAAGACGCGGCGGAGGGGCTCCTTGGACACGGCCTCCCGCGCGCGCTCGGCCTGGTTCCCGACGTCCTTCCCGGCGTGGAGCTGCCGCCGCACGCGCTCGAGCGTCGCGGCGAAGCGTCTGGCGCCGAACGGCTTCACCAGGTAGTCGAGGGCTTCGAGCTCGAACGCCGGAACGGCATAGCGATCGTGCGCCGTCGTGAAGACCACGAGCGGGCGGTGGCGGATCTCCTCCAGCACTTCGAGCCCGGACTTCTCGGGCATCACGACGTCGAGGAACAGGAGATCCGGCTGGAGCCGGTCGATCATCGTCACCGCGGCGCCGCCGTCTCCCGCCTCTCCGGCGAGCTCGAGCCAGTCGGTCTCGCCGATCAGGCGCCGGAGCTGGGCGCGGGCAAGCGGCTCGTCCTCGGCGATGACGACGCGCGCCCGGGTCACGCAGCCTCCCGCGGGATGCGCAGCGTCACGGTCAGGCCGCCGCCCGGAGTGGGCCCGAACTCCATGCGCGCCGCGCCGTCGTAGGCACGGTCGAGCCGTTCGCGGACGAGCCGGAGCCCGAGCCCTCGCGCCTCCGCGATGGACGCGGGATCGGCCCCCGGCCCGTCGTCGGCCACGGTCACCACGACGTGGCCGTCCTCGATCCGGCCGGCCATCACCAGCCGGCCGCCGCCCACGCGTGGCGCGATCGCGTGGCGAACGGCGTTCTCGACGATGGGCTGGAGCGTCAGGGCCGGTAACAACGTCGCGGCCGAGGGGGCATCGAGGGCTTCGTCGAAGCGGAGCCGCTCGCCGAGCCGCAGCTTCTCGATCTCGAGATACGTCCGCGCGATCTGCCACTCCTGGCCGAGCGTGCGCTCGTCCGCTCCCTCGCCTGCCTCGAGGGTGGCGCGCATCAGGTCTCCGAGGTGCTCGATCGCCTGCTCCGCCTGCGCGGGGCTCTCGCGGACGAGGGCCAGCAGCGAGTGGAGCGTGTTGAAGAGAAAGTGGGGATCGAGGCGGGCCCTCAGCGCGACGAGCTCCGCCCGCGTCCGCAGCGCCTCGGCTTCCGCCACGCGGGCGCGCTCCCGGGCGAGCGAGGCCGCGGCGATCGCCGCGCGTGACCCCGCCGCCAGGATGCCGAAGATGAGCGACGCAACGATGGCCATCCAGAGCCCGATCGCCAGGCGGAACCGGTAGCGGTCCCCCTCGAAGGCAAGGAAGAGCAGGCTCGATCCCAGTGGAACGGCGAGCGCGAAGGCGGACGCGATCGCCGCGTTCCTGGCAGTGCCCTTCGGCGGCGGATCGCGCGCGTAGATGGCGACGACACCGATGCCGAGGAGGGCTAACGGGAGCGTGTTCGCCGCCGCCGCGAGCACGACCTCCCGCCACGGGATGTCGCTCGCGCCGAACACGGCGAGCTGGAGCGCGAAGTAGAGCAGGAACCCCAGGGCGTAGACGGCGCGCCAGCGCGAACGCCCGGGGAGATCGATCACGGGAGGTCGAGCCTCGCGGAGCCGGCATCGGGCGCCGTGTCGTTCCACATCGTGTTGGAACCGACGGTGACGACGGCGCGCAGCCGCCGGGCGGCGCCGAGGGAGTCGAGCGGGACGCCGATCACGATCACGCGATTGTCCTCGAACAGCGCGAAGGTTACACCTCGCGAGAGCGACGTGAACCGGCCCTCCGCGCCTCCGCGTGCGTCCGTCACGCCCGCGGTCCCGCGCAGGCGGCCGTCGCTCCCGCGCGCGACCCAGACCGTGGCGAGACGGTCGTAGTTGAACCCCGTGTTGCCCGCCCACCAGGGCGCTCCGGTCGCGGCATCGCCGTCGGTGTCGAACGCGACGTTCACGCCGAGCGCCGCCGGATCCGCCGGGGTCTCGAGATCGATGCGAACGAACAGCATGCCGGAGGGGGCGTCGGTCGACCAGGCTGCCCTCAAGAGATCGGGCGCCTTCTGCCGGCCGTCGCCGGCGGGATCCTCGACCAGCGGCAGCCACTTCCGCTTCGCGGGATCCGGCACGCGGCCTCCGTCCACGACGTCGGTCATGGGCAGGAGCGCGTCGCGGACCTGCGCGTAGTCCGGCCGCAGCGCAAGAGCGTGCTCGAACGCCTCTCTCGCGAGGAGCATGTCGCCCGAGTAGAGGAACGCCATGCCGAGCCAGCTCCACGCCATGGGCCGCCAGAGGGCCGCCTCCGGGCTGAACGCGGCGGCGAGCTCCAGGCGTCCGATCCCCTCGTGGAATCGCGCGCGCCCGCGCGCGGGATCGCCGCCGGCGGGCGCGGGGGCGTAGGTGAGCATCACGGCGTCGGCGAGGATCACCTCGGGCACGTCCGGGCCCAGCTCCATCGCCTTCTTCCATTGCCCGTTCATCTCGGCATAGGCCTGCTTGCGATCGCCCTTGCCGAGACCGGTGAGCGCAAAGGTGACGCGGCTCGCAAGGGCGTAGGCCTGGGCGTAGCTCGGATCGAGCTCGAGGGCGCGATCGAGATGCTCCTTCGATCTCTCCGCCGCGGAGAGCGCCGCGGGCGGGTCCGCCATCGACGCGTTGGAGAGCAGCCATTCCGCGAGCGCGATGCGGTATTCCCGCGGCGCCGTCGCGCCGTCCGCGATCGCCGCGGCGATCCGATCCCGCGCCAGCTCGATGCCGCGCACGTCCGAACGGTAGCCCGCGTCTCCGAGCGCCGCGAGCGCGAGGCGCTCGCCTTCCTCCATCGGGAGATCCACGGCCCTGGCAGAGAAACCGACGACGAGGACCGCGAGTCGAGTCCATCGATGCATGTCCGACCGCCTTTCCGCGCCCGGCGGGCGCCGTCGAGAACGTAGACCGGTCGCCGGCCGACGGGGCGGTCCGATCCATGGACGGGCTCGTCGCGACGCCGGGCGAGCCGAGATCGACGCCCGGCGGCGGGACGCACGGCCGGAGTCGAGGTCGGGGACCGGCACGCGGCTCGCCGTGGCGGAATGCGTCGTCTACGCCTCTCGAAGGCCCCTTTGGGTCAGGACCCCGGGTCCGCGTCGCCCCTGGTCGTCATCCGGTGATCTTCGCTTCGAGCTCGCTCCAGCGCGCGTAGAGCTGCTCCACGGCGGCCTGCGCCGCGGCGAGCGACGCGAGACGCTCGGAGAGGGCCACGTGATCCGCAGCCACTGCCGGGTCTTCCGCGGCGCTCCTGGCCGCGGCAAGCCGTTCCTCTGCCTCCAGGATGCGATCCTCCATCTGCTCCCACTCTCGCTGATCTTGATACCCGAGCTTCTTCTTCGCAGGCGCGGGA
This sequence comes from Acidobacteriota bacterium, assembly GCA_046331505.1. Lineage (GTDB taxonomy): Bacteria > Acidobacteriota > Vicinamibacteria > JAXLQT01 > JAXLQT01 > JAXLQT01. The sequence goes on from JAXLQT010000004.1 coordinate 229,359, forward strand.
CGCGGCACCGCCGGGCGCCCCGCGGGGGCTGACCTCGCTGGTTCGGCCGTCGCGCCGAGCTCCCTTGTGCTCTCCCATTGCGCATAGCCGGCGTACCTCGCGACGCCTCCGCGCCCGTCGAGCGCGACGATCTCCGTGCAGACGCGATCCAGCAGGTAGCGATCGTGCGTCACCAGCACGAGTGCTCCCGCGAGATCGAGGAGGCTCTCTTCCAGCATCTCCAGCGTGGGGATGTCGAGGTCGTTGGTCGGCTCGTCGAGAAGCAGGACGTCGGCGGGCTCGAGCATGAGCCTTGCGATCAGCACCCGCGCCTGCTCCCCTCCCGAGAGCTCCGCGACGGGCGTCTCGAGCTGCTCCGGCCGGAACAGGAAGCGCTTCGCCCAGCCCGACACGTGGATCGTTCGCCCCTGGAAGGCCACGGAGTCTCCCTCGGGGGCGAGGTTCCGCTGGAGCGACGCCGCGAGATCGAGCCCCGAGCGGTGCTGATCGAAGGTGACGACGCGTAGCCCTTCCGCGCGCGAGATGGTTCCCCCGTCCGCGGGCAGGCTTCCCGCGAGGAGCTGCAGGACCGTGGTCTTGCCGCTGCCGTTGGGGCCCAGGAGCCCGATGCGCGCCCCCGCCGAGAGCACGAGGTCGAGCCTCTCGACGATCACACGGTCCTCGAAGCGCTTCGAGAGCCCCTCGGTCACCAGGAGGCGCTTGCTCCGCCGGTCGGTCCCGGTGAGCTCGATGCCGGCGACCGCGGATCGGGAGCGCGCATCCAGGTCCGCAAGCTCCGATTGCAGCCTTCCCGCCTCGTCCACGCGCGCCTGGGCCTTGCGCGTCCTCGCGCGCGCCTTGCGCGAGAGCCAGTCGAGCTCTCCCCGCACTCGGTTACGCAGCGACTCCTGGTAGGACGCCTGGTTCGCGAGCACCTCGTCCTTCTTTGCGAGGTAGTCGCGGTAGCCGCCGCGCACGTCGAGTACGCCGGAGGCGAACGCCCGGTTGATCTCGATCATCCGGCGCGCGATGGACTCGAGGAAGTAGCGATCGTGGCTGACGACCACGAAGGCTTCCGGCTCCCGGCGAAGGGCTTCCTCGAGCCAGAGGATGCCCTCCACGTCCAGGTGGTTCGTCGGCTCGTCGAGCAGGAGGATCTCGGGCGCGCGCGCCAGCTCCCGCGCGATCGCAAGCCGCTTCTTCCATCCGCCCGACAATGTCCCGACCCGTCGGGCCGGGTCGGTGAAGCCCGCCCTGCCCATCAGCACGGCGATCCGGCCGTCGACTTCCCGGCCCTCGGCGTCGTCCCGCGGCAGCCCCTCGCGAAGGACCTCGTCGACCGTCGCGTCCACGGCGAACACCGGGTCCTGCGCCACGTAACCCAGCCTCAGCCGCCGGCGGGCCTCGCGCGTCCCCGCTGACGGCGTCTCGATGGCCGCGAGGATGCGAAGCAGCGTCGTCTTCCCCGATCCGTTCGGCCCCACCACGCCCACGTGGTCGCCCTCGAAGATGGAGAGCGAGATGCCCTCGAAGAGCGGTGCGGCGCCGAACGCCTTCGCGAGGCCCTGGCAGGAGAGCAGGAGGTCCGCCACGGCCGCGAATGCTACTTCGGCAGCGCGCTCGCGGATGCCCATTCCTCGGCACGCCGCGTCGCTCCGCTACCAGCGCGCGCCGCAGCTCCTGCAGAATGCGCGTTGGTCGTCGAGCAGCGACGGCTGCGCGGCCGCGATCGCAACAGCGATCTTGCCGGCGCGCTCCACACGGCTGATCTCCTCGATGTTCGTGGAGCCGCACTTCGGGCACTGCGGCTCGGCGCGGATCCGGGGCCTGCGCGCCGCTTGCCGGGAGAGCCGTTTCGCGACGTCGAGAAACTTGCGATCCGCGTAGACCTTGCGGCAAGTGTCGCACTCCCACGCGCTCGGGAACTGAGGGGACGGAGTCGCGTTGCCGCCGCATGGGCAGGGGAGCGGTCCGCGATCGCCGGCGGTCATCGGCTTGCGGGCCGCGCCGTCGCCACGCGTTCGACCGCCGCGCGCCAGCCGCCGTAGAGGGCGTCGCGCGAAGCCTCCGACATGGCCGGGGCGAAGACACGATCGGTGCGCCGCAGCCCCTTCAGAGCGGGGACCTGGCCCCCGCCGCGCCCCGTCGCGTCGTAGAAGCCGACGACGGCGCCCGCGAGGTAAGCGGCTCCGAGCCCCGTCGTCTCCACCGACGCCGGGCGATCGACGGGCACGTTGCAGATGCCGGCGAGGAAGCCGCACAGGAAGTCGTTGGCGGCCGCGCCTCCGTCGACCCGGAGGGTCGATAGCGACAGTCCCGCACCCGCTTTCATGGCGTCGAGCACGTCCCGGCTCTGGTAGGCGATCGCCTCCAGCGCGGCTCTCGCGATGTGGGCGCGGCTGCTACCGCGAGTGAGCCCGAGGATGGCGCCGCGCGCTCCCTGGTCCCAGTAGGGCGCGCCGAGCCCGACGAATGCGGGCACGAAGTAGACGCCGCCCGTGTCGTCGATGCTCTCGGCGAGCGCCTGTGTCTCCGCGGCGGTCGTGATGATGCCGAGACCGTCGCGGAGCCACTGGATCGCGGCGCCGGCGATGAAGACCGATCCCTCGAGGGCGTAGACGGGGCGCCCTTCTGCGTCGGCGGCGATCGTCAAGAGGAGCCCCTTCGGTGGAGTGCGCGGCATCGTGCCGAGGTTCATGAGGAGGAACGCGCCGGTGCCGAACGTGACCTTCGCCGAACCGGGTTCCCAGCAACCCTGCCCGTAGAGGGCCGCCTGCTGATCGCCGAGGATCGCGGCAACCGGGATCGCGGCGCCGCCGGTGACCGCCGGATCGGTGGTGCCGAACACGCCGCCGGACGGCTTCACCTCCGGCAGCTTGACGGAAGCGGGAACGGAGAGCGTCGCCCGGAGCTCGTCGTCCCAGCGCCGCGCGTGGACGTCGTAGAGCATGGTGCGGCTCGCGTTGCTCGGATCCGTCGCGTGGACCTTTCCGCCGGTGAGCTTCCAGAGCACCCAGGAGTCGATCGTCCCGAACGCGGCGCGGCCGCAGTCGACGGCCTGGGCGACCGCGGGGGCGTTGGCGCAGAGCCAGGCGATCTTCGTGCCGGAGAAGTAGGCATCGAGCTTTAGCCCGGTCTTCGCCCTCACGGGCTCCTCGGCGCCACTGGCCTTCAGGCGATCGCAGTGCTCGGCGGTGCGGCGGCATTGCCAGACGATGGCCCTGTGAAGCGGCGCGCTGGTGCGCGCGTCCCACGCGACGACCGTCTCGCGCTGGTTGGTGATGCCGATCGCCGCCACGTCCGTGAAGCGCGCGCCGGCTCCGTCGAGGGCGGCCCTCATCGCCTCCTCGCACGACGCCCAGATGTCGTCGGGATCGTGCTCGACCCACGCCGGCCGTGGGTAGTGCTGCGCGATCTCGCGGTAGCCGCGCGACACGACGGCGCCCGCTCCGTCGAGGAGCAGCGCCGTCGTCCCGGTGGTTCCCTGATCGAGGCCTAGGACGAACCTCGCCATGGATCGGCTAGGGAGCGAGCTCGGCGAACGCCACGTTGCAGCCGTACTTCTCGGGATCGAAGGCGAGGAAGAACAGGTCCCTCGGTCCGAGCGGCGTCGCGGTGTCGACGTTCTTCCCGGAGATGCGCGCCTGCGCCGCGGGGTCGGGGCCCGGGCTCGCCAGGATCTCGGCGTAGGCGTCCGCGTCGACGTCGCCGGCCGCCACCTTCGCGCCGTACAGGTATCCGGGGAACGCGACGTAGTTGATCCCCGGGATCGCCGCGATCACCGTCCCGTCGTAGTCGAAACCGCCCACGTCGGACGTGTGCGCCGGTCCTGGGCCCGGCGGCGGATCCCGTCGTATCCGTCGCTGTCGACGTCGCCGGCGACCCGGCGCGGCCGTAGCCGGTGACCGGGAAGGCGTTGAAGCCGATCTTGCCGGACGACGGTGACGGCCGCGCCGTCGTAGTTGAAGCCGCGGATCTGCGGGCCGAAGATGGTGTTCTCGGTCTGGCGCGGTCGAGCTCGCGCGGTAGATCCGCGTCCATCTGCCCCGTCGCCACGTTGATGCCGTACTTGAGCGTCCTGCACGAAGAAGCCGACCTTCTTGATCGCCGTCGACCGCGCCGTCGAAGCGAACGCGCGCGACGCGGTGCGGGCCGAACACCGCCCCCGGTCCTGCGCCGGTGACGATCCCGAGTAGCCGTCGCCCTCGACGCCGCCGGCGACGGCGCTCCACGCTGTAGCGCAGCGTGCCGTACGCGTAGGCGTTGACCTTCGCGATCGGCGTCCTCGAGAGCTTGAAGCCGCGGAACTGCGGGCCGTACGGACCTGGTCCTGCATGCCGGTGATGATCTCGTCGTTCGTGCTCGTGCCGTGCTCGATGTCCCCCGCCGTCACGTTGTTGCCGTAGCCGTCGCGGTGTAGGGGGAGAAGCTCCCCACGACGTCCGGAGGAAGCCGAGTTCGCGAAGCATCTTCTCGTCTGCGGCGCGTTGCTCGGCCCGGCCCCGTCGATGCGAGGATCCGCCAGGGCACCGTGAGCCCGTCGCTGTAACCGAAGGCGGCGGTTCTCGTGCGTTGTTCTGCTCCTGGTCACGCCGCCGGTCAGGCGGACGTAGAGCGGCACGTTTCCGGCGCCACGCCCGTCACCGTCCACGGCACGTTGACCGTGTGGTGGTCGCGGGGAACGCTGACGGGAGGCACGGTCACGGTGCCGATGAGCGACGTCGCGTCGTAGCTCGGATCGTCCGACCAGTCGTAGGGCGTCTTTGTCGCCGACCTCGACGGTCGCCCGTCGACGCCGCCCGCCGAAGTTCTCGACCAGCACGTTGACGTTGACGGTGTCACCGACCTTGCGGTCGCCGCGACGGACAGGCCGTAGTTCGCGATGCGCCAGGTCCGGCTGCACCGTGCGATAGCGCTCCTTCATGTTCGACGCGTCCAGCAACTGCACGCCGCGGCGAGGTAGTCTTCATCGTCCGGGACCTGGATGGCGGTGGGACGGAGGTTCGTGTAGCGGTGAAGGTGAGGAGGCCCTTGTCGTAAACGTAGTCGAGTGTCTGGAGCTGCCCTTCGCCGACCGCGAGCGTGTAGGTCTTCTCGCGGTGTCGACCAGCGCATGTCCGCCCACCAGAACGATGCGCGCGCCATCGGGAAGCTGCCGGGTCGTAGACCTGGCCGCCCGCTGCCAGATGAAGAGCCCGGCCGAGGGTGCTCACCAGATCGCCGAAGCTGAACTGCTCCTGGTGAACGGATCAGCCCCGGTGTAGTCGACGAGGAAGACGTCCTGGCGTTCGCGTCCGCGACGAAGCCAGGCCGTGGCCGTAGACTCCGGTAGACGTCCTCCTTGATCGGACGTTGCTCCTCGGCAGGTACTTCGTCGAGGATGATGTCGCCTACTGGCTGACCGCGCCGTTGAGATCCAGGCCATGTCGGCGTTGTAGGGCGCGCCGAGGTCTTCGAAGACGCCGTCGAACAGAGTTGCCGACCGACGACTCGAGCCGTCCTGCTGCCGATGTCGACGGTCATCGTAGCGACGAGTCGCCGAAGACGCTGTTCTTCGTGATGACGCTGTTCCCGAGCTCGGCCTTGGCGCCCACGGTCGGATCGGACGGCGTGTTCTGGTCGACGGGATGAGCTGGTAGTTCAGACCGTCACGACCTTCGTCGCCGTGTCGATGTTCAGATCCAGCCGGCCGACGCGAAGAGACCCCTGGGCGACCGGCTTCCAGACGATGTGGACGGGCTTGCCCTGGCTGTCGAGGGTGTCGTCGACGAAGAAGAAGGCCGAGGATCAGGATCGCCGATGACGTCGCAGCTGCTCGACGCCGCGGCGAGCTGCTGATCGGTGCCGTGCCCGACGTGGTTCAGGGAGCACTGCTCACGGTCAGGGCCGACCGTGTTCATCGCGTCGATGACGCCCTGGGCAACCCGCCGCGGTCGGATCCTTGAGCGCATGAACCGTCAGGTACATCCGGGTAGACGAACAGCTCCTCGCTCATGCCGGCGATCGCCACCGTCACGCCGTTGACGCGTTCAGCGTCGTCGGCGCTGGGCATCGCCCCCGTTGACGAGATAGGGGTCGAGAGCGGTCCCGCCGGCGCCGCGGTAGATGAAGCTGTAGGAGAGGATCGGGAACGCGCCACCGGAGCGCGGGCGCGCTGGTCTCATGCGCTCACCGTGTCGGCGGCATGTTGTTGGTGCCGTTGTTGTAGGCGGGTTGCGGTCGATGGTCAGCTCTTGAGGACGATGCAGTTGCAGTTCGATCGCCTTCATCACCGAGAGGTCGGCGGTGTGCCGCACCATTCCTCGGATCGACCGCCGCCGGCTGGTTGAAGCGGAAGGTAGGGCGACCTCGATCCAGCAGGTCGCCCGCGTCGAGCAGGAGCACGTTCGGCGCTCGTCGCGCGATCCGTTGATCACCTCCGCGAGCGGTCAGCCGCCGTAGCGGTCGCCGGGACCGTGCGCCCCGGATGCGGGAGTGCAGGCTGTCGTTCGTGTGCAGGTGATGGTCAGCTGCTTGGCGGAACAGGGGGATCGCCAAGAGCGCCAGGTCAAGGCGGTCGATTTGGGCTCTACGGATGCCGAAGTGGCGGGATTTCTACGACGGGAGTCTATCGCGAAACGCCGGGGCGCCCAGACGATGAAGACTACTAGCGCGAGCATGGTTTCGCGAGGGCCGCGGCGATCGGCAGCGGGTGATAGACGCTGCTCTCGGCCCAGGTATCGCCGGCATGCGGAAGTTGCAAGTCCCAGAGAGCGTCCGGCCGTCGGCTGGTGGAAGTTCCCCGCGCGATCGGCCGGGGCATCGTCACCGTGAGCGCGACCTTGATGCTCGCGCGTGCGTCGCTCGATCACCGCGAGGTTCTTCGTGCGCGAGGACGGCGCGAGATGGCCGGTGAACGACGGTGGATCGGCGCCCAGGAGGCGAGCGGGACATGCGCAGGTGGAGCCAGTCCTCCTCGAAGCGGTAATGGTCCAGAAGATCCAGTTCCTCCAGGCGAGCTTCATCGCCGACTCGTTCCTCGGCGCGAGCGGGTGCTCCTGCCGCGAGGGCGAGTGCCTGCGGCATGTTCCGGGTTTCGTCGCGCGATGGTCCACGGCGCGGGGCGCGGCTCGGGTGCGCGAGCGCCCCGCGGTACGGCCTGGCCGGCGAGCGTGACGGAGCGCTGGATCGACTCGGCGTCGGCGCCGACGTCGGTCGTGACGGGTGATCGAAACGCAGCCGGCCTGGAGCGCGACGAGCGGCAGAGCCGAGCAGGGCGCCCACCCTTCGCCGTAGAGCCACGGCCACGGGAACATTGTAATGTCCCGGCGAGACCCTTCGCGGGCCGGGGAGAGACACGGATGGCTCCGGACTACTTTGAGTTCCAGTCTGGGCGGCAAGGCGCTCGGACGCGGCTCGTCGATCTTGCCGTGCGGACGGAAGTGGGCAAGCTCGTCATCAGCGCGCCTTCCTGGTGACTCTGACGACGTCCTCGCGCGCAACGGCCTGCCGCGCGCGGAGGCGGGGCTCGTGGCGGAGAGCTCCTCGACGTGGAAGCTTCTCCGCCGTTCCTCCCAACAGCGAGGTGGGTGGTGCGCGCTCGCCGAGGCGGCGCGCGGCGGCGCCGATGCGGCTGGTGGCGGTGGGCGGAGGGAAGCGTCATCGATACCCGGGTGAAAGGCCGCGAACAGCGATGCTCTCCGAGGGCGGACATCCTGATTTCAGGGCGTCAACCTCCTCGAGAGGTTGCCCGGACGCTGGTCGATCCCGACGACGCAGGGCACCGAGCGAGGTGACCAATCTCGCGGTGGTGATATCTTCGCCGACAACTAGACCAAGATCCACTGGGCGTTCTACCTGGTCCCCTACATGGCGATCCTGATCCGGAGATGACTGCCGATAAAGCGCTGGAAGCTCGGCTGGCCGTCATTGCCCGGATGCGCTGACCCACGCGCGATCGAGGCGTTCTCTGTCGCGGTGAAATGGCGAGCCCATCACCGACGCGTCGCGCTGCATGCGATCTCGCCTTCATCAACGCGCACCTTCCTGCGCGCCGTCTCCACTGCAACGATCTCGGGGCGCGCGAGCAGATGCTGCTCGCCTCCACCATCGCGGGTATCGCGTCTACAACGCGGGGCGTCGGCGTAATCCACGCCATCGTTATCGCCGGGCGTGCATCCATGATGTGCTCACGGACTCGCCAACGCGCTGATGCCAAGCCGGCGGGCATGGCGTCTGGGCTCATCCCGGTGGCGACGGCGCTTCGCGGAGATCGGGCGCGCGCTCGGGGTCGCGCCTGGGAGCGCACGAGGAGATGGCATCCCGCGCGGTCGACGTGCGGTGAGCAGCTCCGCCGGGCGGTCGGGCTCCCGAGAATGCCGTCGGGGTCGTCGGCGTGCCTGGGGACGACGCGGACGAGGATCGTGGCCTGGAGGCGATCCTCGACGGCGCCATCTTCTTCAACCCGAGGAAGACGGAGAGGAGCTGGTTGGGCTCGTCCGCGAGTTTCTAGCGTCGCCGCGGGACCGCGCTCCGGCCTGGGAACCTCGTGGTCTTCCAGGTGGGCGGCTCCGCCGCACCTACGCGGATTTCGGCGGCGCCCCGCTTCCAGCACATCGCCCGCTTCTTCGAGATCACTCGACGGAGGACAAGGCCGGCGCGATGCCCAGTTCAAGAAAGCCTTCACGAGCTGTTCCGCAAGAAGCTCGGCGCCGAGATCACCGCGGGCGTCGGAGAGCCTGTCGCGCTCAACGAGCTCGAACGAGCCTGATCGGCTTGCGATCAAGCTCGGCGAGATCGTTCCGGGCGATCTGTTCGACGTATTCCTGGTACGAGCGCGCGCCTACCGCCCTTTGCGACAACTACGGCGACCGCTTGATCCAGATCGAGACGCTCGGCCATTGCATCCGCTACTTCCATGGGCTCGGCCAGAACTTCCTGATCGGGGTTGCCCTCACGGCAGTGAAGGCGGCGGCGGCCTCTTCGGCGGCGAGATCGTGATCGGCTTCTCGATCGCGGCCATCACGCCTACCGGAGCGTCACGAAGTCGGGAGATCGAGCAGTTCGAGACCGCGGCCACGAGCTGCTGTGAGATGGCGCGCCTGGACCGACCACGGCCGGACGCCGTGCCCGGCATGAGCGGCGGCGCAACCGGGGCGCGCCGGAATCCCTAGGAGACGAGAACGCATGGGCGCCTACAAGAACGCAGACCACCTCTACGAGTGCATCGGGGGACTCTTCGACGTCCTCGGGGCCGACCCCGTGATAGGCCAGAAGCTCCACGACAGCTCGCTCATCATCCGTTTCAGCTACACCGACCCCGACGCGATCATCACGGTCGACTGCCAGAATCCGGGCGGCGGCAAGCTCGTCGAGTGGCACCGCGGCGAGGCGGGCCTCTCTGCCGAGGTCACGATGTCGATGAAGTCCGACGTCGCCCACCGCTTCTGGCTGGGCAAGGTGATCCTGCTCGAGGCGCTCACCCGGCGCCAGATCGTCGCCAAGGGGCCGATCCCGAAGATCCTGAAGCTCCTGCCGGTGATCAAGCCCGCGTACGCGATCTACAAGGAGCTCCTCGAGAAGAAGGGCTACACGGAGATGCTCGCGGGGTAGACGCCTCGTCTTCCGGCGGCGTTTCGCGCTGATCCCGGCGATGTAACCTCGGCCCGGCGGCGGAGTATGGTGCTCGAAAGGGCATGAACTTCGCCGATGTCTACGCCCGTCACGGCCGCGACGTGTTCCGCTTCGCGCTCTATCTGTCGGGCAACGCCGCGGTCGCCGAGGAGATCGCGGCCGAGACGTTCGCGCGGGCGTGGGTGGCGCGCGACCAGATCCGCGTGGGCACGGTGAAGGCCTACCTGCTCGCGATCGCGCGCAACCTCCATCGCGACACGGCGCGGCGGCCGGCGGAGGCCACGCTCGACCTTGGGATCGATCCGCGCGATCCCGCGCGCGATCCGGAGGCGGCGGCGCACGTGAAGGCCGAGCTCGCCGCCGTGCTGGCCTCCCTCGGGGAGCTGCCCGAGCTCGACCGGGCGGCGCTGCTGATGGCGACGGTCGAGGAGATGCCCTACGACTCCATCGGCGCGGCGCTCGGTCTCTCCATCCCCGCCGTGAAGGTGCGGGTCCACAGGGCGCGCGTGAAGCTCAATGCGGCCCGTTCGCGGAAAGGCTACGAACCATGAAGGTCACGAAGGACGTCGTCATCGATCTCTATCCGCTCTACGCCTCGGGCGATGCGAGCGCCGACTCGAAGGCCCTCGTGGAGGAGTTCCTGCGCCAGGACTCCGAGCTGGCGCGGCAGCTTGGCGAGCCTGCCTCGCTCCCCGCGGCGATCCCGAGCCTGCCTCCGGATCACGAGGCGGAGGCGCTCTTGCGCACGCGCCGCCGCCTGCGCGGCTCGCGCGTGCTCCGGCTCCTTGGGCTCGCCTTCACCGGCCTCACCGTCGCGCGGGTCATCGAGGACGCCTCGTTCGCGGCGCCGCCGGTGCGCGTCCTGTCCACCGCCGCCATGGCCGCGTTCTGCTGGACGCTCTACGCGGTGCGCCTCTGGTGGACCCGCTCCCGCGTGCTTCGCGCAGCGCCCTGACCCTTGGCGCCCGGGCCGGGAGTCACGGGGCCCCGATGCCGACCTTGACGCCGTAGGCGGCGGACAGGCCCGGATAGGCCCGGAACGCGAGGCGCGAGATCCGGACGCCCGTGTTGCCCACGATGTCCTGTGCGTTGACGTAGCACGGGTTCGCCGCGCCCCAGCCCTCGCCGGCCCAGAGCTCGTCGATGCCGTCGGCCTCGATGTCGCCGACGGCGATCTCGGCCCCGCCCAGCGAGAGGAACGGGAAGAGCGCCCACTCCTGCGTGACCGACGCCGGGGTGACGTCGAAGCCGCGCACCTCGGCGAGGGTGGCGGCCGGATCGGGACCGTGCGCCGCGACGACCTCCGCCACGCCGTCGCCGTCCGTGTCGCCGCTCGCGACGCACGCGCCGTAGGTTCCCGTTGCGAACGCGAACAGATTGACGTTGGTCGTCGAGATCGCGGAGCCATCGTAGTTCCAGCCACGGAGCTGCGGCGTGAAGGCCGCGCCCGCTCCAGGTCCGGTGAGGATCTCGTCGAATCCGTCGGCGTCGGAATCCCCCGCGGCCCCGCGCGCTCCGAAGCGCAGCGTGCCGTAAGCGAAGTAGGAGATCTTCGAGATCGCCGTCACGCGCGATCCGTCGTCGTCCCACCCGCGCACGTGCGGGCCGAACACCCCGCCGGGACCCGGCGTCGTGAGGACCTCGTCCCAGCCGTCTCCGTCGACGTCGCCTGCCGCGGCGTGCACGCCGAAGCGCAGCGTCCCGTACGCATAGAAGTTGACGTGCGAGATCGGGGCGCCGTCGTTTGCGAAGGCCCTCACCTGGGGGCCGAACACGACTCCCGGCCCCGGGCCCGTCAAGACCTCGTGCTTCGCGTCGAGCTCGATGTTGCCGCCCGCCACGTTCACGCCGGCCTGCGCCACGCCGTAGGCGAGCCAGCTCGTGAGCGGGGACGTGGGAGCGATCTGATCCCAGACGCGCACCTCCGCGGTGTTGGTCGGACCAGGTCCGAGCCCCGTCAGGAGCCGTCCGGCGACGAAGCTCGGCACGGCGATCGCGCGCGGATCCACCTCGAGGAGGAAGGCGTCCTCGCCGCCCGCGCCGTCGCTCTCGAGCTTCCCCGCGACGTAGGCTCGTCCCCCGGCGACGGCGATGGCGTAGGGCTCGTCGAGCGACGTCCCGCCCCAGAGCTTGCTCCCGATCAGGTTGCCGGCCGCGTCGTAGCGCAGGATCGCCACGTCCGGCACGGTCCCGCCGGAATCGGTCTGCCCGGCGACGACGATGTCCGTGCCGTCGAACGCGAGCGACCGTGCGGTCTCGATCCCCGCGCCGCCCCAGAGGCGCGACCACTGGAGCGCGAACGACAGGTCGTACTTCAGGAGGAAGAGCTGCCAGCCGTTGCCCTGGCTCGTCGTGTAGCCCACCGCGCAGATCGACGCGCCGTCCGACGCGATGCCGAGCGTGTCGTCGGTGCCGGCGCCGCCCCACAGGACGTGGGTGACGTAGCTCCCGTCCGACTTCTGGAATGCGGCGAGGAACGCGTCGCCTCCCACGAGGTACTGGCCGTCGTAGCGGCCGCCGACGATGATCCGGTTGCCGTCGAGGACGATCTGCCCGTTGGCGTCGTCGTACCCCGGCGAGCCCCACGTGTTCGTCCAGACCGTCGCGCCGTTCGGGTCGATCATCCAGAGGCCGACGTCGTTCTGCGTCGCCGGGCTGTAGGTCCATCCAGCCGCGTAGATGCCCGAGGCATCCACGACGAGACCGTCGACCTCCTCGTATCCCGTCCCCGGATCCCACACTGCGGGCGCGGGCCAGTCCATGCCGCCGTCGGACGTGCGCAACGCGATCACCGCCATCGCCGTGTCGTTGAACCCGTTGCCGGGTGGCGTGTAGGGCCCGCCGACGTAGAGGCGCCCTCCGTCGACCGCCATCTGGAAGGGGAAGTCGCGCGCTGGCCCACCGAAGGTCGATTGCCAGACGCGCTGACCGGTCGGCGAGAACTTGTCGATGAACCAGTCGGGCCAGCTGGCCGGCGTCATGCCGCCGGTGCCCAGATAGATGTCTCCCTGGGCGTCCACGGCGACGGACCAGCCCTGGTCGCCCGCGGAGGAGCCGCGCGTGCGGTACCAGAGCGGCGCCGCCTGGGTCGAGGCGCCGATCGCCCCGAGCGCGGCCAGGATCCCGAGCTCCTTGAGAGCGCGAGCCATCGCGAAGAAGGATACCCGTTTGCCGGATCGCGGCAAGCGCCGGCCGCGGGGGGCTTGACAGGTCATGACGCAGTGCGTTATAACTTCTCCGACAGCCGAGAACGGCAAGGAGATCAACACATGCCAGCACTCATGAAGTCGGAGACCTCGAAGAGCCGCTTTCCGCTCCCGGGCAACGTCACGGGCAAGCTCAAGAAGGTGGCGCTCGCCGGCGTCGGCGCCGTCGCCGTCGCGGGAGACGAGATGAAGGGCCTCCTCGGGAAGGTGGACAAGCTCGCCGAACGCGGGCAGTCGGCGCAGCAGAACGGCCGCAAGGTCATGCGCCAGTTCCTGTCGAGCCGCGGCCAGGACGTCAAGAAGGGCGCGACCGTGCTGACCGAGAAGGTGGAGACCCGGGTTTCGAGCGTGCTCGGGAAGCTGAACGTCCCCACCAAGAGCGACATCCAGGATCTCACGCGGCGCATCGACTCGCTCGCGCGGAAGATCGACAAGCTCTAGGCGGCCACCCGGCCCGGCGATACCGTCATCGAACAGGACGCGGGGCGGAAGCTCTTCCGCCCCGGCGTCCATGAGGAGTCCCATGCGCGTCATCAAGCGTTACAGCAACCGAAAGCTCTACGACACCCAGGACCGCTGCTACGTCACCCTCGGCAAGATCGCCGAGCGGCTGCGTGCCGGCGAGGACGTCCAGATCATCGACAAGGCCAGCGGCGACGACATCACGGCGGTCGTGCTCTCGCAGATCCTCGTGGACTCCGAGAAGCGCCACGACTCGACGATCGCCCCGAGCTTCCTCGCGGACCTCGTCCGCAAGGGGAGCGACGGCGTGTCGGCGGTGGTGAAGAAGTCGAAGGAGGCGCTGACCGAGATCGGAAAGCGCGTCCCGGTCGAGCGCATCGAGCGCGCCGGGGAGCTCTCCAAGCGCGAGGTGATGCGCCTGGTCAAGGCCGTCGAGACCCGCGCCGCCGAGAGCCAGAAGGCGGTCGAGGCTCGCGTCCAGACCGGCATCAAGTCCGCGCTTCAGCGCCTCGACATCCCGAGCAAGCAGGACATCGAGAAGCTCCACGCGCGTCTCGACCAGCTTCACGATCGGCTCCAGAACCGCAACGGTTCGAAGTCCCACGCGAAGAAGGCTGCCGCGCCGCGCCGCCGCAAGGCTGCGAAGGTCGCTTCGAGAGGGTAGTCGTACGGCGGGGGCTCGTCCCCCGCCGGTTCGTTCCCGGGATGCCTTGTGGGGCGGGGGCTTCCGCGGGCACGATAGCGCTCCGCCGACCATCACCAATCGCAACAGGCGGGCGGCGCGTAGCCTTCGACGGGTCCCGTCACTCGAACGTGCCCACGGCGACGTTGGCGCCGTAGGTCGACGATCCTGCCCATGTAAACTGGTCCGGACCCAGCCGTTGCAACCGCGCGCCGTTGGGGTTGTTCGGCGTGAACGGGTCCCACTCCCACACGACGATCTCGCCCGCCGAAGTCGGACCAGGTCCAGGCGCGGTGACCACCTCCTGTCGACACGGGGAACCCCTGCTCCAGGTAGGTGGTCCCGTTGACGCGAAACTCCTGGCTCGTGAAGTTCCCAGAGGAATCGATTCGGCGCGCGAAGACGCCGTATGAGCTCCCATCGCCCGACGACCGATGCCAGGCGACGACAAATGAACCTGATGCATCCGATGCGCACGACGCGTATTCTCCGCCCCGGTCCGATGGCGAACCGCGGCGTTCTCACCGAGCCGTCGGGTTCCAACACGATGCCCGCGATTTCCGGCGAACCCGGATCGCGCTCCCAAGCGAACGGGCTCCTGGTTGACCACCTGCCGCTGTCAGAAACGTCGACTTGGATGTTTGTCCCGCCGGACTCAGCTGGATATCGCCAGTCACGGGATTGAGCTGGGAGTCGTAGATGCGCGCGACGACTTCGGTGAAGGTCGCCGGCGAATGGCCCCACCCGACGATCACCTGGCCGTTGCCCAGGGAGACGATGGCAGGACCGAACTGCTCGCCAGCGCTGTCCTCGGGTAGCAGAACGACAGGGCCGGGCTCCAGCCAACCGGGTCCCCACGCACGCTCGGAAGGCGTGCCCACCCCCGCATGTCCCCGCCGGTTGTTGGTCCTCACACGAGGTCCCGCAGAACCAGTGTCACCTCGCGTGTCTTGCCCCCGGTCTCGACCTCGAGGCGGACCTTCGTGCCTGGCGGCTCGTTCCGCAGACGCGCGCGGACCCTGGGGAGCGTGACGTCCCTGGACGTCTTGCCGTCGATGGCCGTGATGCGGTCGCCCGCCTTCAGCCCGGCCTCGGCCGCGGGCGTGCCGGCGAACACGTCGATCACCGCGAACGCGCCGTCCTTCGCGAGGTTCAGCCACATCCCGGCGCGGTCGAAGCCGTCGATCTCCGCCGCAGGGTTTGGCACGAACGTGATCGTCTGCTTGCCGTAGTCGAAGACGAGCGTGAACCGTTTCAGGATGCCGCCGCCGATGTTTCCGGCCACGTATTCGTCGGTGTAGGCGCCGCCCCTCTGGACGGAGAGCTCGGTGACGGGCTTCTCGACGGTCACTCCGGGCGCGGGCCCGATCCGTAGCGACCCGCAACGCGTCACGAGCGAGCGGGCGGCCCCGCCGACGCCCCAGCCGGTCACTCCCTCGACCTTCGGGGCGTAACGCGCCTTCAGGTCGTGCTTCTTCGCGAAGGGCACGTGCAGGTCGAGCGACGCGCGGCTCCCGGTGTCGATCGTGAACTTCCCGGCGATGCCGTCGATCTCGCCCTCGACCTGCGGCGTCGACTCGTGAAACTCGAAGGGGACCGTCGTTCCGGTACCGCTCGGTCGGTAGGCGGACGGGAGCGTGAGGGTGAGCTGGCTCTTTCCGTAGTCGATCGTCACCACGAAGCGCTTGAACACCTCGTAGCCGACGATGCCCTTCTCGGGGACGCCCTCGGCCTCGTCGAGGCCGGCGAGCGGGAAGATGGCGAAGAGCTGGTCTTTCACCGTCGCGTCGCCGATCCCGAGGGTCGCCACCTTCGCCATCGCGATCTCCTCCGACGACTCGCCGACACCCTTGCCTTCGAACGCACCCATTCCTTGGAGGGAGAGCTCGCGCGCGAGATCGGGCGTCGCGACGTTCGCGCCGCCGGTGTCGCACAGGAGCTTGAACGGCCCCTTGCCATTGAGCGTCACGTCGACGTAGATGTGGTTGTTCAGGAGCTCGAAGGGCACCGTGACCGACGTCGCTCCGCCCGCGATGGCGAAGTCGGGCGGAGGCGGCGCCGGCATCGCGAACGCGGCCTCGTCGACCTTCGGGTTGAGCTCGACTGCGATCACCTCTCCCAGCACGTCGTACTTCGGATCGCCGGTCGTGGTGCGCGATCGGAACGGGAGCAACACGCCCTGCACCTTCCGGTAGTCCGAGACGTAAGAGGTGCGCGTCTCGGTGGCGGTCTTCTCCACGGTGCGGTCCATCAAGGAGGTCTTCGCGTCGAGCCACATGTCGAAGCCGCGCCCGCCCTCGGGGGTGATGGTGAGGACGTCGAAGCTCTTGCCATCCTCCTCGCGCCGCTCCTTGTAGACGACCTCGGCGGCGTGGCGCTCACGGAACCAGTAGCCCATCGTCCTTTCGTAGACGCTGTTGGCCGTCTCCTGCTTCGCCTCGTCGCCGTCGCGCGGCTTGCTCTGTCCGGAGGGATCCTGGTCCCAGCCCGTCTTGCCGTCGAACCCCTCGGCGCCGGTCATCGGCCCGATGGCGAACTTCTGCACGTAGCGGCCGGTCAGGACGTCCTCCCAGGACTCGAACGTCCCGTCGAGCCCGCCCGTCGCGACCTTGCCCTTCACGTGCGTCGTCTTGATCGCGTCCCACGCGCTGCCGCCCGTGGCTTCCTTCGCGCGGGCCAGGATGGCGGCGGGGTCCCCGGACGCGGCGATCGCCGCCGGCAGCCCGGCCAGGAACGCGATCGAGATTGTGACTTTCATTACGGACCTCCCCCTGCCTCTACGCAGCTCGCGATCACCCGGTTCACGCGATCGTTCCGACCCCGCGGTCGACACCCCGTGTCGCACTCGGCGCGCCTCAGCGGATCGAGAGGTCCGCCACGCCGATCCCCTTGACGTCGAAGAAGACCGGGGCCTGTGCCTCGATGGCGATCCGCGCGGTCTTGCCGGCGAAGGCGCCGAGGTCGAGAGAGACGGGGCGCCCACGGCGGTCGTTCTCGTCGCCGCCGGGATCGAAGAAGGTCTCGTAGAGCGCGGACGGCGCGCCGTCGATCCTCACGCGCACGTAGAGCCCGGGTCCGGACGCGCGGAAGTAGGTGTCGGGCCGCGCGAGGAGCCGGAAGGAGAGCGTGGCGTCAGGAGGCACTGTGGCGGCGTAGGTGACCCGGAGGAGCTTGCCCGGATCCTCGGGCGGGTGGAGCATGACGATCCGCGAGAGCAGGATCTCCGTGACCTTGGCGGTGCCTGGCTCGGCGGGCTGGATGCGGCCGGAGTTGGGCTCGACGATCTCGGTCGCCGGCGCGAGCGCGAGGAGGTCGACCCTGGGCGGCGGGGGAGGGTCGCGCCGCCGGCAGAGGTGAACCTCGTCGAACGCCCGCACCTCCTCGGGCACCACCTCGTAGTGATCGCGCAGGTACGCCGCGAGCTCCGGGGCGTAGCTCTCGACCAGCGGCACGAAGGTGTCGGAGAGATCGCGATCCGACGCGACGATCCATGCGACCCGCTCGAGCCGGGCCGCCGTCTCGCGCGACTCGGCTGCGCCGACGTTCACGGGCTCGAGGTAGTCGAAGCGCGTCGGGTTCCTCCGCCCCGTCATGTAGTAGATCGACGAGTCGACGGGCGTGACGAAGAGCGGCTCGCCGGCCGGCACGTGGCGCTCGATCGCGTCGAGCACGTGACCCATGCGCCGGAACGTCTCCGCTCCGACGCGGAGCGTCCCTCGCGGGCTCGGGAGCGGGGTGTCGACGCCCGCGCGGACCAGGATCGTGAACGCGATCGAGCACGCGACCCCGAAACCGAGGAGCGCCGCCGTCGCGCGCGTCCGGGCGCTGGCGGGCAGGGCGCCGGCGAGCGCGACGGCGAGGATGGAGGAGACGGGCGAGAGCGCGGTGAGGTGCGAGTAGTCGGTGCGCGGCCAGATCCCCAGGTAAAGGAAGAGGTTGAAGAGACCGGTCGCGGCGAGCGGGCCGCGACGCTCCTTCTCCGCGCGACGCGCGGCGAGGATCGCGGCGATCGAGATGGCGATCGGCAGCGCGTAGTACATCTTCACCACGATCGGCACGAGGAGCGGGAACGGGTGCATGACGTGGTGCTCGAGCTGGGGCAGGAAGAGGTCGCCCACCGTGGAGGGCAGGTACACGCGCGGCGCTCGGGCGAGGCTCGCCAGCGGGACGCGTAGCGCCCAGGGGACGATGTAGGCGCCGGGCACCACGCTCACCGGCCCGAGCACGCAGTTGCGCCAGAACTCGGACCACGCGCCGCGGGCGATCAAGAACGCGATGGCCGGCGCGGTCACCATCGCGCCGGCGGCGACGAACGTCGTCGAGAGCAGGAGGAGTCGCGCGGGCGCGACGGCGCGGACGCCCCACCAGAGCGCGAGGATCGTGATGATGAGGAAGAGCCCGTAGTTCTGCTTGAAGAGCCCCGTCGCCGACGTGAGCGCTCCCGTCGCGACGGCGACCTTGACGCTCGGCGTCCTGCTCGCAACGACGAGCGCGAGGCACGCGAAGAGGAACGAGACCTGGGAGTAGTTGAGCACCGTGTGGAGCGGGAAGATCGCGGGCTTGGAGAGCGCGAAGAGGAGCGCGCCCGCGAACGCGCGCGGGGGCGTCGCGAAGCGGCGCGCCAGCGCATAGAGGGAGAGGCAGGTCGCGACGTAGACGGCCGCGCCGAGCGCCCTCTCGACGCCGAAGCTCGAGCCGAAGATCCGGAACGCGGCCGCGAGCAGGTAATAGATGCCCGGGAAGATGGCGCTGCACACGTCGCGGTAGAGCACGTCGCCGCGCGCCACGCGATCGGAGATCGATAGCAGAGACCCCTCGTCGAGCGTGTAGAAGCCGCGATCGAAGAGGAGCCAGCACAGGACGAGCGCGAACGCGACCAGGGCGGACGCATGGAGCTTCCATCGATCGCGCACGCGCGGATCTTGACATCCCGGGGGCTCCGCCGCGCGCCGCTATAGTTACCGCCTCCATGGCGACCGACCGATCGATCACGCGCGGGGCGATCGGCCCCGTCCTGCTGCGCCTCGCCGGACCCGTCATCGCCGCGGAGGCGATCCACACCGCGTTCCACCTCGTCGACGTCGCGTGGGTCGGGCCCCTGGGCGCCTGGGCCTCGGGCGCCATCATGACGTCGATGTTCACGCTCTGGATGGCGTTCTCGCTCGGGAACCTCGTGACGACGGGGCTGACCGCGCACGTGAGCCGCGCCATCGGCGCGGGAGACCGCGAGCGGGCCGGCCACGCGGTCGCCCAGGGGTTCCACCTCTGCGTCGCGCTCGCCCTCGTCGTGATGGCCGCGGGCTACGCCGGCGCTCCGCGGCTCTTCACGCTCCTCGGCGAGGCGCCGCGCACCGCCGCCGCCGGCACGGCCTACCTGCGCATCATCACGCTCGGCGCGCCGATGTCCTTCCTCTACCTGATGGGGGGCAGCGTGATGCGTGCCTGCGGCAACACCGTCACGCCGATGATCGTGACCGGATCCGCGCTCGCGCTCAACGCGGCGCTGGCGCCGTTCCTCATCTACGGCTGGGCCGGCGCGCCGCGGCTCGGGGTGGCGGGATCGGCGGTCGCGACGATCTTCTGCATGGCCCTCGCCTGCGCGGCCTACGTCGTCCTCGCCCTCGCGGGCCATCCCGCGCTCCCGCTGTCGATCGCGTCCCTTCGCCGGCTCGATGGCGCGATGCTCGGATCGCTCGTGAAGGTGGGCGCGCCGTCGACCGCGATCGGCGCGCTCTTCTCGATCGTCTACCTCTGGTACGCGAAGCTCGCGGGACCCTTCGGCGACGCCGCGGTCGCGGTGCTCGGAATCGGCAACCGCATCGAGTCGATCACCTACCTGACCGCGGACGGCTTCGCGATCGCCGCGGCCACGTTCGTGGGCCAGAACCTCGGCGGGCGCGATCCGCTCCGCGCCGAGAAGGGCGCATGGCTCGCCACGGGCATCATGTCGGCCATCGGCGGCGCGCTGATGGCGCTCTTCCTGCTCGCGCCGGGGCCACTCCTCGACGCCTTCACCAACGATGCCGAGGTCATCAGGATGGGCGTTCCGTACCTGCGCATCCTCGCCCTCTGCCAGGTGTTCACGGGGCTCGAGGGGGTGATCGGCGGCGGCTTCGCCGGGGCTGGGAACACGGTGCCACCGATGGCGATCCACGTCGCGTTCGCCCTGCTACGGATCCCGATGGCCGCGTGGGCCGTCGGTCGCCTCGGCCTCACCGGCATCGCCTGGGTCATCTCGCTGACCTGCATCGTGCGCGCCATGATGCTCGCGTTCTGGTTCTCCCGGGGCGCCTGGAAGCGGCGCGTTCTGCCGGGGACCGAGACCGCCCCGGAGGCCGTTCCCGCGCCCGCCCCCGTCGCATAATGGGAGCGTGGCAACGCGTCTCGTCCTGCTCGCCCACGGGCAGTTCTCGCCGCTCGGATCGAAGACCGCAAACTGCGTGATCCGCTACCGCCAGAGGGACGTCGTCGCCGTGCTCGATCGCGACCGGGCGGGCGAGACGGCCCAGTCGGTGCTCGGGTTCGGGGGCGCGATCCCGGTGGTCGGGCGGCTGGGCGATTGCGCCGAGGCGAAGCCGACCGAGCTCCTGATCGGCATCGCCCCA
Organism: Acidobacteriota bacterium; assembly: GCA_046331505.1. Classification (GTDB taxonomy): domain Bacteria; phylum Acidobacteriota; class Vicinamibacteria; order JAXLQT01; family JAXLQT01; genus JAXLQT01. Next base: position 249,905 of record JAXLQT010000004.1, read on the forward strand.
CCCGGGGGCGGCCTGCCGCCGGCGTGGCGCGAGGACATCCGCGAGGCGATCGGGCTCGGGATGGACGTGTCCAGCGGGCTCCACGTCTTCCTCGCCGACGATCGCGAGATCGCTGCCTCTGCCCGCGCGCGCGGCGTCCAGATCCGCGACCTGCGCAAGCCCCCGGAGGATCCGCGCCTCCCGACCGGCGCGCTCAAGACCGCGCCGTTCAAGATCCTCCTCACCGTGGGCACCGACTGCAACGCCGGCAAGATGACCGCCGCGTGGGAGATCGCGGCAGCGATGCGCCGCCTCGGACGCAAGGCAGCCTTCGCGGCCACCGGGCAGACCGGGATCTTCCTTGGGGGCCGCGGCATCGCCGTCGATCGCGTCATCTCCGACTTCGTGGCCGGGGCGACCGAGACGCTGATCGTCGAAGTGGCGCGCGCGGACGACGCGGAGATCGTCGTCGTCGAGGGACAGGGTTCGCTCTCCCATCCGGCCTACTCGGGCGTCACGCTGTCGCTGCTGCACGGCGCGATGCCGCACGCGATGGTGCTCTGCCATCACGTCGGCCGCCGGGATCACGCCCACTACGACGGATTCCCGCTGCCGCCCATCGAGGAGTCGATCGAGGCCTACGAACGGCTCGCCGCCTTCGTGCGTCCCGCGCGCGTTGTGGGCGTCGCGGCCAACGGCATCGGCCTCACCCCGTCCGATTTCGAGCGCCACTGCCGCGACCTCGAGGAGGTCCTCGAGATCCCGATCGCGGATCCCGTGTCTGGGATCGGCGGCGGCGCGGACGCCCTCGCGCGCGCCGCCCTCCACGCGCTGGACGCCGCGTGCGGCCACGGGGATGGAACGTCGACATGAGGACGTGTCCGGGACGCCGATCGATCGCGGGATGGAAAGAGCGCCGTCGCAGGGCGGGGGCTTGTCCCCCGCCTGTTCGGTCGGGAACGCAGGGCCGGTCGATCGCGGGAAGGGATGCTCGCGGTCGTAGGGCGGGGGCTTGTCCCCCGCCGGTTCGGGTGGAAGTCGCCTCCGCCGCCTTCCATGTCGCATGATGGAACACGAGACATGAAGCTCACCAGCAAGATCGAACCTCTCGAGACCCGCCACACGTTCCGGATCAGCCACCGTGGCTCGAAGGCGTTCCGCAACGTCCACCTCCAGATCGAGGACGACGTCTTCACCGGCCTCGGCGAGGCCGCGCCGGCCACTTACCACGGCGAGAACGCCGACACCGTGATGGGTGCGCTGGGCACCATGGAGGCCGAGCTCGGCGACGACCCGTTCCAGATTCAATCGATCATGGACCGCGTCAACCACCGCATCACGGGCAACGCCGCGGCGAAGGCGGCGCTCGAGATGGCGCTCTACGACCTGGTGGGCAAGCGCCTCAACGCGCCGCTCTACCGGCTGCTCGGCCTGACGAAGTACCAGACGCCGCTCACCTCCTTCACCATCGGCATCGACGACCTCGACACCATCCGTGAGAAGGTGAAGCTCGCTCACGCCTACCCGGTCCTCAAGGTGAAGGTGGGCGTCGATCGCGACCTCCAGATCCTGCAGGCCGTGCGCGACGTGACGGACAAGCAGCTCCGGATCGACGCCAACGGCGCGTGGACCGCGCGCGAGGCGGTCGAGAAGATCCGGTCGATGATGCGCTTCGGCATCGAGCTCTGCGAGCAGCCGGTGGCCCCGGGCGACATCGAGGCCCTGCGGTTCGTGCGCGAGCGCGTCGACCTCCCGATCTTCGCCGACGAGAGCGCGCGCACCGCCGAGGACGTCCCGCGCCTCGCCGGCGCCGTGGACGGCATCAACGTCAAGCTGATGAAGTGCGGCGGCATCCGCGAGGCGATCAAGATGATCCACCTCGCCCGTGCCTTCCACATGAAGGTGATGATCGGCTGCATGATCGAGTCGTCCATCGCGATCACGGCGGCGGCGCACCTGTCGCCGCTCGTGGATTACGCCGACCTCGACGGCCACCTCCTGCTCGCGGTCGACCCCTTCAAGGGCGTGAAGGTGGACAAGGGCAAGCTCGTCCTTCCCGAAGGTCCGGGCCTCGGCGTCGACCGGCGACCGATCACGCTGCGCGAGATCTCGATGACTTCCGGGCGCAAGAGGCAGCGGTGATGCGGGCCCGGGGACCGTTGCTCCTCGCGGTGATGGTGGCGGCGAGCGTGCCCGCGCGCGCGGCCGGAGACACGGCCAAGATCCTCCAGCACGAGGATCGGCGCGACGCGCGCGACGGGTACCTCGCGGGCCTCCTGAAGTCGCCGAGCTCGGCGCTCCGCTCGCGCGCCGCGCTCGCGCTCGGCCGGATCGGAGACCCCGGGAGCATCGACGCGCTGGCGGCGCTCCTCGCCGATCCGGATGCGTCGGTCCGGGGCTCGGCGGTCTTCGCGCTCGGTGAGATCGGCGACCCCGCGATCGTCCCCAAGGTCGCGGAGCTCGCGCTCGACCCCGATCCCGCGGTCCGCGTGTACGTCGCGGAAGCCCTCTCCAAGGCGCCCACCGCCGACGGCCTGGGCGCCGCGATGCGCGTCATCGGAAGCGATCCGAAGGACGCGATCGCGCCGGCGGCCTACTACCTCTTCCGCTTCAAGGACCCGGCGATCTTCTCGAACTACCTCAACATGGCGGAGCGCAACCTCGGCGCGAAGCGTGGAAGCGAGCTTCAGAGGGCTTGCCTCTACACGTTCGCGCGCTTCGACTGGAAGGCTGCGTCCGCCGCGTGGCGGCCCGAGGAGCGTCGGGACCACCTCGACCAGCTCCTGCGGGCCGCGGAGGGGCTCGACGATGACTTCGCCAAGTCGCTCCTGGCGCGAAGCCTCGGCCGGTTCCCCGAGGTTGCCCACCAGCGGCGCGAGGACATGCTCCACAAGCTCCTGGCATCGCCGGGTGCGGGGACCCGCATCGAGGCGCTGCGCGCGGTGGGGGAGCTCGGGCGCGCCAACGGTGGCATCGCGGGCGCCTGGCCCGAGGTCGTGACGGCGCTCTCGGATGCCAATCCCAACGTCGCCGTGACCGCCATCGAGACCCTCGGAGCGGTCGGTGGACCCGGCGCGATCAAGATCCTGCAGGACACGCTGGCGCGTGGCACGCCGCGACGCCGCGCGCTCGCGCTCCAGGGTCTCCTGGCGATGGGCGCGGCGACGGAGGAGAAGCTCATGGCTCTCGCCGACGATCCTGAGCTCCAGGTCCGCATGATGCTCGCGACGTCGCTCGGCTCCGACGGCGTGAGCGCCGGAGGCGACGTCCTCCGGAAGCTCGCGGCGTGCAACGATGCACGCGTCGCCGCCGCCGCGCTGTCGTCGATCGCCACGCGCGGCCTCCCCGGGGCCGCGGAGCTCCTCGCCTCCGGCCTCGCCGCGGAGGACTTCGTCGTGCGCGGCACCGCCGCCGACGAGATCGGCAAGCGCGACGACGCGAAGAGCTTCGCCGAGAAGCTGCGGGCGTGCTGGAAGACGTCCGTAGCGGACGTGCCGAACGATGCGCGGCTCTCGCTCCTGGACGCTTTCGCCAAGGCGGAGATGAAGCCGGAGCTCGAGTCCGCGCTCGCCGACAAGGACTGGCTCGTCAGGACGAAGGCCGCGATGCTCTGCGAGAAGGCGGACGGCAAGAAGCGCGGTGTGAAACCCCTCGAGGTGATGCCGGGCGGCAAGGGCGCCGCCCTCAAGCTCTACCAGGATGCGCTCGATCCGAAGAACCCGAAGTCGGTCACGGTGAGGACCGATCGCGGCGAGGTCGAGATCGAGCTCTTCTGGGACGACGCGCCGCTCACCTGCTGGAACTTCCTGACGCTCGCCCGCAAGGGCTTCTACGACGGCATCGCTTATCACCGCGTGGTGCCCGATTTCGTGGTGCAGGGCGGCTGCCCGCGCGGCGACGGCAACGGCGGTCCCGGATGGCAGATCCGGTGCGAGATCAACCGCCGCCGGTACGACAAGGGGATGGTGGGGATGGCGCTCTCCGGCAAGGACACCGGCGGCAGCCAGTACTTCTTCACGCTCACGCGCACCCCGCACCTCGACGGCGGCTACACGATCTTCGGCCGGGTCACGCGGGGGATGGACGTCGTGGAGCGCATCGAGCAGGGGGACAAGTGCCAGAAGATGACCGCACCGTAGCCGCGGTCGCCGGCCCCCAGCTCTCCGTCGTGATCCCGACCCACCACGAGGAGGGGAACATCGAGCCCCTCCTCTCGAAGGTGAAGGCCGTGCTCGACACGCTCGGCGCAACCTACGAGATCGTGATCGTCGACGTGGGCTCGGGCGACGCGACGATCGGCCGAGCGCAGGCCATGGGCGCGCGTGCGTTCGTGCAGGGCGAGCCCGGCTACGGCGGCGCGCTCCGCGACGGGTTCCGCCTCGCGCTGGGGGAGTTCGTCGTGACGATGGACGCGGACCTGTCGCACGACCCGGTCTTCATCAAGGACATGTGGGCGCGCCGCAACGACGCCGACATGATCATCGCGAGCCGCTACGTCGACGGGGGGAAGGCCGAGATGCCTCTCTTCCGGTACGTCCTATCGCGGATCCTGAACGTCACATGGAGCTTCATCCTGTCGCTCCCCCTGAAGGACATCTCGTCGGGCTTCCGGATGTACCGCCGCAGGATCTTGCCCGGCCTCAAGCTCGGGAGCCGCGACTTCGACATCCTCGAGGAGATCGTGCTGAAGGTCTACGCCGAAGGCTACCGCGTTCTCGAGATCCCTCTCGCCTACGCGCCGCGCCAGTCGGGCCGATCCCACGCGCGCCTCTTCGGCTTCGCGAAGTCCTACGCCCGCACGCTCTTCTCGATGTGGCGCCTCCGGAACTCGCTCTTCTCCGCCGATTACGACGAGCGGGCGTTCAACAGCTGGATCCCGCCGCAGCGCTACTGGCAGCGCGAGCGCTACCGCATCATCATGCGGATGCTGGCCGGGACCAAGGGCACGACCCTCGACATCGGCTGCGGAAGCTCGCGCATCGTTCAGGCGATGCCCAAGGCGGTCGGCCTCGACATCCTCCTGAAGAAGCTTCGCTACCTGCGCAAGATGGGCAAGCCCCTGGTGACCGGCGACATCAACCAGCTCCCGTTCGCCACCGCCACCTTCGACACGGTGGTCTGCTCGCAGGTGATCGAGCACATCCCGATCGACATCCGCATCTTCCGCGAGCTCGCCCGCGTCACCCGCGAGGCGGCGTCCTGATCCTCCGGGACCCCGACTACGGGCGCGTCTCGTGGGTGATCACGGAGTGGTTCTACGGCAAGCTCCTCCCCGGAGCCTACGCCGACGAGCACATCAGCCACTACACGCGCCAGGGCCTCTACGAGGCGCTCAAGGAGTCCGGCTTCGAGCCGCTCGAGCACGCCTACGTCGCGGCATCGGAGCTGATCATCCGCGCGCGCCGCACGCCGGCTCCCGTGCCGGAGTCGGTCCCCGCCCTCGCCCTCGCTAAGTCGATCGCGCCGGCCGTGGCGGCGCCCGCCCCGCGCTGACGCCTTTCGCGGGCGCTCGCCTTCTCTCTGCCGAAGGGTCGGAGTAGCCTGCGGCGCCATGGGCCGCGAGGATCGACGATCCAGGGCGAGTCGGAGCGGGCAGGCCGAACGTGTTGCGGCGGACCCGCGCGACGGGCGCACGCCGCTGGTGATGACGCTCTTCTTCGTCTCGGGAGCGACCGGGCTCCTCTACGAGGTGCTGTTCTCGCGGCTCCTGCACCTGTTCGTCGGAAGCACCGTTCACGCGCTGACGACGGTGCTCACGACCTTCATGGGCGGGCTCGGGCTCGGTGCGTTCCTCGGGGGCCGGCGCGCCGCGCGCTTCCCGGACCCGCTGCGGGCCTACGCCGTGTGCGAGCTCCTGATCGGCGTGCTGGCTGCTTCCGTGCCGCTCCAGCTACGGCTCTTCGATCCCCTGTTCGCGCTGGTTCACGCCGACCCGACGCGGCCGCTCCTCCTGCGGACCCTGGGGAGCTTCGGGCTCTGCGCGATCGTGCTCCTGCCGCCGACCGCGCTCATGGGGGCGACGCTGCCGATCCTGACGGAGGCGCTCGCGCGCGGGACCTTGCGCGTGGGGCGTGCGGCGGGGTGGCTCTACGCGTTCAACACGTTCGGCGCGTTCGCGGGGGCGCTCCTGGCGGGGTTCGTCCTGATCCCCGCGGCCGGCCAGACCGCGACGCTCCTTGCCGGGGCCCTGACCAACGCGACCCTCTTCGCGATCGTGTGGCGCCTCCCGTCGCGCGCCGCCCCCGTCCCGCCCGTTGCGGGTCCGGCGACGGCGACGCCGACGGTGCAGATGATTGTTGCGGGGACGGCGCTCGCGGCGAGCGGGTTCGCGGCGATGGTCTTCCAGGTGGGCTGGACCCGCGTCGCGGCGATGTCGCTCGGATCGAGCACCTACACGTTCTCGCTCGTGGTGGCCGCCTTCATCTTCGGCCTGGCGGCCGGCGCGGCGGCGATGGCCCGCTGGGCGGACGCGCTTCGCGCGCCGCTCGCGGTCTTCGCCGCCATCGAGATCGGGATCGGAGCCTCGGCGCTCGGCGTGATGCCCGCGTTCGGCCGGTTTCCGACGATGGCCTACGAGCTCATCGGAGCGCACCACGGCTCCTTCGGCGGGCTCCTCGTCGTGGAGCTCGGGACGCTCTTCCTGCTCGTCTCGCTCCCGACCCTCCTGATGGGCGGGCTCTTCCCGCTCGCGGCGCGTCTGATGCACACCGGCAAGGGGACGGGGCGCGCGGCCGGGCTCGCCTACAGCGTCAACACGATCGGATCGATCCTCGGCGCGTTCCTCGCGGGGTTCGTGCTGATCCCGAAGCTCGGCAACCAGGGGAGCCTCGCGGCGGCGGCGGCGCTCGAGGTCGCGGCCGGAGCCTTCCTTCTGCTCTTTCCCTGGCCACCGACGCCGCGACGCGGAGCGGCGCTCGCCGCGCTCGTCCTCCTCAGCGTTCCCGTGGCGCGCGCGCTGCCGCGCTGGGACCGCGCGATCCTGATCTCGGCTCCCTACCTTCAGAACCCCGACTACCACGACCTCCTGAAGGAAGTCGATGCCGGACGGGAGCGCGGGATGCGCGAGGGCGCGTCGAGTCACCTCCTCTTCTACCGCGACGATCCCTTCGTGAACGTCGCGGTCGTCTCCGTCGGAGACGGGCTCAACCTGAAGCTCAACGGCAAGGCCGATGCCTCGACGTTCCAGGACATGGCGACCCAGCGGCTGGTCGCGTACCTCCCGCTCCTGCTGCACGGCGCTCCCGAGCACGTGTGCGTCGTGGGCATGGGCAGCGGCGTCACGGCGGGGTGCGCGTCGGTGTTCCCCGGGGTGAAGAGCGTCGACATCCTCGAGATCGCCCAGGGCGTGATCGACGCCTCGCGCTTCTTCGGCGGGGTGAACCACCTCCCGCGTCCGAATGCGCGCGTGCTGATGGCCGACGGCCGCCTCCACCTGCGTTACGCGCGATCGACCTACGACGTGATCGTCTCGGAGCCGAGCAATCCCTGGGTGGCGGGCGAGGCGTCGCTCTTCAGCGTCGAGTACTTCGCGGAGGCGCGCCGGCGTCTCGACCCGCGGCATGGCGTGATGTCGGCATGGCTCCAGACCTACCGCATGAGCCGTGAGGCGGTGCGCACCGTGCTGCGCTCCTTCCAGGCGTCGTTCCCGGCGATGACGGTCTGGACCGCCGCTCCCGGCGACCTGATCCTCGTCGGTGCGGCGTCGGACGTCCGCCTGGATCTCGATCGCGCGGCGGCCAGGATCGGAGACCCGGCGCTGCTGCCGGACATGCAGGCGCTGGGCATCGGCGAGCCGTCCGATCTGGTGGCGCACCTCGCCCTCGCTCCGGGCGACGTCTCGCGCGTGACCTCGGGCGGTACGGAGCGGCACACCGACGACAACGGGTGGCTCGAGTGGGAGGCGCCGCGGTTCGTCCTTGCGTCCGAGAACGTGCTCCTCGCGTCCGAGGTCGCGCCGCCGGCGTCGGTCTCCGCGTTACCGTTCGCGATCTCGGGAGGCGAGGAGGCGCGGCGGCGCCTCGATGCGGCCATGCCCGGGATCGCGACGGCGAGGGCTCTTGCGTTCGCGGCGGAGGATGCGCAGGAGTCTGGCAACGTCGGCGAGGCCGAGCGGGAGTGCCGTGCGGCGCTCGCAAGCTACGCGCGCGAGCCGCTCGCGGCGATGGTGCTCGCCGACGCGCTCTCGGCGCGGGCGCGCGATCTCTCGCGCCGGTCGCACGCAGGAGGCCCTGCCGGCCGCTCCAGGAGATCGGGTCGCTCGCGCCGCGCTACCCCGGGATCGCGTCCCGGCTCTCGGAGGCGTCCCTCGCCCTCGGGCGAGGGGCCGAGGCTCTCCCGTGGACCGAGCGGCTCGCGGCCGCTCAGCCCGACAACCCGGCGGTCCGCTACAACCATGCTCTGGCGCCGCTCGGCGTCGGGCGAGCGGCCGATGCGATCGCTGAGCTCGAGGCGGCGGGGCGGCTCGCTCCGGACGATGACGAGATCGCCGTGACGCTGGGGCGCGCGCACCTCGCGGCCAGGGACGGCAAGGCGGCGGTCGCGGCGTTCGATCGCGTCCTCGCCGCCCGCCCTGGCGACGCCGGCGCTCTCCTCGGCCGCGCGAGCGCGCTCTGGATGGCGGGCGACCTCGACGGGGCGGCAGCCGCGCTCGTGGCGCTGCGCGGCTCCCATCCAGAGCTTCCGGAGATCGCGATGACGCTCGCCCTGGTGGAGCTCGATCGCAAGAAGCCGGACGACGCGCTCGCCGCGATCGGACCGCTGCTCCGCGCATCGCCCGACATGCCCCAGGCGCGCCTGGTGAACGCGGAGGCGCTCATGCTACAGGGCAACGTAAAGAGCGCACTTTCCGAGTACCGCTGGCTCGCCGCGCTCGAGCCCCCGTCCGCGGTGGCGCTCTCCGGTCTCGCGCTGGCCGCGGCTCGAGCAGGGCTGGCGGACGAAGCGCGCGCGACCTGGGAGCGCGCGCGGGGCGTCGACGAGGTCAAGGCGCGCGAGTACTTGCGGAAGATCGGCGGCTCCGAGAAGGACGTGGCCCCGCCGTCCTGAACCCGCCTCCGTCTCGCGAAGGGGTCTTTCGGTAGGCTCTGGCCATGAGTGGAGCGTGGAACGGGCTCGTGGCGATCGACGGCATCGCCCGCGCCCTCGTCTGGGAGGCGACGCAGGCCGCGGCATCGGCTGCCGACCACCCCGGGCGTCGCGCGCAGATCTGCGGCGCCGTCGGCATCGGCGTCTTCCTCTTCCTCCTCTTCCTCGTCCTCGCGGTTCAGGCCAGGGAGCCGTCGCGCGCTCTCGCGAACCTGGCGCTGGCGTGCGGAGCGCTCGTCATGGCCCGCCCGGAATCCGTGGTCGAGTTCGGACGCCCCGCGATCCTGCTCTCGGGCGGCGTCCGCGTCGTCCTCGGCGCGAGCGGATTCGTCCTCGGCGGGCTCGCGCTCGTCCGGAGACGACGGGACCGGGGAACGGGAATCGCGCGCCCGGTTGCGGGCATGCTCCTCTCGATCCTGAACGGCCTGTCCGGCACGCTGCCTCTGCTGCTGCTCCTGCACCCTGGCAAGCCGGCTCCGCTGCCGTTGCCGCAGTACGGGATCGTCGTGGTGCTGCCGCCGGGTCGCTGGGTTCCGCTGCAAGAGCAACCTGCGGACGCGTTCGGGATGGCGCAGGGCTCTCGCGCCTTCGCCGTCGGGGCGGTCCCCGGCGACGAAGCGACCTTCCGCTCGAACGTCGCGGCGCTCGAGCACGAGAAACGGCTGCTCGCCGACGTCGTCGAGGGCCCGGACGAGGTGGAGGGGGCGACGTCCCGCGGAGATCGGTTCGCCACCGTAACGGTCGTCGTCAAGGTGCCCGACGGCGAGCAGCTCGACGTCGACTCGATGGTCCTGTGCGCGGGGCGCGTCGTGCGCCTCAAGTTCGCGGGACACATGACGCTACGGTCCGACGTCGGCAAGCGCGTCCTGCGGGACGAGCACGAGCGCGTCGCGCGCGAGCTCCTTCTCTCCATCGCTCCCATCCCATGATGCCGCCGCGTCCGCAGCTCAGCGCGCCATCTGCCAGCGCTGGAGCGCTTCGATGGGGAAGACCAGCATGACGATGTTGACGATCAGGCTGTCGCGGATCCAGACGAGCAGCACGATCTCGGTCAGAACGAAGATCCCGGCCGTCCACTTCCACGGGAGGCGCGAGGCGATCAGGAATCCGAGGGCGCACATCCCGATGTCGGAGATGGAGTTCAGGATGCTGTCGCCCTCGTAGCCGAGCGAGATCGTCGCCTCGCGGTAGCGCCGGATCACCATCTCGCTGTTCTCGAGGATCTCCCATCCCGACTCCAGCAGGATCGCGAGGACCGCACGGCCGTCGCGCGGGATCCACCACCGCGTCGCCGCCCAGAGGATGGCGTAGAAGCCGATCCCGTGAAGGACGTGCGTGGGGCTGTAGGGATCGATCAGGTGCTGGGAGTTGTGCCGGCTCCAGATGTCCCACGCCCAGGGAACGAGAGCTCCGCACGCGCACCAGAGGATCCGTCCCTCGGCGCGGAGCACGACGGCCGTGGCGAGAACGATGCCCGCGGAGGCCGCGACCAGGAGCCGCGTACGTCGCGTCACCGGCGCCATCGCCGTGCGTCGAAGAGAAGAAGGACCGCGGTCGTCGCGAAGGTCGCGACCTTGAGGAGGAACGGCTCGCTCCAGTGACCCGCGATCGCCGGACCCGCGAGGAAGGTGGAGTAGGAGAGCGGCACGAGGGCGCCCAGCACGGCGAGCCCCCAGGAGAAACGCAGGCAGAGCCAGGGAAGCACCCAGAGCATGTACCAGGGGTGAAGCGAAGGCGTCAACAGGACGAAAGCCGCGCCCGCCGCGAGCGCCGCGTCGTGGAGCGCGAGCCGGCGCCGGAAGACGATCGCCAGGACCGCGGCGAAGGCGAGCCCGTCGATCGCTCTCGCGACGAACCCGTCATACGCGATTGCGTAGAGAGCCCGCACCGGCTCGCGGATCGCGGTGCCGTAGGTCGCCGCGTCGAGGCGCGCCACGACGGCCTGCGCGGCCTCTCCGAGGTGGAGCTTGCCCGTCGTCCAGAGGATGAGGCCGAAGATCGAGTCGTACCAGCGCCAGCGCGTGCCGTACTCCCAGAGCGACCGGAAGACGTTCCGCCCCGCGCCGAGGAAGGGCGCGTACAGAGAGGCGACGACGGCCGCGATCGCCAGGCCGCCGCGCACGCGCAGGGTCCGGAGCGCCTGCGGGACGAGGCAGAGCGGGAAGAACTTCGCGACGATGGCCGCGCCCCAGAAAGCGCCGGAGGTGCCCGGCCGGCCGCGGCTGGCGAAGACCAGCGCCCAGCAGAGTCCCGCGACCGGGACCGCCTCGAGGTGGCCGGAGTGGAAGACCTCGACGATCGGCAGCGGGTGGAGCGCGTAGACGAGCACCAGGTGCTCGGGAAGACCGCGCTCGCGGAGGAGCGCGCGGATGCCGAGGACGAGGAGCCCCTCGCCCGCGGCCATGGCGAGCTTCAGGCCGGGAAGGCCGAAGGGACTGGCCGCGGCGAAGAGGATCTGCGCGGCGGGCGGATAGATGGTCGGGAGCTCGGGATAGTTGATGCGCTGCCACGCGGGATCGCGGAAGCGCTCGAGGGCCTCGTCGCCCGGCGCGTAGCGGTAGGGGTTGATTCCTTCCCGGAGCATGCGGCCGTCCCAGAGATAGCGGTAGACGTCGTCGGACAGGGACGGCGTCGCCGGGAGGAGCGTGGTGCGGGCGAGGAGCGCCGCGCCGACGAGGATCCGCCGTGGGGCCGCGGCGGGCGCGGCGCGTAGCAGGACAGGCACGATGGCGAGATAGGCGGCGATCGCCATCGCGAGGGCCGAGAGGAGAGCGACGGGGTGCGCGCGCAGATCCCCCGCGGCGAGGAGCGTCACGTAGGCGGCTTCGGAGACGATCGCGAAGAGGAGCGCTGCGGCCGTTCCCACGCGGGCATCTTCTTCCAACTCGGCGCCCGCGAGCCTCATGCGTCCGTCGCGCATTGGTAGGATCCATGGATCTCGTGGCCTCCATGGCGTCCTTCACTCCTGCCGAGACCGTCGTCCTCGCCGCCTACCTCGCCGTCATGGCGCTCCTGTCGATCTCGGGCGTCCACCGTCTCGAGCTCATGCTGCGCGCGCGGCGCGCCGCGCGCCGCGAGGCGCCCGGAACCGGCGAGCTTCCGTTCGTCACGATCCAGCTCCCGATCATGAACGAGCGCTACGTGGCGGAACGGCTCATCAGATCGGCGGCGGCGGTGGACTATCCGAGGGATCGACTCGAGATCCAGGTGCTCGACGACTCGACCGACGACACGGTCCTCGTGGCGGAGCGCGTCTGTGCCGAGCTACGCAGCCAGGGCCTCGCCGTCGATCACGTACGACGGGAAACGCGCGCAGGGTTCAAGGCGGGAGCGCTCGCCGCGGGGCTCGCCCGCGCGCGCGGCGAGGTGCTCCTGATCCTCGACGCCGACTTCGTGCTGCCGCGAGAATTCCTCGCCCGCGCCGTCCCGCACTTCGCGGACGCGTCCGTCGGCATGGTCCAGGCGCGGTGGGGCTTCCTGAACCGCGGGCAGTCGCTCCTGACGGAGGCGCAGGCGATGATGCTCGACGGCCACTTCAGCATCGAGCACCGCGCGCGCCACGCGACCGGCCGCTTCTTCAACTTCAACGGGACCGCCGGGCTCTTCCGTAAAGCGGCGATCGAAGCCGCCGGCGGCTGGCAGGCGGACACGCTCACCGAGGACCTGGATCTCTCGTACCGCGTCCAGCTCGCCGGCTCCAGGGGCGTCTATCTGGACGACCTCGTCGTCCCGAGCGAGCTTCCCGCATCCATCGGTGCTCTGAAATCGCAGCAGCATCGCTGGGCCAAGGGGTCGCTCGAGACCTGCCGCAAGCTCCTGCCGGCGATCTGGCGAAGCGGCGCGCCGCTCGCGAGCAAGGTCGAGGCGACGTTCCACCTCGCCGACAACGTGAACTACCTCCTGTTGCTCGTCCTCTCGCTCCTTTCGTTCCCCGCGCTCGCGATACGCCAGTCGCGAGGGGAGGACGGTCTCATGGCGCTCGACCTGCTCTTCTTCCTCTGCGGCACCGTCACCCTCGCCGCGTTCTACGGCGTCGCATCGCGCGCGACCCTCGGATCGCCGCGCCTGTCGCGGCTCCCGCTCTTGATGGCGCTCGGCATCGGGCTCGCGGTCAACAACTCCCTCGCCGTCGTGGGCGGGCTTTTGGGCGTGCGCTCCCCGTTCGTGCGCACGCCCAAGCGCGGCGAGTCCTGCGCGTCGGACCTCCGGACAGGCTATCGCCCGCGTCGCGATCTCCTGTTCGTCGTCGAGATCGCGCTCGGCGCCTGGGCATCGCTCGCCCTCGCCTACGCGGTGAGCGAGCGCGTCTTCCTGGCGGTGCCGTTCCTCGCGCTCTTCGCTTGCGGGTACCTCGCCGTGGGGTTTGCCTCCGCCCGCGAGGTGCTGGGCTCGACGGGGAGAGCGAGCGTGGGCGGGCCGGTCCGGTGAGACGCGTCCTCGCCATGGCGATCCTCTCCCTCTTCGCGCCGATCGCTCTCGCGGACACGGAGATCCGGAAGGGCGGATCGTCCTGGGCGGTGCTGGAGAACGACGGCACCGTGCGAATCGGCGGGAGCGCCGTGGGGAAGGTCGAGACCGACGGCACGGTGCGCAAGGGCGGCAGCAGCATCGGGCAGGTGGAGAGCGACGGGACGATCCGTGCGAACGGGAGCTCCGTCGGGCGCGTGGAGTCGGACGGGACGCTGCGCAAGAACGGCAGCACCGTCGGCCGGATCGAGGACGACGGCACGATCCGATTCGACGGCAGCACCTGGGGGCGCGCGTCGGATTGCTGCGGCGACTTCGGCAGCAAGCGCAGCGTCGCCGCCGTGATCTGGTTCTTCTCCGACGACGCGCACGTGAAGTAGGGGCCGGCGTCAGCCGGACGGCGGGAGCCGCGCGAGGACCTCCTCCGCGCGGGCGGCCAGCTTCGGGTTCTCGTGCTCCCGAGCGCCGGCGAGCGCTTCGTTCGCCCGGGCGCGCGCCTCCTGCGGGCGATCGAGACGTGCGAGGGCCGTGGCCATCGAGATCTTGGCGAGCACCTCCTGGTAGCGCTCTCCGACGGAGCGCAAGAGCACGAGCGCTTCCTCCAGCGTCTCGAGGGCCTGCGACGGATCGACGTCCGCCTCCATGTTTCCACGGTGGACCAGGAGCATCCCCTCCATGCGGCGATCGCCGGTCGCACGAACCGCCTCTATGCACTCCGAGAGCAGGCGCGCGGCCTCGTCGCGGCGTCCGAGACCGAGGGCGATGGAGGAGAGGTTGGCCTGCGTCAGGGTCGCGCTCCTCCGGTCTCCCATGCCGCGGAAGATGCGGTGGGCTCGCGCGCAGAGCGTCTGCGCGTCGGGGAGGTTCCCGAGCTCCTGCTCCATCTGCCCGAGGTTGGACAGCAGGATCGCCTCGAAGCGCGGATCCCCGATGGTCCGCAGCCCTTCGATGCCCTCGTGATAGTGCCGCCGTGCGTCCTCGGGGCGACCGAGCTGGCTCTCGGCATTGGCGAGGTTGCCGAGGTCGATCGACGCGAAGCGCCGGTCGCCATTCTCCCGGTGGAGCGCGATCGCCTCGCGGAGCACGGCGACCGCCTCGACGCACCGGCCCTGGGAGTTCAGCACGGTCCCGATGTTGCCGAGCGCGATCGCCTCGTTGGACCGATCGCCATGCGCGCGGAAGCTCGCGAAGGCCGACCGAAACCGCGACTCCGCGGCGGCGAGGTTGCCCTGCTGCACCTCCAGGATCCCGAGGTAACGCTCCGTCATCGCGGCGCCCAGGGGGTTTCCGATCGCCTCGTCGAGCGACGCCGACTCCTCGTAGAGCGCTCGCCCGGCGGGAAGATCTCCCGTGGTGCTGCGCATCGCGGCGAGGTGTCGCAGCGCTCCCGCGAGCGCCGCGCGATCCCCGGCGGCGCGCGCCTCGTCCGCCGCCGCCTGCGCCTCGGCCGCCGCCTCGGGGAGCTTCCCCACGATCGTCAGCACCGACTGCGAGAGCTCGGTACGCGCGACCGCGCGCGCCGCGCCGGGCTCGGCGAGGCGCAGGTGGGCGTGATAGAGGGTCTCCGCCTCGGAGAGGGCGTAGCCCCCCGACGCGCGGCGGGCCGCGCGCAGGTACGCGTCGCGCGCCCGCGCGGCGTCCCCGGCCAGCTCCCAGTGGCGGCCGAGCGCGCCCGGGTGTTCCTCCCGGGCATCGGCAGGCAGAGCCTCGATGGCGCGCGCGGCGCGATCGTGGAGCTCCGGAAGGCGCGAGGCCGGGATCGCTTTGTAGGCGGCGTCGCGGAGCTGGTCGTGGGCGAAGCGCGTGCGGCCGGGCGCGGCGTCCACGAGCACGTGGCGCGCAACCAGCGTGAAGAGCGCCTCCAGGAAGGCGGTCTCGTCGCCTCCCGCCACCGAGGAGAGGAGCGCGGCGTTCCGCTCGCGCCTGGAGCAGGGCCGCGACGCCGCGACGTCCCCTCGCGGCCTCGCCGAGCGCCTCGATCCTCCTGCGCGTCAGGTCGCGGAGCCCTGCCGGCAGCGGCAACGAGCCGGGGCGCGGGAGATCGCGGATGGAGCCGGATGGCGCTGCCGGGACGGCGCTCGATCCAGCCCCTCCTCGACGCAGGCGCGAAGGTACTCGGAGGCGAAGAACGGATTCCCTTCGGTGCGGTCCCAGAAGATCTCGGCGAGCGCGGGATCGGGCGCCTCGCCTCCGAGCATGTCCGTGACCACGGTGCCGAGCGCCTCGCGGTCGAGAGGCGAGAGTACGAGGTGCGTGGGAAGTCCCGCGACCAGCGCGTCGATCGCGGCAGTGCTCTCGTCGGCGCGGTAGGTGGCGATCACCGCGACGCCGCCCCGTTGCTCGGGGCGCGCAGGATCGCGAGCGCCGCGAGGCTGAGCTCGTCGCACCACCGAAGGTCGTCGGCGACCAGGACCACCGGCGACGGCGCGGCGAGGGCGCGCAGCGCGGCGGCGACCGTGTCGAGCAGGCGCTGGCGCGCTTCGCGAGGAGGCAGTGCCCCGGCGGGTGCGGTGGACGTGCGGGGCGAAGCCTGGCTCGTGCGGTGCGAGGACTGGCGCGAACGACCGGAGCTCCTCCCGATCGTCCGCGGCGCGCGCGAGCGCCTGCAGGAGCGGGGCGTAGCGCGCCGAACGGGGCGGGCTACTCCCGTGCCGGCGCTCTCGCACGCGACGATGCGGCGCCTTCGGCGCGCAGCCTCAGCGCGACTTTCGATCGCAAGCCGCGTCTTGCCGATGCCGCCTCTCCGCCGATCACCACGAACGCGCCGCGTTCGAGAGCTCGGTCCGCACGTGGCGCGACAGCGCCTCCACGAGATCCGGCGGCCGGCCAGCGCCGGCCGGTAGAGGTAGGGACGCGCGCGGGGCGCGCCGGCGCATCCGTCTTCGGGAGCCGAGCTCCTCGAGGGCGCGCGACGTCGTCGGCGTGGCCCACGCGCCGGCGGGCATCGTGCGCGAGGAGCCGCTCCACGAGACGGTCGAGGGCAGGCGGGAGGCCCGGCGCGATCCGGGACGGCGCGGGCGGGACGAACGCGGGATCGAGACGTCGCGCCCGGTCGGGAAGGCCGGCACGCCGGTGAGGGCGGCGTAGAGGATGCACCTGAGCGCGAAGGAGGTCCGCGTGCGCGTCGGTGAGCTCTCGCCCTGCATCTGCTCCGAGGCATGGTGTGGCGGCGGTGCCCGCGTCGTCCGGGAGGTCGAGGCTCTCCTCGGCCTCCCGCGGCACGTCCATCATCAGGCCGAAGTCGACGATGACGGGAAAGCTGTCGTCGCGGACGACCACGTTCCTGGGCTTGAGATCGCGGTGCACCATGCCCTCTCCGTGCAGGTACGCGAGCGGCGCGAGACGGCGCAGGATCGAGAGCAGGCGCCGCAGGTCGTCGTCCGCCACGCGCCGGAAGGGGCGCGCCGCGCCGATGCGATCGCGCAGCGTCCGTCCTCGAGCACTTCCATCGCGTACCAGGGCGCGCCCTGGTAGACGCCACGTGTCCAGGATGCGCACGATCCCGGGATGGCGGAGCCTGGAGAGCGCGCGGATCTCGCGGCGCATCGACGCCAGCATTCCGGGGCGGGGCGTGCGCACGAGCTTGAGCGCCACGGCGCGGCCCGACGGCGGCGGATCGCGCGGTGGACGACGCCGTAGGCGCCGCGGATCGGCAGCTCCGGTCCGAGCTTGTAGTCGCCGATGCGACGCGCGGCCATCGCGCGAGTGTATTCCCGCGTCTCCGGCGCCAGAGGCGGACGGCGCGCGCGCGAGGAGGAGAAGCAGCGGCGACGAGGCCCCGAGAGCCGACCGGCGCTACGAGGCGGCGATCACCACGGCGCCGCCGCGGCGGCCTGGGTACGAGGCCCGAGACGAAGCTCGCGCCGCGACATGACGCGGAGCCCTTGCGCTTCACCTCGACCTTCGGCGTCGCGGGAAACCCTTCTTCCCGGCGGGCGGCGCGTAGCCGATCGCGTAGTAGTTGCCATGAGGCGCGCGACGCGCGCGAGCCTCGTCGAGGTGCCTGCCAGCGCGCGCGCAGGCGCTGCTGGCCACGATGCAGGCCAGGCGAGGACAAGAGCGACAGAAATCACGCCGCCGCTGGTCTGCTCGGCGATCGCCTTGCTGTTGCTGGAAACGGTCGAGGCCGAGCTCGCCCCGCGCCGAGCGCCGTGCGGCCGCAGCAGCGCGCCGGCTCCCCCATGCAGGAGCGCAAGCGTCCGCGCCCGGCCTCGGCTCGGTGCTCGCGCGGTGGCGCGCTGGTCGATCTCCGACGAGGCATCGCCGGTGCGCGACTGGCCTGCCGGTCGCGTCGACGGGGAAGATCGCGACGCTGGCCGCGTTCATCGTCGCCACCATCCGGTCCTATCCTTGAGCTGTCGAGCCCCACGGTCTTCGTCGTCGTCCTCGGCCTCGGTCACCGGGTGCCCTGCCGTAGGCGCCATAGCCCGGGAGAAGAGTACCACAGCGTCTTGCGGCCGGGGATCGGCGCCAGGATCTGCGCCACGACCCGAGGCGGTCCGGGACGAGAGTTGCCCGATCGCGCGGCGTCCCGGCTCCAGGCACCGTCGCCGGCTCCCTCTGCGATACTGCGCTCGCGAGGTCTCCTTGTCGGAGGTCATCTCGTGGACGAGCCGCAGGTAGCGTCGTACTGCAGCGCTGCGCCCAGTCCTTGGTCCCGAGCTGCGTCTGGATCATCCTCGCCGCGGCCTCCTTCGCCTTCCTCGAGCTCTCGTAGGGTGCGCTGTCCTGCTGATCGAAGGAAGAACATGAATGCCGCTCCTCTCCCCGGCGGTGACCGGCGCCGTGGCTCCAGGGCCTGCAGTTTCCGGCTCTGCTGTGGACGCCCGGGCGCCGCGCCGTACTACGTCGAAGTCGGTGATGGTCTGCTTCGCGCCGTCCTCGTAGACCTCGAAGTCGTCCTTCGTGAGGGTCCATGACGGGGTTTCCTCGTTGTCACCGTCGACGACCACCACGTCGATCAGCGCCACGTCGATCGTCACGCGAAGCCCGCCGCCGCCGTCGGCCGCGGGAAGAGGTGGCGTCGCGGAAGCGAGGAGCGCGGAGCACCATGGGGATCGTGACAGACGCCGGCGTACGTTCTTCAGGGTGCGAGAGGGTAGACAGGCGGGCACGGCCGGGAAAGTTGAGCGTCCGGTCGAGGGCGGCGGCGGGTTCGCCGCGCCGGCGGGCAACGACCTCTGTAGGACTGGTCAAGCACAGAGCCGACGGCGCAGATGACGGCGGTGGGTGCGTCGAGAAGGGCGGCAGCGGCTACCTCTTCTCGTCCAGGCTCGAGGCGCAAGGGTTCCCGGCCTCCCGCGTGATGGCGACCTGATACTGGGCGAGATGGTCACCGTCGGCATGCGAACTCCGATCGATCGATGCGAGCATGATGCCGCGCCATCGATGGCACTCGAGGACATCACGGCAGGATGGTCAAGTCGGTGCGCTTCACGATCATCTTCTTGCGCCCGACTCCGCCGAAGAAGGTGATCGTGAGCTTGAGGTCGTCGCCGTCCCCCTCGCGGCCGAGCACCGTGCCGACGCCGTACTTGTCGTGGCGCACGCGCGTGCCGATGTAAGGACCGTGCGACCGACGCCACGGCCCGGTGCTGTCGCCGCGTCGCGAGGCGCCGCGCGCTGGCGCTCGCGATCGCGAGGGCGTGAAGGGCTCGACGCCTTGCGCGTCCCGAGGAAGGCGAACGCCCGCTCGAAGCGAGCGGCGGGATCCTGCTCGGGCGCGAGATCGACCACCGTGCTCGATCCCTTCGGAATGTCGGCGAGGAAGCGCGACGCGATGGCGCGATCGGTCTTGCCATACAGGCGGCGCGACGACGCGTGGGTCAGCACGAGGCGATCGCGCGCCCGGGTCATGCCCACGTAGAGGAGGCGCCGCTCCTCCGCCAGGTCTTCGGCGCTCGCGGTGGAGGAGGAGTGGGGGACCAGTCCCTCCTCGAGACCGACCAGGTAGACTGTCGCGAACTCGAGCATTTCATGGCGTGCATCGTCAGGAGCTGGCTTACCGGGGGCATCGCTGCCCTCGTCGCCATCGTCTCCGGTCTCGAGGCTCGCGTAGGCGAGGAACGTGCCGCGGCGTCCGGCGCCTCTTGCTCGGCGTCGAACTCCGCGGCGCCGACGGCGAGCGACTTCACGTTCTCGGCCCGCTCGTCCCCCCGGCTCCGAGCGGATCCACGACAGGTACGACGTGAGCCCGAGCGCGACGTCGATCATCGGGCCCGCGCTGGGCCCGCGGCGCGGATCGCGTCGAGGACGTCGGCGAACGCGCCGAGCCTCGCGCGCGCGGGACGGAAGCTGGGGGTTCTCCGCGAGGAACGGGCGCAGCGATCCGCGCGTCCTCGCGCGCGCGGCGAAGTCCTCGAGGTGAGCCCGTCGCGTCGCCCACGCCGCGCGGCGGGGTGGCGATGGCGCGCGTGAACGCGATCTCGTCGCGGGGCATCAGAGCCGCCGACAGGTAGGCGAGGACGTCCTTGACCTCCCGCCGCTCGTAGAAGTGCAGCGCCCCCATGGATGCGGTACTCGCCGATGCCGAGCGCGGTGAGCGACTCCTCGAACAGGCGCGACTGGCCGTTGGTCCGGTAGAGCATCGCGGGCCGATCCCTGGTTCGCGCCCGACTCGATCCTTCCGCGCGACCCAGCGCGCTTCGTCGCTGTCGGCCGCGTGGACGACCACCTCCACCTCTGTCGCGGCGTCGCCCGCGGTGCGCCACGAGCCGCTTCCTCTGCGTCCCTTGTTGACGCGCACGACGTGCGTCGCGCAGCGTCCAGGGATCCTCGGCGCTCGACCGGTAGTTCGCGGCGAGGTGGAAGACGCGTGTGCCGGGGTAGTCGCGCTCGAACGCCAGGATGTTCCCGATGGTGGCGCCGCGGAACGCGTAGATCGACTGGTCGTCGTCGCCCACGGCAAAGAGGCTCCCTTGGCTCTCCCCCGGCGGTCGTAGCAGCCGCAGGATCTCGTACTGGAGGCGGTTCGTGTCCTGGAACTCGTCGACGAGCACGTGGGGCGTGCGCGTGCGGAGCTTCTCGCGGACCTCCGCGTCTCCGGACAGCAGGTCCCGCAAGAGGAGCAGCATGTCGTCGAAGTCGATCGCGCCGAGCCTGCGGCACTCCTTCTGGTAGGCGGCCGCCAGCTTGTCGACGTCGACGTTCTGGAGCGACGGGCTCCACTCCGGGGCCATGCCGCTCTTCTGGCGCGAGATCTCCCGGAGGATCGGACCCGTCTTGCCCGCCTCGATGACGATGCCCGCCGCCTTCGCGGCGCGACGCAGCGCCTCCCCTTGCTCGCTGCCGGCGAGCACCGCGAAGGGTTGGGGCAAGCCCAGGCGCGCGCCGTGGCGGCGCAGCATGAGCAGCGCCCACGCGTGAAACGTCCCGAAGAAAGGCGTCTCTCCGGGCACCAGCTCCTTGATCCGCTGGCGCATCTCGCGCGCCGCCTTGTTGGTGAAGGTCAGCGCGACGATCTCCCGCGGGAAGGCCCCGACGTCGGAGACGAGGTGGGCCGCGCGGTGCGTCAGGACGCGGGTCTTTCCCGACCCCGCGCCCGCCAGCACCAGCACGGGGCCGAGCGGCGCGGTGACGGCGTCCTTCTGCTCGGCCGAGAGGGTCGAGAGATCGAGCGGCAAGGCGGCTACTCGACCGTGACGCTCTTCGCGAGGTTGCGTGGCTGATCGACGTCGCAGGAGAGCGCCACCGCCAGGTGGTAGGCGAAGAGCTGCATCGGCAGCGCCGCGACGAACGGCGAGAGGAGCTCCGGCGATCGAGGGATCTCGATCACGTGATCCGAGAGCCGCCTCGCTTCCTCGTCGCCGGCATGGCAGACCGAGACGAGGATGCCGCCGCGCGCGCGCACCTCCTGGACGTTCGAGAGCATCTTGTCGCGCGCGACGCCCTGACCGATGAGCGCGACGATCGGCATCTTCGGATCGATGAGCGCGATCGGGCCGTGCTTCAGCTCCCCGGCGGGGTAGCCCTCGGCGTGGATGTAGGAGATCTCCTTGAGCTTGAGCGCGCCCTCGAGCGCCATCGGGTAGAGGATCCCCCGCCCGAGGTAGAGGAAGTCGCGCGCGCCGGCGAACGATACGGCGAGATCGCGGAGGCCGGAGAGCGAGGCGATCGTCGACTGCACGAGGTGCGGCAAGGTCAGCAGGTCCTCGATCCGCGCGCGCAGATCGGGAAGCGTGCCGCGGCGCTCCGCGAGCCCGAGCGCCAGCAGGTAGGCTGCGGCGACCTGGGCCGTGAACGTCTTCGTCGCCGCGACGCCCACCTCGGGGCCCGCCTTCGTGAGGAACGTCGCGTGCGCCTCGCGCGTCGCCATCGACCCCTGCGCGTTGGTGATCGCGAGGGTGATCGCCCCGCGCCGGCGCGCCTCGCGCAGCGCGGCGATCGTGTCCGCCGTCTCGCCGGACTGCGTCACGACCACCACCAGCACCCGCTCGTCGAGGACGGGGTCGCGGTAGCGGTACTCGCTTGCGATGTCGACCTCGACCGGGAGCCGCGCGAGCGTCTCCACGTAGGTCTTCCCGGAGAGGGCCGCGTGCCACGACGTGCCGCAGGCGACGAAGGCGACCCGCTCGATGCGTGCGAGGTGGGGATCGAGCGCCTCCGGCAAGAGGACGTGATCCCGCGCGGGGAGAGCGCCGACGAGAGGTCGCGCGCAGCGCCTCGGGTTGCTCGGCGATCTCCTTGCTCATGAAGTGCGGGTGGCCGCGCTTCTCCGGCCTCACGTCCCGTGACGTGCTGGCGCTCCCACCCGCGCGGAGCGCGCCGTCGAAGAGACGACATCCTGCCGGTCGCGCGTGACGATGGCAAGCTCGCGATCGCCGAGCCACGCCACGTCGCGCGTGTAGGGAAGGAGCTTGGGATGTCGCTTGCCACGAACCCCTCGTCCTTGCCGAACCCGACGACGAGCGGCGGGCCCGAGCGCGCCGCGACGATGAGGTTCTTCTCGAGCGGCGTCACGCACACGATGGAGAACGCGCCCTCGAGCCTCAGCACAGCGCGCCGGACCGCCTCGGCGAAGCCGCCGCCCGCGGGATCTCGTCCGCGATGCGGTGGGCGATCACCTCGAGTCCGTCTCGGTCACGAACCGGTGTCCCGCCGCGCCGAGCCGCTCCTTGAGGGCGGCGTGGTTCTCGACGATGCCGTTGTGGACGAGGAACACCTGGTCCTTGCGGTCCCGGTGCGGATGCGCGTTCACCTCGTTGGGGGCTCCGTGAGTGCCCATCGCGTGTGGCCGATGCCCCACCCGTCCTCGTAGGGAGGGGCTTCTCGCCGGCGACCAGCGCCTTCCAGCTCCCCGAGCTTCCCGGGCCGCCGCAGCACCCGGAACGTGCCGTTCCGTCGAGCGCGAGGAGCCCGACGAGTCGTAGCCGCGGTACTCGAGTGCCGAGAGGACGTCGAGCAGGGCTTCGCCTTCCAGGCGACCCGCGCAGCGCATGTCCAACGATGCCGCAGCCTCCTCGCGCTCGCCGCCTCGACGAGGAAGAGGACGACCCCGCCGCGTCACGGGATCGAAGGATAGCCTCGACGCGCGCGAGGTCGGCCGGTGTGTTCACGCCGAGACCCTCCTCGGCACCGCCGGGCACGGCCACGGTCGCAAGCCCCTCGGCGGCGAGGATGCCGATCGCATCCGGAAGGTAGTGCTCGCCCTGGGCGTTGCCGCTGCCCACGCGCCCGAGGGCACGCCAGGGCTGGCCCGGAGCGCGGGTCCCGCCGAACAGGTAGGCGCCGATGTTGATCGTCGGCGCGCGATCGAGATCCGGGTCGATCGCAAGCAACGCGTCGCGGCGCGAGGGGAGGTCGCGCGCCTCGACCATCTCGCGCACGACTCCCTCCTTCACGACGACGCGCCCCAGCCCCGCGAACGCGTCCGTGTCTCCGGGCGCGGGCCTGGCGACGAGGAGCGCGGCGTAGCTCGATGCCGTCTCGGAGGCGGAGAGGAGCGCGCGCAGCGACGCACTCTTCATGAGCGGCATGTCGCCGTGGACGACGAGGAAGGGTCCCGTCTCATCCCGGAGGATCGGCTCGGCCTGCGCGAGCGCGTGCGCCGTGCCGAGGCGCTCGCTCTGGACCACGAACGAGAGGTCGGGTGCGGAGAGCATCTCCGAGGGGCGAGGGGCGGACGGGCCCTCGACGACGACGATGCGCTCGGCTCCCGCCGCGCGCAGGACGTCGACCACCCGATCGAGCAGGCGACGTCCTCGAGCCTCGATCAGCACCTTCGGGACGCCGCCCCCCATGCGCTTTCCGAGCCCCGCCGCCAGGACGACGGCGGAGAGCCCCGTCACGCGCCCGCGCCCGACCGATCCCCCGCCGGCTCCGCGCGCGTCAGATTGATGAAGCGCTCGTCGTCTTCCAGGCCGTCGAAGTCCTCGTCGAGGGCCGCCAGGATGCGGTTCTCCTCGTTGGCCGACACCGCCGCCGTGAGCGCCTTCATGGCCTCGTCGCTCTGGCCCGCCCGTGCGTGGGATGCGGCCAGCGCGTAACGGTAGCGATCGTCCGACGGCGCGAGGTCGAGCGCCTTGTGGAACTGCGCGATGGCGCTCCCATACTCGCCCCCGTTGTGCTCGAGCACACCCAGGAGGTAATGGTCGTCCGCGCTCTTCGGACGCGGCTTCTTCGGCGCGATCTGCTCCTCGCAGATGCGCGCGTAGATGGCGGCGCGCTCGCACACCTCGATCTCGCCGTCGTGCTTGCCGACGACGTCCTCGAAGTGTGCCTTCGCTCCCGCGAAGTCTCGCTTGTGGAAGAGCTTCATGGCCTTCTCGTAGTCGGCGACGGCCTTGTCGAAGCTCCCGGACCGCTTCTTCGGATCGGCCGGGGGGCTCTTCTTCTGTTCCTTCATGGAGTCTCCTTCTTGGTCGGGCGGCGCCGGGACGGATCCCGCCGCGCGCCGCCCGTAGTCAGTCCTTCTGTTCCTTGAGGGCGGCCGGCATCACGAGCGGCTCCGCGGCCTTCCCTTGCCACTTGTCGGTCTCCATCACCTCGAACGGGAACGCCACCTCGGTGCTCGACTCGCCGTAGGCGACGTTGCTGAACATCAGCACGAAGCGGCGGACGTCCGGCTCGAGCGGGTAGAAGACCAGCAAGCGGGACGTGTAGTGCTTCGGGTTGATGACGGCCGACTCGTCGTACACCGCCGCGGAGAAGAGGGCGTTCAGGTCCACGTCGGGGAACATGGGCGCCATCTCGACCGCGAGCTCGTGCGGCGGCAGGTGGTAGAGGAACTTCCCCTCGGCGCTCATCGTCGCGTAGACCGCGTTGAAGTTGAGATCGACGCGCCCGCTGTTGACGACCGTGACGAGGAAGACCTGGTACCCCGGACCGCTCGGGATCCGGAACGGGTTCACGTCCTGGCCCGTGTGCTCCCGGAAGAACCGCTGCGCGCCCTGGTCGTCGAGAGGCTCGGCCGCGACCGTGAAGGCCGGTGTCTGGAAGACGATGCGGCGCCCGCTGACCGCGTAACCCGGCGGCTGCACCGGTACGGAGATCGGCTTCTTGAGGGGCAGAGGTCCGCAGAGCCCGGACAGGAGGCAGAGCGGCGCGATGAGGAGAGCGATTCTGCGGCGAGTCATCGGCGAAACGAGAGATTCTAGCTCCGCCTCCCGTCTGCGGCAACGCGAGGCGGCACGCTACAATCCCTCCCGTGAAAGGCAAAGGCTGGCTCATCGCCGCGTTCCTCGGGATGGGGTGCCTGTTCGTCGTGTGCCTGGGAGGCGGAGCCGCCTACTTCCTGGTCTCACGTACGACGAGGACGCCTCCACAGCCGGCGCCCGTCGCCGCGACGACGCCCGCGCCGCCCGAGGAGGCTCCTCCCGCCGCCCCGACCGAACCGGCCGCGAGCCCCTCGGATCTCGTGCCCATGCCGGCGCCGGGCTCCGGGGACGAGATGACCGCGCCGGGCACCGGCTCCCTCGAGGTCCAGGATTTCCAGTTCCTCGACGAGGGAAACAGTCCCAAGGACGGCGCGACCTACGGCAAGGGCCAGCGCATCGCCTTCTCGTACAAGCTCGCCGGCGCCACGCTCGACGCGGGATCCAGCTGGAACATCCTCATGCACCTGACCGTCACGGCTCCGACCGGCCAGGTGGTGCTCGATCAGGACCTCATCGACCAGCCTGGGAAGGGCGATCCCATCGCCCTGTCTGGAAGCGTCGATCTCTCGGAAGAGTCCCCCCTCGGGACCTACGAGCTGCGCGTGGTCACCAAGGACAAGCTCGCCGGCACCGAGATCGTCGAAACCTACACGGTCGAGGTCGCGGCGGGGGAGTAGACGGGGAGTGGGGGAATGCCGTCGCGCCGAGGGTGCGCGAGCGGCTCGCGATCAGGCGAGGTAGCGTGACTGGATCAGCTTGACGAGGGCGACGTTGTCCTCGTGGCCGGTCTTGCGCGCGCGGATGTGGCCGCGGATGGGACGGCCCAGGAGGTAACTGTCGCCCACGATGTCGAGGATCTTGTGGCGCACGAGCTCGTCCTCGAAGCGGAGCTCGGTGTTGACCACCTTCTCGTCGTCGATGAGGATGAAGTTGCTGAGGCGTCCGCCCGACGCCAGGCCCATCTCCTCGAGCTTCTCGATGTCCTTGAGGAATCCGAACGTGCGGGCCGGGGCGACGCGCTCCCGGAACGCCTCGAAGAACGGCTCCGCATCTGCCATCGTGAACGCGTAGTGCTGGTGGCCGACCGGCTTGGGGTAGACGAGGTCGTACGAGACTCCGAATCGCGCCGCGGGCTCGATGCTGATGCCCTCGCCGTCGGGAGCGTCGGGATCGCCCACGGCGAGGCGCTCCTCGATCACGATCTCCTCGACCGTCGCATCCTGGTCGATGATGCCGCCATCGTCGAGGAGCTGGCAGAAGTCGCGCGCCGATCCGTCCATGATGGGGACCTCGTCGGCGATCTTGATCAGGAGGTTGGTGACGCCGTAGGCGTGCAGCGTCGCCATGAAGTGCTCGATGGTCTTGGCGATCGCCTTGCCGCGGCGTAGCCCGGTCGCGTAGCCCGTGCGGTCGACGAACTCGACGCGCGCCGGCACGGTGTCGCCGTGGCTGATGCTCCCGAACAGGATGCCCGATCCGGGAGGCAGCGGGTTCAGGATCAGACCTGTCTTGAGCCCGGAGTGGAGCCCCTGGCCACAGAGGACGACGCTGCGGGCAAGCGTCCTCTGGGGGCGGATCCGGTCCTGGCCGGGACCTGCCTCTTGCGGCGTGAGGAGACCGTAGGCGACGAGCTTCTTCTGGAGCGCGATGGGGGACAGGTGCAGGCGCCTGGCCGTGTCGTCGACGCTCCCGTCGTGTCGCGCGAGCACCCTCGCGAGGAACGCCGCCTCCCATCGCCTTTCCGCCTCCTCGAACGAGACGTCCTGGTCGTCCCCGTCGCGCGCCTCGACGCGGGTGCCGGCATCGGCGGCGGTCAGGATCGACGACGGCAGATCGGAGAGCCCGACCGCCTGCAGCGCCGGCCGCGCCAGCGACGCGAGCACGATCTGGGCGACGACGCCACGGAGCTCCTTGACGTTGCCGGGCCACCGGTAGCGGGCGAGCGCCGCCTCCGCTTCGCCGGAGAACGTGAGAGACGAGCGCCCCTGCTCGCGTCCCTGCGCCTCGAGGAACGCGCGGGCGAGCGCGGGGACGTCGTCCTGCCGATCGCGTAGCGGCGAGATCGCGACCTTCCGGACGCCCTCCGGCACGTCGGCGCCGGGGGGAAGCGCCCCGCCGGCCACGCGCGGGCCCGGGCGGGAGAAGAGCGCGTCGCGCAGGGATCGCGGGAGGCGCTCCACGCGATCCACGTAGAGGGTTCCCGCTCCCGCGCGCGCCCAGGCGCCGTCGGGGCCGAAGAGCTCCCGCTCGATCGTGGCGGCGTCGGACTCCGGTACGACGTAGCGGGCGAACGGGCGATCGCGCCGGCGCGACTCTCCGTGCACGAGCCTCGCGAAGAGCTCCTTGCCCACGCCGATCTCGCCCTCGATCAGAAAGCCCGCGTTGCTCGCGGCGAGCGCGGGGATCGCCTGGCGCAGCTCCTCGATCGTCCGCGACTGGCCGAGAAGCGCCTCGCGTCGCGTCGATCCGAGCGACTGCTCGCGCTTGGTCGCGAGGTCGCGCCGGTGCTGCAGGGCGCGATCGACCGCCTGGGTCACCGCCATCACCGAGAGCGGCTTCTCGATGAACTCGAAGGCGCCCATCTTCGTGGCCGCGACCGCCGTCTCGATCGTCCCGTGGCCGGTCACCATGATCACCTGGACCTCGGGGTAGGCCCCCTTGATACGCCTCAGCGTCTCCATCCCGTCGAGGTTCGGCATCCAGATGTCGAGGAGCACCACGTCCGTTGTCTCGCGATCGAGGACCTGCAGCGCCTCCTCGCCGCCGCTCGCCGTCAGGACGGAGAGGCCGCCGTCCTCGAGGACACCCTTGAGGGATGCGACGATGTTCTCTTCGTCGTCCACGACCAGCACGCGTCCCGCCACGATGGTGGAAACGGCTTCGTCAGGCATGAGATCCCCTTCCCTGGATGAATCCCCAGGTCCACGAAAGGACGCCCAGCGTCAGGACCGGCGACAGCGCGAGGAGCGACACCAGGAGCCCGGGCGAGATGCGCGCCGCGCGGGTCGTCAGGCGCGCCAGGCGGGCGGGCGGGAGCAGCGGCAGGAGGAGCGGCTGGCGCACGAAGACCGATCCTTTCAGCTCGGATGCCGACCGGATCCTCGCCGAGTAGATCCCGTGCTCGCGCTGCTTCCTGAGGAAGCGCGGGAAGTCGACGGCGTTGTCGTGCAGGACGCTCATCTCGGGGTTGAAGGAGATGGGAACGCCGAGCTTCTTCACGCGCTCGCCCAGGAGCATGTCTTCGCCGAGCTTCACGTCCGGGAAGCCGCCCACCGAGCGGAACAGCTCGGCGTCGTAGGCCGAGTTCGCGGCGGAGGCGAAGGGCAGGGTCCGCGGCTTCCCTCGCGGGTGGAACTCGAGCGTCTCGAGGAACTCCTCGGCGCACGCCCCGATCGTCTTTGGCGGCCGTGTCTCGATGGCACCTCCCTGCGCGCGCACGCCGTGGCCGGCGCTGTGGGCGATGCTCGAAAGCCACCCCGGCAGCGCCGTGCAGTCGGCGTCGAGGAAGGCGAAGATCTCTCCCCGCGCCTTCTCCGCGCCCATGTTGCGAGCCCGCCAGGCGAAGGCGCGCTCGTCCTGGGTCACGAGGCGGACCTTCAGCCCGTCCCGCTCCCGCACGATGGTGTCGGTCCCGTCGTCCGCGCCGGTGCGCACGACGACGACGTCGAGCGGGCCGTCGTAATCCTGGCTCTCGAGCGACGCCAGGGTCGCGCCGATGGTGCGGGAGCTTTCGTACGACGGGATGACGACCGAGATCGCCGGGAGATCGGGCATCGATGAGGCGCAAGAATGTTATCAGCGGCACCGCGTGGACGCTCCGCCGGGGAGCCCCGTATACTGTGTGATCGTGATGAAGGTGAAGCTCCTCGCAGGCCTCCTCTTCGGCACCGCCGCCATGGCGGCCCAGGGGATCCCTCCCGGTCTCAGCGTCCAGTACAAGGACGGCAAGATCGGCATCACCGCCAAGGATCAGAGCGTGAGGCAGATCCTCGAGGACGTCTCGAAGAAGGCGGGGTTCGAGATCGTGGGCGCGGATCTGTTGCCGGAGGATCGCGTCACCATGGTGCTCGATCCGAGCCCGGTGAAGTTCGGACATCGCGGACATCCTGTCGCTCGCGCCGAAGCTCAACTGCGTCGTCGTCTACGGCTCGGACGTGGCGCGCCCGATCGTGAAGATCACGCTCTTCCCGCGCGGGAGGAACCGGGATCATGAACGTCCAGGGAGCGGCCGACTTGGGGGGACGGGGCGCCCCGCCGCCACCGCCTCCACCCCCTTCGATGCCGATGGGCAACAGCGGCGATCAGCCGCGGTACATCCCGCCCGAGCATCCGCCGCAGTACATCCCGCCCGACGAGCCGCCGGTCTATATCCCGCCGGACGAGCCGCCGCGCTACATCCCCGCGGACGGGCCGCCGCAGTACATCCCACCCGCGCCCCCGGCGAACCCTCCCGGCGGGACCGGGACGCCTCCGGGTACGCCGCCAGGCGGCGATCCGAACACGCCGCCCCAGACTCCACCCCAGGATCCCAACAACCCCTAGGGCGGGGAGGACGATCCGGCCGGGCGCGGCATCGCGCGTCGCTCCATGACCGCGACGGCGCCGAGGCCGAGGAGCGCGATCGCCGAGATCATCGCTCCGATGGCAAAGCCAGGTGGCCGGTAACGGAACGTGACGCGCGAGTGGCCGGCCCTGACGGCCACGGCGAGCAGGCCTCCTTCGGACTGGATGATCCGGGATGCGCCTCCCACCGCCGCGAATCCCGGGTCGTAGTTCTGGTTCACGACCAGGAGGCCTCCCGACGGGGCATCCGTATCGACGACGATCGTGTTCGACGTCATCGCCGCGATCCGCGCCTCTCCGTGTCCGGAACGGATGAACGCCTCGCCGCGGTACTCCGGCTCGCCTTCGTGATGGACGTAGAAGTAGCGCGGCGTGACGTCGTATCCGCGGTCCGCACCCTGCCGCTCGAGGAACGTGTGGTAGGTCGAGTGGCGCGGCACGCCGACCTGGGCGAAGGACCTCGGCACGACGGGCGCCGTGTCGCGCGTGAAGGCGCGATGGTAGAGCGGCCAGTCGAACGCCGTGAAGCTCGCGAGCGCGATCAGGACGGCGGGAAGCGACACGACCGGACGCGTTCGTGTCAGCACGTGGAGCCCTTCCGCCGCGATCACGCCGAGGAGGATCGCAGCGACCTCGATGAATCGCTCCGGGAAGCGCAGCGTCTCGAGCGGGCCGATCGTCCCGAGCCAGCGCCAGGGGTCGACCGGCAGCAGCGGGCCGAGATGGATCAGGACGATCGCCGCGCACGGCAGCAAGAGCGACAGCACGCGCCGCGGCGAGAGGACGATCCCGGCCCCGGCGAGCAGGATCGCGAAGGCGCCGACGAAGCACGAGGCATCCGTGCGGTAGACGATGGAGTCGGCGACGCTCGTCCGCCGCAGGAAGAGCTGCCACGCCTGCGGGACGAGGCCCGGGGCCGTGCCGGCCCGCACGTAGAAGCCGATCGCACGGCGCGATCCGTCGAACGCGCGCGGGTGCATGTGGGCCATCTCCGCCGTCGGGATCAGCTTGATCGCCGCGAGGAGGACCGCGGCGCACGCGATGGCGACCGCGGCGCAGGCGGGGCGCAGGCGCCGCTCCAGCATGGACGTGATGGCGGCGACGGTCCCCATCGCCGCCACGGCGGGCGGCAGCAGGTAGATCCCTCCCTCGAGGAGCATCATCGCGAGGCAGCCTCCTCCCGCGAGGATCTCGCGCGCGATCGGCGCGCCGCTCCTGCCCGCGCGCGCGGCGAACAGGAGGCAACCCGGGATCCACGCCGCGGAGATCCACTCGAGCTGGCCGTACGAGAGGTGCCACGCCACGCTCCCGTTGGCGAAGCCCACGATCGCGGCGATCGCTGCGGGCAGCGGCGGGATCCCGAGAGCGCGCGCGAGCGCCCACGAGAACGCCATCCCGATCGCGACGTGGATCGTGATCGAGATCCTGCATCCCAGGAGCTCTCCGAGGAGCACGAAGGGCATGTGGACGGGCGAGAGGTGGCGCGCGAGCGGATCGCCGACGGCGGACTTGCCGCCGCCGACCCAGGGGTTCCAGAGCAGGAGCTCGCCGTGCTCGAGGATCGCGCGGCGGGCGGCTCCCTCCTCCATCAGCTTCTGATCCCAGTCGAAGATGCCCCAACCGTCCCGGTGCGCGTACAGAGGCGCCGTCACGAGCGCCGCCGCCCCCAGGCAGAGCACCGCCGGGAGCCATCGCGGGACGGGTGAAGCCACGCCGGGAGTATCTCCCGGCTCGCCGCCCGGAGTTACGATGCCGCGTGCATCGACCCATGGTCCTCGCGCGGGCCCTCGCCGCTCTGCTCCTCGCGGCGACCGCGGGATGCCGCGCGCCCGCCCCGCCCGAGCGGCCGAGCTTCGTCATCGTGACCCTCGACGCTTTCCGCGCGGATCGACTCGAGGTGTACGGCGGCCCGCCTCATCTCACGCCGTTCCTCAACGGGCTCGCGGCGAGGTCGACCGTCTTCGAGCACGCGACGACGCCGATCGGGGCGACCCACCCGGCGCACGCTTCGCTCTTCACCGGCCTCTACCCGGGCATCCACCGCGTCCAGCGCAACGGCCACCACCTCGATCCTCGCTTCACCACGCTCGCGGAGCGGCTCACGCGCGAGGGCTACGAGACCGCCGCCTTCGTGCAGGCCGGAGCGCTGCTTGGCGGCGCGGGCCTCGCGCGGGGATTCGCGGTCCACAACGACGCGGCTTCCTTCCACGGGAGCGCGGAGGTGACGCGCTCGGCCGAGGAGTGGCTCGCGAGGCGCGATCCCGCCCGCCCGTTCCTCCTGTGGGTCCACTACTTCGAGGCGCACCTACCGTTCCGGCTCACGAGCTACTCCGAGCCGGTCATGTCGGCGCGCGGCGGCCCTCTCGCGTGCGGCGCGCTCACGGGGCAGGTGCGCGCTTACGGTAGCGACGAGCTTCCGCCGGGCGACAGCACGCGATCCGATCTCGCCGTGCTCTACGACGGTGCGGCGAGGGAAGACGACCGCTGCGTGATGGAGCTCCTGTCGGCCATCGCGAGCCGCGGGCTCTGGGAGCGTACGGTCACGATCGTCACCGCGGACCACGGGCAGCTTCTCGGGGAGCACGGGCGGACGGGATACGGAGACGTGGTCTGGGAGGATGCGCTGCACGTGCCGCTCATCGTCCACGCGCCGAAGCAAGCGGAGCAGCGGCTCGTCGAGGCCAGGGTCTCCCTCATCGACGTCTATCCGACGATCCTGGAGTGGCTGGACCTGCGCCGCTCGTCCGTGCTGGCCGGGCGGTCGCTCCTGGGAGCGATCCGCGGAGAGGCGCTCGACGACGTCGTCGTCCTCGCGAGCACGCCGGCGCCACCGGATGGGGATACGACCCCCGACCCGAACCTCGTGGCCGCCTACCTGGGGTCCACGAAGGCGATCGCCGGCAACGGGACGCTCGACGTCTACGATCTCGCCTCCGACCCGCGAGAGCTCTCGCCGCTCCCCTCTTCGGCGCAGAGCTCGAACCTGAGCCTCGTGGAGGAGGCGCGCGCGCACCGCCGCCGGGAGCGGGAGAAGTCCCCGGCTCCGTGATATGACCAGGCTCCGCCGCAGCACCGGGCGGCTTCGAGGAACCTTGTCACGCATCTTGCGAGCTAGAGCCGGGTAGCGCGTATCGTGGATCACGGTCAGGCGCTCCAGGACTTCCTGGTGACCCAGAGCCCGCACGTCGGGGTCTGGGAGTTCCTCGTCAACCTCGGCCTCGACTTCGTGGTCGCGGCGCTGGTCGCCCTCTGCTACGTCCGCTGGGGCCGATCGCTCTCCAACCGCGCGGCCTTCGCGCACAACCTCGTGCTCGTGTCGATGACGACGATGCTCATCATCACGATCGTGAAGAGCTCCCTCGCCCTGTCCCTGGGGCTCGTCGGCGCGCTCTCCATCATCCGGTTCCGCACCCCCATCAAGGAGCCGGAGGAGCTCGCCTACCTCTTCCTTGCGATCTCGGCAGGGCTCGGCTTCGGCGCCAACCAGCGCGTCGCGGTGCTCCTCGGGGTCACAGCGATCCTGGCGGTCGTCTGGATCATGAGGCTCCGCCGGCGCAGCGCGCCGCAGGCCATCCACCTCACGCTCGCGCTCGAAGGGGGGGCGGACGGGATCCTCGAGCGCGCGCTCGAGATCCTCGGCAAGAACGCGGTGACGGTGAACCTCCACCGCCACGACGAGCGCGCGGGCTCCTTCACGAGCGACTTCTTCGTCACGTTCCGTGGCTTCCCCGAGCTGAACCAGGCGAGAAAGGAGCTCCGCCAGCTCCACGAGAACCTCGCGGTGTCGTTCCTCGACAACCGGCTCCTGTGATCGCGGCCCGGCGTTCGTAATCTTGGAGATCAAGACGACGTCCCTGCGTGCGGATGCGGCGCGATGGAGCGCCGGGCGCCGCCGCCCGTGGCTCGTCGCGCTCGGGATGGCGGCGCTCTTGGCATCCGGCTACTGGGTCGGGACGGGAACCGATCTGCCCCGGCGCATCGGCGACCTGCGCGGCACGCTCGGCCTCGTCCGCTCGACCGTGCGAAGCGAGGGCGCCAGCAAGACCGCCGCCCGTCTCGCTGCGGCCGCGACGGCCTCGCCGCGGAAGATCATCATCGACCTGAAGCACAAGGATTACCAGCACCTCCGCTTCATGCGCGAGAAGGCCCTGGCGCGCGGATCGCTCGTCACCGAGGACGACTCGTTCGTTCCCGCCGAGGTGACGGTCGACGGCGTGATGCACAAGGTGAGGATGCGCCTCAAGGGCGACCTCGTCGACCACCTCCAGGGGAAGAAGTGGTCGTTCCGCATCGAGACCAAGGGTGCAGATGCGATCCTCGGGATGCGGCGGTTCTCGATCCAGAGCCCCGAGCGCAGCGCCTTCCTGAAGGAGTGGTTCTTCCATCGCTTCCTGCGCCACGAGGGCTTGATCGCGCTTCGCTATGACTACGCCGAGGTGATCGTCAACGGAGACTCGCTCGGCATCTACGCGGTGGAGGAGAGCTTCAGCAAGGAGCTCATCGAGCACAACGAGCGCCGCGAGGGGCCCATCCTCAAGCTCGACGAGACGGGACTCATGACCCCGGGAGCGCTGTCGCTCGGCGATCGCGCGACCGACGACGACATCTACTTCGCCGCGGACGTGGAGTCCTTCGACACGAGCAAGACCCTGAAGGACGACACGCTCCGCGCGGAGCTCGAGCAGGGCCGCGCGCTGCTTTCCGGCGTCCGGCGCGGCACCGTCGCCCTCGGCGACGCCTTCGACGTCGAGAAGGCCGCGCGCCTCTACGCGATGTTCGACATCCTCCAGGGCGGCCATCACGCCCTTCGCTGGAAGAACGCGCGCTACTACAGCAATCCGGTCACCGGAAAGCTCGAGCTCATCGCCTACAACGCCTACGGGCTCCACCGCAAGCGCGAGCCGGTCACGAGCGTCTTCTACCAGGACTGGCTCTGCGGCGACGTGGGCTGGGAAGACGTCTTTGCGTACGAGAACGTCTTCTTCTCCGACCCCTCGTTCGTCGAGACCTATTTCCGGGAGCTGCACCGCATCGCCGCACCCGGATACCTGGAGGCGCTCTTCGCCGAGATCGACCCGGAGGCCCGCGAGGAGCTTGCCATCCTGAACCGGGAGTACCCGCTCTACCAGTCGCCGCTCACGCTCTATCTCGGCACGCGGGATCGCATCTGGGAGATCCTGAATCCGAAGCGCCCGGTCAAGGCGTACCTCCGCGACGTCGACGCGACGGCCGGAGTCGCGACGCTGACGATCGTCAACACGTCGTTCCTGCCGCTTCGCATCGAGTCGCTCGACGTGGGGGGCGTGCCGCACGCGGCGTCGGCGCCGCTCCTGCCGGGGAAGATGAAGGGGGCGCCGCTCGAGCACCGGTTGATCGCGTTCGAGGGGATCCGCGGCGAGGAGACCGCGGCGCTCTCGGAGCGCCACCAGGACGGCGAGCGGCTGGTCGTTTCGGGGGCCGAGCTGCGCTACCGCCTCGCCGGCGAGGAGGCGCCGCGATCGATCCTCGTCGATGCCATCCCGATCGATCCGGTCGCGTCGCTCGCCCCGCCGCCGGCTGGCTTCACCGAGCGGTTCCGCCGGCTCGATCACGAGGGCGTCGTGAAGTTCTTCCCGTACGAGAACCGGATCGTGTTCCAGCCGGGCGTGCACGCGATCACCGAGGACGTCGTCATCCCGCCCGGCTTCGACGTGCGCGGCGGACCCGGGACCGAGCTCTTGCTGGACGGCGGAGCGGCCATCGTCTCCTACTCCCCACTTCACCTCGCCGGCGCCGCCGACCGGCCGTTCGTCATCGGCAGCGAGGGCGGGACGGGTCAGGGCCTCGTCGTGATCCAGGCGAAGGGGGAGACGGAGCTCTCGCACGTGCGGATGGAGGGGCTCGCGCCGGCGAAGAAGGGCCTCTGGTCTCTGACCGGCGCGGCGACGTTCTACGAATCGGACGTGAGGATCGCGGACAGCACTCTCATGAACGCGAACGCCGAGGACATGCTCAACGTCGTGCGCGCGAAGGTCCGGCTGGAGCGGGTGACGATGAGCGGCAGCCTCGGCGACGCGCTCGATCTCGACTTCTGCACGCTCGACGCCCGCGACTGCCGCTTCGGAAGCTGCGGCAACGACTGCATAGACATCTCGGGAACGACCGCCACGATCGCGAACGTGACGATGGACCGGGCGGGGGACAAGGGGATCAGCGTCGGCGAGAAGAGCGACGCGACGGTCACAGGAGGGCGGATCCGCGGCGCCACGATCGGCGTCGCCTCGAAGGACGCGTCGCACGCGCGGATCACCGGGCTCGTCATCGAAGCCTCCGGGTCGGGCCTGGCGGCCTACCAGAAGAAGGGCGAGTTCGCGGGGAGCACGCTGGAGGCCTCCGGCGTCAAGCTCCCCGGTGTCGAGCACCCCTACGTGAAGGACGCCGGATCCCGCATCGTCGTCGATGGAACGGAGGTCGCCGGCGAGCCCTTCTCCGGCGAGGGCGTGGCCGCGAAGCTCCCGTGACGATCGAGGCCATCCGCTACGAGCGCAAGTACGTCGTCGACCACTCGATCGCGGAGGTCCGATCCCTGGTGCGGATCCACCCCGCGCACTTCGTCTCCGCGTACCCCGATCGCCGCGTCAACAACGTCTATCTCGACACCGTCGCTCTCGGCGCCTATCAGGCGAACGCCGCCGGCGTCGGGACGCGCACCAAGATCCGGATCCGCTGGTACGGGCCGCTCTTCGGCGACGTCGCGACCCCGTTCCTCGAGATCAAGGGGCGCCTCGGCGACGTGGGGACCAAGACCCGCCATCCGCTCCCACCGCTCTCGACGCACCGCGGGATCGATGCGCGCTCTCTCGAGGGCGCGGTCCGCAACCTCCCGCTCGGGCCCGACGAGGCCTCCCTCTGCGCCGGCACGCGCCCCGTGCTCCTCACCACGTACCTGCGCGAGTACTGGGTGACCTACGACGGACGGTTCCGCCTGACGATCGACTCGGAGATCGGCTACGGCGGGGCGAGCCTGCGCGACGCGCGGGCGCTCCTCCTGGACCGCCATCTGGTGGTCGAGCTGAAGTACGAACGCGACGACGCGCTCTCCGCGGAGGTCGTCGCGTCGCGCTTCCCGCTGCGCCTCTCGCGCAGCTCCAAGTTCGCACGCGGCCTGGAGCGCTTGCTGCCGCTAGGTTCCTGACGCGCGCTCGCCTCGAGGCGCCGCTCCGGGCGCTCGTGCGAGGACCACCAGCAGGAGCCCCATCCCGATCAGCTTGGCCCGGCGCGCGAGCACGACCAGGGGCGCCCACAGGATCCCCGTCCGCGCGTCGAGCAGCACGAGCTCGGTGAGCGGGATCCCGAGGAGCGCCCAGGAGAGGGCGACGGGCGCGATCCATGACGGCGCGAGCTGACCCTCGGACACGAGGAGCACGCCGAGAGCGATCGGCAGCAGCAGGTACACCACGTGGTGGTCGAAAGCGAAGACGGGGAAGGCGACCATGAGGACGAGGAACGCCGACGCGTCGCGGAGCGACGCGCGCGATCGCGCCGATCGAAGGCAGGCGATCGCAAGGAGCGTCCCTTCGAGGACGGCGGTCACGACGCGCGCCGGACCCGACAGGTGCCGTGGGCGGCCGCTCGGAAGCAGGGCGTCGATCGCCGAGGGCAGCGAGTGGTTCCCGAAGTAGGAGATGGGGAGCCGCACCGCGGGGAAGGTCGACGAGAACCCCGGCAGCACCTCCAAGTAGAACGCGCGCTGGACCGAGATCGGCACGACGGCGAGGGAGAGGAGCGAGAGGAGGGCCATCGACGCGGCCGCTCCGGCGATCGCGCGCCAGCGCCGCGTCACGACGAGCCAGACGAGGAGCAGGGCCGGGCTCATCTTCACGATCGCCGCGGCACCCAGGAAGGCGCCCGCCGCGCCGTCTCGCGATCGGCTCAGGCGGTCGAGCGCGAGGAGGATGAGGACGAGGACCAGCGCGTTGACCTGGCCGGCGATGAGCCCGTCGTAGATCGGCTGGAACGTTGCCGCGAGCACGGCGATGACGCAGGCGATCGTCGAGCGAGCGATGGTCGGGAAGGCGCGCGCGAGGATGCGGCCGGAGAGCCCGAGTGCCACGACCACGAGCGAGAGGTCGATGGCAAGCCACGCCCACCTCGCCGCGCTGAACGAGAGCAAGGTGAGGGGCGCGCACACGAGGAGGAAAGGGGGAGGGTAGAGATACGGGTTCACCTCCCGCAGCACCTCCGCGGTGGCGAGCGCGTTCAGGGCGTGGGAGTCGTAGGGGTTGCCGTGGGCCAGGACGACGCGCGCTCCGTAGTAGTAGCTGCCGAAGTCCCCGAGCCCGCGCTGTGGTCCGGCGAGGACCGCGGCGGCGATCAGCGCGCCTCGGCTGCGACGGCGATCGAGCCTCCGAGAAGGATGC
Source organism: Acidobacteriota bacterium (assembly GCA_046331505.1). Taxonomy (GTDB): domain Bacteria; phylum Acidobacteriota; class Vicinamibacteria; order JAXLQT01; family JAXLQT01; genus JAXLQT01. Next base: position 287,991 of record JAXLQT010000004.1, read on the forward strand.
GCCGGAGCGTCTCGCCCGTGGTGCCGGCTCCATCGGCGCGGCAGCCTACCATGCGGCCCCTGGCCTAATATCCCGACCGATGGGCGCCCGGCGCGTCATCCTGCTCCTGACCGCCGTGCTGCTGTGTGGCGCCTGCTTCCTGGCGCTCGATCAGGCGGGACGCAGGGTCTTCGAGGCGCCCGTTCGTGGGGGGAGAGAGGGCGCGTCGCGCCTGCACGTCGCGGCGCCGCCCGGGCGCTACGCGATCCAGGTGAAGCTCCGGCTGGAGTCGCCCCTCGATCGCGTGGCCGTCACCGCCGCGGGGCGCACGTTTGCGCGGCGCGGGCTGCGCGCGACGGATCCTCGCCAGGTGCTGTCGGCGCACCTCGGCTTCGTCGACGTGGGCCCGTCCGGGCTCGACGCCATCGTCGAGACGTCGTCGGGTCGCCGACCCCTGATGGGAGTGGCGCTCGAGCCCGGGCGCTTGCTATCCCTCGACGCGTGGCAGCGTCTCTCCGGCGCGCTCGCGGTCGCGGCCGGGATCGCCCTGCTCTTTCCGCTCGCGCGCCGATCGCTTCTCGTCGTCCCGGCCATCTTGCTCTTGCTGCCGGTGGCGCGGGCGGCCTGCTTCGGCGTGGTCAGGTACGCGCCGGGCGACATGCGCTTCGCCTTCTACCCCTGGCACGAGCTCTCTCGACGCGAGTGGGCGGCGGGCCGCGTCGCCCTCTGGAACCCACATGCCTACCTCGGCCTGCCGCACCTGGCCAACATGCAGACGCAGATCGCCTACCCTCCCGTCACGGCGATTCTCGCGCTGGGCGCGAGCTTCGAGACCCGCGAGCAGATCGTCTGGATCCTGAACCTCGTCCTCGCCGGGACGGGAGCGGCGGTCCTGGCCCGCCGCTACGGGGCGTCGCGCGCGGGCTCGGCGACGGCGGCCCTCCTGTTCCTGACCTCGCCGCCGCTCGTCAACCCCGACGCGCCCTGCATGGTCTCGGCAACCGCCCTCCTGCCGTGGGTGCTCGTCGCCGCCGTGTCGCGCCGCGGCCTCGCGCTCGCCGCGATGCTTGCGCTCGCGTTCCTCTCGGGGCACCTGCAGACGCTCTCCTACATCGTGACCGCGCTCGCGATCGTGATCGCGCTTCCTCCGGGAAGGGGCCGGATGGGCGCGTCGCGGATCGCCCTCGCGTGCGTCCTCGCGGCATTCCTCGCGGCGATCCTCGGACTACCGTTCCTCGAGTACGCCGTCGCCTCCACGCGCGGCGCGTCGCACCGCAGCACTTCACGCGCGGAGCCCTCGCCGGCGGCCATCGCCGAGATGCTTGATCTCCGGTGGGATCGCGGGGTCGCCGTGATGCCGTCTGCGCGGGTGGCGACGTCGATCCTTACCGGGTCGCTCTCGCTTCCGCCTCATGCTCCGGCCCGGAAGGCTCCCTGCGCCGCGGCCGACGGACGCGAACCCTCTCGCTCCTCTCGCTGTCGGCGGCGGGGATCGCGCTGGCCCTCGGAGACTTCGGGCTCCTTCTCGCTGCTCGCGGCCGCCCGCGAAGCCCTGCTGTTCGCGGCGCAGCGGGGACCGATGCGGGCGCTGCGGTTGACGGTGCTCGCGTTCGCGATCCTCGCGGGCCTCGGCGTCGACCGGTCGCGGCGGCCGCCTGGCCCGGACGCGGAGGCCGTCCGCTCGCCATCGGGCTGGTCATGGTGAAGCTCGCGGAGCCATCGTCACGCCCGCGGGAGCGGGCCGATCGCGAGGTCGTCGCGGGAGCGCTGGTCCACCTGCTGCTCCTGGGCGCCTCTGCCTTCGCGGTCCGCACCCCGCGATGGGCCCGGCGCGGCGTGGGTCTCGCGGTGCTCGTCTTCCTTGCAGCCGAGCGCTTCGACGACTTCGAATTTCCTCGTTCCCGGCGGGCTCCCGTCCGACTACGCGAGCCTTGCAGGGATCCCAGGCCCGGTGCGCCGCGAGATGCGCGAGGTCGACATCGTCCTCGGCAAGACGAACGACGGGCTCGTGAACGGCCGCCTCTCCGCTGGGGATACGACCCGGTGATCCTTGCTGCACCGGGCTCTGGGATCGCCTCGATCCGGCGCTGTTCGTCTTCGACGCCAAGGACGGCTGGGCTCCATCGGCTCCCGCCTCCAGCTCCCGGCCCGTCACCCTTCCTTCCGGCGTCGAGACGCCTGAGCGGATGGGCGTCGATCGCATCGTCGTCCCGGGGCCATGTCGGCGGCGCCGCGACGATGATGGCGGAAGTGGCGGCTCGCCGCGCAAGAGCGTGCGGGGCGGGGAGATCCTGGGCCTGCCGCGCGTCGCGCCACCGCACGCGAGGGCGCGGACGAGATCGGCGCCGCCGTGCGCGACACGTTACCCGGCGAGGTCCGCGTCGTCCTCGATCGCGCCCCGCAGTCGGCGGGAAAGCTCGTGCTCGCCGACGTTCTTTCCCGGATGGGTCGCGCGTGCCGGTGGCGAGAGGTACGACCCATCCGCGCAGCGGACGGCGCCCTGCGGGAGGTGGATCTCGAGCGGCGACCGCGAGGTCGTGTTCCGCTACGAGCCCTTCTTTACCGCCTCGGCCTCTTCCTGACCTCCTCGGGCTCGCGCCGCCGGCCTCGCCGTCCGCGCGCACGCCCGCTTCTGATACTTGATCCCGGCGACGCCTGTGACGATCAAGGACGCATCTTTTCCGGTATCCAGCCTTCGGCGACCTCCACGTCGGCAACTACCTGGGCGCGGTGAAGAACTGGGTGGCGCCCAGGGAAGCTACGAGTGCATCTTCTGCGTGATCTGCACGCGATCACCCAGGAGATGGATCCCGCGATGCTCCCGAAGCGCATCATGGCGGCGCTTGACTTCCTCGCCTGCGGGATCGATCCGGTCCGGTCGAAGGTGTTCGTGCAATCCGATCGACCTGAGCACACCGAGCTGTCGTGATCCTCTCCACGGTGACGCCGCTCGGGCTGATGGAGCGCATGACGCAGTACAAGGAGAAGACCGACGAGGACGCGGCCAAGGCGAACCTCGGCCTCTTCTCCTACCCGGTCCTGCAGGCGGCCGACATCCTCCTCTACAAGGCGGACACCGTGCCCGTGGGAGAGGACCAGGCGCAGCACCTCGAGGTGACGCGCGACATCGCGCGCAAGTTCAACCTGCGGTTCGGCGCCACGTTCCCGGAGCCGAAGACCCTCCTGTCTCCGGCGCCTCGCGTCATCGGCCTCGACGGCACGAGGAAGATGAGCAAGAGCCTGGGCAACCACATCGCTCTGGCCGATCCCGCCGAGGTGGTGAAGAAGAAGCTGTCGGTGGCGGTGACCGATCCTGCGCGCAAGCGCCGCTCGGACCCAGGCAACCCCGACGTGTGCAACATCTACGCGCTCCACAAGTTCTTCTCGAAGCCCGACGAGATCGCCATGGTGGACGTCGAGTGCCGCCGCGCCGGGATCGGGTGTCTCGACTGCAAGGGCATCCTGGCGCGCAACGTCTCCGCGGAGCTTGCCCCCATCCAGGATCGCCGCGCCGCGCTGCTCGCGAAGCCCGACGGCGTGAAGGAGATCCTGCGGGCCGCGTCCAGCGATCTCGCGCCCATCGCCCGCGCGACGCTCGACGAGGTGCGCTCGAAGGTGGGGGTGGGGTCGTAGCGGCTGCGGCGAGGAGGGTCGGGCGCTCGCTGCGCCGGCTCGCCGCGATCGCCGTGCTCGGCGGGATCGCGCACGTCACGCTGGTGCCCGACGGTCATCCGGGCCTCTTCTGGGTGTCGCTCGGGGCGATCGCCACGACGTTCGTCGCGATCGTGGCGTGGGGCGATCGCATCGCCCCGCTCTTCCCCTCGCCCCTGCTGCGCGCGCTCGACGTGATCGTCACCAACGTCTCGGTCGCGATCGTCGCGACGGAGGTCCTGCTCCATCTCCTCGCCTGGCTCCGGCCGTCGCCCCTCTTCGCGGGCCTCTACGACCCTCTCCACGTGATCGACGCGAACCGCGCGCGGCCCGGGCTCTACTACTTCGGCTTCCCGATGAGCGCCGAGGGCTTCTACGACGACGAGCCGGGCGGCGCGGGGAAGCTCTGCGTCGTCATCGCCGACTCGTTCGGCATCGGCGTCGTGCCGCACGGCCGTCACTTCACCACCGTCTGCGAGAGAGAGCTCCCCGGCTGGAGCGTCCTCAACGTCGGCGTGCAGGGTGTCGGCCCCCTCGAGTACGTCGAGCTCCTGAAGCGCGCGGCCCTCCCGAGGCACCCCAGCGCGATCGTGGTGTCGCTGTTCGTCGGCAACGATTTCACCAATGCCTGTCCACGACCCCACCGCTTGTTCGGGAGGCAGAACCTCCTCGTCGCGCTGGTTCCGCCGCGCGTCGTGCGGCTCGTCCGGGAGTATGCGCGCCAGGGCTCGCGCCTCCCTGGCGGGACGAGCGCCGCGCTCCGGGACCAGCGCCTGCTCTCCGACGCGGAGGTGT
>JAXLQT010000005.1:0-286094 GCA_046331505.1 Acidobacteriota bacterium
GCTCGGGGCTATCTTCTTGTTCGTCTTCGTGGGCACGGCGTGTCTCCTTGCGCGCGTTCCGAGCCTACCCCACCCGCTCGATCCGGCGGCGCGGCAGGACCATGGTCATGGAGAGCCATAGCGCCGCGGCGAGGGTCACGAACAGTCCGAGCTTGAAGCTCGCCGGCTCGTACGTCATGACCACGCGATGGCGCCCCGCCGGGACGTCGATCGCACGGAAGGGCCCCGCATCCTCGAGGCGTGCGGGCTCCCCGTCGATGCGTGCGCCCCACCCCGGATACCGAGCGTCGGCCACCGTCACGCGGTCGGCGGCCGGCAGATCGATGGCGAAGGCGAGGAGGTCCGGAGCGTCGACCTCGATGGCGGCCGCGGCGCCTGGCCCTGGGCGCGAGGGCTGGACCCGTTGCGCGGCGGCGGGATCGACGGCGAGACAGAGCTCCGGCGAGCATTCCTCTCGATCCGCCGCCGGCACCCTGCCGTAGCTCGCGCGCACCGCGGTCACGTCCGCGCCCTCGATCGCGACGCGGTAGATCGCCCGCTCCGGGGTGGAGATGGGGCCATCGAGCCGCACCGCGATCCATCCGCCCGCGTCGCGGTCGACCCCGAGCACACCGGTCGCGACGTCCGCCGACGGCCCGTGGATCGTGACGGCGGTCCCCGGCGGGGCGCCGGTCCGCACGGCGAGCCCCTTCACGAAGCCGGGCTCGGCGGGAAAGGTCTCCCCCTCTTCGTCGGTGATCGCGATCTCGGGTCGATCCGGAGGCAAGAGAAGCACGCGCGCGGCGGCCCGCCGGCTGAAGGCGTTCGGCAGGAGGCCCGCTCCCTCGCTCGCGAACGCCGATGCGAACGCGCTCACGCCGATGGCATCGTAACCGCGGACGTCGCGCATCCCGTAGACGGTTGCCGCGTTCGGGTGCAGCGTGCGGCCCGGCGCGATCACGCGATCGGTTCCCGCGAGATCCCGCGCGCGGGCGAGCACCGGAAGGTCGGGGTAGATGCTCGTGCGCGGCGCCCACTGGTTGAGCCCGCCGATCTGCCACGCGCGATCGCCGAGGAGGACCGCGATCGCCGCGAGCGGGACGGCGCGGTGCGCTGGGCCTTGCCGCCCCGCCGCCACGGCGAGCACGCCCAGAGCTCCGGCGGCGAGCGAGGACCGCCGCTGCGTGCGGCGGCGGGACGACGAACGGGTTGTGATAGGCAGGCGCCGTGGCGCGATGGACGCACCGACGAGCAGGCCGAGGATCGCCAGGCCCGTCCGGCCGCGGCCGGCGGCGGCTTCTGGAGAGCCCGAGGCCTGCGAGCAGCGAGAGCCCCAGCGCGACCGCGATGAGAAGGCGATCGCGCGCCACGAGCGACAGCGGGGGAAACGCCGTGAGCGCACGGGTCAGGGGATTGTCGTAGACGAGCACCAGGGCGAGGAGCGTCGGGCCGCCGATCGCCGCCGCGCGCGGGGCGCCGAGGCCCGCGAAGGCGAGCACGAGCACCAGGAACCCGAAGCTCGTCCGCGCTGATCACGAGCTGGTTGGGTCCGTGGCGGTGGAGTGGAGAGGTGGGAACGCGGAGGAGCCCTTCCTGCGCACCCTCGTCGTCCTTCGGCGCGATCGAGAGTCTCCTCGGGTGCTCCGCACCGTTCGCTTCTGTGCCAGGTACTCGACGCACGGCAGGAGGAAGAGGGCGGAGAGGGCGGCGGCCGCGGAGAAAGGTCCCAGCGCCCGGAAGACGCCGGCGCGGCCGCGAGACGACGAGGAGAGCGAGGGCGGCGATCCAGATCAAGGGCAGGTACTCGAAGTGACTGTTCAGGACTCGATGATGCGAGGAGCGCCGCGAGCGCTTGCGCGGGCAGGGCGATCGCCATCGCGCGGCCCAGAGAATCGCCGGCACGTGGGCGAAGGCGCCTCCGAGCGGGTATGCGACCCACTCCAGCAGCGATCCCGACAGGGCGTAGGACGCTGCGGAGAGGAACGCTCCGGCGCCTCCCGCCCCGAGGTTCCGTGCGAGCGCGGCCGTGCCGGCGAAGGCGAGCCCGAACCGCAGGAGGGCCCCCAAGGTGAGCGCGGCGCGCCATCCGAACAGGAGCCCGGCGATGGTGAAGGGGTGGAAGACCGCCGACTGCTCGTTGGCCAGGAGCGGCTCCCCTGTCCCCGCGAACGGGTTCCAGGAGGCCCGCCCTGCGGCGAGCTGACGCGACGTCTCGCGGAGCCACGGCAAGAGCGCCACCTCGAGGTCGGTGAACCGGGGATCGACCCCGGCCCCGCCGATCTCCCGGAAGGGCGCCTGCCGGCTGCAGTGGCGCCCGAGGAGCTTCCCTCGCAGCAGCGGATGGAACACGATCAGCGCCGCCACGATCGCCCCGATCGACCACAGCGCGCGGGACGGGTCGCGGGCCGTTCCAGGAGCAGCGCTATTCCGCGGAGAGATCAGAGCGCGATCCCGCCTGCGCGGCGACGCGGCAGCGCCCGCTCGTCGCGATAGAACTCGCCGTAGTAGATCGCCTTGATGCCGGAGTTGGCGATGAGCTTGAAGCAGCTCCAGCAGGGGCTGGCGGTGGTGTAGATCTCGGCGCCGTCGATCGCGACCCCGTTCTTCGCCGCCTGGATGATGGCGTTGGCCTCGGCGTGCACGGTGCCCACGCAGTGGCCGTTCTCCATGTCGTGCCCCACCTCGTCGCAGTGAGGCATCCGGCGGATGGAGCCGTTGTACCCGGTCGAGAGGATGGTGCGGTCGCGCACGATGACCGCGCCCACGTGCTTGCGGTCGCACGTGGACCGGGTTGCCGCCTGGCGGGCGATGTTCATGAAGTAGACGTGCCAGTCGACTCGCGCTGTGCTCATCCTCGTCTCCACCTCGCTCTCATTCTCGCCCGCCCGCGCTTCCGGCGATCCCGAGCGCGTGCCGGGCCCGGGCGGCGTCCTCTCTCGCGCCGAGGCGCTCGAAGATCTGGAGGGATTTCTCGATGAAAGGCCGCCCGTCCTCTTGCTCCCGCGACAGGTGATGGCCGTAGCGGTAGAGGGCGGTGGCGAGCTTGTAGGGGATCCGCTTCCTGCGGAAGACCTCGAGCGATTTCCGGAAGAAGCCGAGGGCCTCGCGGGCATCCCCCTGGGCGGCCTTCACGTCTCCGAAGACGCCGTAGATGTCGCCCATGACGTCGTCGAGCGACAGCTTGTGTGCGAGCCGGCTCGCCTTCACGCAGAGGTCCTCCGATCCCCGCACGTCGCCCTTGGCGAGCGCGAGCTCCGCCATGCTGCGCGCGATCTCCGCCTGCACGATCTTGAAGTCGCGCTTGGTCGCGATCTCGTCGGCCATCTCGAACCACGCCTCCGCCTCGCCGAGCTTGCGCGCGCGAAAGCAGAGCGACCCCATCATAGCGTAGGTCTCCGCGACGGCGTCGGCGCGCTCGAGCTCTTTCCAGATCTCCACCGCGCGTCGCAGGTGCTGATCGGCGACGGCGAAGTCGCCGCGGTGCAGCCGCACCTCCCCGAGGTTGGTCTCGGCGAGCGCCACGAGCGCGAGGTCGCCGAGCTGGAGCGCCATAAGCCGGCTCTTGCCGATGTACCCGAGCGCGCGCGTCCACTGGCCCATCTTGAAGCACAAGCTCCCGAGGTTGTTGAAGTCGATCCCCACGCCGCGCAGGTTGTCCATCGACTGGTCGAGCTTCAGGCTCTTCCGGTAGTAGGTGACGGCCTGGGAGAGCTCGCCCTTGAACTCGAAGATGATCGCGAGGTTGTTGTAGTTCGCGCTCGCGCCGAGCTTGTCGCCGTGGATCTCGTTCAGGTGCAGCGCGCGCTCGTAGGCCTCGACCGCGACTTCCCAGTCGCCCTTGTCGTTGAGGATCACGCCGATGCTGTTGAGCGCGCGCGCCTGCAACGGGCCGTCGCCGAGGCGCCGGCCGATCTCGAGGGCCTTCTCGAGCAGCGCGATGCCGCGGCCGTACTCGCCGCGCAGATGGCCGAGCAGGAATCCGAGCGCCGCGTGGATCACGGCGGTCTCCGCCGACTCCGCCTTGCCTTCCGCTCCGGGCGAGGGCTCGCCCTCCTCGAGGAGGGTCAGGCCGCGCTCGTAGGCGTCGCGCGCGTCGTCGAGCTGGCCCATCTGCTGGAGGAGCTCCCCGGACTTCCGGTGGTTGCGAGCCGCGCCCACGCGGCTGTCCGCCTTCAGCGCGCGCACCGTGGCCTCGTCGTAGTGCTCGAGCGCCTCCGGCCAGCGGCCGATCAGCATCAGGACGTCGGCAAGCGCCTCGAGCGCCTCCGTCACCTGCTGGTCGGACAGGAGCCCCCCGGCATCCTCGGCGATCGCCACCGCCTTGCCGAGCAGCTCGAGCGCTTCGGTATTCCGGTAGTTGTTCTTCGCCTCGAGCCCGGCTGACGCGGCCTCGAATCCCTTGACGTGCTCTCCGATTCGATCCGGTGGAACGCCACCAGCGACCGCGGAGCGCTCGGGGCGCCGCTCGATGAGATCGGCGATGCGGCGGTGCATCGGCCGCCGCCGGCGCTGTTCATCTCCTCGAGGGCGACTCGCGCGGCTCATGGCGAGCACGAACACGGTAGGGAGGGCCCGAGGGAGCTGACCGTAGGGACCGATCGTGCCGGGGCCGAGCCCGCCGCCGGGTACGCGTCCCAGCCGCACGCAGGCGATGAGCTCCTCGCGCACCTCGCGGGGCGGGGATGCCCGGATCTGCACGAGGTCGGTCTCCTCGCACGGGGCGGTGTAGGCGGCGAGCGCCTCGAGGAGTACCCGAGCCGTCTCCGGCGGGAGCACCTCGCGGAGCTTCTGCCGGATCGCGTGCCGTGCGCGGGAGATGGTCGAGCGCGCCGGCGTCGGCGAGCCAGGCGACGCTCCTTCCGCTCGACGATCCGGAAGCTTCGGTGAGCGGCACCAGGACGCGCGCCAGCAGGGCTGCCCGGCCGACGCGCTCCAGATCGCGGCCAACTCCTGGCGGCTCGTCGCGTCGAGCGCGACGGTGCCCCGCGCGGTGAGGAGGGCCCGAGAGCATCGGAGATGTCCCCCGGGGTGAGCAGCGGGGTTGAGCACGAGCATCGGCGGGGATGTCCGACATGTGCTCGCCAGGCGCCGGAGGGTATGGCCACGGCGCTCGGGGTCGAGGACGCCCGTGCCGCCCGGCGAGGCTCGACGCGACGATCAGCACGGCCTCGCGGCGCGAAGTCCGCGAGACGAACCGCACGATCTCGCGCGGTTGGCTGCCGCCTGGTCGAGGTCGTCGAGGTGATGAGGATCCGGCCGGCGGGCGAGGACCGCCAGGATCCTCATCAGGGTGTGATGGAGCCGCAAGCGATCGGGCTCGGCCGCTGGCGAGGCCGCCTCGCCGATGCCGCGCGCCCAGCTCACGCCCACCAGAGCGCGGGCTCGCGCCGCGGGAGCACAGGCGGCAGATCGAGGATGCCGCCGTCGACGAAGCCCATGAACGCTTCGGGCCGAAACCAGGCGAGGAAGACGTCGATCGCCTCGGTGAGCGGGAACGGCCCGCCGAGCCGGCGCTCCGAGCGCACGTGGGAGCCCCGGCACCCCGAGCCGCTCCGCCTCTTCCCTCGCGCGGGCGAGAAGGTGGCTCTTGCCGAGGCCAGCAGCGCCGCGCACCCAGATGATCCCGCCCCGCCGCTCGCGCGTCGGGGAGGGCGAGCGGAACGGAGCTTCTCGTCTCGCCGCGCCGGCCGACGAACGGTCCGATGGCGTCGTGCTCGGAGCCGAGCGCTTGGGTACGGCGCACCTGGCCCGTGCTCGCGCGCGCGGGTTTCTTGCTCCTTCCCGCTATCGCTTCGGCGCCGTCATCGCGTCCTTGTATCGTGGGTTCTCCGGCTCGATCTCGAGCGCTTTCCTGAGCTCCATCTCGGCGCGGAGCTCCATGCCGTTCTCGCGGTAAAGGAGCCCGAGGAGGTAGAACGACTCGGCATTCTTGGGATCCAGCTCGAGGCAGCGGCGGAGGCGCCGCTCCGCCTCGCAGTGCCAGCGGGGGTTCTTCGCGAGCGTGCAGCCTAGCTCCAGGTGGAAGTCGAACCGTAGCGGATCGATCAGGAGAGCCTGGCGAAACGTCTGAGCCGCCCCCCAGAGATCGCCGCGCGAGAGGAGCGCCATCCCGTCCTTGTAGTAATCGTCCGCGATGACCTTGCGGTCGCGGCCGGCGTCCGTGACGATGGCCTGATCGATCGCGCGCGCCGTGGCCGACTCGCGATAGCGCAGGTCGATGTCATAGAGTGTGCGTCGCGTCTCGTCGGTCGAGCGGGTAGGCTTCCGAGAGCGCCTCGAAAGTCCCTGGCCGGACGCCTGTTCGGCCGCGCTCAGGCCCGAGATGCGATCGGGTGGGCCTCTTCGCCATTCGGTGGAAGCTCCGCTTGATGTCCTCCTGCGGAGCGCTCGCGCTGGACCTCGAGCATCTCGTAGAAGTTCTGCCCGGCGAGGAGGGCGTGGCGCTTGACGATCTCCGAGCGGAGCTGCTTGACCGGATCGGCCCGGCCGGCTTCGCGGGCGCGGCGGGCGCCTTCCCCGGAGCCGTGCCGGGACCGGGCGCTTCGTGGGCGTGACCGCGCCGGGCTTGGCAGGCGCGGTGCCGGGCTTGGCAGGCGCGCTCCCCGGCTTCGCGGGGCGCTCCGGCGCCGGCCGGCGTGCCCGGTTTCGCGGGCGCGACGCCGGGCTTGCCGGGAGCGGGCGGGCCAACGCGCCGGCCACCGCCGCGGCAGGGCTTCCCGTCGCGCCCTTCGCCCCAGGCGCGGTCGCCTTTGTGTCCATCGCTGGCTTCCCCAGCTTGTCGACGTACGAGGTGAGCGTCGGCTTCTCCGTGGCGGCGGCCTCCGGTGGCGGTGCCGATCGCGGCGGCCCGATCTCCTCGCGCTTGCCGGCCGACGCCGGCCGGTTGAGCGCCAGGCCTGTCCGCGGGAGGAGGCGGGGAGACGGCGGCGGCGCGGCAGCCGCGGGAGCCGCCTTCGGCGCCGGCTTCTCGGCGCGGGCGCCGAGGGCGTCACGGCGATGATCGGAATTCATCGTTGACGGCGCGCAGCGGCTCGGCGGCGTCGCGGAACCGGCTCTCCGCGTCGTGATGGAACGCGCGCATGACGACGTCGATGCCGAACCCCTGATGGCGCGCCTCCATGAGGCGCGTCGGACGATCGCAGGCGCGCTCCGGCTTGGGCTGCCCGTGAGCATCGTGAAGATCACCGCGCCCCAGGCGTACAGATCGTCCGCCGGCTCGGGAGGGCGCGGCTTGCCGGCGACTCCTGGGGAAGGTACTTCAGACGCTGATCCGAGATGAGCACAGGTGGCAAGAGAGACGTCTCGGCGACGCCGAGATCGGTGACGACGTTCTGCTTGCCATCCGAGAAGATGTTGCCGCCGTGCAGGCCTCCGTGGACCCAGCCCTCGGCGTGCAGGCGCTTGATGAGGCCGCGAGGTCCTTCGCGGCGCTCGTGATGAAGCTCGGCGTTGAACGCGGCTCCCATCTCGAGGCGCTTGCTGAGGGACGGTCCGACGGAGTAGGTGCGGGCCGGGGGCAAGCGGACGCTCTCGTCGCTCAGGATGGACTCGCACGAGATGATCGGCGTATCGGGCACCATCTTCCCGCGCTGGCGGGCGAGGTTGGTCTTGAGCTTCTTGATCAGCTCCTTCTCGAGCGCCCAGTCCGCGCGGAGGCTCTTGACGATGACGGTCGTCTTGTCCTTGAGGTCGGCGGCGTCGTAGACGTCGAACAGGATGCCTTCCCCGGCGAAGGTCCTTGACCCGGAAACGTCCTTCGAGGATGGTGCCGCGCATGGTGACCGAAGCCCGGGCATTCTAACCGGCGGGGGCAAACGCCGCCTGGCGCCATTAACGCTGGGCAGAATCCGTGCGCCCCGACGCGGCCGGGCCGCCCCGGAGGGCGCTACCGCGACAGCCGCCAGGCGATCCCGGGATGCGGAATATCTTCGCGAGACGGCGCTTCCTGGGCTCGTCCGCGGCATCGTCGAGCTCCAGCTCCTCGTCCACGGCCCTGCTGTCGGGTGTGTCCTGACCCGGCTGGGCCGCGTCGGCTCCCGGTGACCCCGGCAAGCTCGGCGTTGTCCGCCGGCTCGGCACCCACCGGGAATACCAGCTCGCGCGCGAATTCGGGCTCGGCTTGCGGCTCGTCGATTTCCTGGTAGACCAGCTTCTCGTCGTAGGACGCGCGACAGCGGCGGGTCCTTGAGCGTCACGTAGGCCTCGTTGAGCTTCTTCGAGAGGACGAGGAGCTCCTCGCGCACCGTGTCGAAGGGCGCGTACCGTCCGCGGTCCGGGTGGTACTGGACCGCGAGCGCGCGCAATGAGCCCCGAGGACGTCCTGGATCGAGCTCTCCTTCGGAACGTCGAGGATCTGGTAGTGGTCAGCTCCCGCCGCGACGGCCGCATGGCCGGATCGCTTCGGTACCTCCTGGAGCAGCTGCCGGATCCTCCGACGCCTTCGCCGCCTTCTCGGCGGGGCAGCGCAGGCCAGCCAGGTATTCCGGAGAAGGCGAGGCGGAAATCGGCCACCGAGGTGAACCGGCGGTCGGGATTCGGCTGGAGCGCCTTGCCGAGGACGTCGTCGATCAGGCGCTGGGCCTCCGGCGCTTCGTCGGTGAGTGCGGCGTCCTTGCGGATCTCGAGGAGGTCGCGCGCGATGCGCGCGACGGAGTAGATGTCTCCGCGGATGTCTTCGAAGTAGGGCGGCTCGAGGTAGCCGGGCGCGTAATAGACGACGTGGCGCGCGAGTGTGTCGGGGAGGCTTGCCCCCGGCTGGATCACGGGAAGAGCGAGCCCGGGATCCACGACCTTGATCCCGCCGGTGTCGGTGAGGATGACGTTCTCGGGCGTGATGCCGCCGTGGCGGAAGCCGCGCGACTCGAGATCGCCGAGGTAGGACATGAGCGTCGAGAGGACCTCGAGGCTGACGTCGAGCGCCGGCGGCTCGCCGAGCTGGAGCGCTTCCCGGAGCGAGAAGCCGCCGACGTAAGTGCGGATGAGGTAAGGCGGCGCTCCGGACGGGAATCCCTCGTCCACGCGCGCCGCGAGCACCTCGGGCGATCGCGGCGTCCCGGCCAGCGAGAGCTGCATGGCGATCGCGGCCTGGAAGCGCCGCTTCGCATCAGGCTCCGATTGGAGGCCGCGTCCGAGGAACTTGATCGCCACGCGGCCCTCGGTGCGCATGTCGACGCCGAGGAAGGAGCGGCCAAGGGTCCCCTCGCCGAGCGCCGCGGTCACCTTGAAGCGCTTCTCGAGGACGGTCCCCAGCACGGCTAGACGAGCCTCGGCGTCGGGCCAGGGGGCGTCGGATCGACCCCCGCGCGGAAGAGGCCCGGCCTACTTCTTCTTCCCCTTGAAGACATCCTTCCAGAGCTTGTCGACCGTTTCCTTGACGCCGCCGAGCGCCTCCGAGAGATCTTCCTTGATGGCGTTCATGCCCTCGCGCTTCAGCTCGAGGCGCGCGACGTTGTGGACTGGATCCCACTTGAGCGCGTTCTGGAACTGCGTGCGCGCCTTCTGCTCCATTCCCATGGACTTGTAGAGGAGACCCAGCTCCACGTAGTAGTCGGCGTTCTTGACGTTGAGGTCGATGGCCTTCATGAGCGCCTCCTCGGCCTCCTTGCGCGAACCCTGGACCTTGGCCTGAGCCTGCCCGAGCAGGTACCAGGCCTCGGGGTCCTTCTCCATAAAGCCGATGGCCTCCTTGATGTGCGGGACCGCCTTCTGGTACGCCTCGCGCTGGATGTACTTGCGTCCGATCTCCAGAGCGTCGCGCGCCTTGGCCTTCCGCTCGCGCGGTGTCAGGCCGTCCTTCGTCTCGCCCGCGTCGTCATCGTCGGCGCCGCCGGGCCGGATCGCTCCGGACCGCGGGATCGCTCCGGACTGCCGGGGAATCGCACCCGATGGCTTCGGGATGCCACCCGATGAACGCGGGACCGGACCGGACTTGCGTCCCGCCGCGTCCTCGTCCTTCAACCCGACTCCGGAGAGGTCGAAGTCCATCTCCTCGGTGCTCCGCTCCTCGCCGGACGCGGAGCCGAACGTCTTCTTCTTCTCCGCGACTGCGTCGGGGATGTCGAACTCCAGCATGTCCGCGGCGACCAGGGCGTAGACCACCTTCAGCGTTTGCTCGCGGGGGAGCGTCGAGATCGCGCAGACCTCCTCGACGGTGACCGTGCCGTCGATGCGCGAGAGGACGAATCCCTCCTCGGGGCGCAGCGACTTCATCTGCGCCTCGACCCGCGCGAGGAGAGGAGCCTTGATCTTCGTGGTCATGAATTCCGACAGAGCCTTCTCGACGATGGCGTCGTCGAGCTTGCGTACGCCGTCGAGCAGGAGATCGGCGGTGGGGAGGCTCATCTCCATCTCCGACATGTCGCGGCTCGGCCGGATGTCGGTGAAGACGTACTCCCCCTGCTGCCACGAGAACGTCGAATGGAGCGCCTCCTTGACGGTGGCGATGCGATGGTCCTTCAGCTCCTTGCGGGTGAAGTGATCTCCCTTCACGAGCGCGGTGTCGATCGCGCCGGCCGTCGCGACACCGTCGTTGATCTCGCTCCACTTCTCGTGGTTGATCCGTCCCGTATGTCGCAGGACTTCGCCGTATTTCTGGAGGAAGCCGCTCCCGTCGAGCCCGGTGACCGCGCCGTACATGAAATGGAACTTGTACTCGATGGCGCCCTTCTTGATGAGCAGGTCCCCGGATCGGCGCCCCCCGAGGATCTCCTTGCAGACCTCGATGGCGCCACGTTCCGCTAGCTTTCCGTCAAACCCCAACGCAGGCAACCTCCCAGTCTCCCCAAGAGTATCCGAGCTCGGCCCGCGCCGCTCGCAAGAGCGGGACGCTCATGGCTTCAAGCCGTCGGTCCGGATGACTTGCGGGCGCGAGCTTCCACCGGTGAGTCCTTTGGGTAGCGATGAGAGCGCGCCCTGGGCAGCCTCGGCCGACTCGTAGGTTCCCCAGAGCACGACGAAGCACGAGCGGTTCCCGAGCTTCTTGGGGACGAAGTACAGAGCGGGATCGTGGCCGCCATGATCGAGCGCCTCGGCGACGGAGGTGGGCTGGCAGTCGAGCTCGAGCTGGATCGTGTAGCGAACGTTCGCCGATGCGCGAAGCATCTCCGCGTACTTGTGCGCCGCGCCCGGGTAGTCACCGGAGCTGACCAGGCCGGCAGCCTCGACCCGGATCGCATCCGCGCCGGTTCCATCGTGGGCGGGGGTCGCCGGAGAAGGCGTCGGGGTGGGGGTGGGTGTCGGCGTGGGTGTCGGCGCGGGTGTGGGCGTCGTCGGCGGCGCGGGCGTCGCTGTTTCCGTTGGCGTCGCGGGCGTGGGGGACGCGACCTCCGCGGGCGTCTCGGGAGCGACGGGCGTCTCCGGCGTTGGCGGAGGCGTCGTCGTTTCCTGCGGTACGGGAGCGGTCCCGGGCTCCTCCGGCGTTGCTTGTTCGGGCGTCGTGGCGTCCTCCGGCGTCGGTGTGGGAGAGATGTCGACCTGCCTCGGATGCGACGGGTCCTTCTCGACGGCGCCGGGGACCACGAGGCCACGGTTCTTCATCACGAAGATGGCTCCGACCGCCAGCACCGCGAGGACCCCGATCGCGAAGAGCCAGCCGGAGCCGGAACGCGACTCCTCCTCCTCCGGCGGTGCCATCGTCGGCATCGGGCGGGACGAGATCGGCGCGCTGGCCGCGCTCTTGACGGGAGGCGGGGCGGCGGCGGGCCTCGGTGCGGCGGGCGCAGGGGTTATTGGAGCGGGGGCCGGGGCTCGCGTCGCCGGTGGTGGCGGCGCCTCCTCGCGCGGCGTCGTCGCTTTCGGGGTCGTGGTCGTGGTCACCTCGCCATCGTCGAAGAGCGCGGCGAAGTCCGTCTTTTTCGGAGTGGCCAGGAGCTGCGCGACGCCTGCCTCGTTACGGTCTGCCGCCGAGGTTGTCGCGGTTCCCGGAGGCGGAGCCGCATGACCTGAGTGCGGGGCCTCGCGCGCGGGTTCGGGCGGCGCGGTGGTCGGGGGTTCGTCGGGACCAAGAAGCGCCGAGAGCTCGGGAGACGGTGCGTGTCGCGAAGGACCCGTGTTCGGCATCTGCACGGTGGCGAAGAGCTCTCCGAAGGGTTCGTCCGCGGCGCGCTCCTCCTCGTTCTCGGGCTCGGTCCACGCGGCGTCGTCCTTCGGCATCGCCTGCACCGCGGCGATCTCCTCGGGGAGTAGCGAGACGGTCTCGGCGCTGGACGGCGGTGTCTCGGCTTTGGGGGCGATCGGAGCGCGGCGCGCTTTCTCGACGGACTCCTGGGCGCGCGAGGCGTGTGGCTCGACGGGGCCCGGGACCGGTTCGGCCGCCAAGGCCTGCGCCGGCTCCTCGTCGGCGAAGAGGTCGGAGAAGTCCATGTCGTCGGAGAGCGACGTCAGGCCCATCGGATCCTCTTCGTCTGCTTTCGCCGTTGCCGCCGGTACGGCCCTCTTCGCGTCGAGCTGGCCGAGCAGCTCGAGCGCGTAGAGCGTCTTGCTGATCGTGAAATCGTCCTGGCGGGCGCGCGAGCAGATGTCGCGCACGGTCCGCGTCCCGTCGACGGCGTGTAGCAGCGTGTCCACCTCGGGGCCGAAGTCGGCCGGCCGCATGGCATCGGCGCGCCGCGTGTAGACGGTGTCGAGCGATCCGATGCGCTCGAGGATCCAGGCACGATCGGTCACCTGGGCGATCGTGTGGAGGAGCAACCGGTCCGTCGGCAGCCGCAGGTTCGCGATCTTCTTCGGCACCGGCCCTTCGAAGAGCTGGTAACGGCCCGACGTCCATGTGTAGATCGAGGTCAGGATGTCCTCGACCTGCTTGCGCGCGCCCCACAGGAGCTCCTTCGAATTGAGGTACCCCAGCGAGATGAAAGCCTTGCCGAGCGACGTCCCGCCGTCGACGCGGCTCATAGCCTGGCGGAGCTGGTCGGCGGTCAGCTTCCGGGCGCGCAGGAAGACGTTGCCCAGCCGGTCCTCGTCGGCGTTGCTGCTCGCGAAGGAGACCTCGCCGTCGCGAAGGTAGATGACCTTGATGATCTCGTCGTGCTCGGTGCGCAGCATGCCCGTACGGCGCGCCTTCGCGAACGACAGCAGCACCTCGGGGAAGTTGACGTCCTCGAAGCTGCCCTCCAGCTCGACGCTGCCTCGGCTCTGGCTCAATCCTCCACCCCGGTCGTTCCCATCATGGTGTTGGATCTTACCCCCCGGCGCGTGCGTCACGATGCTAAGATGGACTGGCAAGCACGGCAGGAGCGAGCGAGGAGATGTCCGAGAAGACGCGCGAGGACGAGTGGTTCCAGAAGTTCGAGCAGGAGCTCATCCGCGACGCGCGCAGGAAGCGCGAGCAGGACGCCGCGCGGGCGCAGACCGAGGAAGACGAGAAGCTGAAGGCGCTGCACTTCATGCGGTGCCCCAAGTGCGGCGCGCAGATGGCGGCGCTCGATCTCGAGGGCGTCTCCGTGGACAAGTGCTCCCGGTGCGAGGGGATCTTCTTCGACAGGGGAGAGCTCGACGAGCTCCTTCTGAAGCACAAGGACGAGCAAAAGGGAATCTTCCGGCGGTTGGCGGGTCTGGTGAAATAAGAAGGAAGCGGTAGGGAACACGAGCCATGGACAGAGAGACCCTCGAGAAGGCGAAAGCGCTGATCGCGACGCGCGAGTCGGTCACCCAGAGCCTCATCAAGATGGAGGAGAAGAAGGCGGACGTGAAGCCCGCCGTCTACCAGAAGGTGAAGACCGACTATGACAACCGTCTCTCGGAGTGCAAGAAGGAGCTCGCGGCGACGCTGCCGGGCATCCTCGCGCGTGGCCAGGGCCTCGAGCGCACCCTCGGCGCCCTCGCGAAGAACCAGGAAGAGCTGTCGGAGGTCGAGGACGAGCTCGTCCTTCGCCATCACATTGGCGAGACCCCCGACGGCGAGTTCAACAAGAAGAGCGCCGAGATCAAGAAGAAGCGCGAGCAGATGAAGGGCGAGCAGGACGGCGCCGGCAAGGAGCTCGGCGACATCCTCGGCGTCTGCCGCCAGGAGCCCGGATTCGGCGACATCAATCCGAATCCCGGTCCGACGCCCGCTGGTGCGTCCGCTGCTGCGGTCGATGCGCGTCGTGCTCCCACGCCGCCCGCTCCCACCGCGCCGCCGACGGCGCCGCTCCCAGCCCCTCCCGCTTCCAAGGAGATGATCGAAGAAGCGCTCGGCGATCCGTTCGCCGAGGTCTCCGGGGCCGCGGGCGCGCCCGACAAGCCGTTCTTCACCAACCCGACGCTCATCGTCAAGAGCAAGGGCGAGGAGACGAGCTACCTCCTCGACCTCGGCGAGGTCGCCATCGGCAAGGCGCCGGACAACGACATCGTCCTCAACGAGGAGAACGCGCTGCCGAAGCACGCGATCGTCCGTTTCGAGCAGGACCACTACACCGTGATCTCGCTCGCGGGGGACGGTCAGCTCCTGGTCAACGACAAGTCGATGCGTCGCGCGCCGCTCAACGACGGGGATCGCGTGCGCATCGGGCGCAGCGAGATCACCTTCCGCAACGTCCGCTACGAGTACGACGTCTAAGAACGTCGCCTCTTCGGCGGCGTGACCCCGGTCGGGAGGCGATCTCCGGGTTGGAGGGAGACCGGATCTTGGCGGCGGCGGAACAGGGTTGCTCCGGCGCAGCCTCCGATCCAGGCGCTCCTGCCGTCGACGCGAAGGACTGCGCCTTCGCGTAGCCCGAGGACGGGCAGCGCGTTCATCTCGTGGAACTCGCGAAGGCGATCCTCGCGCGTCTCGCCGGCGTACGGCACGAAGCCGTCTCCCCCTTCGGTGTAGATCCTCCCGCTGATGAAGTGGGGGTTGATCTGGAAGGGCACGAGGCCGAGGGCATCGAGCCGCGGCGGCCACGTGATCGGCATGTCGTTCGTCGTCTTGATGGTGGGGCATGCGACGTTCGTCCCGGCGCTGATGCCGATGTAGGGCATCCCCTGGGAGACGCGACGCCGGATCGGTCCGAGGAGCCTCCTCCGGTAGAGATCGGCCAGGAGCCGGAACGTGTTGCCGCCGCCGACGAGGATCGCCTCCGCGGCCCGCACGGCCTTCACGGGATCCCGGCTGCGATGGATCGACTGGACCCGGAGCCCGGCCGTCAATCCGCGACTCTCGATCAGAGCGGAGTAGGCATCGTGATCGGCGACGGCATAGGGCACGAACAAGAAACCCGCCGCGCCATCGAGGATCCCGCGCAGCTCCCCGACGAACGCGTCGCGGCGCTCCACCGTCGAGAGGCCCCCGCTCGCGAGTAACAGCTTCATTCGCCCATCCTCTCCCCGCGCGGCATTGTACGACCGCCCGATCGGGCGGCCGCCGCCTGCCGGCATCGGCCGCACCACGGTCCGCGCGATCTTCGCGGAGCCCTGCGTGCGACCTTCCCTTGAGGCGGCGGCCATCGCCGCGTGCGGACCTACTTCTTGACCCGCGGCAGCAGCTTGACCTTCAGGGTGAGGTCCCAGGCAAAGGGAGCGTCCCCCATCGCGTGCTCTCCCTTGTAGGTCACGGTGACTTCTTGCCCGTCCTTCGGCGTGCCGGTGAGCGTCAACGGGCCGTAGGCGTCGGTGCCGAAGGTGGACAGGTTGATGTTGGAGCCGGGAGTGATGTTGTAGGAGTAGATGTAGACCGTTGCCTTCTTGATGTCGCCGACCTTGTCCTTGTCGAACGGCCAACCGACTCGAGCTTCGCGTAGGGCGTGCCGTTCGGCCACTTCTTCGCATCGGGGCTCTTCACGTCGAGCAGCATCATCATGTAGTCGTCCTTCTGGAACGCCTGGATCTGCTCGGGCGTCGGGTCGAACGGCAGCATGAGGATGTTGATACCCGGCTTCTCGGGGTCCCACACGCCAACCGCGCTCTTCACCGGCATCTCGACGCCTTTCTCGACGATCTTGCCGGGCGATGTCTGGGCACGCCCGATCGCCGGGCATGACGCCGCGACGAGCAGGGCGATCTTGACGAATGCGTTTCGCGTGTCCATGTTCGTGGTCCTCTCTGTTCGCTCTAGTAGCCCATCGGGGCGGAGGTTGCGTTGACTCCGTAGCGGTCGTTGCCGAACGGGATGAACGTGGGAGTCACGGGCGTGAGCCCGGTGCCGTCGTAGGAGTAGGGCTTGACGAGCGAGCTCGCCGTGGGATCGGGACCGGCACCGGCGATGATCTCCTGGATGGCGTCCCCGGTTACCTCACCGTCTCCGGGACGGCCGCCGTAGAGCGTCGAGAACGGCGTCACGTCGAACCCCTGCAGCGCGGTGACGGCCGTGCCGTCGTAGTTGAATCCGAGGAACCGTCCCGCCAGGCCGGCGCCCGGCCCCTTGGACGCGAGGATCTCGCCGAAGCTGTCGGGATCGACGTCGGCCGAGTCGACGACGACACCGTACTGCGGCGTGAGGAACGCGTTGAAGTCGATCGCGGCGATCGCCGTGACGGCGGTGCCGTCGAAGTTCCAGCCCCGGATCTCCGGCTGGAAGCTCGGGCTCGGGCCGCGGCCCGTGAGGATCTCCTGGAAGCCATCTCCGTCCACGTCGCCCGCCGTGACGTTCGCGCCGTACTGGAGCTCGGCGTAGGCGTTGTAGTTGATCTTCGCGATGCTCGTGACGCTTGCGTTGTCGAAGTTCCACCCTCGGACCGTGGGTCCGAAGACCACGCCGGGACCGGGCCCCGTGACGATCTCCTGGTAGCTGTCGCCGTCGAGGCCCGCCGACGTGACGTTGACGCCGTACTTCAGCGTGCCGTAGGCGTAGAAGTTGACCTTGCCGATGCTCGTGCCGTCGCGACGGAACGCGCGCACCTGGGGACCGTAGACCGCGCCGGGTCCCGGACCGGTGAGGATCGGGACCTCCAGGGATCCGTCGATCGACCCCGCGGAGACGTTGACGCCATACTGGCCGGCGGAGTAGGCGAAGAAGTCGACAGCTGTCGCGGTGCCCGCCGTCGTGACGACGCGCACCCGGTTCGGGTTCGGGAAGCCCAGGCCCTCCCCGGTGACGTAGTCGACGATGCGGCCACTGTACTGCCAGATGTCGGACAAGCTCACGGGACCGTTGGCTCCGCCATAGAGCAGCACCGCGCCGCCGCGGTCCGTCGCCATCGCGTGCCCGTAACGTGCCGTCAACGCGGCGGGCGGGGCGGCGCCCGGTTTCCAGGCCGATCCGTCGAAGCTCCAGGTGTCGTCGAACGTCTGGCTGCCGCGACCGCCGAACAGCACCAATCGGCCCTGGAGCGCGTCGAAGGCCAGGACCCCGAACTCGCGAGGCAAGAGCGCCGCGGGCGCGGTGGGCCCGGCCGTCCAGGCCGCCCCGTCGAAGAGCCATGTGTCGTCGAGGTTACCGGAGATGCCGGCGCCGCCGAAGAGGACCGTCATGCCACGGATCGGGTCGTAGGCCATGGCGTGGAAGCTGCGCGCCGCGAGCCCGGCAGGCGCGGTCGGGCCGGGCATCCAACCGTTGCCGTCGTAGATCCAGGTGTCCTTGCGGTAGTTGTTCTGGCCCAGATAGCCGCCGAAGAGCACGACCTGCTGGTCGGATGCGTCGTAGACCATCGCGTGTCCGAATCGCGGGGCGAGCCCGCCAGGGGCCGTCGCACCCGGCATCCACGCCGAGCCATCGTATTCCCACGTGTCATTCCGGAGTCCCTGGCCATCCTCGCCGCCGAACAGCACCACGCGCTGGCGCGAGGCGTCGTAGGCCATCGCGTGAACGTAGCGAGGAGTGAGCGCCGCCGGCGCGGCCGGCCCTGGGGCCCAGCTCGTTCCGGTCCACTCCCAGGTGTCGTTCTGCCGCGCGGCTCCCTTGTAGCCGCCGAAGAGGACGACACGCCGCCGGGCGGAGTCGTACGCCATGGCGTGGCCCATGCGCGCGCCGAGGCTGGCGGGGCTGCTTCCGCCTTGCTGCCAGTAGGGTTTCGCGCTCCCAATGCTCGCGAGCAGGACCGTCGCGATCGTCGACGAGAAGAGATTCCGGGGTTTCATGTGAGGCTCCAGTCTTTGCGGCCGGCGTCGTTTCTCGACGCGACCGGACTTGCATGACGCGCCGGGGCGCGTCGGGATGGTGAGTTGCCGGGCCGTTCGCGCGGCTCGAGCTACATGTCGAGACGCAGATACCAGCGGCCGTCGAGCTTGGAGAAACGCTGGGGCTTTCCTTCGATCGTCCCCGTCGCGGTGTCGCCGTCGACCTTCAGGTCGGACAGCTTGCCGAGCGGCGCGGGGACGTCGGCACGCTCGTGCCCCGGCTTCTTGTACTTCTTCGTGAACGCGACGGCATCGGCCACGAACGCGGTGACGTCCGTGTTCTTGAAGAGCTCGCGGGCGCGGGACTTCATGTCGTCCGCGGAGCCGGCAGCAGGCGCGCCGGTCGGGCCGTGGGCCACGTTGTGCTTCAGGAGCAGGGCGTCCCATTCCTTGGCGATCGCGGCGGCCTTCTTCTCGTCGTCGCCGAACGCCAGCGGAGTGAACGAGCCACGGATCATCATCGCGAATCCGTAGAGCGGGCGGTCGTCCGGATGGAGCAGCAGGAGCACGTCGCCGGAGCGGCCTGCCGCCGCCGCGTCCGTGACCTGCGTCATGAGCGCGTCGATCGAGGCGGCACCCTCGGTCGCGTGGGCCGCTCGGGGGATAGAGAGAGAAAGCAGCGTCATTGCGCACGAAAGCGTCAGGGTCTTTGGAATGAGCATGTTGACTCCTCTCGACGGCCGCCCTGGGGCCGCCGTCACTCTCTCAAGCGACGGGAGCCGGAAAAGTCGGTCAAACTACGGCGGGAACGATCGGATGGCGGCACAGCGGCCGGGCTCCAGCGTGACGAACCTCCTCGTGTCGTGGAGGCACGGGCGGGGAAGCGCGCTCGAGGAGCTGATGCAACGCGTCTACCCGGAGCTCCGATCGATGGCCAGGCGCCACTTCCGCGGCGAGCGCGCCGACCACTCCCTCTCTCCGACGGTGGTCGTGCACGAGGTCTACCTGCGCCTGATCGACGCCGCTCAGGTCGACTGGCAGGACCGTCGTCATTTCTTCGCGATGAGCGCGACGCTGATGAGGCGCGTGCTGGTGGAGCACGCGCGCGCGCGCCACCGCTTGAAGCGCCGGGGAGTGCGGGTGACGCTCGACGAGGATGCTGCCGCCGGATCTCCGTTCGACGTGGAGGTCCTGGCGCTCCACGCGGCGCTCGAGAAGCTCGCGACGCTCGGCCATGCGATGGAGGCGGAGGTCGTGCAGCTCAAGTTCTTCGGCGGCCTCTCGATCGAGGAGATCGCCGCGCACCTCTCGGTGAGCGACGCGACGATCGTGCGGGCGTGGCGCTTCGCGCGCACGTGGCTCCATCGCGAGCTCACCCGCGGCGCGGCTTCGTGACGGGAGAGCGGGTCCGCGCGCTGTTCGACGCGGCGCTCGAGTTGGATGCTTCCGCGCGAGCATCGTTCCTCGAGAGAGAGTGTGGAGAGGACTCCGAGCTCCTCGACGAGGTGCTATCCCTTCTCGGGGAGGAGCCGGCCGCGCGCGGGTTCCTCGATGTTGACGCCGCCGTGGCTGGTCCCACCGACACGGAGCTTTCGCCGGGCACGAGGTTCGGCGACTGGATCGTCCTGGAGCCGATCGGCCGCGGTGGCTTCGGCCACGTCCTGCGCGCGCGCCATGCGATCACGAGCGAGATCGCCGCCATCAAGACGATACGCGCGGAGCGGCCGGAGCACCGCTCCGCGATCCGCCGCGAGGTCGCGGCGCTCGCGCGCGTCCGGCACCCGGGCGTCGTGCGCGTACGCGATCATGGCGCCGACGTCGAGCTGCCGTGGTATGCCATGGAGCTCGTGGAGGGCGAGACCCTCGGCGCGCGGACCCGTCACGGCGGCCTCGATCTGTGTCGGAAGCTCGAGATCGTGCGCGCCGTGTGCGACGTGCTCGCGTTCCTTCACGGCGAGGGCGTGGTCCATGGCGACCTCAAGCCCGACAACGTCCTGCTGCGGTCGGACGGCACCCCCGTCCTCGTGGACTTCGGTCTCGTGGAGCGGTTCTCCGCGGACGGGCGAGAGACGCTCGATCACCGGGTCGCGCCCGCGGGAACGCTCGAGTACATGGCGCCGGAGGTGGCTTGCGGCAAGCCGATCGACGCGCGCGCCGACCTCTACGCGGTGGGCTGCATCCTTCACGAGCTCCTTGCGGGCGCGCCCCCTCATCTCGTGCGCTCGCTCTCCGAGATCCGCGCGCTTCATGACCAGGGCGTCGCGCCGGCGCTGCCGGCGGGGCTGGCTCCTCCCGCGGTCGCGGAGATCTGCCGCAGCCTGCTCGAGCCGCGGCCGCGTGACCGTGCGGGGTACGCGATCGACGTGGTGCGGGCGCTCCGCCGGGCGGGATCGCGCCGCCGTGTCTTTCCGTCCAGGGCCGCGGCGCGTCCCTACCTCTACGGGGCCGAGCTCGCTGGACGCACGGCCGTCATGGGCGAGATGCGGGAGGCGTTGCGCGACGCGGGCCTCGGGCAAAGCGGAGGGATCCTGATCGAAGGGCCGATGGGCAGCGGCAAGACCCGGCTCGCGACGGAGATCGCGCGTGACGCGCGGGCTCGCGGCTTCCTGGTCCTCGCGGGCGCCGCGGAGCCGGGAGGGGCGCCGCTGGCTCCGCTCCGGGAGCCGCTTCGCGCGATCGCGGATCGATGCCGCGCGCGCGCGCCGCTCCGGGAGATCGTCGCGCGCCTTGCGGGACCGCTGCGTCCTTACGAGCCGGGCCTCGAGGCATTTACCCCGCCAGCGCCGCCGCTCCCTCCGCGCGACGCGCGGGATCGGGTCGAGCGGGCGCTTTGCGACACGATCGTGGCGGCCTCCGCCGACGTCCCGATCCTCCTCGCGCTCGACGATCTCCACTGCGCGGACGAGATCACGGCCGGCTTCGTACGCCGGATCCTGCCGGCGAAGCCGCGGGAGGCCGCACGCCTCCTGGTCGTCGGAACGTCGCGGGTGGACGGAGGCCCCGATGCCTTCGCGCAGCGCGCATTACCCGGCGCGCGGAGGCTCGCGCTCTGCCCTCTCGACGCCGAGGCCGTCGCGCAGATGGTGTCGGACATGCTCGCCATCGAAGCGCCGCCGTCGCGGATCCTGGTAGAGCTCCGCCGGCATGCGGAAGGGAACCCCTTCTTCGTCGCGCAGTACCTGCGCCTGGCCATGGACGCCGGTCTGCTGCGCCGCGACGCGCGCGGGAAGTGGCGCGTGTCGCGCACGGGAGACATCGGGGCGCTGCCGCTCCCGCGGTCGATCCGCGCATGGGCGGAGCGTCGCCTCTCGGAGCTTCCCGATGCGGCGCGCCGCTTCGTCAGCGTTGCGTCGGTGTCCGGACGCGACGTCGACGCAGCGGTCGTCGGATCGACGTGCGGGCTTGCGTCCGACGTGTCGGACGACGTGCTCGCCCTCCTCTGCCGGCGCGGCATCGTGGAGAAGGTGCCCGGAGGTCAGCGCATCGCCTGCGAGGCGGTGCGGGACGTGGCCTACGACGCTCTCCCGCCATCGGAGCGTGGCCGCCTTCACCGGATGGCCGCGGAGCGGCTCGAAGAGACGCCGGGCGCGCCGGCGCGAGACCTCGCGATCCACTGGGAGCGCGGCGGAGATCTCGCTCGCGCCGCCGCGTGGCACCTCGAGGCCGCGCGGTGCGCCGTCTCCGCCCACGCGCTCGAGGACGCGGCGCGGCACTACCGCGCGCACCTCGCGAATGCACCGGCGGGAAAGGAAGCGATCGACGCCCGTATCGAGCTCGCGCGCGACGTGCTCGTCTATCAGGGATCCCTGGATGCGGCCATCGAGATGGCGCGTCGGGCCGTCGAAGACGCACGGGACGCCCCGGCCCGGCTGCTCGACGCGCTCTCGGCGCTCGCGCTCTCGCTCGCGTTCGCGGGCCGCAGCGCCGAGGGCCTTGCGGCCTACGACGACGCCCTCGCGGCGAGCGCTGCGTCGGCGGACCGGCGCGCCACCGCGAACCTCCTGCGCCGGAAGGCGAGCATCCTGTCGGAGTGCGCGCGGTACGACGAGGCGACGCGCCTCATCACGAGCGCGCTCGGGATGCTGCGCGAGCTCGGCGATGCCGCGGGAGCCGCGAGGTGCCTCCACAACCTCGGTGGGCTGCACACGTTCGGCGCCCGGTGGGACGAGGCCCGGCTGTCGTACGAGAGCGCGCTCGATCTGATCCGGGGCGGGCTCGATCCCCGGCTCGAGGCCCAGACCCTCGCGGCATTCGCCACGCTCTGCGAGCGAACGGGAGACCCGGAGGCGTGCCGGCGACTGCTCGAGCGCTCGCTCGCCATCTCCCGGGAGATCGGCGATGCGCGTTCCGAGGGCGTCGCCCTCGCGAACCTCGCCGAGGTCTCCGCGAGGAAGATCGATCTCTACGAGGAGGCGATCCAGATCTTCCGGGAGGTCGGCGATCTCTATCACCTCGCGCTTGTGGTGACGAACCTGGCGATCGAGCTCCTGGAGCGTCGCGACGAGTCGAGGGGACACGCAGCCGCCACCGAGGCGCTCGCGCTCGCGCGGCGGCTCCCGAGCCCGGTGATCGAGGGCATGGCGCTGCGCCTCCTCGCGCAGGTCGACATCGATGGAGGCCGGCACGCCGAGGCGAGGGGGCGCATCGAAGCGGCGTGCGAGCTCCACCGGAAGACGAGCCCGCGCGAGCTCGGGAAGGATCTCACGGTGCTATCGAGGCTCGAGCGCATCGAGGGTCAGCTCGACGCGGCGTTCGGAGCCGCGACCGAGGCCGAATCGCTGCTCAGAGACTGCGACGATCGCGTCGCGCTCGGGCTCTGCCTCGTCGAGCGAGGCCATCTCGACGCCGCTCTCGGGCGCGATGTCGCTCCGCTGCTCGCCGAGCTCGACCTGCTTCTGTCGCGCCCCATGCCGTCGTCGTCCCTTCCCCAGGCCGTGAGGGACCTCCGGGCCGCGGCGCCGTAGCCCACGTTCTCGGGCGCGAGAGGCAACCGGTGCGGAGACGATGCCGCGCTGCAGCTCTTGATGGAACAGTCGATCCGGCGCCCGTGCTTCAGCTGAGCGCGGTGGACGACGCGGACGTGCGGGAGAGCTCCGCCTTCCGCCGCCGCCGGAATCTGATGCCGAAGCGGTAGGCGTGAGAACCATGAGCGTCAACCACACCGCCGTCTTCGAAGAGGTCGATGATGGCTCGGTTGCATACGTCGAGGAGCCCCCGGGAGCCAACGCGCAGGGGAAGACGCGCAAGGAAGCGAGGCAGACCCCGAATCACGCGATCCATGTGATCATCGAAGCGAATCGGGAGCTGGCTCGCCGGGAAGAGTGCAAGGGTCGCAAGGTTACCCGCGAGGAGTACGCGATCACGCTGTGGATGAAGCGGACGAGGCTCCTGCGCCACCTGAAGCCGGCTCCCCGGCTGACGGGGACGTCGGATCCGGATCCATGTAGACTCGTTTCACCGCTCCATGGCGCCGGAAGGAAGGTCGGACATGCGCAGGTTCCCGTCAGCAACCGCCGTCCTCATGAGGGTCCTCGGCACCGGGTGCGTCCTGGCGGCGAGCTCGCGAGCGCAGGTCGTCATCGACATGACGCAGGCCCCGGCGACGCGGCAGGTCCTTCCGGGACAGGCCACGACCGTGTGGTCGTACGCCGGAACGGTGGTCTCCGGCCCGCCGGGAACGCTCGTTCCCATCGCCGGGTCGTACCTGGGACCGACGATCCACGTCGCGCAGGGACAGAACCTGTCGCTCGATCTGACGAACCAGATCGGTCAGGCCAGCATCACGCACTGGCACGGGCTCGAGGTGCCGGCGGCCATGGATGGGTACCCGACCGCCACGATCCCCGACGGTGCGACGTTCAGCTACGCCTACCCCGTGCGGAACCGCGCCGGCACCTACTGGTACCACCCGCACACGGACATGGCGACCGGCATCCAGGTCCAGATGGGGCTCGCGGGTTTCCTGATCGTGCACGATGCCGAGGAGGCCGCTCTCGACCTTCCCGCCGATCCCTACGACGTTCCCCTCTGCATCCAGGACCGGAAGTTCGACGCGAGCAACCAGTTCGTCTACGACCCCGACACGCTGAACGGCTTCTTCGGCGACACGATCCTGGTCAACGGCATCGCCAATTACGTCCACGCGACCGCGACGCGCGTCCATCGCCTGCGGCTGCTCAACGGGTCGGCGAGCCGTATCTACAAGCTCGCGTTCTCCGACGGGACGCCGATGATCGTGATCGGCACCGACGGCGGACTGCTTGCCGTTCCGGTGACCTATCCCTACGTCATGCTCTCGCCGGGAGAGCGCGTCGACGTCTGGGCGGACTTCCGCAACAAGCCCGTCGGGGCGCAGATCACGCTGCAGAGCCTTCCGTTCTCCGCCGGCGCGTACCAGGGCCAGCCGCTGGACCTGATGAGCTTCTCCATCATCCGCCTCGAGCCCGAGACCAAGGTCCTGCCGGCGACGCTCTCGAAGTTCGCCGTCTACCGGGAGCAGGATGCCGTGAACGCAGCGAGCCCGAAGGACTACCCGATCGTCTTCCAGATGGGCATGTTCACGCTCAACGGAGGGATGTTCGACGAGACCGTTGTGGCGCCAAACGAGGTCGCGCAGGTCGGGGCGCTCGAGCTGATACGGGTGACCAACACCGCCGCGCTGGCGGTCGCTCATCCGATCCACTTCCACGGCCGCCAGTTCCAGGTTCTCGACCGCGTCGTGAACGCGACCGGTCAGGCGGACTGGAACACCGTGAAGGACGGATTCGTCGACGCCGGCTGGAAGGACACGTTCATGATCATGCCGGGCGAGACGGTCCGCATCCTGCTCCGGTATGGCGACGATGCGGGGAAGTACGTCTACCACTGCCACAACCTCCGGCACGAGGACATGGGCATGATGCGCAACTTCCGCCTGGACCTCCGGCTCTACGACTACCTCGCAGGCGAGCCGCTCGTGGCGGGTAGCGGGAACCGGGTCCGAGCCTTCACCGCGGCGGGCACCGCGACCGCGACGG
Organism: Acidobacteriota bacterium; assembly: GCA_046331505.1. Taxonomy (GTDB): domain Bacteria; phylum Acidobacteriota; class Vicinamibacteria; order JAXLQT01; family JAXLQT01; genus JAXLQT01. Next base: position 24,948 of record JAXLQT010000005.1, read on the forward strand.
ACTTCATGGCCTACGCTTCGGGGAGCTACGGCACCAACGTCGCTGCCGGGTACGTCGACGGGACGCTTCACGAGGAGATCCTCACGGGCCCGGGCCCAGGTCCGGTCCATGGGCCGCAGGTGCGCGGGTTCGATCGCGACGGCAATCCGACCGCCAAGATCAACTACTACGCCTACGGCACGCTTCGGTACGGCGTGAACGTCGCGTCGGCCGGCGTCGACCCCGACTTCTTCGACGAGATCCTCACGGGGGCGGGTCCCGGCCCGATCTTCGGACCGCACGTGCGGGGCTGGAGCTACGACGCCACGTCCATCACCGCGATCGCGAAGCTGAGCTACTTCGCCTACGGGACCCTCAGGTACGGGGTCAACGTCTCCGGGGGGAGCGTCGACGCCGACAGGTACGAGGAGATCGTCACGGCTCCCGGGCCAGGCGCGATCTTCGCGCCGCAGGTCCGCGGCTTCGACTTCGACGCGACGGCCGTCACCGCGATAGCGAAGATCAACTTCAACGCGTTCGCGACGCCGCAGTACGGGGCAAACGTTGCGTCGGCGACGTTCGACGACGACATGTTCGCGGAGATCGCTTGCGCGCCGGGGCCCGGCGGCACGGGCAGCTTCCCGGCGCGCTTCGTTGGATTCGACTTCGACGGCGTGGCGATCGGCCCGCTCCCGGGGTTCGACGTCACGCCGTACACGACGCTCTACGGCGGTCGCATCGGCGCCGGATACGTCGATCAGGACGGCCAGGAGGACCTCGTCGCGGCCGAGGCCCCGATCCCGCGGCGACTCGATCGCGGGCGCGTTCTCCTACGACGGGTCTGCGCTCGCGGCGATCCTCCCGGCATCACGGCATTCCCGAGCGGCACAGGCGCGAACGCAACGGCGGCGGAGCTGGGTTTCTAGCTCAGCAGAGCGAGGTCGCCCGCACGAGCTCCGCCGGGTCGTCGACCTGCTCGCCGAAGCGATCGAGCAGGTCCTGGGCCGGCGACGCGCCACGCTCGACGAGCCGATCGAGCGGATCGAGAAGTGCGCTCTCGTCGAGGCCGACGAGGCGCGCCCGCTCCGCGAGCCCCCGCCTCGCCGCCTGGCAGAGCTCGCGCGCGGCGCCCTGGAGCGAGATGCCGTGCGCCGACCCGCGCAACCCCTCGCGCGCCGCGGCGCGCTGGAGATCGCGGTGCTGCGCCGGTTGCAGCCCACCCAGCAGGTCCTCGACCGTTGCGAGGGCGGCGGGGGAGGAGAGGATCCCTGTCATCCACGCGATGACCGGCATGAAGAGGCGCCGTGGAGGGCAGTCGGCACCGCGGATCTCCACGACGGTCTTGACGCGTACGTCGGGGAAGAAGGTCGAGAGGTGCATCTCCCAGTCGTACATCGTCGCCCGCTCTCCGTTCCATCCGCGCTCGAGGAAGGCGCGGAACGTCAGGTCCGGCGGCGCGTGCCAGCGATCGCCGCGCCTCACGAAGAGGACGGGCAGGTCGAGCAGGTGGCTCACGTAGCGGCGGAGATCGAACGCCGGATCGAGCGCGACGTCGAGGCGGCCGGAGCGCGCGGGATCGGTTTCTTCCCAGATCGCGGTGCGGTGGCTCAGGAACCCCGTGAAGCGGCCGTCGGCGTAGGGCGAGTTGGCGGTGAGCGCGATGAGGACCGGCGTGAACAGGAGCCCCACGCGGAGCTTGCGCATCGCATCGGCCGCGCCTCCGTAGTCGAAGCTCGCCTGGATCGTCGCGGTCTTCTTCATCATGTGGTGGCCGAGCACGCCGCGGGCGCGAGGTAGTCCGCCATGATGCGGTAGCGCTCCTTCTCGACCCAGGGGATCGACGCGAGCGGCGCGATCGGGTGCTCGCCGATCGCGAGCCACGCGAGCGGGAGCCCGATGCTCGCCTCGCAGAGCTCGCGCAGGTGGAGCTCGAGCTCCGCCCCCACGTGCGCGAGGCGGGCGTAGGGCGTGCCCGAGAGCTCGATCTGGCCGCCCGGCTCGAGGCCGATCGTGCGGCTGCCGCACGTCAGGAGCACCAGGCGCTCGCCTTCGTACGTCGGCTCGTAGCAGGGGAACCGCGCCATGCGGCGCAACACAGCGTCGATCCCGTCGCTGCCTTCGTAGGTGATCGCCTCGCCGGTACGGGGGTTCGCGGCGAGCTTCTCGAGCTCGATGCCGACGCGGTGCCGATCCTCGGGCTTGCCCGCGTGCTCGAAGAACGCGAGGAGCTCCGCTTCGCTCTCGATGGGAGGGGCTTTCCGGACCTGGATGAAAGACATCGCGCCGTACCGCCGGCGGGGCCCGCGGCCCCGGGGCGAGGACGATCCTATCGGGCCCCGGGGATCCGCGCCTCGATCTCGTGCAGCGCCACGAGGCGGTGCTCGGGATCGAGCCGCTCGCGGATCTCCGAGGCGATCTGCGCCGGCAGGAGTCCCGACTCCTCGAGCTGATCGTTGCGCGGCGCCTGGCGGATGAACTTCTGGGGAACGCCGAAGGCCTGGAAGATCCCCTTCATCCCGAGCTCGGAGAACAGCACGCGGCTGACGTTGGAGCCGAACCCCGAGGCCAGAACGGCCTCCTCGATGGTGAAGACGGGGCGTCCGAGGGTCGCGATCTCGCGCAGCACGTCCATGTCCATCGGCTTGACGAACCGGCAGTTCACGATGCAGCAGTCGATGCCCTGGGGCGCGAGGAGCTTCGCGACGTCGTGGGCGTTCTTGACCATCGTGCCGACGGCGAGCAGCGTCAGGTCCGATCCGGTGACGCTGCCCTCGAGCACCTCCCACTTCCCGATCGGCAGCAGCTTGGCCTCGTACGGGAAGGAGACCGCCGGCGCGTCGCCGCGCGGGAACCGGACCGCGAATGGTCCCTTGCCGTACTCGAGGCCCGTGCGCAGGAGATCGACCAGCTCGTAGCCGTCCTTCGGCGCCGACACGACGTAGTTTGGGACGGCCGAGAAGTAGGCGAGGTCGAAGATGCCGTGATGGGTCTCGCCGTCGTCGCCGACGAAGCCGGCCCGATCGAGCGCGAAGATCACCGGCAGCTCCTGGATGCCGACGTCGTGGATGATCTGATCGAACGCACGCTGCAGGAACGTCGAGTAGATCGCGGCGACCGGCTTGATGCCCTGCGTCGCGAGCCCCCCGGCGAACGTGACGGCGTGCTCCTCGGCGATACCGACGTCGAAGAACCGGTCGGGGAACTGCTTGTGGAAGCCCGTGAGCCCCGTGCCCGACTCCATCGCGGCGGTGATCGCGACGATCTTCGGGTCCTTCTCGGCGAACTGGCACATCGCCTTGCCGAAGATGTCCTGGTACTTCATCGTCGGCGGCGCGTCGGGATTGGGCTTGCTCGGCGGCGCGACGCCGTGCACGCAGTCCGGCGACGACGCGAGCTTCGGATGGCCCTTGCCCTTCTGGGTGAGTACGTGCAGCAGCACCGGCCCCTGCGTGTCCTTGATGTTCGCGATCATCGGCAGGAGCACCGAGAGGTCGTGGCCGTCGATCGGTCCGAAGTAGCGGAAGCCGAGCTCCTCGAAGAGGATTCCAGGCACGAGGAGGTTCTTGAGCCCTTCCTCCATCTTGCCGATGAGCCCCGTCACGCCGTCGCCCAGCATCTGCTGGGTCATGCCGCGGATCTCCGCCTTCACCTTGTTGTAGGTCGGGTTGGTGATGAGAGTCGAGAGGTAGCGCGACATCGCGCCGACGTTGGGCGAGATCGACATGCGGTTGTCGTTCAGGACCACCATCATGTTGCGTCCCGAGTGGCCGGCGTTGTTGAGCCCCTCGTAGGCGAGGCCGCCCGTCATCGCGCCGTCGCCGACGACCGCCACCACGCGGTGCTTGTCGCCCTTCAGGTCGCGGGCGGTCGCCATGCCGAGCGCGGCGGAGATCGCCGTCGACGCGTGGCCGGCCCCGAACTGGTCGTGCGGCGACTCGTCGCGCTTGAGGAACCCGGAGATGCCGCCCTTCTGGCGGAGCGTCGGGAATCGGTCGAGCCGCCCGGTCAGGAGCTTGTGGACGTAACCCTGGTGGCCCACGTCCCAGACGAGGAGGTCTCGCGGCGACTCCAGCTCGCGGTGCAGCGCGATCGTGAGCTCGACCACGCCCAGGCTCGCGCCCATGTGGCCGCCGGTCTTCGACACGACGTCGATGATGACGTCGCGGATCTCCTGGGCAAGGTCGATGAGCTCCGGGAGGGACAGAGAGCGGAGGTCTTCGCCTCCGCGGATCTTGTGAAGGTTGCCCATATGGACCTCTCTTCGTCTGGCGCCCCGCGCCTCCGCGAGGCTCGATGGCGGAAAATGAAGTCTACTTTTGCGGGTATGACGAGTCAACGAAGCGGATGCGGCTTTTCGTGACGATGCGCCGCGGGAGGGCCGCCGCCATCGTCCGGACCGCGCGGACCAGCTCGCTTTCCGTGAGGGAGGCGAACCCGAGCCGCGCGGACGGCCGCGGCTTGCCATCGAAGGCATAGCGGCGCGCGGTGTCGAACGCGACGCCCCGTTCGAGGACCGCGCCGCCCAGGTGTCGGTATCGACGGCTGGATCGACGCGGACCCAGAGGGCCATCCCGCCGGCCGGGATCGTCGTCTCCACCACGCCGCCGAGGTGAGTGGCGATGGCCGAAGCGAGCGCGTCGCGGCGTACGCGGTAGACGCGCCTCATCCGGCGGGCGTGGCTGCAGGACGCCGTCGTCGATCAGCTCGGCGACGGCGCACTCCATCGGAAGGTCGCCCTGCCGATCGACGAACGTCCGCACGCGCGCGAGCTCGATCCTGAGCGCCGCGGGAGCCACGACGAACCCGAGTCGCAGCCCCGGCGCGAGGATCTTGGAGAGCGTCCCGACGTAGACGACGGACCCCGCCGCATCGGCGCTCGCGAGCGGCAGGACGGGACGACCCTCGTAGTGGAACTCGTAGTCGTAGTCGTCCTCGATGACCGCGAAGCGGTGCTCGCGTGCGAGCGCCAGCCGCCAGGCGCCGCGCCGCGGAGAGCGTCACCGTGGTGGGGTACTGGTGATGGGGGGTCAGGTAGACCGCGCGCAGGCGGCGCTTCCGTGCGAGGGCGCCCAGAGCTGACACGTCGAGCCCGGACCGGTCCACGGGAACCGGGTGGAGCGCCGCGCCCGCGCGTTCGAGCGCGGTCCAGGCCGGGCGGTAGCCATAGGACTCGATCGCCACGGCGTCGCCGGGGCGGACCAGGGTCCGCGCGAGCAGATCGATCCCCTGCTGGCTCCCGCGCGTCACGATCACGTTCCCGGGCGCGGCGGCGAGGCCTCGCAGGGAACCGAGCATCGATGCCAGCGCCCGGCGGAGCTTCGGATGCCCGGAGGCGTCTCCGTAGCCGAGGACCGACCTGCCGTGCGTGCGGAGCGCCCGGCGGTAGGCGCGCGCAAGCTCCGCCACGGGAAGGAGGCGGCCGTCGGGGATGCCGCGCGAGATCGCCAGGACGTGCGGGGGCGCCACGGGCTCCAGAGTCGCGGGCAGCGGGGCGAGGTTGAAGGCGGGCCGCTCGGGGATCCCGGAGCCGGGCGCGGGTCGCGTCGCGCGCTCCGGCAGATCGCGCGACACGAACGTCCCGCCGGCTGGCGCCGCCGCCGCCCACCCCTCGGCGACGAGCTCGGCGTAGGCCGCGATGACGGTGTTGCGATGGACCCCGAGGGTCGCGGCCAGCGTCCTGGTTCCCGGCAGCCGGTCGCCCGGCCGCAGCCTGCCGCGGCGCACGTCGGACGCGATCGCTCGCGAGATCTGGCGGAAGAGCGGATCCCGATCGCCGCCGGCGAGGCGCACGGCGAAGTCCCAGTTCCGGGGCATCGCTGGACTAGCGATAATATCCAAACTGGATCTTTTCAATAGTCCAGAGGCGCGCGACGATCCCGGCATGAACGCACCCCGCACGATGCGCCGCGAGCTCTACCGCATGGAGGGGAGGGAGGCGCTGGCCCTGCTGGCGCGATCCGAGGTCGTCCACCTCGCCACGACGACACGCGACGGCGCGCCGGTGCTGCGCACCGTCCATGGCGTCGTCGTGGACGGGCGCCTCTGCTTCCACGGCGCCCCCGCGGGAGAGAAGTCCGAGACCGTCGGCCGCGACGCGGTCGTCGGCGTCGAGGAGATCGTCGCCCCCATCCCGAGCTACTACGTGGACCCCGAGCGTGCGTGTCCCGCCACGACCTACTACCTGAGCGTGCAGGTCCACGGCCGCCTCGAAGCGGTGGAGGAGCCGGCGGCCAAGGCTCGCGTCCTCGCTGCGCTCATGGCGAAGTACCAGCCCGAGGGGGGACACGCGCCGATCGAGGCCGACCATCCGCTCTACCGTGCCGCCGTGGCGGGCCTGATGATCGTCGCGATCTCCCTGGATCGCGTCGACGGCAAGGCGAAGCTCGGACAGAACCGCAAGCCTGGTGAGCTCGCCAAGGTCTTGGAGCTGCTCTGGACGCGCGGAGATCCAGGCGACCCACGAGCCATCGAGCTCGTGCGGGCTGCGAACGCCGGGGTGCCCGCGCCGGGGTTCCTTCGCGCGACCTTCGGCGGCACGCTTCACTGCGCGCTCGGCGAGGACGATGTCGAGCCCGCCGTGGCGCTCCTCGCCGATGCCTACTGGAACGCCGGGATCCGCCCCGAGGCGATCGCCGCCGCTCACCGCGCCTCGCCCGCGTGGGTCGGCGCGCGCGACCTTGCCGGCAAGCTCGTCGCGACGGCTCGCGCGACGGGCGATCGCGCGAAGAACGCCTGGATCTACGACGTCGCCGTGGCGCCCGCGTGGCGCGGCCGCGGCGTCGGCAAGGCGGTGCTGCGCCTGCTGCTCGATCACCCGGCCGTCCGCGGCGCGCGCCGCGTCTGGCTCGGGACGAAGGATGCCCAGGGCTTCTACCGCGCATTCGGTTTTGCGCCCGAGGACGAGGTGGGGCTACGTTCCTATGCGTCGACGACGATGGTGCTGGCGCGAGCCTGAGTTAGGGCAGGTGATCGGAAACGTCTTGCCAACTTCGTGCGATGCGAATCCCGCCCTACGACCCCTGCCCCCGCTGGCAGTCTTGCGCCTCCTCGGGATCCAGCACGCGATGAAGCCTCCGGCGTGCATGCGGTGGCGGGTCCGGATCCTCGGTGCTTGGCGACGTCCTGGCCATCGGGCGCGGCGCTGCCTCCTGGATCCGGGCTTTTTAGTAATATTCCCCCGAGCGCCGGAAGGTCCCCCTAGCACGAGAAGGTCCCCCTCAGACCCGTGGGGGGAGCATAAGCGCCGGCAAGAGGCCATGCCAGAGACCGCTTCCTCGTCGAGCAAGCCCCAGACCCTAGCGCTCGACGTTCGGGAGCTCGGGCGCTACCGCATCAAGGAAGTGCTCGGGCGCGGGGCGATGGGCGTCGTCTACAAGGCGTACGACCCGGTCATCGATCGCATGGTGGCGATCAAGACCGTCCGCCTGGACGTCTCCGTCGAGCAGGAGGAGAAGCTCAAGTTCTACGAACGGTTCTTCCGCGAGGCGCAGGCGGCCGGGAAGCTGAGCCACCCGAACATCGTCACCATCCACGACATCGGCGAGGACAAGGAGAAGGGGATCACCTTCATCGCGATGGAGCTCATCGAGGGCGTGAGCCTCCAGCACTTCCTCGACCACCCCGGATCGCTGACGCTGCCGCAGATCCTCGAGATCCTGCGCGAGGTTGCGCTCGGCCTGGATTACGCCCACAAGAGGGACATCGTCCACCGGGACGTGAAGCCGGCCAACATCATGATCCTCACCGACGACCGCGTGAAGATCACGGATTTCGGCATCGCGAAGATCTCGTCCTCGGCACTCACCCAGAGCGGGATGTTCCTCGGCTCGCCGAACTACATGTCGCCCGAGCAGGTGACGGAGAAGCCGCTCGACGGGCGCTCGGACATCTTCTCGCTCGGCGTCATGTGCTACGAGCTCGTGACCGGGGTGAAGCCGTTCCAGGGCGAGCACGTGGGCGCGACCATCTACAACGTCGCGCACATGAAGGTCCCCGCGGCGAAGGACCTCGTGCCCGACCTGCCCGCGTCGGTGAACAAGCTCCTGCTGCGGGCGATGCAGAAGACGCCCAAGCAGCGGTTCCAGAGCGCCAAGGAAGTCGCCGACGAGATCGATCTCGCGCTCGCGGAGCTCGGCGTGCGCCGGGCGGAGGCGGTGTCGGTGAGCGGCGCGGTGCGCGCGCGAGTCGCTCTTCCCGTGCCGAGCGCGATCGGTCCCGCGCCGTCACGCTCGGCGATGGACCAGTCCCGCGAGCTGTCGCGCGCGATCAGGGCGCCGCGCCGCACGACGCGGCAGCGCCTCGCCGACGCCGCGCTCGGCGCCGCGGCGGCGAGCCTATTCATCGGCGTGCTGCTCGTGTTGACGTCGCGGCCGCGCGGCGTGGTCCAGGCATCGCCGTCGACCGCACCGCCGCCGGCGGCCGTGCCGCGACCGCGCCGGCGACCTCGCCCGTCGCTCCTCCTCCGGCGTCTGCCCAGAGCCCGCCGCCCGCGCTCGATCCCGCGCTCCTGCACAGTGCCGCCGCCGAAGCCGGTGAGGGAGCGAACGAAGCCAGCGGAGATCGCGGCCGCGTCGGGCCCGGCCACGCCCGCGCCCAGCCCGGAGCCGCTCGCGAGCGCGCCCGTCGAGCAACCCCCGGCGCCCGGCCCCTCGACGACTCCGCCGGCGACCGACGCGGCGTCCGCGGCCGCAGTGCCTGCGACGGGCCCCGTCGATCGTCGCAGCGAGGAGTTCCGCAAGACGACGCTCCTGAACGAGTTCGTCCAGCACCTCCAGAACGATGCCGGCTACCACGATCGCCTCGACGCCGCCGACAAGCTGAGCACCCTCGGCGACGATCGCGCCGTGCCCTACCTCCAGTACTCGGCGCAGAACGACGACTCCCTCGCGGTGCGCAACAAGTGCCGGAAGGTGCTGCGCGAACGGTTCGGCATCGAGGTGGACTGAGGTCCGTGAAGATCGCGGTGGCGATGTCGGGGGGCGTGGACTCCTCCGTCGCGGCGCTCCTTCTCGCCGAGCAGGGTCACGACGTGTTCGGCATCTCCATGCGTCTCTACGACTCCCCGGAGGGGAGCGCGGGCGGTCCGGCCGCGGCGCATCGCTGCTGCGGGGCGACGGACATCGCCGACGCCCGCCGCGTCGCGGGGGAGATCGGCATCCCGTTCTACGTCGCGAACATGAAGGACCTCTTCCAGACGGCGGTGATCGACCGCTTCGTCGAGGGCTACGCCGCAGGAACGACGCCGATCCCGTGCGTCGCTTGCAACGCGGAGGTGAAGTTCAAGGCGCTGCTCGCGCGGGCGCGCGGCATGGGGGCGGACCTGCTCGCCACCGGCCACTACGCCCGCATCGCGCGGGACGGTGATCGCCACCGGCTCCTGAAGGCGGTCGACCCCGATCGCGACCAGTCTTACTACCTGCACCACCTCACCCAGCGCGAGCTCGCGCAGCTTTCGTTTCCGGTCGGCGTCCTCGAGAAGCGCGAGGTGCGAGCGAGGGCCGAGGCCCGCGGGCTCAGCGTCGCCTGCAAGCCCGACAGCCAGGAGATCTGCTTCGTCGGCACGGGTCAGTACATCGACTTCCTCGAGGCGCGCCGGTCGTTCCCCCGCGGCGCGATCCGCGAGGCTTCGGGCGAGGTGAAGGGCGAGCATGCCGGAATCCATCGCTACACGGTGGGGCAGCACCGCGGCCTCGGCCTGGGCGGCGGCGAGCGTCGGTACGTGCTCGCTCTGGAGCCGGAGACCAACACCGTCGTCGTGGGCCCCGAGTCCGGACTCTTCCAGGACCGCTGTATGGTGAGCGCGTTGAGCTGGGTGGCCGGGCACGCGCCCGGGGCAGCCGTCCGCGCCCGCGCCCGCGTGCGCGCGCGCCACGCCGAGGCCTGGGCGGAGATCCACACCGACGGGACGGATGCGACCGTGGTCTTCGACGAGCCACAGCGCGGCATCGCGCCGGGGCAGTCGGCGGTGTTTTACAGGGACGACGAGGTGTTGGGCGGCGGCGTCATCGTGCGATCCGCGGGGACCACCACGGTCTAGCGGCGCAGCAGGATCACCGTGAGATCGTCGGTGCGCGGCGCGCCGCCCTCGAATGCGACGACCGATCCCATCAGTGTCTTGAGCGACTCGGCCGGCACCTCGGGGCTCGTTGCGGCCAGCGCCACGTGGGCGCGCAGGCGATCCTCGCCGAACTCCTCGCCGTCGGGAGATCGCGCGTCGGTCACGCCATCCGTGTAGAGCGCGATGGTGTCGCCGTGCGCGATCGGCACCGTCACCTCCTCGTAGCTCGAGGCCTCGCGCAGCCCCAGCAGGGGTCCGCCGCCGGTGAGGGCGCCCACGCTGCCCGTGCTCTTGACGTGGATGGGGGGAAGGTGGCCGGCGTTCACGTAGGTCATCTGCGTCCGGTCCTTCGACACCTCGCCATAGAAGAACGATGCGAACTGGTTCGGTTTGCTCGACTTGTAGAGCGCGATGTTCACCTTGCGCACGACGTCGGCCACCGACGCCCCGCTCTCCGCCTGGGCGCGCAGGCTCGCGCGCAGCGTCGCCATCAGGAGAGACGCGGGGATTCCCTTGCCCGACACGTCGGCGATGCAGATGCCGATGCGTTCGCCGTCGCGCGTGAGGAAGTCGTAGTAGTCGCCCCCCACCGAGCGGCAGGGCTCCGATAGCGCTGCGACCTGGAGGCCGGGAAGGACCGGGGCGGCACTCGGCAGGAGCTTGCGCTGGATCTCCGCGGCGAGGTCGAGCTCGCGATCGAGACGCTTCTTCTCGAGCGCCTCCTTGAACAGGAGCGCGTTCTCGATCGCGATGGCCGCGTGCGTCTGGAGCACTTCGAGGAACGAGATGTCCTCGTCGGCGAACGCTCCAGTGCTCTTGTTGAGCACCTGGAGGACGCCGATGATGAGCCCTTGCTTGTTGCGCATCGGAACGGTGAGGAGGTTCCGCGTGCGGAAGCCCGAGAGCCGGTCGACCTCACGGTTGAAGCGCGTGTCGGCGTAGGCGTCCTGGATGCGGATCACCTCGCCGGTCTCGGCGACGGTCCCCGCGATCCCGGTGCCGATGGGCAGGCGGATCTCGACCTTCTCGGGCCCCTGCGCCACCTTGGACCAGAGGTGGCGCGAGACGGGATCGATGATGTAGAGCGTGCCGCGCTCGGTGGCGGTGCCGCGCACCGCCAGGTCGACGATGATCTCGAGCAGCGCGTCGAGCTCGAGCGACGAGTTGAGGAGCTTGCTGGCTTCGACGAGGAAGGAGAGCTGCGCGATCTCCTTCTCCATCGAGAGCAGCCTCTGGTCGAGCTCCTTGCGGGACATCCTCGATGATGCGGGCCTGGCCTTCATGGTCCGTGGCGGGATCATCGATGGATCGCCCCGCCTTTTCAAGCAGCCTCCAGGGTGGTGCGGCTGCTTTCATGTATATTTCACCGGATCGGCGCTGCGCCTCCGGCGGTGCGCGCCGCAAGTTCATGGGAATCAGTGGCAACCTGAAGACGATGCCCCTGCCGGACATCCTGCAGTGGCTTCAGATCGGCAACAAGACGGGCACCCTCTCGATCGAGCACGGGTGGATCGTCAAGAAGATCTACTTCGAGGTTGGCCGCATCGTCTCGTCCTACTCGAACAACCCCCTCGAGTACTTCGGGCAGTTCCTCCTGAACCTCGGCAAGATCACCGAGGACCAGCTCCGGGCCGCCATGATCAAGCAGGCGAAGAGCGGGATCCTGATCGGGAAGATCTTCGTCGACGAGGGGCTCGTCACGGAGACCGAGGTGCGGGAGATCCTGGTCTTCAAGACCGAGGAGACGATCTACGACCTCTTCCTGTGGACGGAGGGCGTCTTCAAGTTCATCGACGACGAGCGCCTGGAAGGGGCGCAGATCGGCATGACGCTCACGGTCAACAAGATCACCTTCGAGGGCGTCCACCGCGTCGACGAGTGGAAGCGCATCCGCGGGGCGTTCCCCTCGGGCAACGTCGTCCTCAAGGCGACGGACGCGCTGCCGCAGGAGTTTCGCACCGAGCCCATCACCTCGAAGATCATCGGCCTCATCGCGAAGCGCCGCACGATCCTCGAGATCGGCCTCGAGACGCGCAACTCCGAGTTCAACATCAGCAAGGTGCTCTACGACTGGTTCCGCGAGGGGTACCTCGTGATCGACGAGGTGCGGGAGGATCCGCTGCGACCCCCGACGTCGTCCGCCCCGCCGGGCGCGGCGGAGGTCGACGACGAGATGCTGCGCGCTCGCGAGGTGGCGTCGCTGCTCGAGAAGGCGCGCACGCATCGCGGCTACCGGCTCTTCGAGGATGCTCTCAAGGTGGTGAGCCGGGCCCTCGAGCTCGATCCGCGCAACGAGGGGGCGCTCACCCTCCGGGGCCAGATCACCGACGAGTACCGCGACTACCTCGACGGCTACTTCGGCAAGGGGCAGAAGGTGCCGCGCCTCAACGTCTCGCTCCAGGAGCTGATGAGTAACCGCACCGACTTCACCCCCGAGGAAGGCTTCATCGTCAGCCGCATCAACGGCCAGTGGAACGTGCAGGCGATCGTGCGCGTCAGCCCCATCCCCGAGTTCCACGCCCTGCGCATCATCAAGCGCCTGGAGCAAGAGAAGATCATCTCGGTTTCCTAGTTCAGCGTTCGAGACGTAGCTCCCCCAGCGTTACCAGTCCTGGACGCGCAGGGTCGCTCTCGCCTCCTCCGAATCCAACGCGGGATGCGTCGTCGGCGCGCCTCGCCAGCGTCGCCCAATCCTCGGCGATCCTGGGAGCTACTTCTGGGAAGCTGACGAAGATCCAGTGCTCAGGTTGCCGGTGTCACGCCGCCACCTGCGCTGAGCTTCGGTGAGGTCTTCCTCCCGGTAGCCTCGCCATAGCGACTCGCCGGCCTCGAACGCGGCCTGGGTTCGGGCGAGGACCTCGATCCGCCGAGCGAGCTCGACGTCGGCCCCGATCCGATGAGCGATCTCGCGGCTCGCGGCGAGGTCGCCGCTCGCGTCGAGGCCGCACGCCAGCGCGAGGTGGCCGCGCACGCAGCTCGCCTTGCAGATCTCCAGCGCGTCGCCGAGCTCGCGGGCGAGCGCCTCGGCCTTCTCGAGGAGCCCCTCCGCTATCGACTGGTCCTCGCGCGAGAGGAGCTCCATCGCTGCCCAGTCGGCGTAGAAGCCGGCCGCGTGATGACGGCTTCCGAGCCCCACGTGGAGGGCCACCGCCCGCGCGAAGAAGTCGCGGGCCTCGTCGACCCTGCCCGACTGTGAGAGGAGGCCCGCCATGTTCCCGATCTCCATCGCCTCCATCCTCCGATCTCCCACGTCGCGGGAGATCGCCACCGCGTCACGGTACGCCCCGAGCGCGCCCTCGACGTCGGTCTCGGATTGCTGGTAGGCGAGGAAGGCGAGCATCGATCCCTCGAAGCGGCGGTCTCCGATCTCGCGTCCGAGCGCGAGGGCCTGCTCGGTGAGCGCGCGCGCCTGCGTCGCGCGGCCCTGGAGCCGGCGGAGATTGGCGAGGTTGCCGAGGAGAACGGCGCGCGCGCGCACGTCTCCCGTTTCGCCGAACCGCGCGATCGCGCGATCGAACGTCTCCTCCGCGTCGGCATCGCGCCTCAGCGACACGAGAGTGTTCGCGCGGTTTGCGAGGGCGACGCCCTCGGCTCTCCCGAGACCGGCGGCGCGCGCGATGACGACGGCCTCTTCGAGGAATGCGAGCGCGTCGTCGAAGCGGCCCTGTTCCGACGAGAGCGTCCCGAGGGCCGTCAGCGCCTCGATCTCTTCCTCCCGGTGACCGTGACCGCGCGCGACGTCGAGGCTCGCGGCGAAGAGATCGCGCGCCGCCGCCGCGCTGCCATCGCGCGTCACGACCGCGAGAGCGTAGAGCGCGGCCGCGTGGAGCCGGGGTTCGCCCAGGGCGCGCGCCTCCTTGACTGCGGTCTCGAGCTCTTCCCGCGCCGCGTCCATCACGCCGCGTCGCGAGAGCGCCGTCTTGCCCAGCGCGATCCGCGCCTGCACGCTCTCGGGATCGGGCGCCTTGGTGAGCGCGAGGAAGCTCCGCGTGAGCCGCTCCGCCTCGACGTATGCGTACTGGTCGATCGCGTAGCGCGCGCCCTCGAGGTAGCAACGCCGCGCCCGCTCCTCCTCTCCCGAGAGCTCGTGGTGCCGCCCGAGCGCGCCCATCCATGCGCCCTGGCCGGCGTGGAGCGACTCGATCGCCCGCGCCGCGGCGCGGTGGAGCTCCCGGTGGCGATGCTCCTCGATCCCGTCCTGGGCTGCTTCGCGCAGAGCGTCGTGCGCGAAGCGCAGCGCGCCGGCGGCCGCGTCCTCGAGCACGTGGCTGCGGACCAGCTCGGCGACGGCATCCTGCCATCGCTCGTAGGGAAGCGCCGCCATGGCGCCGGCGACCGCCGGCTCGATCTCGCGATCGCAGAGGGCAGCGCACTCCGCGACATGACGCGCATCGGCGCCGAGCGCCGCGATGCGTCTCTGCACGACCTCCCGGACGGTGACCGGTACCGGGAGCGTGGCGGGCACCATCTCCGGAGCGTTCCCGACTTGCCAGCGCCCCTCGTCGTCCCGCGCGAGGAGTCCCTCGGTCACCGCCAGCTTCAGGTACTCCGCGACGAAGAGAGGGTTGCCGGCGGAGCGCTCCGCGAGGAACCGCCCGAGCGCCGCGGGAGGCTCCGGCAGCGCGAGCATCTCCTGCGCCATGCGCGCGACTCCATCGTCCGCGAGCCGCCCGAGACGGATCCGTGCCGCGCGCGGCGCCGAGGCAAGGGACTCGATGACCGGGGTCTCCTCCTCTTCGCGACACGTCGCGACCAAGGCGACCGCGGCCTCGGTCTCTTCCAGGCGGCCGGCCAGGATCCGCAGGAAGTCGAGCGTGAGATCGTCGGCCCACTGGAGATCGTCGATCGCCAGGATCACGGGATCGAGCGTCGCGAGCGCGAGGATCGTCTCCGAGAGCGCCGACGCCGCGAGGGAGGCGCCGTCGCTCTCGTCAGGCCCGCGGCGTCGCTCGTCTCTACGAAGTCGAGCCCGACGCAAGGGCCGGCTCCCAGAGCGCGAGGATCGGTGCCCGCGGGCCGAGCACGTGCGTGGCGTAGCCCTCCCCGCTGCCGGCAGCGATCCGCGAGAAGCTGGAGCGACCGCTGCATCGGCTCCAGCGGCCACGCGCCGCCGGGTGAGCACTGGCCGTCGAGCAAGAGCGATACTGGCGGCCCCGGTGCTGCTGGTGGCCGGGAGCTGGCTTCCCGGCGGCGTCGCGCAGGGCCTCGACGAGAAGGCGTGTCTTTCCGACGCCGCTCTCTCCGGAGACGAGGGTGAAGCCGCCGCGCCGCGCGCGTGCGCGGTCGATGCGGGCGACCAGCAAAGGCGAGCGGCTCGTCCCGTCCTTGCAATCCCGCGCGGTAGAGGTAGGGACGTGAGCGCGTCGGGGCGACGACGGCTCCGTTGGTGAAGCGCTCGAGCCGCCGATCGACGATCTCCGCGTATCCAATCCGATTGCGGGGGTCCTTCGCGAGCAGGCGCATCACGAGGTCGTCGATCTCCGGAGGAACGCCGCCCGCGCGGTGGGACGGAGGTGCGGGCTCGACGGTGAGGTGCTGCCAGATGACGGCCGACGGGTGGCCCTCGAAGGGACGCGTACCGGTCAGGAGCTCGTAGAAGAGGCACCCCAGCGCGTAGAGGTCCGCTCGCGCATCGACGGTCTCGCCGCGGAGCTGCTCGGGCGCGACGTAGCCGGCCGTGCCGCCGCTCACGAGAGCGTCCATGTCCTCTCGCGAGCGCGCGCCCGCGAACCGCGTCATGAGACCGAAGTCGATGATGACGGGGACATCACCGGGCCCGATGAGGACGTTGGCCGGCTTGAGATCCCGATGGACGAGCCCCTCGCCGTGCATGTAGGCGAGCGGCCCGCAGAGCTGGCGCACCAGGAACGCGGTGCTTGCAAGGTCGCCACCCGCCGCAGGGCGCGGATCGCAGTCCCTGCCGGGGCTATCCGCCGCCGCCGACCTCGGCAGCACCTCGGTCGACGGGATCGGAAGCGGGAGCCTGGACGTCCACCAATCCCCCTCGCCCGGCACCACCGGTCGGGTCGACGCCGCGGCGCGGATGTGCGCGGACAGCGTGGTTCCCGGCAGGAGTGGCATCGCGTACCACGGTGCTTCGTCGTGGATGCCGTCGGCGAGGATGCGCACGATCCCCGGGTGGACGAGCTCCGAGAGCACGCGGATCTCGCGGCGGATGCTCTCGAGGAGCCGTGGATCGGCGACCTTCACGGTCTTGACCGCGACACGCCTCCCCGCATCGTCCGTCGCCTCCCATACGGTGCCCATGCCGCCCGCCCCGAGGAGGCGGACGAGCGTGAAGGGCCCGATGGCAAGGGGGACAGTGGGGCGAGCTGCGGCGCCTCTGTCGCGGGCCGTCGGGCCGCCGGAGGTGGGCGGAAGCTCGGTCGTGTTCGGGTCGGGCACCTTGCCCTGCATTGTCTCCGGCGTTCGCTGTCGGCGTGCGCCTCACCCGCCTTCGACGGCCCCTCGGGACAGTGCGCGCCGGAGAGGCTCGGGTATCGCTTCCGGCTCCTCCCCCCGGAAGAGCTCCCGCCCGTCGCGGGCGGCGGCGATCGCGCTCTCGACGAGATCGAGCTCCCGCGCGTAGTGATGCTCCAGTCCCGCGGCATCGGCATCCGATCGGGTCGTGGCGAGGATGCCCGCGGCGTCCTCGCCGCGCGCGAGGGCGAGGCGCGCCCGCGAGATGCCGAGCAGGATCCGCTGGTAGGCATCGCCCACGCCCGCGGCGATGCGCGAGGCGTCTTCGAGGAGCCGCGTCGCGCGATCGAGATCGCCGGTGAGGCGTTCCATGTCCGCCTCCGACGCGAGGATCATCGCCTCGTTGCGCGTGCTTCGCATCTGCCGCGAGAGCGCGAGCGCCCGGGCGTTGAGCGCGCGCGCCTCCGATATGTCTCCGGTCTCGAAGCGCATCTCGGTCAGGTTCTTGAGCGCCATCATCTCGACCGGGCGATCGCCCATCTCCCGCACGATCGGGATGGCCTTCTCGAGCGCCCCGATCGCCTCCGGCAGCCGGCCGAGGTGGTACTGGCTCGCGGAGATGTTGACGAGGCACGTCGCTTCGTTGCGCCGGTCGCCGATGGCGGCGAATAGGCTCGCCGACTCGGACGCGATCGCGAGCGCCTGCTCGTGCTCGCCGTGCGCGTAGCGGGAGAGCGAGAGGCCGTGGAGCGTCAGCGCCGTGAGCGCGCGATCGCCGCTCGCCTTCGCGATCTCGAGAGCCTGCGCCATGAGCCGCTCCGATTCCTCGATGCCGCCGCGGCTGTTGAGCGTGCCCGCGAGGTTGACCAGCGCGCGCTTCGAGCGCCGGCGCATCACCCGCCGTCTCGAGGATCGCGAGCGCCTCCCGCTTGTGCGCCTCGGCGGCGGCGAGGTCCTCATGTCAGCCCTCGATCCGGCCCAGGATCGCGGGAGCGCGCCAGAGCTTCGCCGCGCCGGTCGGACCGCCCTCGCTGATGGCGAGCCCCTCCTGGGCGAGGGGCCACGCCTCTTCCTGGCGTCCGAGGACGCCGAGGCTCGTGCACACGAAGCGGATGCTCGTATGATCCCCTCGCGGTCCTCGAGGGCGGAGCGTCGGCCAGCGCCTCCTCGCAGGCGGCCAGGGCTTCGGCGGTGACGTCCGATCGGCGACAGGACCTCGATGCCGAGGTCGAGCAGGGCGTTCCAGCGATCCCTTGCCGGCTCGGGGTCGAAGAGCGCGAGCGCGGCGCGGTAAGTGCTTCTCGGCCACGGCGAGCGCCGCGGCGGAGACCGCGCCGCGGGCGGCGAGGGGAAGCCTCGCGCGCGCTCGTTCCCGCTCGCCCGCCTCCTGCCAGTGCTCCGCCAGCTCCGCCTGGCGATCGGCGGATCCTGCCATCGTCTCGATGGCCGCGCGCGCGCGTGCAGACGCCGGCGCTCGGCCGCGTCGAGGCGCGCGAGCGTCACCTCCCGGATCTTGTCGTGGTCGAAACCGGAGCTGGCCGGGCCCGAGGGGAGGATGAGGTGGCGGCGTTCCAGGTCCCAGAGGGGGTTCGAGAGATCGTCCGGATCGATCTCGAGAACGTTCGCGAGGACGTCGACGTCGGTGTCCCGCCCGAGCACCGCTGTGCGTGTCCAGGACGCGCCGGACCGGCGCCGCGAGTGCGTCCAGACGCCCGGACACGAGGTCGCGCAGCGCGTTCGGCAGCGCGAGCCCGGCCAGCGCCGCGCCCGACCCATGCCAGCGCCCATCGTCGGTTCGCGCGAGCCGTCCTCGAGGACGAGCGCCTGCAGGTACTCGGCGATGAAGAAGGGATTGCCTCTCCGATTTCTCGTGAAGCGCCCCCGACAGATCGGCCGGAGGGTCGGGGTCGGCGAGCATGTCGGACACGACGGCGTGGACCGATCCCACGTCGAGGCGCGAGACGGCGAGCGTCGTGCAGCGCTCCGAGGAGGCGAGCTTGGCGCTCGCCTCCGTCTCCTCTTCGGCGCGCTCCGCCTAGAGGAACAGCACCGGCATTCGCGCGAGACGATCGGATCGGAGCAGGAACAGGAGCCATCCGGAGCTGAGCTCGTCGGCCCACTGGAGATCGTCGAGGCACAGGAGGAGCGGCCGGCCATCGGCCATCGCCTCGACGAGATCGGCAAAGTCGCCGAAGAGGCGCCGGCGCGCCGCGTCGGGCGGCAGCGAAGGCGGCTCCTGCGCGCGATCGACTCCGGGCGAGAGCAGGAGCGCCGGCTCGAAGGTACCGAGCGTGAAGGCGCGGCGTCCGCCTGGTCCGAGGAGGCGTAACCGTCCGGCCTGACCATGTTGCGTTGCCCGCCGCTACCTTCGGGACTGGGATCATCGAGGAGGCAAGCGAGAGATGGATCGACGGGTGCATTCCGAGGTTGCTCGTCTGGCGGGGAAGAAGCGGTGGCGGGAGGACGAGGCATGCCGGCTGGTCGAATTGTGGAGGTCGAGCGAGGAACCGCTGTGGGACTTTGCGAGGGAGCACGGGATCAGGCCGGGAAGGCTGAGTCGATGGACGTCGCGCGTGGAGTCGCAAAGGGAGATGCGATTCCATGCGGTGAAGGTCATCAACGCGACTCACCGAGACGGTCGCGACCAGCCGAGTCATCCCATTCCTGGGACTGCTCGCGGCCCACCTCTTGCTCACCCGCGTGGCGGAGCGCCACCTGGCGGCGATCGTCGCGCGCCTCGATCCCGCCGGCACGCACCTGGCTCCGGCGGCACTGTATCAGTAGCCGAGATCACCCCCAGTGAGGTTCACGCCATACTTCTGCCCAACGAATGGATTAAACGACAGAAGGGGCACGAGGTTATTGGCCGAGTAACAGTAAGGACGCACGATTGCATCAGAGGCTGGGTCACGCCCTTCGCCGGCGAGAAGGTCCGATCGGGCATCACCGGTCACGTCGCCCAGCCCGATGCGACCGCCATAGCTCCGGCTGGCGTTCGTGGTGACGTCGAACCCTGGGAGGGCTGCCACTGCGGAGCCGTCATAGTCGAACCCGAGGAAGCGAGGCGCGAAGGACGGTCCGGGTCCCGGACCCTGGGCGCACGCGATCTCCGAAAAGGAATCTGAGTCCACGTCGTCGGCAGCAACATTTGCCCCGAACTGCAGGACTGCGAATGCGTTGAAGTTCACCTTCGCTATGCTTGTGACCGTGCTGTTGTCGTAGTTGAACCCGCGTACCTGGGGCGCGAAGATGATGCCCGGTCCGGCGCCCGTGACGAGCTCATCGAACGCATCGGAGTCGAGGTTGCCGGAAGACGCATTCACGCCGTACCTGAGCGTGGAGTACGCGAAGAAGCTGACTTTCGCAAGCGCCATTATGGAGGTGTTGTCATAACCCCAACCACGAACGTGAGGACCGAACACGGCACCCGGCCCTGCCCCGGTCACTATCTCGTCATAGCCGTCAAGATCGACTTCCGCGCGCGACGGGTTCACTCCGTATCTGAGAGTGCCATAGGCGTAGAAATTGATCTTAGGCATGGCGGTCCCCGTCGCGGTGAATCCGCGCAACTGAGGACCTAACGTCGGCCCAGGACCCGGCCCCGAGAGGATCTGCTCGAGGCTTGCCCCGGATGCATTTGCGCCAGCTACGTTGACCCCCCACTGACCTGCCGAGTAGGCGACGAAGTCGACGATCGTGGGAGTGCCGTCCTGCCGATACACCTTCACCCGGTTCGCGTTCGGCTGTCCCAACCCCTCGCCCAGTACGATGTTCTCCGAGGATCCCCCTGATCCGGCGATCGTCAGCGCGTAGGCGATGGAAGCAGTGCATCCGGCGCCGTCCGTGACGGTAACCGTGAACCCATAGGTCGCCGCAAGCGTTGGCGTACCAGAGATAGCGCCGCTTGTTTGAAGGGAAGTGCCGACAGGGAGGGCGCCCGCGGTCAGTCCGAAACTGTACGGTGGGGTTCCTCCAGCCGCAGAGACGGTCTGAGAGTATGGGACGCCCACCGTGCCGCCGGGAAGCGTCGGCGGAGCCAACGTGATTGTCGGGCACGGACCAATCCTTGCGACGAAGCCTTCGCTGGTACCGCCTTGGTAGGAGCCCTGAAATGGAGACACCATCGGGAAGTCGACCGATGAAGTGGAGCCGGCCAGCCACAGATTCCCGCTGCCATCCAGCGCCGATGCGAAAGACGCTTCCCCTAGGCTGCCACCGAGAAAGCTCGAATAGTTGAGAGTCGACGTCGACGTGGGAATCGACGCCACGAAGCACTCGCTGCCCACAAACGCTGTCTGGAAGGGCAGCATGAGTGGGAAGTCGCTCGATATCGTCGTTCCCGACACATAGCACGTGCCGCCCGCATCGACGTCGATCGCGTACGCGATATCTCCCTGGGTTCCACCGAGGAAGGTGGAGTACAATAGTGTGGGTGTGTTCGGGTCGATCTTGCACAAGAAGGCGTCGTCACCGCCTCGATTTGCGGCTTGATACGCATTGACAACTGGGAAGTCGATCGAGTGCGTCAGTCCAGCCACATAGATGAGACCCGTCGGATCGATAGCCAGGCCCTCCGCCTCGTCTGAGTCGGTCCCGCCAAGCGTCGTGGAAAAGGAAGCCGACGCTAGATCCGACGCGATCCTCACCACCACGCCGTCCGCGTAATTCCTCGGCTGGAGCGGGTTGATGACTGGAAAGTCGGGAGACATCGTCCAGCCTACGCCGATGCACGCGCCGGTTGGATCCATCTCCATGTCCTCCATCACGTCCTCGCCCGACCCCCCGAAATACGTGGACGCGAGAAGCGTAGAGGCGGCCGGGTCCATCTTCGCAAAGAAGAGATCCTCGCCCCCTGAGTTCTGGGGCTGGTAAGGCCCTGCGGTAGGGAAATCGGTCGACTTGGTGGTTCCCCCAAGGTAGATGTTACCCGACGTGTCCCTTACGATGGAGGTCCCGAAATCCCAGTCGCTTCCTCCTAGGAATGTGGAGAACACGAGGGTGGAGCCGCCCGCGTCGATCTTCGCGACGAAGGCGTCAATGTTGCCGCCAAAGGTGGGTTGCAAAGCGTTCTTGAGCGGGAAGTCGCTGGACGATGTGTGGCCGACGACAATCGTGTCTCCCGCGGGGCTTACGTCCAGCTCCTGTGAGTAGTCGGCCCCGGTCCCGCCCAGATACGTGGAGTAGAGGAGCGCGTTGTTGACGGGATCCAACTTCGCAACCCAGGCATCCCACGTACCGGCGTTGTTACCCTGTATCGGACCGCTGGTCGGGAAGTCGACGGAGTAGGTCATCCCGGCGAGGTAGAGGAAACCCGATGGATCTACATGGATTGAGTAGATGTCCTCCAACGAACTGCCACCAAGGTAGGTCGAATAGGTGAGAGAAGGATCTACCAGCAGGGGGAGCGACGCGTCATGAGCGTCGACGTTGAGAGCAGCGGTCATCCGGTTTCCGCATTCGGGCTCGGGGTGTGCGAAGCGAACGGGAACTTCTTGGCGCCGCCCGTCGGTCTCTTGAAAAGCCCGAGGACAATGGAGAGTCAGTACTCCGGCTGGCGTCATTGCGAGCAAGTCGCCGTCGGGATCGAGACGACCGGCGGTAGCGCCTTCGAGGGATACCGTGAGATTCGATGCGTTGGCATGGCTCGCGAGAAGAAAGTCGAATTCGAGCGGTTGACCGGCATGGAAGACGACGTCGATGCCTGGGTACACGTCGCGAAGCGCCACGCTTGCGTAATGCGGTACGCCCCGATACCAGCGTCGGGGGTCGGCACCGCGGAAGTAGTTCGTTCGGTAGGGTATCTGCTCGATACCCTCGACCCTGGGCGCAGGGTTCGCGCCTGGGAAAGACAAGCGGATGACCGAGACGCACGGTTGGGGGGCAGAGCGGGTGCGTTCCGGCCCGGGGCGGCCGACCCCCTCGGCATTCGGAGAGGCAGCGAACGCAAAGACCGCTTCATCTGGCGTGAGGAACAGCGTGTAGCCGCCTCCCTTCGCAAGATAGAGGACCCTCGTGTCAACCTGGCCGACATTGGCCTCGAAGGTCATGGGGAAGGTGCCCATGGAGTGGCTGCGCGGTACCGCGGCGCGACTAGTACTAGTAGCAACACTCAATAGCGCTATGACCGCCGCCACAAGCGCGGTGCTCGGCGGCCCGTCACGGACCACGCGCGGCGCCGCAAGTAGAGTTGACTCTGTATCGGTCATGCTAGTCCCCCTCTCAAATCGCTCAGCTCCACCGGCGCTTGACGAAGCGCGGCTTCTTCAACCGCTGCACATCAACGCACCGACGCACCATATCATACGCGCCTGACCCATGGGGTGGCGGGAAGACGGGCTGCAGCGACCGCCCGGCGATGTTTGGGCCCTGGTAGACGCGAGATCTGGCACGATCGGCCCTGACCCGTCGGCGGGAACGGGGCGTGAAAGACCGGTCACGGCTGGGTGGAGGCTCACGGACCCCGCGGTGCGGTACGTCGAGGCACACCTCGCCCCGGGTCCTCCCGCCGATGCTCAGCGCGTGGTCAAGGTGCCAAGGGGATTGCGACCAGCTCTTGGGGCGGAGCACGGTCGTCGGTGCGATGCGCCGCGAGCTGCCGGAGGATCTTCCGTACGACCTTGGGGTCGTTCCTTTGGAGCGCCGAGGGTCGGACCGAGCCTAAGCCCAGCCGAGCAACGACAGCCTGCTCGTCGAGGTGTTCACGAACGAGGGCAGCGGCACGCTGATCGTGAAGGACGCCGCCGACGTGGCGGCGGAGGTGGCGGCGATGGTGGTGGCGTCGTGAACGACTCCGAGATCCTCGCGCTCCATCGCGAGCTTGTGGCGATCCCCTCGGTGTCGAGGAACGAGCGTCGATCTCCGGCGTGCTGGCCGAGCGCCTCGAGGAGCTCGGCGCCACCGTCGTCCGTACCAGCAGCAACAGCTTGCTGGGGCTGCG
The DNA here is from genome assembly GCA_046331505.1 of Acidobacteriota bacterium. Classification (GTDB taxonomy): domain Bacteria; phylum Acidobacteriota; class Vicinamibacteria; order JAXLQT01; family JAXLQT01; genus JAXLQT01. The sequence continues at coordinate 48,341 of JAXLQT010000005.1, forward strand.
CGGCGAAGGCCGGCGCTGGGTCTCCTGTCGCACCTCGACACCGTGCCGCCAACGCCCTCCTGGACGCGGCGCCGCACGGCCGAAAGCCGAGGACGTGAGCACCCGGCGGGACTGCTCGGGGGAGGGGAGAGCGTTCAGTGAACCACACCTGGCTCACGTGAGCCGGAACGCGTCACGATCGGGCTTGAGGTGACGCATGTCAAGAGCGAGGCGGAGCCGGCGGGAGCGCCCAGGGACATGCCGCTCCGGATGCCTGAGGCAGTGACCGATCAGTCAGTCCGGCAGCGGCTCCAGTCGAGGGGCGCGATCCTAATGAGGATGACTCGTTCGTCCTCCCGGCGCTCACCGAGGCGGAATCCCATGCCTTCGATCAGCATAGGAGAAAGCGCCGTCCGCGAATGGATCCGCGGGCGTCGAGGGCAGGTAGCCCGGCACGAGCTCTGCGAGCGAATCCGGGTAGGCACCATGGTCGAGGTGGTAGCGCGACAGCGCGATCGCGGTCCTTGCGAGCCCCCGGCGCGCATCGGAGAGGTCGGCGCGCTGGCAGACATACGGCGGCTCCGACGTGAAGGACGCCATCCACGAAGTGGCGAGCGGGATCGGATCGCGCCGTGCTCTCGGCTGGGTGCGGGCGCGCGCGACGGCATCGATCTGGACGAGCAGCTTCCCGTGCTGGCGCAGGATCTCCGGCCGGCAGAGCCAGACGATCGCGCGGCTCCGCATCCAGGAGGGCCAGTCCTCCAGGTTGTGCGGGCGTTCGTCCTCGACCAGCGAGAGACCGCGGTGCATCGAGCGCAGCTCGGCGGCGAGCCCCGCGGCCCAGGGATCGGGTCGCGTCATGTCCTCGAGGATCGCGTCGAGCCGTGCGAGGTCGGCGGCGGTCGGGTGCGACCCTCCGAGGACGCGCCGGGTGCCGTTGAGGATGCTCCTCTGGAAGCTATCCCGCATGATCTGGAGGAAGAGATCCGGCTCCTGTGCCAGGCAGCGCGGGACGCTCATGGCGAGGTCCAGGTCGGCGATCGCGTCGGCCGGCCGCTGGGCGTCCGCTTCCGCCATCGCCTTGGCCACGGTCATTCGTTCCAGGTTGCCGAGGTCGATGAGCGACAGCGACGGTAACGCCATGCCGTGGCCGTCCTGGTAGCGGAACTCCCATCGAGACCCTGACCGTCGTTGCGCCTCGCGCAGCAACGTCAGGCTCATCTCGTTGCGCGCGATCAGGGGAGCGAACCTGGCGAGGTCGTCCGGCTTGGCGTCAGCCCCGCTCGAGAGCGGGAGGCGGAGGCTTCGCTCGTCGGCCTGGATCGACAGGGCATCCGCGGCGGCGCGGACGAGGCGAACGCGGTTTTCGGCGTCGGGGACCTCCGCGGGTGCCAGTGCCTCCGGAGCCAGGTGCGTGCCGGCGGGATCGAGGCGCGCGACGATCGCCGCCAGGCGGCGCTCCGCCACGCGCGTGAGCAAGAGGTGGGCCGCGAGCAGTCCCAGGAACAGGATGGCTCCGCTGGTCGCGACCGTCTTCCGTCGGCGGGATCGCTTCCGGGCGAGGGGGTCGTCTTCCGTGGTCATGGGACCTCCGCGAGGAACGCGCCACGCCGCCGGTCGTCATCGAAGCGTCGCGCGAGAGTGCAGGACCCGTCGTCCGCATCGAGGCAGGCGAGCTGGGACTCCGCCGATCGGCCCGCATGGTGGCCGAGCGCGCGGCTCCCAGACGAGGCAAGCTCACCGCAGGCGAGCAGCAGCGCCGTCAGGCACCAGGCCGCACGGGCGGGCCGCGAGGCCCAGAGCCGCTCGACGTTCGTCGCGGGCGGCGCGAGGGCGGCGTGCGCCGCTGCCAGTGCTCGTCCGCGCAGCTCCTGCGGAGCCCGGGGCTGCGGCATGCGCCTCATCGCGTCCAGGATCTCGCGGCGCGTCATGACGTCCTCGCTCCAGAGAGAGCGCGACGGAGCCTTGCCACGGCCAGCCGGTAGCGGCTGGCGGCGGTGAACGTGGACACACCCGTGGCCTGGCCGATCTCCCGGAAGGACATCCCCTCGGCGGCGCGCAGGCGAAGCGCCTCGCGCTGATCCGGGCGAAGTGCCTCCAGGTGACGTTCGAGGACCGAGAGCTCCGCGTCGCGCGGGGGAGCCTCCGCCGGCTCGGGGGTGGAGGCGTCGATCGACTCCTTGCGTCCCGCCACGACATCGAGCGCCCGCAGCCGCGCCATCCTTGCGAGATAGCCCGCGGGTTGCCGGACCACGAGGAGGTCCGGGCCCATCGACGCGAGCTTCACCATCACACCTTGCACGACGTCCTCCGCGTCGCTGCGGTTGCGCGTGACGTGAAGCGCGATGCGATAGAGGCGGTCGGCATGGGCATCGTAGATCTGCTCGAGGGCGGCAACGTCCCCGGAAGCCAGGCGCCTCAGAAGGCTCCGATCGCGCTGGACTCCGGTCATTGCCCTCGATCTACGAGACGTCCAGCCGTCCCGTTCTTGTCACGCGCAGTGGCGCTGACAGGGAGGTGATTGGGAGGCAATCTGATGCGCCGGCGCGCCGTGCCGCCCAGCAGTCTTTGTCGCGACCTCGAGATGGACGTGCCGGCCGACGAATGCGAACGCGCGCGCTCGACCCCGGCCTCGAGGCGTGGGTCCGCGGTCTCGGCGCCGACGCAGCGCACTTGGTGTCCGGACGAAGCGGTGCTCCTCGATCTCCTTGCTCTTCGCGCTATCGCACATTGCGGCCGAGACCCGATTGAGCAGGAGGCCGTTGGGACTCACTCGTGCAGCAGCCTGCTGCACAATTGACGTTCGCCGGTCGACCGACTACTTCTGCGCCGCGGCCTCCGTCCGCAGCCTCTCGATCTCCCGCTCGATCTCGGCGCGCTCGTCCTGGAGACGCTTCTTCTCCTCGATGAGCGACTGCTTCGCCTCCTCGAGCTGGCGCTTCTCCTCCTCGATCTGGTGCTTCTTCATCACCTCGCGGTAGCGAAGCTGCGCATCGCGAAGCTCGCGCTGGGACCGGCGCACTTCCTCGGCTGCCTGCTCGAGCTCCTTGGCGAGCTCCGGATGGCGGCGCGCCATGTCGCGTGCCATCGCCATGGGCGCTTCCGGCACCTCGGGTGGCTCGGGTGTCTCGATGTCCCCGGGGTCTGGCGCGTCGACGTCCCATGCGACGGGCGCCTCCGGTGCCACGGCGATCGCGAAGTCGGGAGGAAGCGGCGTCTCCGGAAGGGCCGCGTCCCCCGCGGCTTCCGGTGTCTCGGGCGGAGTGGGGAGCTCGGGCAGCTCCGCCGGCGCGGGAGCCGTGGCACGGCCGTGGGCCCTCGCCTTGGGAGCTTCGGGTGCCGCCGGCGCGTCGGAGCCGTCGAAGGTCACGGCCGGGGCCCCGAACGTCACCACCACGAGGAGACCAGAGAGGGCGACGAGGAGCCATCGCGGCTCGCGAGATACGGTCCGCCCGGCGATCAGCCGCCGGATCCTCCGTCCGAGGTGAGATCCCTCGCGGGCCATCGCGGGGACCGGGAGAGCGCGGCCCGTCATCCACGATGCTACGCCCGCGAGGCAGCTCGCGAGCTGGAGCGGCTCGCCCGTGTTCTTGACCGCCCAGTCGTCGCAGAGGCACTCGCTCGCCTCCTGCCATCTCCGGTGCGCGAGGCGATGGAGAGGCTGGAAGAAGAAGAGCGCCTGCAGGAGCTGCGAGAGGAGCGTAAACCCGGGGTCGCGGCGCACGACGTGCGCGAGCTCGTGAGCGAGCATCGCCTGCTTCTCGGGCCCCTCGAGGTCGGCGACGGCCCGCGCCGGGAGACAGATCTCGCGGTCGGGGAGGGCGATGGGGATCGCGATGCCGTGCGACGTGGAGAGGGCGGACGTCGCGCGCGATCCCCTCGCGGCGACAGAGGGCGTCGAGCATCGCGCGCTCGGGCCCGCTGGCAACCGTGACGCGGTCGCGTAGCTTCCGGCGGAGCGCGATCCACGCGATGAAGAGCCAGGCCGCGCCGACCCCGGCGCCGGTGGCCCAGGCATCGAGCGCGTACGCGCGGGCGATCGAGGGAAGGGCTCCGTAGGGCACCGCGGGGCCTGGCTCGATCGCGGGAGGCGCCCCGCTGCCCGCCACGATCGTCGTCGGCGCCACCGCCGCGGCTTCGGTTGGAGTGCTGGGCTGCGTGCGTGGCGAGGATGGGATGAGGCGCTGACCCGTCGCGGTCAGGAGCGCCGCGACGATCGCCGTCTTCCAGATCCGCTCGTGGACGGCATGGGCGTGCGGCGAGACGAGGCGCGACGCCGTCCAGGCGAGGACGAAGACGATGCTCGAGTGGATGGCGTACGTGGCGAGCCATGCGAGGACGATGTTCTCGGCGTTCATGTCAGCTCCTCTCCTTCTTCTCGCGCTCGCGGATCAGCGCCTTCAGCTCGCGTAGCTCGCCCGCGTCGATGGGTTCCCGGGACAAGAGATGGCTCGCAAGCTCGGCGCCGCGCCCCTCGAAGAGCCGATCGAGGAGCTCGCTCACCATCGACTGCTTCACCTGCTCCTCGGTGACGCGCGGCCGGTAGACGAACTTCCGCCCCTCGGTCCGGTGCAGGACGACGCCCTTCTTCTCCATCTTCGCGAGCATCGTGGCGATCGTCGTGAGCGCGAGCGGGCGCTCCTCCTGGAGGTCCTGGTGGACGTCCGTCGTGGCCGCCTCGCGGCGGCGCCAGAGGATCCGCATGATGGCGATCTGGAGCGTCCCCAGGTGATGTGATTTCTCGGCGCGGCGCGGTGGGCCCAAGGTGGCGATCTCCTTTCCGGTAACGAAGCGCGGGGCTCCGTGGTTCCGTTCGACTACCTAGATAGTACTACCAAGGTAGTTTTGAGATCAAGCCCCGCCGTCCCGACGCCCGGAGGACGCGCCCGTCGCCGTCGATCAGAAGCTCGATCCGGAGCGTCGCCTCGCGCGCGACCCCCGGCGGGAGCTTGTCGCCCCACTCGCAGAGCACGGGATCGCCGGAGAGCCAGATCTCGTAGAGGCCCGTCTCCTCGAGCTCGGAGGGATCGTCGATGCGGTAGAGGTCGACGTGGTGCAGGGCCCCGCGGGCGCCCTGGTAGGTGTGGATGAGAGTGAAGGTGGGCGACGTGACGTCGTCCTTGACGGCGTGCGCGCGCGCGACCCCCTTGACGAGGGTGGTCTTGCCCGCGCCCAGCGGGCCGACGAGCAGCACCTTGTCGCCGGGGCCGAGCGCCCGTCCGAGCTCCTCGCCGCGGAGCTCGGTGTCGCTAGAGCTCGCCAATCGAAGCGTTCGCTCGATCATCTTCGGAGTGTCCGGCGCGCTCGCGCGCAAGGCGGGCCGCCGCGGGCAGGGCGGCGGCGATGGCGCTCGCGGGCACCATGTGCTCGCCGCGCTCGCGCGCGAGGAGCTCTCCCGCGAGACCATGGAGGTAGACGGCGGCCGACGCCGCCAGGAAGGGTTCGATCCCTCGAGCCAGGCAGGATCCGAGGAGCCCGCTCAGGACGTCCCCGGTTCCCCCGCGGGCGAGCGCGGGCGATCCCTGGAGGCACACCGAGAGGCGTCCTCCGGGCTCCGCGACGAGCGTGCGATGTCCCTTGAGCACGACGATGCACCCGCTCTCGTCGGCGAGGCGCCGGGCCTGGGACGGACGATCGGGCGGAGCCGACGGCAGGAGGCGCCGGAGCTCGCCCGGATGCGGCGTCAGGACGGTCGGCGCCTTGCGGGCGAGGACGGCGCAGGACGCGCCCGCCGCCGCAAGCGCGTTGAGGCCGTCGGCGTCGATGACGAGCGGGCAGCCGATCCCCTTCACGATCTCGAGGCACGCGTCGCGCGCCGCCGGGTCTCCGCCGAGCCCTGGGCCGATGACGGCCGCCGTGCTCGGCCGCGCCAGGATGGCCGCGACCGCGGATCCGTCGAGGAGCCATCGGTCGATCCGGGAAGAGGAGCTGCAGCACGTCGGGAGCGCGCGGCGGCGACGCTCTGCACGAAGGGCACCGATGCGAGCGTGACGAGCCCGGCCCCGCCCATCAGCGCGCCGTCGAGCGCGAGCAGCGCCGCTCCAGGCATCGCGCGCGATCCGGCGATCACGAGAAGCCTGCCGAACGTGACCTTGTGCGAACTCGCGGGACGCTGGGGGAAGGCCGCAATCGCATCCCGGGACTCGATGACGGCGGTCCGCTGCGAGGTCCGGGCGATCGCCTCGGGGACGATCCCGATCGCGGCGACGCGCACGTCCCCGCAGCACGCGTGAGCCGGCGAGAGCACGTGGCACCACTTCAGCGCGTGCAGCGCCACCGTCCGCGTCGCCCGCACCGTCTCGCCGGGGATCTCGCCGCTGGATCCCGACAGCCCGGACGGCAGGTCCACGGAGAGCACGGGCGGTCCGGCCTCGTTCATCGCGCGCGCCGCGTCGGACCAGGGCGGCGTGAGCGCTCGCGTCACGCCCGTGCCGAAGAGGGCATCGACGATCAATGCCGCGCCCGCGAGAGGTTGGCCGCGGAGTGCGTCGCCGGAGCTCTCCACGATCGGGACGCCCGCGGCGATGGCGCGGGCGTGGTTCTCGAGCGCGTCGCGCGAGAGCTCCGCGACGGGAGCGAGCAGGTAGGCGGTCGCGTCGATGCCGCGCGCGTGGAGGAGCCTCGCGACCACGAGCCCGTCGCCTCCGTTGTTGCCCTTGCCGCACACGACGGCGACCCTCCCGCCATGCCCCGCGAGGAGGTCGAGGGCGTGCGCGGCCACCGCGGCGCCCGCGCGTTCCATCAGCGAGAGCGACGGGACGCCCGCCTCCTCGATGGAGATGCGGTCCGCCTCGCGCATGGCGTCGTTGTCGAGGATCTCCACGGGCAAGGAGCCTACATCGAGGAGGGCCGATGCGCGCGCTCGCCGCGCATCAGCGCCTGTCGAGGGTGCGGCGGATCTGCGAGAGGAGGGTCTCGGGCGTGAACGGCTTCTCCACGAGCGGGGCGTCGAGGGTGCCCTGCGGCGGCAGCGCGTCGCCGGCATAGCCCGACATGTAGACGACGCGCAGCTCGGGGCGGAGCTTGCGCAGGCGCGCGGCCACCTCCGGCCCGTTCGACACGGGAAGCATGACGTCCGTCAGCAGGAGCTGGATCGGGTCGGGGTGCTGCTCGCACAGGAGCAGCGCCTCGCCGCCGTTCTGTGCGGGTAGCACCGTGTATCCGTGGCGGCGGAGGATGCTCACGGCGACCGCGCGGACCATCTCCTCGTCCTCGACGAGCAGGATGGTCTCGGTGCCGTCGAGGAGGCGATCTGTCCTCACGCGATGGGTCGGGGTCTCCGGAGCGTCGGAGTTGCAGACGGGCAGGTGAACGCGGAACGCGGAACCACGTCCCACCTCGCTCTCGACCGTGACGTAGCCGCCGATCTGCCGCACGATGCCGTAGACGGTGGAGAGACCGAGGCCGGTGCCCTTCCCCTTGTCCTTGGTCGTGTAGAAGGGCTCGAAGACGTTGCTCATGACGTCGGGCGCCATCCCGGTTCCCGTGTCGGCGACGGAGATGATCACGAAGGCGCTCGCCTCGCCGTCCACCGGCGTCGGCGGCGCGCTCCTGCCGACGTCGATCGAGAGCTGGCCCCCTCGCGGCATCGCGTCGCGAGCGTTGACGACGAGGTTCAGGATCACCTGCTCGAGCTGGCCGCGGTCGGCGCGGACGCTTCCCGCGTTGCCGTCGACGTGCGTCGCGAGGTGGACGTCGTCGCCGATGAGCCGCCGGAGCATCGGCGCGAGCTCGGCCAGGAGCGCGGCGGGGTCGAGGATCTCGAGCTCCATGACCTGGCGGCGGCTGAATGCGAGGAGTTGGCGGGTGAGCGCTCCGGCGCGATCGGCTGCTTTCTGGATCTGGCTCAGGTCAGCGCGGATCGGATCCCCCGCGGGGAGGTCGGCCTCGATGATGGAGGCGAAGCCCGTGATCGCCGCGAGCATGTTGTTGAAGTCGTGCGCGACTCCTCCCGCCAGGCGCCCGATCGCCTCCATCTTCTGGGACTCGAGGAGCTGGTGCTCGAGCTGCCGCTGCTCGGAGAGGTCGAGGAGGATGCCGACGCTGCCGACGAGCGAGCCGGCGCCGTCGCGCAGGGGCGCCGTCGACAGGAGCACCTCGATCGCGCTTCCATCCCTGCGCCGCCGCCAGACGGATCGCCCCCGGACCGACGCGCCGGAGGTGACCAGGTCCATCACGAAGGGCAGGCTCTCCTCGGGGACGTGGGGCGCGGGGCCACCGAGCGTCTCTTCGGCCAGCCAGCCGAAGATCCTCTCGGCGGCGGGGTTCCAGAGCTTGACCCGGGCGTCCATGTCGATCACGACGATCGCCGCGGGCGACGTCTCGAAGACCGCGCCCAGCGTCTCGGTGGTGTCGCGCAGCGCCTCCTCGGCGCGGAGGCGCTCGGTGACGTCGTTGGCCACCGTGAGGTAGCACGGCTCGCCGCCGACCTGCATGGGCTCCACGCTGACCTGGACGCGCCGTGTCGCGCCCGACTTGGTGCGCCATCGGCACGCGACGTCGCGGATCCCGCCGCCGCGGGCCTCCATCTCGCGGATGTAGAGCTCCCTCTCGGCGTTGTCGACCCAGATCCCGACCTCGGCAACGGTCTTTCCGATGAGCTCGGCGCGCGCGTATCCGAGCATCGCCAGGTAGCGATCGTTCATGTCCACGTAGCGACCCGCGGTCGTGGTGATGCTGATCCCGGTGGGGCTGTGGCGGAAGAACGTCGAGAACCGCGCCTCGGACTCGCGAAGCGCCTCCGCGGTCGCGCGCCGGTCGGAGACGTCGCGGAAGATGGCGAGGTGGCGTCCAGGGAGCACGCGCGCGGTCGCGAGGTATTCCACGTGGCGCTCGCCTCCGTCGGGACGCCGGAGGCAGAAGTCGCCGGCGAGCCGACCTTCCGCGACGAGGCGGCCAAAGAGAGATCCGAAGTCGTCCGCGGGCGGGATGAACCGTCCGATGGGGAGGCCCACGAGGGCTTCGCGATCGAGCCCGATGATGCGACACGCGCCGGGGTTGGCGTCGACGCACATGGCCTCGTCGTCGAGCAGCACGATCGCGTCGTGCGAGCCCTCGAACACCGCGCGGAGGATCACCTCGCTCGATCCGAGGGCCTCGCGTTCGTCCTGCCGGGGAATCGGTGTGACGTTCGAGATCGCGAGCTCCCGCCTGCTGGATCAAGCCTACACCACGCGATCGCGGCGCGGGTGCCGCGGCGTGAGCGACTGACGAGTACGACGGGAGCGCGCTCACGCTCCGTCCCGCGACGTTCACGGCGTTTTCCGGGCGCGACGTACGGCGTCGACACGGCGCACTGCCAGCGCGGGCTACGGAGGCTCAATCCCCCGTGACGTAGCCGAGCGCTTCCAGCTTTTCCCGCTGCTCCGGATCGGTCGGCGCCGGCTCGGTCCTTCCGACGGGGGCGGCGCCCGCCACCTCCTCCCTGCGCCGGGCGCAGTCGGATTCGTATCGCTCGATCTCCGCGCGGAGATCCGACGCGTCCGCCGCACGATCCGGATAGAGGTTCACGCGCTCTCCTGGATCCGCGTCGAGGTCGTAGAGCTCGAAGCGGAAGCCGTCGTCGGTCCGGTAGCGCGCGAGCTTGCGCGACCCCACCTGGACCGTGTACGCCGGTGGGAGGACCGGGACCTGGCCCTCCTCGAGCGCCGCGTAGGTCGCCACCGACTCGCTGTAGAGCGGGCGCGCGCGCAGCTCCTCGCCACCGGTCGCGCCGCGGATCGCGGGAAGCAGGCTCTTCCCCTCGACGTGGGCCGGGATCGGAACGCGGAGGAGATCGAGCACCGTCGGCATCACGTCGATGAGCCCGACCGGGATCGCGATCCGCTTGCCTGCCGGGATCCCGGGCCCGCGGACGATCAAGGGGACCCGCTCCACCTCCTGGAAGAGGTTCGCGCCATGGCCCATCTGACCGTGCTCGAGGAACTCCTCGCCGTGATCCGCGGTGAGGACGACGACGGTGCGATCGGCGAGACCGAGCGCCTCGAGCGCGCCGAGGAGGTCCTCGAGGGCGTCGTCGGTCTGGCGGATCTCCCGGTCGTACTGCGCCATCTCGCGTTCGTGGCGCGGCGAGGCGCCGTTGACCTCGTGGCCGTCGTGCGTTGCGAAGAGCCCGGCGTAGCGTGGGGCGGGCGTGAACGGGTGATGGACCTGGTAGGTATGGAGGAAGAGGAAGAACGGCCGGTCGCGGTGCCAGGCGAGCCATCGCCGCGCCGCGGCGAACGTCGCGTCGACCTGTCCCACCGCGAGGATGGGGTCGCGGTTCTCGACGTAGCTTCCGAATCCGCGCCCGAAGCCGTGCTCGATGGAGAGCCACCCATCCTCCGTGACGGCCCCCGTGTCGATGCCGGCCGCACGGAGCCGCTCGGTGAGCGTGGGGATTTCCCGGGCCAGGCGCTGGATCCCGCGGGTATGGTGCGTCGCGGGGTAGAGGGATGTGAAGAGCGTCATGTGGGAGGCGGTGGTGGATGGCGCCGCGGCGATGCAGCGCTCGAAGAGCGTCCCCCGCGCGGCAAGCGCCGAGGCGATGAACGGCGCCGTGTCGTGCTGGTAGCCATAGGACGAGAGGTGATCCGCGCGCAGCGTGTCGATCGACAGCAGGATCACGTTGGCGTCGTCCGGCACTCGAGGTCGAGGTTCGAGGAGCGTCGGGTCGCCCCACACGGCAAGCGAGCGGGCCGCGCCGCCGCGGAGCGCCGCGGTCGTGAAGCAGAGCGTTCGCTCGCGCCCGGCAAGCCGCCCGAGCGAGATCCTGTGATCCTGCCAGCGCCTCGCCTCCGGACGCGACGGGTCGACGACCTCGGAGAAGAGGCGCGAGCAGTCGGGGCCGTCGCACGCGTCCACCGTGAACCGCACGGGACCCTCGTCCCAGGCGGGCTCGAGGATGCCCGTCGCGACCTCGAGCACCGAGCCTGCGCCGATCGCCACGCGCCGCGTGCTCTCCGTCTCGTTCGGGGACCGCGCAACGGCGTATCCGGAGAGGAAGATGTCGACGGTCGCTCCCGACAGGGCGGTCGGAGCGTAGACATCGAACCAGAGACGCGCCACACCGCCCTCTCGCAGAGGCCGCACGCGGCTGGGCGGGAGCTTGACGATCTCGCCGCCGGCGTTCAGCACGACGGCGAGCGCCACCTCGTCAGCGGCCGCGAGCAACGGGTCGAGCTCGGGCGACAGCGTGGCATCGATCGTCAATCGCGCATCCGGGCCCACGACCTGGCGCCGGAGCGCCGGGATCCGCTCCAGCGGAGGGCCTCGGAGGACGACGCGAGTCTCGTCGTCTATCGTGGCCGTGCCCGCGCCTGCGAACCGCTCTGTCGCGTGGCGCGAGCCGTTCTCCGCGCCAGGCGAGCAGGCGAGGACGCACGTCATCGCCAGGGCGCCGGCGATCGCAAGGACCAGTGTCGCCCGCGGTGCCTCGGCGGAGGGACACCGCGCAGAACCTCCCGCGCACTCCCGTCCACACCCCTCGCACCGGACAAGCATCGCTGCCAAGTCTCCCACGATGCGTTCCGCTTCGATCGGGTCGTGGGGGTTTCTCCCCGCCGGGCCGGGGGACGGCTTGCCAGGGAGTCAGCCAACTTGATTCGGCGGACATTCCGGGGCTCGAACCAGACGATGCGAGGAGCTCGCTTCCGCGAACCAGAGCAGGAGCAGGACGCCGGTTCGGACCGACGGTCGAGCACGATGCAGGCGGGCCGCTCACGTCGATGGATAGCCAGATCGGTACTCGTCGTGAGTGTCGCATCGGGCCACGATTGCGAACCACGGGTCGCGCGGGAGGTGCATCAGACGCTCACGACTTCCGGGTTCGCCGCCGGGCTTCCGCGCGCGCCTCGGACAGGGCGTCCATCAGGGGGCTCGCCGGTGCTTCGGGCGTGGGTGCTTGCGGCGGCGCGACCGCCAGCTCGGGTGGAGGCGTCGCATCCGGCGTGGACGGGCGTGCGGCCGGGCTCGGCGTCGCGACGAATGGCTTTAGCTCCCGTGCCGGCGCCGCAAGGCGCGGGATCCGGATGCGCTCGAGCGACCTGGAGAGGAGCCAGCTCATCGCGCTCATGCGGCGCTCCAGGACCTCGAGGAAGAGGAGCGCCGCTGCGACGAGACCGAGGAGCGGCGCGAGCTCGACGTCGTGGGGTTGCCGTGGGACCGATTGCCAGATGGATGAGGGGTCGAGCCGCTCGCTTCCGCCCGTGACGTGGCTGACGGTGCGGAGCGTGTCCTCGGCGGGTGCTTCCGGAGCGACCTCGGGCGAGTAGGGGAGACACACGGGAGGAAGCGTGGCGCGGCCGGCGCCGTCGACCACGACCGTGGCGATCGCCGGCGCCTCGCCGCGAAGCGGGACGTCCGCACCGAGCGTGTCCGGCGTGAGCCACCGGAGCGGCTCCTCGCGCAGAGTCAGCTCACCGTCGGGCCCGCGCTGCGCGACGGTGGTGCGGGCCGAACGCGGGAGATCCTCGACGCGGCCTTCGGGATCGACGTGAAGCCGGATGCGCTCGGTCCCGTGCTCGACGTCCTGCGTGACCGCCATCGATTCTGTAAGGGGGTTCTCCGGCGTCATCGCGTAGCGGCAGAGCCCGGCGAGCAGATCGGCGGCTTGCGGCCAGCGCGCCATCTCGCCCGTGCTCTCGCCCGCCGCTTCGCCCGTGTAGCACGCGACACGGCCCGCTCCGAATTGCCATGCCGCGACGATCGGAGCCGCGTTCTCGTCCTCGGTCACGATGCCGGTGAGCGCTCCTGGACGCGCGTAGCAGAGGTTGTAGCCCCCGATCTGCGGCGGTGCTCCCAGGGAGCGGCCGAGGATCGTCGCGAGGGGGAGCAGGGACTTCACCTGCGTCTTCTCGGGGACGAACGCGCTGCGGGCGACGGTGAACGTGTCCTGCGCGAACAGGCGCGGCAGCTCCCGCGCGTCGTCGGAGAAGTACACTTCGCCTCCGCCTCTCCTGGCGATGTCGCGCAGGAGATCCGCGTCCGGGTCCTTCGGCGTGCCGAGGCCGACGACACTCACGGTCATGCCCGCTGCCGTACACCTGGTCAGGAGCGTCTTGTAGTCCCCGGGCTCCTCGGAGTCCGCCGCATCCGCGAAGAGGATGACGTGGCGCGTCCCCGCCTGCGCCGTCGACAGCATCGACGCGGCGTGAAGGAGCGCTTCGTAGATGTAGATGCCCCCTCCCTGGGAGTTGATGGAGCGGATCCGCGACTGCACGGAGGCGGGATCGTGAAGCCGCTGAAGCGGCACCACCTCGTGGGCAACGCTGTCGACGGCGATGACGCCTACCTCGTCGATCGGGGAGAGCAGGTTCACGACCTCCGCCGCGGCGAGATCTGCGAGGTCCATCTTCTGGTGCGTCGCGTCCACGGGGACCGCCATGCTGCCGGAGCGGTCGAGCGCGATGGCGACCGCCAGCGAGAGCTTCCGGTTCTCGCGGCGCAGCTCCATCGACACGGGCAGGATCGGGTCGAGGGGCGAACGGTAATAGCCTCCGGTCGCGAAGGACCGGCGCCCTCCGGTCACGAGGAGGCCGCCTGCGCCGTTCTCGACCCAGGCCGCGAGGTCCTCGAGCCCGGCGGTCGAGAGCTGCGTGGCGGGCACGTTCTCGAGGATGACCGCGGCGTAAGGACCGAGATGGGCGAGGGAGAGATCGGCCTCGGCGGGCGTGACGACGTCGGCATCGAGCCCGCCTCGCGCGAGGAGCGTCGCGAGCCCGGACGCCCGGTCCGCGGCGACGTGGAGCACGCGCGGCTTGCCGCGCGCCGTGACGAGCGCCCGCGCGCGGTTGTTCTCGGGCACGGGGTCGGCGCCGCTGCCGCGAACCGTGAGCGTGAGGTCGAACGTGCCGGGCGCGATCGCGCGATCGCGGAAGGAGAGGGGGGAGAGGCCCGCGTCCAGCGTCTCTGTGCCGCGGGCGAGGAGGACCGGTCCACGCCTGAGCTCGTAGGCAACCTCCTGCCGCGCGGGGCACTGGATCCAGGCCGTGGCGAGGAAGCCCTCTCCGTCGTGGATTCCCGTCGGAGCTTCGAGGCTCGCGATCGCCACGTCCCCCGCGTCGCCACGCTTCATCGCCACGTGGTCGATGGCGATGCCGCGCACGGCGGCTTCCGCGGCGACGCCGGCGGGATCGGACCCCGTGTACCGCCCGTCGGAAAGGACGAGGAGCCGTCCGGGGAGACCTGCTGGGATCTGCGCGAGGGAGAGCGAGAGCGCGGGTGCAAGGGCGCTCTCGCTCGGTCCGACGTCCGCGGTGAACGCTTTCGCCTCCTCCGGCTCGAGAGCTGCCGTCGCTCCGAACGACACGACCGCCACGCGATCGGCCGAGCGCGCCGCGCCGCGCACGCGATCGATGACCTCGCGCTCGAGCCTCGGGGCGCCGGGCGGCATCGAGAGGCTTCGATCGGCCACGATCACGACCGTCCCGCCCGCGGTCGCGAGATCCAGCACGGGTCGCGTCATGGCGAGGACGGCGCATGCGAGGACCGCGGCGCGCAGCGCCCGGAGCCACCGCGTGGGCGGGCGGAAGCTCCCCGTGGCGAGGGCGAGTGGGATCGCGAGGGCGAGCCAGATCGGCTCGAGGAGCTTCACGCCCGGTCGCTCCGGTAGGCGAGGCGCTGGTGTGCGATCGCCGCCGCGAGCGCCACGAGGCCGAAGAGCCACCCGAGCGATCGCCCCGGAGCCGCCGTCGCTTCCGCCTCGCTCCAGCTTCCCCACGAGCCGGTCGTGGCGCCTGTGAGGTCGGACTCTGCCGCCGCCGCGGCATGGGCCGCCAGTTGGTGCGTGGTGGCCCCTGCAGTCACCGCGTAGAGGCCCGGCTCGTCCGCGCGGAACCGGACCAACCCGTCGCTCGCGGCGATGCGCGATGCGGCGCCCGAGGGTCGCGTGATCCGCGCCTCGGCGATTCCCGGCGGGAGCGCCACGGCGGCCGTGGCGCCGAGCCTCACGTTCGACTCGATCGGGCCCGGGAGCGCCCTCGCCCGCAGCCCGACGAGGTTCGCGAAGAGCACCGGCCACGCGGGGGTCAGGTGGAGCGTCCCGTGCGTCTCGTCGTAACGCATCCGGATGCGGTGGCGCCCGAGCGCGTCGACGGCGTCGCTGCAGAGCGGGACGCCTCCCGCGAGCACGATCGGGTCGCCCGGGAGATCCCTGCCCTTGCCCGCGCCCCATGCGACGCCTGTGAGCGAGACGCCCTCGACGAGGGGATGCTGCGCGCGCATGACGAAGGGTCCCCCGTAGGCGACCGCGTCGGCGTCGCGGGCGACCTCGAGGATCCACTGGGCTCCCTCGAGGGCGCGTTCCGGCCGGTCGGTGACGACGAGGTCGGCGTCGGCCCCCGCGCGATCGATGCGCCCCGTCGCCGCGAGTGCGCGATCCACCAGCTCTCCGAGAGCTCCGGCGAGCGCGTTGTCCACGCGAACACGCGGGGGCTCGACGGGCAGGAGCACGGCCGCGTCGTCGAAGGGTAATGCGTCCGGAGGCAGGCGTACGGTGAGCGCGCCGCGGCCCTCGACGTCCGCTGCAACACGCCCGATGGCGTGGGCTTCGATCTCCGCGCGGATCCTCTGGCCGCCGAAGTCGACGTCGACGGACCGCGCCGCGCCCGTCCCGTTCTGGATCTCGGCCACCACGCGGTCGTGCGCACCGGCGCCGCCGCGCGAGGCGCCGACGATGGCGACGTTCGCGACCGGCTGACCGAACGCGAGCCACCGCACCGGTCCCCCGGCGGCTTCGGGAACGCGCGGGGGCCGATCCGTCAGCACGAGCACTCGTCCGGATGGTCCCGCGATGGCGGTGGCCTCGGAGAGCGAGGCCTCGAGGTCCGCCTCCGGCGACTGGCAACGCCATGCTTCGAGCGCTTCTTCGATGCGGCCGGGCGCCGTGGGAGGCAGGGTCTCGTGCCGAGATCCCACGAGGAGCAACGTCACCGGGTCGAAGGTCTCGCGCGTCATCTCCCGCCGCAGCGCTTCCGCCGCAAGCGTGCGCGGCGTGCGGGGCTCCGAGGCCCGCATCGAGAAGCTGTCGTCGAGCACGACGCACAGGCGCGCCGCGCGGTAGGGTCGCGAGGGGCGCGCCGCCAGGAGCGCCAGCGCGGCGACCATGAGGATCTCGAGAGGCAGGAGGACCGAGCGCTCGAGCCGCCGGACCCTGGGGCCCGCCACGCGGATCGCGTCGAGCGAGCGAAAGAGGAAGAGTGCGGAGACGTCGTGGCGGCGCGTCCTCCGTCTCAGCATGTAGACGAGGACCAGCGCGGGGCAGATGGCCAGACCCGCGAGCGCGAGGGGTGAAGAGAGATGCATCAAGTGCCCGGGGCGAGGATCCCGGCGGCCACGACGGGATGAAGCTCCCATCGCGCGAGGAGATCCTCCGCGCAGAGCGACACGAGCGGGACCGCCCGCGCGCGTGTGGCGTCGTGCCACTGGCGCCGGTGGGCCTCGAGCGCCGCGCGGTAGCCCCGCGCCGCCGCGGCGTCCATCGAAACCTCGAGCTCCTCGCCGGTCTCCACGTCGTGGAGCCGCAGCATGCCCTCCTCGGGAGGATCGAGGTCCGCGCGCGCGACGATCTGGATCATCGCGACAAGGGCGGCGCCGGGTGCGAGGCGATCGAGGACCGCGGCGGGATCGTCCGGGAAGAGCAGATCGCTCACGACCAGGCGGATGCTTCGCGGCCGCAGGCGCGGCGGGCGATGGGCGAGCGCCTGGGCCATGCCGCACGTCCCGCGGAAGACGTCTCCGGCGAAGCTCTCCGGCGACAGCGCTCCCGCATCGAGGCGCTCGCAACCGTCGGAGGCGCGCCAGGCCGCGTGCCGGAAGCCGGCCGCCATGCCGGCCTCCGCAAGAAGCGCAGAGAGCGCGATCGCCGCCTCGGCCTTGGCGGTCCCGGGAAGCGCCATCGACCGCGAACCGTCGATGACCAGGTCGAGCCAGGGCGTGACCTCTTCGCGGAAGAGCTTCACGACGAGCCGATCTCCCCGCGCCGAGGCGCTCCAGTCGACGTGACGCAGGTCGTCGCCGGGCTGGTATTCCCGGTGATCCAGGAACTCGATCGACGAGCCGAGCCCCGTGCCGAGGTGGCCACCGCTCGCCCCCGCGGCGAGACCCCGCGGCGTGGCGAGGACGTGGCGGGCGCCGACGCTCTGCCCCGCCTCGATCCATTCCCGCGCGCGTTCGACCGGGATCAACGTGCCGCCGGCGGCCTGAACGATCGCACCTGCGCTTCGAGGCGCGGCGCCGCGAGCAAGAGCAGGAGCACCAGGATGGGCAAGGTCCCCAGCAAGCACGTCAAGCGGGAGACCTCGTCGCCGAGGATGAACGGGTTGGCGATCCTCCAGAACGGCAGCGAGGGGGCCGGGATCACGGCCGCCTGCACCAGCATCTCGAAGACGGCCGACACCGACGAGACGAGCCCGACCAGCGAGAGGCCGAGTATCCACGCGTGACGCGCCGGTACGCGCCGGTGCAGCGGCCCGCGCGTCAGGAGGAATCCGAGGAGCGCATAGGTGAGCCCCTCGACGAGGATGACGCCACCGGCCTGAAGGTGCTCCTCGAGATGCTTGACGTAGAAGAGGCCGGAGGTGTGTCCGCCGGCGATCACGAGGAGGGTCGAGACGCCGATGAGCGTCGCCCATGCGAGCCCGCCGCCCGAGAGCGAGAAGAGAAAGAACGCTGCCGCCCGGGGAAGCGGTCGCGCGGGCACTTCGCGCGCGACGCGCGGCGACAGTGAGTCCTGCGCGCTCGCGGATGCGAGCATGGAGATCGCCGCCGCGAGCAGGCTCACGTAGTACCAGGGGAGCAGCCCGCCTGGGCTGGTCGAGAGCACCTCCCAGAGGATGCTCTCGAAGCCGATCACCGCCCACGCGATCGTGAGGGTGATCCGGACGGGGCGCGCGCGGTTGGAGAAGGGTGGTGCCAGCACGGCCGCGTTGAAGGAGAACAGGACCGCGACGACGCACGCCTCCGCCACCACGGCGCTCCCGGCCGAGAACCAGAACTCGCGCTCGAGCACGCTCGTACCGACGGAGACCGCGGCCACGCCGAGCAGCGTGGAGATCATCGGGATCGCCATGAGGCCGCCGAACGCGGTTGCAGCCAGCGCGAGCCCGGTGAGCGCGCGCGGACCGGGGAGGGACGCGACGAGGATCGAGACCTGGAGGATCGGGAGGACGAGGAGGAAGGATCCCGCGACCGAGAGCACGATCGTCGGGACGTCGATGCCGCGCAGGAGGTAGGTGAAGGTGAGGAACGGCGTGGCGATGCTGTAGAGCAGGAGCGCCATCACGATCCCCGAGAAGAGCTTGCCGCGCACGAGAGCGCCGGGCGTGAGCGAGGTCGAGGCGATCAGCGCGAAGTCCATGCCGTTTCGCTCGGAGTGCATCCGCAGCGCCACGGCGAGCGGGACGAAGACCGTGCAGGCCAGGAGCACGAGCCCGAGGATCGTGAAGAACGCGCCGCTGCCGATCGCTGCGTCGGCCCCGCGTCCGGAGGACTGCTGGATGTCGGCGCTGGCGAGGAACGTCCCGAGGGCGATGAGGAGCACGCCGAGAAGCAGGGTGATGAGCGCCGGGATGAACCGCCCGCGAAAGGCCTGGCGGAGCTCCTTCACCACGATCGGGTTCAGCAGATCGTCCACGCGCGCGAAGGCGCTCCCGGTCACGACACTTCTCCGCTGGTGAGCTTCATGAACACCGCCTCGAGGTCGACGTCCTTCTGGCGGTACTCGAGGATCGAGAAGCCTGTCTTCACCAGGCTCGCAAGTAGCTCTGCGGCGCCGGCGTCGTCGATCGCCATCTCCGCCTCGAACCCCTTGCCCGACGCCGTGACGCCGACGCAGTCGGGGTGCTCGAGAAGCGCGCGCAGCACGTCGTCGTGCCGGTCGAGCGGCCGTACGCAGAGCACGCGGCGCGTCGCGTCTCCGGTGGAGAGCTCCGCGATCGTGCCGGCCCGGACGATGCTCCTCCTCGATGATGACCGCGCCGTCGCACATTTCCCCGAGCTCGCCGAGGATGTGGGAGCTCACGAGATCGCCTTGCCGCGCGCCGCCAGGGCTTTCAGGAGCTCCTGAGCTCGATGCGCGCCCGCGGGTCCAGTCCCGCCGCGGGCTCGTCGAGGATGAGGACGGGCGGATCGTGCAGCAGCGCTCGTGCGACGCTCACGCGCTGCTTCATCCCTTTCGAGAGGGCCGTGATGAGGCGCTCCCGCAACCCCGAGAGACCGGTGAACTCCTCGACGCCCTCGACGAGCCGCTGCCGCTCCGGGGACCGCAGGCCGTGCGCGCGCGCGAAGAAGTCGAGGTAGTCGCGCACGGTCGTGTGCGGGATCGCGGGCAGGGTGTCGGGCACGAACCCCACGAGGCGGCGCGCCTGCTCCGGGTACTGGCAGATCGAGACGCCGTCGATCACGGCGTCGCCCTCGTCCGGGAGATCGAGCGTGGCGAGGATCCGCATCGCGGTCGTCTTTCCCGCGCCGTTGGGTCCGACGAAGCCGTAGATGGCGCCTGACCCGAAGGAGAACGAGACGTCCTCGAGCGCGGCGAGGCGTCCGAAGGAACGGCCGAGGCCGCGCGCTTCAACGAGCACGGGGCGCCTGTCCGAAGATGCCGAAGACGGTTCCCGAGGGCTTGCGGTACCGCGGCCTTCCGATTCCGGGATCGATGAAGGGGTTCCGCTCGACGAAGGCGACGTAGCTGCCGGGCACGAGGAGCTCGAAGGGGTCGGCCTCCCGGAAGCCGTACCACGGAGCGAGCAGGCGGGTCCGCAGCGCCTTGTAGCTCCCGATCGTCGCGCCGAGCTCGGGCGCCGGTTCGAGGGTCGCGCGGCTGCCGCTGCCGATCCGGGCTCGCCCCCGGAAGATGTGACCGTCATCGCTCGCGACATAGAGGTCCTCGATCGCGACAGAGAGCCCGTTGACGACCTCGATGCCGCCGGCCATCGTCGGGTGGATCTCGAGGCGCTCGCGACGCTCCGCGTCGCTTCGCCAGGAGAAGTGGACCGGCGTGCGCGCGGGCACCACGCCGCCCCGATGGTGCTGGCAGGTGCTCCAGTCGACCGCGGTGCCCGCGCGCCGGTCGAGGCCCGTCATCTGGAGCACCTCGGCCTCGTAGGGGAGCCGGAGTCCCTGGGATGGCGCGAGCGGAGCGTAGTAGCCGACGCGCCCGATGGTGGTCGCGCGCTGCATGCGCTGGTCGAGGATCGTGAAGCCATCGAGGCGTACGACGGGCGTCACACCCTCGGCGAGGATCGCCCAGAGGAGGATCGTTCCCGACGTTGCGAAGGAGATCGCCGGGATCGTGACGACGAGCCACACCAGCTTCTTCATCTTGCCGAGCACGATCAGGTTGGCTGGCCCGATGACGAGGACGTACCCGATCATCATCACGAAGAGCGTGATCACCGGGATCCCGCTTCCCTCGACGACGGGGAACTCCAGATCGGACATGGGCTGGGACAGCGTGCCCGAGGTTCGCCAGGTCTCCGAGGCCGCCTCTTCCCAGCCGTGCTCGTCGGCCGTGATGACGCGGCCGAATCCCATGACGCGGACGACGTAGCTCTCGTGCTCGAACGCCTGCATCGCCGGCCAGCCCTCGGGCGCGGCCCGATCGCCGACAAGGAGGAGGATCCCGCCCAGCCGGACCCAGGATGCGAGCGCCTCCCTGGCGGGTGCCGAGAGGCGATCGGCGTCGTCGCGGGCGAGCACCATTCCGAGGACGCCGCTGTAGGCGAGCCACTCTTCGCTATCGGGGACGCCGTTGACGAGCACGGTGTTCTGCCAGGCGGCGCCCGCGGGGATCCCGATGCGGTTGCTGACGAGGAGGACATCGTTGCGGCCGCCACCGTAGCCGAAAGACGCCACGACGGGTCCCTCGAGCGTCCCGGTCACGCCGTCCACGTCCACGTCGGCTCCCGAACCGAGAGTGTAGGGTCGGAGGCCGGGATCGTAGAGCGACACGGAGACGCGCGAGCCCGGGGCGACCGTGATGGTTCGTGTCGCGACCGCGGTACCCGGCGCCGACTTCAGGCTCGGGACCGTGATCGTGACGCGATGCTTCCGGTCCGTCGCGCGGTTCACGATCGTGAAGGGGTAAGCGGAGTAGGTCGCCGTCTGGAACTGGCTTGGATGGAACGTCACCTCGACGTCCCCGACGAGTGCCGAGCCCGCCGTCGAGCTCGCCGGATGAGGATAGATCGTGGTCGTCGCCGCGGCGTCCGCCGCGATGCCCAGGAAAGCGAGGGCGAACGCCGCGCGCTTCACGAGACGACGACGTCGGCGGGAAGATCGAGCGAAGCCGGGTCGATCGCCTTCAGGAGCTCGTCGATGAGGCGCTCGCCGGTGATCCCCTCGAGGCGCGACCGGTATCCGAGGATCACCCGGTGATTGAGCACCGCGTTGGCGACGGCGCGCACATCTTCGAACCCGACGGTCGGCCGTCCCGCGATGAGCGCGATCGCGCGCGCCGATTCCGATAGCGCGATCGCGGCGCGCGGCGAGGCGCCATAGGTGACGTAGGCGGTGACGTTCGGCGTGGCCTCGCGCGATCCCGGGTGGGTGGCGGCGACGATGCGTGCGACGTAGCTCGCGACCGCGCGCGGGAGCACGATCCTGTCCATCGTGGCGAAGAGCGTCGCGAGCGCGTCGGCCCCGAGCGTCGCGCCCACCGGTGGGAGCGCCCCGCGCCTGCGCGTCATCACGATGTCCTGGAGCACCTGCATCCCGGCCGCGTCGACCTTGAGCTTGAAGAGGAACCGATCGAGCTGGGCCTCGGGGAGCGGGTAGGTGCCTTCGAGATCGATCGGGTTCTGGGAGGCGAGCACGAAGAAGGGATCGGGGAGCGGCCGCGTCTGACCGAGGAGCGTGATCGCCGACTCCTGCATCGCCTCGAGCAGCGCCGACTGCGTCTTGGGCGATGCCCGGTTGATCTCGTCGGCGAGCAGGAGGTTCGTGAAGACGGGACCCGGCCGGAACGAGAGCTCGCGCGATCCCCCCGAGCTCTCCTGAAGGATATGGGCGCCGAGGATGTCGCCTGGCATGAGGTCCGGAGTGAACTGGACGCGCGAGAACCCGAGCCCGAGGACCTCTCCGAGCCGCTTGATGAGCATCGTCTTGCCGAGGCCGGGAAGCCCCTCGAGGAGCACGTGCCCCCGGCTCATCACGGCGGCGAGCACCTGGCGATGGAGAGTGGTGCGGCCGAGGAGCGCGCGATCCAGCTCCGACAGGACGAGCTCGACCGAGCGCAGCGCCGGGGCGAGCTCCTCCGGCGTCGCGAGCTCGTGGCGCTCGCTCACTCGGGGCGCTCCCTCGCGCCGAAGAATCGCTCCACCGCCGCGCGGTGGCGCGGGAGGACCCGGCCATCCTGAGCGAGGCCTCCTCCCTGCGCCGCGATTTCCCGCGACGGGCCCGCTGGCGCGTGCTCGTCGTAGCCCTCGGAAGGTGGCGCGACGCTCGATTCGAGCGTCACCGAGTCCTTGAGATCCCCGAGCTGCGACGGAGGCAGGACCCTCTCCTTGAAGTCGGTACCGCCGGCATCGGGATCCTGCGTCCAGGTGAGCGGTGCGGTGCCCGGGCCCCGGGTGATGCCGCCCTTGCCCGCGTCGCCCTGGCACCACGCGGAGAGCTTCGCGCACGCACCCTTCGCATCCTCGCTCGATGCGAGGTAGGCAAGTAGCCCCTCGGCGGCTGCCTTCCGCTTCCACCCTTGCAGGCCCGCGCAGCCCCGGGATCGATGAGGCCGCGCGTCTCGAGCGTCTTAACGCACGTCCCGAGCTTGGCGCGTCGCGCGGCGAGCGCGGAGGCGAGCTTCGCGAGATCGGCCGGCGAGAGAGCCTGGCTCGCGCTCTCGGCTCCCGCGGTCGCGGACCCGCCTGGCGTCGGGATGCCGAGCTCCTTCGTGAGGTTCGAGAGCGCCCCCGCCATCGTTCCCGCGTCCGCACGCTTGGCCGCGCCGGGGGAGGCGCCCAGCGCGCCCTCGGCCGCGCTGGCGCCGGTGCCGGGGCCCTGGAGCGCCTCCGTCAGCGCCTCGGCCTGCGTCAGGGTCTCGCCCTCCCGGGCCAGGGCCTCGGAGCTCTGCGCCACCATGGAATCGATCTCGTGCTGGACGCGATCGAGCAGCTCGTAGGCCTTCGCGGGATCGTCGGCGCGCGCGTCCTCGGTCGGATCGAGAGCGGCGAGCATCTGCTCCGCGCGACGCTCCTCGAGCACTTCCGCGCTCCGGAGCGTCTCGACGTCCGCCTTCAGCGCCTCCGCCGTGGCGGTGACGTCGAGGACGCCCCTCGAGCCTTCGGGGGATCGGACGGGCACGACCAGCGCCGCGCAGAGATAGATCGCCGACGCCGTGAGAAACGTGATCGCGCGTCCGGACCGGAAGCGCGCCGTCACGTCGGTTCTTTCGGGGATCCGCGAGGCCCATGCGCCAAGGGTCACCTCGGACGATGCGGTCAGAAGCCCTCCCATCGCGGCGCGATCGTCGATGAAGGCACGCAGCCGCTCCGCGCTCGGCACGCGGCGCCTGGCGGCGACGAGCGCGGCGAAGAGCGACATCGCGGCCGCGGCCGCACCGGCCGCGAGGAGTGGCCGGACATCGGTGCGTCCCATGACGCGCATCGCCGCCGACACGGTTCCGACTCCGAGCGCTGCGATGGCCAGGGCTCGCGTGCCGAAGCAGAAGAAGAGCCTCGTCAAGATGTCCCGTCGCAGCGTCTGCCAGTCCATCAGCGCGAATCCCGGGTGGCGATACCCGAACGCGTCCCCCGGGCGTCCGGCATCAACTGTAGCAACTCCCGATCGGTGTGGTCCAACGAAGCTCACACGAGGTCATGGAGGCTTGGACATCGCGCCGGCAGGCTCCGTTCCGCGATGGATCGATCCGGAAGAGATCGCGACCCCCGTCGCGTCCGTCCATCGATGCGAGCGGCGTCCGGGGAGAGGGCCACTCTCGCCCGCGAGGGGGTGCGAGGCGTGATTCACCCTCTCGCGGCGCGAGAGGGGGCCACCCCTACGAAGGGGTCGAGGCCATGGCGAGATAGGGAGCGGGCGCGGGAGGCCCAGTCGGGAACCAGTGGCGCGTGCGGTTGCAGAATGGCGATCAGCAGGACGCGCTTCGCCGGAGTGGCGCTCATGCCCTGCCCCATCCGCGCTCACGTACGAGGCGCTCGACGCGGGCGCGAAGGTCGTCGCGGATCGCACGGACGCGGCCAGGGGGCTGTTCCTTGGGGTCGTCGATGGGCCAGTCCACCGTCTCGAGTAGCGGGACGGCAGGGCATTCCTCGCCGCAGCCCATCGTCACCAGCAGCCGCGCATGGCGCGCCAGCTCGACGTCGAGCAGTTGCGGCCTGGCGCCCGCGAGATCGATGCCGACATCCCTCATGGCGTCGACCACCTCGGGGTGGACATGGTCGGCCGGCCGCGTGCCCGCCGAGAGCGCGCTCGCCTTTGACGGATCGGCGAGCTGGTTGAAGAAGGCGGCCGCCATCTGCGAGCGGCCGGCGTTGTGAACGCAGGCGAAGATGACGGTGTTCATCGAACGTCTCCGATGGATGCGGGAGTCACGAGCGGCACCGCGCGGACTCGGGGCAGCAGCCGCCCTTGGCTCGGAGGCTGGCGGCACGCTTGCCGTCGGCCCCGAGCTCCGGAACCTCGGGGAAGCAGGAGCCGAGGCAATCCAGCAGCTTGCGATGGAACGGCGAGGCAGGCCGAGCGAGGGAGTAGAAGATCCAGAGCCCGGCGCGGCGCGTGCGCACGAGTCCCGAGCGGCGGAGGTAGGTGAGATGGCGCGAGACCGCGGGCTGGGCCATGCGCAGGATCGTGACCAGGTCGCCGACGCACAGCTCGCCGCCGCGCAGCAGGTGCAGGATGCGCAGGCGCGTGCGGTCGGAGAAGGCGCGGAACATGAGGTCGACGTCGAGGCGGTCCACCATATGAATGCACGCATATATTACCAGATGCAGTTTTACTGTGGGCACCGCGGCGCCTCGAGCGATCGTGCCGGCCCGGCCTCCTTGTCATCGAAACGACGTCAGCGCTCGCGATGCGCGGGTGTTACGGGACCTCTTCCTCGTCGAGCACGTCGCGAACCCGGAGCCCCGACTTCTCGAGGATCCAGTAGAGCTCGCGGTAGCTCTTGCCGAGGGCCTTCGCCGCGTCGCGGGCGTTGCCATGACGGTGGATGGCGGTCTTGACGCGGCCGAGCTCCTCGGCGAGGCGGGCCGTGCGCCGGACCGTGGTCGGCGACGGCGTGGTGCCGCGATCGAGGAACGAGAGGTGGCGGAAGTCGAGGTAGTGGGTGCCGGGCGGGGCGATCCAGACGGAGCGGCGGATGAGGTTCTCGAGGCCCGCGACGTTGCCCTCGCGGCTCCAGTCGCGTGCCATGAGCGCGCGCAGGGATTCCTCGGAGAAGCCGCGGACGTCCTTGCCCGCCTCGCGCGCGACCTTGGAGAGTAGCGTCCTGGCGATCGACGGGATCTCGGGGATGCGGTCGGAGAGGCCGGGCAGCGTGACCGAGAAGACGTTGATGCGCTGGTAGAGGTCCTCGCGGAAGGTGCGGTTGGCGACGGCCGCCTTGAGATCGACGTTGGTCGCCGCGATGAGCTGGATGTCGGTGGTCTCCTCGGTGGATCCGCCGAGCGGCGTGAAGCGTCCCTCGCGGATGATGCGCAGGAGCTTGGGCTGGAGCTCGAGCGACAGGTAGCCGATCTCGTCGACGAAGAGCGTGCCTCCCTCCGCCAGGCGCGCCTTGCCGGGGCTGCCGCCCTTGGGCGCATTGGCGTAGCCGGAGTTGGGGGCGTAGCCGAAGAGGTCGGCGGCGAGCGTCAGCTCGGAGCTCACGGTGCCGCAGTCGAGCACGATGAAGGGACGATCCTTGCGAGGGCAGGCGTAGTGGTAGGCCTGGGCGAGATGGCTCTTGCCGGCGCCGGGCGGGCCGAGGACGAGGAGCGTCACCTTCTGGTTCTGCGCCATCGACGAGAGGGTCTCGTGGAGCTTGCGCGGGACGCTGGTGCCGTCGCGCCCGAGCTGGAAGTAGGGGGCGCTCTGCTCGCGCAGCTGCTTGACCTCCTCGTTGCTCGCGCGGAGCCTCGTCTCGACATCCTTCACGTAGCGCAGCACGTTGAGCGTCGGCTGCACGATGCGCGCGATGTCGCGCGCGATGGCGACGTCGTCGCGCCGGAAGGGCTCCTTCTCCCACGTGCGGTGCGCGTAGAGGCACCCGCCGAAGATGCGGCCCGACCGGCCCTCGGCGATCTCGCGGAAGAAGAGCGGCACGCCGAGGTAGCTTCCGATGCGGTGCGCGCGGATGCTCCATGAGTCGAGCGTCGGATCCTCCTCGGAGGTCTTCAGCACCTCGCAGAGGTCGGTGCGGACCACCTCCAGGATCGATCGCGATCCGAGCTCCGAGATCTCGCTGTCGTGGAGCTCCTTGCCCTCGCTGGTGAGCGCGCTCCAGCGCTGCGTCGCCGGGTCCCAGCTCGCGACCATCGCGGCGTCCGCGCCCAGCGCCTCCTTCACCATGCTGGCGAGGTCGACGCGGGCGGCTGCGGGATCGGGCGTCGCGAGGTAGTCGCGATCCAGGAGGCTCTGGAGCGCCGCGAGATGGCGCTCGTTGCCCTCGCCGTTCACGGCGTCACTCGAAGGCCGGTAGGCCCGTGATCTTCTCGCCGATGATGAGCTTGTGGATGTCCTGCGTCCCCTCGTAGGTCATCACGCTCTCGAGGTTCATGGCGTGGCGCATCGCGGGGTACTCGTCGGTGATGCCGTTCGCGCCGAGGATCGTCCGCGCCGTGCGCGCGACGTCGAGCGCGATCTTCACGTTGTTGTACTTCGCCATCGAGATGTGCGCGTGGTCCGCCTTGCCGTCGTCCTTGAGCCGGCCGAGGCGCCAGGCGAGGAGCTGCGCCTTGGTGATCTCGGTGATCATGTCGGCGAGCTTCTCTTGCTGGAGCTGGAACTGCGCGATGGGCTTCCCGAACTGGACGCGCACCTTGGCGTAGCTCAGTGCCGATTCGTAGCAGGCCATCGCCGCGCCGATCGCGCCCCACGCGATGCCGTAGCGGGCCTGGTTCAGGCACATGAGCGCGGACTTGAGGCCGTCGCTCTTCGGTAGCAGGTTCGTCTCCGGGATCTCGCAGTCCTGGAAGGCGAGCTCGGACGTGACCGACGCCCGCAGCGAGAACTTGCCGCTGATGTCCTTGCTCGTGTAGCCCTTGGCGCCCTTCTCGACCAGGAACCCGCGGATCTGCTCCCGCTCGTCCTTCGCCCAGACCACCGCGACGTCGGCGATGGTGCCGTTGGTGATCCACATCTTGGTGCCGTTCAGGACGTAGCGATCGCCCTTCTTGATGGCGCGCGTGCGCATCCCTCCCGGGTTGCTGCCGAAGTCGTGCTCGGTCAGGCCGAAGCAGCCGATCTTCTCCCCCTTGGCCATCAGCGGAAGCCAGTGGTCCTTCTGGGCGTCGCTCCCGAACGTGAAGATGGGGTACATGCAGAGAGCGCCCTGCACCGACGCGAAGCTGCGGACGCCCGAGTCGCCGCGCTCGAGCTCCTGGAGGATCAAGCCGTAGGCGACGTTGTTGAGGCCGGCGCATCCGTAGCCCTTGATGCTCGCACCCATCATCCCGAGCTCGGCCATCTGCGGGACGAGCTCGACCGGGAAGCGGCCGTCGCGGTTGCAGTGCTCGATGATCGGGATGACCTTCTCGTCCACGAACTCGCGCACCGTGTCGCGGATCATCCGCTCCTCCTCGGAGAGGAGGTCATCGAGCTGATAGAAGTCGGCGCCCTTGAACTTGGCCATGGTTTCCTTTCCGAGGCCGCCCGTGTCAGGCGAGGAACTTCTCGAGCACCTTTCGCTTCGCCGATTCGGCCTTCTCGAAGCTGACCCCCACGTTGTAGCGGCCTCGCAGCATCATGTCCTTCGCGCTCCACCGCACGACGCCGTGGAGCATCAGCGGCCGCACCTCGCCGGGGATCAGCAGGCGGAGCAGTACCCGGTCGTCCTCGCGGAGCTTCTTCTTGGTGGGGAACTGGAGCCCCGAGAGCGAGACGTCGAGCGTCGCCGATACCCGCTCCTCGACGCCGTCCTCGACGTGGTAAAGGACGGGGATCTGGATCGTCGCGCGCTTCTCGCGGCGCCGATCGGCGTCCTTGCCGGCGGGCTTCCTGGCGGGCTTCTTCGCTGCGGCAGCGGACATTGCGCCGATTATACGGGAAGCATCGCCTACATCAGGTAGCCGAGCTGCCGGAGCTCCTTGCTGTAGTCGTCGTCGTACTCGGTGTCGATCGGACCCGGAGCCACGCGAGGCTCTCCGGTCTCGTAGGTGGGAACGCTCCGCGGCTTCGCGAGCGGCCACCCCTCGGTGAAGCGGCCGGGCATGTCGTCGGCGAGCGGCAGTCCGAGCAGCGTCAGGATCGTCGGGCAGGCGTGGTACACGGAGACCTTCTGGAGGCGCTTGCCCGCGGGCGCGCTGCCCCCGACCAGGAGATAGATCCCTTCGGGTGATTGCTCGTGGACGCCGGAGTGCGCGCCGGGAGGGGGTGGCGACCCGAGTTCCGCCACGGTCGCCGTTGCGTTGCCGATGACGAGCTTCTCGCCGGGCGGGAAGCTCCGCTCCGGCGTGAGGAGGAGCGCGGCGGGCGGCCCCTTGACCTCGAGCACCGCGCGGAAGAGCGGCCTCTTGCTGCTCCTGGCGACGATCGCCCGGAGCCGCGCCGCGAGCGCGCCAAGGTCTCCCGATCCGGCGATGCGTACGGAGCTGTTGTCCGCGAGGAAGTCTCCGCTGATCTCGTAGGCGCTCGGCGTTTCCCCGAGCGTCGTCAGGAGCTTGACGGGATCGAGGAGCGCCGTCGTCCCGATGATGCTCGTCATGCCGTGATCGGAGAGCACGAGGACCGCGCGCTTGCCGCGGTGCTCGCACAGCTCGCCGACGAGCCCGTCGACGTAGGCGTAGTAGCCGGGGACCACGTCGCCAAGCGCGGCGCGATCGCTCTCGGGGATGCGGTAGCCATCGGTCTTCCAGTACTTCCAGAAACGGTGCGAGACGGGATCGAGGCCGCGCAGGTAGACCATCACGAGCTTGCGGTCGGGATCGTCGAGCGACTTCTTGGCGAGGTCGGCGTAGAAGCGATCGCTTCGCGACCACTGCTCGACGAGCTTCTGGTCTTCCGTCACGAGGTCGACGCCCTTCGGCGTGGCGAGGGGCGGTGTCGTCGCGTCCGCCACGGCGTCGATCGCGGGCGCCTCGCTCTCGGGATAGGTCCGTCCGGGGAGCTTGCGCTGGAAGACGCGATCGGAGACGAGGAGGCCCTTGACGCGCTCCGCGGGCCAGGTGATCCACCAGCCGAAGACCGCGCAGGCGATGTCGTGGTCGGACGCGATGTTCCAGACGGCCTTCACCTTGCGGTAGTTGCTCGTCATCGGCGACGGCCCCCGGGGGAACTCCGAGTGCTCGCGGATCGGAAGCGCCATGACCTGGCGGGTGATGAAGCTCTGGATGCCGTGCTGCTCCGGCGGCTTCCCGGTCGCGATGGTGGTCCAGATGTTGGGCGAGAGCGTCGGCAGCAAGGTCTCGGCGCTTCCGCGAAGACCCTCGGCCTGGAGGCGCGTCAGGTTCGGGAGCCGGTCCTTGCCGAGCTCGTCGATGGCGGTCCAGCTCGCGCTGTCGATGCCGATGACGAGAACACCGGGCGCGTCGCCGGCCGGGTCCGCGACGGGCGCCGGCGGCGCCTCGGGCGGCCGCGATGGCGCAGGCCCGGCCTGCGATCGGTCGCCGCATCCCACGCTCGCGATGAGGAGGAGAAGGAGGAGCGCTCCCTTCCTCAACGCACTCTCCGGAAGAACCTCCGAATCCTCTCGAAGTCCAGGTGCGTGACGGCCTGGACTCCCTTGAGGCCCAGGCGGGCGGCGTTGGTCGCCTTGAAGATCAGGCGGTAGATAGGCTCGAGGCTCTCCCGCTGCAGCGCGTCGACGAGCGCGCGCTTCCGGAGGATCCGGATCGCCGCGAGCGGCATCAGGGGGAAGTCGCAGAGGCAGATGAGGAGGTTCAGGTAGGTGTGGCGCGGCTTGTAGAAGGGCTTCCGGTAGATCTGCGAGCCCTCGTCCTTGATGATCCCTTCCTTCACCGCCCTGTCGTGCAGCGGCGTCGCGGGGAAGAGGACGAGCGACCCGATGCAGAGGTTGTAGGGCCGCTTGAGCTTGAGGATCAGGTCGAGCGTCTCGAGCAGATCGTCCTTGCCCTCCCAGGGGTTGTCGAGGATGACGTGGTAGCGCGGGGCGATGAGGCGCGTCCTGTACGAGTCGATGATCGCGTCCGCGGCGATCACCTTCTCGTTCGGCATCTCGCGCTTGTACATCTTCTTGGTCTTCTCGGAGGCCGACTGGAGCCCCATCTCGGTGAAGACCATGCCGATGTCCATCAGGAGGTCCATCTTCGGCTTGGTGAGCGTGGCCGGGCTCGCCTGGGTGTAGAAGGGCACGTTGATGCGCTTCTTGTAGGCGGCGGCGAACTCCTCGAAGTACTCCATGCGGCCCGCGAAGAAGGTATCGTCGAAGAAGTGGATGGTCTTGATGAAGGGATACGTCTTCAACATCCACTCGAGCTCGTCCATCGTGCGCCCGACCGACTGGCGGCGCAGGTAGGTCTCACCCTCGTACTCCAGGCGCAGCGTGGAGATCGCGCAGAAGGAGCAGAAGTGAGGGCAGCCGCGCGTGGTCATCATGCGGTAGGCGCGCGTGGTCTTGCCGCCGAAGTAGGGCATGAGCGGCAGGCACTCCTCGAGCTTCTTCGCGTCGAGCGGGACGATGCGGTCCGCCACGGGATCGAGCACGAAGTGGTTCTCGCAGGTGAAGTCGATGAGCGGGAGCGTGTCCAGGTTCTGGACGAGCTCGCGCATCTCGTTCTGGATGACCTTGCCGTTGCGCTTGACGGCGATGTTCGGGATGTCGGCGTAGTCCTTGCCTTGCTGGAGGCGATCCAGGAGCTCGAGTACGGCCTCTTCCCCTTCGCCGCGGCAGACCGCATCGGCGAGATCGAGACCCTCCTCGGTGCGTGCCGTCGGATGGATTCCGCCCCAGATGACGGGCGTCTTCGTCCTCTTCTTGATGACCTCGGTCGCCTGGCGGGCCCGGTCGAAGTACTGTGTCATGAACGAGAAGCCGACGAGATCCGCGTCCTCCGAGAGCTTGACCATCTGGTCGAGGACGGGCTCCGAGTAGCCGTAACGGTAGGTCCCGCCGTGGTCCAGGTAGTCGATCCCGCCGGGCAGGAAGACGCTACGCGTCTCGTGTCCGTGCGCCTTGAGCATCGACGAGAGGTTGCGGAGCCCGAACGCGCTGATGTCGGGCGGTGTTGGCGTGAAGAGCGTGACCCGCATGGGGGTCCATAGAGTACCAAAGGCCGCGCGCCGGTCAACGTCGACCTGCCGCGTCGGGTTTCGCCGCCTCGTGGCGTGTAAAGTAACGGCGTGAGCGAACGGGTCGCGATCGTCACGGGCGCGAGCCGCGGCATCGGCCGCGCCGTTGCCCTGGAGCTCGGCCGTCGGAACATCGCGGTGGGCTGCCTGTCGCGGAGCCAGGACCAGGTCGCTGCCGTTGCGGCGGACGTCGAGCAGGCTGGTGGTCGCGCGGTGGCGGCGGCCTGCGACGTGACGCGCGACGATCAGGTGGAGGCCGCCGTGAAGGCGGTCGTCTCCGGGCTCGGACCGATCGACATCCTGGTCAACAACGCGGGAGTGGCGGACTCGGCGCCGTTCCTGAAGACCGATCCCGCGATGTGGGAGCGGACGCTCGACGTGAACCTGAACGGCACCTACCGGATGACGCGGGCCGTGCTGTCGGGGATGCTCGAGCGTGGGTGGGGACGCGTGATCAACGTCGCGAGCGTGGCGGCCAGGACGGGCTTCCTCTACACGACGGCCTACTGCGCGAGCAAGCACGCGGTGCTCGGGTTGACGCGCGCGCTCTCGCTCGAGGTGGCGGAACGCGGCGTGACGGTGAACGCCGTGTGCCCCGGCTGGGTCGACACCGAGATGACGGAGGCGTCGATCGCGCGCATCTCCGGCAAGACGGGGCTGCCGGCCGCCGAGGCGCGCAAGCGCCTCGAGGCGATGAGCCCGCAGAAGCGCCTCATGACCGCAGAGGAGGTGGCGTTCGCGGTGGCCGGGCTCGTGGCGGACGACGCGCGCGGCATCAACGGCCAGGCGATCCAGGTCGACGGCGGGGGGTTCCTCGGATGAGCGGGCACGACGTGATCCGGCCCGCGGGATGGCCGAGGCCGAAGGGCTACGCGCACGGCGTGCTGGCGCAGCCGGGACGGGTGCTCGCGATCGCGGGGCAGATCGGTTGGGACGTCGAGTGCCGCATCGTCGGCGAGCGCTTCGTCGATCAGCTCGAGCAGGCCCTGCGGAACGTCCGGAGCGTCCTCGAGGAGGCGGGAGGCGCCCCCGAGCATCTCGTGTCGCTCACGATCTACGTCGCCGACCGTCACGAGTACCTGGCGTCGCTGCGCGAGGTGGGGGAGCGGTACCGCGCCGTCATCGGCGCGCACTACCCGGCGATGGCGCTGGTGGAGGTCTCGGCGTTGCTCGAGGCCGGGGCGAAGGTCGAGGTCCAGGCCCTTGCCGTGATCCCGCCGGGCGCCGGCGCGTGACGACCCTATACTGAGCGCGATGCCGGGACGAACCGGCGGGGGACGAGCCCCCGCCCAGCCGGGGCAACGGTGGCGCGAACCAGTGGGGGTCGCACGCATGTGGGTATCCGTCCCGCGGCCGTTTCGCGTTCGAAGCGACGAAGGCGAACCAACCGGGGCGGAGCGCGCGCGAGAGAAATGAAGACCGACCACCTGTTCTTCCCGAAGAGCTTCCGGTACCAGGAAGAGGAGGGCGTGGCGACGATCACCCTCGATCGGCCCGACACGCTCAACTCGCTCACCTTCGAGGTGTACGAGGAGCTGACGGAGACGTTCGCAAAGCTCCAGGACCACCACGGCGTCGACGCGGTGGTCATCACCGGGACCGGCCGGGGCTTCTGCTCCGGCGGAGACGTGAACGAGATCATCGGCGCGCTGTTCGCGCGGGACGCGCGCGGGCTGACGGAGTTCACCCGTCTGACGGGGCAGCTCGTCGTCAACATCCGGACGCTCAGGAAGCCGGTGATCGCGGCTCTGAACGGAACGACGGCGGGCGCGGGAGCCGTGATCGCGCTCGCGAGCGACTTCCGCATCGCCGTGCCCGCCGCGAAGATCGCCTTCCTGTTCACGAAGGTGGGCCTGACCGGCGCCGACATGGGCGCGGCCTTCCTGCTTCCGAAGGTGATCGGCCTCGCGCGCGCGACGGAGCTCCTGATGCTGGGCGACGCCGTCACCGCCGACGTGGCCCTCGCGATGGGGCTCGTCTCGAAGGTGGTGGCGCCCGAGAGCCTGATCTCCGAGGCGCGCGCGCTCGCGGCGCGTCTTGCGTCCGGACCGGCGTTCGCCCTGGGGGTGACGAAGGACCTCCTGAACCACGAGCTCGCCATGGGACTTCACGCCGCCATCGAGTGGGAGGCGCAGGCGCAAGCCCTCTGCATGCAGGCGCCGGAGTTCCGCGAGGCTTACGAGTCATTCACCCAGAAGAGGGCGCCGGACTTCCGCCGCGTCCGGGAGAGGGCGCGGTGAGCGCGCGGCTTCCGTTCTTCGAGGAGCGCCACGACGGCTGGCGCGATCGCGCCCGCGCCGCCGCGGCCGCGCTCGCGTCGGAGCCCGAAGGGAGGGCGCGCGAGATCGTGCGCGAGCTCGGACGGCGCGGGCTCTTCGATTGCTTCGGCCTCCGGGGCGGGAGGCCCGACGTCCGGGCGCTCTGCGTGGCGCGCGCCGAGCTTGCGTACCGGTCCGCGCTCGCCGACACGCTCTTCGCGGTCCAGGGGCTCGGCTCCGTCCCGATCCTCCTCTTCGGCGATTCCGTGCAGCGCGAGGCCTATCTCCCACAGGTGCGCGAGGGGCAGTTCATCGCGGCCTTCGCGATCACCGAGCCCGGAGCGGGATCCGATCTCGGCGCCATCGCGTGCCGCGCCGTCCGGGACGGCGACGACTACGTCATCAGCGGCACCAAGACGTTCATCAGCAACGCCGGCATCGCCGACTACCTGGTGGTCTTCGCGCGGACGTCCGACGAGCGGTCGCGGTTCCTCTCGGCATTCGTCATCCCGAAGGACGCCCAGGGGCTCTCCGTCGTGCGCGACATCCCGCTCATCGCTCCCCATCCCATCGGCGAGATCGCCATGACCGATCTCCGCCTTCCGGGCCGCAACCGTCTGGGCGAGGAGGGCGACGGGCTCCGGATCGCGCTCGCGACCCTGCACGTCTTCCGTCCCTCGGTGGGAGCGGCTGCCCTGGGGCTCGCGCGACGCGCCATGGACGAGACGCTTCTCGCCACCTCCACGCGCGTGCAGTTCGGCAAGCCCCTCGCGGAAATGCAGGGGGTCGAGTGGATCCTCGCGGAGATGGCGACCGACATCGACGCGTCCGAGCTCCTGGTGGCGCGCGCGGCGTGGCTCCAGGACGTGCACGAGTCGCGCTCGGGCAAGGAGGCGTCGATGGCGAAGTGGTACGCGACGGAGGCCGCGCAGCGCGTGGTCGACCGGGCGGTGCAGCTCCACGGAGGACGAGGCGTGGTCGCCGGCGAGACGGTCGAGCGTCTCTACCGCGAGGTGCGAGCGCTGCGGATCTACGAGGGAACCACCGAGATCCAGAAATCGATCGTCGCCCGCGAGCTCAAGAAGGCGCGGGCGGAGGAGGCGGAACGATGAGCGGGCTCCTGATGCCCACCCGGAAGGACAGCCTGCTCCTCTTGCTCGACGTCCAGGAGAAGCTCGTCGCGCGGATGCCCGATCCGCTGGCGATCGTCAGGTCGGTGCTGCGCCTGACGCGCGGCGCCAAGATCCTCGGCGTCCCGGTCGTCGTCTCGGCGCTCGACGTCGATCACGAGGGGCCTGTCGTCGAGGACCTCCTGCAGCTCGTGCGCGGCATGCCGCAGTTCCGGCGCGGAGCGTTCTCCGCGATGAGCCACGAAGGGCTCTCGGCCGAGCTCGGATCGTCGGGCCGGAACACGCTGATCCTCGCGGGGCTCGAGACGCACGTCGCCGTCCAGCAGACCGCGCTGTCGGCGATGATGCTCGGTTACCGCGTCCACGTGGCCGCCGGCGCCGTCGCATGCCGCGGCGAGGAGGAAGGGCGTCTCGCGCTGCGACGCATGGATCGCGCGGGGGCGCAGGTCGAGAGCGTGGAGGCGATCCTCATGCAGCTCGTCGAGCGCGCCGACACGGACGAAGCGCGCGCCATCGCGGCGATCCTGACGTCGTGACGCCCGAGCCCATGGCTCCGCCGGCCGAGAGCGGCCCGAAGAACATGCACGGCTTCATGTCGTTCGGCATCGGGTCGATGGCCCTGATGCTGGGCACGGCGTTCGTCGGGATCAGCTCCGTCGTGCCCCACATGGGCCTCGGCCGCACGGCGTTCGCCGTGAGCAAGGCGATCGCGACGTTCCTGCCGCTGCTCCTCGCGGCGTGGGGCTTCTGGCACGGCGTGAGGGCCTTCGTGCTCGCGAGGCGGGGGATCCCCTGCTACAAGGAGAGCGACTTCGCGGCGTTCCTCGGGCTCGTGCTCTCGGTCGTCGTCGCGGGGATGTTCGTCTACTTCGGCATCCTGAGCCCCTCGGCAGTGGTGCCCCGATAGGACGATTGGCCGGGGGGATTGCCACGGAGCACGATGGCGCGGAGAAGAGTCCGGCCGGCTTCCTTGTGCTTCTCGGTGCCTCCGT
Organism: Acidobacteriota bacterium; assembly: GCA_046331505.1. GTDB lineage: Bacteria > Acidobacteriota > Vicinamibacteria > JAXLQT01 > JAXLQT01 > JAXLQT01. The sequence goes on from JAXLQT010000005.1 coordinate 84,071, forward strand.
GCCTCCGTGGCAATCTCACGAGGCCCGGATCATCCGCTAGCAGCCCGTCGAAAAACCCTGCTCCGTGCCGGACACCGTGTCCGGCGTCGCTGGCATCGTTGCGCCTCCTCCGAATCCAACGCGGGATGCGTCGTCGGCGCGCCTCGCCAGCGCCGCCGGATCCGCGGTCGGGCCCGGTCAGAGTTTTTTCAACGGGCTGCTAGAGCTCGTCGGTGCTCTCCAGGATCCGCTTGGCGCGCGCGAGCTTGTCCTTGTACTGGGCGTTGTCGGGCTCGAGATCGAGGGCGGTCTGGAAGTGCGGGATCGCCTTCTCGAAGTCCTTGCGGCGGAAGTGGCGAAGCCCCTTCTCGAACTCCTTCTTCGCGTCCTTCGTCGCTTTGGACTCCGGGGCGAGGCTCTCGTCGTAGGCCTTGCGTCGCGACTTCTGATCGATCAGCGTGTCGTAGGCCTCGAGGTGCTTGGTGGCGATCGCCTGGAGCATCGGCAACGCGTCGCCGAGATCGCGATCGACGAAGGCGTCGGGACGGAACTGCCGCGCCACGCGGTCGTAGGCCCTCTGGACGTCCTGGCCGCTGGCGCTCCGCGCCACGCCGAGGAGCTCGTAGAAGTTGCAGGTCTGCATGCGCGCGTGCTCGGCCTCGATGGCGGCTCGCTCCGATTCGGCGAGCGGGGCCGGGCGGTCCGCGACACCCACGGAGGCGGGGATGAGGACGCCGAGGACGCGGAGCTTCTGGAGGAGGCGCTGCACGCGAGGCGCTTCGAGGCCAGACTCCCGGAAGACGTCGCCGAGCGTCCTCTTCCCGTCGAACAGCGCGAGGAGCTCGCGTTCCGCGGAGTCGGATGGCAGCGCGTGGCGCGGGTCGAGGCGCAGCCGATCGTCGAGGGAGCGGCCGAGCATCTGAGCGAGCAGCTTGTGGCGAGAGTCGTCGCTCCCCTCGATCGTCATGGAGAACGCGTGCTGTACCCTTTCGGCCCTGAGTATACGATTAAGCCCCGCTCCCGCCAGAAGTCAGAAGCGATGGAGCGAGTGCGGCGTGGCAACGAGGTTCCCAAGGATGATGACGGCGCGGCGAAGCTTGACGTGGCTCCTCTTCATGGTCGCGATCCCGGCGATGAGCCAGGGGCTGTCCCCCGGAAAGACCGTCTGGAACCGCGACATCTACCGTCTCGTCCGCGCCGACGGCACGTCGTTCGGGATCAAGGCGCTCGCGGCGCTCAAGGTGGTCAAGATCGAGACGGCCCCGAACGGCGAGCCGCAGGTCTGGTTCGACGTCGAGGGCAAGGGGCAAGCCCGCGTCAGCGACACGGACCTCGCGCGCATCCACGACAAGCGCGCCTCGGGCAAGCTCCCCGACGGCTGGTCGTGGGTCTACGACGTCGATCCCCACACCCTCCATCCCGAATGGGACGAGAAGTTCTGGAACGCCATCGTCGCGCGGACGCTCATCCACGACATGACGCCGGACATGGTGCGGATGGCCTTCGGCGAGCCCGACCGCATCAACGTCATCAAGCGGCCCGACAGCGCCTCCGAGATGTGGCTCTACTCGACCGGCAACATCTGGTTCGTGGACGGCAAGCTCTTCACCTGGCAGGCGGGACCGTGACGGGAGGCCTTCGCGCGCTCGTCGCGCCGATCGCGGCGTGCGCCGCGCTGACCTGCTCTGCCAGCGGCTGCTTCGACGCCTGGGCCAACCGGGCCGGGGAGAACGGCGAGGATCGGATCGTCGCGCACAAGTTCACGGCGTGTAGCTAGTCGCGGTCCGGCCGCGCGACCCGCGAGCCGCCGTCCATCTTGAACCTCCCGACCATCCTCACCATCTCGCGGATCTTCCTCGTGCCGTTCCTGGTGATGGTGATCCTCACCAAGTTCGCGGGCAAGGAGATCGTGGCGCTCGCGATCTTCCTGGTGGCGGTGCTCACCGACTGGCTCGACGGCTACCTCGCGCGCAAACGCGGCGAGATCACGGTGCTCGGCATGCTGCTCGACCCGATCGCCGACAAGATCCTGGTCTCGGCGGTGTTCATCAGCCTCGTCGAGATCGGCGCCGCATCGGGGTGGCTCGTCGCCGTCATCATCTCCCGCGAGTTCGCGGTCGACGGCCTCCGGATGGTCGCGATCCAGCGCGGCATCGCCATCGCGGCGTCGCGCCTCGGGAAGTACAAGATGGCGTCCCAGGTCGTGACCATCGCGGTGGCGCTCCTCGGCGAGCGCTACCTCGGGGGATTCATCAAGGTCCGCGACGTCCTCCTCTGGGCGACGATGGTCATCGCCGTGGTGTCGGGGGCCGAGTACTTCGTTCGATTCTGGGGCCTCCTGCGGGGTGGCGGCGCGCCGCCGCGGGACGGGGAGCGCCCGCGTGAGGGTTGCCGTCCTGGGCGCCGGCCCTGCCGTGTCCGACCGGCGATCTCGTGCGCGCGGTCGATGCTCGAGGGGATGCCGGAGCGGTCTTTGCGCCGGATTCGCTATGATCGCCTGATCGGAGAGGACCCTGCATGGAATTCGAGCGCCTGAACTTTCCCCACCAGACCTTTCTCCCGTTCTTCCATCGCATCTCCTTCGGTGGCCAGAACAAGGAGCTCGATCCGCTCGAGCTGTTCACCAAGCTCGGCGAGGGCAAGTCGCACGCCTTCCTCCTCGAGAGCTGCTACCGCCCATCGCCCATCTCGCGGTACTCGATCATCGGGAGCGATCCGTTCCTGATCTTCCGCTCCGTGGGGACCGACATCGAGCTCATCCGCGAGGACCGCCGTGACCGCATCAAGGGCGATCCGATGGAGGTCCTCAAGAAGATCCTCAAGACCTACCGCCTCAACTACCTTCCGTCCTATCCCCCGTTCCTGACGGGAGGCGTCGGTTACTTCAGCTACGACCTGGTCCACCAGTTCGAGAAGCTGCCGAAGACCACGACCGACGACATGAAGTGCGCCGACATCTACCTGATGTTCGTGGACCACGCCGTGGTGATCGATCACGTCGATCGCTTCGTCTACATCGTCACGCTGGTGGGGCTCGACGAGGATCCGGTGAAGAACCTCAACCACCAGCGCCTCAAGATCACCGAGATGCTCGAGGTGGTCGAGAGCTGCATCCGCCGCAAGAAGCCGGAGGAGAAGCGCCCCGCGCCGAAGCCTTCGGGGAAGCTCTCGGTGCGGAGCAACCTCAGCCGCGACCAGTACAAGCAGATGGTGCGCCGGGCGAAGCTCTACATCAAGAAGGGCGACGTCTACCAGGCGAACCTCTCGCAGCGCTTCGTAGCCGGCTACAGCCAGTCGGGCCCCCATCTCTACGCGGCGCTTCGCAAGGTGAACCCGTCGCCCTTCGCGGGCTACATGCGCATGGACGGCGTGGAGATCGTCAGCTCGTCTCCCGAGCGCCTCCTCAAGGTCGAGGACAACAGGATCGTCACGCGGCCCATCGCCGGCACGCGGCCGCGCGGGGCGACGCAGGACAAGGACAAGGAGCTCTCCGCCGAGCTCCTGCTTTCGCCCAAGGAGCGGGCGGAGCACCTGATGCTCGTCGACCTCGAGCGCAACGACCTCGGGCGCGTGAGCCGCATCGGTACGGTCAAGGTCGATCAGCTCATGACGGTCGAGGACTACAGCCACGTCAAGCACATCGTGTCGAACATCTCCGGCGAGCTCGACGATCGCTACGAGCCGCTCGACGCGCTGAAGGCCGTCTTCCCCGGCGGCACCATCACCGGCGTGCCGAAGATCCGCTGCATGGAGCTCATCGACAAGCTCGAGCGCTACCGCCGCGGTCCCTACACGGGGTCGATGGGGTACCTGTCGTTCTCCGGCTGCATCGATCTCAACATCGTCATCCGGAGCTTCGTCCTGCAATCGGGGCGCGCCTACTTCCAGGCCGGTGGCGGCATCGTGGCGGACTCCGATCCCGACGCCGAGTACGAGGAGAGCCTGAAGAAGGCGCAGGCGCTCAAGGAAGCCCTGCGCATCGCCGTCGAGGGCGTCTGACGGACGTGGAGCCTGCGGCGGACGCCGCGCTCGTCTTCACGGGAGGGCGGCTCGTCGCGCCCGGAGCGGCGCGGGTCTCGCCCTTCGATCACGGGTTCCTGTACGGGGAGTCGGTCTTCGAGACGCTCAAGACCGTCGATGGCGCGCCGCTCTTCCTCGATCGCCATCTCGATCGCCTCGCGCGCTCCGCGGGCAGCCTCGGGATCCCGCTCCCGGACCTCCCCGATCTGCGTGCCGTCGCCCGCGGCGCCCGCGAAAGGCTCCGGGACGAGGTGACGCTCCGGATCGTCGTCACGCGCGGCGCGGGACCCGTCGGCGTCGATCCGGCGCGCGTCGGACCTTCGATCTGCCGGGTCCTCGCGTGGCTTCTCGTGCGCCGCCCCCCTTGGCACTACGCGCGCGGCGTCGCGGCGCTCGTGTCGCGCTACCGGAAGGTCGGCCCCGCGTCTCTTCCTTCCGAGGCGAAGACCGGCAACTTCCTCCCTCACCTCCTCGCGGCGCGCGAGGCGCGCGCCGGGGCGCCGACGAGGCGATCCTCCTCGACGATCGCGGCCGCCTCGTCGAGGGCGCGACGTCGAACCTCTTCTGGGCGGCGGCGTGCTGGTGACGCCGAGCCTCGCGACCGGGTGCCTTCCCGGCATCACGCGCGACATCCTGCTCGCGCTGGCGCGGCGCGCGGGGATCGCGGTCCGCGAGCGCGCCACGGGCCCGGAGGCTCTCCGCGGCGCGAGCGAGGCCTTCCTCACCAACTCGACGGGAGGCGTCATCCCGGTCCGTTCCGTCGGCGGCCGGCGCATCGGCGCCAGGTGCCCAGGTCCGCTCACGACCACCCTGGCCACGGCCTACGACGAGGAAATCGTGATCGATTCTCTGCGCCGGGGCGGATCGTGAGCTAGAGTAGGGGGCTCGCGACCCGCGGGCGGGGCTTGTCCCCGCCGGTCCGGCTCATCCGAACGCGACGGCGAGATCACCAGCATGGCAACGACAAAGAAGGGTACCTTCGCGCATCGCCAGCGAGAGCGCGCGCTCCAGGAAAGGCGTCAGGCCAAGCTCCGCAGGCGCGCCGAGCGCAAGGCCGCCAAGGCGGCCGGTGTGAAGCTCTGGGACGACTCCGATGGCGCCGCTCCTCCACCCGAGGAAGCGACGGAAGAGCAACCGGGCACGCCGGAGACGGAAGCCGACACGGAACGCACGGGCGACTGACCCGGCGGGCGTGCCGCCCTCTGGTCAGCCCTGGAGGTACGTGTAGCGCCCGAGGTTCTTCTCGAACTCCTTCAGGATCTCGCTCGCCTCGCTCGGCTTTCCACCGTCGGCGAGGAGCGCGTTGACCTGGCGCTTGATCCCGTCCATCAGGAACCCGCGGTCGTAGTTCATGTAGGAGAGCACCTGCTGGCAGGTCTCGCCGGGCAGGACGTCGAGGGTGCGGGTGCGCCCTTCGGCATCGACGGACACGAGCAGCTCGTTGCACTCCCCGAAGAGGTTGTGCAGATCGCCCATGACGTCCTGGTAGGCGCCGACGAGGCAGATGCCGACGTAATAGGGACGGTCGCGGCGGAAGGCGTGGAGCGGCAGCGAGTCCTTGATGTCGCGAAGGTCGATGAACTTCTCGATCTTCCCGTCGGAGTCGCAGGTGATGTCGGCGAGCGTGCCGTGCTCGGTGGGCCGCTCGTCGAGGCGGTGGATGGGGAGCATCGGGAAGAGCTGGTCGATCGCCCATATGTCGGGCACCGACTGGAAGACCGAGAGGTTGGCGACGTACTTGTCCGCCAGCATCTTCTCGAGGTCCTCGAACTCCTCCGGCACCTCCTTCATGTCCTTGACGTGGCGGCGGATCTTCTCGCAGATCTGCCAGAAGAGGACTTCGCCCTTGCCGCGATCGGAGAGCGAGAGGAAGCCGAGGCCGAAGAGCGTGTGGAGCTCCTCCTTGTACTGAAGCGCGTCGTGGTAGCTCTCGCGCACGTTCTTGGCGGACACCGCGCCGAAGATGTCGTAGAGCTCGCGGACGACGTGATTCTCGTCGCCTTCGAGGGTCACGCGGCGGCCCTGCTCGACGCGGTCGGCGACGTCGAGGACGTTGGTGACCAGCACCGAGTGGTAGGCCGACACGGCACGCCCCGACTCGGTGACGAGCGTCGGCTCGTCGACCTTCTCCTCCTCGCAGATCGTCTTGATGGTGTAGACGACGTCGTTCGCGTACTCCTGGATCGTGTAGTTCATCGAGGAGTCGAAGACCGTCTTGCTCCCGTCGTAGTCCACGCCGAGCCCGCCGCCGAGGTTCAGGTACTTGACCGGCACGCCGTCGAGGCGGAGCTTCGCGTAGACGCGCCCCGCCTCGCGCGCCGCTTCCTTGATCTTGCGGATGTCGGTGATCTGGCTTCCGATGTGGAAGTGGAGCATCACCAGGCAGTCGAGCATCCCCTTCCCGCGAAGGAGCTCGACGCCCTCGAGCATCTCCGGCGTCGTGAGCCCGAACTTCGCGGACTCGCCGCCCGACTTCGCCCACTTGCCCGAGCCGCGCGAGTAGAGCTTGCTGCGCATCCCGAGCAGCGGCCGCACGCCGCGCTTCTGGGCCGTGGCCAGGATGCGTTCCATCTCGGACACCTTCTCGAGCACGAGGATGACGGTCTTGCCGAGCCGGAGCCCGTCCAGCGCGAGGCGGGTGAAGGGCTCGTCCTTGTATCCGTTGCAGGTGATGATCGCGTCGCTTCCGATGTCCGAAGCCAGCGCCGCCATCAGCTCGGGGCGCGATCCCGCCTCGAGGCCGTAGCCGTAACGCCGTCCGGCGCGGATGATCTCCTCGACGACGACGCGCTTCTGGTTCACCTTGATGGGGAAGACGCCGCGGTAGACGCCGCCGTAGTCGTACTCCTTGATGGCCTTCCCGAAGGCCTCGTTCAGCTCCTGCACGGCCGACGCGAGGATCTGGGGGAAGCGCACGATGAGCGGCGGGCTCACCCCGTCGGCGCCCGCCTCGTCGACGATCCGCTTCAGGTCGACGAAGCGATGCGGCTCCCGTGTCGGATGGACGAGGAGGTTACCGTCCTCGGAGATCGAGAAGTAGCCGCGCCCCCAGTGCTCGAGGCCGTAGACCTTGCCGGCGTCCTCGAATCGCTCGCGGGGACGGGTACGGCTCTTGGCGGACGCGCGTCGCGTTGCTGTGGCGGGCATGGCGGCGGATTCTAACGAACGCGCTGCTAGATCGCGCGGATCGCCTCGACGATGGGCATGCGCGCCGCCCGCATGGCGGGCAGGAGCCCGCCGACCGCGCCGATGACCGCCGATACGACCATGGCGGTCACGACGATGCCGGGCGTGAGGGCGAGGGTGAAGACGACCTCGCTGAACGTGACCCAGTTCGACGTGCCCATGTGGCCCGAAAAGAACGTGAGGACCATCCACCCAAGGATGAGTCCAACGACACCCGAGATCGAAGCGAGCACGACCGCCTCGACGATGTAGGAGAACAACACGGATGTTCTCGAGAAGCCGAGCGCACGGAGGGTGCCTATCTCGCGAGATCGATTCAGCACCGACGCGTACATCGTGTTGGCGGCGGAGAAGCAGGCGCCGATCGCCAGGAAGACGGTCATGAGCCTGCCGAGACCCTTGATCAGAGCGGCCGACTGGGTCTGGAGCGCGAAGTAGCTCGGCTGATCCATGACCTCGAGGGAAAGCTGCTCGTCTCCCTTCACCGTCGATGCGACCTTTGCGCGTGCGATCTTGTCGCTCACCCTCAAGAGCGCGCTCGAGTAGCCCGGACGCTTCTCCGTGTCCCCGAGGTCGGTGGCGTCCGTCCAGACCTCGGAGTCGAACGGCGTCTCGGGCGCCTCGAAGGTGCCGACGATCTTGTACGGCGTCTTGCGCATCATGAGCGTCTCGCCCAGGGCGCAGCCTTTGAATCGCTTGGCCACCCCGCGGCTCGCGATCGCTTCGTGGAGGCCTGGCTGAAACATCCTTCCCGACACGAGCCGCATGTTCGGGCGGAGGCTGGGCGCCATGGGGGTCACACCCCGGACCATGAGATTCGCCGTCTCGGATGACGACCGTCGCTCCTGGTTGACCAGGATGATCAGCTCGCCCGAGATCACGGGCTTCCCCTGCGGGTCCTTGTCGATGCCGTCGAGCGCCTCGAGGAGCTTGAATTGATCCCTTGGGATCCAGGACGTGGTCTCTGCGTTGCTCCCGGCACGCATCACCATCAGGTTCGCGGGGTCGCCGCTGACGGTGAACACGCGCTCGACCCCTGCCGACATGCCCCACACGATCACGAACGTCATGACGACGAGCCCGACGCCGCCGATCGTGAGAGCCGTCGCCGTGCGCCGTACGAGGAGGCCGCGGAGGTTTACCTTGATGGGAACGGGCACGTCAGTTGCTCCGGAGACCGTCGACGACAGAGAGGCGCGCGGCGATGGCAGCGGGAGCGATCCCCGACACGATGCCGAGGAGCAAGCTTCCAGCAAGCAGCAGGATGCCGGCGAGCGGCGTCAGGGTGAGGGGAAACCACAGCATCGGGATCTGGAACTTGAGAATCACGAAGACGAGATACGTGATGCTCCAGAAGGTCCCGATGCCCAGGATGCCGGCGAGTCCCGAAAGGGCGACCGATTCCGCGAGGACGAGACCGAGGATGCGTGAAGGCACGAACCCGACGGCTTTGAGCACCGCGATCTCGCGAGTCCGCTCGCGGATGGCCATCGCCATCGTGTTGCCGGCCGTGAGAAGGATCGTGACGGCGAGGATGAGCGTCAGGTTGCGCACGAGCCCCTTGACGTTGCCGAACATCTGCACGAAGCCCGCTTGGAACGCCTTCTCGGACTGCGTCTTCGTCTCGTCGTCCGAGTTCTCGAAGAGCTTGTCGATCGCAGCCGACACCGAAGCGAGATTCTCGGGAGCGTCGACCTGGACCCAGTAGGTGCCGACGTGGCCCGGCCGGCCGGTGGCCTCCTCGACGTAGGCGCGATGGAAGTAGAGCTCCTGCTGGCCGCCCGTGAAGATAGCGTCGATGTTGAGCTCGACCGGGATCGGGTAGATGTCCCCTGTCAGCGTGATCCGCTGACCGACCTTGAAGTGCTCTCGCTCGGCGAGCTTGGCGTCGACGATCGCGCCTTGCCGGTCCCCCAGCCAGGCGGCAACCTGCTCCTTGGGCATCTTGAGCTCGGGCTTGATCTTGAGCAAGGTCTCGGGGTCGACGAAGAAACGGGCAAAGAAATGCTTCTGGTCGATGTAGGTCCCGCCGAACCAGCTCGAGGGAGACACTTCCACGACGTGAGGGAGTGTCCGGATGCGATTCCAGTACGACTCCGGGAGTGCGAACGTGAGCGAGATCTTGTTGCTGACGACGAGTCGCAGGTGAGTCGTGTCGCGGTCCGTCGCGCTGTTCATGCCGAGGATGATCGACACGAGGAAGCTCACGAGGAAGAGCAGGCTCGCGACGCCCAGCATGGTGACGCCGGAGCGCAGGCGGTTGCGCTTGAGGTTCCTGAACGCGAATCGGAGGAGCGCCATCAGTTCGTCAAGAGCCCCTTGTCGAGGTGCATCTGGCGGTGGGCGCGCTCCGCGGCGTGCGGATCGTGGGTCACCATGACGATCGTCTTCTTGAACTCCTGGTTCAGCCGTTCGAGGAGCACCAGGATCTCGTCGCCCGACTTGCGATCGAGGTCGCCCGTGGGCTCGTCCGCGACGATGAGCGTCGGGTCGGTGACGATCGCGCGGGCGATCGCCACGCGCTGCTCCTGGCCGCCGGAGAGCTGCCGCGGGTAGTGGTGGACGCGGTCGGCGAGCCCGACGACCCCGAGCGCCGTCATCACGTGTTCCGATCGCTCCTTCTTCCCGAGGCTCGTCAAGAGCAGCGGGAGCTCCACGTTCTCGAACGCGGTCAACACCGGGATGAGGTTGTAGAGCTGGAAGATGAAGCCGACGTGCCGCGCGCGCCAGCCGGCGAGCGTCCGCTCGTCGTCCTGGGCGATGTCGCGCCCGTCGACGACGATCTGGCCGCGCGTAGGGCGGTCGATGCCGGCGATGAGGTTCAGCAGCGTCGTCTTGCCCGATCCGGAAGGACCCATCAGCGCCATGAACTCGCCGCGCCCGATGTCGAGGGAGAGTCCCGCGAGCACCGGCACCTCGATGGCGTCGCGGCGGTAGACCTTGTGGAGATCGCGGATCTGGATGAGGACGGAGCCGGCGCCTGGCCCCGCGGACACGGAGGAAGCGGCGACTGACTCTGTTGCCATCAGCTCTTCACCTTCACCTTCTGCCCGTCCCGGAGGTCGGGGGCGGGATCGAGGATCACCGACTCGCCTTCGGAGAGCCCCGAGGTCACGACCACGCGATCGCCGCGCGTCTCGCCGACCTGGAGCGCGCGGCGGGCGGCGGTCCCGTCGGCGACCACCCAGGCGCTGGCCCGGGAACCGGCGACGACGATCGCCCTCTTGGGGGCGGTCGTCACGGGCGGCGCGGACAGCGCCTTCTCGTCCGGGGCAGCCGAGAGGAACGTCACCTTGGCGCTCATCTCGGGCTTCACGCGATCGTCGGGATCCTGGATCGCGACCTTCACCATGACGGAGCCCTTCTGGCGATCGGCGGTCGGCATCACCTGCCGCACCTTGCCGCGGTACCTGCGATCCGGCACGGCGTCCAGCGACACCTCGGCGTGAAGGTCCGGCGTGACGCGCGCCACGTTCGACTCGGAGACGTCCGCCTCGACGTCGAGCTGGCTCAGGTCGGCCATCGTGACGATGGCGCCGCGCGTGAGCTGACCCGCCGCGACCGCCGGCGCCACGGATTCGCCGATGTCGGCCTCCTTGCGCAGGATCGTGCCGTCGAAGGGAGCGCGCACGTTCGTGTCCTCGAGGGCGACCTCGGCGACGCGAAGCTCGGCCGCGGCCGTCTGCACTCCGGCCTCGGCTTCGGCGACCGACGCATCTCCCGTGCGCGCGTCGCGCTCCGCTTCGTCGAACGCCGCCTGCATGCCCACTCCGTCCTTGAGGAGCTTCTTCTGGCGGCGCAGCTCGGCCTGGGCCTGGTCGCGCCGCGCCTGGGCCGAGACGAGGCGCGCCCGCGCCTCCGCCACCGCGGCGCGGCTAGCCTCGGCGCGCGCGGCAATGTCGCGGTGCTCGATCTGCGCGAGGAGGTCGCCGGCCTTGACCCTGGATCCCTCCTCGACCTCGAGAGCCTCGAGACGCCCGGCCACCTTCGCCGAGATGCTCGCCTTGGTGCGCGCGACGACGTAGCCGGTCGCCGTCAGCACGGCCTGCGCGCCGCTCGACGGCCGCTCCACGAGCACGGCGCCCGTCTCCACGGTCGGCTGGAACACCGTCATGCCGCGCAGGAACGTCCACGCGACCGAGGCGACCCCGAGGAGCACCACGATGACGACGAGCCACGCGGGCATGAGCCGGCGCCGGCGCGGTGGGGCGTCGCGGTGGATCCGCAGGGCGGAGAGATCGGGCCGAGGAGGCGCCTCGGTCTCGGTCAAGCTCATGCGCGGAGTATAGGGTACGTGGTCGGGCGCTCCCGCGTTCCCGTCGCCGATAATGCCGCTCATGGAAAAGCGTGTTGCGCTCCTGACCGGCTGCTCCTCCGGGTTCGGCTTGCTGGCCGCGGTGACGATGGCGCGGAGGGGGTTCGACGTCGTCGCCACGATGCGCAACCTCGGCAAGCGCGCGCGGCTCGACGCGGCGCTCGCGAAGGCGAAGGTCACCGCGCGCGTGATGACGCTCGACGTCACGAGCGAGGCGTCGCGCCGCGAGGCGCTCGCGGCCGTCGACAAGGACTCCGGTCCCATCGACGTGCTGGTCAACAACGCGGGATACGGCGTCGGGGGCTTCGTCCACGATCTCACCCTCGAGGAGATCCGCGACCAGCTCGAGACCAACTTCTTCGGTCCCGTCGCCCTGTGCAAGGCCGTCATTCCCGTGATGATCGCGCGCCGCTCCGGTCGCATCATCAACGTGTCGTCGATCGGAGGTCGGATGGCGCTGCCCGTCGTTGGCGCATACTGCGCGAGCAAGTTCGCGCTCGAGGGCTTCAGCGAGTCCCTGCGCCAGGAGCTCCTGCCCTTCGGCGTCTTCGTCACCCTGGTCGAGCCCGGCACGTTCCGCACGGACATCTTCGAGCAGAACCGCCGCGACGCGAGGAACGGCCGCGATCCCGCGTCGCCCTACTTCCGGATGACCGAGCGCATGGAGAAGCTGGTGATGGACCGTCTCGCCAAGGCCACCCAGGATCCCCAGCTGGTCGCCGACGCCATCGCGAAGGCCGCCCTGGTCGCGCGCCCGAAGCTCCGCTACGTGGTCGGCCGTGACGCAAAGGGCCAGGCCGTCCTGAAGGACCTCATGCCGTTCTCGGTGGTCGAGAAGCTCGTCGCATCGCAGGTCAAGCTGTCGGACTACCTGCCGCGCACGCCGTGATGGCCCCGCGGCGACCGCCGTCGGGTCACGCCGACCGCTCGCGTGCCGCTGCGTCGAGGCGTTCGATGGCGTCCTGGATCTGACTCCCGGGTCGGGCTCCGATCTCGCCGGCGAGGCGGCGTGCCTCCTCTAGTAGCGGTGCGGGATCTCTCCCCTGCGCCAGGACGAGCCGACCCTGGAAGACGCGCAGCCTGGCGAGCAGGGATGGATCCGAGAGCCTCTCGATCAGGCGCTCGGCCTCCTCGAAGTGGCGGGCAGCCATCTCGAGCTCGTCGCCGTCGACCTCCTGCGCCCCGAGGGACGAGAGGACCCAGGCATGGAGCCGCACGTCGCCGGAGCGGACCGCGCACGCCAGTGCCATGCGGCTCCTCGCGATGGCGAGGGACCGGTTGCCGCACGACTCCTCCACGCTCGCGAGGCCGGAGAGGGCGGACCCCTCGGCGATCACGTCTCCGATCTCGGCAGCGATGCGCCGCGATGTCTCGAACGCCGCGCGCGCGCGGTTGCCGTCGCCGAGCTCGAGGTAGACGCCGGCAAGGTTGGCCCCGACGATTCCCGCGAGACGCCGCTCTCCCGCGCGCTCGAAGATCGCGAGGCTCTCCTCGGCCAGTGCGAGCGACTCGTCTCTCCGTCCCTGCTCGTCGAACAGGGTGGCAAGGTTGTTGAGCGCGATGGCGAGCTGGTGGGCGTCGCCGAGCTCGCGCTGCACGGCGATGGCCTCCCATCCGAGCCGTTCCGCCTCGACGACGTCGCCCAGATCCTTGGCGATGGCGGCGAGGTTCGCGATGCAGACTGCGCGGTTGACGCGATGACCGCCGGCGTCGGCCATCCGGAGCGCCTGCTCGTGGAGCGCGCGCGCCTCGCGCTTGCGTCCCTGCACCAGGAAGACGTTCGCGGTCGCCGTGATGTGGTTGATCTCGCCGGGACCGTCGCCGGCGAGCCGCGCGTCGGCGAGCCCGCGCTCGTGCTCGGCAAGCGCCTCCTCGATCCGCCCCAGGAACCGGAGAACGCGCGCCCCGAGCTGATGGCGTGCGTGGATGCTCGCCTTGTCGGGGCGTGGTGCGAGGGCGATGTGGGCGCGGAGCAGGCGCTCCGCCTCGCCGTGGGCGTACCGCGCGAGGGCCGCCTCGCCGGCATCGAGGTACCTCGCGCGGGCACGCACGACGTCGCCGGCGTGTTCCCAGTGGTGGGCCATCATCGGGAGATAGGCTGCGGGCTCCGCGCCGTAGCGGTCCTCGACCGCCCGCGCGACGCGGCGATGGAGGGACGCGCGCCTTCGAAGGAGCACGGAGCCGTAGGCGACGTCGCGCGTCAGCGCGTGCCGGAAGATCAGCTCGTCGCCGCTCGTCGCCGGGAGAACGAGCTGGCGCGACGCCAGCTCCTCCAGGATGGCGTCCGATCGCGAGCGGCGACCGAGCAGGTGGACCAAGAGCTCCTTCGGGAAGCTGCGGCCCAGCACGGACGCGAGCTGGGCCGCGCTCCTCGCCGCGGGCGACAGCGTGTCGAGGCGCGCCTGGAGCAGAGCGGTGATCGTGCCGGGCAGGTCGTCCGATGCGGGACTTCGATCCGTCTCGAGGAGGTGTCGCGCCATCTCCTCGACGTAGAACGGGTTTCCCTCGGCGCGGGCGAGGACGCGCTCCACGACCTCCCGCCCGATCTCGCGGCCGTGAAGCGACGCGACGAGCAAGGCCTGGAGGTCGCGCTCGGGGATCTCCGCCAGGGGCAATCGGACCGCGCCTGGAGGAGGCTCGAAGCCGGGCCTGTGACACAGCAGGACGAAGAGTGGCGCGCCCGCGGCGGCGGGGCCCAGCGCCGACACGACGTCGCGCGTCAGCTCGTCGGCGTGGTGGAGGTCCTCGAGGGCGATCATGCGGGGGCGCCGTCGCGAGATGGCGCGCAGGTAGGCGACGACCGACTCGCGGTTCCGCGCGCGCACGGTCCGCGCGTCGAGCTCGCGGATGGGCGACGACGCGGGCGCGCGGCGAGGACGTCGAGCAGGTGATCGGTCTCGAGCGGGCCGATGCCGAGGTCGGCCGCGGCGTCCGGCATCCGCGCGCCGGCCTCCGCCGCGGCGGCATCGGGCGCGACCGCGAGCGTGGAGCGCACGAGGTCGGCGATCGTCCAGTAGCTCATCCCGGCGAACGAGATCGCCCGACCCTCGTGGACGTCGAGCCCGTGATCCCGCGCGAGCCGCGCCGCTTCCCACTTCAGCCGCGACTTCCCCAACCCCGCCTCGCCCTCGATCTCCACGATCTGGCCGTCGCCGGCAGCCGAGCGGGCGATCGCCAGACGCAGGATCTCCATCTCGCGCTCGCGCCCGACGAGCGGCGTGGTGGGGCCGCGTTCGGCACGCGCCGACGTCCCGCGGAGGGACCAGAGGGCGAGAGGTCCCGCCTTGCCCTTGACCGCCCCGCTCCGCGATGCTCGAGCCGGAATCCGCGCAGCATGCGCGCCGCGGGCTCGGTGACCAGCACCTCGCCCCAGGCGGCCTGCGAGGCGGCGCGCGCGGCCGTGTTCGGCACGTCGCCCATCACGTCGAGCGCGCGGCGCCATGCCGTCCCGACGAGCGTGCTCACGAGCGTTCCCGCGTGGAGCCCGCCCCGGATGCGGTCCGAGATCCCACCGCTCGAGGCCACGTCCATCCACAGACGCGCGGCGCGGGCCGCGTCGTCCTCGTGGGCCTTCGCGATCCCTGAAGACGCACAGCCACCTGACCCCGTCGGCACAGAGGTCGCTCTTGAGGAACATGCCCTCGAGGTCGCACAGCGACCGGTCGAGGGCCGCAAAGAACCGCTGCAGAGCCGCCGCCGCCATCGGGCGCGTCTCCAGGAAGAGGACGGAAGCGGCGTGGTACTCGCCGCTCCCGCGCGCGAGACGGTCGATCAAGCTTCGCGGCAAGTACCTTCGCGCGACGTCGGGCAGCGAGAGCTCCGGGGCGAGCCGTCGCGTGCGGGCCCGCTCACGGCGAGCACGCGGCGACACCAGGATCTCTCCGGCGCGCGCCCTCTTCTGCAGGCGCGCGAGCCCCTGCACGCACGATCCCGTGAGGACCTGGTGTCGCGCCCCTTCGACACCGACGTGGATCGCCCGCACCGGCCCGCAGTGCACCGCCTGCGAGATCCCGATGGCGGGAGCTCCCGGGCGGGCGGCGCGGCTGCCGAAGGACTCGCGGATCTCCTGCGCGGCCGCCAGGGCATCGCGCACTCTGCCCGCGCCGCGGAACACCGAGAAGATCGCATCGCCCCCGAAGCTCACGATGCTCCCGCCGAAGCGCCGGATCGACGTGATGGCAGGCCGGAACGCATTGCTGACGATGGCGGCGATCTCCTCGGCCCCCTGCCGCCCCCGCCCCTCGAGCCGCTCCGTCAGCGCCGTGAACCCCGAGATGTCGGACAGGAGGAGCGCCGCCTCGAAACGGCTCTCCAGAGGCACCCCCCCGCCGGGATCGGCCGCCAGATCCTCGATCAGATGGGCCGGGAGGAACGCCGCCAGGGCCCGCGAGGTCCGCGCCATGGCAAGAGCCTATGCGCGATCGCGAATCCTGTCAGCGCTCCGGCCGTTGCTGGCTCGATCTGGGGAATCGAGTCCCAACTTGATTCGGCGGACATTGCAACCGGATCAGACCTTCACGAGGTTGAAGCTCACCTGGTAGCGGTAGAACGAGATCGACGGTACGGCCAGGAGGGCCCAGCGGAGCCTCTGGTCGTCCTCGAGCGCGATGATCACGCCCTCGACAGCTTGGTCCGGCTCCGCCATTTGCTCCTTGACGAATCCCATGTACCTCAGGACCTGTCCCACGACCACATCGCTCGCGCGCCCGCGCTTCAGCTCGACGACGAGAAGACGCCTCTTGTCCCGGCTGATTGCTAGCACATCGATCGGCCCGGCGTCGGTCGGATACTGCTGGCCGACGGCCTCTCCATCTTCCTCGTAGATCGAGAACTCCTTGCCGAGAGCGTCTGGTTCCAGTTCGCCACGAGGAATTCTCCGAGATGCTTCTCCATTGCGAACGCGACGGGGTCCTCGACGTTGGGATCGCTCGTCGCCATCGTGGTCTCGGGCGGGGGGTTGTCTGCGAGCAGCGCCTCGATCTCCTAGCCGTAGTCGGTGAGGTTGCTCGCGGTCCCAATCGACCCAGCAGAGTTGCGAAGCGCTTCACTCATGGACGCGCGGGCAACGACTCGCTCCAGCCAACGGACCTTGCGGCGGTGGGGCAAACTCGACCCCTGGGCGTAATAGTAGTCTCCGAGCAGCCCGTCCCAGCATTATTCGGTAGTAACTTCTCGCCACGGCGTTCCCCCCTGCGTTTCAGGTTGTGTGCGCATTCTACCCCGATTCGCCGGCCATGCGTCGCCATGGATGGCGCGGCATCGCCAACTTGATTCGCCGGACAGTGCGCCCGACGATCTACGGGCGAGGGCCTCGAGCGAGGGACTGCCGCACTTCGCCGAGTCCAATGGGGCCATGGCGCAGGAGCCAGCCCTCCCGGAGGAGCCACGTCCTGGGAGGGACTACCGGAGCGGCGTCCGTGAGGGGTGCCGGCGCCTTGTCCTCACGCCATCCGGTGAAGTAGCGGGCAGAGGAGCAGATGTCCATTGCCGGCACGATGCGTTGCCCGGACTCGGCCGCGTGCTTTGAGTCGTTGTTCAGCACGTAGCGGAGCGCATTGCGGACTTCCCGCGGGCTTCCGAGCGATCGCGCGTGATGGCGCTCCGGGAACACGGTGCCCGTGAGCCCTAGCGCGCGATTGAGACCCCTCGAGATCCGGACGGCGATGCCCTTGACGCCTCGGGCAAGGGACCGTTCGCTCTCCGCCTCCGCGATGATGTGCAGGTGGTTCGGCTGGATCGAGTAGTGGACGAGCCGGAACCCGAACCGCTCCCGCCCCGCCGCCAGATGGCGCTCGATAATCGGCAGCAGGCGGGCCGTGCGCAGCATCGGATAGTCCGCCCGCACCTTCATCGTCACGTGGACGGGCTGCGAAGGGGAGTGCAGGGCGAGAGCAGTGTGCGGCAGCCCGGCGGCGTCACCGGCCGGCTTGCGTCCCGCGCCCTCCCTCTTGCCGCCCCACGTTGGGAATTCCAGTTCGAGTTGTCCATCGTTTTTCATGAGAGGGACTGTAGCACAATATTGCCTTACAGTCAATGGACTTCATTGCGTCGACCCGTGATCGGAACGAGGGCTTCGACCTCGGCGACGTGGTGGCGGTCCAGCGTCCGGACTTGATTCGGCCGACATATGCGAGGGCTTGCCCGTCGCCGCGTTGCCTCCGCCTTCGGCTGCGGCTGCGCCGCGATGTGTTGCCGCCTCGGGGACCTCCGCGGGAGCGAGCCCCGGTGGTGTACGTCGGAGCGCTGAGGCCGGGGTGGGCCGCAGGTCCGCGGCCTACTTCGTTGCGTCGAAGGTGGGGGCGCCTTCGTACTGGAACGTCCAGTCTACGGAGAAGTCGGGGAACCAGTCCTTGACGCCCGTGACGGGGTCGGTGTGACGGCCCAGGCCTTTGTGGCCTGGGTTCTTGATGGCGTAGGTGAGCTTGTACTGGCCGGTGCCGACCATCTTGAGTGTGGCGCCGTAGTGGGGGCCGTCCTTGGCGACCATGGGGGCGAGCTCGCCGGTGATCTTCTTTCCAGTGGGGACGTGGAGGAGCTCGTAGGTGATGGTCAGCATGGGGATCCATTCGCCAATGCCGAAGCCGTTCTCGTTGCCCTTGACGGCGTGGATGTCGCACTCGAGGTGGATGCGCTCCTTGCCGGCTTCGGGGATGACGTCCTGGCCGTCGACCGTGACGGGGGGGAGGTAGACGGCTGCGAGCTTCATGCCGTAGCGGACTTGCTCTTCGCCAATCGGATACTCGCGGAAGGAGGCTCTTGTCTGGGCGTGAACAGTCGCGGGGAGCAGGAGGAGGAGCGTGGCGGCGACGGCGGTCTTGGTTCGCGAGCCGGGACGTAGTAGCAGGAGCATGGCGACGAGGGCCGCGGCGAGGAGGAGGGCCTGGCCGGCCAGGGGCTCGACGTAGGGGAAGACGCCGATGGCGGGCATCGCGGGAAACCAGCGGACGGGGTGCACGGAGACGACGTGTCCGGCCTGCAGCTCCACGATGCCGCGTCCGATGAAGACGAAGGCGAGGATGTAGAGGAACGTGCCGGTGACGCGGAAGAAGGGGCGGAGGGGGAGCTTGAGCCCGAGCCACTTCATCGCGACGAAGATCGCGGCGAGGCCAAGGGCAGCGAGGAGCATTCCCGTGATGACGGCCATGGCGTGGGTCCTTCCACCGGAGACGAAGAGGGCTTCGTAGAAGAGGACCGTCTCCGCGCCTTCGCGGAAGACGGCGAGGAACGAGGCGAGGGCGAGCGCTCGGAGGCTGCCTTTCGAGACGGCGGCGGCCATCTTGCTCTTGATGAAGTGGTCCCAGCGGCTCTGCTGCGCGTGCGCGAGCAGCCAGTAGCTGACCCAGAAGAGCACGGCGGCGGCCAGGAGCATCGAGGCGCCCTCGATCACCTCGGTCTTGGTGCCGGCGCGGCCGAGGGCGAGGGCGAGGAGCGCCGCGAACACCATCGACGCGGCGATGGCAGCTCCCGCGCTCTGGTAGAGAACGTGGGTCTTGTCCCCGTGGCCGACCTTCGCCAGGTAGGCGGCCAGGGCGCTCACCACGAGGATGGCCTCGACGCCCTCGCGTAGCAGGATGAGGAACGACTGGAGGAAGAGCGAGAAGCCCTCGCCGAGAGGATGGGGCGCGACGCGCACGCGGGAGGAGGACACGATGTCCCTCGCGATGGTCTCGAGCTCCCCTCGCGGCCGGCCGTTTCCGATGGCGGCCCGCAGCTCCTGGAACCTCCCCTCGAGCCGGCTCTTCTCGCCGGCGTCGAGCGCGGCGATCGCCGCCTCGATCCCGCGTCCCTCGAAGATCTCGAAGTAGGCGTCGCCGACCGCGGCCTTCGCCTCCGCCGTCTGCCCGCGTCCCGAGATGTCGATCGCCCGGGCGAGCGCCTGGTCCAGATCCTGGAGCGTCGCGTCGAACCGCGCGGCGGCCTCTGGAGCGATTGAGACTCGATCTCCTCCGACGGCAGCGAGCGCGAGCAGGAGGGCGCCGGCGGGGCGGAGCATCGCCTACGAGGGCAGCGCGACGCGCGCGGCGGTGAGCTCGGCCGCGTCGTGGGAGAGCTCGCCGAGGAGCGTGAGGGTGAGCTGCCGGAAGGCCGGAACGTCGTTGTCGCCGAGGTCCTTCCGGAGGTCGGCGAAGATCTCCTCCAGCTCGAAGGCGCGCTTGGCCGAGATGTTCTCGCGGATCGCCGTCTCGAGGCCGAGGGCTTCGAACGACGCGAAGTAGGCGTCGTGGACCAGCTCCTTGGCCTCCGCCGCCTTGCCGGTCGCGGCGACGTCGGCCGCCCGATCGAGGTGCGACTTCACGTCGGCGACGACGTCGTCCCAGCTCGCGACCTTCGACACGGAGGGTGCGGCAGCGGACGGCGCGGGGGGCGCCGCCGCGACTGTTTCGCGGCCGCACGCGCCGAGGAGTGCGACGATCCCGATCGTGCCGAGGATGGTGAGGGCCCTCATTCCGGCTTCCCGCACTTGCTGCAATACCCGAAGATCTGCATGTTGTGGCGCACCGCGGTGAAGCCGTGATCGCGGCAGACCTTCACCTGGAGCTGCTCGATCCGGTCGTTGACGAACTCGATCACCTGGCGGCACGAGAGGCAGATGAGGTGGTCGTGGTGCTTTGCGCCGTAGGCATGCTCGTAGTGCGCCTGCGTCGTGCCGAGCGAGACCTTCCAGATGAGGCCGCTGTCGACCAGGAGATCGAGCGTCCTGTAGATGGTGGCGCGCGAGACGCGCTCGTCCTTGCTTCTGAGGTGGACGAGGATCTCGTCGGCGTCGACGTGCCCGCGATGGCCGAGCACCTCGCGCAGGATGGTGCGGCGCTCGGGCGTGAGCTTGAGGTTCCGCTTGCGAAGGTAGTCGCTGAAGAGCGCCTCGGCGGTCTCCATGGGAGAGCAAATGTAATTAAGACTCAGTCTCAAGTCAAGCGCCGTTGAGGGCACGGGACTCCGGGTCGCGAGATCCGAGCGGGTATCATTGAACGCCATGTCGAAGCTCGTGTTCGTGGAGGGGCCGCTCAAGAGAAAGGAGGTTCGGATCACCGGGGACAAGGTGTCGGTGGGCCGCGAGCGCGGCAACCACGTGCTGATCCCCGACGCCTCCGTCTCGCGCAAGCACGCCTACATCGAGAAGCGGCAGGACGGCCTCTACATCTCCGACAACAAGAGCACCAACGGCGTCTACGTGAACGGCAACAAGGTCGAGGAGTGCCGCCTCCGCCCGCGCGATCGCATCGAGTTCGGCGCGGCGGCCTGCCTCTACATCGAGAGCGACACCGACGCCTTCGACGCAGCCGAGATGGACCGCGTGCGGCGCGCGCTCGCCTCGCGATACGACGTCCTCGAACGTCTCGGGGAGGGGAGCCAGGCGTCGGTCTACCTCGGCAACCACAAGATGCTCGGGCGCCAGGTCGCGCTCAAGGTCCTGCGCGGGGGCGGCGACCCCGGGCACGATGCGGTGGAGCGTTTCGTGAAAGAGGCGCGGGCCCTGGCGCGGCTCGCGCACCCCAACATCGTGGAGGTCTTCGACGTCGGCGAGATCGAGGGCCACACCTACTTCGCGCTCTCCTACCTGAAGGGGGGCACGCTCGAGGACCGCTGCAAGAAGCTCGGCAAGCTCCCCGTCGCCGACGCCGTCAAGGTGGGCGTCCAGGTCGGCAGCGGCCTCGCCCACGCGCACGGCCGCGGCGTCATCCATCGCGACGTGAAGCCCGCGAACGTCCTGTTCGACGACGCCGGCAACGCCATCCTCGCGGACTTCGGCGTCGCGAAGATCCTCGCCGAGACGCGCCTCACCGCGACCGGCGCGATGTTCGGCACCCCTCTCTACATGAGCCCGGAGCAGTTCTCGGGCAAGCCGTCGACCCACCTCTCCGACCTCTACTCGCTGGCCGCCACGATCTACAAGGCGCTGACCGGCCGGCCGCCGTTCGAGGGCGAGACGGTCTACGTCGTGGGCCACAAGATGACCAGCGAGGATGCGAAAGCCCCGCACATCGTGGATCCGTCGATCCCCGTGCCGGTGTCCGCGGTGGTGCTGCGCGCTCTCGCGAAGGACCCGGCCGCGCGCCAGCAGACCGTCGAGGCGTTCGTTGCGGAGCTCAAGGCCGCGCTCGTCGAGGCGGAGCGGCTCCGGCGCGCCGGGGAGCCAACCCTCTCGCTGAAGGTCTCGGAGTACCGCCCTCGCTACAGCGTCCAGGCGAAGATCGCGACCGGCCGCAGCTCGGAGATCTACCAGGCCGTTCGCGAGGGGATCGGCGGCTTCGCGAAGCCGGTGATCCTCAAGAAGATCCTCCCGGCCATCTCCTCGCGGGCGCAGTTCGTCGCGCAGTTCGCGCGCAGCGTCGAGCAGGCCGCCACCCTCGACCACCCGGGCATCTCCAAGATCTTCGACTTCGGCGAGGAGCGCGGCGAGTACTTCGTGGCGACCGAGTTCTTGAAGGGCCTGTCGCTGCGCGAGGTGCTCCGGCGCAAGCCCGGCGGCCTGCCTCCGCCCATCGCTCTCCTCGCGTCGCACGAGCTCCTCGGCGCGGTCGCCTACGCGCACGCGACGGCGGCGGTCGTCCACGGCGACGTGCGGCCGGAGAACGTGCTCTGCACCGAGGAGGGGACCCTCAAGATCATCGACTTCGGGCTCGCGGTCCCGACGCTCGGGACCGAGATCGTCACCGAGGACGCCCTCTCCGGGCGGCTCCCCTACGTGCCGCCCGAGCGCGTCCACGGCGAGCCTCCGTCGCTCTCGGCCGACATCTACGGCGTCGGCGCGATCCTCTTCGAGCTCTGCACCGGCCACACCCCGTACCGCGGAGAGACGCGCGCCGAGATGCTGGAGAAGATCGTCTCCCAGCCGCCGCCGGACCTCCACGCGCTCGTCCCCGCCGTCCCGCCGGAGATGGCGGCGCTGGTGTCGAAGGCGATCGCCAAGCGCCCCGACGATCGCTGGCCCTCCGCCGCCGCCATGCAGGCCGAGGTGTCTCGCGTGCTGGCCGCGCTCGGGTCGCCGCCGGCCCGCGAGCTCGTGGACGCGCTGCGCGACGTCGTCCGGACCTGACCCTCCGGCGCTACGCCGGCTCGCCGCTCCAGATGCGCTCGCCGGCCACGACGCGGATAGGCAGACGATTTCCCGGTGGCGGGAGCGGGCAGGTCGCGAAGCGCGTGAAGACGCACGGAGGGTTGTAGGCCATGTTGAAGTCGATCGCGACGGCCCCACCGACGGGCGGCGGCGCGTACAGGAACCTCCCGCCCCCGTAGGTCTCCGCGCCGTTGGTTGCGTCCCCGAAGACGAAGAAGAGATCGTCCGTTCCCGGCTCCCGCACCGCGAGCAGCCGGTGGTCGCCCCCGTCGATCGTGAAGTGCGCGTGGCCGAGAACCGGGCGGGGCTCGGGGAATCCGAGGATCGTCGGCACCGCGATCGACACGTCGCGTGCCGCGGGCTGGAACGTGCCCTCCAGGCGCCACGCGAGCGCGATCGGGTAGCTCTCGATCCCCGTGAAGGCCCGGCGCGCCCGGCTCTCCCGGTCGCGCACGCGCACGGCGAGCTTTCCCGCGCGCTCGATCACGTGGATCGCGAGCGATCCGAGCTCGAGGGTGGTCGGCGACGCGGCGCCTCCGCGGTCGCTCAGGAGCTCGATCGTGCCGATCGGTTGCCCGCGGTGGGTCGCGCCGGCCGCTTCGTCGATCTCCGCGCGCACCCGCTCACCGGCCACGACGAGGCGGCCCACGTGGCGCGGCGCCGGGCCCTCGGGCAAGACCACCGCGGCGCCCGGATCGGAGCCGATCGCGTTCTCTCCTTGCTCGAGCCACGAGAGCCCGACCACGGTGAGCCAGCCGGAGTCGCTGACGAGCCGAGCGCCGCGTCGCGCCCGCCACGCCTCGATCGCCGCGCGATGCTCGGTCTCGGTGGGCGATACCAGCACGACGTCAGGATGGCACAACTTGCGCGCCGAGGGGGCGCGGCATCGTAGAGTCTGAGGCGATGGCGCACCCTGGAGCCGCCGGGCAGGAGACGACCCAGCCAAGCGGTGCACCCTGGCTCGAAGCTTCCGCGATCGCCGTCGTCGCGGCGGGCCTCTTCCGGGCGACCTGGCTTCACAGCTACGACGATGCCTACATCACCTACGCCTACGCGCGCTCCTTTGCGACGGCGCAGGGGCTCACGTGGCACGGCGTGGCGACGCTCGGGACGACGAGCCCCTTCCTCGCGGTCGTCCTCGGCTCCCTCGCGCGCGCGACCGGCGCGGGCATCCCGACGCTCGGCCACGTCCTCTCGTGGGCCTGGCACGCGGCGGGGTCGATCGGGCTCTGCGCGCTGCTCCGGCGCGAGCTCGGTCGCATCGCGGCCGTGGCGATCTCCTTTCTGTGGCTCGCGAGCCCGGCGGTCCTGAACCTCCTCGGGGGCGAGCACGTGATGGCGATCGGCGCGGCCCTCTGCGCGGCGTCGGCGATGAGCCGGCGCTCGTTCGCAATGGCCGGCGCGCTCTTCGCCGCGGCCACCGCGCTTCGGATGGAGATCGGCCTGGCGGCGATCCCGATCGCGGCGGCGATCCTCGCGACGCAGGGTCGCGCGGCGCGGCGCGGCATCGCACGATCCGCCTCGGTCGGAGCGGTGCTCCTCGGAGCGTGGCTCCTGATCCTCTCGGCCCTCGCCGCGGGCCGCGTCGTGCCCGCCACGCTCGCCGCGAAGCGGGCGCAGGCGGAGAGCACGCTCGGGATCTGGCGAGGCGGCCTCGGCCTCGTGCGCGCCGCGCTCGGGCAGGCGAGAGCCGGGTTCCTCCCGAGCCTCCCGTGGCTCGCCGCGGCGCTCGCGATCCTCGGCGGCGGGCTGCTCGTTCTCGAGTGGAGGAAGCGTCCGGCCGCGACCGCCCTCGTGCTCTGGGGATGGCTCCACCTGCTCGTCCTCGCCTGCCTCGGCGTGCCCTACTACCCGTGGTACGGGATGCCGCTCCACCTCGCGATCGTGGTGGCCGCCGGATCGCTTCTCGCGCCGCCGGCGTGGCCCGGATCGCGCTGGCGCCGGCCGGCTCTCGGTCTCGCGTCGATCGGCATCGCATGCTCCATCGGCGCGAGCACCCTCGAGAACGTGGGCCGCCATCTCCGCGGCCCGATCGATGGACGCGCGGATGCCTACGCAAGGCTCGCGTCCTGGATCGACGAGCACTATCCGCCCGCGACGACGGCGGCGGCGTTCGAGGTCGGGTATCTCGGGTTCGCCGGGCGCTTCCGGCTCGCCGATCTCCTCCGGCTCGTCACTCCCGAGGTGCGCCCCGACGACGTGGCGAGCGGCCGCCTCGCCGGGGCGCCCCCACGCCTCGATCCCGACCTCTTCGTCTGGAACACGGGCCTCCCGCCGCTCAACCGGAGCGTCGCGCCTGCCCTCGATGCTTTCCTACGAGGCCGAAGGCTCGACCACCTCGAGAGCATGGCGACCCAGAACCAGCTCGTCTACCGCCGCGCGACGCTTGCACAGCGGGGCGAGATCGCGATCGATCTCCTGGCCGTGGACGGCGTGGTCGAGCACGCGACGATGGTCCGCGAAGGAGACCAGGAGATCCCGGGGCTCCGGCTCGCTCCCGGAGAGCGTGTCGTGGCGCGCGTCGCGCTTCCCGCCGCCGCGACGTTCGCCGCGGGAGTCGCGCGCCTCGGCAACGGTGCGTGCGCGCTGCGCGTGACGCTGGAGACCGCCTCCGGCGCGGCGGAGGATGCGTGGACGCTCGCCGACCGTCTCGAGTGGCGGACCTTCGCGCCGGCGCTTCCGCCGGGAAGCGCCGAGCCGGTCACGATCGTGCTCCAGTGCGCGCGGCGGAGCGAGGTGCCGTGCGTCGTCGTCATCCCGCGCATCCTTGCTGCCGCTCCTCCCAGGCCGAGCCCTCCGGCCGCGGCGGGCGGCGCCGAGGTCCTCCCCCCGGGCTTCCAGAGGTCGAGAGTCGAACGCGACCCCGGGACGAGCGAGGACGTGCGGGAGGAGATCGCAAGGCTCGAGTCCCTGGGCTACGCGGGCGGCGTGATCGCTCGCCCCGGCGGTGGGGTGACGCTCCACGATCGAGGGCGATCCTCGCCAGGCTACATCTTCTACACGTCGGGGCACGCGCCGGAGGCGTTCCTCGCCTCCCTCGACGGAAAGGTGATCCACCGCTGGCGGTACGAGTACGAGCGCGCGTTCCCGCAAGGCGCGAAGGGCGAGGGGTCGGCGTTCTTCCGCAGGGCGCACCTGTGCGAGAACGGCGACGTCCTCGCGATCTTCGAAGGCCTCGGGATCGTCCGCCTCGATGCCGGCTCGAACCTCCTGTGGGCGCGCGCCAACGGCGCCCATCACGACCTCGAGGTGGCCGCGGACGGGACGATCTACGTCCTGGGGCGCAAGGCGCGCGTCCTGCCTCGCCTCGGCACCACCGCTCCGGTCCTCGAGGACTTCGTCCTCGTTCTCGATCCGGCCGGCGAGGAGCTCTGCCGCGTCTCGATCATCGACGCGATCGAGCGCTCGTCGTACCGCCGCATCCTGCAGGGCCGCCACATCGCCGCGGGCGACATCTTCCACACGAACACGATCCGTCTTCTCGACGGGACGCTCGCCGGGCACATCCCCGCCTTCGCGCCGGGGCGCGTGCTCGTCTGCCTGAACTACGAATCCACCATCGGCGTCCTCGACCTCCGTGAGGAGCGCTTCGTCTGGGCTTACCAGTGGGGCGAGATCGGCGGGACGCACGACCCCGAGGTGCTTCCGGACGGTCGGCTCCTCGTCTTCAGGAACGGCGACGAGGCGACGGGGTCACGCGTCGTCGAGCTCGACCCGGTGACCGGGCAGGTGGCGTGGGAGTACCGCGGCTCGCCGGCGTCGTCGTTCTTCTCCTACCGCTGCGGCGCGGCCCAGAGGCTTCCTAACGGCAACACCCTGATCACCGAGAGCGAGGGGGGCCGCGCCTTCGAGACCACTGCGTCGGGAGACGTCGTCTGGGAGTTCGTCAACCCCGCCCGGGCCGGCGAGAAGGGCGAGCTCATCGCCATCGTTCCGGAGATGGTGCGCCTGCCGATCGACTTCCCGGTCGGGGAGATCGCCGGCGGCGACGCCGTCGCGCCCCCGGGCGCGAAGTAGGCTCGCGTCATGCGAACCCCGGCACGCATCGGACCTTACGAGCTCCTCGACGAGGTGGGACGCGGCGGGATGGGCATCGTCTACCGGGCACGCGACGCGCGCACGGGGGTGAACGTCGCGCTCAAGACCGTGCGGGTCCCGAAGGAGGAGCTCCTCGCGAGCCTGCGGCGCGAGATCCACGGCCTCGCGCGCGCGCGCCACCCGGGCGTCGTGCGCATCCTCGACGAAGGGCTCCAGGACGGCGTGCCCTGGTATGCGATGGAGCTTCTCCAGGGCCTGACGCTTCGGGACCACCGGCGATGGATCGGCTCCGAGGACGCGTCGGGCCTCGGACCCGGCCGCATGCCGACGGAGGTCCTGGCGGCATCGCCGCCCGCGGAGATCGCGGCGACCGCCGTGCACGACCGCGTGCGGGCGGATCCCTCGCCAGCCGACGCTCATGCCCCGCCGCTCGACCCGTCGTCGCTGCGTCAGATCCTGACGCTCGTGCGGCGGCTCTGCGCGCCGCTCGCCTACCTCCACGGGGAGGGCGTCGTCCACCGCGACCTCAAGCCCGACAACATCCTCGTGAAGGGCGACGGCGCGCCGGTACTGATGGACTTCGGCCTCGCCGCTCTCTCCTTCGGCGTCGAATCGCGCGAGGTGCTCGACGACGCCGGACTGTCGGTGGGAACCGCGTGGTACATGGCTCCGGAGCAGGGGCGCGGGGAGCTCGTCGACGCGCGCGCCGACCTCTACTCGCTGGGCTGCGTCCTCTACGAGCTCCTCACCGGCCGTCCTCCCTTCGTCGGGGCGCGGACCGCGCAGATCCTCTGGCAGCACCAGGCCGAGGCTCCGGCGCCGCCTTCGAGCCACGCGCCCTGGATCCCGGCCGACCTCGATGCGCTGGTGATCGCCTTGCTGGAGAAGCGGCCGCGCGACCGCATCGGCCACGCGGGGGCCGTCTCGTCGTGGCTCGCGCGCCTCGGCGCCGGAGGGTCTCCGGAGCGTCATGCGCCGAAGAGCCGCGCCTACCTCTACCGTCCCGGCCTCTGCGGGCGCGCGGGCGTGCTGAAGGAGCTGGCGCGTCCCTTCGCGCCGCTCCGCAAGGGCGCGGGGGGCGTCGTCCTGCTCGCGGGCGAGAGCGGATCCGGCAAGACGCGCATCGCCATCGAGCTTGCCACGGACGCGCGGATGCAGGGCCTGGCGGTGCTGACAGGGGAGTGCGGGCCGGTGGGGAGCCTCGGAGGCGTCGCGCTCTGCGGGCTCAAGAAGGTGCTACGCGCGATCGCCGATCGATGCCTGGAGCTGGGCGCCGCCGAGGTCGAGCGCGTGCTCGGCCACCGCGCGCGGGTGCTCGCGGCGCACGAGCCGGCCCTGGCGGACCTTCCCGGCGTCAGGGAGATGGCCGACCCAGTGATCCTCGGCCACGAGGAGGCGCGCGCCCGCCTCTTCCTCTACCTCTCCGAGACGCTCCACGCATTCGTCGACGGCAGGCCCCTGGTCCTCCTCATCGACGATCTCCACTGGGCCGACGACCTGACCCTCGGCTACGTCCGTCACGTGCTCGCGTCCGGGCCGTCGGGCACGCTCGTCGTCGCCACGTACCGTTCCGAAGAGCTCGGCCCCGTGCTGGCCAAGCTCGCCGGCGAGGTGAGCGTCGTGCGTGTTCCGCGCCTCGACGACGCCGCGGTGGGGGAGATGGTGGTCGACATGCTCGCGATGGAAGCTCCGCCTGCGCCCTTCCTCGAGCTCGTGGCGCGCCAGGCCGAGGGCAACCCCTTCTTCGTGTGCGAGTACCTTCGCGCCGCGACCCACGAAGGGATCCTCGCCCGCGACGAGGACGGTCGCTGGCAGGTCGCGATGGACGCTCCCGCCGCGCTGGGTCTGCCGGGATCGGTCCGCGGGCTCTTGGAGCGGCGCCTCGCGGGTCTCGGGCGCGCCGCGCGGCCGCTCCTCGCCGCCGCGAGCGTGCTCGGGCAGGAGATGGCGTCTTCGATCCTGGAGGAGGTCGCGGCGCTCGGAGAGCGCGACGGCCTCGAGGCGGGAAGCGATCTCGTCGCGCGCCACGTGCTCGAGGAGGTGCCTGGGACGTCGAGGTTGCGGTTCGTGCACGACACCATCCGCGAGATCGCCTACGAGTTGCTGCCGGAGGCCGAGCGCCGGGCACTCCACCACCGGGCGGCGAGCGCCCTGGCGCGCCGTCCCGCGCGTTCCCATGCGGACCTCGCGGCGCTCGGCGATCACTGGGAGCGCGCGGGGATCGTCGACCGCGCGCGGCCGGGCTACCTCGAGGGCGCGCGCCTCGCGGCGAAGGTGTACGCCTTGCCCGACGCGGAGCGGCTCTACCGTCGCTTCCTCGCGCTCTCGTCGACCGAGACTCCGCTCGACGTCCTGGCGCGCAGGGAGCTTGGCGAGCAGGTGCTGCGCGTCCTCGGCCGCACGGAGGAGGCGATCGTGGAGCCCGCGCGCGCTCGCGGGCGCGCGCGCCATCGGACCGCGGTCCGAGGTCGCCAACGCGCCGCGTGCTCGGCAGCATCGTCGAGTCCTGGGCCAGTTCGACGAGGCGGAGGAGCGCCTCGGCGAGGCCCTGCGCGTCGCGCGCGAGATCGGCGATGCCCGCATCGAGGGCGTGTGCCTCGGGAACCTCGCGGTGCTGCTCTACAACCGGGGGAGGATCGACGCATCGCGGGACCTCTACCATCAGGCGCTCGCGATCGCGCGCGCCGAGGGCGACGGCGCCCGGGAATGCCGGTGGCTCGCGAACCTCGCGTCGTTCGATCACATGCAGGGCAGGCTCGACGAGAGCCTCGAGAGCTACGAGGCGGCGCTCGCCAAGGCCCGGGAGCTCGGCGAACGCGCCCTGGAAGCGCAGGTCCTGGGCAACATGGGAGGAGCGCTCATCACGATGGGGAGCGTCGATCGCGGCGCGGCCCTCCTCGGCGAGGCGATCGCCCTCAACCGCGCGCTGGGCGCCCGCGCCGCGGAGGCTTCGGATCGCCACAACCTCGCCATTGCCCTCACGCAGCGCGGCCACGACCAAGAGGCACTCGTGCTCCACGAGGAGTGCGTACGGATCGCTCGCGAGATCGGTCAGCCGCGCGTCGAGGCGGCTTCGCTGACGGCCGCGGCGAACCTCCTGGCCCGGGCGGGACGCGTCGACGACGCGCGCCCGCTCTTCGAAGCGGCGCTGGCGCGATCATCGGCGATCGACGATCCTTCCAAGGAAGGCCAGGCGCTCGTCCACCTGATGGAGCTCGAACGCCTCACGGGAGATCTCGATGCGATCCCGGCACTGCTCGATCGCGCGCGGCGCTGCGCGGCACGCGCGTCCGACGTGTTCCTCGAGGCTGACTGTTCCGTCGTCGAGGTCGCGCTCGCGATCGCGCGAGGCGACGATCATCTCCCGGCGCTCGCGCGCGCGCGCGAGATGGCGAGCTCGCTCCGTCTCGGCGGCAACAGCTACCTGAGAGCGGACGTCGAGCGGCTGGAGCTTGCGGCGGCCGCGAGGAGCGAGGGACGCGAGGCCGATCTCCATCGCGGTGATCTCGTCTCCCTCATCCCCCCGGGCCTCCGGCGCTGGCTCGTGGAGTGCGGGAGGATCCCGGCCGGCCCGGCGGTCTGAATCCTGGGCGGCCGGCCTCCGCGCCGCGCGCTCAGGCGCTGGCTCGAGGGGCAGGAGTGGGTCGTGGCGTCTCGCCCGCGGGCGCGCTCTCGGGAGCGGCGTCGCCGTCGGCCATCGGGAGCGTGATGGCGAACCGGCTGCCGGCGCCAACCACGCTCTCGACGGAGACGT
Source organism: Acidobacteriota bacterium (assembly GCA_046331505.1). Lineage (GTDB taxonomy): Bacteria > Acidobacteriota > Vicinamibacteria > JAXLQT01 > JAXLQT01 > JAXLQT01. The sequence goes on from JAXLQT010000005.1 coordinate 114,422, forward strand.
CGCCCCCGTGCATGCGCGCGATCTCGCGGACGATCGAGAGGCCGAGGCCCGCGCCGCCCTGCTCCGTCGGACGCGCGGGATCGGCGCGGTAGAAGCGATCGAAGATGCGCGGGAGGTGATCGGCGGGGATGCCCGGTCCGTCGTCGGCGACCGACAGCTCGACGCGAGAGCCGGTCTGGCGGGTCGCGATCTTGATCGCGCCGCCGGGCTTGCCGTACTTGATGGCGTTCTCGACCAGGTTCGCGACGAGGCGGCCGAGGAGCCTCTCGTCTCCGCGAACGAAGCCCTCGCTCCCGGCGTCGACCGTGATCTTCTGGCCGGACGTCGCGGCGAGGGTGGCGAGCATCGCGGCGGTGGCGTTCGCGACGTCGGAGAGATAACCGAACTCCCAGGCGCGCTCGAGGGATCCCTCGTCGCAGCGCGCGAGGAGGAAGAGGTCGTCGACGACGCGCTCGACCTTCCTCAGCGACTCGCCCGCCAGCGCGAGGCTCGTGCCGAGCTCGTCGGCCGATCGCGCCCTCCCGGCCGACACGTCGAGCTCGGCGCGCAGGGCGGCCAGCGGCGTGCGGAGCTCGTGGCTCGCGTCGGCGACGAGTTGCCTCTGGCGCGCGAGCGCCGCCCGTTCGCCCGCCAGGAGGTCGTTGAACGCGATGGCGAGATCGCGGATCTCGTCGCGGCGGTCCGGGACGGGGAGCTCCCCGTCGGATCGGGTCGCGAGGATCTCGCGGGCACGGCCGGCCATGACGCGCAGCGGTGCGAGGCTCCGCGAGACCACGACGCACGCGCCGATGCCTCCGAGCAAGAGCGCGGCGATCAGGCTCTCGGCGATCGCCACGTGGAGGTTGCGCACCGTGGTCTCGAAGTCGGAGAGCCCCATCTGGATGGCGACGAACCCGGCAGGGCTCGCGCCGGGCGCCAGCCGTAGCGGCGCGACCATCACCGCCCGGTTCCCCGCGATGCGCCGGACCGATCGCGGCGCGGCGGCGAGATCGATCGCGAGATCCCCCGGCGGCGGCACGCCGGCGATCAGCTTGCCGGCGGGGTCGACGAACGAGAGCTCGCGTCCCTGGAGCGCGAACTCCTTCGTGAGCTCCCGCGCGGCGGCGTCGAGGCTGCCGAGCTCCTCGTACTCGGTGTGCCATCCGCCGAGCGCGACGTCGACGCCCTCGCCGAGGTCCTCGGCGACGCCACGCCAGAGCGATCGGCGGAAGAGCACGTCGGCGAAGACGGCGGTGAGGAGCACCGAGAGGACGATCGCTCCGAGCGCCACGGCGGCGAGCCTCGCGCGGATCGAGCGCGGGATCACCGGTCCGCTCCCGGTGCCTCGAGCACGTATCCCTCTCCTCGCCGCGTGCCGATGAGGCGCGGCGTGCCCGCGGGATCCACCTTGCGCCTCAGGCGGTTGATGTGGACCTCGATCGTGTTGGACCACGGATCGAGGCTGTCGTCCCATACGTGCTCCGCGAGCTCGGGCCGCCCGATCACCCGGCCGGCGTTGGTGGCGAGGTGCTCGAGGAGCGCATACTCGCGCGACGTGAGGGCGAGCGGCCGGCCGTCGCGCCATGCCCTGCGCTTGCGGCGGTCGATCACGAGCGGCCCGATCGTGAGATCGAGCGTCGCGGCTTCCCGGTGGCGGCGGCCGAGGGCGCGGAGCCTCGCGAGAAGCTCGCGGAAGGCGAAGGGCTTCGCCAGGTAGTCGTCGGCGCCGGCGTCGAGTCCCTGCACCCGGTCGTCGAGCGCGCCGCGCGCGGTCAGCATCAGGATCGCCGCGGTCGATCCCGCGGCGCGCAGGCTCCGGCACACCTCGATGCCGCCGACTCCCGGCAGCATGAGATCGAGGACGAGCACGTCGTAGTCGTGCAGCGATGCTTTCTCGATCGCATCCTCCCCGGTGGCGGCGTGGTCGACGGCCCAGGTCTGCTCGCGCAAGCCCCGGCAGAGCGTGTCGCGCGTGCGGCGATCGTCTTCGACGACGAGGATGCGCACGGTCGAAGTCTAGCGCCGGCGATCCGCGATGAGCCGCGGAAAGTGCCGCCTAACGCGTTCGTTAGATCGACGTTAGCGTGCGCTCAAGCCCGCCCGGCTAACCTCGCGTTCCCGGCCTGCGCCGGGCGACGAGGAGCCACTCATTCCGACGCCGGTGACACTCCGATCCTCCGTGGGCGCGAGCCTCTTGCTCTGGTTGATGGCAGCGTGCGCTCCGCCCCCTCGAAGGTGGCGGACGCCCTCCATGCGCGCGAGGACGTCCTCGAACGGACCCTCGCCGATCCGGACCTCGCCGCGTTCCTGGCGAAGAACCAGATGGCGGTCCCGTCCGGCGACTGGGACCTCGATCACCTGACCATGGCGGCGCTCTTCTTCCACCCTGATCTCGACGTTGCGCGTGCCCAGGTCGCCATCGCGCAGGCGGCGGAGGTGACGGCCGGAGCGCGGCCCAATCCCACCGCGAGCGTGTTGCCGGAGATCGTCGCGAACGTCGCGAAGGGAGCATCGCCGTGGATCCTCGCGCTCGGGCTGGACCTTCCCATCGAGACCGCCGGAAAGCGCGGGCAGCGCGTGATCCGGGCGGAGCACCTCACGAGCGTCGCGAAGGACGATCTCGCGGCGGAGGGTTGGAGGGTGCGTAGCCGCTCGCGCCGCTCTCGCCGCCCACCTCGCGGCGCGGCGGCGCGTGGAGCTCTTGCGCGCCGAGGCGGATCTTCGCCGCGAGGCGGTGGGCATGCTCGAGAGGCGGTTCGAGGTCGGCGAGGTGTCGCGTCCCGACCTCGACGGCGCGGCCGCCGAGGCCACCGCGGCCGCGCTCGCGCTCCGGAGCGCCGAGGGCGCCGTCGGCACCACGATGGCCGACATGGCGGCGGCGCTCGCCATCCCCGCGCGCGCTCTCGACGGCGTCGCCCTGCGCTGGCCCGATCTCGAGGGCCCGCCGGATGCGGCGGAGCTCCTGAAGGGCGAGATGCAGCAGGACGCGCTCGGTAACCGGATCGAGGTTCACCGGACGCTCGAGGAGTATGCCGCCGCGCGCGCCGCCCTCGAGGGCGAGGTCAGGAAGAGGATCCCCGACGTCCATCTCGGGCCCGGAGTGAGCTGGGATCAGGGCGACCTGAAGTTCTCGTTCGGGCTCTCGATCGAGCTACCCCTCATGAACCGGAACGAAGGGCCGATCGCCGAGGCCGTGGCGCGGCTTCACGAGGTCGAGGCGCGGTTCCTCGCGCTCCAGGCCCGGGTGATCGCCGAGACCGAGTCGGCGCTCGCGGGCTACCGCGCAGCCGCGGCGGAGCTCGCGCAGGCGCGGGACCTGGATCGCGCGTTCTCGGATCGCGAGGATCGGCTGCGCCGCGCCGTGGATGCCGGGGAGGAGGATCGCCTCGCGCTCCTGGACCTGCGCGTGCAGCGGTCGGCCGCGGCGCGCGCGGCTCGATGCGGTGGCGAAGGCCCAGGCCTCGCTGGGAGCGCTCGAGGATGCGCTGGAGCGCCCGCTCGCCGGATCGTCGGCCCCGCCCGTCGTGCCGGAGACGAGCCCACGCCCGAATGCCCCCGGAACGGAAAGGTAAGTCACCCGATGAAGCCCCCGATCGCAACGACGCTTGCCATGACGCTCGCCACGCTCCTCGTCATCTCGTGCGGATGCGGCAAGGCCGAGACGGAGGGAAACGCCGGGGGTGCCGTCGCGGGGGAAGAGGGAGCAAAGGCTTCCGGGGCAGCCCCTGCCGAAGAAGAGGAGGAGAAGCGACCCGCGGAGGTGTCCCACGACGATGCGGGCAACGCGGTGGTCAAGGTATCCGAGGAGACGCGCGAGCGCGCTGGGATCGAGACGGCGGAGCTCGCGTCGTCGTCCCGGTCGCAGTCCCTGCGGGCGTTCGGGAGGATCCTCGATCCCGCTCCCCTCGTCGCGATCCAGGCCGAGGCCGAGGCCGTCGAAGCGTCGATGCTCGCCACGCGGCCGGAGGCGGAGCGGCTGCGGCGCCTCAGCCGCGAGGGCGACAGCGTCGCGCGGACGAACCTCGAGGCGGCGGAGGCGCAGCTTGCCGTTGACCAGAGCAAGATCGACGGGCTCCACCGTCAGGTGGCGATGGCGTGGGGCGACCTGCTCGGCAAGCTCGACCCCCCCGCGCGCCGCAAGCTCGTGGATCGCCTGGCGTCGGGCGGCGCGACCATCGCGCGCATCGATCTCAGTCCCGGACAGGAGCTCGCGTCGCTGCCGCGGGAGGTGCGCGTCGCGCCCGTCGGCAAGGAGGACGCCGTCGCCGTGGCCGAAGCCGTCGCGGAGGCTCCGTCGATCGATCCCGCCTCTCCGGGCGGCGGGTTGCTGCTCGTGCTCTCCGGCCGATCCCTCCTGCGCGCCGGCGCGCCGGTCATTGCCTACGTCGAGCTGCCGGGCGAGCCAGGGTCGGGCGTCATCGTCCCGCGCGCGTCGATCGTCAGGGCCGGGGGCAAGGACTGGATCTACGTCGAGGTGGAGGCGGAAGGCGAGAAGAGCTACACGCGGCGCGAGGTGCGCCTCGAGGCGCCGTCGGAGCAGGGTTGGTTCGTCGCCTCCGGGGGCGCCAAGGGCGAAGCGGAGCTCACCGCCGGGCAGCACGTCGTGGTCGTCGGCGCCGCATCGCTCCTCTCCGAGGAGCTCCTGAGCAAGGGCCTGGGAGGGGAAGAGGAATGAGCCCCCGGAAGGCCCGCGCATGATCCGGGGACTCGTCGATCTCTCGCTGCGCGCGCCCGTCATCGTCGTCGTGCTCGCGGCGATGCTGCTCTCGTACGGCCTCTACGTCGCGGCGAACGCGAAGCTCGATGTGTTCCCGGACTTCGTCCCACCCGAGGTGACGATCCAGACCGAGGCCCCCGGGCTCTCGGCGGACCAGGTCGAGGCCCTCGTGACGCGTCCCGTGGAGACGGCGGTCAACGGCGTCGGCGGCCTCGAGGCAATGCGCTCGCAGTCGATCCAGGGGCTCTCGATCATCACGGTGGTCTTCAAGGAGAGCACCGACGTGCTGGCCGCACGGCAGATGCTCGCCGAGAAGATCGCCGAGATCGCGTCGGCGTTGCCGGTCGGCGTCTCGCCACCTCGCATGACGCCCCTCACATCGGCCACCATGGATCTCCTCAAGATCGGGCTCACGTCCGACAGGATGACGCCGATGGAGCTCCGGTCCTTCGCGGACTGGACCCTGCGGCCGCGCCTCCTCGCCGTTCCCGGTGTCGCGAAGGCGAGCGTGTTCGGAGGAGAGGTGCGGCAGATCCAGATCCAGATCAGACCCGAGCGGCTCGTCGCCTTCGACGTGTCGCTCGACGAGCTCCGCGCCGCGAGCCGCGCGTCCACGGGTGTGCGCGGTGGCGGCTTCGTCGAGACCGATGCCCAGCGCATCGTCGTCGAGATCGAAGGCCAGTCGCTGACGCCGGTGGAGATCGGTGACGTCGTCGTCGCGGTTCGCCAGGGGCACCCGGTCAGGATCGCGGACCTCGCCGACGTTCGCGAGGCTGCCGAGCCGAAGCAGGGCGACACGGTGGTGATGGGTCGGCCGGGCATCCTCGTCACGATGTCGAGCCAGTACGGCGCCAACACGAGCGAGGTGACCGAGCTGCTCGAGAAGGCGATCGCCGAGATGAGGCCCGTCTTCGCGGCCGAGGGGATCACGCTCTATGACCGGCTCCACCGCCCGGCGACGTTCATCGAGCACGCCATCAAGAACGTCAAGAGGTCCCTCTTGCTCGGCGGTGTCTTCGTCGCGATCGTGCTGTTCCTGTTTCTCCTGAACCTCCGCACGGCCTTCATCTCGATCACGGCCATCCCGCTTTCGCTCCTGACGGCCGTGGTGGTGATGGACGCGTTTCACATCAGCCTCAACACGATCACGCTCGGCGGCCTGGCCATCGCCATCGGCGAAGTGGTCGACGATGCCATCATCGACGTCGAGAACATCTACCGGCGCCTCCGCGAGACCCGGACGGGCGCCTCGGCTCGTCGCATCGTGCTCGACGCTTCGCTCGAAGTGCGCACTGCCGTCGTCTACGCGACGTTCGTCGTCGTGCTCGTGTTCGTCCCGGTGCTGACGCTCTCGGGCCTCCAGGGACGGCTCTTCGCGCCTCTCGGCATCGCCTACATCCTCGCGATCCTCGCGTCGCTCGGCGTGGCGCTGACGGTGACGCCGGCGCTGTCGCTCCTGCTCTTGCGGCGGAGCGCGGGCAAGGAGGCGGAGCCCGGGTTCCTGCGACACCTGAAGGCGGCCTACCGCCGCATCCTGGGAGCGACGTTGCCGCGCCCCGCCGCGGTGATCGCGGCGGTGCTCGTCGTCTTCGCGGGCGCGGCGCTGCTGGTTCCGTTCTTCGGCGGCGAGTTCATCCCGCAGTTCCGCGAGGGCCACTTCGTGCTCCAGGTGTTCGCCGCGCCGGGGACGAGCCTCCCCGAGCTGATCCGGATAGGCACCCAGATCTCGAAGGAGCTCCTCGCCAATCCGCGCATCGCCACGGCGGAGCAGCAGGTGGGCCGCGCGGAGCTCGGAGAGGATCCGTGGGGGCCGCACCGGAGCGAGTTTCACGTCGAGCTCAAGCCCGGGCTCGCGCCCGCCGAAGAGGTCCAGACCGAGGAGGAGATCCGCGAGATCCTGGGCCGGTTCCCGGGCATCACGTTCGAGGTGCTCACGTTCCTCGGAGATCGCATCGGGGAGACGATCACCGGCGAGGTGGCGGAGGTCGTGGTGAGCGTCTTCGGCGACGACCTCGACGCGATCGAGGGGAAAGCACGCGAGGTCGCCGCGGTGATGCAGTCGACGCGCGGCGCGGTCGACGTGCAGGCCGGCGCGCCCCCGAGCGCGCCCCAACTCTCGGTCGCACTACGGAAGGACCGCCTCCTCTCGATGGGGTTCCGGCCCGTCCAGGTGCTCGACGCCGTGCAGACCGCCTACCAGGGTGAAGTGGTCGCCCAGACCTACGAGCAGAACAAGGTCAGCAACGTCGTGGTGATCCTCGATCCCGCGCTGCGCCAGGATCCCGAGGCGGTGGAGACGCTGCTCCTGCGGAGCGATAGCGGCGTGCGCGTGCCGCTCTCCCAGCTCGCCGACGTGACCTCCACGACGGGCCGTTACATGCTCATGCACGACGGGGCGCGCCGCCGGCAGACCGTCACGTGCAACGTGCGGGGTCGCGACGTCGAGTCCTTCGTCAAGGAGCTGAAGTCGCGCGTCGCCTCCACGGTGAAGATGAGCGGCGACCTCTATGCCGCGTTCGGCGGCGAGGCGGAGGTCCGCGCGCAGGCCCGCCGCGAGCTCCTGCTCCACTCCTCGGTCGCGGCCGTGGGCATCGTGCTCCTGCTCTCGATCGTGCTCTCCACGGGTCGCAACCTCCTCCTCGTGCTCGCCAACCTCCCGTTCGCCTTCGTGGGCGGCGTCCTCGCCGTCTTCCTCACCAGCGGCGCGGTCCTCTCGGCGCTCGGCGGAGGCTTCCTCCGCCAAGGCTTCAGCGCGGGCGATCTTTCGATGGGGTCCCTCATCGGGTTCGTCACCCTCTTCGGCATCACGACCCGTAACTCGATCATGTTGATCTCGCACTACGAGCATCTCGTCACGACCGAGGGTGTTCCGTGGGGACGGGACGCGGTGCTGCGGGGCGCCTCCGAGCGCGTCGTGCCGATCCTGATGACCGCGATCGTCACGGCGCTCGGCCTCCTTCCGATCGCGCTCGGGAGCGGCAAGGCGGGCGGCGAGATCGAGGGTCCGATGGCGATCGTGATCCTGGGCGGCCTCGCGACGTCGACGGTCCTCAACCTCCTCGTGCTCCCCACGCTCGCGCTTCGCTTCGGCCGCTTCGCTCCGCACGAGGACTGAGTCCGGCTGCTAGTCTGTCGGCATGACCTGGGGCCACGGATCGTGCGTTCTCGCGATGGCCGGCCTCTGGACGGCGCGGGCGGTGGCGGCGAGCACCCCGGCAACGATGGGCGGCGGCGAGGCGCCCCTCGAGAGCGCCGCCCTCGGCCGTGCCGCGTGACGACCCAACTCGGTGTTAAGGGCTGGGAGCCCCCCAGGGCGTGTGCTCGGCGGTCTCCCTCTCGGCATGCAACGTGCTTCGAGCGAAGGTCATGCGTGGGCTTCCGGCGGGAGTGACGTCGAGGATCGAGGAAGCGGCAACGCTCCTGCTGTCGAACGCTCCGGGGGGCGAGGTCGAGCGCATCGGGGCCGGATTGCTCGCGGATCCATCCGAAGATCGGTTCGCTGCCGCCGGCGAGCTTCTCGCGACGATGTTCGATGCGGCGTCGGCGGCTCGCTTGAGGGCGGACGACGATCTTCGGCGCGCCGCCGACGAGCTGTCGGGAGCAAGCGGGGAGACGCCCTACATGGCCCGGCGCCAGATCGTGCGGGAGCTGCGCGGGCGATCGCCGTCGCTCGCCGCATTTGCGCTCTCGCCCGAGCGCCGGTTGTGCCCATCGCCGTTCGGGCGATGTGTGGAGCCGGGACGATTTGCACTGTTGCTCGCGGCCGACTCGTCGTATGCGGCGCTTCCGCTCTATCGCGAGCTGACGCGCGCAGGAATCCCGGACGAGGCGCTGGTCCCCTTGATCGCGCTGGGCCGGCATCCGGTGGATCGCGAAGCGTGGCCCGATGACGATGCCCTCGAGGTGGCGAAGAGAGCGGGTGATCGCGCGGCGCCCGCGGCGTGGCAGGTGCTCGCCGAGCCGGAGGCGTACGGTTGGGACCTGCCGTCGGATCTGAACTACAACGGCACGCGGTGGCTGGGCCCCTCGATCCCGCCGAAGCTCTTCGAGCTGTGCGCCGCGCTGTCGGCCCGGCCGGCGGCGATGCTCTTCCGCGCGTTCCTCGAGGCCGGATGGAACGATGCCGCGCGATACCTTCCCGCCACGGAGTGGGCCGAGATGATGCTGGCCGAGCTCCGCGACGGACCGTACGGTCCGATCCGTTGAACGCGGACGAACCGTAGGGCGGCGAGCACCCGGCCTGCGGACGTTCGTCGAGCGCCACGGAGCGATCGTCCAGGACGCTCGATCCATGGACCCTCTTCCCGGTTAGCATCACGACGATGGGGTCACGAAGGCTCATCCAGCCGATCCTCTGGACCGAGCGAGGCGCGGGCTCGTGAGGCTGGACCCGAGCCTCCAGAGCACCAACGTCGAGGACCGCAGGGCCGCGGGCTCCGCGGGCGGCGGACGCTTTCGAGGGGGCGCATCGCTTGGCCTCGGGGGAGTGGTCGTCGTGATCGTCCTGCTCCTCCTGGGTGTCGAGCCGCGCCAGATCCTGAGCCTCCTCGACTCGGGGTCCAGCGTCGATCCGCGCGACTCCGTCGACAGGGGAACGGATCGCGAGGGCGCGGAGCGGCCCAGCGATCCGATGGATGACGAGAGAGCGCGCTTCGTGTCGATGGTGCTGGGCGACACGGAGGCGACGTGGGAGAGCGTGCTGGCCGCGAGCGGTCGCGCCTACGAGAAGCCGAAGCTCGTCCTGTTCAGCGGGGCGACGCCAACGGCCTGCGGGCTAGGGGAGTCTGCGATGGGCCCGTTCTACTGCCCAGCGGATCGAACGGTCTACATCGATCTCGCGTTCTACCGGGAGCTCTCCGAACGGTTCGGGGCGCCGGGCGACTTCGCCCAGGCCTACGTGATCGCGCACGAGGTCGGCCACCACATCCAGACGTTGCTCGGGATCACGGCGGAGCTCGAACGCGCCCGCCGGGGAGCGTCCGAGGTGGAAGCGAACGCGGCCTCGGTGCGCTTCGAGCTGCAGGCCGACTGCTACGCGGGCGTCTGGGCAAACCACGCCGACGCCGCGCGCCACATCCTGGAGGCCGGCGACGTCGAGGAGGGGCTCGCCGCAGCGTCGGCGATCGGCGACGACACGATCCAGCGCCGGACGCGAGGGTACGTGGTGCCCGAGTCGTTCACGCACGGCTCGTCGGCCGAGAGAGTGAAGTGGTTCAGGACAGGACTGAGGGACGGAACCCTCGAGTCCTGCGACACCTCCGCATCCGGCGCGCGACGGGGACCGTAGGCGCGTCCACGGACCACGTCTGGACCCGCGTCACTCCGGGATGCGAAGGCTCTGGCCGACCTGGATGTGATCCGCATCCTTGAGGATGTCGCGGTTGGCCTCGAAGATCTTGGGGTAGGCGCTGGCCTTGCCGTAGTACTGCTTGGCGATGGCGCTCAGGGTCTCTCCCTTCACGACGACGTGCCTCCGCTCGGCGGGCGCGGCGGCAGCGGGGGCCGCGGGAGCCAGGACGACGCTCTGAGCACTCGCCGTCGCGCTCGCGGGCGGATCCGCCTTTGCCGTCACGGCCGCGGGCTTCGGCGCTTCCGCCTTCGGCTCGTCGACGGTCATCCCGTTCACGGTGCTGTCGGCCTTGACGAGCTCGGTGAAGCCCTTCATCACCTGGTTACGCACGTCTCGAGATGCGGCGACACCCTTGAGTGTGACCACCTTCCCTCGATGTGCGCGGCGAGGTCCCGGATGCCCGGCACCCTGGATGCCAGCTGCTTGACCGCTTCCTGAACCTGCTCCTCGAAGGAGCTTCCAAACAGACCCATGTCGAACCTCCCGGTGTGAGTCCCGTGGTGACCAGTATAGGTGAGCGAGCGTCGCACCGCTCTCGGAGACGCCGCTCGTGGGAACGTCCGCCGAATCAGGCCGGTTCGGCGGCTCGGGAGACGCTGGCGGTTCGACGCTGTGCCGCAGTGCAGGCGACTCGCGACAGGAGCGCTGCGGCGTTCGAGCGGCCGCATCGCCCAGGGACCGCGGCCGACGAGCGCGGAGATCGTCGCCGGGCGATGCCGGCCTTGGCCGTCGCGGTACAGACGTCGGAAGGGTTGGTGGCGTTCATTCGCCGAGCGCGTGACCGCCCCGAGCGCCCCAGGCGGAAGAGGAGCTCGGCTCCCGGAGCATCGAATGTCCGCCGAATCAAGTTGGACCGCCCGCCGCGAGCCCCGTGCGGGTTGACCGTCAGGTGACGCCGGCGGCCGTACACCAGATGCCGAGGGAGAGGAGCGCCCACATCGTTCCTTCGCGCGGGCCGTAGAAGTCCTCGGGGGACGGCCCGTGACCCACTGCTCGACGCCAGGGAGCGCGCGGCGCACCGCGGGTGCGTCGAGGATGAACGACCAGAGCTTCTCGCGATGGGCGTGGATCATCACCGGGAGGTTTCGAAGTTGAACGAGCGCTTGCGACGCTCGAGAACGTCGGCAGGGAGCTTCCCTTCGCACCAGCGTCGCAGCACGAGCTTCGTGTTGGCCGTGCCGGGCCAGCGGCTGACGCGCATCTCGGGCGGGAGCCGCAGCACGAGCTCGACGAGGTCGCGATCGAGGAAGGAAGGCGCAGCTTCGTCGCGTGGTCGCCGGCCATCGAGTCGGCGTAGGTCAGGATGTTGGCGCCGAGGAAGGTCCGCATCATCACCTCGACGATGCGGTCCAGGTCGGCCGCGTCGGAACGGCATTCGCCGTACAGGCGATCGATCGTGGCGAGGTAGCCGTTGGGCTCTGCGCCGAAGAGGAGCCGTGCATCGTCGGCGCGAAGGGGCTTGTGGATCAGGAACCGCGCGGTGGCGGGCACGAGCGGGCGCGGCGTACGCAGGAGCGCCCGCCGCTTCTCTTTCGGCGACTCCGGTCCGTAGGTGAACCGGTGATAGGCGCCCCACGTGAGGGCGAGCGGCATCCAGCAGAGCGTCCTCATGAATGCCAGGCGGAAGCGATCCTGGCTGAGGCGGTACCCGCCGAGCACCTCGTCGGCGCCGTGGCCGCAGAGGAAGACCGTGGCGCGCTCCCGCGCGCGCTTTAGCAGGAGCCACGTCGCGACGGCGGCGCCGTCGCCGATCGGTTCGCTCAGCTTCGAGAGCGACGGCACCATCGCGTCGATCCGCTCGCCCGATCACGACGACGTCGTAGGCTTCGTCCGATCCGTTCTTCGGTATCGGCAAGAGGGGCGCGGTACCGTCGGTCATGCGGTACGTGTAGGTCGGGATCGGGCGTCCCGCCGCGGAGAGCGCGGCGCGGATGCCATTGCTGTCGATGCCGTCGGAGAGGAAGAGGGCGACCGGGACGTCGCTCTGAAGACAGCGCGTCGCGGCGCGGAGGAAGGTCGCCCCGAACCGTTCGACGATCTCGTCCTCGGATGCCGCCACGGGAGGCGAATCCTGGTAGTGGAAGCGCGCGTCCCACCAGGTCTTCTCGTCCACGCCGTGGCGGTCGATCCGCAGCATGTGGCCGGCGACGACCTTCCGCACGCCGCGCAGCAGCGTGCGTGGCGCGACCACGTAGCGAAGAGCGACGTACTCGGGGAGCGTCTCGGCAGAGAGCTCCTTCGGGATCCACGGCGCCTTCAGGAGCGCCTGGATCGTCGAGGCGAACGCGAGCACGTCCCCATCGCGATGCCAGTAGAGCGGCTTCTCTCCGAACCGGTCGCGGACGAGCCAGAGCACCCCGTCGAGCGCATCCCACATCGCGAACGCGAACTGGCCGACCAGGTGCGACGGAGTTTCCGCACCCCATCGCTCCCAGGCGTGCAGCAAGACCTCGGTGTCGGACGTGCCCAAGAGCTCCTCCGGCTTCACCCCGAGCTCGTCACGCAGCTCGAGGTGGTTGTAGATCTCGCCGTTCAGGGACAGCAGGTAGCGGCCGCTGGCGCTTGCCATCGGCTGCGCCCCGGCGGGGCTCAGGTCCAGGATCGCCAGGCGCTGGTGCCCGAGCGTCAGCCCCCGGTCCTGGATGATCCCGGAGCCGTTGGGACCACGCCGCTGTAGCTCCCCGAGCATCGCCCGCACGACGTCCGCGTCGGAGAGCTCCACCCCAGGGCGCAACACGCCTGCGATCCCGCACACGGTGGCATCCTACCAGCCCGGGTCGGGAGGAGGCGGCCGATCAGCTTGCTGCGGATGCGGCGGCGCTCGCCTGCCGGGCCTTGCGCTCCCACTGCTTGCGTTCGAGCTCCGCATCCTGCGCCGGAGCCGGCGCCTCGCCCTTGAAGATGCGCACGTTCGCCGCGTAGTCGGGAGAGCGGTAGCGATCGAGGTAGTCGCAGAAGTGGGCCGAGTCGAGGTAGTAGAGGAGCTGCGCGAGGTTGCCGCGAAGGCCCGGACGGCGCATCAGGCTCCATCCGTCGGTCATCATCTTCTGGAACCGCGCGGTGCCCGTGCCGCGGAAGCGGCGCATCTTGAAACCGATCAGGGCGCGCTCCACCGCGCTCGACCGCCGGTGCGTCGTGCGCGACCAGAACCGCTCGAGGCGTGCGAGGGCGCGGTCGCTCGCATAGGACTCCTCGTAGAGCCAGTGGTAGCCGTCGAGGAGCTGGTCGCGCGTCATGTTCTTCGGGCGGAACACGACGTGGCGCGTGTCGTAGCGCGCCCAGTCGAAGTGATCGATGCGCCCCTCGGCCTTCACGTCCTCGTGCAGCTTCGTCCCCGGCATCGGCGTCAGGATGCTGAAGAACGGGTAGAGGATGCCGTTGTCGTCGATGAACTGGAGGGTGTCGCGGAAGACGGACAGCGTGTCGGTGTCGAAGCCGACGATGAAGTTCCCGACGATGCTCATGCCGCGCCGGTGGATGCGGTCCGTGGCCTCCTGGTAGGTGAGGCAGAAGTTCACCGGCTTCTGCATCTCGACCAGCGTCGCCTCGCCGACCGATTCGAAGCCGATGATGAGGATCGAGCAGCCCGCGGCCGCGAAGAGGTCGAGCATCTCCTCGTCCTTGGCGACGTTGAGCGTCGTCTCTGCCGACCACGAGCGGAGCTTCCCGGACTTCTTGAGCGGCACGAGCGCGGCGAGAAGCTCCTTGGTGTAGCGCGTCTTGCTGATGAAGTTGTCGTCGACGACGTAGAGCGGCTTCATCAGATCGCGCAGCATCCCCGCCTTCGGGAGCGCCAGGATCTCCTTCACCACGTTCTCGACCGGCTTGAAGCGGAAGGTCTGTCCCGAGATGTCGGGCACGCTGCAGAAGCGGCACGTGAACGGGCAGCCACGCGTCGTCTGGATCTGGTGGTAGAGGAACTTGCCGGCGTCGATGCGGTCCCATGCCGGGATCGGCACGTCCTCGAGCGGAGGAAAGCCCGCGTCCTCGGTGCGGCGCGGCGCGTCCCCGCGGCGGAACTGATCGATGAAGATGGGCCAGGTCTTCTCCGCCTCGCCGATGACGACGTGATCGACGTGCTCGAGGGCCTCGTCGGGACGAAGCGACGCGTGGATGCCGCCCAGCACGACTTTCTTCCCGCGCTTCCTGAACTCCGCGGCGACCTCGTATGCGTGCGCCACGCACGACGTCTTCGCCGACAGGGCGACGAGGTCGGCGTCGGTGTCCCAGGGGATCGGCTCGACGTACTCGTCGACGATCTGCACGGCAACGTCCCTGGGCGTACACGCCGCGACCGTCACGATGCCGAGGTCGAGGAGCGACCGCTCGAAGCCGAGGACCTCGTTCATGAAGTCCATCTCGTAGAGCTCGCGATCCTCCGGATCGGAGTTCTTGCGGGTCGCGACGAAGAGGACCTTCACGACACGGCCTCGAGCGCCGGCATCGGGAGCGGCGTCTCCACGGCGCGGGCCTCCGCGGGGATGATGCCGATCTCGTCTCTCAGGTGGCTCTCGCCGCTCTGGAGGATCGGGCGGTAACGCTTGGCCTTGGACATGAACCTCACGGCGCCGGGCAGGCAGCGCACGAGGAAGCTCGGCCTTCGCGACAGCGTCGCGAAGGCCCCCTTGAGAACGGCGGGGGTCGTGGCGACGTTCTTCTCGGCGAGCTTCCTGTAGAAGACCTCGCGCGGGAGCTTCGTCGGCAGCACGGCGTGCAGGAGGTCGAAGAGCCGCACGTCGTGGGTCAGGAGCTCGTGCTTGCGCTTCCTGTAGAGCTCGGTGCCCGGAAGCGGCGTGAGGATCGTGACCAGAGGAAGCGCGATGCCCATGTCGTTGATGATCCCGTAGAGGTCGTCGAAGTCCCTCTCCGAGAAGTCGGGGCGCGCCATGAAGATCCCCGTCGACATGATGCCGAGGCCGCGCAGGATCTCGGCCGCCTTCTTGTTCTTGTCGTAGGTCGCCTTCTTGCGCAGCGACGCGAGGGCGTCGTCGTCGTTGCTCTCGTAGCCCGAGAGCACCATGAGGAGCCCCGCGTCCCGGAGGCGGCGCATCGTGTCGGGGTGATCGGCGATGAAGTCCGCGCGCCCCTGGGTGCCGAAGAACTTCCGGATCTTGCGGCGCCCGATCTCGTCGCAGAGCTCCTCGAGCCGCGCCTTGCTCGTCAGGAAGTTGTCGTCGAGCAGGAAAACGACCTTCTCCGGCATCTTCTCGAGGCGGTCGCAGATCGCGGCCGCGCTCATGAAGCGCGTGCGGCGCTCGTAGAATTCCCAGATCGCGCAGAAGTTGCAGTCGAAGCTGCACCCGCGCGACGTGGCCATCGACGCGATCGGGCTCGCGAAGGTGAAGAAGTACTCGCCGCGGTAGCGCTCCGGGATCAGGTGGCGCGCCGGCGCGGGGAAGGTGTCGAGGTCGCGGATCTGCTCGCGCTTCTTGGTGGTGACGAAGGAGCCCGACGCATCGCGGAAGCGGAGGCCCGCGATCCCGTGGAGCTCGCGCGGGCTGCCGCCACCGGACAGGTGCTGGCAGAGCTCGCGGAACGTGTCCTCGCCCTCGCCGAGGCAGAGCGAGTCGACCACGTCGTCCTCGAAGTCCTCGGGGGAGAGGGTCGGGTGATGCCCGCCGACGAGCGTGAAGCAGCCGTCACCCAGCGTGCCCTTGGCCACCGTGAGCAGGGCCCTCGCCTGGTAGCAGTCGGTCGTCATCGACGTCGTGCCCACGAGGTCGGGTCGGAACTCGAGCAGCGTGCGGTTGAACGCGAGATCCGGCTCGAGGCGCATGTCGAGGATGCGCACCTCGTGCTCGGGCACCATCGCGGCGAGCGACGTCAGCGCGACCGGCTCCGAAAGCCAGATGACGTTCTCCAGCCCGAGCCTCCCCGGCTCGAAGGGCGCTGGCTGGACCAGGAGGATCTTCATCGCGTGGACCGCCCGCGATTCTGCCACACGCCCCGCCGCTCCGATTCGGGCCGGAAGCAACCCCGCCAGAGCGCGATCGTAGGGCGGGGGCTTGTCCGCCGCCGGGTCCTGCGAACAGCGCCGGTCGTAGGGCGGGGGCTTGTCCCCCGCCGGCTCGGCCGGGAAGAGAGACGACGCCGTATCACTGTGCCTGGTTCAAATTCCAATCGTAGTCCCAGAAATCCAGGGACACCTTGCCGCCCGCCTTCTTCGTCTCCTGGATCTTTGCCACCACGTCGGGCGGCCCCATCTTCTCGATGAACGCGACGCCGCCGCCGGCCCACTCGAAGTCGTCCTTGTACCAGTCGAGGATCTTGACGGTCTCGAGCGTGAGGTCCTTGCCGGACGGCTTCACGTTGATCGACCCCGGCATCGCGAAGTAGGCCTTCGCCATCTTGTCGAGCTGGGCATCGAGCGAGGTTGCCGTGTAGGGCTCCGGCGAGATCGGCGGGCAGCTCTTGCTCGCGCAGTTGACCGCGAAGTGGACGCGCGGGTCCTTCGACTGCTTGCGCAGCATCTCCTCGAGGTCGTTGAGGCCGATCTTCTTGCCATCCATGTCGACCATCTCGCGCTTGAAGATCTCGTAGGGGTTGATGCCGCTGGAGAGGTCCTTCACCGACTCCTTCGGCTTGCCCTTGACGACCGTGTCGAGGATCGTCGCGTTGTAGAGGTTGATGAAGTGCGCGAACCGGTCCTTGTCCGGAAGCGCCTTCGCGTCGACCTTCATCAGCTTCGCCACGACGTCGGACAGCGCCTTGCTGTCGGCAGCGTCGGCGCGCCACGCCGCGTACTTCACACCCGTGGGCGTCACGTACTTTGCGAGGAGCTTGCCGAAGGTGTCGGTGGCCTCATCCGCGCGGAGCGCCGGCGCGGCGAACGCGAGGCAAAGGGACAAGGTGATGGCGTGAGCTTTCATGGAAGCCTCCCTGGTCAGTTGGCGGCGAGGACGGGCTCCGCCGTTGCGGAGCCCCGCGCGTAGAGCTCCTCGCGGACACCCGCCGCGTTGAGCTGGCACATGGGGAGCATCTTCCCGTCCACGGGAAGCCGGAAGACGCAGGCGGCGAGGCGCTCCTGGCCTGCGGCCGTGTGCACCTCGTCGCGGCTCATGAAGTGGTGGCTCACGACGGTGAAGCTGTCGAGCTTCGCGCGCCGCGACAGCGCGTCGCGGACGAATCCCATGGGGGTCGTCCCGAGCTCCGCCGTGCGGCCCTTGAGCCATCGCATCACGGGACCGAGGAAGAAGCCTGGCGCTTGCAAGAAGTAGCCGACCGCGCGGCAGGCGCGCTCCAGCGGAACGTCGTCGCGGAAGTTGATCCCGCCGAGGCCGTGGTCGAAGTAACCGGAGAGGATCGCCTCGTCCTCGGCGCTTCCCTCGCGAAGCACCGGCATCACTCGGGGCGCCATCCCGTTCCTGGTGTAGACGGCCATGGGCTCCATGCGCGTGCAGTCGGGATGCCCATAGCGGATGATGCTCTTCCTGGACGGATCGAAGCCGTAGGGGGCGAGCGCGCGCCCCACGCGGTCCCAGAGGTCGTCGATCTTGATGCCCTCGAGATGATCGAGCGTGCGCCCCACCTGCGCCATCGGCTGGAACGACATGAATCCGAAGACGTCGCGGTTCTTGAAGCACCAGTCGACGACCTGCGGCACCTCGTCGAGGTTCTCCGAGGTGATGGTGAGCGTGGTGGCGGTGCGAAGCCGGACCCCCGTCTCGTGACGCACCGAGCGGATCATCTCGGCGAGCTCCTGGCGCAGCGGCATCAGGCCGGTCTCGGTCCGGACCTCCTTGTAGCCCTTCCGCCCGCGCTGCGTGGCGTCGACGTGGATCGACACCTCGCGCAGCCCGCCCTCGCGGACCAGGCGCGCGAGCAGCCCGGGCCGGCGCCGGAACGTGTCCCCGTGAGTCATCACCATCGGCAGGAGGCCGATCTTCGTGGCGTGCTGGATGACCGCCACGAGCTCGTCGGGCGGCATCAGCGTGACCTCGCCGTCGGTGATCTGGACGTTCCCCTTGGGCCCGAGGTAGCAGCGCAGCTCGTCGAGCTGCGCTCGCGCGACCGCGAGGCCGAAAGGCTTGATCCGGTTGGCCTCCTCACCGAGGTAGCAGCCGGTGCAATCGAAGTCGCACTTCGGGAGGATGCCGACGGTGGCGCCGCAACCGGTCGCCTGCCGGCCGTAGCCCTGGGTCGGAAGCTGCCAGCGCGGGTCCAGCTCGTCCCATCGCTCCTTCATCAGGCGCTTCTTCTCGGGATGGATCGGCTCCCGCAACAGATGAAGGGCTCGACCGATGCTGCCGCTCATGTCCTGTTCCTTTGGTTTACGCGCCAGGGGACGGGTTGGATGACCGGCCGCATCCTAACCGGAAACGCGCCTTGCGATGGCGCTCCAGGCGGCGACGAGAACGGGGCCGTCGACGCTCCGTGTCACCGTGATCGGCAGCGCCCCGTCCCGCAGGTGTCCCCGGTGAAGCCACGACGGGACGATCGCGACGTTCCTCCTCTCGGTGGCGAAGAGCCCGGGATCGAGGATCCGCATGGCCGCGAGGACGTCCCAGGGATGGAAGCCTCGACGTCCAGTCATGAGAGGCGAGAGGCGAAGCCAGCCCCGGCATCGATCGGCGATCCAGCGGGGGAGCAGGGCGACCTCTCGAGCCGTGAAGAGCACGTTGCGGCACACGTCCATCGTCACGAGGGTCGTGCACGCCGGGAGCGCGGCGGTGGCGGCGCCGACGTCGAGGGCGAGGTTGAGCTCGCTGGTGTGGATCGGGCGGATGTTCGGGAGGCGGCCGAACGTGCCGCCCAGGATCACGAGCTGGCTCCACCGGGCTCCGCGGGCCAGCGCCGCGGCAACGTTGGTCAGGGGCGCGATCGCCAGCACGGAGCCGCGGTGCGCGAGGAGCGCGTCCGCGGCCTCGGTCGAGACGTCCCCCGGTCGCGATGCGCCGCGATGAACCGGGATCGCGAAGCGTTCCCCGAGCTCTTGCGCGACGGCATGGGTCTTCTCGAGCGAGGCGTTGCCGAAGCAGGTCGTCAGACCCGCGACAGGAGCTCCGGCGGCTGCGAGGGTCTGCAGCGCAAGCGCGTCATCGACGTCGGCGAACGGCAGCCCGAGCGCCGGGTCTGTGTCGATGAGGATCGAGTCCAAGCGCGGGATTATCGTCCGCGCGTCGACTCGAAGCTCCGGGCTGGGACGCTGAACTAGTCCTCGTCCTCTTCGGCGACGAACGAGCCGTCCTCCTTGAACTTGGCCTCGTGGCGTCCCGCAAGCACCTCGTAGGTGGTCCCGCCAGCGGTCTCGGTCTCCTTGGACGCGCCCGTCACCTTGGCGTTCGGGAACTTCTTCTTGAACGCATCCAGCACCGCCGCGGGAACGGTCGAAGGATCGACGTCCTCCTCGGTCGCGACGATGGCGCCGTCCGCCTTGGCGTCGACCTCGAGCTTCTTCTTGTCCGACTTGGTCACCGTGACGGTGAGGATGCTTGCGTCGTCATCGTCCTTGACGCACGAGCCGACGGTGCTGCCGGGGTATGCCTTCGCGATGGCGTCCGTGACGGCCTTCGGGCAATCCGCGGCATGAACGGTCGCGGCGAGACCCATGGCGATGGTGAGCGCGGCGAGGATAGGGGTTCGCATTGCAGGTCCTCCTTCTTGGGCACGAAGTCGGTCGCTACCGCCCCGGGCACGAGGACCCGCGGCGGGAGCGAGAGAATGCTACCGGGCAAAGCTGAGGGCAAGCTGAAGGAGCCTCGTCGGACGGACCTACGCCGGCGCCGCCGCGGGCTCCGGACGGCGGCTCGAGAAGGTCACCATCATCGAGAGGGTGTGGTCTCCGCCCAGCGTCGGCCGCACGTCGAGCCCGAGGAGATCCGCGAAGGCGCGGACGAGCGCGAGCCCGAGCCCTGCGTTGGACTCTCCGGTGCGCGACGCTTCCTTGCGCCAGAAGCGATCGAACATGCGCGGGAGGTCCTGGGGCTCGAGCGCAGGCGCCGGATTCGCGACGACGAGCCGCGCCGATCCCGGTTCGGCGATGATGCGGCAGCGCACGGTGGATCCCTGGGGGCTGTGCTCGATCGCGTTCTGGAGGAGGTTTCGAAGGATCACCTCGAGCTTCGCGCGATCGGTCCAGACCTCGGCCGGACCTTCGCCCTCGACGACGATGGCGACGTTGCGCTGCACCGCTCGACCCTCGAGATGGGCGCGCACCTCGCCGAGCTCCTCCAGGAGCACGACGGGCTCCCAGCGGATCGCCTCGAGGCCGCCCTCGTAGCGCGCGAGGGCGAGGAGATCGGCGATGAGCCGCTCCATGTGCATGGCGACGTCGTGGACGTCCTTGAAGAACGCGACCACCTCGTCGCGGCTCTCGGGCCAGCGGCCGCCCACCTCCGCGATGCTCCGGAGCTCCGCGACCGGCGTCCGGAGCTCGTGGGCCACGTCGCTCGTGAGCTGCCGCTCCCGGCGGAACGCCTCCTCGAGGCGCGCGAGGAGCCCGTTGAGCTGTTCCACGAGCGGGCGGAGCTCCTTCGGCACGTTGCGGTCGAGACGCGTCGAGAGCGACGTCGCGGAGAGCGCCTCGACGCGACGGCCGAGGACGTCGATCGGATGCACCGCCGCGCGGATCGAGGTCTGTACGAGGAGCGTCATGGTGACCAGGAGCGCGAGGCCGGAGATGAGCAGCGCGAGGTGGAAGGCCCGCAGCGGCGCCGCAATGCTCTCGACTCCGCGGGCGACGACGAGGGTCAGGAGGTGCTTGCTCCTGGGTGGCGTGGCGGCACCGGTCGTGCCGGCGCCGGTGCCGGCGCCATCGCCCTCGAGGGCGTCGCGCTCACCGGCGTGCGGGTTTCGTTCTCGTCATCGTCTCTTCTCTCCGCCCTGGTCAGCCGGCGACGCCGGTGCGCTCGGGGTCGGCTCCGCCACCGGCTCGTCGTCCGGGTCGAGATCGACCCTGGGCGCGAAGTCGACCTGGACGAAGCGGCCCGGGCGCCCGTCGGGAAGGGTGCACCTCGCGTAGCGAGGAGCGTCGGAGGGCGTTCCATCGTGAGGCAGGTCGTTCTTCGCGAGCGAGGGAGATCGAAGGCCGAACTTGCCGTCGATCCAGAACTGGAAGTAGTCGAGGGTGTTCTCCCTTCTGGAACTGGGGTCCGTCGAGCGCGGCGGGATCGAGCGCGACCTTGTGCGACTCGGGTCCTCCTCGGTGAGGTGTTGATGAAGGACCGCGCCGAGGCGAGGAGCGACGCGTCGATCTCCCCTTCCATCTGCGTCCGGAAGAGGTAGGACAGCAGGAGCCCCGCCCCGAGCATGAGCACGCTGGTGCCGACGAGGAGCCGGACGTTCAGTGTTCGGCGGATGGATCCCATGTCATTCCACAATGTAGCCGAGGCCCCGCCGCGTCGTGACGACGTCGGGAAGGTCGGGCCGGTGGATCTTCTTGCGTAGCCCGCTCACCAGGACCTCGACGACGTTGCTCGAGACGTCCTGGTCGCTGTGGTAGAGGTGGTCGACGATCTGGGCCTGGGACGTGACGCGCCCCGGCGGCCAGCACCAGCGAGCTCAGCGGCGGCGCGTACTCGCTCGGCGTCAGGTGCTCCACGTGTCCGCCCACGGTGACCGACTTCCGTGCCGTGTCGATCTCGACGTGGCCGAGCACGATCCTCGGGTTCTTCGCGTGGTAGCGCCGGCGCACCAGGGCATTGACGCGCGCGCAGAGCTCGTCGAAGGAGAAGGGTTTCACGAGGTAGTCGTCCGCTCCCAGCTCGAGCGCCCGGATGCGATCCGAGACCTGGTCCTTCGCCGACAGGATGAGGACGTGCGTGTCGCGCCCCTCGCGCCGGAGCCGCTGGAGCACCTCCAGCCCGGGCATCCCGGGCAGCATCAGGTCGAGCACCACGACGTCGTACTCGTCGGCGTCCAGCATCGCGAGCCCGTCCTTGCCGTCGCCGGTGAGCCGCACCGAGAAGCCGGCCTTCTTGAAACCCTGCTCGAGCGAGCGACGCAGCCGGGAGGAGTCCTCGATGACGAGGAGCTTCATGTTCGTGTTCCGGCCCGAATTCTAGGGGGGAAGCCTTAAGGCGAGCTGAAGGCGGCGCGACCTCCGGGCCCGGTCTGCCGGCGTGACGCGCTCTCGGGATCCGCGTCCAGGAGCTCGAGCGCCGTGAAGATCTTGCCGCGCAGACCGTCCTCGGCTCCGTAGCTGCTCAACCTCTTGACGGCCCAGGCGAAGACGTGAAGCCTGGATGCCGAGGCGGGGTGCCAGAGACAGGACTCCCAGTAAGGTCGGTCGTACAGCCACTCGAGGTCGAGGCGTTCGCTGCGCACGACCTCGCCGAGGACGGCGCCGAGCTCGCAGCAGAGGACGAGGTAGTCGTTGCTGAAGTCGGAAGCGTCCGAGCGCCGAATCAACGCCGCGATGCGGGCTCGGCTCCAGTAATCGTCGAACCTGCGGACAGCGTCGATGGAGGAGATGCGCTCGAACGACAGATGGGTCGCCCAGTCCGATGCCGCCGCGGACACCATCGTCTCGATCCTCGATCGCACCTCTTGCCGCGACCCCTCAGCGACCGTGCAGAGCTCGTCCGCCGACCTGCCGGCGAGATCCGGGGCCACCTCCATGTCACCCCGGACGACGGTGTAGGGGGGACCGTCCGGATACCACCGCGCGAAGAACCGCCGGAACAGGAGGTTGCAGCCGCTCACGGTCGCTGCCGCTCCCAGTGCTGGAGGATCGCGTGCAGGAGCCCGATCTCGCGCGGCGTCGGGCCCGCGCGCAGGAGGAAGCGGCGAAGCTTGGGCATCGCGCGCAGGGGATCGCCCGCGGCGAGGAAGCCGCGCGCGGCGAGCGTCCGCTCGAAGTGCTGGAGCAGGTCCTCGATGCGGCGCGGCTCGGACGCGCCGTCGTCCTCGAGCGAGAGCTCGGCGCGGCGCCACTCCCAGAGGAGCACGAGAGCGGCCTGGGCGAGGTTCAACGAGTCGGCGCCCTGGAGCGCGGGGATCCTCACGAGGAACTCGCACTGCCGGAGCTGGGCGCGATCGAGCCCGCGCACCTCGTTTCCGAGGACGATGCCGATGCGGCGCTTGCCTGCGAGGATCGTGGATGCGAGATCCCACGGGGCGAGGATCGGCGCGCGGCGGCGGCCGGGCCGCGCCGTGGCGCCGACGAGCGCGTCGATGCCTTCGCGGGCCGCGGCGAGATCGGGAAACGTGCGCGCGGCGCGAAGGACGCGCTTGCCTGACATCGCCGTGGCAATCGCCTCGTCGTGCGCGAGCAGGGAATCGACGTCGGCTCCGACGACGCGCAGGTCGCCGGCGCCGAAGTTACGCATGGCGCGACAGACCGCGCCGACGTTGCGCGGTCCCTCGGGATCGACGAGGAGGATGGCGGGCGCGGAGGGCCTCACCCGGTGACGAGGTATCCGGACGCGTCGGGGGCCGACGCCCACACGCGCAGCGCATAGCCGAGCATCAGGAGGGACGAGACGCCGCTCGGCGGGTCATCGCTGGATCCCTGGAGCGCCTCCTGGAGCGCGGTGAGGACCGCCATCACGGCGTAGCCATCGGCCGGTGAACGCGGCGCGAGCAGGAGGTCCCAGAAGGCGTCGAGGGACACACCCTGGACCCGCTCTTCGAAGCGGATCTGGAGCTGGGGCGGATAGGCCGACGAGAACATGCGCGCTGCGGGACGGCGGAACCCGGGGGTGGTGACGGGCGTGCGCGAGAGGAGCGCCTCGGCGACCGAGGCGTCGCTGCTGGCCTTCGACGCCGCGTCGGCGACGAGCAGCTCGACCGCTGGTTCGACCGGATAGGGGAGCGAGACGTGGCAGCCGATCGGCGACCCGGTGACGTTCAGCGGGCAGCCGATGCAGTCGATGAGCTTCGTCCAGACGGCGCGCAGGCTCGTGCGCACGTCGCCGAGGCGCGTCACGCCCTGGATGGGACCGACCGGTCCCTCGGTCTCGAACGTGGTGTCGTCGCCGGGCGGGGCGACGGATCCCGGGTAGGCGGCACACGCCCCGTGGAGCGCCGTGTGGAACTTCAGCAGGTGCGACGCCTCCACGAGCGCGGCATCGGAGAGCTTCTCGCGGGGGCTACAGTCCCTCTTCAGGATCAGGTCGAGGCTCATCGCGTCGGGGATCCGGCGGGCTCGTGGGCGCCGACCGGGTTGTGCTTCAGCTCGCGGTAGAGTCGTCGCACTTCCCGGAGCGTGTTGGGGATCTGCGACAGCGTCACCTTCGACTCCCCGGCCGCGCGGGGCAGATGCTTCACCCCCACCTCGGCGATGCGGTAACCACGGGCGCGCGCCTTCACGAGCATCTCGACGTTGATGAAGTAGTGGTCCGACCGGAGCCCGAGGGCAAGGAGCTTCTGGCGCTCCATCAGCTTGAGCGCGCAGTTCAGATCGCGCACGTGGAGGTCGAACAGCGTCCGGATGAGGAGGCCGTAGCCCCGGGAGTAGATCTTCCTGACGAACGGATCGAGGCGCCGCAGACGGTAGCCGACCACCAGGTCGTTTTGCTCGGCGAGCGGCAGGAGCCGCTCGATGTCGACGATGTCGAACTGGCGGTCGGAGTCGGTGAACGCGACGTAGGGCATCGTCGCCGCGGCGAAGGCGTTCCGGAGCGCGACTCCGTAGCCCTTGTTGACGTCGTGGGTGATCGATCGCACCGCGGGGTACTCCGCCTTGACGCGCTCGATCGCCGCGGCGGTCCCGTCGCGCGATCCGTCGTCGACGAGCCAGATCTCGTACCTCGGCAGCAGGTGGCGCAGCACCCCGTCGGCGATGATCGTGACCGGCTCGATGTTCTCCTCTTCGTTGAACGCCGGTAGCACGAGCGACAGCCCGAACGAGAACTTCCGCACGTCAGGATCGGCTCCGTCCCACGAAGGGATCCTATCCGCCGCCGGGCCTCGCCGCCGCGAGCATCTCGCGCAGCTCGCGGGCGCGCCAGCAGCTCGGGTCATCGGCGATCTTCTGGTCCATGTCGCGGATGGCGGCCTGCCGGTAGGCCGGGTCGCTCACGGCGTGTCCGAGCCCCAGGCGCCAGTCCTCCGGATCGAACGTGGGCTCCAGACGAGCGATCCAGCCGGCGCGCGGATTGACGGGCGAGGACGAGGTAGTGATCGTCCCAGCAGACGATCGCCCAGGCAGCCCGCGGGAAGTAAACCGCGCCGGACCGACCGGAATGAGCTCGCCGTTCTCCGCGGTAGCTCGATGAAGTCCTCGCGCGGCATCACGACCGCGAAGGTAGCCGTAGCGATCGAGTACCCGGAAACTCGGGCCCGGGGTGGTGCGCGGCGAGCACCTCGTCGAGGAGGTTGTGAAGGTAGTCTTCGCGGGTTGCTCGATGAAGACCTTGTAGGTCGGATAGAGGCGGTGCAGCGGTAGCTCCTCGAACGTGAACTCGTTGTACATCGGCGCCGGAGGGCGCTCGCGGGCAGGATGAAGTCTGCCGCCTCTACCGGAACGCCGTCTGCTCGAGCTCCAGGCTCCAGACCAGCCAGGCTGTCCACGAACGCGGGCGGAGCGCGCCTGCCTGGAGGAGCGCGGGCGGCGGTGGTGTGCAGGCGCTGGCGGTGGTCTCCTGGCGAAGCGCAGATCGCGGCACGGGAAGCCCGTGATCGCGATGCCCGGCCAAGCCGGCGAGGTGGTGATCGACCAGGAGACGGCGAAGATGCCGAGGAAGCGGACGTGCCCGATGCCCAGGTACAACAAGAGAGAGAAGACGGAGACCTCGGCGAGGTCGAACGTCTTGAAGCGGGCCAGGCAGACGATCGTCGCGGCACCGAACGCCAGGCAGAGCGCGTAGAAGAGCGGAAACGCCATCAGCGGCGTCTTCTGCCACTCGCTCGTCCGGTGGACGCCGACCACCTCGAACGGGAAGGTGAGGATGCGGGTGCCGATGGGATTGACGAGCGTTGCCGGGATCGCGGCCGCCGCCGCGGCGATGAGGTGCCACGGGTTGCCCTCTGACGCCCGGGGCAGAAAGCCTGGAAGCGCGTGACACACCAGGTCGGCGAACGCGAACCCGGCCAGGACGAACAGCCCGAGGGTCACGCCCGAGTGGACGTTCGCCCAGGCTCCGAAGAGCGGCGGAACGCAGAGGAGGTAGCGGGAAGACCCGGTGCGCCGCGCGGCCGAGATCAGGAGCAGGAGCGCGGGGAAGAAGAGGAGGTTCAGCACGTCGGGCCGCTCGGTCATGCGCGTGCGGGCCGCCACCTCGCACGTGCCCACGAGGAGCGCCGCGAGGGAGTGCGATCCGCAGAGCGCGCGACACTCGAGGTAGAGGAGCGCGGCCCCGGCGCCCATCAGGAGCACCTTGGCGGCGATGAGCGCGTTCCAGCCACCGAGGCGGTGGATCTCGTAGGCGAGCACCTGGAAGAGCCATTCGTCCTCCACGTACATCCCGCCGGGGCGCGTGTAGGAGTAGACGTCGCCGGTGGGGAAGGAGCGCGTCGCGAGGATGTCCATTCCGACGCGCATGTGCCAGAAGATGTCCCACCCGGCGATCGGAAAGAGGAACGCGGCGAGGAGCAGGCACGCGAGCGACGCGTGGATCGCCGTCTTGAAGGTCAAGGCGCGTCGAGCTCCGCGGCGAGGCGGTCGCGATCCGCGGGACGCGCCGCCGCGACGTCGTGCGCCTCGCCCGGATCGGCGGCGAGGTCGTAGAGCTCGAGCTCCGAGCCCGGCTGGCCGGGGATCCGTATGAGCTTGAGATTGCCGTCGCGCACGCTGCGCCACTTCCCCTTGTCGCCCGGCACGTAGGCGCGGGGCCGGCCCGCGATGTCCGGATGGATGCCGCTCGATCCGTAGACAGGCTCGCTCTCGCCGCAGATCCGCGACGGTGGTCGTGCCGGACGCGCCGGATCGACGGCGCGCAGGATCGTCTCCTTCAGATCGACCAGCGACAGAGGCACCGCGACGCGCCCCTTGGCGATCCCTGGACCGGCCAGCACGAGCGGGACGTGGAGGTTGTCCTCGTAGGTGAAGTAGCCGTGGCAGAACGTGATGCCGTGCTCGCCGAGGCTCTCGCCGTGGTCCGCCGTGAACACCACGAGCGTTCTCGCGGCGAGCCCGCGCGCGTCGATCTCGCGCAGGAGGCGTCCGATCTCCTGGTCCGTGTAGCGGATCTCGCCGTCGTACAGATCGATGCCGCGCTGCCGGCCTTGCGCGGAGAGGGGATTGGAGAAGTAGACGGTTCCCGCGGGCACGCTTCCGTCGAACGTCCCTTCGTGGAAGGCCGTCCACTCGGGAAGCGCGGGGGAGTAGGCGGTGTCGAACGGTGGCGGCGGTGTGTACCACCAGTGCGGATCCATGTAGTGGACCCACAAGAGGAACGGCGCGCTGGTGCCGAAAGACGACAGCTCCGGATCGCGAGATCGGTCGTCCCGTTCAGCTCCGCATCACGGGCCTCCGTCGGGTCCGAGCTGCATCGGCTCCATCGTAGTGGTCGAAGCCCTGATCGAATCCGGCCCGCTCGCAGGATCGGTTGGTGACGACCGCTCGAGTCTCGTAGCCGCGTGCCTTCAGAGCCTCGGCGAGCGTCTCGCTCGCGGAGTCGAGGACCGACGGATGCGACGCGGCGCCATGCTGCCTCGGCCAGAGGCCCGTCAGGATCGTACCCACGGACCCCTGCGTGAAGGCAGCGGCGGCGTCGGCCTGTTCGTAGGTCGTGCCTCGCGCCGCGAGGCGCTCGAGCTCGGGCGTGGTCGGGCGCCCGTAACCGTAGAGCGAGCAATGGTCCGCGCGCAGCGTGTCCACGGTGATCAGGAGGACGTTGACGGGCCTCCTTCGCGAGACGAGTCCGACGCCGGCGATCGCGGCTCCCGCGACGACGAGGACGACGGCGATGCGCGTGCGGGAGCTCAACGCGACTTGGCGAGCAGCGCGGCGAGGATCGCCGCGACGTTCCATGCGTCGTCCACGCCCCGGTGGTGCGTTCCATCGAGCGGCAAGCCGAGGCGCTCCAGCGCCCCCGCCATCCCCACCTCGCGCGACATCCGATGGGTGACGGCGAACAGCGTCTTGACGTTCAGGTGCGTCGGGCCGAAGGGATAGCGGACGCCCTGGTCGGCGCAGCACCGTTCGAGCTGCCGCCGGTCGTAGTCGCCGAAGCTCGCGAACGGGCGGTCGCGCGCCTCATAGGTCGCCTCGAGGAGCGCAGAGACCTCGGCAAGCGACGGCGCATCCGCGACGTCCTCCGCCCGGAGCGTGGTGAGCGAAGTACAGAACGGGCTCACCTCGGAGCGCGCGGGCTTCACGAGGAGCGCGCGTCGATCGCGCCGCTCGAGCGTGTCGACGTCGAGCAGGCACACGCCGATCTCGATGATGTCGCTCACCTGGCCTGCGGGCGGCGGGCCCTCCCAGCACGTCGACTCGAGGTCCACCACGACGATCGCGTCTAGCCTTCGAGCCATGGCCCCCACGCAACGCGCATGGATCGAGTCTAGTCGCGAATGCTATTGTCGCGGCCGTGCGTTACCTCGTGGCCATCGACTTCTCCGGTCCGTCGGTTGCCGCCCTCGACACCGCCCGCGCCCTCGCCGCGAAGAGCCAGGGAATGGTGACGCTGGCCCACGTCCGCGCGGCCTCCGACATCCGCGCGGCTGTCGCCGAGGAGCTGACCTCCGCGCTGAAGCTCAAGAGCCCGGCGCTCAAGGACGTCCTCGCCGCCCACTATGCGGCGCGGCTCGCCGCCATCGGAAAGCCAGGAGAGACCGTCGTGATCCTCAAGGGGCGCGCGGCGACCGAGCTCGCCAAGGCCGCGCGAAAAGGCCACGACGTCCTGGTGATGGGCACCCGAGGTCGCGGCGGCGTCACGGCGGCGCTGCTGGGCAGCACGGTCCAGGAGCTGCTCTCGATCTCGCCCATCCCGGTCCTGGTCGTCGGCGAGGGCGCCGCTCGATCGCGCTGAGCAGCGGACGCGCCGTCGCCGGTTCGGCCCTCGGCTATGATCGCGATCCTTGACCAGGGAGGACACGACAGGGCGCGATCCCGCCCATCGATCTTCTCGGAAGCGCGAGGGCCTGAGGAACCTCGCGATCTCCCTCTGCACGACTGCGGTCGTCCTGGCCCTGCTGGAGCTCGGTCTCCGGTGGCACGACGGCGCGGGGCTGTCGATCCGGAACTTCGTGGCCCTCAAGCTGTCGCTGTTCAGCAGCGGCTACCCCTGCGTCTACGATCCGGTCACCGGGTACATTCCACGGCCCGGATACTCGGGCAGGACGAACGTCTGGCAGACGCAGCTCACCATAGACGGGGACGGCCTGCGCAGCAACGGACAGCCGCCGGGAACGGGCCCGATGGTGCTGGCGGTCGGCGACTCCTACACCTTCGGGGACCAGGTCTCGGATGCGGAATCCTGGCCGGCGATCCTCGAGCGGCTCACCAGCGCCCGCGTCCGGAACGGCGGCGTGTTCGGATACGGCCTCGATCAGATCGTCCTCCACGCCGAGACGCTGGTGCGGAGCGCACCGCCCCAGGTCCTCATCGTCGCGGTCATTCCCGACGACGTCCGGCGTTGCGAGATGTCCCAGCGGTCCGGAGTCCATAAGCCCTACTTCGCGATCGACGGCGGACGGCTGGCGCTGCGCGGCTCTCCGCCGTCCAGGGAGCGTCCGAGCCCGGATCGGATCGGGTGGCTGCGGAGGATCGCAGGCTACTCGTACACCGCCGACTGGGGATTTCGCAGGCTCGGCTGGGACGCATGGTGGTACGCGGGCCAGCTTCCGATGACCAGGGCCCACGGCGACGGCGAGGCCGTCGCCTGCGCTCTGATGCAACGCCTCGCCGTGCTGCGGACGACCTACGGGCTGCGGGTGATCGTCGCCACCCAGTACGAGAGGCACGAGATCGCCAACGACCTCGAACCGATCCACGAGGTCATGCGGCGGATCCTCGCGTGCGCCGCTGGAAACGGGCTCGAGACCATCGATTTCTGGGACGCGCTCCGGGCGCGACACGCGATGGATCCCGCGGAGTTCCGGCGCCTCTACGTCGTTCCCCACATGTCGCCCGCCGGCAACCGGATGATCGCCGAAGGGCTCGCGGTCGCGGTAGGAGGCCCGGCGCCGAGCTGACCCGCGGTCCTACGAATCGAGGAGCTTCGCGCCTCCTCACGAGCCACGATCCCGCCGAGGGCGATCGTCACTCTCAGGTGATCACGATGCCGAGCTGGAACAGCAGAGGACCGGCCGGCCGGCGGCCGGCGAGCCGGCGTCGGAGGGCTGCCATCGCGCGGACGGCGGTGCTGCGAGGGCCGACGTCGAGGCGCGCCAGGCTCTCGGCGGCACCGGCAGCGAGCTCCGTCGGGTCGGCTCCGGCATCGAGGCGGGCGTGGGCGAGCTCGCAGAGGACGTGGCAAAGGAGCTTGTCGGATCCGGAGCTCCTGGCGATCGCGAGGCGCGGCGAGCTCGTGGTTGCGGACCTCCAGGCGTGTGGCGAATCGCGCGCGGGCAGCGGCACGGCGAGGATGCCGCCGCGGTCCCGGGCGGCCGCGTAGATCGTCTCGGCCCGTCGGACGAGATTCGCGGCGCTGCGGACGCGGTCGCGACGGTGAAGCTCGAAGGAGAGCGCGATGCTGGCGGCGGCCTGGACGGCGGGGCTGTCCCGCTCGGCGAGTCGGATGGCGGTCTCGAGCAAGTGCTGCGATTGCTGCGAGCGGCCGGCGTCGCTTGCGAGGGCGCCCCCGACGAAGGCGAGCAGGGCGCTGACGCCCGCGGCGGGTCTTCTGGCGAGCACCCGCGCGGCGCGAGCGACGAGTTGGCGGGCCGCGGCGCGATCGCCGTCGACGCACTCGTGCCGGGCCCAGGCCGCGATGTAAAGCGCGGTGAAGACCGCGTCGAGCTCGAGGGCGATCGCGACGGCGGAGCGGTGATGCTCCCGGGCCTCGGCGTGCCGACCGGTGAGGCTCAAGAGCGCTCCGAGGTTGGCATGCACCATCGCCTCCCGTTCGCGGTCGGAGACGTCGCGCGCGATGGCGAGCCCGCGCCGGGCGGCGGCGATGGCGTCCGGCAGCTCCAGGAGCTGCCGCTTCAGCCCCGAGATGTGGCTGAGCGCGACACACTCCGATGGGCGGTTCCCGGTGGAGGTGTGGATCTCGAGGGCGGCCTCGAGGAGGTGCTGGCTCTCCTCCATGCGCCCCACTCCCATCGCCATGGCGGCGAGGTTTCCGAGGATGCGTCCCTCGCCCGGACGATCGCAAGCGGCCCTGTGCAGATCGAGGGCCTCACGGTAGAGCCGCTCTGCGCGGCGGCTCTGCCCCTCCTCGTAGGCGATCACGCCGAGGTTGCCGAGCACGACCGCCGATCGCTTGACGTGGCCGTCGCGGCGGTGGACCGCGAGAGCCGTGGAGAATGCGCGCCTCGCCTCCGCGCGCCTCCCGCGGGCGCGCATGAGCGCTCCGAGGCTGTTGAGGACGATGGCGCGAGCCGAGTCGTTCTGCCGCCCGGGAACGAGCCGGAGCGCCTCGCGCAGCTCCCGCTCCGCATCGTCGAATCGCCCCGCGGTCATGTCGACGATCGCCATCCCCTTGAGGGCGCTCGCGCAGGCGTCCCGGTCGTCCGCATCGCGCGCGATCCGCGCGGCCTCCTCGAGGAGCACGCGCGCCTCGTTTCGCCGGCCCACGACGGAGAGCACCGTGTCTCCGAGCGAGATCCGCACCTGCGCACCCTCGGGATCCCCGGGCGCCTCCAGCCGGAGCCACGATCGGTAAAGCGCCTCCGCCTCGGCGTAGACCGAGGTGCGCGCCGCGTGCCGTCCCGCCGCAAGGTAGCTCGCCCGGGCCCGAGCAAGGTCGCCCGCATGCTCCCAGTGATGTCCCAGCAGGGCGAGGTGGGCAAGCCGTTCGCTCCCGGCCGCCTCTTCACCGTTCGCGGACGGGTGGCCGGACTCGAGCGTCTCGGCCACGATGCGGTGGATGCGCCGCCGCTCGGCGACGAGGATCCCTGCGTACGCCACGTCCCGCATCAACGCGTGCTTGAAGACGAGCCCGCCCGGCTCCTGGGGCGGCGGCTCGGTGAAGATGATCTGCCGCGACTCCAAGAGCCGCAGGGTCCTGTCCATCCCGCGCTCGAGCTCGGGGAACCCCGAGAGGAGCCTGCGCCGGAACCGGCGTCCGATCACCGCGCCCACCTGCACCAGATGCCGCGCCGCGGGCGGGAGATCGCTGAGGCGCGCGTCGATCACGCTCTCGAGGCTTCCGGGAAGCTCCGGGATGGCGCGGCCGAGCGCCAGGCTCCCGTCCCCGACGCGTCCCAGGACGTCCCTGTCCCTGAGGTAGCGCACCAGCTCCTCGACGAAGAACGGGTTCCCTCCTGCGTGGTCGAGCACCATCGAGACGACCCCCCGGGCGACCTTGCCCAGAAGCCCGCACACGAGCTCCTCCGCGTCGCGCGCGGGCAGCTCCGCGAGGACGATCGCGTCGTCGGGGTCGGGCGGCACGAAGCCCGGGCGATGGACGAGCAGGCAGAGCGCAGGCTCGCCCCGGAGCGCCCACACCACGCGTGGAAGAGCGTCGCGGGTCATATCGTCCGCCCACTGGAGATCCTCGAGCACGTACAGGCGCGGGCGGCGGCGGGCGAGCGTGCGCAGGTAGGCCGCGAGGGCCGCCGCATTGTTGTCGCGGATCGCCCTCCCGTCGAGCTGGTCGAGCGGCGTCTCCCGGAACCTCGTCCCCAGGACGTCGGCGAGATGGTGGCGCTCGCGCTCGTCGAGATCGCTCTCGTCCCAGAGGCGGCGCCTCAGCGTCGCCGGGTCGACCTCCTCGCCGAGACCGAGGCAGCTTCTGAGGAGCTCGGCGAAGGGCTCGTAGGGGCGTCCGCCGAAGGAACGCGTTCGCCCCTCGTGAACGGTCATCTCCATCGTCTCGGCCAGGTGGCGCGTCTCGAGGCGAAGCCGGCTCTTGCCCATCCCTGGCTCTCCCGAGAGCGAGACGGTCCGGCCTTCGCCGCGTAGCGCCGCGTCGAGGGCGCCACGCAGGCGACCGAGCTCCGCGGAGCGTCCGATCAGGAGCGAGCTATACGGCGCGGTCTCCTTCGCCCGTCGCGGGCGCGCGATGGCGTAGAGCTCGAGAGGATCGCGCTTGCCCTTCACGGCATGGCTCCCGCGGAACGTCGCGTCGAACCCGCGGATGCGCTGGCGGAGCCTGTCGGTGACGAGCACCTCTCCCCACGCGGCCTTGGCCAGGGTGCGAGCCGCGGTGTTGGTGACGTCCCCGATCGTCTCGAAGCTGCACCGGGACGGGCTTCCCATCCAGATCGCGGCGGCGATGCCGGCGTGCATGCCGCCCCGCGCGTGCCGGCTCCCGGTGGCGAGGAGGGCGCGCGCCACCGCCGCGGCGCGCTCGGCGTCGTCCTCGTGCGAGCGCGGGGCCCCGAACGCGCAGAGCCAGCGTACGCCGCGTGGCGTCACGTCGCTCCCGACGAGCGTGGCGTCGCCGCCTGCGAGCGTGCCGGCCAGTGTCTCGAAGTGGGACTGGAGGCGATCGATCCGGGCCCCTCGCGTCTCGAAGAAGGCGATCACCACGTGGCGGAACGCGCCGCGGAGCCAGCGTGTTCCCTCGACGACATGGGGCGGGAGGTAGGCCTCGGCCTCGGCGGAGAGCGCCGGCAGCCGCGACGGAGGACGAGGCGGAGGGGGAGCCGGCTCGCGCTCGATCCGGCGGGCTGCCTGGGGCGACAGCAGGATCTCCCCCGAGATCGACTCCTGCTCCTGGAGGGCGAGCGCCGCGGGGCCTGGCCCGCAGGCGATGTAGTGACGGCGATCGCCGTACGCGACGTGGGCGCCGTGGACCATGCCGAAGTGGACGACCTGCGCGATGCCCAGCATCGTCGATCCCACGGTCGTCTCGACGGGGCCCGCGCACTGCTGGATGCCCTCCGCGGCCGCCCGCGCGCGCCCGACGGCGCACGCTCCCGTGAAGACCGCCTGGAGCGAGTCTCCGCCGAACCCGAGGATGCTGCCGTCCCGCTCCTCCACGTGCCGGATGGCGGGGAGGAAGACGCCGTTCACCACGCCCGCGATTTCCTCGGCCCCTTACCGGCCTCGCGCCTGGAGCCGCTCGGTCAGGGCCGTGAACCCCGAGATGTCCGAGAAGAGGAGCGCCGCCGGGAATCGCTCGACGCACGGCAACACCCGCGGGACGCCCGCGGCCAGGCGCCGGACCAGATGGGGTGGCAAGAGCGAGGTTCGGCGCACCATGGAGGAGTCGCGCGGTACGGAAAGAGGATGCTAGCAGCACCTCCGCGTCGAGCGGCGCGACCGTCTCACGTCCTCCCGCCGTCGTGGCCGTGAGCGCATCCGTTGCCGGGGCTGGGCGTAGGATCGACGGTGTATGAAGCGCCCCCGCGGCCGTTCGAGCGCGAGCCCGTGAAAGAACGGCCCGCGCGACCATCACCCGATCCTCACTCCGGCGCGATCTCCTCCGGCGCGGGCGATCCGGGGTCGTAGCCCTGGTGCGCTTCCCGATCACGCCGTTCCCGGCGGGCTGGTTCCGCGCCGCAAGCAGCTTGGAGCTGCCCCGCGGAGACGTTCGCCCGCTGCGCTTCTGCGGGAAGGACCTGGTGCTCCTGCGAACGGCCGACGGCGTCGCGCGCGCTTTCGACGCCCATTGCCCGCATCTCGGGGCGAACCTCGGCGTCGGGGGGCGGCTCGTTCACGGGACTCTCGAGTGCCCGCTCCACGGCTGGCGTTACGACTCCGGCGGAAGCTGCGTGGCGATCCCCGGCGGGGCGCGCATTCCCGCCGGCGCGAAGCTGCGACCATGGCCCGTCTGCGAGCGCAATGGAGTGGTGCTCGTCCACAACCATCCGGCGGGCGAAGCGCCCGCCTGGGACGTGCCCGAGCTGCCCGAATCGTCGTCGCCGGACTGGACGACGCCCCGCGAGGGGAAGCGCTGGATCATCCGCTCTCACACCCAGGAGTTCGAGGAGAACGGGATGGACATCGCCCACTTCCCGTTCCTGCACCGCCAACAGACGGCGGAGATCCGGAGCGACGGCCTCGAAGCGCGGGGCCCGCTCCTGGTCCACCGTACGTTCCAGCGCTACGCCATCTTCGGGCTCGCGCGTCTCTGGGTTCGCGAGGTGCTCGGGCCCCTGGAGATCACGCTGATCGGCCCCGGGATGGCCGTCAACCGCGCGAGCGTGAAGGCGGGGATCGAGCTTCACTACGCGTTCGTCTTCTACTTCACACCGCTCGACGTGGAGCGCATCGAGATGACCTGCCGCCTGTCGATGAAGCGGCTCGGGAACCCGCTCTTCGAGTGGCTGCTGCTGCGAAAGGCGATCCGCGAAGGCGCGAGGACGATCGATCAGGACGTCCCGATCTGGGAGAACAAGCGTTACCGGTCCCAGCCTCTCCTCTGCGAGACCGACGGTCCCATCATGCAGTACCGGAGCTGGGTGCGGCAGTTCTACGCGCCCCGCGAGGCTCCGAGGCCCGGTGATACGATCGGCACGGCGATCTCGGGCGCCTTCGGAGAATCGGCGACGACGCTGGGAGCAGAAGCGATGAACCACGGCACCGGCGACCCGAGGAGCGAGCGTTCCGGGTCGCCACCGGCCGCGACGCCGCTGACGGCCCCGCCGGCGGCCTGATGACGCGACCCGCCGACCCGCACCGCCGCACGCTCCTCAAGCTCGCCGGCGGCGCGCTGCTCGCAAGCTCGCTTCCAGCGGAGCAGGTCCGTGCGGAGGAAGGGCGCATCAAGCCCGCCTACTTCAGCGCGGGTGAGATGGAGATCCTGCGAGAGGCAGCGGTCGAGGTACTGCCGGCGAAGGACATCCTCGACGGCACCGTCGACGTCGCGGCCAGGCTCGATGCCTACCTGAGCAAGTTCCCGCGCTATGACTTCGAGGTGATCCGCAGGGGCCTCAGGTTCCTGAACGCCGAGATCACCTACCTGCTCGCGCGGGCCGTCGGCAAGGCGACCGCCCTCGACCGCACCGCCATCTCGAAGTACCTCGTCACGCTCGGCTACTACGGAGACGGCAACGGCGAGCCCGATCTGCCGCCGGAGGCGCGCACGATCTGGCCGCGTCTGGGCTACGCGGGTCCGCTCGGGCCATCGTTCCCCGGATTCGCGCCGTCGAAGGATCCCCTCCCGGAAGCCGCGCTGGTCGATCCTTTCCCGGGAAAGGACCCCGTCCGGTTCCTGCTCGACGGGGGAGGCCTCGCCTGAAGCCGGGCATCCTCGATCACGCCGCGATCTCATCGCTCGCGACCGACGGCAAGCTCGGGCTCGAGGCCGACGTGGCGGTGCTCGGATCCGGCGCCGGAGGATCGCTCGTCGCGTCGGAGCTGGCGCACGCAGGGCTCTCGGTCATCGTGCTCGAGAAGGGCCGCCACGTCCGCCACGAGGACATGACCCAGCGCGAGTTCGAGATGTCCGCGCGCCTCCTCACCGACGACCTCTACCATCCGGCCGAGGGCAACGGCACGCGCATCCCCATCCTCAGGGGCGAATGCCTCGGCGGGAGCTCGGTGATCGCGGACGCGATCTGCCACGACCCTCCGGAATCGTTGCTCGCATCGTGGGCGAAGCGGGGCCTCGCGAGCTACGACCCGTCGCGGCCCGAGATCGCCGAGCACCTTGCGGCCGTGAAGAGGGCCCAGTCGATCGGGTCGGTCCGCCCCGAGACCGTCAACGTGAACAACCGCATCTTCCGCCTCGCCCTGGAGCGGAGCGGCTATTCCGGGCGCCTCGTCGAGCGGAACCTCCCCGACGGCACCTGCCGCCAGTCGGGATTCTGCTTCCAGGGCTGCCTCTACGGCGACAAGCAGTCGGCCCTCAACACCTACGTGCCCGCGGGCGTCGCGAAGGGCGCCACGTTCCTCACCGAGTGCATCGTCGACCGGATCGAGCAGCCGGAGCGGCGAGGGATGCTGCGGGTCCTGGCGAAGAGCAGCGATCGATCTCTCGGTGGTCCGGCCGATGCGGCAGACCCCATCGTGGTCTCGCTGACCGCGCGGCGGGTGGTCCTCGCGGCAGGCGCGATCGAGACGCCGCGGATCCTGCTCCGGAGCGGCGCCCCGTTCGACGTGGATGGGCTTTCCGGAAGCGGCCTCTCGATGCACTACCAGACCTTCGTGCTGGGGTGGCTACCCGGCGTCAAGGTGCGCGCCTTCGAGGGGCTTCCCGTGAGCTACGAGTGCGACGAGTTCGCGCGGTGGCGGGACGGCGGGAAGCCCAGGGTCGACACGGCCACGGGGTTCTGGTTCCATGCCGCGTTCAGCCACCCGTGGAACTTCTCGACGACGTTCCGCTTCTACGGCCAGGACGCGCTCGAGATGATGGAGCACTACGACGAGATCGCCGGCATCATGGTCTACGTCACGTCGGCGAGCCGCGGAAGGGTGCGCGCGGACAAGGTGTCCTTCGACATCGGAACGGACGACCAGCGCACGCTCCGCGTCGCGACCCAGATCGGTGCCGGGCTACTCTTCAAGGCCGGCGCGCGCAAGGTCTGGACGGCGGCACGGCCGGCCGTCCTCGAGAAGCCCGAGGACCTGCGGCTCCTGCGCGAGGGTCCCGGCTACCTCTCGCGCGATGCCTTCCTCTACACCACCCACCCGATGGGCGGCGCCACGATGGGAGCGGCGGGAAGCTCGGTCTGCGACGAGGACGGTCAGGTCCACGGCGTCCCCGGCCTCTACGTCGCCGATGCGTCGGCGTTTCCGACGCCGATCGGCGCCCCGCCCTACGTCACGGTGATGCTGCACGCGCGGAAGGTGGCGATGGCGATGCTCGGGAAGAAGGCCGCCTGACGCACGCATGATGCGGCCGCCGGCGCCTCAGCCGGCGGCACCCTCTCCCGCGCGCCTGCGAGCGCCGAGCTCCCGCGTCCGGCACCACGTCTCGAGCGGCGTGGCGACCTGCTCTGCGAGACGGCGGAGCCGCGCCTCGTCCTCGGCGCCGAACGCCGGACCCGGCACCTTGTTGAGCAGCTCCATCACGGCGAGCACCCTGCCGTCCGACGCCTGCATCGGCACGCAGAGGACGCTCCGCGTGCGGAATCCACTGGCGCGATCGACGCCGGCATTGAACCGCGGATCTGTATACGCATCACGGGCATTGACCGTCTCGCCTGTCCGCGCGACGTGGCCGGCGATCCCCTCGCCCAGCGGGAGCCGGATCTCGCGATGGTCCTGCGCGACCTTCGACCAGAGCTCCTGGCGAGCGGCGTCGAGGACGAAGAGCGTCGCTCGCTCGGCCTCGAGCGCCTCGGCGATCTTCAAGGTCACGACCTCGATCACCTGATCGAGGAGGCTCTCGAACGCCTCGCTCTCGCTCGTGTCGAGCCCGTGCAGCAAGTCCTGGAGCTCCGCCGTCGCCCCTTCGAGGAACGCCGGGAGGCGCTCGGGGGGCAGCGCCCTCACCTGCCGGACCAGCTCCCCGCTGCGGTTGTTGCGCGCGAACGCCGCGAGCAGGCGGCGCGAGCCCGCGGCGGCGGCGTCTCCGAAGGGATGCAGGCAACCGTCCTCCAGGTAGACGATGCGGTCGGCCACGTCGAAGATCCGGTTGTCGTGCGTCACCAGGAGGACGGCCGTCCCCTGATCGCGGGCCAGCCGCTTCAGGATGTCCACGACGTCGCGCCCCGACTTGCCGTCGAGCGACGCCGTGGGCTCGTCGGCCAGCACGATGCGGGGCCGTCCCACGAGAGCGCGCGCGATCGCGACGCGCTGCCTCTGCCCGCCGGAGAGCTGCGGCGGAAGGTGGCGCGCGCGATCGTGGAGCCCCACCGCGTCGAGCGCCTCCCTGGCGCGCCGGACTGCCTCGCCGCGGCCGACTCCGGGACGGAGGCGCATCGCGAGCCGGACGTTGCGCAGCGCGGTGAGCGAGTCGAGGAGGTTGTGGGCCTGGAACACGTAGCCGATCTGCCTGCGGACGCGCACGAGATCCCGCTCGCGGGCCCCGCGGAGCTCGCGGCCGAGCACGCGCAGGCTTCCCGTGCTCGCCGCGCGCAGTCCACCGATCAGCGTCAGGAGCGTCGTCTTGCCCGATCCCGAGGGGCCCGCGAGGATCACGATCTCGCCGGGAGCGATCTGGAGCGACACGTCGGTGAGCACCTGGGTCGCGAGAGCGCCGCGCCCGAAGCCGTAGGAGAGTCCGTCGATGGCGATGACGGGATCGCCGCCAGCTTCCCCCATCAGAAGATCTCCGCCGGGTCCGCGGCGTGGAGCTTGCGCGATGCGAGGAGCGCGCTGAGCGAGCACATCCCGATGGTCAGGGCGAGCGACAGCACGAGGAGGTGAGACGTGAGGGCCATCGGAAGCAGCGTCTTGGCGCGGGTCAGGCGGAAGAGCCGATCGCAGCCGATCGCGCCCGGGAGGTAGCCGAGCGCGGCGAGGATCCACGCCTCTCCCAGCACCACGAGCCGCAGGTAGGTGCTCGTGAACCCCATGGCCCGCAGCGTGGCGTACTCGGGCAGGTGGTCGGACACGCTCGCGAAGAGGATCTGGTAGACGATGACGCCCCCGACGGCGAAGCCCATGATCACGCCGAACCCGAAGATGAAGCCGATGGGGGTCGCTCCGGTCCAGTAGGTGACCTCGCGGTTCGCGTACCCCCGCTTGGTGAGGACGAGGACGTCGTCGGGAAGGAGAGCGTCGAGGCGTGCGCGCACGGCGGCCTCGTCGGCGCCCGCCTCGAGCCGGACGAGCCCGACGTCGATCCACGACGTCTTGCGTGAAGGAAACAGCCGCAGGAACGTCTCCGCCGACGTCACGACCGCGCCGTCCGCCGCGAAGGAGGGCCCCATCTCGAAGAGCCCCGCGACGGACACGCGATGCCCGCCGAGCTCGGTGACCACGGCGTTACCGTTCCTCACGTCCCGGCCGACGGGACCGTACTCGGGACGGGACCCCGCGTCGAAGAGCAGAGCGTCGGGCGCGTGAATGGCGGCCGACTGTCGCTCCACGTCGGGGAACTCGAGCGGATGAGCGTCGGGATCGACGCCGACGATGAAGATCGGACGGCTCTTGCCCGTGACGTGGTTCCTCCATCCGCTCACGCCGAGGTAGAGCGCGCTGCACGAGGCCACGCCCGGAACTCCGAGCGTCTGGTAGAGCCGCGCCTCGGGGAACGCCTTGGCGGCGGTGAGGAAGTCCGTCTGGGGGCTCAGCAGGACGATGTCGCAATGGAGCTGGTTGTGCAGCAGCACCGTGGACGCGAGGAGCGCCGACTGGAAGCCGAGCTGCATGAGCATCAGGAGGACCGCGAACGCGACCCCCGCCACCGCCGCGAGGAGGCGCCGCTTCTCCCTCGAAAGCTGCGCCCAGGCGAGCGACGCGGGAGAATCCACTACGGTCCGATCCGGACCTCGACCTCGAGATCCGTGAAGCCGGCGGCAGCGGCCGAGTCGTCGAGCCTCACGTCCACGGGGACGACGCGCACGTCCGATCGCGCCATGGGATCCGACGGCGTGAGCTTCGCAACCCCGACCCGCAGGCCGATACGTTCCACGATCCCGCTCAATGGGCCTGGCAACGCGGGACTGCTGACCGTCGCGCGCTGGCCCACCTTCACCCGAGCGAGGTCCGTCTCGTAGACCTCGGCCACCGCGTACATGTGATCCACCATCCCGATCTCGAGGAGCCCGCGGTCGCCGTCGATCTTCTCGCCGTCGTGGGCGTGGACCCGCAGCACCTGCCCGTCGCAGGAGGCGCGCACGATCGCTCTCTCGATCTCGAGCTCGGCGCGCTTGCGCGACAGCTCGGCGACCTCCTTCTCGAGCTCGAGGCGGCGCAGGTCGGCCCTCGCGGACGTCCAGCGCGCCGACCAGACTTGCTCCTCGGAGTCCGACACGACGCCTTCGCGGTGGAGCCGCGTCTGGCGCGCGTGCTCGGCCTCGATGCGCGAGAGATCCGCGGCCGCGGTGTCGACCGCCGCCTGGCGCGCCTTCACCGTCGCATCGAGCTCCGCAGCCTGGGCGCGGGAGAGCGCGAGGGTGTCGAGCTCCGCCAGCGCCTGGCCCGTCGTCACGCGCTGGCCCGTCTCGACCAGCAGCCGGGCGACGACGATCGATCCCATGGAGGACGGCCCCGCCACGCGGATCACTCCGTTCCGGGGTTGCAGCCGGCCGAGGGCGCCCACTCCCGTCGCGGGCGCCTCCGCGGCGCCGGCCGGCGTGGGGCCGAGGCTCGCGGCGACCAGGAGAAGCACCATGGCCGAAACGCGGCTCGGCGAGGGCGGAACGTCCGTCCCGGCAGCGCCAGCCCTTGCGTCAAGCACGCGGAACTGACTCGTGCGTGCCCGGAGGCCGCTTACCGTCCGCGTAGAACTGACGCGCCCAGGAACGGTAGCGGGCGACGGGTCCGTCCCCGGGGACCAGGCCGGGCGGATCGACGTAATGCTTGTCCTTCCAGATGCGCACGTCCTGGGCGATGTCGCCGTGGAAGACCGAGACGGTCGCACGGCTGACAAGCGAGAGCGCGAGGCGCCGCGGCAAGAGCCCGAGGGCGAAGTGAACGCGGCGCGGGGAGACGGCGGAATCGACGTGGGTGATGGTCCGCATCTGGGCGCGATCGCGCTCGACCGGCGTGACGAGGATGAAGTGGCGCGTGTGGAGACCGACCTCGAGGACCCGTACGTCCACGAAGGAGACGCCGAGGCCGTGCACCTCGATGTCGAACTCCGCCCGCACCGTTGTCCCGTGTCGGAAGGGTGAGCGGCGCGTCATGGCGTAGGCGATGGTGAGGTGCGGCCCCTCGACCGCGAGCTCCCGGCGTATCTCGACGTTCTGGTACCCGTGCACCTCGCTGAGGTGCCCCAGATCGACGGAGTTCTCCGTCGTCTCCTGCGGATGGCCGCGGAAGCTCACGGTGACGGGGCGTCCGGGAGCGAACCCGTCCATCGCGACCGGCGGAACGTCCCAGCTCGGTGGACGTCCCGCGGCGTCGTACCAGACGAGGATCGCGCCGTTCGTCTCCCGCAACTGGTACGCACCGGCGTGGAGCGAGTGGGGGACTTGCGTGGAGTAGGGGGTCGAGGCGCAGCCGCCGGCCGCGTCGAAGCGGAAGCCGTGCATCGCGCAGCGCAACGCCTCTCCCTCGACCCTTCCGTTGCAGAGGTGAGCGCCCATGTGCGGACAGTAAGCGTCGAGGACCCCGGCCTGCCCGCCATCGGTGCGGAACAGGACGAGATCGCGTTCGAAGAAGCGCCGCGCCAGGACTCGGCCGGGAGGCACGTCGCTCGAGTGCGCTACCGCAAACCAGCCGGTCGGGAAGATGTCCCACGGGTAGGCCTCGCTCCTCACGGATGCCCCGCGTTCCCTCGAAATCACGCCCGCCGACGCGCCGCGACGATCTCGTTCTTCGTTCTGCAAGGGGCGTCGAAAAGTATACCGCGCGGCCTCGCGCCCGCATCGCGCCGCTCTGCCGCCGCCCGTCGGATGCGCGCGGAGGTGTCGAATAGGATCGCCCGCCGTGCGCGCCGCCGCATCCGCCCCCTTGATGCCGGGCCTCCCCGTCCTCGGAAGCAGCCTCGACGCCTTCCGCGATCCCTGCGGGTTCTTCGCGAGCTGCCATCGCCATCTCGGACCGGTCTTCCGTGTGAAGTACCCCGGGAAGACGCTCCTCATGATGGCGGGCATCGCGGCGAACCGCTTCTTTGCCCTCGAGGGCGCCCGCGTCTTCAGCAACGCAGAGACCTACCGGCGCGTCTCCCGCGAGATGGGGACCACGACCTATCCGAACGCCCACGACGGGGATTCTCATCGCGACCTGCGCCGCCTGCTCGCGCCGAGCCTGTCGGCCCAGGCGATCGAGCGCTACCTCCCGCGCATCTTCGACGCCATCCGGGAGACCGCCCGCGGGTGGCCACGTGGCCGGCCGATCCCGCTCCATCGCGCGATCGGGCCGCTGGTCGCCGACATCGTGTCGATCTGCACGACGAACCGGACGCTCGGAGAGCGGCTCGCTCGCGACGTGAACCTCTGGTCCACGATGATGGGCGTGGTCGGCGTCGGGGCCGCGTTTCCGGAGGCCACGCTCTACTTCCCGCCCGTGCAGCGCGCCCGGCGGCGATTCGCCCGGTTCCTCGAGGAGGCGATCGCCGATCACCGTGCGCGCGGGCCCGGCACGGACCGCATGCCCGACGTCCTCGACGCCTTGATCGCGCTCGCGGCCAGCACGCCTTCGACGTTCGATCCGGCGACGCTCCTTGCGCTCGCGATGCTGCCCTCCAAGAACTCCGGCATCTACCTCTACCGGATGCTGAGCTTCGCGCTCTACGAGATCCTGCGCCG
The DNA here is from genome assembly GCA_046331505.1 of Acidobacteriota bacterium. Taxonomy (GTDB): domain Bacteria; phylum Acidobacteriota; class Vicinamibacteria; order JAXLQT01; family JAXLQT01; genus JAXLQT01. The sequence continues at coordinate 157,654 of JAXLQT010000005.1, forward strand.
GCCGGAGGTCGAGTCTCTCGTCCGGGCGGAGGTCGACGGCGTCTTCGAGCGCCGGTCTCCGCGCGTCGAGGACCTCCGGCAGATGCCGACCCTGCGCGGAGTCATCCTCGAGGCCCTCCGTCTCTATCCGCTCGCGGTCGCGCTGCCCCGGGCGGTGTCCGAGCCCTACGACTTCGAGGGCTACCACTTCCCCGCTGGGGTGACCGTCTACATCGCCGGCCCCGTGACGCACTTCGCCGCGGAGTTCTTTCCGTCACCCGAGCGCTTCGACCCCGACCGGCACCTGCCGGGAAGGGACGAGAGCCGCCGCCCGCACGTGTTCGCGCCCTTCGGCCTGGGACCGCACGCCTGCGCCGCGCGCGCCTACGCCCTGACCGTCGGAGCTGCCGTGGTGGCCGGGCTCGTGCGTCACGTCGAGCTCGGGCTCGCGCCGAAGGGTTACGCCATCCGCGTACGCGGCTTCCCGAGCCCGATCCCCGAGGCGAGGTTCCGGATCGTCTCCCTCGGACCGAGGGAGCCTCCACCCCCCGCTTCGGAGGCGCCGTTCCTTCTCGAGGAAAGCCTCACGGAGAGGCTCGGCCAGCTCGACGCCGGCGACCGTGCGGCGGTGATGAAGGACCTGCACGAAGAGACGTTCGCGGCGGGGACGACGGTCTTCCGGCAGGGCGACGCCGCCGATCGGATCTACCTGGTGCGCCGCGGCGAGGCCGAAGTCGTGGTCGAGGAGCGTGGAGGCGAGCCCAGGGTCGTCGCCAGGCTCGGCGCCGGTGAGCTGTTCGGCGAAATGGGACTGCTCCAGGGAATTCCGAGGACCGCCACCGTGCGGGTCGGCGGGGAAGCCGAGCTCGCGGCGCTCTCGCTGGGCCGCGACGCGTTCAACCACCTGGCGGTGGACGGCGACTTCACGAGCGGCGAGCTGGTGCGGCTGATGCAGAAGCGCGAGCTCCTGACGCAGCTCGCCCGCGCGCTCCCGCGGCTGGACCTGGCATCGACGGCGAAGCTCGGCGCCGTCTGCAGGACGCAGTCGTTCGGGCCCGGCGAGGTCGTCATCAAGCAAGGAGACCGGGCGGAGCACTTCTACGTCCTGACGCAGGGGACGGTCGAGGTCGTCCAGACCCACCCCGATGGCTCCGAGGTGATCGTCGCGTGGCTCGACCCGGTGGACTACTTCGGCGAGATCGGCCTCCTCGAAGGTCGGCCGCGCACGGCCACGGTGCGCGCCGCGCCCTCGGGGGCGGTGCGCGTCCTCGCCCTCGACCTCGCACAGTTCGGCGCGCTCATCGAGGGATGCGAAGGGACGCGCGAGGAGATGGCTCAGGTCGCGAGCGCGCGGCTGCTCGCCCTCGCCCAGGGACCGGGATGACGGAGGTTCAGGAAGGCTGCCAGGTCTGGCCCGTGCCGAGGGCGAAGGCCTCCGTGGGCACGCCGAGAGCCGCGAGCGAACCGTCGAAGTCGGGAGGCGGCTCGATCCGCGTGACGCGCGCGAGGAGGCCCGAGTCCTTCTTCGTGGAGTCGTGCGTGCGGGACACATACCGCGGCTTGTAACGGCGCACCAGTCCGAATGCCGCTTCGGGCCCGAGGTTCGCCACTCCGCCGACATAACCCGGCAGATCGACGAGGTTGAAGCTGCAGAGCAGGACGTCGAGACGGTCCCCGATGGCCGCATCCGTCGCGCCGATCGTCGGACCGTCGAGCAGCATCGCGTGCGGCGCGTAGAGGATCGACGTCCCGCTCGATCGGCCGCGGAAGACGAGCCCGTTGTGCACCGTGTCGAGAGCGCCCCGCGCGCGGCACCAGGAGAGATCGACGTTCCCGGCGGTCGTCGCCGCGGCGCCGCGCGTCCGGTTGCCGATCACGTGCACCTTCTCGAAATGACGGAGCCGCCACACCCAGGGACGGACCGCCGCCGGCGCGTAGACCGGCACATCTCGCGGGAAGCTCCGCAGCGTCGCCGGGTGGCAGTGATCGGGGAACGGATGGGAGATGACGATCGCGTCGACGGCGGGCAGGTCGCTTGGGGCCACGACGGGAGTGCTGAGGTAGAGGCGGTGGATCGGCGGCACCAGGACGACGGCCGCTCCGCCGAGCCACGGATCCAGCAGGAGCCGCGCCCCGTCGACCTCGAGGATCCATGCGCTGTCCGCGTTCAGGCTCGTGATCGCAAGTTGCGCGCGCGGCGAGGCGTTGCTCTGGGTCGGCATCTCGGGTCCCGGTCGATGGAGGATAGCCGCATTGCCGCTCCCTTGGCGAACGCTGGCCTCGACGGCGACAGGCGTCTCGCGCAAGCGCCGCTGCGATCGGTCTGCGTGGCCGCGACGCCCAGAATCGCCAGGTCTCGAGCTAGGGTCCGCCCTTCGCCGGGGCTTCCAATTCCTTGATCGCAGCGAGGATCTTCGCGGCGGCATCCTTGTCCGCCGGCAGCACGGTGTGAGGGACGTTGAACCGCGCGAGCACCTTCTCGACGCGCGTGTCGACCTGCTTCGCCTCTTGCTCGGTCTGCCGGCGGCCCAGCTTCTCGTATGGCTTCACGCGCTCCAGTGCGAAGCTGCAGTTGTCGAACGCGTTCCAGAACTCGAGCACGAGCTGCTCGAACACGAGCGGGTAGCTGTCCTCCCGGTAGACCGCCGACAGCAGGAGCGGTGCGTCGGTGACGACGTAGTCCACCTCGCCCCTCAGCCGCACGAGCCGGCGGTGCTGCTTGGCGAAGATGTAGAGCTGGTCGCTCAGGAGGTCGTGGCGCCGCTCCCACGTGACCTCCTTCGCGTACTCGGTGACAAGCTCGACCTTCAGGTGTTCGAGCTTCATCAGGTGGAAGAGGCCCGCGGCCGTCGTGGACTTTCCAGCGCCCGGACCGCCGAACAGATTGATCACCTTCATCGCGCGCTCCCTCAGTACCGTATGTCGACGCGTATCTTCTTCGCGTGCTTCTGGATCTCCACGGTCGGTGGTCTCACCGTCTTGACGCACGGACGGATCGCCAGCCGCGGCAGCGCCTCGGAGTACTCGAACTTGAGGTCGAGCGACGGGATGTCGTACGCGAAGATGGTGCTGCGCAGCACCCAGGCGCGATCGCTGCACGGGCTCCAGTAGCGCCACAGCCCCTTGCCGTACTGGCGCGGGTCCTCGACCCTGCTCGGCAACCCGGTGTCGGGGTCGATCGCCTTCGGGTCGAAGAGCCCGGGCTCGCCGACCGGCACCGTCACCTTCCGGCGCTCGCCGCCGTCGTAGACGAGGGCGCCATCCTTCATCCTCATCGTCGGGTGCTCGACGAGAGTGCTTCGATCCTCGACCAGCGCGTCGAGTGTCTCGAGGTAGTGGCTGGAGGTGAGATGCGCCACCATCCGGTCGTCTCTCACCGCCGTAGCGTCGGCCCAGGCGCGGAAGTACTCGCGCGGGCTCGCGGCGAGCTGTCCCGTCTCCTGGAGGAAGAGCTTGAGCGCGCCTGGGTTGCCCACGAGCACGCCGTCCTGGTCGGCGTGGAGCCGGCGGCCGAGCCGGTTCGCTGCGGACGAGAGCTCCGGGCTTTCGCGCAGCCAGTCGCGCAGGAAGTGCAGACCAGTGCTTGGCGAGTAGAAGTAGCGGTTGAACGCCTTCACCACCGGGTCGAGCACCGGCGTGAGCTTCTTCCGGCTGAGCTGGGTCCCGACGCCGGAGTACTCGATGGCTCCGCCGACGTCCTCGATCGTCACTCCGGGCGGCGATTCGTGGCGGATCACCGTCACGATCGCGTCCTTCACCGCGCGCTCGAGCTCGGGCGAGGGGGCCCCGTGGTAGACAGGGAAGAGCCGCTCTCGGGCGATCGTCACCGCGTCGTCCGCGTAGTCCACGACCTTCACCAGGGTGAGCGGCAGGTTCCTCGCGTCGTTGCTCCGGCGCGCGAGCGCGAGGAGCTGCCCCACGACCTCTCCGTGAGCGGGCCCGAGGAGGTGGATCCCCTTGGCGACCGCGAAGCCGAACGACCAGTCCTCCTTGTAGTCGCGCTGGAAGAGCGAGTCGGCGTCGTAGGTCGTGATCAACTTCCGCATCAGCCGCTGGTAGAAGGCGCGCTCGTCGGACTGGCCAGAGGCATTCTGCAGACGGTTCATGATCAGCTCGTCGAGCGCCGTCATCTTTCCGGGCAGGCGGTTCTCGGTGTCCATCAGCGACGTGCCGTGGAGGTAGGAGGCGAGCTTCGGGGGAATCGGAAGTCCCATGCCGTAGTACTTCTGCGCGACCAGGCCGCAGGTGGAGCCGGCGAAGACGATCCGCCGGGGGATCTGCTGCAAGAGGGCGATCTCCGATGGGTAGTGGTGGTCGATGATCGCCCGCGTGTCCGGCTGCTCCCGGCCGATGCTGTGGTCGACCATGATCCACTCGGGCCGTCCCGCACGCGCCGCTGCCCGGTAATCGGAGTCGCCGGTACGGACGAGGCGATCCGCGTTCTCCACGCCGATCAGCTCCTCCGCCTCGTCGGGCACCCGATGACCCGGCACCACCGGAACGAACGTCGAGCGGTCGCCGTGGAGCAGGTGCTGCCTCCAGGCCTCCGCCATCGCCGACACCACCGTGTCGGTGTCCGGGTTGTCGTGGCCGACCACGAACACCACGCTTCCGTGCGCCGCAGCGGCCGCGTTCATCGCGGCGCGGCGTGTGCGTATGAACTCGGCGAAGCCCTCGTCGGTGAGCGCGGTCGCCGGGACGCGCGAGAGCTCGCGCCCGCGGCCGCGATCTGCTCTGCCTCCGCGGCCTTGCCCAGCGCGAGAGCCGACGACCAGAGCGCGCCCAGGCCGTCCCACAGGTTCTCCTCCAGCACGCGGCTGGGAAGATCGTCGACGGCCCGCACCGCGGCCCCGTGCGCGCGGACGAAGCGAAGCCACGAGGGCAGCCACTCCGGGAGCGCGGAGAACAGGCTCCCGTCGGCGATCGCCGCCTCGTAGCGAGAGACCACCTGCTTGCCCGCCTCGAGCACGTCCTCGCCGAGCACGCCCTCCGGATGGGTCGTCCGGCACTCGCGCACCGTCAGCTTGTGAGAGACGGCGTCGGCGGGGAAGCCGAGGTCGACGGAGATCTTCCCCACGGACGTGACGTAGCCGCGTACGGCCATCAGCACGCCCTCGCGTCCGATGTCGGTGTGCGTGTCCCAGTACTTGAGGGTCTGATCCTCGAGGTCGCGCTGGAAGCTCACCTTCGTGGGCAGGCCGGTCTTCGGGTCGATGTCGTCCGGGTGCACCCAGCCGTAGCGGCCCGCTGGTGTCGACACGGGCTCGCGCGCGCCAGTGAAAGGTAGCTCTGCGTCCCGCACGACCTTCGGGTGGTGAATCAGGTCGGCGTCATGGATGAACACCGTGGCCAGCATCTCGATGTAACCGTCCGGTTCGAGGGAGCGCGCGGCGTCGGCGTCGCCGCTGCCGATCGCGTCCCGTCGAGCCTGGAAGTACTGCGGGAGGCTCAGGGCCGTCGAGCCAAGCCTCTCGAGCAGGCGCAGGCTGTCTGCAAGGGTGATGTTGACCACCCACTTCTCCGGGCTCGCCTCGATCCCGATCCCGAGCTCGTCGGCGGCATGGAGCACGCGCTCGTCGACGGTGAGCGGGTGCCGGTAGACGAAGAGCCCGGTGGCGGGCGAGTAGAAGAAGTCGCGCACGACCTCCGACAGCCGGAGGCTGCCGTCGAAGTCGTAGTCAATGTCCATGGGGCTGTCCCAACCGCTCGTGAAGCGACGACACCGTCGCGCGCAGTGCGGCGAAGCGCGCGTGATCGGAGACGGGCAACACCCGCATCCGCGCCCCGCGGAGGACCGGGAGAACCTTGCTCGAGACCTCGTCGAACTGCCGGGTCTTCACGTCGAGGTAGTCGGGACGATCCGTCGGCCGCGGAGCGAAGCGCGTGCTGCCGCAGAGCGGACACGTTCCATCGAAGTCCTCGAACGCGCGGCTACACGGCATCTCGCAGTCTTCGCAGAGCACGCGGTGGGCGAAGCGCCGCAGGAGCACCGCCGGCGGACAGGCGCAATCGATCACCGCCGCGCTGGAGCCGTGGGCGTCGATCAATCCCTGGGCCTGGGTCGCGGTGCGCGGAAAGCCGTCGAGGATCACCTTGCGACCGGCCGCGATCTCGGCCTCCGCCGCTCCCATCACCCAGCCCGTGATCACCGGATCGGGCAGGAGGTAGCCCTTCGCGCGGAGCGCCTTCACCTCGTCGCCCGCAGCGGCGAGGTTGCGGGCGACGGCGTCCTTAGCGGAGACGACCACGTGATCGCCCCCGTGGGCGAGCAACCGCCCCACGGTCGTCTTCCCGGAGCACATGTTCCCGAACAGGATGCACGCAATCATCGGCCGGCGTCGCGGGCGGTATCATAAGAGCCCGACGGCACATGGAACCCGTCCACGCGGTTCTCGTCAGCGCCGAGCAGGTGGCGACCTTCGAGCGCTCCGGGGCGGTCAAGCTCGCCGGGTTGCTCGACGGGGGCACGGCCGCGAGGCTGCGCGCGCTGCTCGAGGTGGAGCTGGGCTCGGCGGAGAGCGGGGTCGGGCGCGATTACGACGCCTACGACAAGGTGAAGTACGGCGTCGACAGCACCGCGGCGCTCGTCCGCGCGATCGTGTCGAGCGGAGCGTTCCAGAAGGCGATCCATGCGCTGATCCCGCGCCGGCTCCTCTACACGCAGAGCGTCGGCTTCGCGCTCGGTCCCGGAAAGGGCGGCCTCGACTGGCACTTCGATCTCGTGAGCTATGCATACATCGATCCCCGGAGCCCCGCGTACACGGTCTGGCTCCCCCTGACGCCGATCGATCCACGGGGTCAACGCGGGGGGATGGAGTACGTCGGCGAGGACGTTTACTCGGGGCGCGACAAGATGGTGCTCTCCGCGCGGCACTTCCACGAGGGCCCGAAGGTGATCGCCGAGGTCGGCGGCCTGGACGCCTACCGGAGCCTCATGCCATGCTCGCCGGCGGAGAAGGTCGTGCTCGACCGGAACCGCATCGAGCACGCGTTCGCCCCTGGCGACGCGCTCGTCTTCAGCCGCTACGTCTGGCACCGCTCCTGTCCGATGCACGAGGGACCCGTGCCGCGGCGCCTCGCGCTCACCGTTCGCTTCGTCGCCGCGGATGCGATCTACGACCGCACGCTCTGCCAGAAGTTCGGCGAGTTCTCGGTCGCCTATGGCAACCCCGGCGTCAAGACCTCGTTCGGCCTCTCCTTCGACGACCTGCGCGACGGAGATCCGATGATCCGCTCGCGTCACGCCGTCGACGTCTTCTGATGCGGCTCGATTTCGAGCTGACCGGCGACGGCCTGGAGGTCGGGCTCGACGGGCGGCGCGCGCGCATCCGCTGGCCCGGAGAGGTCTGGCAGCCGTTCACGGCCAAGCGCGAGCTGGCGACGGAGCTCGTCTACCTGCTCACGAGCGGGCTCGCCCTCGGTCAGCCCGGAGCGCCGGTGCGTTACGGGTTCGGCCGGCCGCGGTTCCTCGATCTCTACGACAGGTGGCTCGACTCCACCCGGCCGTACCTCGCCGGGTCCTCGGCGCCGACCAAGCGACGGTCGGTCCCGCCGATCGCACCTTCGAGGCCCGGACCCGGGACGTGGAGGTATCCCGACACCGAGCCGGACCGCGCGGTCGCGGCGCTGACGATGGGGAAGGACTCGCTCGCGAGCCTCGTCGTCGCGCGCGGCATGGGCCTCGGGGTGGCGGGCGTCCTCTGCCAGCATCCGTCGATCTCGGACGACCACCTCATCCGGTCGCCGGCCATGGCCGCCGTGGGCGCGGAGCTCGGGCTCGAGCTGCACTCGATGATCGACGACGTGAAGGGGCTCACCCGGAGCGCCGCGGCGTCGGCACCGTCAGGGTCCCTCTGGTCGCTCTCCATCGCGAGCTACGCCCTGATGCTGGTGCCGTTCGCGGCGACCCGTCGCGCCCGTTACGTGCTCGTCGGCAACGAGCAGGAGCTCTCCCATCCGCTCCGTGTCGCGTCGGGCGCGATCGTCGTCGCGAGCCCGCTCCAGTCGATCGCCGGGATGGGGGAGCTCGATCGATGGCTCGGCGCGCTCACCTCGGGAGGGCTACGGCTCACCAGCGTGGTCCACGCGCTCCACCGCCTGGCCGGGCACTGGTTGATTCACCGGGCGCGCCCCTCCGTGGGCGTACACCAGATCTCCTGTCGCGCGGCGCGCGCGGATCGCCGGTGGTGCGGCGCCTGCCGGACCTGCGCGGAGAACGCGCTCTTCATCGCGGCGTGCGGGCGCGACCCGACGTCCCTCGGCCTCCCGCCGATGTTCGGCGCCGAGCACCGGGAGCACTTCTTCGTCACCGATCGCGCGCCCGATCCGACCGACCCCTTCCGGTTCCGTCTTGCAGAGCAGGAGCTGCTCGCATTCGCGACCCTCGCGCCATCCGGCGAGGACACCTTCGTCCAGCGGCTGGTGCGCAGGCGCCACGGCTCCGCCCTGGAAGCGGGCCGCTCGCGCCTGGAGCGCGCCTACCTCCGGCCGGTGGAGCCCGCGAGCGGGCTCCCGCTCGCGGCCATGGCCCTCGAGTGCGCGCGCGATCTCCTCACCGCCGGTCCGGGATGACGCGCCGCGAGATCCGCATCGCGGCCGGCACCGTTCGTCGCGCGACTCACAGGCGCCGGCCTCGGTATTCCATGCAGGCTCGGGCGGTCAGCTCGGACCTCTTCGAGCACGCGCTGCGCCCTGGGTTCGGAGCTTCAGGTCCGGGGGGCAGACCGCGAGAGGAGCGCGCCGACCGCGGCGCCGAAGCCGCTGACGAGGGTCCAGGGCAGGATCATGAACCACCCCACGAACGGCAGCAGGAACGTCAGCGACAGGACGATGCCTCCGCGCTGGGTGCGGCGCCAGGGCTCGCGGTCGTCGATGGACGCGGGAATGCCGGCGCCGACGCGCGTGGCGAGGCCCGCCGATCCGAGCAGTGCCGGGAGGATCGGAAGCAGCATCGCCATCTTCACGATGCCGCTCGCCCCGGGGTTCTTGATGGCGCTGCTGAGGCCGACGCCGATGACGACGAACGGCACGAGGATCCCGAGGCCGATGAACGTCGCGAGGATGGGCCGGCGATAGCGCTTCAGGCAGCTCTCGACGGCGCCGGGGAACAGCGCCGCGGAGACCATCCAGCAGGCGTTGACCGCCAGGTAGGCGCCGGTGACGATCAGAAGCCAGGTGGCGACGTCGGCGATCTTCATCGGTGCGTGCTCCGGGGATCGAACGTCGCCGCGACGCCGGCGACGGGTGGAAGCTCCGGAAGGGTGGGCAGCGTGGGCGGTGCGGGAACCTCGATCGCGGGAAGTGCCGGCGGCGCGGGCACGCGCGGCAGGTGGACGTCGAGCAGGGCGATGGACGAGACGGCCACGCCGGAGTAGGGGATGGCGGCGACGTAGAGGAGCGCGGTGAGCGCGCCCGCGGCGGCAAGGCGCCACACGGACGAACGGGGAACGGTCTGCGACGCCATCGCGCGTGCCCGTGCCGCGAGGTACGGCGGGGCGGGAGGGATGGCGCGCTCGGGCGCGCGGCGCGCCGAGCGGGCGAGGGCCCGCCATCGGTCGTCGAACGCGCTCATGGGCTCGTGACCCCCATCTCCTCCGCGACGGCACGCAGGCGGCGGCGGGCGCGGAACGCCCGGACCTTGACGAGCCCCCTGCTCCAGCCCGTGATCGCCGCGATCTCGGCGACGGGCTTCTCCTCGAGATCGAGCAGCGTCAGGACCAGGCGGTCGGACGGGGGTAACCGGGAGAGGAGGACATCGACGAGCTCGCGCGCGGCGAGGGCGTCGCCGGCGGGCGCGTGCGCGGCGTCGCTGGACAGCGAGAGGAGCCACTCGCGCGCGCCGTCTCCCAGGTCGGCGGGCCGCGCCGTGGGCTGGCGCCTCTCGGCCCGCAGCGCGTCGAGGCAGGTGCGCACGGACAGGCGGGAGACCCAGTGCTCGAAGGGGATCCCGGCGCGGGGCTCGTAGCGATCGAGGTTGGCGAACATCTTCAGGAAGACCTCCTGGGCGAGGTCCTCTTCGGAGAGCGACCGGGGACGGTGGGCGCGCACGATGCGCATGACCAGCGGGTAAAGATGGTCGCAGAGCTGGCGCGCGGCGTCCGGGTCATCCCTGGCGCGCGCCACCCATGCCGCCACGTCGAGCTCGGGCCGTGGCATGCGGCGAAGTCTATGGGTCCTTCCACGCCCGTAGTAACGCCCGCGAGCCGCCGCCGGTTACAGCCCCCGGAAACCGGGCCAGCCGAGCAGGAGGGTCACGCCCGCCGCCAGTCCGATCCCGAAGCACGCGCCGACGCGCTGCCGCAGCGCGGCGCTTCCGAGCACGGCGACGGTCGCGCCCTTGAAGGCCAGGTTCGAGAGAGCGGCGAGAAGGACGACGCGGACGCCGGAGGGGGCGGACAGGCGGCCGTCCGCGACCAGGCGCGACGTGGAGAGCGTGATCGCATCGACGTCCGTCAGCCCCGACAGGCCGGCGACGACGTAGAGCCCGGCATCACCCAGGAGCTCCTTGCCCGCCGCCACCGCGAGGCGCACCGCCGCGTAGACGATCCCGAACGCGAGCGCCGACTTGATCTCGGAGGGGTTGTCCTCGGAGAGCACGGCGCTCTCGCGCTCGCGATCCTTGACGAAGATCACGAGCGCCGTGACGGAGAGGGTGGCGAGCATCAGGAGAAGCGGCGGCGCCGCCGTGGCGACCGCCGACGGCGCGACGACGGCGATCTCGAAGACGATGCGCGCGAAGACGATCGCCGAGGCCACGAGGATCACGATCGAGGCAGGCCCGGCGGCCCGCGGCTCCGTCCTGCTCCGGCGCGCGTAGCTGACGCTGGTCGCGGTGCTCGAGATGAGGCCTCCCAGGATGCCGCCGAGCACGATCCCCGCGCGCCCGCCGAAGAGCTTGTAGGCCACGTATCCCGCGAGGTTGATGCCGACGATCAGCACGACCATCAGCCAGACCTCGTGCGGGTTCAGCACGCTGTACGGACCGTAGGCGCGATCGGGCAGGACCGGCAAGAGCACGAGCGTGATCAGCGCGAAGCGCATGACGTTCTCGTAGTCCTGCTCGGTGAGCCGCCCCGCGATGCCGTGGAGCTCCTCCTTCATCTTGAGCAGGATGGCGATGCCCCCGCCGAGCACGATGGCGATCTCCCGCGGACCCGCGACGAGCAGCGCTCCGACGCCGTACATGAGCAGGAGGGCCGCCTCGGTCGTCATGCCGGGGTCCTCCACCTCCTTCTGTTCGGAGAAGAAGGACATCGCCACGACGATCGCCACGCCGAGGAGACCGGCCGCCACCGTCCAGGCGCCGAACGTCTCGCCGAGCATCGCGCACACGGTGCCGAAGAGCGTCACGAGCGGGAAGGTGCGGATCCCCGCAAGGCGCGTCGCGCGCCGCTCCCGCTCGAGGCCCACGAGCAGGCCCAGCCCGAGGGAGAGCCCGAGCTGGACGAAGGCGGAGGTCACGTCCATGCCGAGAGCGTAGTACGCGCAAACGTCCCGCGCCAACGCGGGAAGGTGCCGGGAGCACGCGCCGGCACGGCTCCGGCCTCGCCGTCGATGGTATGGTTGCGGCCCCTCTCCGCGTCATCCCGATACCATCCCGCCCAGAGGAGCCTCCCCATGCGCCATCGCATCGTCGCACTGTCGCTCTCCATCGTCTCGGCCGCCTCGCCGCTCGCCGCCTTCGTCGGACCCGGCGTACCGGGCATCAAGCAGGGGCCCTCGCCGCGTCTCTTCCCGGAGACGGAGGCCGTCCAGGCGGCGCTGCGCGCCGAGCCGGGTTACCAGGCGTTCCTCGCGCGGTACGGCGGGACATGGGAGGTGAAGTTCGACGAGGTGTTCGGGACGCCGCTCTGGATCCGGGGCTCGGGCATCGGGATGCTGCCGCGCGCCGCGTCGCGCGATCAGGCGCTCGATGCGGCGCGGCGCTTCCTCGCGGAGAACGTCGATCTCCTCAAGGCCCCGATGTCGGACCTCCGCGCGACCGACGTCGCCCAGGTCGGCGACGTCTGGGCCGTCTACTTCGAGCGTCTGCACGACGGGGTTCCCGTGGTGTCGTCGCGGATCGAGATCCTGTTCAAGCTCGGGAGGCTCGTGCTGGTGAAGATGGAGAGCTATCCGCTGCTTCCCGGTGCGTCGCTCGCGACCGTGCCGCTCCTCTCGGCGCCCGACGCCGCCGCGGTCGCGTCGGGGGAGCTCTCGATGATGCCGTCGGCGAGCGACCGGGCGCGCCTCGTCGTCTTGCCGGTCGTCGCGCACGACACCGTGGCGCTGCGCCTCGCCTACGAGGTTCGCCAGGATCGACCCGCGGGGGCCGGGACGCTGCCGCGCTCCTACGTCAGCTACGTCGACGCGCGCACGGGCGCGGTTCTCGAGATCCAGGACGCGCTGCACTACCAGTTCTCGGGCCACCTCGAGTCGCAGGTCGATCAGCGGTCGCCCGGCGACCCGATCGTCAACGTGCCGAACTCCGCCAACACCGTGACCGTGGGAACCTCGGGAGGGACGACGGACGCGGCGGGCAACTGGACCATCGCCGGCAGCGGGACTCAGACGCTCTCGATCGGCCTGGATGGGACCCACCTCACCGTCTCGTGCTTCCTCGGGCTCTGCCCGGCCCTCTCCATCAGCCACTCCGTCACCTCGGGGACGCCGTCGAACGACCTCTTCAGCGCCGCGTCCGAGGACGAGCTCGCGCAGACCGACACGTACCGCGCCGCGCTCGCGACCAACGCGACCGCCCTGACGGTCTACCCGAACGAGACGTGGCTCCTGAGCCAGGTGGTGACGGCAACCGTCAGCATCCCGGCGTCGTGCAACGCGTTCTACAACGCGAACACGCTCAACTTCTTCGCCTCCGACGCCCAGTGCAACAACACGGGCCGCATCTTCGACGTGGTGGGCCACGAGTACGGCCACGGCATCGACGACAACCTCCCCGGCGGCCTGGCCGACGGAGGGCTCTCGGAGTTCATCGGCGACCAGATGGCGTTCGTTCAGACCGACGACCATCGGATCGGCCCGGGCTTCTTCCTGACCGGAGCTCCGGTGCGCGACCTCGATCCTTCGAGCTTCCCTTGCTACGACCCCGCCATCACCGAGGTCCACGACCAGGGAGAGATGCTGGGCGCGGTCATCTGGGACATCCACGAGGATCTCCAGGCGCTGGGCTTCACGGGCCAGCCGCTCACGACGCTGCTCCTCTCGCCGATCGCGACCTCGCAGACGCGCGACGACTGGTACAACGGTCTGCTCGTGGCCGACGACGACGACGGCAACCTCGCCAACGGGACGCCTCACGGCTGCGTCATCTGGAACCAGTACGACGCCCATAGCTGCGCCGCGACGCGCTGGCCGAACGTCCCCACGACGCCCGTGCCCTGCTTCACCGCGAGCGTCACCGACGAGATCGTCACGGGCTCCGGCCCGGGCGCGACGAACCCGCCCGTCGGCAAGACCTGGGATCACGCGGCGCCTCCCGCCACGATCGCGAGCTTCACGCCCTACGGGGGCAGCGGCTACGGAGTCAACGTCGCGTCGGCGGACATCGTCTCGGGCGGCAACGTCGAGGTGACGACGGGCCCGGGCCCGGGGGCCGTGTATGGCCCGCAGGTGCGCGGGTTCAATCCCGACGGGACGGCGATCGGCAAGGTCAACTTCTTCGCCTACGGGACGCTCAAGTACGGAGCGCACCCGGGAGGCGGCGACCTCGACGGCGACGGTCACGCGGAGATCCTGAGCGGTCCCGGTCCAGGCCCCGTGTTCGGACCGCACGTGCGCGGCTGGAACTACGACGGCGTCGCGCTCACGGCCATGAGCAAGATCTCCTTCTTCGCTTACGGGACGCTGAAGTTCGGGGTGAACGTCGCTGCCGGCAAGGTGGATGGCGATGCGTTCGCGGAGATCGTCACCGGCGCCGGCGCGGGCGTCGTGTTCAGCCCGCACGTGCGGACCTGGAACTACGACAACACCGGAGTCGCGGCGGGCGCGAGCTTCTTCGCGTTCGCCACCGGTCAGTACGGCGCGAAGGTCGCGGCCGGGAGCACGGACGCCGATCCCGAGGACGAGATCGTCGCGGCCCACGGTCCCGATCCGGCGAGTAGCGGAGACGTCAAGGGGTTCGACGCGGGGCCGCCGGTTGCGAGCGCCTGGACCGTCACCGCGTTCACGACCAACGGCGGCGCGGAGGTGGGCGCAGGCGATCTGGACGCGAGCGGCCAGGACGAGCTCCTCGCGAGCCAGGCGGGCGCCGCGAACCCGTCGATCGTCCGGGCGTTCCAGATCAACGGGGCGGGCGGCACGCAGCTCTTCGAGTTCACCGCCTACGCGGGACAGAGCTTCGGGGCAAAGGTGACCGCGGGGGACGCCGGGATCTGACGGCGACGCTGAACTAGAATCATCGGATCTCGCCTCCGCGCTCCAAGAACGCGGGGGCGTCCCTCCATGCCTGCGTTCCGTCCCGTCCCGACCGACTACAGCTTCCAGGACGCCGAGGTGCGCACGCTCGCCCTCTGGAAGGAGCGGAGGATCTTCGAGAAGTCCCTCGAGAGGCCGGCGCCGCGCGGGCCCTTCCTGTTCTACGAGGGGCCTCCGACGGCCAACGGCTTGCCGCACGCGGGCCACGTCCTGACGCGCGTCGTCAAGGACCTCTTCCCGCGCTACCGGACGATGTGCGGATACCGCGTCGACCGGAAGGGTGGCTGGGACACCCACGGGCTGCCGGTCGAGATCGAGGTGGAGAAGGAGCTCGGGATCTCGGGCAAGGACCAGATCGAGGCCTACGGCGTCGAGCCCTTCATCCGCAAGTGCATGGCGTCGGTGTTCCGCTACACGCGGGAGTGGGAGTGGCTCACGGAGCGGATCGGCTTCTGGCTCGATCAGGAGAACGCCTACGTCACCTATCACGCGAGCTACGTGGAGTCGGTCTGGTGGTCGCTCCACCGGCTCTTCGAGCAGGGGCTCCTCTTCCAGGGTCACAAGGTCGTGCCCTGGTGCCCGCGCTGCGGCACCGCGCTCTCGTCGCACGAGGTGGGGCAAGGCTACGAGTCGGTGCAGGACCCGTCGGTCTTCGTGGGATTCCGCACGCGGTCCGATCCGAAGACGTTGCTCCTCGCCTGGACGACGACCCCGTGGACGCTCGTCAGCAACGCCGGCCTCGCCGTCAAGGCCGACGTCGACTACGCCTACGTCCGCGTGGGCGACCTGACCTACGTGCTCGCCGCCGCGCTGGTGGCGGCGGTGATGGGAAAGACGGAGCACGAATTGCTCCGCACGGTGCCGGGGCGCGAGCTCGTGGGCACGAGCTACGAGCCGCTCTACGCCTTCGCGAAGCTCGACGGGAAGAAGGCCCACGTCGTGATCGCCGCCGATTTCGTGGGGCTCGACGCGGGCTCCGGCATCGTCCACGTGGCGCCGGCCTTCGGCGCCGACGACTACAAGGCCGGGCTCGAGAACGGGCTTCCCGTGATCCAGCTCGTCGACACGAAGGGCCAGTTCACCGCCGACGTGACGCCGTGGGCCGGACGCTTCTGCAAGGAGGCGGACAAGGAGATCGCGCGCGACCTGAAGGAGCGCGGTCTCCTCTTCAAGCAGGAGACCTACCAGCACGATTACCCGCACTGCTGGCGCTGCCACGGACCGCTCATCTACTTCGCGCGCGACTCCTGGTTCATCCGGACCACCCAGGAGCTTCCGCGGATCCTCGCCAACAACCAGGCGATCGCGTGGCTTCCGGAGACGATCAAGGACGGGCGCTTCGGCAAGTTCCTGGAGGCGAACGTGGACTGGGCGCTGTCGCGCGAGCGCTACTGGGGGACGCCGCTTCCGATCTGGCGGTGCACGGCCTGCGCCGCGCTCCGTGCCTTCCCGTCGCGCGCCGCGATCCGCGCGGCGAACCCGGCCGCCTTCGACGCGTTCCAGAGGCTCCTCGCGGAAGACGCCGATCTCTCGCCGCACCTCGAGGTGCACAAGCCCTACATCGACGCGGTCGCGGTTCCCTGCGAGAGGTGCGGCGCCGAGGCGCGGCGCGTTCCCGAGGTGATCGACTGCTGGTACGACTCGGGGTCGATGCCCTTCGCCCAGTGGGGCTACCCGCACGCCGCCGGCTCGGAGGAGCGGTTCCGGAATGCGTTCCCCGCGGACTTCATCAGCGAGGCGGTCGACCAGACGCGCGGATGGTTCTACTCGCTCCTGGCCGTCTCGACCCTCGTCTTCCCCGAAAAGCCGCTCCCGCACCCCTACCGCCTGTGCATCGTGCTCGGCCACGTGGGCGACGAGAAGGGCAAGAAGCTCTCCAAGCACCACAAGAACTACGTCCCGGTCGTCGAGCTCGTGCCGCGCGGCGGCGCCGACGCGCTGCGATGGTTCTTCCTCGGTTCGGGCAACCCTTGGACCAACTGCCGCCTCACCGAGGCCAACGTCGAGGAGAGCAAGCGCGATTTCCTTCTGCGCCTGCACAACGTCTACAGCTTCTTCGTCATCTACGCGAGCATCGACCGCTGGGATCCCGCGAACGACGCCCATCGCGCGGGGGACGCGCCGCTCCAGCTCCTCGACCGCTGGATCCTGTCGGAGCTCTCGCTCACGACGTCGCGCGTGCGATCTGCGCTCGACGCCTACGACATCTACGGCGCCGCGACGGCGCTCTCCGCCTTCGTCGACGGGCTGAGCAACTGGTACGTGCGGCGGAGCCGCGACCGCTTCTGGCGCACCGCTCCGCCCACCGATCCCGACAAGCGCGCCGTGCACGACACGCTCTTCACGTGCCTGATCACGCTCTCGAAGCTCCTGGCGCCGTTCGTCCCGTTCTACGCCGAGGAGCTCCACCAGAACCTCGTGGCCGGACCGATCTCCGGCGCCGCGGAGTCGGTGCACCTCGAGAGCTATCCAGAAGCCGACGCCTCGCGCGTCGACGAGGCGCTGAGCCGCCGCATGGCCGCGCTGCGCGAGATCGTCTCCCTCGGCCACGCCGCGCGCTCCGACGCGAAGATCCGGGTGCGCCAGCCGCTCGCCGAGGCGGTCGTGGTGCTCGCGGCTCCGGCGCTCGAGGCGGAGCTCGCGGACCTCCTGCCCATCGCCAAGGACGAGCTCCACGTCGAGCGGCTCACGTTCGCGAAGCAGGCGCGCGACTACGTCGACGTGAAGCTCAAGCTCAACTTCCCGGCGCTGGGTCCGAAGCTCGGACCGCGCGTGAAGAAGCTCCAGGCCGCGCTCGCGGCCCGGGACGGATCGGCGCTCGGCGCGGAGCTCGAGGCGTCCGGAAACGTCACGATCGACGTGGGAGACGGAGGTCCGCCGGTGACGCTCTCGCCGGACGACCTCAAGGTCGAGGTCCATCCGAGGACGGGATTCGCCGCGCGCACGGCGAAGACCGCGCTGGTCGCCCTCGACACGACGCTCACCGACGATCTGCGATCGAAGGGTCTTGCCCGCGAGGTGATCTCGCTCTTGAACGGCTGGCGCGGGGAGCGGAAGCTCGCCTACGAGGCGCGCATCCGCGTGCGACTCGGCCTTCCAGAGCGGCTCCGGGCGGCGGTGGAGCGTCATCGCGCCACGATCGCCGCGGAGACGCTTGCCGTCGAGATCGCCGTGGCGCCCGCGACGGATCCCGCGCCCGAAGGTGCCTTCCGGGCCGACGTCGACGGGGAGCCGTGCTGGGGCTCCATCGACCCGGTTGCCTGACGCTCCGCTCCGGACGATGAGGGATCCCGGCCACGTCGTCATCCTCGGAGCGGGTCCCACCGGGCTCGGCGTCGCGACGCGGCTTCACGAGCTCGGGCTTCCCTTCACGCTCCTCGAGGCCCGCGAAGGGCCCGGCGGGCTCGCGGCGAGCGACGTCGACGCGAAGGGCTTCACCTGGGACGTCGGCGGCCACGTGCAGTTCAGCCACTACGCCTACTACGACGACCTGCTCGATCGCGCGCTCGGGGACGCGTGGCTCTGGCACGAGCGGGAGTCGTGGATCTGGATGCGCGGCCGCTTCATCCCGTACCCGTTCCAGAACAACCTCCATCGCCTCGATCCCGAGGACCGCGATCGCGCGCTCCAGGGCCTCGAGCGTGCGGCGGCGTCGCGCCCGGCGCGGCGCGCGGAGACGTTCCGCCAGTGGATCCTCGACACGTTCGGAGAGGAGCTGGCGGAGATCTTCCTCTTGCCCTACAACGAGAAGGTATGGGGCCACGACCTCGACCGCATCGGCACGTCCTGGATGGGGGATCGGGTCGCCGTGCCCGACGTGGCGCGCATCCGTGAGAACGTCTCGCGGGACCGCGACGACATCTCCTGGGGTCCGAACCGGCGGTTCCGCTTCCCGCTCCGGGGAGGGACCGGGGAGATCTGGCGCCGTGTCGCGGCGCTCTTGCCGGAGGACCGGCTTCGCTACCGGACGCCCGTCGCCCGGATCGATCTCTCCGGCCGTCGCGTCATGACCGCGTCGGGTGAGGAGATCGGTTATGACGCGCTCTGCAGCTCGTTGCCGCTCGACGTGCTGTGCGGCATGTGCCGGGGCCTCGACGACGGGGCCCGCCGCGCCGCGGGCGAGCTCGTCCGCAGCGCGTGCCACATCCTGGGGGTCGGTCTCCGGGGCGAGAGGCCGGCGGCGCTCGCCACGAAGTGCTGGATGTACTTCCCCGAGCCGCACAGCCCCTACTACCGCGTGACGGTGTTCTCGAACTACTCGCCTCACAACGTGCCCGACGGCGATCACTGGTCCCTGATGGCGGAGGTGTGCGAGACCGCGACGCGGCCGGTGGATGCCGGGAGCCTGCTCGACGAGACGATCGCGGCCATGCGCCGCGACGGCCTGGTGGACGGCGCGTCCGAGGTGGTGAGCCGCTGGCACCGCCGCGAGGAGCACGGCTATCCCACCCCCTTCGTGGGGCGCGACCGCGTGCTCTCGCGCATCCGCCCCGCGCTCGAGACCCACGGCGTCTACGCGCGCGGGCGCTTCGGCGCGTGGCTCTACGAGGTCAGCAACCAGGATCACTCGTTCATGCAGGGCGTCGAGCTCGTCGATCGCCTGACGGGCGCCGGCGACGAGCCGACCATCCGCCGGCCCGACGCCGTGAACGCGGGGCTCTTCGCGCGGCGGTAACATCGTGCCGGCCGAGGAGGTGGACACGGTGAGCGGAAAGAAGGTCGTTGCGCTGCTCGCGCTGGTGGCGATCGTGCTGCCGGTCGCGGCGTGCCAGACGGATGGCACGCAGGAGCTGACGCGCGCGCAGGTGGAGTCGCTGCGCATCAAGATGACGCAGGACGAAGTGGAGAAGGTCCTCGGCAACCCCAAGTACGAGAGCGACACGATGTCGACGTGGACCCCGAAGAAGGGCGCCTACCGCAAGGTCGACGTGCTCTGGAACGATCGCGGGCAGCTCGCGAGCTACAACGCTTCCGAGAGGTAGAATCGCGCCATGGGCCACGCCGACGACACGAACTACTACTTCGGCAAGGCGGCGGGTCTGATGAACCTCTCGGACCGGATCCAGACGCTGATCCGGACGCCCTACCGCGAGGTCAAGGTGCGTGTCTCGCTCGAGCGCGACAACGGCGAGGTCGGCAGCTTCATGGGCTACCGCATCCAGCACAACGACGCGCGGGGGCCGATGAAGGGCGGGCTCCGCTTCCATCCCGCCGTCGACGCCGACGAGGTGGGCCAGCTCGCCTCGCTGATGACCTGGAAGACGGCCGTCGTCGACCTGCCGTTCGGCGGAGCCAAGGGCGGCATCAGCGTCGATCCGGCCTCCCTCTCGGAGCGCGAGAAGGAGCGCCTGACGCGCAAGTTCATCCAGCAGATCCACGAGATCATCGGTCCCGAGCAGGACGTGCCGGCGCCGGACGTCAACACCAACGCGCAGATCATGGCGTGGGTGATGGACGAGTACAGCAAGTTCCACGGCCACTCGCCGGCCGTCGTGACGGGCAAGCCCATCCCGCTCGGAGGATCCGAGGGCCGGGAGGAGGCGACGGGCCGCGGCGTGCTGTTCGTGTGCCAGGAGATCCTGCGCGACCTCGGCATGGACCTCCCGGCCACGCGCTTCGCGGTGCAGGGTTTCGGCAACGTCGGCAGCAACGCCGCCAAGCTGATCCACTGGGAGGGCGGCAAGATCGTCGCCGCGTCCGACGTCACGGGCGGCGTCAAGAACGGGACGGGGTTGAACGTCGACGCGCTGCTCGCGCACGTCCGCGCGACGGGCGGCGTGCGAGGGTTCCCCGGGGCGGAGAGCTGCACCAACGAAGAGGTGCTCACGGCCGATTGCGACGTCGTGATCCCCGCCGCGCTGGGCGGCGTGCTCACCAAGGAGGTCGCGCGCGAAGTGCGGGCGCGGGTGGTCGTCGAGGGCGCGAACGCTCCCACGCTCCCCGACGCCGACGAGGTGCTCGAGAAGAAGGGCGTCACCGTCATCCCCGACATCCTCGCCAACGCCGGCGGCGTCACCGTCTCCTACTTCGAGTGGGCGCAGAACATCCAGCGCTTCCGCTGGAAGGAGGAGCGCGTCAACGCCGAGCTCAAGTCGATCATGTCGGAGAGTTACGCGAAGGTCGCGAAGCTCGTCGCCGGCAAGAAGATCTCGTTCCGCACGGCCGCGTTCGTCGTGGGCGTCGGCCGCGTGGCGAAGACCGTCGCCCTGCGAGGAGTGTAGGGCGGGGGCTCGACCCCCGCGTTTCCCCGAGAGGCCCAATGCCCAAGACCAATCCCCCCGCCGCCGCCACCAGGGAGCTCCGTCCTCTCATCCTCTTCGACAAGCTCGACGTCGACGAGATCCGCCTGATCGCCTCGCTGACGACGACGGTGGAGCATCCCAAGGGCCACCGGCTCTTCGCCCAGGGCGATCCCGGCGACTGTCTCTACGTGGTGGTGGCGGGGCGCGTGCGCATCGAGGTGGCGCGCGGCACGCGGACGGATCCCGTCGCGACGCTCGAGGAGGGGGCCGTGATCGGCGAGATCGGCCTCCTGGTGAAGGACCGGCGCTCGGCATCGGCGCACGCGGAGACAGACGTACGGCTCCTCATGCTCCCGCGCGAGAAGCTGCTCGCCGAGGTGCAGAAGGGGACCCTCGCCGCGTACAAGGTCATCTTCAACATCGCGCGGGACCTCGCGAGGAAGCTCCGCGGCATGAACCAGGAGACGCCCCAGAAGCCGGAGCTCTCGAAGCTCGAGAAGATGCTCCAGGAGTGGTCGCTGTAGCGCCGGTTGGACCGGCGCCTATCGCCTCCGGGCTCTCGGCTTCGGAGCTCTGCCCCGGGATGGTCGGATGCGGCGGACCTCGCGTGCCGGCGGATCGAGCGACCCCACCACGCGACGCGCCACCGCGTCGAACCTCGCCGGGTCTCCGTAGGCGCGCGCGACGAGCATCGCTCCTTCGAGGGAGGAGACCACCAGGCGCGCCTGCACGCGCGGCTCCCCGTCGAACCTGAAGGCGCGCGCCGCGCGTCCGGCCGAGAGGAGCGCGCCCACCCAGGCCTCGTTCTCGTCGAAGAACGCCTTCACCGAGTCGCGCAGCGGGCGGGAGAGCGTCGGGAGCTCGGCGGCCAGCACTCCGCAGAGGCACATGCGGCTGCCGTTGCGCAGGACGCGGCCGTAGAGCTCGGCGTAGGATGCTAGCTTGCCGCGGGGATCGCGCCGCTGCCGATCGATGCGGTGAAGCGCGTCGAAGAAGCGGTCGCTGTAGCGCGCCAGGAGCCGCTGCCCGAGCAGCGCCTTCGTGGCGAAGTGGTGGTGGATCGATGGCTTCTTGATGTCGAGCTCGGAGGCGATGTCGGCGTAGGAGAAGCCGTTGAAGCCCCGAGTCTGGACGAGCCGCTCGGCGGCGTCGAGAATGCGATCCGCGGTCGGCTCCCCCGTCGTGCTGGCGCGCGTGTTGCTCCCTGCGGGCATCTACCTACTGGATGGTAGGCGATCTCCGGGCGCCTGGCAAAGGGCGCGGCGGAGCCCCTCGGGCATGAGCGCCGGCGCCTCGCCGCGCACGAGCGCCGTGCCGGTGCTCGCAACCCCTCCGGCCTTCATCATGGAGTCGACGATGGCGGCGGCCTCGAGCTTCCTGAGCGAGAGCGCGAACCGCCGCGCCGGCGCCGCGCCGAGCGCGTCGGCACGGAAGCGGGCATCGGCGAGCAACGACGATGCGCTCCTCCCGCGCGCGAGCTCGTAATGGCCTCGCGCGATCGTGAAGTAGATGAGGAAGTGGGCGTCTCCGACCTCGGTCATGACGCGCTCGCCCTCCCCGAGGAGCTCGCCGGCGCGATCGAGATCGCCTGAGAGCCGCTCGAGGGTCGCCAGGCAGAGAAGCGTCATCCCCTCGTCGCGCCGGCTCCTCACCTCCCGCGATCCGGAGAGCGCCCGCTCCAGGAGTCGCCGCGCTTCGCCGAAGTCGCCCTGCTCGACGCGGCAGACGCCCAGGTTCCGTTCGACCACCACGAGGGCGGGGCGATCGGACATCTCCGTCACGATCTCCAGGGCGCGCGAGAGGATCGGGATCGCCTCCTCCGCGCGCTCCTCCTCGACGTGGATGCCGGCGAGGTTGATCGATGCGGCCACCTCGTTGCGCCGGTCCCCGGTCTCGCGGAAGAGGGTATTGGCTTCCTCGAAAGCTCCGCGCGCTTCCGGGATCCGCCCCTGCGCATCGTGCGCCATCGCGCGCACGGCCAGGGCCACCGCGAGATCGCGCCGGCTCCCCAGGCCGCGGGCGATCGCAAGGGCGGCGTCCACGAGCTCTTCGGACTCCGCGAGCTTGCCGCGCCTCCCGAGCAACATCGAGAGCACGAGCGACGACCGGCACTCGTCCGTCTTGCTGCCCGAAGCGCGGTGGATCGCGAGCACCTTGCGATGGAGCGCCTCCGCCTCGTGGAGCCTCCCGCGATGGTCCTCGACCTGGCCGAGGGCGCGGAGCACCTGCGCCTCGCCCCTCCCGTCGCCCAGCTCCCGGTAGATCGCGAGCGCGTCCTTTAGCGTCTTCTCGGCTTCGTCGGGGAGGCCCTCGGACCGGAGGCATCCGCCGAGGAGCTCGAGGCTCGACGCGATCGCCGGACGATCGCGAAGCTCCGTCGCTTCGGCGAGCGCCAGTTCGTGAACGGCGCGCTCCTCGCGGCTCCTCCCCTGGGGGCCGAGCACCTGGGAGCCGAGCTCGTTACGGACCTGCGCGCGCTCCACGGAGTTCTCGCCGGCCAGCTCGAGATAGGAGACGAAGAGCCTCTCGGCCTCGGCAAGCGCTCCGGCGCCGGCGGCGCGCCGGGCGCCGGCGAGCAGGCACGGGCGCGCGCGGTCCGCCTCGCCGGCCTCGGCCCAGTGGCGCCCGATCTCCGCCTGAGCCTCGGGATCCGCGCCGCGCGCGGCCGCGATCGCCCTGGCAGCGCGCGCGTGGAGGTCGCGCCCCAGATCGGGCGGCAACCGCGCGAGCGCGGCCTCCCGGATCTTGTCGTGGTCGAACCGCAGCGTTCCTGGCTCAAGCTCCGTCAGGAGGTGGCGCCGCGCGAGGTCCCAGAGCGGCTCCGCGAGATCGTCCGGCCGAGCACCGAGCGCCTGCTCGAGGATGGCGACGTCGACGTCGCGCCCCAGGACGGCGGCGGCGTCGAGGACCCGGTGTGCCGCCTCCGGGAGCGCAAGGAGCCGCGTCGCGACGAGATCGAGGAGCGTCGATCGGACCGCGAGCGCATCGAGCGTCGCGGCGGTGATCGAGGACGCCTCCCAGCGCCCCTGCTCGTCGCGGCACATGTGGCCCCCGTGGACGAGCGCTCGCAGGTATTCCGCGAGGAAGAACGGGTTGCCGTCGGCGCGCTCCAGGAGGAGCGGCGC
This sequence comes from Acidobacteriota bacterium, assembly GCA_046331505.1. Classification (GTDB taxonomy): domain Bacteria; phylum Acidobacteriota; class Vicinamibacteria; order JAXLQT01; family JAXLQT01; genus JAXLQT01. The sequence goes on from JAXLQT010000005.1 coordinate 181,412, forward strand.
GAGGCCGGCGGGCGGCTCCGGCAGCGCGAGCATGTCCGAGACGATGGACGCCATCGCGCCTCCGTCCAGGAGCGCCACGTCGAGCCGCTCGCACCGGGGCAGGCCATCGAGCGCCTCGATCTCCGGGACATCCTCCTCGGCGCGTTGCGTGGCGAGGAGCATCACCGGCATGCGCGCGAGCCGCCCGGTCCGGCACAGCCACGCGCAGAGCGCGACCGACACCTCGTCGGCCCACTGGAGGTCGTCGATCACGACGAGGAGCGGGCGCGCCGCGGCAAGCGCCTCGAGGAGATCGGCGAACTCGCGGAAGAGCCGATCCCGCGCTTCGTCCGCAGGCAACCTCTCGGGCTCGCGACGATCCACGCCCGGAAGCGCGAGGAGCGCGGGCTCGAAGAGACCGAGCGTCTGGGCGCGGCGTCCTCCGGGGTCGAGGAGGCGCGCCGTCTCCTCCGGTCCGCGCTCGCGGCAGCGGTCTGCCGCCGCGACGAGCACCGGGCGGAAGGGGCGCAGGAGGACGGCGTCTCGTGGCTCGCAGCGCCCGGCGAGCGCCGGGATGCGCATGCGCCGCGCCTCGTCGATGGCCCCGAGCGCGAGCCGTGTCTTCCCCACGCCGCTCTCGCCCGAGAGGACGATGAAGCGGCCGCCTTCGTGCACGTCCCGCAGCCGCAGGGCGATCGCCGCGAGGAGGTCTCCGCGTCCCGCGAGGTCCGCGCGGTAGAGATAGGCGCGCGCCCTCGGACTTCGGCCGGCGTCGCCGCGTGCGCCGAGCGTCTCGAGCACGCGCGCCACGTCCTGCGCGTGGCCCACGCGATCCTTGGGCCGCTTGGCGATCATGCGCGCCACGAGGCGATCGAGCTCGGCCGGCACGCTCGTGACGACGGCGGACGGCGGCAGCGCAGGCGTCGCGGCGTGCTTGCGGGCGAGCTCGAGAGAGCTCTCGCCGTAGAACGGCGGGCGCCCCGTCAGGAGCTCGTAGAGGATGCAGCCGAGCGCGTAGATGTCGACGCGGGCATCGACGAAGGACCCGACCCATTGCTCGGGCGCCATGTAGAGCGCGGTGCCGCTCGGATCGGACGCACCGTCGACGTCCTCGCGCGCGGTTCCGAGATCGGTGGCGAGCCCGAAGTCGACGATGACCGGCGTGCCGTCGCGCCGCAGCACGACGTTCTCGGGCTTGAGATCGCGATGGACGAGCCCCTCGCCGTGGAGGTAGGAGAGCGGGGCGCAGAGGCCGCGCACGATGGTGATCGCCTCGGCAAGCGGGAGAGGATGGCCCGCGGCGGCCAGCGCGATCGATCCGCCCGTCGCCGCGTGCACGGTCGGGATCGCCGCGCCGGTGGGTGACCCCGCCGCCGTCTCGTCGGGCGCGCGCGGGGCGCCGGTCACGATCGCCGTGCTCGAGGGTCGATCCTCGAGGCGCGCCCGCAGGGTCGTGCCCCGCTCGAACGGCATCGCGTACCAGGGCATGCCGTCCTTCACGCCGTGCGCGACGATGCCGACGATCCCGGGGTGGGCGAGGCGCGAGAGCGTCAGGATCTCGCGGCGGATGCTCCCGAGGAGACGTGCCTCCGGGACGCGCACGGTCTTGAGCGCGAGCTGCGCGCCGTCGACGCGGCGCTCCGCCAGGTAGACCACGCCCATCCCGCCGCGGCCGATCTCGCGCAGGACCTCGAGGTCGTCGAACTGCGGGAGCGCCCTCACGGAGAGGGCAGGGGACCGGGATCCTCTCTTGTCGCATCGGCCCCTTCGATGACGAGGAGATAGCTGTCGAGGGAGAACGGGACGTTCCAGCGCGCCTCGATCAGATGTGGGCCCGCCTGGAGCGCCTGGTCTCCGCCCGCCGGCGGCAGGCCGTCGATGGTGAGCAGGGCGTCGGACTTGCGGGAGAGGGCGGAGATCCTCACGGTTGACGCTCGCTCCAGGGTGATCCGCGTGCGCAGCGCGATGCGCCGGAGCTCCGGTGCGGCCTCTCGCCGGAAGTCGAAGAAGAGGAGCGGGACGGCGCGATCCGAGAGGATGCGATCGCCCCCGGCGAGAAGCGTCAGCCTCCCTGCGATCGGCAGCGGCCGATCGGAGGCGAGCTCCACGAGGGCGGGAGGGATGAACCGCGTCTCGCTATCCGAGAGCAGTCGATCCGCGGGAGCCTGCGGAGGCCACGCGCCGAAGGGGTAGCTGACGCGAGCGCCCGGGAGGCGCGCGATCTCCTGGAGGAGAGGCCCGTGCTGCGCGGAGACGAGAGCGGCGCCCCGGCCGATGCCGGCGCCGCTCTCCACGTCGCGTGCTCCCGCCAGGGGGGCGAGCAGCTCGATGAAGCGGTTCGAGCGCGGGATGTCGGGGAGCGTCATGAGCATCACGTCGCTTCCCGGGTGGGATGCGAGATAGCGCGCCTCCGCCGAGGGGAGGTCCACGGTCTTCCAGGAGGGAAAGCGCCGGAGCACGCCGTCCACCTGATGGACCGCGGCGCCGGCGATGCACGCCGTGACGGCGGCGGCGCCGAGCTTGCGCGATCGCCGCGCGACGAGGTCCGCTCCGGACGCCACGAGGACACCGTACGCGGGGATCACCGCCAGCGTCCGGCGGATGCGCGGCTCGGCGAGCAGCAGCGATCCCAGGACGAGCGTCGATCCCACCCAGAAGATCAGGAGCCTCGAGATGGAGCGCCGCGGCGTGGCGATCGCGCGGGCGAGGCCGAGGAGGAGCAGCGGCAGCGCGAGCGGGTGAAGGAACGCCGCGGGAAGGCCGTAGTGCGGGTCGTCGTCGTCGCCGAGCCCGTGGATCGAGAGCGTGCGCCCGACGTTGCTCCAGGCCCGCGTCCACGCCGCCGGATCGAGCCTCAGGATCCCGAGAGGGTCCGCCGCCATCGCGCGGCGCTCGCCCGCGGAGAACCGCTCGGGGTGGGTGTGGTAGTAGACCGGCAGCGGGCCGAGCGCGATGGAGAACCCGAGGACGAACGCCGCGAGCGACGCAAGCACCCGGCGCCGCGAGCCGAGCTCCGGCCACGGCAGGGCCAGGACGAACGCGCCGAACGCGATCGCGGCGCAGATCTTGTTGGGGAAGTAGCCCTGCACGCCGACGCCTGCGGCGGCGCCGCAGAGGAGCGCCGAGGGCCAGCCGCCGCTCCCGAGCGCCCGCAGCGCGAGATAGGCCGCGAGCGACGCCGTCAGCACGGGGTCGATGATGTGGATGGCGTTGCGGCTGTAGTAGAGGAAGGCGTGGTGGGTCGCCACGAAGATCGCGCCGAGAGCGGGGACGAGCCGGCCCGCGCCGGGCCGGATCTCCTCGCACAGCCGGTAGGTGACGAGCACGCCCAGGATCCCGACGAGGACGCTCTCGAACCGCAGGCCGAAGAGCCCGCCGGGCAGGACGTGGGAGAGCGCGGCGTCGACGAAGAAGTGCAGCACGGGGTTGTCGAAGTAGCCGGTGCCGAAGAGGTCGGGCACGCGCCCCTCGTCGCAGTGGCGCGTCCAGAGGGCGATCGCCACCTCCTCGGCGTGCAGCCGCGGCGGGTTGGCGGAGAGGCCGATGCCCCCGAGGAGCGCGAAGAGGATCAGGATCGCGGCGAGATCGCCGGTCCGCCCGGTGCGCATCGCCGGGGTGCCCGCGAGGATCCCGGCGGTCACGACCGCGGCGAGGGCGAGCTCGTAGGAGAGGACGTAAGTCTTCTCCCAGGCGCCGCGCTGCTCCGCCGCGGCCGCGTAGGCCGCCAGCGAGGCGACCCAGAGGATCGCGGCGCCCGCGAGCGCGATCGCGATCGACCGGTGCGAGACGGGGGGCGCCCCACGCCTGCGCCATCGGGCGGCGGCGACCGGGATCGCGACCAGGATCGCCAGGAGCACGAGGTTGCCTGGAGAGGTGAAGAACGACGCGGCCGGCTCCCTCACGAGCCGCGCATCCCACGTCTCGATCGCCGTGCCGTGGAGTATCGTGTGCTCTGGAAGCGGCGTCGGCGGCGCCATGAAGCCGCGCGCAGCATAGCAGCCGCGGCGACATCGCAGGGGCTCTCCCGTGGCGCGTTGTACCATCCGGCGGTGCGCGTCGCGTTCGTGGCGGCGATCTCGACCGTGGTGCTCGCGGCCTGCCGCGCGCCGGAGCCTCCGGCGTCGACCGGCGTCACGGTGCTGGACCTTGCGGACGAGCTACCGGCGGCGGAGCGGACCGGGACGCTCGAGGCCACGCGTGCGACCGACGGCGTCCTCGTCTCGCGCTCGGGCGCGCTTCGCTTCGACCTGGCGGCCCCCGGCGGCGCAGCCCTCGCGATCGAGCTCGGACCGAGGTCCGGGGCGGGCGCTCTCGAGGTCGAAGTCGAGAGCGATGGGGCGGCCGCGCGCACCGCCCTCGTGCGCGCCTTCGGGGCCTGGGGTCCCTCGTCGTCCACGGTGCACGTGGTTCCGCTCGGTGAGCCCGGGGCTATCCGGCTCTCGTTTCTGTCCGTGCCGGCGTCGCCGGGTGCCGCGTTCTCGTGCGTCCTGGTGCGCCCGCGGATCGTCGCCCCGGTCGTCCCGGCGTTCCCCGTCGGAGCGCGCTACGAGCCCGGGCCCAGGACGGGCGCGGGGGAGAGGCGCGAGCGCCCGAAGGGCGCCATCGTCTACCTGATGGACGCGCTGCGCGCGCGAGACCTGTCCGGCTACGGCGCGATGCTGCCGACCTCGCCTCATCTCGACCGGCAGATGCGCCGCGGCGCGACGCTCGCGAGCAACTTCTCCCAGGCTCCCAACACCCCGCCGTCGATCAAGTCCCTCTTCACGGGCCGCTACTTGCCGGCGACCGGCCACCTGCCGCTGCCGGAGAGCGAGGAGACGATGGCGGAGGCGTTCCGGCGCGCCGGCTACCGCACCGCCGCGTTCCCGAACTCCCCGTACGTGGCCGCGTCCTTCGGGACGGACCAGGGGTTCGACCTCGTGGACGCGTCCCTCTACGTACCCTCGTCCGTGGTCAACGCCCCGTCATCGCCTCCGAAGCTCTACGCCGAGCGCATCGCGAGCGCGCTCGCCGCGTGGCTCGCCACGGTGCGGGACGAACCCTTCTTCGCGTACGTCCATGCGATCCACCCGCACAACCCCTACCGCACCGCGCCTCCGTACGACCGCTTCCTCGCCGGGCCTCCGCGCGACCGTCCCTACGACGGATCGACGAGCTCGCTGTTCGACATCCGCCGCGGCAAGGCGACGCTCGACGCCGATGGCGCCGCGCGATACCACCGTCTGCTCTACGACGAGGACGTCGCCTACGATGACCTCTGCATCGGCAAGACCGTTGCGACGCTCCGGTCGGAGTCCCTCCTGGACCGTACCGTGCTCGCGTTCGTCGCGGATCACGGGGAAGAGTTCCTGGAGCACGGCGGCGTCCTTCACGGCTTCACCGCCTACGACGAGATGCTCGAGGTCCCCCTCGTCCTGGCCGGGTCAGGCGTTCCCGCGGGTCGCATCGTCCCCGGCCTCACGGAGACGATCGATCTGCCGGCCACGCTCTGGGACCTGTGCTCGGTAGAGCCTCCCGCCGGCGTCGAGGGGCGGTCGCTCCTGCCCGTGATCGCGGGCACCGCGCCGCCGCGCGCCGAGGTCTTCGCCTCGGCGAGCAGCGCACCAGGCATCTTCTCGCTACGCACGGAACGGTGGAAATACGTGTGGGCGCCCGGCCGGGACACGCCGCCTCCCCCGAAGGCGGCCCCCGCTCCGGGCGGGCCCCGGAGGCAGCCGCCCATCAGCATGAACCGCACGCGCGGTCCGGGGATGGGGGAGGGCATCGGGAGGACGGCCGATCCACGCTACCTCTTCGATCTCGAGCACGACCCGCGCGAGCAGGAGAACGTCGTGGCGCTCCATCCGATCCAGGCGGAGCTGATGCACCGGCGGTTGACCTCGTGGCTCGACGCGGAGGGAGGATCGGGGCTACGCGGCGCCCCGCTCGACCTGCGGACGATCAGCCAGGAGGATTGCGAGCGGCTCGTCGGTCTCGGCTACATCGAGGCGGGCCGTTGCCCCGGCGATCGGGCGGCGGATCCGTGAGGGCGAGGATCCGGGAAGTGCTCCCGGTGCTGGTCCCCTGGGGCGTCGCGGTCGTCAGCGGCATGATGGGGATCGATTTCGGCCGCCACTGGGACGAGCGCGTACACGAGGCCAACGCACGGCACGCGATCGAGGAGCGCACGGTGCTGCCCGCGCGCTACACCTATCCGGGCGTCCCGCACCTCCTGACCCTGGCTTCGATCGCGCCGGAGGTCCTGGCGGTGCGCGACGACGCCGGGCGCGCGGCGCTCGCGAAGCGCGTCGGCACGCCGTGGTTCTCGCTCAGGGTTCGCGGCGTCTTCCTCGTCGCCTCGTCGCTTGCGATCGTCTTCGTGTACCTCCTCGTCCTGGTATGGCGCGGGAGCGTGCCCGAGGCCATGGTCGCCGCATGCGCGCTCGGGTTCTCGTGGGAGGCGACCTACCACATGCGATTCATCGCGCCCGACGCGCTGATGACGGCCCTCGCAACGCTCGCGATGATCTTCGTGATGCGCGCGCACGCGTCGAGCGACGAGCGCGGGGCGCACCGATCGATCGCGCTCGCCGCGATCTCCGCGGGGCTCGCGTGCGCCGCCAAGTACCCGCTCGCGCTCGTCGCGCTGCCCGTGCTCGCCGTCGCGCGACTGCGGAGGTCGTCCGTTCCCATCGCCCTCGGGCTCCTCGCGCTCGCGTTCCTCGGGACGACGCCCGGCGCGATCCTCGAGCCGGGCAAGTTCTGGGACCACGTCCTCATCCAGGCCGATGCCTACTCGAGGCTGCGGAGCGAGAAGCCCGGAAGCCAGCTCTACTCCTACCGGATCACTCCCGGACCTGCCCACGCGCTGCGGGCCCTGGACTACCTCGCCGGCACGTTCCTCTCTCACACGCCCGCCATCGCGTTCGCCATGGCGGGGCTCGCCCTCGTCGGCGCCGTCGCGCTCGTGCGAGAGGAGCGGCGGAACGTCGTCGCGGTCTTCGGCGTGTTCCCGCTCGTCTATCTGTCGTACATGAGCCTCCAGCGGATCATGGTCGTGAGGAACCTCCTTCCGCTCGGGCCCTTCCTTGCGGTCCTCGTCGCGCGCGGCGTCGCCTTCCTCTTCGCCCGCCTCCCGGCGCTCCGGACGATCTTCGCGTCGGCGGTGGCGCTCGCGTTCGCGGCCAACGCCTTCTGGCTGTTCCACGCCGCCGGCACGATCAAGGACCGCCACACCGACCGCTTCGTCCGGGAGCTCGCCTACGGCATCGAGGGACGTCCTGCCGAACGCTACCTCCTGTCGCCGAGGATCGCCGGCGACATGCGCAAGGCAAGGGGCGTGCTCCCGGCGAATGCGTCGGAAGATCCGAGCGCGACCGCGGACCTGATGGCGGTCACGACGCTGGAGGCGCTCGACCCCAATGCCTGGCCTGGGAACCGCCGCCAGCCGGCCATCCGCCGCTACGGTCCGCTCCCCATCAACCTCGACTACTACCCGAACTGGTCGGGCGATCCCACGATCGCCGTCCTTCCGATGCCGCTCGCACGATCGCTTCACGTCCGGGGTCTCGAGCCATAGGCCGGCGCGATGGAGGACGCCCGCATGCCCGCCTGGAAGGTGCTGCCGCTCTGGGTCCTCCTCACGACGATCGGGCTCGCCTGCGATCCTGCCGTCGCGATCCTCCACGTTGGCCTGCAGGCCGCCTGGCTCGGCTTCGCGCAGTGGCTCTTGCTACGGCGACTCGTCCCGCGTGCGGGTCTCTGGATCGTAGCGAACGTGATCGGTCGTGCCGTCGGCGCCGCATGGAGCGCGCGCATCATCCTCTTGCCGGAGTGGATCCCGATCTCGGCGCCCGTCGTGGCGATCGCGCTCCTGCAAGCCCCGGTGATCGCTGTCAGGCTCGGGTCGATCCTCGCGTGGGTTGCGGCCTCCGTCACGGCGGCGGCCGCGGCCGACCTCGCTCTCGACTACGGTCTCGATCTCCTGCCGGGTCCGCTCGGGCTCATCCCGGATGTCGTCCACCGTGGGGCGCTTCACGGCGCCGTCACTGGGAGCGCGCTGGTCGCCCTGCTTCGAGCGCGCCAGCGTCCCGCCGACAGCCTGTTCCCCGATCGCTGACGCGGCCCGGTCCTCGCGTACCGGGCGCTTTCGTCGTGCTTACGCCGTGGCGAGGACGGGGCGCTTGCGGCGGGCGGCGCCGGTCTTGCGGCGCGCGGCGCGGGGACGCGACTTCTTCGGCGCGGGGGCGGCGGCCTCCGCGGGAGCTTGCTCGTCGGTGCAGAGCACGAGGTAGATGGTGGCGGCGACGATGAGAACCGTGGCAGTCAAGAGCAGCTTCATGAGAACGCCTCCCGTGGGAGGGACATTGTAGCGAAGAATGCCGCAGTGCGTCACGACCTCGTGCGGCAACGGCACGTGGCGTAGAGCGAGAGGCCGACCGGGAGCGCCGGCGGCCAGAACGAGGGCACGACCTCGGGGAAGGCGGAGCGCGCGGCGGTGACGATGTCTCGGTGGCTCGACGGGTGGATCTCGCGGGGATGGAAGCCGACGGCGCGGAAGAAGGTGTCGGTGACGAGGTTGCGGACGGGGAAGCCGAGAACGACGGTGGCGCCGGGGCGGCAGACGCGGCGTATCTGCACGAGCGCCTTCGGGAGCGCCACGTCGTCCATGTGCTCGAGGACGGAGAGGCAGACCAGCGCGTCGAACGCGCCGTCATCGTAGGGCAGGTCGAGGATGCTCCCCGTCGCGAGATCCGCGCTGACGCGCTCCGCCTCGAGCATGCGGCGCACCGCATCGGACTTCTCGTGGAGATCGACGGCGTGGACCTTCCGGGCGCGCCGGCAGAGCTCGGGGAGGAGGATGCCGCTTCCGTAACCGACCTCGAGAAGGGTCTCGTAGGGGCCAGGCCCGAGCGCTTCGAGGGCGAGGGCGAGCCGGCGGCGATAGACCCAGCCCGTGAGCGGGTTGTAGTAGAAGGGGAGGGGGTCCTCGCGGTCGATCCTCTCGATGACGCTCCGGTCCGGAATGCGGAGCGCGCTCACGGGCTCCGCCTCCGCGCGAGCTTCAGCTTCCGGAGCCCGATGAGGCTCATGCGCGCGAGCAGGATCCCGTGGCGGAGCACGCGGACCTTGGTCTCGCCGTAGCGCCGCCGCTGGTAGCGGACGGGCACCTCGACGATCGGCAGCGACAGCCGCGCGGCGCCGAAGAGGAGATCGAAGTCTCCGAAGGGATCGAACTCCCCGAAATGGGCGCGGTTCCTCGCGATCTCCTCGTAGTCGGTCCTGAGGAGCACCTTCGTGCCGCAGAGCGTGTCCTTGATGCGCTGCGAGAGGAGCCAGGTGAAGATCCACGAGAAGCCCTTGTTGCCGAGGAGGTTGACGAACTTCATCGCCTCGTCCTCGAGCGGGTAAACCAGGCGCGTGCCGTTGACGAACCGCCCCTTTCCCTGGGCGATCACGTCGTAGAAGCGGGGGAGATCCTCGGGCGGGACCGTGAGGTCGGCGTCGAGGATCATGAGGACGTCGCCCGTCGCGGCGGCGAAGCCCTTGCGGACCGCGTCTCCCTTTCCTTGCGGCAGCATGAGGTCCGGAGGCGCGCCGGCCGGGCGCGCCGCCTGCTCCGCCGGCGGCACCTGATGGACGAGCTTCACGTCCTTCACCCCGGCGGTCCGAGCGATCTGGCGCTCGATCTCCTCGACCGTTCCGTCGGTCGAGCGCCCGTCGACGAACAGGATCTCCGTGTGGCGCCCCATGGCGGGCGTGCGAGCCACCGCGGCCGCGACGTTTCCGCGCTCGTTGCGCGTCGGGATCACGACGGTGACCGAGAGGTCCCGGCGCACCGGTGCCGCGGGCCGCGGGCGGGCGACGAAGACCTGCACGAGCGCGGCCCACGAGAAGAGCGGGCTCCGGACCATGGCGTTCAGGAGCGGGGCGACGATCGGGATCCGCTTCGGGCAGAGGAGCGCGACCTCCTCGGAGGCGACCTCCCAGTCGCAGAGGAAGAGGAGGTTGCGGATGTCGGCCATGCCGAGCCAGTTCTGCTGGTGCTGGGGCATCTTGAGGCCGAGGCGCTCGCCCGCGTTCAGGATCGGTTGCCACACGAAGTTGTAGTAGGTGACGACGAGCGTCGTCTCCGGCGTCGTGAGGCGGCGGAGCCCGAGGAGCGTCCCCTGGATGTCCCCGAGGTGTCCGACGACGTCGGACATGACGATGTGATCGAACGCGGCGACGAGGGGGACGGCCTCGGCGTCGCCGCGCACGAACCGGAGGCCAGGGTGCTTGGCGCGCGCCCGCGCCACCATGCCGTGGCTGACGTCGACCCCCACTCCGAGCGACGGCCGGAGGCTCGCGAGGAGATCGCCCGTCCCGCACCCGAGCTCGAGCACGCGCCGGCCCTCGGGGATGCGCGCGCGGCACAGGCGCTCGATCGCCTCGTAGTAGCCGTGGTTCTTCGCCTGCCAGGCGTCGCGCCCGGGGGCGTACCTGTCGAAGTGGGCGGCGATCCGCGCCTTGTCCATGCTCTCGGGTCTTCCGCGGCCGGCGACTTAAGCGGTGGCGAGCGCCCGCGCGCGCGTGGCGGCCTGGTAGTTCTCCGAGAACCAGGCGTAGACCGACGCGATGCCCTCGCCGAGCGGGATCCGGTGGCGCCAGCCCAGCGCGTGCAGGCGCGTCACGTCGAGGCACCGGCGGGGCATGCCGTCGGGGCGCGCGGGGTCGAACGAAACGATCGCCTCGGGATGGACGGCGCTACGGATCAGCTCGGCGAGCTCGCGGATCGAGAGGTCCTCGCCCGTCCCGACGTTGAGGTGCAGGTCGTCGTCGTACTCCGCCATCAGGAAGAGGCACGCCTCGGCCAGGTCATCGACGTGCAGGAACTCGCGCCGCGCCGCGCCGGTCCCCCACACCGACACGTGGCGCTCTCCGGCGATCTTCGCCTCGTGGAACTTCCGTATCAGCGCGGGGATCACATGGGAGCTCGCGAGATCGAAGTTGTCGCCGGGACCGTAGAGGTTGGTCGGCATCGCCGAGATGAAGCGGCTCCCGTACTGGCGCCGGTAGGAGCGGCAGAGGCTGATGCCGGCGATCTTCGCGATCGCGTAAGGCTCGTTGGTGGGCTCGAGGCGCCCCGAGAGGAGCGCCTCCTCGCGGATCGGCTGCGGGCACTCGCGCGGGTAGATGCAGGCGCTCCCGAGGTAGAGGAGCTTCTTGACCCCGTGGCGGTGCGCGGCCTGGACCACCGTCGCGTGGATCATCATGTTGTCGTAGATGAACTCGGCGGGGCGCGTCGCGTTGGCGAGGATGCCGCCCACGGTCCCGGCCACGAGGAAGACGTGCTCGGGCCGGTTGTCGGAGAACCACCGCTCGACCGACGCCTGGTCGCGGAGATCGAGATCGCTTCGCGACGCGGTGAGGATCCCCGCGCATCCGGCGCGTTCGAGCGCCCGGAGGACGGCCGAGCCGACGAGCCCCCGGTGCCCGGCCACGTAGATGCGGGAGTCCCGCAGCGCGTCCGTCATGGCCGCCCGGATCTTAACGTGCCCGTGCTCTGGCCCGTCGCTACGATGCCACCGACACCATCTGGGCGCCGTTGGCGGCGAAGCGATAGAGGAAGTGCAGCCGCCGCGGGAAGCGCCACAGCATCTTCCAGAGGCGCGTCGAGAGGATGTAGAAGCGCACGTACGCCCAGCGCTGGACTCGCGGGAGGTCGTAGTTCTGGGCCTTCGTGTAGCTGGGGGCGTTCTTGAAGTAGTGCGGCGCGTTGCCGTACTCGAAGTCGGGGGCGTTCTCCATGGTGACGTCGAACAGCTCCGTCGACTTCTGCGGCACCACGGTGAAGAAGCTCGCCTGGAGCAGCGGCAGCCCGAGCGCGAGGTCGATCGTCTCCTGGATCTCCGCGCGCGTCTCCGTCACGAAGCCGAGCATGAAGTAGCCCTTCGTGATGATGCCGATGCTGTCGGCGTAGCGGACGTTCTTCGCCACCTTCGCGATGTCGAGGTCCTTCTTGATCATCTCCTGGATGCGGGCGTTGCCCGATTCGATCGCGACCGTGATCATGTAGGTGCCCGCAGACCGGAGGGCGTCGAGCACCTCCTCGGTCAGGAGATCGCCGCGCAGCGCGTTCGGGAAGCAGAAGTAGAGCTTCATGCCGCTCTCCTTGATGCGGCGGCAGAACTCGAGCACGCGCTTCCTGTTCACGTTGAAGATGTCGTCGACGATCTGGAGCTCGCGGATCCCGAACCGCTCGTAGAGCAGGCGGACCTCCGCCATCACCAGATCCAGGTCGCGGTAGCGCATCTTCTGCCCCATCGACTGGTGGCAGTAGATGCAATCGTACGGGCACCCGCGGCTGGTCATGATCGACGCGTAACGCCGGTGCGCGTTGACCAGGTTCATCGAGCTGCCGGCGTGATAGTCGGACGGGCGGATCGCGTCCCAGTCGGGCATCGGCAGCGCGTTCATGTCGGGGACGATGGTGGGCGCGCCGGTCTGGTAGGGCTTCCCGTCGTCGTCGCGCGCGGCGATGCCGGGGACGTCGCGGTAGGGCGCGCCATCCTTCACCCGGCGCAGGAAATCGCAGAAGGTGATCTCGGCCTCGCCACGGAACACGACGTGCGCCTTCGTCTCGGTGAGCACGTCGATCCCCGACGACGTCGCGTAGGGGCCGCCCACGACGCGGAGCGCCTCGGGACGGTGGCGCGCCACGAAGTCGACCCAGTGCGCCGTGCGCCCTGCCTCGACGGAGATGGCGGAGAAGCCGACGACGTCGGGCTGGAAGCCGCGGAGCTCGCGTTCCAGCGACTTCTCGTTCCGCCCCCGGAGCCTCATATCGTGGATCGCGACCTCGACCTTCGGCCCGAGCTGCTGCTTGACGGCGGCGCTCAGGTAGAGGAGGCCGAGGGGCGGATCGATGGCCGGCATGATCACCTCGGGCGCATCGACCCGGACGAGCATCAACCGGAGCGGGCGTCCTCGGTGGGCGACACCGGTGTCAGGGAGCGGGCGAGGGTCCGCCACGGCGGTCGGCATCGGACGGGCATTCTATCCATCCTTTCCGGAGAGGCAAGGTGCGCGTTCCTCGCGCGCGTCCCTCACGCGCCGCGGTGTAATGTCGCCCGCATGACTGCCGCCGCGCGCCGCGATGCGGCCCTCTGCCTCCTCACGGCGGCCTTCGCCTTCGCGGTTTGCCTCCACTACGGGCGGATCGGTTACCACCCGGTGGATCACTCGATCGTGTTCGACGGCGCCTGGAGATGCCTCTCGGGACAGCTCCCGTTTCGCGACTACCAGACGCCGAGCGCCGTGACTCCGATCCTCATGCAGGCGGCGTTCTTCCGTCTCCTCGGTGTGACGTGGCTCTCGTATTGCCTGCACGCCGCGCTCGTGAACGGGGCCTTCGCCGCCCTGGTCCATGGTCTCTTGCGCGTGCTCGGCGCCTCTCCCCTTGCGGCGACGCTCGGCGCGCTCGGGAGCGGCATCGCGTTCTATCCGGTGCAGGGCGTTCCCTTCATGGACCAGCACGCCTTCTTCTTCACGGCGGCCGCGGTCGCCCTGCCGTGCTTCGCCCTCCGGGCGCCGCCCGCGGCCCGCGCGGCGCTCCTGTTCGCCACGCCCGCGGCACTGGCGTTCGGGTACGCGAGCAAGCAGATCCCGACCGTGTTCGCGCTCCCGGCGATCGCGATCCTCTGGGCGGCGTGGATGCCCGCCCGCACGCGTTCTCTCGTCACGCTCGGAGCCGGCGGCGCCGCGGTGATCGTGGCGGTCGCGGCCCTCATCGCGGCTCTCGGGATCCCGTTCGATCGCTTCTGGTACGACTACCAAACCCTGCCGATGCTGCACGGCAAGCTGCGGTCGACGAGCGAAGGCATCGGTCCGTCGCTTGCGTCGACGGCGCGCGTCCTGTGGCATCTCGGGCTCGCGTCGCTCGCGCTCCTCGTCGCCGCCACGGTGGCGTGGCTCGCCGGCGCGGCGCGCGACGTGGTCCTCCTGGCGGCGCGCCGCGCGCCGCCCCGTGTCCTCGGGCCCGCGGGGCTGGTGGCGTCGTGGCTCACCGTGGTGACGCTCCTCTTTGTGCGCCTCACGAACAACGAGCCCGAGGAGGGGCTCGCCTTCGTTCCCGCCGCGCTCGCGCTCTTCTGGGTGGAGGTCCGGCGGGTCGCGGGACCGAGCCGTGTGTCGTCCGTCGCCGGGATCCTCCTGGCCGTCGCGGGCTCGTGGGATGCCGTCGCCTTCACCTCACGCGTGGTCGCGCCGCGTCGCGCGCTCTCGGCGACCCTCTCGGCGGACGAGGGCTCTCGGTCGCTTCCGGAGGCCCTCTCGTTCCTGCGCTACCGGGTCCCTGCCGAGTATCGCGATGCATCGGCGGAGAGCCTCGGCAACGTCGTCGCGTTCTTCCGCGACCATCCCGGCAACTTCATGCTGGTGGGCGACAGCTCGATCCTCTACGGACTGACCGGACGGCCGTCGGTGGGCAACTCGCTCTGGTTCCACCCTGGGCTCACCGCCCCGCCGCGCAACACGGATGCCTTCGCACGCTACCTGCGCGAGCTCGACGCGCGGCTCGCGGCGTTCTCCGTTCGCTTCGTCGTCCTCGAGGGCCGGCGCACGTGGATGAAGGTCGACGTCTCCCTCCTTCCGCCGGTTCACGATCTCGTGGCGACCCGCGGGAGGGAGGCGGCGACGTACGGGCCGTTTCGCATCATCGAGATCGTACCGCCCGCAGGCGAGAGATGACGGATTCGTAATCATAGCGTCATGTAGTCGTCGTGGGTCGGCCGTTACGTTGACGCGTTCCCGCCTGGCACGGTTGGGATGTCGATGGCCGATTCCCTACTCACCGCGCGCGAACGTCGCCCCAGGGTCCCGTTCCATGGCGCGCTGGGCGGGGTGCCCTCCAGCCCTCCCGCCGTTCCGGTCCAGGTCCACCGCCTTCCGGACCTCGCGCTCGGCCTCGTCGCGTTCCTCGGGGGCGTCGGGCTCTCGCTCTTCTATGGACGCATCGGCTACCACCCCGTCGACCACTCGATCGTGTTCGACGGCGCCTGGCGACTCCTCTGCGGCCAGGTCCCCTTCCGCGACTACCACACGCCGAGCGGCGTGACGCCGATCGTCATGCAGGCGGCCTTCTTCGAGACGCTCGGCGTCACGTGGCTCGCCTACTGCCTGCACGCCGCGATCGTCAACGGCCTCTTCGCCGTGTGCGCGTACGTCCTGGTGCGGCTGCTCCGCGGCGCGCCGTGGCATGCGTTGCTCGCCGCGGCCGGTAGCGCGATCGCCCTGTATCCGCCGCAGGGCGCGCCCTTCATGGACGAGCACGCCTTCTTCTTCTCGCTGCTTGCGATCGTGCTGGCCGTCCGGGGCGCGCGCTCGCACGGGCGCGGCTCGGCCATCGCGTGGGCGCTCTGCCCCGCGGCGCTCGCGCTCGGCTACCTCAGCAAGCAGATCCCGACCGTGTTCGCGGTGCCGATCGTCGGGATCTTGCTGGTCGGGCACGCCGTCGAGAGGCGGCGCGCCGCGGCGTCGGTCCTCCTCGGCGCCGTGGTGACCATCGCGGCGCTCGGCGTCGCGGCGGCGGTGCTTCACGTCGATCCGCGCCGCTTCCACGCCGACTACGACGTGCGACCTCTCGCGATCGGCGAGTCGCGGGCCGCCGCGGACCACGGGCCGGGACTTCTCCTGGGCCACGTCTCACGCGTGATTCACGAGTCGAACCAGTGGAGCTTCGCGCCTCACCCTCGCCGTGATCGCGTGGCTCGTGGTGCCCCCCGCCGCCGCACTCTGGGGAGGGGCGCGGCGCTGCGAGCCTTCCGGTCTCTGCCCGCGTTCCTGGCCGCGAGCTTCGGGCTCGTCTGCGTCGCCTTCACGGCGCTCACCAACACCGACGTCGCCGAGGGCGTGCCGCTCCTCTACCTCGCGCTCGTGCTCGCGTTCCTCGCGGCGACCGAGCTCGCGCCGGGGCGTCCCGCGCGCATTGCGGGGGTCCTGCTCCTCGCCGTCGGGCTCCGGGACGCAGCCGTCTTCGACCGGTCGGTCAATGCCACCCGTGCCGCGGTCGGCAGGCACCTCTCGGGCGACGGGACGCCGGCGGGGCTTCCCCCCGCGCTGTCCTTCATGCGCTACCGCGTCCCGAGCGAGTACCGTCGCGCGTCGGCCCAGGCGCTCGGCGAGGTGGTGCGCTTCTTCGACGAGAACCCGGGCAACTTCATGCTGGTCGGCGACGACCTCATCCTGTACGGGCTCACCGGCCGCCCGTCGGTGGGGAACTCCCTCTGGTTCCACCCCGGGCTGACGGCGCCGTCCACACGATCTCCGGAGTATGCGTCATACCTCGACGAGCTGTCCGCGCGCCTCGCGCGCTACGACGTTCGCTGGGTCGTGCTCGAAGGCAAGCGGACCTGGATGGAGGCCTCCGTCGCCGATCTCCCGCCGGTGGCGGGGCTGCTCGCATCGCGCCACGCGAAGGAGCTCTCGATCGGGCCGTTCACGATCGTCGAGGTCGGCCCCGGGGCGGCGCGCTGATGGCGGCGTTGTCGCGGGAGCGCGAGCTTGCCTTTCGTGCGGTGGCGGTGGCACTGCCCTTCCTGGGCTTCGCACTGGTGGAGGCCGCGCTCCGCCTCTTCCTGCCTGCTCCCGCTAGCGACCCCTACCTCAACCTGACCACGCCGATGTCGGTGTTCTCCGAGGTGGTTGAGAACGGGCAGAAGTACTACAAGGTCACCCATCCCCAGGCGTACAACTCGCGCGACGTGAAGTTCCTCCAGGAGAAGCCGCCGGGGACCTACCGCATCTTCTGCCTGGGCGAGTCGGCCTGCGCCGGCTGGCCCCACCCGCCCGAGGAGATCTGGAGCGAGTACCTGAAGCAGGCTCTCGAGGGGGCCTACCCCGGGCGGTCGATCGAGGTCCTGAACGTCAGCGCGCACGGCTTCGCCGCCTACCGGCTCCGGCTGATCTTCAACGACCTGATGCACCTCTCACCCGACCTCGTCATCCTGTGGATCGGCAACAACGAGTTCCTCGAGCGCCGGACCTACTTCGGAAGCAGCAAGCTCCGTAGCTTCCTGTTCGCGACCGGCGGCAAGCTCCGCACGGTCCAGCTCGCCAGAGGGTGGCTCGACCGCAAGCTCCACCCCGGGAACACCCTGGCCGGGCGCACGCGCGGAGACACCCGTTTCGAGCGGTTCTCCAAGGTGAGCCGCCTCGCGCTGGATCTCCGTCAGGATCCCGCGCAGTTCGCCGCCGTGAAGGAACACTACGCCTTCTGCATGGACCAGATGCTCGTCGACGCCGCGAGGCGCCGCGTCCCGGTCGTGGCGATGACCGTCCCGGTGAACCTCCGGGACTGGATCCCGAACGTCTCGGTCAACGGTGCTGTGGGCGAGGAGCTCGAAGCCTTCCGCGCGAGCTACGCTTCGGGGATGCGCGCGCTGGAGGCGGGCGACGCCCCGGGGGCCGAAGCCTCGCTCGGCGCGGCCGTCGAGAAGGACCCCGCCCACGCCGAAGCCCACTTCCACCTCGGCCAGGCCTTCGAGCGGCTCGGGTGCTTCTCCGACGCGCACGCGCAGTACGTGATGGCCAAGGACCTGGACGCGAACCCCTTCCGTGCGGTGTCGTCGCTCAACGACATCGTGCGCGAGCACGCGCGCCGCTACCCGACGGCGATGCTCCTCGACATGGAGCGGGAGATGGAGCTCGCCTGCCCGACCGGCGCTCCCGGCTTCGACATGTTCGTCGACTACGTCCACCCCTCGAAGGAGGGAAACCTGCTGATCGCGCGCAAGACCTTCGAGCTCATCCGCGATCGGTGCGGCCTCGGGACGCCGGCGTCGCGCGATTTCGCCGCGGCGCCGAGCCGCTACCAGGAGTATCGCGACGCGGAGCTGCAGCGCACGCTGCTCTGGCTCTTCGGCATGATGCACCAGGACGAGAGCGTGATCGGAAAGGCGGCGTCGGTCCTGTCGATCCGCCCGAAGTCCACGGTGGCGATCCTCACGCTGCGGGCGATCACGCCGTACGCGTCCGTACGCCGCCAGGAGACGCTCGGCGAGACGATCGATCCGGCGACCCGGCAGCAGGTGCTCGATGCCTACGACCGTTTCTACCAGGAGCATTACGTCGAGGGTGATCGACCCGAGGACCAGGGCGAGGCGCCGGCCTCCGCTCCCTCGAGGGTCGCGAGCGTCAGCGTGCCGGACGTACCACCGCCGGGCGCCCCAGCGCGATCTCGCGAATGACCAGCGGGGCGAGGCCCTCCGCGAGGATGCACAGGCCCTCTGCGTCCGGGTGGCAGTAGTCGGGGAACCTCGCCGCGCTGCCTTGCTCCATCCCCGCCAGGAGCGGGATCAGCAGGAAGGGGGACCCCTCGTCGAACGCCACGGCTCCCATGACGTTGCGGTAGAGCTGCATCGGATAGGCGTTGAGCACCTTCCTGGGCTTCCGGTATATCGAGTGAGATCGGATGCCCCACTCCCACTTGCTCGGAGGCGCCACGTAGATCGTCCGTCCCCCGCCGGCGCGCACGATGGCGGCGATCTCCCGGAGGTTCTCGGCGTAGCGCTCCGGTCCGACGCGGGCCTCGCGGCGCGCGTCGCCGGCGCGCGCCCGGAGCTTGGCCCGGACGAGCGGCGCGCGCAGCGCGCGGTAGGCCGCCGAGGCGTTCAGCGCGCGGCGGACGCGCGCGAGGGAGCCCCCGCGTCCGATGAGCATCGCGTCGGGATAGAGGCTCTTCGCATCGTCGTTGATTCCGTACTCGACCACCACGACGTCGGGGCGGAGCTCGGGGACGAGGCGTCCGAGCTGGACCCGTCCCTGCTCGCTCGAGTAGCCGTAGACGCCCGCGTTGATCACGCGCGCGTCCTCGAGGCCAGGCTTCGCGCGGAGCGTCCGCTCGAGGACGCTCGGGAAGCTGTCGAAGTCGGTGACGCCATAGCCCGCCGTCACGGAGTTGCCCGCGCAGAGGACGAGCGGCCGTCCCGGCGGCCACGGGACCTCGTCGCCGCGGAAGCCGCGGGAGGACGTGCGGTAGCCCCAGTGCTGGAAGTCGGATCGGAACTCGATGGTGTGGCGCGACGGGACCCAGCGCCACATGAGGTCCGGATCGGGCTCGAACCACGGAGGCCGCGTTCCCGCGAAGTGCTCGCGATCGAACTGCGGCACGGCTTCGGGCGAGAAGACCTCGGCCCCGGCCACTCCGAGGAGCCGCGCGACGGCTTCGGCGGCGCCCGCGAGCGCCGCGGTGCTGCCGATCGCGAGGAGGATGTTCGCCCTCAGCGAGCCGCGAGGCATCTCTCCACCTCGGGAGCGATCGCCCTGGCGAGGATCGCGAGCCCCTCCGCGTCGGGATGGCACCAGTCGACGAAGCGGCGGGGGCTCTCGGGGAGCCGGCCCGACAGGAGATCGACGTCGACGAACGGGACCTTCTCCGCGCTCGCGACCTCCGCCATGCGCTTGCGATAGTCCGACAGCGGGCTCGCCAGGATGCGCCCATCCCCGGACGGAGGCCACTTGCGTGCCCCCGCCTCGTACTGCGACGTCGGAGCAACGAGGATCGGCGCCGCGCCCGCCGCGCGGACGGAGGCCACCATCGCGCGGAGGTTCTCCCCGTAGCGATCGAGCGCGACGCGTGGAGGCTTGTTCCCGGACGAGAGCTCGCGCTCGACCTTGCCGCGGACGATCGGGAGTCGGAGGAGCCTGTAGATCCGGCTGTGACCGAGGATCCGCTGGGTCGTGCGCGCCGCGCTCGGCCGGAGCAGCACCGAGTCGGGGAACGCGGTGAGCCAGTCGTCGTTGATGCCGTACTCGAGCACGACCAGCGGCGGGCTTGTAGCGGCATCGTCCGGGCGATCTGGATGCGTCCTGCTCGGAGGAGTAGCCGGACGCCGGTGTTGGCCACGTGGGCGGTGACGACCACCGCGCGGAGCTCGCGCTCCAGGATCGGGGTAGGACGTCTCGTCCGACGCCGTAGCCGGCGGTCACGGAATCGCCCGCGCCAGGACGATGACGCTCCCGGAGCCTGGCGGATGGCGCCGCGAAAGCCGTCGTGGTTGACGTAGCTCCACTCGAGCAGACTGTCGTGCAGGCGCTCGGTCGCATCGTTGTCCGGCTTGAAGCTCAGAGCAGATCGGGATCGAGCCGCATGGAGCGAGGGAACTCTCCGGCGCTGTCCGAAGGCATCGCGTTCCACGAGCCCCATCTCCTCGGACGTCGCCCTCGGCAACCCGAGGACCCACAGGAGTCCCTCGCAGAGGCCCCAGAGCGCGGAGGCCACGAGAAGACCGAACGCGAGATCCTTGAGCCTGCCCCTCATGACGGCCGCGTAGTTTAGACTCGCGATGCCGTGCTGGACCGCGTCTTCCCGTACTTCGACCTGCTCTTCCACATGAACCCGATCCTGAGCGTCGCGCTCATGATCGCCGGCGTGCTGACCTTCGTCGTCGGCAGCAAGATGAGCACCGGCACCAAGCAGATGACCGGCGGTCAGACGGCGATCATGATCGCCGGAGTCGCCCTCTTCTTCCTCGGGCTCTTCCCGATCATCGGCGATCTGCCGCGGTACATCCCGGCGCTAAGGTGATCCTCCCGCGCGGGGCGGCGCCCGCGCTGGCGCGTCAGGCCTTGCGCGCCGCCATCGCCATGACCGCCTTCCACTGCGCATCGGTCACGGGAACGATCGAGAGCCGTCCGAGGCGGAAGAGGTCCCACCCCGCAAGCGCGCGGGCGCCCTTCATCTCCTCGAGCGTGACGGGGCGCGCGAGCGGCCCCCGTGCCTCCAGCTTCATCACCACGAGACGCCCGGTCGCGTCCTTCGGATCGGGGTAGGGATCGCTTGCGATCGTGGCGAGCCCGACGATCGCTCGTTCCTTGCCCGTGTGGTAGACGAATGCATCATCGCCGTGCTTCATGGCGCGGATGTTCTTGAGCGCGACGGGATTGGTGACGCCGTCCCAGACGGTCGTGCGGTCGCGCGCGAGGTCGTGGAACGAGTAGGTGTCGGGGTCCGATTTCAGGAGCCAGCGGCCCATGGTTCTCCTTGATGGCGCGTGGGATGCGGGGTGGCGAACGCCCCGATCATAGCTTTCGTACCTTCTGTATCATGTACGCCTTCAACGCCGATCCCCTGCGGAGCGATTCCCCGACCGTGACGAGCGACCGTCGCTGCGAGAAGTGCCACCACGTGGCAGGCCTCAACAATCGAGCCTGTCTCTATTGCGGTGCGCGCCTTCCCGCCGTGGACGACGGTCTGTCGACGAGGCTCCAGGAGATCCCTGCGGTGCGTCCTGAAGGCGAGGCCGACGACGGCGCACAGGACCACGTCGTGATGGTGACGCCTCCCGAAGGCAGCGTCACCGATGCCCTCGTCGCGTCGTTCGCACGCGTCTTCGGGTCGGATCTCTTCATCATCCGTCAGCGGCTCCTGCGCGGGAAGCTGTTCCTCGGCGCAAGCGATCTCTCGTTCGACGCCGCCCGCGACGCGCAGGCAGCGCTCGCCAGCATCGGGATCGCGGCGTCGTTCTTCCGTGCCGAGGCGGTCGCGGCGCTTCCCGATCCGATCCCGATCCGCGAAGGCGCGCTGACCGACGCCGGCGCGATCCTGGTGGCGGCGGACGCTGGCGAGATCCAGGTCCCGTACGGCGAGGTGTTCCTCCTCGTCCAGGGAGAGCTCTGCGAGAAGCGGCTCGACGTCGTGCGGACGCGCCACATGGTGCGCATGATGGGGGAGCCGTTCGGCGCCGAGACGAAGACCATCGACCGCAACGTGACCCGCGCCTTGCGTCTCGTGGTGGATCTCTACACGACGGCGTCGTTCGACAGCTACCGGCTCGAGGAGGGCGTCTTCGGCGTTACCAGCGGAGCCTACGAGAGCGCTCGCACGACCTCCTCGACTTCGCACGCGAGCTGCGTGTGCGCGCGCCGTCGGAGGTGTTCGATGCGTCCTTCGGCGAGATGGACGCGGTGCACTCCGCCAAGCGCGCCCAGAGCCTTCGTGCGGGCGCGCGCGTCGATCACGAGACGGAGGTCTCCGACAACCGCGGCGAGCTCGACTCCTACTCCGCGCACCTCTACATGCACGTGCTGCGGCTGCGGGCCGGCCAGGCGAAGGCCGCCCGCCCCGCTCGCTGAACCGAGCGCTTACTCGAGAAGGAGCTCGGAGGCGGCCAGCGCCTCCTGGATCCAGTCGCGCTGGCCGTCCTTGAGCTCGGGCAGCGCATCAAGGGGCGTGAAGACCGCGTCGAGCTCCATGATACCGGGCCGGGGCGTGCCGGCGAGCGGGTGGCACTTCAGCAGGATCCAGAGCTCGCCGACGGCGGGCGATGCGAGGCGGCTCTTCATGCCGAGCATCCGCTCGACGCTCACGAGCACCCCCGTCTCCTCCGAGACCTTGCGCTTGGCGGTGTCCTTCACGCTCTCGTCGGGCCGGAGCCAGCCCTGCGGGCACATCCACTGCCCGTCGTCGCGCGTCCTCACGAGCAGCATCCCGCGCGGATCGGTCACGACGGCGATGACGACGACGTGGACCGTCGGATGGTCGGGCATGCCACGATTGTAGGCCGCCCGGCCGCCACGGGCATAATGGTGGCGAGCATGGACGCCCTGCCCGCGCCGCGCCCGAGAATCGCGTCGATCAACGTCAACGAGGCGTGGAACGGCGTCTTCCAGGATCCCGCCATCGTCGGGAAGTTGCTGATCGGATCGGTCGTCGCCCTCCTCATGATCCCGGTGTTCCCTCTCGCGGTCCCGGTCTTCATCGGTTACGGCGTCCTGACTGCTCGCAATGCGGCGGCGGGGGAGACGCACCCGATGCCCGACTGGGACCGGCTGGGCGAGATGTGGATCCTCGGCGCGAAGTACTGGCTCGCCGTCATGGTCTACATGAGCCCGCTCATACTCGCGATGGGCGCGGGCGTCGGAATGACCGTCTTCGGTGCGGTCGCCGGCAGGGGCGCCGAGGTCCTCGCGGCGCTCGGGATCATGATCGTCTACGCCTGCTACTTCGGCGCGCTCTTCCTCCAGATCGCGTTCCAGCTCACGCTCTTCCCGGTGCTGGCGGCGGTCCTTGCGGTCGAGGACAGCCTGGGCGCCATGCTTTCGCCGCGACGCTTGTGGGGCGTGCTGCGCGACAATCCCTGGAACATCATCCTCGCGGGCGTCCTGAAGTGGGCGAGCGGGCTCGTCGCGACGTTCGCATGCTTCTTCTTCTTCTTCCCGATGTTTCCGGTCCTGTTTCTCGGCGAAGTGCTTTCGATGGCCACCCTCGGGCAGGCGCAGCGCCTGGCCTTCGAGGCCTACGGCGTCGCGCCGCCGGAAGGAGCTTCCGGAAGCAGCCGCGTCCTTGATTCGCTTCCGAGCCCCCCTCTATAATTCCGCTCCCTCCGAGCGCCGCGAACGACGCGAGCGACGGATGGCGAGGGACGCGCGCGACCAAGCGCCCGTCCTTCCGGGACCCAAGGGAGTAAGGACAAGCATGAAAACGAAGAGGTTTTTCTCTCACACCGTAGGACTGTCTTCTCTGGCCGTGCTCCTCGCGGCGTCGCCGTCATTCGCGGGATCGGTGACGGGGAAGGTCAAGATCGACGGCACCGCGCCCGCCGACAAAGAGATCAAGATGGACGCGGATCCGAAGTGCGCCGCGGAGCACAAGACGCCTGCGATGAACGACAACTTCACCGTCAACGCGGACGGCACGATCCAGAACGTCTTCGTGTACGTCAAGGCGGGCCTTCCCGCCGGCAAGACCTATCCGACGCCCACGACCCCCGTCCAGTTCGACCAGAAGGGCTGCCAGTACCACCCGAAGGTCATCGGGGTCATGGTGAACCAGCCGTTCGAGATCGTGAACAGCGATCCGACGCTCCACAACATCCACGCGCTCCCCAAGGCGAGCAAGGAGTTCAACCTCGGCATGCCGACCCAGGGGATGAAGGTCACCAAGACTTTCACCGCGCCGGAGAATCCGGGGACGGGCGGCATGGTCAAGATCAAGTGCGACGTCCACCCGTGGATGTTCGCGTACGTAGGCGTCATGGACAATCCCTACTTCAGCGCCACCGGCGACAAGGGGACCTACGAGATCAAGGACCTGCCCGATGGGAAGTACACCCTCGAGGCGTGGCACAACAAGTACGGGACGGCGACCGCTGAGGTCGAGGTGAAGGGCGGCAACGCCACGGCCGACTTCACGCTGAAGCCACCGGCGGCGGGCGCGGGCCAGTAGGCACGGGCTCGGATCCTTCGGCCCGCCTCGTCTCGAGGCGGGCCGGCCCGTCCTTCGCATGTCCGCACGCGGGCTCCACGCATTCGCGGTCTTCATGGTGCTGGCGACGCTGTTCCTCGTGTTCGCCGGCGCGATGGTGACGAGCACCGGATCGGGGCTCGCGGTCCCGGACTGGCCGCTCTCCTACGGGATGCTGATGCCGCCGATGGTGGGCGGCATCTTCTCCGAGCACGGGCACCGCATGGTGGCGGGAACGGTGGCGACGTTGACGCTCTTCCTTGCCGTCGCCCTCGCGATCCTCGAGCCGCGGCGCTGGGTGCGCCGCATGGGCTTCGCCGCCGTCGGCCTGGTGACGCTGCAGGCCGTGCTGGGCGGCCTCACGGTGCTCCACTTCCTTCCGCCGGCCCTCTCGGTGAGCCACGCGTGCGTCGCACAGGCCTTTCTCTGCGTCATCGTCACGCTGGCCGTCGTCACCTCGCGCGCCTGGAAGGATGCCACTCCGCTCTCCGGGACCGCCGCGCTGTCGCCCCGCCCCTTCGCGATCCTGACCGGCGCGATCTACACGCAGCTCATCGTCGGCGCGACGATGCGCCACCTCGGAGCCGGGCTCGCCATTCCCGACTTCCCGCTGTCGATGGGACGGCTGGTCCCGCCTTTCGAGGCGCTCCGCACCGCCCCCGTGGCGATCCACTTCCTCCACCGCCTCGGTGCTGCCGTGGTGGCCGCGCTCGCGACGCCGTGCCTCTTGTCCGTGGCGCGGCGATCGCGCGAGCGTCACGAGCTCCGGATCCCCGGCGTCGCCCTGGGCCTTGCGATCCCCGTTCAGATTGCTCTCGGCGCCCTCACGATCTGGAGCGCGAAGGCGCCCAAGCCGACGAGCTTGCACGTGTGCAACGGCGCCCTCGTGCTGGCCTCGAGCATGGCGCTCACGCTGCTCGTCGCGCGCCGCGCTCCGCGTGCGGCGTCGGTGCGCGCCCCCGGCGCGCTCGCGCCGGTGACCGCATGAGCCTCGAAGCGCCCGGGAGCGTGGCGCGGGCGGACGCGGCGGGCGCCGCGCGGTCGAGGGCCGCGGACTTCCTCGAGCTGTGCAAGCTCCGCATCACGATGATGGTGGCGCTGAGCGCGCTGGCGGGCTTCCTCATGGGTACCGCCGGGCGCATGGACCTCGGCCTCCTCGCGGCGACGGTGATCGGGACCGGGCTTGCCTGCGCGGGAGCGAACGCGCTCAACATGTGGATGGAGCAGGACACCGACGCGTTGATGCTCCGCACGTGCCGGCGCCCGCTCCCCGCGGGACGTCTCGGGAAGCGCGAGGCCCTCGGGTTCGGCGTCGTCGTGGTGACGGCGGGGATCGCCGTGCTCGGCGCCCTCGCGAACCCGCTCACGATGGCGCTCGCCACGGCCTCCGCGGTGAGCTACGTGCTCCTCTACACGCCTCTCAAGCGCCGCACGGGGCTCGCGCTCTACGTCGGCGCCGTGCCCGGCGCGATCCCGCCGATGCTCGGTTACACCGGCGCATCGGGAGCGCTCGGAGCCGGCGCGCTCGCGCTCTTTGCCATCCTCTTCTTCTGGCAGATCCCTCACTTCTCGGCCATCGACTGGCTCTGCCGCGCGGACTACACGCGTGCGGGGTTCCCCACGTCGGCCGTGCGCGATCCGGCCGGCGGGATCGTCGGCAGGCAAGCGCTCCTCTACGGGATCGTGCTCGTCCCGGTGGGGCTCGCCCCCGCGCTGCTGGGGCTCGCGGGCCCCGTCTACCTCTGGGGTGCGCTCGTCCTCTCGCTCGCCTACGCCGCGGCAGCGCTCGGGCTTCTGCGGAACCGCACCGACGCAGCGGCCAGGAGGCTCCTCCTCGCCTCGGTCGCTTACCTGCCGCTGATCTTCCTCCTCATGGCGCTCGATCGGATCCCCTGAGATGGCTGGCGATCCCGATCCGATCGTGCTGGTGGAGGGCCTCAAGATGGCCTACGGAGCGCGCGAGGCGCTCCGCGGTGTGGACCTGGCCGTCCGCCCGTCCGAGGTGTTCGGTCTGCTCGGGCCCAACGGTGGCGGGAAGTCGACGCTGTTTCGCATCCTCGCGACGCTGCTCGCGCCCACCGGCGGCCGCGCGACCATCTGCGGCAAGGACGTCGCGGGCGATCCCCACGGCGTCAGGCGCCGGATCTCGGTCGTGTTCCAGTCGCCGAGCCTCGACAAGAAGCTCACCGTCATCGAGAACCTCCGCCATCAGGGCCGGCTCTACGGGCTCCACGGCGCCGACCTCGAGCGGCGCATGGCCGAGATGCTCGGGCGCGTGGGGCTCTCCGGCCGGGAGCGCGATCGCGTCGAGACGCTGTCGGGCGGCCTGAAGCGCCGGGCCGAGATCGCGAAGAGCCTGTTGCACGGGCCCGCGTTGCTGCTGCTGGACGAGCCGACGACCGGGCTCGATCCGGCGGTGCGCCGCGAAGTCTGGGACCACCTGATGGCGTTGCGCGACGAGCGGGGCATGACCATCCTGGTCACGACGCATCTCATGGACGAGGCCGACCGCTGCGACCGCGTCGCCATCCTCCACGAGGGGCAGGTGGTCGCGCTCGGGACCCCCAAGGCGCTGCGCGCCGAGGTGGGAGGCGACATCGTGCTCGTGCGCGCCCGCGATCTCGCGCGGATGCAGCAGCGTCTCAGCTCCGAGCTCGGGCTCCCGGCGATGGTCGTCGACGGCTCCGTGCGGATCGAGCGGCAGGACGGCCAGGAGCTCCTCGCCACGATCCTGGCGCGTTACGGCGAGGACGTCGAGGGCGTCTCCCTCGACCGGCCCACGCTCGAGGACGTCTTCATCCACCGCACCGGCCGCACGTTCGCGATCGCCGAGGGGCAGGCGCGGGCGTGAAGGAGCGTCCCTTCTTCCTGGGCCCCGTCGCGACGCTCGTGCAGCGCGAGCTCCAGCGCTTCTACCGGCAGCGCGACCGCGTCATCGGCGCCGTCGCCCAGCCGATCCTCTTCTGGATCCTGTTCGGTTCCGGCCTGCGGGCGTCGTTCAAGCCCGGGAACGGCGGGATGAGCTCGCTCGAGTACTTCCTGCCGGGCACGGTCGTCCTCATCGTCCTCTTCACCGCCATCTTCGCGACCATCTCCATCATCGAGGATCGGAACGAAGGGTTCCTCCAGGCGGTTCTCGCCGCCCCCGTGGCGCGATCGAGCGTCGTGCTCGGCAAGGTGCTCGGAGCCACGGCGCTCGCCGTGCCCCAGGGGCTCGTCGTGCTGCTGCTCGGCGCCCCCGTGTCCGGGCTGCCGGTCGCCCCGCTTCCGATGATCGCGGCGACGGGCGTCTTGATCCTGATCAGCTTCGGCCTCACCGGGGTCGGCCTGTGCATCGCGTGGCGGATGGACTCGACCCAGGGCTTCCACGCCATCATGAGCGTCTTCCTCTTCCCGATGTGGATCCTCTCGGGCGCGTTCTTCCCGGCGGCCGGCGCTCCGGTCGTGCTGCGGGCGATCATGGCCTGCGATCCCCTCACCTACGGCGTCGCCGCGCTGCGGCGCGTCCTCTACCTGGCGAGCCCCGGCCATGCCGAGGCGCTGCCGTCGCTTCCGCTGTCGCTCGCCCTCACGACGCTCTTCGCGATCGCGACGTTCGCTCTCGCCGTGAAGCTCGCCGCGCGACCGGCGACGGGCAAGAAGCCGATCTGACGCGTGGATCTCCCGTTCTTCCCGCCGCTCAACGCCTGCCTCAACGCCGCGAGCGCGGTGCAGCTCCTCTGCGGCCTCGCCTGCATCAGGGCCGGGAAGCGCGCGGCCCACAAGCGCTTCATGCTGGGAGCCGTTGCGACGACGATCCTGTTCCTCGCCTGCTACGTCACCTATCACCTGGGGCACGGGACCACGCGCTTCGCGCACCAGGGTCCGATCCGCACCGTCTACTTCACCATCCTGACGACCCACACGTTCCTCGCCGCGTCCCTCGTCGGGCTCGTGCCGGTGACGCTCCGGCGGGCGCTCCGGGATCGCTTCGACGCGCACAAGCGCCTGGCCCGCGTGACGTTTCCGATCTGGCTTTACGTGTCGATCACGGGAGTCGTGATCTACTTCATGCTCTACCGGCTCTGATCTCTCAGGAGTTGCACGAATGACCCGCATGCCGATCGCTGCTCTCACGCTCTTCGCCGCGCTGGCCTCCGCCGAGGAGCCGACCCTCCGGTCCTACTTCCGCGACGACACTCCGGGTCCCAAGGCGGGCGGCGTGACGATGATCCCGATCCAGACGCCGAAGGGCCCGTTCCACGTCTGGACCAAGCGCATCGGCAACAACCCGCGCATCAAGCTGCTCCTGCTGCACGGCGGCCCGGGGGCGACGCACGAGTACTTCGAGTGCCTGGAGAGCTTCCTTCCCGCCGAGGGCATCGAGCTCATCTACTACGACCAGCTCGGCTCGTCCTTCTCCGATCAGCCGAAGGACGCCGATCTCTGGACGCTGGAGCGCTTCGTGGAGGAAGTGGAGCAGGTAAGGAAGGCGCTCGGGCTCGGCAAGGACGACTTCTACCTCCTCGGCCACTCCTGGGGCGGCATCCTCGCGGTCGAGTACGCGCTCAAGTACCAGTCCAACCTCAAGGGTCTCGTCGTCTCCAACATGATGATGAGCGCCGCCGATTACAACGCCTACGCGAGCGACGTCCTCGCCAAGCAGATGGACCCCGCCGTCGTCAAGGAGATCAAGGACCTCGAGGCGAGAGGCGAGTACGAGAGCCCGCGGTACATGGAGATCTTGATCCCGAACTTCTACAGCAAGCACATCTGCCGTCTCGATCCCTGGCCCGACGCCATCAACCGCGCGTTCGCGCGGCTCAACAAGGACGTCTACGTGCTGATGCAGGGTCCGAGCGAGTTCGGCGCCTCGGGCCGTCTCGAGAAGTGGGACCGCAAGGCCGACCTCCCGAAGATCACGGTCCCGACTCTGGTCATCGGCGCGGCCAACGACACCATGGATCCCAAGCACATGGAATGGGTGTCCAGGCAGGTGAAGAACGGCAAGTTCCTGCTCTGTCCGAAGGGCAGCCACATGGCGATGTGGGACGACCAGGACGCCTACGTCAAGGGGCTCGTCGACTTCATGAAGGCCGTCGACGCGGGGAAGAAGCCCTGAGACGCCGACGACCTTCAAGCGCCGTCTCGAGGGCCGATCGCGGCGCGGTGCGACAGGTAAGACCTCTAGAGTGCTTTTGCTTCAATGGGGCCGTGGCCCGTAGGCCACGGAGAGCCGGGCACGACGTCGTGGCCCTCGTAGGTGATGCCTAGCTTCCATGGGGCCGTGGCCCGTAGGCCACGGAGAGAGGGGAACCGTGAGGCCGCTCTCTGCCGTCGCGAGGATGGCTTCAATGGGGCCGTGGCCCGTAAGCCTCGGAGAGTGCCCTATGCCGTCGTTGTGCGGTTCCCCAAGACAGAAGCTTCAATGGGGCCGTGGCCCGTAGGCCACGGAGAGGAGAAGGTGGGCACAGGGAAGGCTCTTCACGATCTGCCCCGGCTTCAATGGGGCCGTGGCCCGTAGGCCACGGAGAGTTGCGGCACAGGCCGCTGTTCACGGCCGAGCACGCCGCGCTTCAATGGGGCCGTGGCCCGTAGGCCACGGAGAGGAGTGGGGCAGCGTCTTCACGAACGACACGACCACCGTGCTTCAATGGGGCCGTGGCCCGTAGGCCACGGAGAGGTACGTCCTCAGTTCGGAGCCTGGGTGGGCGAAGTGCAAGCTTCAATGGGGCCGTGGCCCGTAGGCCACGGAGAGTCCATCTACCTGACGGTACGCCGGTCTGGGATGGCCGGCTTCAATGGGGCCGTGGCCCGTAGGCCACGGAGAGGATGCCGTCCTCGGTACCGTTACGCATGCGCATGTCCGGCTTCAATGGGGCCGTGGCCCGTAGGCCACGGAGAGTGCCGAGGGCTGTGCTATCGGAGGAGCGCTTCTTAGAGCTTCAATGGGGCCGTGGCCCGTAGGCCACGGAGAGGCCGTCGTCAGGGCACGGGCATGGTCCGAATAGGACGCGCTTCAATGGGGCCGTGGCCCGTAGGCCACGGAGAGCCCGGCGAGAAGGACCGCCAGGCCATCGAGATCGCCGCTTCAATGGGGCCGTGGCCCGTAGGCCACGGAGAGAGCTATATGTTATCGCTCAGAAGCTTCGAGATTTCTATGCTTCAATGGGGCCGTGGCCCGTAGGCCACGGAGAGGAGTCGTCGCCACGATGGCTCCCGGCCAGAGGGGATTTGCTTCAATGGGGCCGTGGCCCGTAGGCCACGGAGAGCAACACGACGGCGATCTCTGTCGCCACCGGAGATGCCGTGCTTCAATGGGGCCGTGGCCCGTAGGCCACGGAGAGGTAGGCCACCTGACCGAAGAGATCGTCGCGCTGGACGAGCTTCAATGGGGCCGTGGCCCGTAGGCCACGGAGAGGGCTCGCTGGCAACTGCCTGAAGTATCGAGGCTTGATGCGTGAGCAGCGAGCAGCAGCCGAAGTGCTCCGAAGGGGAGCCCGCTGGTCAACGTAGTAGCGGGCTTGTCCACAGGGGAGGATCCTGAAGAGCGTGCATTTGTCGCGCTTGCGAGCGGCAGCGAGCGTGTACGCACCACCGGACCGCTCGAAGGGAGCGCGATGTCAAGGAGCGTCTGCAAGAGGGTACTACACGACAAGAGGGTACTACACGACGCGCGGCTCTCGGCGGACCGGGTTGTGCGGTCGGCCGAGGTACTGGATACGGTCCTCGCTGAGGCCCTCCGTTGGGCCGAGGTCATAGAAGAGCACCTGGTCTTCGCGTGCGTTCATGACGGCGAGCAGATCGGACTCGAGGGAAATCCGGTGAGCGGCGCTCAGGTCACACTCGAAGACGGAGAGCTGGACGTGCACGCCGTAGCCGCGCATGACGTGGTAGACGCTCCGAAGACGCTTGGGGTCGGAGATGTCGTACGCAACGACCCAGCGGTGGCGCATACTTCATCTCGTGAGGAACGGCGGAAAGCGTGGGATCTCGCCTGTGAGGCGACGGGCGAGAAGGCGCGCCTGCACCTCGAGGACGCGCCGGTAGCTGATTCGGTAGCCGAAGCTCGGGTGAGTGATCTCCTGATCGAGCCGACCTTCGACGGCGTTAAGGAAGCGGCGGCGGCCGGCGGGAGTTAAGGCGCAGGCGCCCGCACGCCCGAGGAAGTCGTCTGGGCCGACGACGCCAGTGTTGATGGCGGAGATCACCGCGGAGTCCGCGATGAGGGGCCGGAACTCCTCCATGAGGTCGAGAGCGAGCGAGGGACGCCCGAATCGCGGCTGATGGTAGAACCCGAGCATGGGATCGAGGCCGACGGCAAACGTGGTGATGGCGAACGTCTTCGCGAGAACCGCGTAGGAGAGCGACAGCAGCGCGTTCACCGGGTCGCGCGGCGGGCGGCGGTTGCGGCCATCAAAATCGATGCCGAGGCCCGTCCAAGGCACGCGCGGGCGCAGAAGGCCCTGGACGAGGGAGAAGTAGAGACGCGCGGCGGCTCCCTCGACGCCGAGGAGCGACTCCATGGTCTCGGCGCGGCGAGCGCCACGAGCCAGCCGCGCCAGCTCCTTCAGCGCGGCCGGTGGCGGTGACTCGTGGTTGCGGCGCACCATCGTGCGGCAGTTCCGGACCTTGCCGAAAACGAAGCCTCGCGCCAGTTCGAGACAGAACCGGGGGTCGTCGGCACGGCGGGCCTGGGCGCGCCTCACCTCCACGTCGTTGTGCGGCATCCCAGTCGTCAGACCACGGAACCACCCGCCTCCGCTGAAGTGGCAGATTGGTATCGCGCGATCGCACAGCTCGCCGATGGCCTGCGCGGAGATCTGGACGGCTCCGAAGAGGGAGAGGCTCGAAGTCTCGCAGAGCCTCACCTCGACGGGATCACCTTCGGGAGTGTGGATGCGAAGCACCCCGTGGTCCTTGCTGACGCGGGTACCAGGCTCCTGGATGTAGAGGGGAAGTGCATCGTCTCGCGCGGGAACGAGCTGTCGGAGCGGCGCTTCCTGGCCACCACGTAGGATGAGGTTGGTCTCGTCAGGAAGGCAGATGGGTGCGAGGGAACAGCGGACGCACTTTGGGCTGTCGACAAGCGGCGGAGGCGGCAGCGGGTCCGCAGCCGCTCGTCGGAGGTCCGCGAGGAGGTCGAGGGTGCGGCCGACCAGGGCATCGTCGAACGTCACGCGCACGCGCTCCTTCGACGCAACGAAGTAGATGGCGCCCTCACGGGACTGGAAGCCGTTCTCGCGAAGCACGAGGCCCTGCGCGCAGACCTGGACCCGCTCGGGCTCCCATGCGCCTTCTGGGATGCCGGGCTTGCTCCCGCGCTTGTAGTCAACAGGTGTCACGGATCCGTCGTCTGCCTCGGCCAGGTCGATGCGGGTCGTCAGTCCGACGACGGGTGCATCCATCGCGACAGAGCGCGCGTGGATTCGATCGTCTGCTGGCTCGTCAGGAGACCCGATATCACCGCTCGCGTGATCCACACGCCGGTGCTGGTGGCGGCCGTCAACGGTATCGGCGTTGTCGCGAAACGCTCCTTGGACCCACTCGAAGTAGAAGAGCCGCGGGCAATACGTGAACTCGTTGAGCATCCGCACGGGGACGAGCCACGGCTGGGAGCGATCCACGGTGGGGCTGGCTTCCTGGGCACTTGTCTCGCTGTCCATGGTGAGCGAACACGCGCCGGGACAGCAGCGTGTTCGCTAGCAGCCTACGCGTGGCGCTTGTCCACCCGGGACAATCGCGTTTCACTGCGACCGAAGCTCTCCGCTGGGAAAAGCAGGAGCTGGGCGGAGCTAGTGGCTTCGGCTCGCGACAGGCCTTCCCGCATCGAGGCGAGCTCGGTCGCGATCGTTGCGACCAGCTCTGGCGGCTCCAAGGGAACGGCGTGAGACCCGAGCCCGAGGATGAAACTCACGATCTCCTCGGACAGCACGACCCTGATCCGCAGCAGCGCCGCGCCTCGCCCGAACCGCTCCAGGCGCTGCGTGGCGTGCGCAGGCCGCTCTTCCAGGCGGCTGGTTGCCCATGCGTCCAGCTCCACGACGACATCCCGCGCCTTTCCGCCCCTCATCACCCGCAGCGCTCCCTGTAGGTAGTCGTCAAGATCGAAGTGGGGTTGGGGGAAGGTCCTGCCAGCGTCCCGTGCCCAGCGAAACCGATCGAGGTTGAACATGAGGACCTGTCGGCGCGTCTCGCAGTACGCGATCACGTAGACCGTCGCACCGGCAAGCCAGATGCAGTAAGGATGGATGCATCGGTCCGACTCCAGCTGGCGACTCAACGTGAAGTAGCGGCACGCAACCACCCGGCGAGCTTCGGTGGCACGCCGCAACGCGCCGAAGGCTGGCGTAGCGGCACAGCGGCGGACCGCCGGATGACGGGGCCCCACGAGCGCACGAGAGGCATTGGCCTGCGGACCGAGCCTCGCCCGCACGCTCCGCAGGGCCGCAGGGATGCCCGTGACGTCCAAGTATCCGAGATGCTCGGCGGCGAGCATCATAGCCAGCGCTTCCTCGTTAGTGAGGGCGCCGGTCTCGGGCACCTTGGTAGGCAGCATGGACCAGTAGCTCGTCCTCCCACGCCGGTCCATTGCGACCGGGAACCCCGCGGCCTCCAAGCGCTCGAGATCCCGATACACCGTTCGCCAGCCGATCCCGAGCTGCTCCGCAATCTCTGCCACCCGCAGCGCTCGGCGATGGGTGCTGAGAAGCTTCGCGATTCCGAGAAGACGTGAGATGGCGGCGTTGCGGCGGTGTCTCACTCGGTTGCGATCGAGCCTCTGCACGTCATTCTCCTCGAACTCTACGCACGTCCCGCGGTCGGCTGAGTTCACGTTCCTCACCTTCTCGCCGTCGCGATTATCCTGTCTCACCTTGACAGACTACGCGGCGAGACTCACGGTGGCCCCGTTCATGAGACTACTCGTGCTGATAGACTCACGCTGCGCTCCGTCGGAACGGCATCACATCATGAGGAGGCTCGCGATGTTGCGTCAACCAAGGTCGGATACCGCTCTTCTGCCCCTTCCAACCGGAAGGTCGGAAAGCATCGGCGCGTCGAAGGGCCTCGCGTCGCACCGAGCGAGGTACGAAGAGCCACGTTGCTACAGGCGGCCTGTTCCTCCGAGTTGACCAGACCGCCTTCGACGCCGGACTCCGGCGTAAGGAGAGGAACCGAACGATGCTGCTGAACTTTGATCAGCTTGGGGAACTCGTGGCCGGCGATACGGTCGCGATCCGCGGAAGGGCGACACTCGAACCCGCAGGTGGGCCTGGAGACAAGGTTTTTCCACCCACCCACGCGGTGGACAAAACAAACAAGAAGCCCGGTGCGAAGTACGCGTTTGAGACGCGCCGCATCGACGGGCAAGACACCACGTGCGTGCTCATCGACTCCGTCCAGAGTCAGGCGAATCGGATGGAGGAGGCGCTCCAGGCGCTGTGGGACAACAGGCAGATCGTGCTCCCGGTGGTGAGCGTCGACTTCTCGTCGGTTGCGCCCGAGGTGGGACGCGTCACCTCGCTCACCGCCCCTCATCGCATCGCCGACGCCCTCCTGCGCGACAGCCTGCTCGACGGTCAACTCTTTCGGCTTTCGAAAATCGGCAAGTCGTTTACCGACGCGAGCATCAAGAACGCGACTGCATTGTTCCTGGCCTGCCCGACTGGACTCGTGTTCGGCTTGTGGGACAGCACGGGACCCAAGGGTGGTCTTGGTGCCAAATTCCAACGCGCGCTGGTGTCCGAGATCGTTGGAGTCCATGCGGTCGTCGGCAGCAAGACCGAGAGCCGGATCGATCCGCTGAACATCCTGAAGAAGGCTGCGGACATCTACGTTGCGACAGACGACAACGAGCGATGGACGACCGACGACAAGAAAGCGAGGAAGGACGCTGAGGGCCAACCCATCAGGTTCGGCAAGGAGGGCAAGCCTTCGGAGGTGAATCACGGCAACGTGACGCCCAGCATCGACTCGGTCGGTGGCGGCGTGACGATCGACGAAGCACGCCACACGGTTGTGCTGTCGCTGGCGTCCTTACGACGTCTGGATTTCACGGAAGGCGCGACCGAGGCTCGCACGGTCCTGGCGGCGCTCGGGCTCCTCGCGGTGCTCGCCGCTGAGAGCCGCGGCCATGATCTCCGCTCGCGCTGTCTGCTCGTGCCAAAGAATGGCTCAGCGCTGAGACTGGAGGCCGTCGGACGCGACGGAAGCACGACCGACCTGTCGTTGGATCTCTCTGGGGCCATCACGCTCTACGGCGAGGCGGTCAGCAAGTTGCCCGTGCCCATTAGGTTCAACACGCCGCCTGGCGAGGCGCTCGCGGAGCTTAAGCCGTCCCCGAAGCTAGCCGACCTTGTGAAGAGGAGCCGCGAGCTGGCCGCGGCGGAGTCCGACCTCGCGGAGTCCTGATGCTTGCCATCGAGATTGAGCTTCTGGCCGGTCACTACGCGGCGACCGCGCATAACGATCGTGGCCGCGCGGAATGGCCGCCGCATCCCGCCCGTTTCTTCTCCGCGTTGGTCGCCGTGCTCCACGATAGTGAGGAAGTTGATAGGAGCGAGCAGGCGGCGCTCCAGTGGCTCGAGCAGCAGAGGGCGCCGGCGCTACGAGTCGATCCAGAGTCCCGCGTCAGCAGGCGGGGCGTGCAGAACGTCTATGTGCCGGTCAACGACGTCACGCTTGGATTGGACGCTGAGATTCGCAGGGCCGAGGAGGCCCTCAGACAGGCCGACGGAGCCAGCAGGCGGAAGGCCGAGAAGAAGCTGGCCGTCGCGATGAGCGCCCCGAACATCGTGCAGTCCGCTCCCTCCGACAGGGCACTCGAGACCGCGATCGCGCTTACGCCTGAGCGGCGGACCCGTCAGGTACGGACGTTCCCCGTAATCATCCCTGAGACGCCGACCTTCGTGCTCCTCTGGCAAGATGCCGACGCAAGGGAGCACCGAGCGTCACTCGAACGACTCTGTTCGCGTGTGACCCGGCTCGGTCACTCCTCGTCGCTTGTGCGATGCAGCCTCGTCGAGCGCAACATCTCCCCGACCCTGGTCCCGAGCGATGATGGCGATACGACCTTGCGCGTGGTCGGGGCCGGTCAGCTCGAACGTCTCGACCGCGCTTTCGTTTGCCATCGTGGCGTTGAGAATCGCGTATTGCCAGCGCGTCCGCAGCGCTATCGCGCCACCGTCGAGGTTGCAGCCCCGGCCGAGCACGCCGGCGGGGTCTTTTCCACCGACTGGGTAGTGTTTGAGCGCGTCGGAGGATCGCGCCCGGTCGTCTCTCGTGCGACAGATCTTGCGCGGGCGTTGCGCGGCGCGCTGCTCGAGCAGCACGGTGACGAGGGCCTGCCCGCGACGCTGTCGGGCCACGCAGAGGGCGCGCCTGTCGAGCAACCGCACGTCGCGTTCGTACCGCTGCCGTTCGTCGGTCAGGAGCACGCTGACGGCGCCATCATGGGTTGCGCTCTGGTGCTTCCGCGTGACCTTCCGACGAGCGATCGCGAATCGCTACTTCGCCTCGTCGCGAGGTGGGAGAAGGAGCGAGCCGATGGGCGAGGCAACCTCACGCTTAGGGGGGGATCGCTCCCCCCCGTTTCGGTGCGGCGCGTAGATGTGTCGGCGAAGAGGTCGCTCTCACCTGACCTGTGGTGCCGCCCGTCCACGCGGTTCATCACCGCGACGCCGATCGCCCTCGACAAGAACCCTGGCAATCTGCGCAGTAACCGGGATGGCACTGCCCGCAGGGCGGCTCTAGAGGCGCAACGCAGCATCAGCGAGGCTTGTCTCCGCGTTGTCGGCGTCCGGCCGTTTTCGGTCGAGGTTTCGCTCGCGCCGCTGCTGGCCGGCGCGCAGCACGTCCGTCGCTTCCTACCATGGCCTGGCCGTCCCGGGCGTACGCCGCGCGTGCGCGTCCATGCTGACATCCGCTTCGGAGCGCGCATCCGTGGCCCGCTCCTGCTCGGCGCCGGGCGCTACTTTGGGCTCGGACTCTGCCTGCCCGTAGACGGTTAGTGACGCTCATAGCCTCCGACTTCGGTGCCTTCCACTCTGTCGTTCACGCCGGCAGGCAGCCCTTTGCGTGGCAGCAGCGGCTGCTCGAACAGATCGTCCGAGACAAACGCTGGCCCCGTGTGCTCGACCTCCCGACCGGCTCCGGGAAGACGACGTGCATCGACATCGCCCTCTTCGCGCTCGCGCTCGACGCGGAGCGCGAAGTGCGGGAGCGCTGGTGTTCGCGCCGCATCGTCATGATCGTGGATCGGCGGATCGTGGTCGACCAGATCGCCGAGCGGGGTCGAGAGCTTCTCCGCGCAATGATGATGAGCACCGACGCCATCACCGTCGAGGTCGCCCGTCGATTACGCTCCCTGACCCGGGCAGGCGAAGACCCTATCGGCGTATTCACGCTGCGCGGCGGGATGCCCAAGGACGATGGCTGGGCACGCACGCCCGATCAGCCCCTCGTCATCGCCTCGACCGTCGATCAGGTGGGATCGCGGATGCTCACGCAGGGGTACGGCGTGAGCCAGGGTATGAAGCCGGTGCACGCCGGTCTTCTCGCCAACGACGCACTACTCCTCCTCGACGAGGTACACCTCTCGGAGCCGTTCCGGCAGACCCTCGATCAACTAGCGCGGCTCCGCGAGCGGTGCCCTGCGAACGGCCTGAAGACGAGGTTCTCCCACGTATTCCTGTCCGCGACGCCTGGGGTTGGCAGCGAGCCACCATTCACATTGCTCGACGAAGAGAAGAAGCCGGAGTCAACGCTCGGACCGCGCCTCCACGCGAGCAAGCCTGTGCGTCTCGTGGAGGTGGAGGATCGGACCGCCGTGGAGAAGGCATGTGTCGAACATGCCAAGGCACTCCTCGAACGGCACAGGACCGTCGCCGTCGTGGTTAACCGCGTCGCGAGCGCGAGCGCGATCGCACGACAGCTCACCGAGTCTCTCGGAAGCGACGCGATCGTCACGATGCTCACCGGTCGTATGCGTCCGCTGGATCGCGACGACGTGCTTCGCGATCTTCGACCCGCGGTTCAGACAGGCCGACAACGAAGCGATGACGCTCCGAAGCGCGTCATCGTTGGCACGCAGTGCATCGAGGCGGGTGCGGACTTTGACTTCGACGCCCTCGTCGCTGAGGCGGCGAGCCTGGACGCTCTGCGGCAACGCTTTGGTCGCGTGGATCGACTCGGCGACTACAAGCACGCGGAGGGAGTCGTTGTTTACGACAACGGCAAGTCGTGGAAGGAAGAGCTCAAGCGACAGGGAAAGAAGCCCTCGCTAGCAGACGAGGATCCAATCTATGGCCGAGCGCTCGGCGAAACCGTCAGGTGGCTCAAAGAACAAGAGAAGGACCGATCGCGGAAGCTGAAGAGCGCCAGAGACAAGGCCAAGAGACCCAAGGGAGAAGCAGACCCGCAGGCCGAGGAGCACGTTGCCAGAAAGGCCCGGGTCGACTTCGGAATTCTCGCTCTCAAGGTGCCAACCGGTGAGGAGCTGACGAGGCTGCTCGCACCCAAGCCGGATGCGCCGACGCTACTCCCCGCTTACCTCGACCTGTGGGCGCAGACCTCACCCCAACCAAGCCGTGTGCCGGATGTGAGTCTCTGGCTGCATGGCCCGAGCTCGGGCCCGGCGGACGTGCAGGTCGTCTGGAGAGCAGACCTCTCGGAAGACGTGCTTCGGCTCGGAGACGGGGCTGCGACAGGTATCGTCGGAGCGCTGCGACCGTCGAGTCTAGAAGCGGTTTCGCTGCCTTTCGCGGTTGCCCGCGCCTGGCTCGCAGGGCAGTCGGCCGGAGACTTGGGAGACACGGAAGGAGCGGCAGCTGAAGAGGACGATGAGCCGATCGCGTTGGGGCGACCCGCGCTCCGGTGGCGAGGCGATGACAGCGAGATCGTTAGGGCGACCACGCTGACGCCGGGCGACACCATAGTCGTGCCCGCGAGCTATGGAGGCATTCGGGGCGGATGCTTCGACGGCACTTCCACCGACCCCGTCGCGGACCGTGCAGAGCAGGCGAGTCTCATCGCACGCGCACGGCCGGTGTTGCGTTTGCACCCGGTCGTTACCGACCACCTCGCAGTCTCCCTGCCACTCGACGAGCCAGAGGAGTCCCGTAGTTCGCTCGGGCGCCTCGCTGCGAATGATGACTGGCCGGCGTGGAAGCGCCTCTGGGCAACGAAGCTCGCCCAGGGGGCTGGCGCGCTGGTCGTGCCCGGTGATCCCGGTTGGACGGTGCTCGAGGCCAAGCGGGTGCGGCTCCTTGAGCTTCAAGCCGTTCTTCGGCCGGACGCGACGTTGGAACATGGTGTCGAGCTCACCACGGATGGTGACGACTCGTTCCACGCAGGTCGTGCCATCAAGTTGTCCGAGCACAGCGCCGACGTGGAGGCGTTCGCGCGAGAGTACGCGATGCGGTGCGGACTCGGGTCGTGGCTCGCTGAGCACATCGCGCTCGCCGCGTGGCTACACGACATCGGCAAAGCCGATCGACGCTTTCAGATCATGCTTCGAGGCGGGAGCGAGATCGACTACTTCAAGGACGAGACGCCGTGGGCCAAGTCGGCGATGCCTCCCGGGGCGCGCGAGGCGCACCGGCTGGCGCAGAAGAGGAGCGGCTATCCGCGAGGTGCTCGTCATGAACTGCAATCGCTTGCGATGCTCGACGGACGGAAGGCGGCCTTGGCTGGCCGGCTGAAGAAGTTCGACTCCACGAAGGAGCCCGACCTAGACCTCGTGCTCCACCTCGTTGCAAGTCACCACGGCTACTGCCGTCCGTTTGCACCCGTGCTTGTGGATCGGAATCCGGTTGACGTGTCTCTGGCCGAGCACGCGAGCAATGAGTTCGGCACTCTCGACTTCTCGCTGCCGACCTCAAACCACGAGCTGCATCGGCTCGATTCGACGATGGGCGACCGCTTCTGGGCGCTCATCGCGAGGTATGGATGGCTGGAACTGTGCTGGCTGGAGGCGATTCTTCGGCTCGCAGACCACCGCGCCAGCGAGGAGGAGCAGAATGCAAGCGTTGACGCTAGGCGGAATTGATGGTCAGCATCTTTGGGGCTTCCTCACCGCACTCGGTTCATTGTCGTTGCTCGACGAGCAGGCACGCGCGACGGGGCTCGACACTCCTAGACTGGCTTTCGAGGAGGACGGGACTGCGGTGCTTCACTCCCCGGTCGTCAGGGACCAGCTCGCCTCAGTCTTGTTGGCCAGGCTACGGAAGCTGCAGACCTACCTCGACCAAGACCTCGCGACGATAAAGAAGCCCAGCGACTTCACGAGATCGACCTACGAGAGCATCGCGCTCACGAGCGAGGTGGGCTCGCTCGGCTTCCTTGCTGGCTTGGCATGTGTCGTTGGCGACGAAGCGTTCGAGTCAACGCTGTGCGCAGCGAACGGAGCAAGCCATCAGAACCTCGTCCAATCCATGCGCGACGTCCTCAAGCTCGTCGAGGGCGAGCATGTGCGGCTTGCCTTGTTCGAACCTTGGCGGAAGTCCTACAGCGTACCCGACGCCGTCCGCAAGCAGCTACAGCTTGGAGATCGCAAACCTACTCTTCGCCTCGATCCGTCCGATGAGCGGCTCTATGCGCTCCGGTTCTCGAATCCGACGACGACCGACGATTTCCACACCGAGCTCGGTGCGCAAGCACTGGCCATACCTGCGTTCGCGTTGCTGCCCATCGTCCCCGCCAAACGACCGGTCACCGTGGCGTCGACGCGGCACGGCCAGCGGGTCACTTTCTCGTGGGGCCTTTGGAAGATCCCGGCGACGCTTCGGACCGTGCGATCGCTTGTGTGGGAAGGGGCTGGGCAGCCTCAAGGGCTACGGGAGCGAGGAGTCTTCGCTGCATTCAGTGCCGATCGGGTGGCCGGAGCGAAGGGGAAACTGTCGTTCGCGCCGTCGCAGGGTGTGTGGTGACGGTCTCCATCGGCGCCGAGATGCGGCGTTGATGACCGC
Organism: Acidobacteriota bacterium; assembly: GCA_046331505.1. Classification (GTDB taxonomy): domain Bacteria; phylum Acidobacteriota; class Vicinamibacteria; order JAXLQT01; family JAXLQT01; genus JAXLQT01. The sequence goes on from JAXLQT010000005.1 coordinate 222,539, forward strand.
GGCGAGCGGCCGGCCCGGCTTGCGTCGATGTGTCCGAGCCGCCTTTGACCTGGGTCTGGGTCGCCGGGGGCGACGAGCCGGCGGCCAGCACGAGGGGCGTGGAGGCGTCCCGAGCCCGGCGCGTGACGTTGCTTCCCGTTCACCGCGCGAGCTCCCTGAGCTCCCGCCAGGCCTTGACGTAGCGGGCGAGGCGCTCGCGGTCCTTCTCGCCGACGGACGTGAGGCGCTTGACGTCCATGTTGTCCTCGAGGTCGGCGATCTTCACGCGCACCGCGAGCGGGTTTCCCTTCACGCGATCGATGAACGCGTCGTAGGTCTCGTCGGGCCGGCGGGTGACGCAGCCGAGCGCGGCGATCACGTCCTCGGAGAACCCGCGCGCCCGCAGGTCCTCGAACGTGTGAGGCGTGTCCTCGACGACGTCGTGGAGCACGGCCACGATGCGCTCGTCGTCACTCTCCAGCGCGAGCATCATGCGCAGCGGATGGAGCACGTAGGGCTTGCCGACCTTGTCGCGCTGGCCCCGGTGAGCCTGCACGGAGAGGAGGATCGCGTCTTCGAGGGTTGCCTGATTCTCGGCCATGGGACCTCCGCTTCTCACCACCAGTGGACGTCGTCGAGCGAGGCGTCGCCGGCGCGCGCCGCCTCCCAGGGATGGGCGGGAAGGTACTTCCAGCCGCTGTCGCTGAACATCACCACGATGTTGCCGCGCTCCATCGTCTCCGCGACGCGCATGGCCGCATGGAGCGTCGCTCCCGACGAGACGCCCACGATGAGGCCCTCGCGCGCCGCCACGCGGCGGGCCGCTTCCAGCGCCTGCGCCGAGTTGACCATGTAGCGGCCGTGGAGCGAGCCTAGGTCGAGCAGCGGCGGGATGTAGCCCTCGTCGAGGCTGCGGAGCCCCTGGAGGTGATCTCCCACCCGCGGCTCCACCCCGATGATGCGCACCGACGGGTTGATCTCGCGGAGACGCCGGCCAACGCCCATGATCGTCCCGCCGGTCCCGATCCCCGCGACGAAGACGGTGACGTCCGGGATCGCCGCCACGATCTCGGCGCCGGTCGTGCGGTAGTGGATCTCGACGTTCTCCGGGTTGCCGAACTGGCTGAGAGGGTAGTAACCACGCTCCGCCGCCAGGCGCTGCGCGCGATCGATGCAGCCCTTCATGCCGGCGGACGGCTCGCACCAGATGATGTCGACGCCGAGGAGCTCGAGCAGGTCCTTGATGCTCGGAGCCACGCCGCGCGGCAGGATCGTGCACGCCTTGTAGCCTTTCTGCCGCGACACCATCGCGAGCGCGATCCCTGTGTTGCCGGTCGTCGCCTCGACGATCGTGTCGCCGGGCTTCAGGTCGCCGCGCGCTTCCGCCGCCGCGACGAGGCCGCTCGCGATCCGGTCCTTCACGCTCCCCGACGGGTTCTGCCCCTCGAGCTTCGCGAAGATCTCGATGCCGGGCTTGGGAGAGAGCCTCGGCAGGTGGACGAGCGGCGACCGTCCGATCAGATCCAGCGCCGGAGCATGCACCCGGCGGATTCTAGCTCCGCCGGCATCGACTGCGTCCCCGCGTCGACCGGGGACGGCTCAGGTCGTATGGAAGCCCAGGAGGAGGCCTCCGTCGACGAAGACCGCGAACGACGCTCGGTAGGGCGGCTTCGCGAAGCGCGCGGGGTCGTAGCAGTCGCCTTCGATCCGCGCCTCGCCGTGCTCGAAGCGCAAGCCCGCCTGCGCGTCCTCGCGAAGGAGCGCCCGTGCGACGTCCTCGGGAACGGTGACGCTCCGCTCCGGCAGGGGCTTGCCGAGCACCATGGAAGCTCCTTCACCGTCGAGGCCGAACACGCGCACGAAGGCGAAGAGCTGGTAGTCGGTAGGGCCCGGGACACGCGGGTTCGCCGCGCCCGTGGCAACGAGGGCGAAGCGCGTCGAGATGGCGCCTTCGGGCAGGCGAATGATCTTCTGGAGCCCGGGCAGATCGGTCTGGACGACGACCCTGGGCATCGTCGCCGGCTCGTCGCCGCACGCGCCGAGCATAAGCGCGGCAAGGAGCGGCAGCGCGCGGCCCGCCGTCACGCGAGGTCCTGCCGCGTGACGCCCGGGACGGCGAGGGCGAAGTCCTTGCCGTAGGCGCGGGCGGGGGTCTGGAACCCGGTCGGGGCCTCGCCTCCGAGCACGCGGGCGGCGATGGCAAGGGACGAGAGGACCGTGAGGTCATATCCCTCGGGCGTCCGCATCCTCGAGACGAACGTCGTGCCCGTGCTGTCCGATGCTTCGCCCCAGAGGAGGTTCTCGTGCCGCGCGCGTGCCTTCTCGTCGGGGCCTGGCGGGCCGGCGTCGATGCGCCGCTTCAGGAAGCGCTGGATGCCGGCGGATCCGAGCGCCGGCCCGAGATAGCGCGTCGCCCGGATGGCGACGCGCGTCGCGAAGGGGGCCGCCATGTAGAACTCGATGTCGGGGATGGCGGTGGTGTGGTAAGCCGTCGAGACGTCGCCCCAGGGGATCGTGACGGCCCCGGTCGGTCCTCTTCCGAAGTCGATGACGCGGGTCTTGTACGCCGCCGGGACGGGCGTGAGGACGCCACCGCGTCTCACGACGCCTCCCTTCGGGACGTTCTCGAGCATGGTCGTCGCGGTACCGCGTGAAGGCCTTCCACCGGCCTGGAACCCGAGCGCGAGCCGCGTCGCGCCGGGGAACCGGTGCTTCAGGTGCGCCGCGAGACAGTCGCTCGGCACGACGTCGAACCCGGACCCGGGCAGGAGCATCACGCCGGCCTGCTTCGCCTCCTCGCTCCGCGTGAAGCAGGCCTCGAAGACGGGGATCTCGCCTGTGATGTCGAGATAGTGCGTTCTCGCGGCGAGGCAGGCGTCCACCATCGGCCGGCTGGTCCGGGAGAAGGGACCTGCGGCGTGGATGACCACGCCGACCTTCTCGAGCAACGTGACCAGTCGCGCTCGGTCCTCGAGCGCGACCACCTCGTAGGGAAGGGCGAGCTGGTTTGCGAGGGCGACGAGCGGCTCGGCGCTGCGGCCGGCGAGGATGGGCGCCAACCCGCGCCGCGCCGCCTCGCGCGCGATCAGCGCGCCCGTGTAGCCGTTGGCGCCGTAGATCAGGAAGCCGCCGCGCACGGGGGATCTTGCACCAAGCCGCCCCGCGCTACACTTGACGCCCATGGTCGATGGCGCCCGCCGGCCCCTGAAGACGCGGTCGATGGGCTGGGCCGTCGCCGTGGCGCGGGCGCTGACGCGCTCCGGCGTCTCGCCCAACACGATCTCTGCGGCATCGGTCGTCTTCGGCGCGCTCGCGGGCGGCGCCTTCCTGGCGTCGTCCCGCAACGGATCGCCCTGGATCTTCGTCGCGGCGGCGGCCTGCATCCAGCTCCGCCTGGCCTGCAACCTGTTCGACGGCATGGTCGCCGTCGAGGGTGGCAAGCAGACGAGGTCGGGAGAGATCTGGAACGACCTTCCCGATCGCCTGTCGGACGTTCTCACGATCGTACCGGTCGGCGTGGCGCTCCGATGGGGCGCCACCGGCGTCACGCTGGGCTGGATCGCGGGGTGCCTCGCGCTCCTGACCGCGTACGTGCGGATCCTGGGTGGCGCGTGCGGACTGCCGCAGAGCTTCGCCGGGCCCATGGCCAAGCAGCAACGCATGGCGACGCTGACCGCCGGGGCCTTGCTCGCAGCCGCGGAGAGTGCCGCCGGCTTTCCCGCGCGCGCTCTCGGCCTCGCGCTCGCGATCGTTGCCCTCGGCGCGGCCGTGACGGCCGTGCGGCGCACGCTCGCCATCGTGCGGGCGCTGGAATCGCGTTGAACGAGCGCCTCCACCCGCTGGCGCCGTTGCTGACGGGAGTGGCGCGGCTCCTCACGGGTGCCACGGTCGTCTGGAAGGACTGCGAGCCCGAGGTCCGCCAGCGCATCTACTTCGCGAACCACACGAGCCATCTCGACTTCCTCGTCGTCTGGGCAGCGCTGCCACCGGAGGTGCGCGTCCTGACGAGGCCGGTGGCTGCGCGGGACTACTGGAGCCGCGGGCTCCGGCGCTACCTGGCCACGAACGTGTTCCGGGCGGTCCTCGTCGAGCGGGGCGGGACGGCTCCCGCGGGCCTTGCGGCGGCGCGTGCCCGCGAGGTGATCGAGATGACCGCGGCGGAGATGGGGCAGCGCCACTCGCTCATCCTCTTTCCCGAGGGCACGCGGGGAGATGGGGAGAAGCTCGGGAAGCTGAAGAGCGGCATCTTCCATCTGTGCCGGATGCGCCCCGACGTCGAGCTCGTCCCGGTCTACATCGACAACATGAGCCGCATCCTCCCCAAGGGAGAGCTCGCCCCCGTGCCGCTCCTGTCGCGGGTCATCTTCGGCGCGCCGACCCGGATCGGAGAGGGCGAGGAGAAGGCGCCGTTCCTCCAGCGTCTCGAGGGTGCGCTCCAGGCGCTCCGCGCGTCATGACGCTGCGGATCGATCGCGAGCTGGTGCGCGCGCTCCTCGGGATCCTCGGGATCCTCGTGGCGTCGAGCATCGCCGGCGCGCTCCTCGCGCGTGCCGCGTCGCGGCCGGGCAGGGAGACGCTGCGCGCCACGGTCGCCAACATCAACGCGCGGATCCGGGCATGGTGGGTCATGAGCGCGATCTTCGGGATCTCCCTCGCCACCGGCGGGATCGGGTCGATCGTCCTGTTCGGAGCGCTGTCGTTCCTCGCGCTGCGCGAGTTCATCACGCTGACGCCTACGCGCCGAGCGGATCACCGCACGCTCTTCTGGAGCTTCTTCGCGATCACGCCTCTCCAGTACTCCCTGCTCTTCGTCAAGTGGTACGGGCTCTTCGCGATCTTCATCCCGGTGTATGCGTTCCTCTTCGTCCCGATCCGCATCGTGCTGGAAGGCGACACCGAGCGGTTCCTCGAGCGGGCGGCCAAGATCCAGTGGGGGCTCATGGTGTGCGTCTACTGCGTCAGCCACGCTCCGGCGCTGCTGATGCTGCGCATCCCCGGCTACGAGGGCCAGAACGGCAAGCTCCTGCTCTTCTTCGTCGTCGTCGTCCAGCTCTGCGACGTCTTCCAGTACATCTGGGGCAAGCTCGCCGGCGGGCCGCGCATCGCTCCGACGGTCAGCCCGAGCAAGACCTGGTCGGGATTCCTCGGCGGCATCGGCAGCGCGACGTTGCTCGGGGCTGGGCTTCACTGGCTGACGCCCTTCAGTGCGTTCCAGGCGGCTCAGGTGTCGCTTCTCATCACCCTCCTCGGCTTCGCCGGCGGCCTCACGATGTCGGCGATCAAGCGGGATCGCGGTCTCAAGGACTTCGGATCGGCGATCGCCGGGCACGGCGGCATCCTCGATCGCATCGATTCCATCTGCTTCGCCGCACCGGTGCTGTTTCACTTGACGCGGTTCTACTTCAAGGCCTGATCGCCGACAGCGGCGCTCCGGGGGGCGGTTGCCGGGGCTCGGGACCGACCGGGAACGGTGGTAAATTGCCCGGCTACCCTGGGGTACTGCCGGGGTAGCGACGCCCCGGCACTTTGCGAGGGGCCCCCTAGCCTTCATCTCAGGAGAACAGAATGTCCAAGCTCGTCGACGCGTTCATGTCGCAGATCACCGCCAAGAACCCCGGAGAGACGGAGTTCCACCAGGCCGTTCGCGAGGTCGTGGAGACCGTCATGCCGGTCGTGGAGAGCACGCCCGCCTATCGCAAGTCCAAGGTCCTCGAGAGGCTGTGCGAGCCCGAGCGCGTGCTCATGTTCCGCGTGCCCTGGGTCGACGATCGCGGCGAGGTCTGCGTCAATCGTGGGTTCCGCATCGAGATGTCGAGCGCCATCGGCCCCTACAAGGGCGGGCTCCGCTTCCACCCGAGCGTGAACCTCGGCATCCTCAAGTTCCTGGCCTTCGAGCAAGTGTTCAAGAACAGCCTCACGACGCTGCCGATGGGCGGCGGCAAGGGCGGCTCCGACTTCGATCCGAAGGGGAAGTCCGACAACGAGGTGATGCGCTTCTGCCAGGCCTTCATGAGCGAGCTCTTCCGCCACATCGGTAGCAATACCGACGTCCCGGCGGGCGACATCGGCGTCGGCGGGCGCGAGATCGGCTTTCTCTTCGGACAGTACAAGAAGCTCCGGAACGAGTTCACCGGCGTCCTGACCGGCAAGGGCCTCAACTGGGGTGGCTCGCTGATCCGTCCCGAGGCGACCGGCTACGGCGCGACCTACTTCGCCGAGGAGATGCTCGCCACCCGCGGCGACGGCATCAAGGGGAAGATCGCGACCGTGTCGGGATCGGGCAACGTTGCGCAGTACACCGTGGAGAAGGTGAACCAGCTCGGCGGCAAGGTGGTGACGCTCTCGGACAGCAACGGCACCGTCGTCGACATGGACGGCATCAACGCCGAGAAGCTCGCCTTCGTCATGGACCTCAAGAACGTGCGGCGCGGCCGGATCCAGGAGTACGCGCAGAAGTTCAAGGGAGTCCAGTTCCTCGAGGGCAAGCGCCCCTGGTCGGTGAAGTGCGACCTCGCCTTCCCGAGCGCGACCCAGAACGAGGTCGACGCGGCGGATGCGAAGATGCTCGTCGACAACGGCTGCAAGTGCATCTCCGAAGGGGCCAACATGCCGACGGTGCCCGAGGGCGTCGAGGTCTTCCTGCGGGCGAAGGCGCTCTATGGCCCGGGCAAGGCCGCGAACGCCGGCGGTGTCGCGACGTCGGGCCTCGAGATGAGCCAGAACGCGCTGCACCTGAACTGGACCCGCGAAGAGGTGGACGGCCGCCTGAAGCAGATCATGAAGTCGATCCACACGGCGTGCGTGCAGCACGGCAAGGACGGCGACTTCGTGAACTACGTGAAGGGCGCCAACATCGCCGGCTTCATCAAGGTCGCCGACTCGATGCTCGACCAGGGCGTCGTGTAGCGACGGTACCATCGGGAACCTCGTAAGGCGGGGGCTCGTCCCCCGCCGGTTCCTCCGCGCCGGCGGAGCGCCGCGCTGACCGCCGTATAGTCGAACCATGTCCGAGGCTGCTCCGACAGCGGCACCCGCGCGCGAACCGTGGTACCTCCGGTTCCACGATCTCATGCGCTTCATGGTGCGCGAGATCCTGCTCGTCTCGTCGCCCTACGACGCCTTCATCCTCGAGGAGGACGGCCGCCTCGACGAGCGGCTCTTCAGCGTCTACACCGGGTTGACCCTTCCGTCGATCCCGCGCATCACCCATGCGACCAGCGCCCGCGTTGCCGTGAAGCCTGGCGGCGCGGCGCTTCGACATGGTGATCACCGTCGTGCGCCTCGAGGACACGGATGCCGCCGACCTCGCCGAGCGCGTCAGGCGCTCCTCCCGAACCTCCCGGTCGTGCTGCTCGCTTTCGACGAGGCGGACCGTCATTTCCCGACGGGCCGCCGGCCGTGTTCGATCATGTCTTCCTCTGGACGGGCGACGCCCCGAGATCTGGAAATCGCCGCCATCAAGCTCGTGGAGGACGCGAAGAACGCCGCCGAGGACACGCGGTGCGCCGGCGTCCAGGTGATCGTGGTGGTCGAGGATTCGCTGCGGCGCTACTCCACGTTCTCGCGCTCCTTTACGCAAGCTCATGGCCTGGGCGCGATCGCTCATCTCCGAGGGCCTCAACACGCTCCACCGTACGCTGCGCATGCGGGCGCGCCCGAAGATCGTGCTGGCGACCTCCTTCGAGGAGGCCCTCGGGTGCTTGCGGGGTTACGGGGACAACCTGATGGCGCTCATCAGCGACGTGCGGTTCCGCGAGGTGGCCGCGAGGATCGAGGCGGGGTTCGACCTCGTGAAGCTCGTGCGCGCCGATCACGCGGACACCGATCTTGCTCCAGTCCGCCGAGCCCGAGGTGGAGCGCCGCGCGCGCTCCAGGTGAGCTGGGCGAACAAGAACTCACCGACGCTCTGGACCGATCCGCCATTTCCTCAAGGACGGCCTGGGGTTCGGCGATTTCGTGTTCCGCCTGCCCGATCGCACCGAGGTGGGGCGCGCGCGCGACCTCGGAGAGTTCTGGCAGGTGCTCAAGACCGTGCCCGCGGAGTCGGTCGGGTTCCACGCGTCGCGCAACCTTCTCGATGTGGTGCAACGCCCGCAGGCGCTTCGAGCTGTCGGCCCACATGCGGCCGCGCAAGGCGTCGGAGTTCGAGAGCGTGGAGAAGATCCGCGCCTACCTGCTCGAGGTCGTGGGCCAGGAGCTCCAGCACGAGCAGGAGGGCGTGATCGCCGACTTCACGCGGCAGATGAAGGGGCGAAGCGGTTCCTCCGCATCGGCGGCGGCTCGGTGGGGGGCAAGGGTCGCGGCATCGCCTTCGTCCACTCGGTGGCGGCGCGCCAGTCCCTCGAGGGGCGCTTCCCCGAACTGCCGATCCGGATCCCCAAGACGATCGTCCTCGGCACCGATCTGTTCGACCGCTTCCTCGGGGACAACGGCCTCGCGCTCGATCGCCTTGCCACGATGGACGACCGCGCGATCGCCGAGGCGTTCCTCGCCGGCAGGCTCGACGACCGGCTGGCGCGCGATCTCGAGGTCGCGTTCAAGGACCTCGCCGGACCGGTGGCGGTGCTCTCGAGCCTGCTCGAGGACGAGTTCCAGCCCTTCGCGGGGATCTACGCGACCGTCATGCTCCCCAACGCCCTGCCCGACGCGCGCGACCGATTCCGGGAGCTCTGCCGCGCGATCGCGGCGGTCTACGCCTCGACCTACTCGCGGGACGCTCGCAGCTACTTCGCGGGCACGCCGCACTCCGTGGAGGAGAAGATGGCGGTCGTGATCCGGGGAGATGGTGGGGAGAGCCACGAGGGCGCTTCTACCCTGCGATCGCCGGCGTCGCCCAGTCGTACAACTACTACCCGGTGGGCGGCAGCAGGCCTACGAGGACGGGAGTCGCTCTGCTCGCCCTCGGGCTCGGCCACGCCGTCGTGTCAGGCGGGCTCTCGCTACGCTTCTGTCCGAAGAGCCCGGGCGTCCTTCCCCAGTTCGCGACTTCCTCATGCACTCCAGTCTCAGCTTCTACGCGCTCTGACGCGCGACGGTCGATCTGCTCGCGGAGCGCGGTCGTCGCTCTCTCTACAAGCTGGACGTCGCGGAGCGTGACGGCGCCCTCGCGCCGGGAGCGTCTACGTCGCGGCGGGCGAGCACGATGTATCCGCGACAGCCTGAACGTCCCCGGACCGCGGGTCGTGACCTTCAACCGCGTGCTCAGTGGGGGACCTCCCGCTCGCGGGCGCGCTCTCCGATCTCCTCGGGATCTTCAAGCAAGGGATCGGAAGCGACGTCGAGATCGAGTTCGCGGTGGACGTCTCGCGCGGGCCGTGCCTCTACGTGCTCCAGGTGCGGCCGATGGCGACGCAGGTCTACCAGGACGACGTGCAGACGCCGCGCGCGCTACCCGCCGAGCGGATCCTCGTCAGGACGGAGCGATCGCTCGGTCACGGCCGGATCGAGGACGTGCGCGACGTCGTGTACTGCAAGCGCATCTCGCTCGACTCGCTGACGACGCGCGCCGCGGCGCGCGAAGTGGGGGAGATCAACGTGCGCTTGCAGGAGCTGGGCCGCCCGTACGTCCTGATCGGGCCCGGGCGCTGGGGCACTTCCGATGCGGCCCTCGGCATCCCCGTCGACTGGTCGCAGATCTCGGGCGCCCGCGTCATCGTCGAGACGTCCCAGGAGGGATCGCCGATCGAGCCGTCCCAGGGGACGCACTTCCTCCAGAACATCACGTTTCTGCGCATCGGTTACCTCACGGTGCTCGGTCAGGAACCCCAGGACGACGAGGGCATCGCGACGGCGTGGCTCGACGCGCAGCCGGCCGTCCACGAGACGCGGTTGCTGCGTCACGTGGCTCTGGCGCGGCCGCTGTCGGTGCTGCTCGACGGGCGGCACGGATCCGCGGTCATCCTCAAGCCGGCGCCAGAGGCGTGATCGCCGCCGCGATGCCGCTTCATCCGTCGATCGTCGTGATGCCGCTCGCGCTCGCGTTCGCGCTCGCGGGACTGGACCTCGCGCGCCTGCGCTTCGGCGGCGCGCCGCTCCGGATGGCGGCTCTCGGGGTGAACGTGGCGCTCGTCGCCGCGTGCCTGGGGGCGGTGATGTCGGGCCAGGCGGAGGGTGGCAGGATCGCGACCGATCCGGCGCTGCTCTCGCAGATGACGCTCCACGCCCGCCTGGCCACGGTTGCGTCGCTCTCGGCGACGGCGCTGCTCTTCGTGCGCGCCGCGCGCTGGCGCCTGGAGACTGCGTGGACCCGGCGTCTCGTGGCCGCGATGGCGGTCGGTCTCCTCGGGCTCGTCCTCTTCACCGGGAGGCAAGGTGGCAGGCTGGTCTTCGAGCACGGCGCGGGCGTCCGTCGACCGCCCTGGGACATCGACCCGATGAAGAAGGGCCGATGAGCGCGCGTCCGCGGTCCTCTTCGACGATGCCGGCCTGACATGGGACGAGTCTTCGAGATCGCCAGGATGCCCTACCAGGACGGAAAGCTGGTCGAGGAGCCATCGATCAGCGCGTGGGAAGCGCGCCACGGCGTCCGCCTGCCGGAGGACTATCGCAGCTTCATTCTCCGGACCAACGGCGGCGCGCTACGGCCCTACACCTTCCACGCAGCGGATCCGCGGCTCGTCGACGAGTACCATGGCTTGAAGTGGCTGTTCGACTGGCGCAACGTCCTCAAGAAATCGCAGGAGACGATCGCGCCGGAGCGTCGCAACACGCCACCCGACCACCTCGCGATCGGAGCCACGCCCTCGGAGCTGATCCTCATGCTCTCACTGCGTGGCGACGACTTCGGTACGGTGGTGCTCTGGCCCAAGGACCTGTTTCACACCTGGGGTGAGGATCCGAACACGTTCGTCGTCCCGCTGGCGCAGAGCTTCTCGGCGTTGCTCGACGCTCTCCACGCCCGAGAGGGCGAGTACCTGAGCTACTGGGACGGGCCGCGCAGCACCCCGCGCGCGACGCGGATCACGCTCTGACACGTCGCCGCCGCGGCGTCACGGCATCGAGGGCAGCGCTCCGATCGTGACCGGTCAGCCCCTCCGAGGCATGAGGATCCAGAGCACGACGTAGACGAGGATCCCCGGGAAGGCGACGGAGAAGATCGACAGGAGCACGTAGGCCACGCGGACCAGCGTCGGATCCCAGCCGAGCCACTCGGCGATCCCTCCGCACACCCCCGCGAGCATCCGGTTGCTTGTCGATCGCTGGAGCGCCATGTCGTCCTCTATCGAAGATACGCAACGGCGGTCCGAGCAGTTCGAGGAGCGCCGTGGCTCTTCGCGGCCGCCGCGGATCGCACGTCCCCGGCCCAGGCGACTCGCTGCCGCGAGAGCGGCGCGCGCATCGCGACGAAGACCTGGGTGCGTGTCGGCGCTTCGGTTGGGCGGACGGATCAGCGATCGGGAGCAGGGCGTGCGTCCGGCGACCGCCCCGGGACGTCGACGCGATGCAGGAGGGCTGCCGAGCGCACGGCGGCGCGGTCCTCCTCGACGACGCCCGTCACGTCGATGGCGGCCACCTCGGCGTCGAAGGAGAAGAGCCGCTCGAAGCGGCGCGAGGAGCGGTAGGCGCTGCCCGCCGGATCGCGCTCCAGGAAGCCATCGTCACAGAGCGCCCGGCGCAGCGTCACGGCGTCGACGGCGAAGTTCTGGCCAACGGTCATGAGCCAGCAGAAGATCCGCTCGCTCACGGCTCGCTCGCCGGTGGGCTCGCGAGGCGCGACCTCGCGCCAGAGCGCGTGCAGGAAGATCCCCTGCTCGCGCCGCTTGCGCGGGAACGTGCGGCCCGTGCCCTGGGCGAAGAGCGTCCGGAGGCTACGCCGGTAGTCCGACGCCGTGACCGCGATCGAAGCCTCGTCCGGCATGGTCACGGAGCGCTCGAGGGCTTGGGCGCCTCGTGCTCGACCTCGGCGACCTTCGCGTGCTCCAGCATGTGCATCCCCACCCACTGGGCAAGCACGTCCGGCGGGAGCTTGCCGAGCGTCACCTTGAGCTTCGTCTCGGAGCCCCCGCGTCCGATGGTGTACTCGACCACCTTGCCGGGCACCATCGACTCGGACTCCTTCTTGAGCTCCTCGCTCTTCATCTCGGGCTCGTCCTTCTTCATCACCGGGAACTTTGCCCCGTTGAGCGCCACGAGCTTGTCGCCCTCCTTGAATCCCGCCGCCTCCGCGGGGCTGCCCGCGATCACCTTCCGCACCACCAGGAGGCCGCTCGGGTCCTCGTCGTCCAGCTCGAGACCCACCCAGCCGCGTGTCTGCAGGTGCTTGACCATCTCGTTGAGGCACGTCTGCGTGTCCATGTCGCACTTGTAGCTCTTGCCACCGGCGACAGCGGGGGCGGCGAGCGCGACCGCGAGGAGGAGAGAGGTGATGGCGGGCTTGTTCATGGCGTCTCCTTGGGGCCGGATCCCTGTCCGGTCGCGACGATCGTACGCAGGGCCGGGGGTAAATGTCCTCTCCGCCGGGTAAAACGACGTATCGCTTGTCAACGACTCGTAAAACAGGGGCGCGCCCGCGCAACCGCGACGGGACCCGTACGTTATATTGCTCGAGGCGGCGGGGAGACGAAGACACGTGGCGAGCTTCCGGGCCTACTTCGAGAGACACGCGCTCCTGACCGGGCTCGTCGCCACGCTGGTGCCGTTCTGCGTTCTCGTCGGGCTCCAGGCGTGGTGGCTCCACGACCTCGAGCGGGCGTCGCGAGACGCCCACCGCGCGAACCTCGAGAACTGCCTCGAGGCGATCGAGACGGAGGCGAGCTACTTCTACGTCGCGCTGGCCGAGCGGATGCTCGCGCTGCCGCCGTCGCTCTTCTCGCAGGACCGCCTCGATCGCGCGGCGGGGTTCTTCGAGAAGCGCGATGGCCGCGGCGCGAGAAGCCTCTTCGTGGCGCGGTTCCGCCACGACGCCTGGGGCACGCTCCTCTTCTACGACGCCGCGAGCGGGGCGATGGTCGAGCGCACGCCTTCCGACGAGACGAGGGAGGCGGTGCTCGCGTGCGCCCCGTGGAAGCTGATGAGCGAGCGGGGCGTCGAGCTCGATCAGTTGTCGCAAGCCGTCGATCCCGGGAGCCGCATCGTGCTGCTGCCGATCGCGAGCGACAGCGGTAACGTCCTCGGGGTGGCCGGAATGGTGCTCGACGAGGACTACTTCCGGCGCGCGCTCCTTCCCGGCCTGGCGCGCGAAGCGCTCGCGAAGTACCTCGCCGAGGACAAGGAACCGCACGGGATCTGGGTCCTCGACGGCGCGGGGCGCGAGGCCTTCGGCACGTCCCATGGCGCGCACCCGCCCGAGGAAGCGTCGCGCGCGTTCAGCTACGTGTTCAAGGACTGGCGCCTCGCCGTGGGGAAGGCCGGCATGGCGACGGCCGGGGCTGGCCACGGCCGGCTCGGGTTCAACATGACGGTCGCCATCGCCGCGTCGCTCGCTCTCATCGGCGGCGTCCTCGTCGCCCTGCTGGCGGCGTCGCGCGAGCTGCGCCTTTCGCGCATGAAGGGCGACTTCGTCTCGAACGTGTCGCACGAGCTGCGCACGCCCCTCGCGTCGATCCGGGTCTTCGCCGAGCTCATGAAGCTCGGGAGGGTGGCCGATCCGGCGAAGGTGCGCGAGTACGGCGCCCACATCGAATCGGAGAGCCGGAGGCTCACGCAGATCGTGAACAACATCCTCGACTTCTCGCGCATCGAGTCGGGACGCAAGAGCTACGAGCTCCGCCCGGCGGATCTCTGCGAGGTCGTCCAGGGTGTCACGGACACCTTCGCCGTCGTGGCGAAGGAGAAGGGCTTCGCGGTGACGCTCGACCGTCCGGAGAGTCCGGTGACGCTCCCGCTCGACGCCGGCGCCGTGGGCCAGGCGCTGCACAACCTGCTCGACAACGCGATGAAGTACTCCGACGAGAAGCGGCACATCGAGGTCAAGCTCGGGCGCGAGAACGGTCACGCCGTTGTCGCCGTCAGGGATCAGGGCCGCGGCATCCCGGCGTCCGAGCGAGAGCGGATCTTCGATCGCTTCCACCGCGTGTCGACGGGACTGGTGCACGACGTCAAGGGAACGGGGCTCGGGCTCGCGATCGTGAAGCACGTGGTCGAGGCCCACCACGGGTCCATCTCCGTCGAGAGCGAGCTCGGTCGCGGCAGCACCTTCGCGATCGCGCTGCCCATCGACCCCCCGCCGGCCGTCGCGTCCCAGGGAGCTGCCTATGTGCCGTAGGGCGGGCGCGTGTAACCTCCCGGGTCGGTCCGACAGGTGCATCCGGAAAGGAAACGTCCCATGCCGAGAGTCCTGATCGTCGAAGACGAGGATGCCATGGCCGTCGCGCTGAAGGACGGCTTCGAGTACGACGGACACGAGGTCCTGCTGGCGCGCGACGGCGTTGCCGCGTACGAGATGGCGTCGAAGTCCGCGCCCGACCTCATGATCCTCGACGTCATGCTGCCGAAGATGAGCGGGCTCGACGTCTGCAAGAAGCTGCGCGCCGACGGATCGAAGCTGCCGATCCTCATGCTGACGGCGCGCGGTCAGGAGATCGACAAGGTCCTCGGCCTCAAGCTCGGCGCCGACGACTACGTGACCAAGCCCTTCAGCTTCATGGAGCTCGCCGCCCGCGTCGAGGCGCTCTTACGCCGCAGCGGCAACGGTAAGGGTGACGGCAAGGACGGCGTGTACCGCGTCGGCGAGCTCGAGGTCAAGGTCCGCGCGGGGGTCGCGACCCGCAAGGGCAAGCCCCTCGACCTCTCCTCGCGGGAGTTCCACCTGCTCGCCTACCTGCTCCAGCACCGCGGCGAGGTCATCAGCCGCGACCGGCTCCTCAACGCGGTCTGGGGCTATGACGCGGCGCCTCTGACGCGCACCGTCGACATGCACGTCGCCAAGCTCCGGAAGAAGCTCGGCGACGACGCCGCCGACAGCAAGTACATCGTCACGGTCCACGGCATGGGCTACCGCTTCAACGCCTAACCGCGCTTGCGCGCTTCCTGCTCCTTGGCGCTCTGCGAGCGCTGATCGGAGAACGCCTTGAGGACGGCGCGGATGCCGGGGTGGGATTGCGCGATCCGGTCGAGCGTGAGGCGATCGAGCTCGAGGAACTCGCACGGCGTCTTGCACGTCACCGTCGCGGTCCGCGGCGAGGCGTGCACGACCGAGATCTCCCCGAAGAATGCAGGGGCGCCGAGCTCGCGGATCTGGACGCTGTGACCGAGGTTGCTGCGGACGTAGATCCGTACGATCCCGTCGGTCAGGACGAAGAGGCTGCTGCCGGGCTCGTCCTCGATCATGACGACCTCCCCCGGACCGAGGGCGATGAGCTTGAGCCCCTCGATGACCGCACGCAGCTCGTCCTTCGAGAAGCTGCTGAACAGCGGCGTCTTCGCCGCGGCGGAGCTGACGTGGGCCGGGATGTCGCCGACCGCGCCGATCTCGCCGGCGGCACCGCTGTCGGGCTTCTGCGCGCTCTCGCCCCGGTCGGCCTTCTCGACGTCCTCCGCGATGCGCGCCGCGGCCGCGAGCCCCTCCTCGCTTCCGAGGTCGATGCCGTCGGGGAGCTCGATCGCACCGGACGTCGCTGCCTGCGCGATGCTCTCGAAGCGCACCTCCTTCTGCATCGGGTCGATCTCTTCGAGGAGCTTCTGGATCGCGATGGCCTTCGCGACGAGGTTCTCGGACAGGTACTCCTTCACGAGAGGGCGCAGCACCTCGACCGCCTCTTCCGTCCTGCCGAGGAACGAGAGCACTTCGCCGAGCACCTGCCTCATGGGGCGCGTGCGCGCCGGTGGGTGATCGCACTCGAGCTCTGCGTGGATGCGGTCGATCGCCTCCTGGTACTCGCCCTCGTCGATGAGGTCCTCGATGGATTTGCGCCGGAGCCACTTGAGCATGGCGTCCATTGTGGCCCAGCCCGGCGTTTCCCGCGCTACCATCCTCTCGCTTCCGTGGCACGGCTCGAAGCCTTCCTCCCCCCTCTCCTCCTCCGTGCCGTCCCGCCGGAGCGGTTCCCGCGTGCCGATCGCCTCCGTGCGGCGCTGCTCGTCTCGGACATCTCGGGCTTCACCGCGCTGACCGAGAGGCTGGAGGCGCACGGTCGAGAGGGTGCCGAGGAGATCGCAGCCGTCGTGAGCCGCGCCTTCAGGCCTGCCATCCGTGCCATCGACAGCGCGGGCGGAGGCATCGTCAGCTTCGGGGGCGACGCGCTCTTCGCGGTCTTCCCCGGCGCCGGCGCCGTCGCCCGCGCCGCGACCGCTGCCGAGGCGATCCGGCAGGCATTCGACGACCTCGGCGACGTCCGGACGAGCTCCGGAACGGTGCGCCTCGGCATCACGCAGGCGATCCACTGGGGACCGATCGCGGGAGTGCACCTCGGAACGCTCGAGACGGCGCACTACGTCGTGACCGGGCGGTCCGTGGCCGCCGTGGCGCGCCTCTCGGCGAGGGCGAAGCCCGGAGAGGTGCTGGTCTCGCGTGCGGCACGTGCGCGCGCCGCCGGGCGACGCGCCGCGGTGGGGCGCCAGCGCCGCCAGCTCGTGGGCACCCGCCTGAGCGCCTACCTGCCACGCAGGCTCCTTCGGTCGCTGGCGCGGCCGGACGGTGCGTACCGGCGCGTGGCGATCCTGTTCCTCGAGAGCCGCGGATCGCGGCTTCGGGCGCTGCAGGAGCTCTTCCTTTCGTTGACGCAGATCCTCGACCGCTACGACGGCGTCCTCATGAAGACCGACGTCTCGTCCCGCGGGACCAAGTGGCTCTGTGTCTTCGGGCTGCCCGAGATCCACGAGGACGATGTCGAGCGCGCGGGGCACGCGGCCTGGGAGCTGCTGCACGCCGTGCCGCGCGGGACGGCGCGCGGCGGCCTCCACCCCGGCACCGTGGCGAACGTGACCATCGGCACGGCGGGACGCCGCAGCTTCGACGTGATGGGTGATGCGGTCAACACGGCGGCGCGCGCCCTCGGCGGCGCGGCATGGGGCGAGGTTGTTGCGACGGACGCCGCGCGTCTGCTCCTCGCCGGCATCGACACACGAGACCGGGGGACGATCCGGGCGAAAGGAAAGGCCGAGCCGCTGCGGCTCCACGCGATCTCCGGCGTGCGGCCGCGGTCATACGACGTGGCGGCGGCGGTGACCCTCGTGGGCCGCGACGCGGAGCTCCATGCCATCGGCGAGGCGATCGAGAGCGCGCGCGAGGGGACGGGCGCGGTCGTCGCCGTCGAAGGGGAGGCGGGCGTCGGGAAGAGCCGGCTCGTGTGGGAAGGGGCGCGTCTCGCGCGGCTGCTCATGTTCGAGGTCCACCACGGGCGCGCGATCGCGTTCGGCGGCATGGCCTACTGGGCGATCGCGGAGGTGCTTCGAAGCTTGCTCTCCGTGTCGGAGAGGTCGTCGCGCGAAGAGGTCCTCGCCGCCATCGACGCGACGAAAGGCCGGCTCCCGCTCGGCCGCGTGGATCGCGATCACCTGGCGGAGGTGCTCGGCGCGCGCCGGGATCGCTCGCCCGTCGCTCACCTGAGGCCCGAGGACATCCGTCTCAACAACACCATCGCCATCCGGAACGCCGTGCTGGCCCGAGCGCGATCCACGCCCCTGTTGATCGTGATGGAGGACATGCACCTCTCCGACCCCCTCACGCGCGAGGCGGTGGAGTGGTTGTCCGGAGCGACCGCGACGGCGCGCGTCGTCCTCCTCCTGGTCTCGCGCCCCGGCTACGCCGCCCCTGGCAATGCGAGCGCCTTGCGACTGGGCGAGCTCGACGCGGCGTCCGCAGGCCGCATGTTTGCCGCGCTCCTGCCGGGCGCCAGTGACGAGGTCGCGCGCGCCGCGGCCGAGAGGGCCGCGGGGAACCCGTTCTACGTCGAGCAGATCGCGCGGCACGTCGCCGAGGGCGGGCGCCTCGCGGACCTCCCGGGATCGGTCGAGGCTCTGATCGCGGCACGCCTCGATCGCCTCGCTCCCGACGCGCGGGAGGTCGCGCAGCTCGCGGCAGCGAGCGGAAGGAGCGTCCCGTTCGACGTCCTCTCGGCACTCCACTCTGCGGCGCGCGCGGGGATCGACGAGCTCGAGCGCGGGGACCTCCTGGTGGCGCGAACGGGAGCGCACGGGGTCGAGTACATGTGGCGCCACGCGCTCGCGCGGGACGTGGCCTACAGAGGCATGCTCGCCTCGCGCCGCCGGCGGATCCACCGGGAGATCGCCCGGCTACTCGAGAGCCGCTTCGGGGACCTGTACCTGGCGATGATCGGGCACCACTGGGAGAAGGCGGGAGCCGCGGCGGCGGCTCGCCGGTTCTACCTCGCGGCCGCTCGGCGCGCCACGGCGATCTTCGCTCACGAGGATGCGGGGCAGCTCTACGAGAGCTACCTTCGGCTCGCCGGGCGGCCCACGCCGGAGCGCGTCGCGGCGCGTAACGAGCTCGGCAACCGCGTCTACCTCTGCCGAGGCCGCGTCACGGACGCGGAGCTCGCCCATGGCGCGGCGCTCGAGGATGCGCGGCGCATCGGCGATCGGAGCGGGATCGCCGCGTCGTTGAAGGGGCTCGGGGATGCCGAGCGCCAGTCGGGTCGCTTCGAGGCCGCGCGTGCGACGTACGAGGAGTCGCTCGCCATCCGGCACGAGCTGGGGGAGCACGCGCTCGAGGGAGCGCTCCACGGAAACCTCGGGAACCTCTGCGGCGAGCAGGGGCGAATGGACGAGGCGCGCGACCACCTCGAGAAGGCCGTCTCGATGGCGCGCGCCGCGCGGGATCGCGCTGGCGAGGGCGTGTCGCTTGGCAACCTTGCAAACCTCCTCGGGGGGTTCGCCCTGCTCTCGGAGGCACGCGCGCTCCACGGGATGGCGCTCGCGATAGCGCGGGAGGTGGGGGACCGGCGCTACGAGGGCGTCGTGCTGAACAACCTGAGCAACGCGAGCTGGCGGCAAGGGAAGCTCGACCACGCGCGCGCGTTCCGCGAGCGAGCCCTCGGGATCGCGCGGGAGGTGGGGGACCGTAGCCTCGAGGGGGTGGTGCTCGGGAACCTGGCCGTGCTGGAAGTCGAGGCGGGGCGCACGGCGGTCGCGTGGACGCTCTACGAGGAGGCGCTCGCGATCGCGCGCGAGTGCCGGAGTCGCCGCGCCGAGGGCACGGTCCTCGGCAACCTGGCAAACCTCCACAAGCACGAAGGGCGCATGGATGCGGCGCGTGCCCTTTACGACGAAGGGATCGCCATCGCGCGGGAGATGGGAGACTCCGTCTCGGAAACCCACCATCTCGTCAACGTGGCGGATCTGGAGCGCTGGACAGGACAGGTGACGGAGTCGTTACGGACGGCGCGGGACGCCGAGGATCTCGCGCGCCGCGCGGGCGACCGCCTGGCTCTCGCTCACGCTTTGGTCGCGCGAGGGCGCGCTCTCCTCGCGGCTGGCCGTGACGCGACCGAGGCCATCCGCGAGGCGACGATGCTCGCAAGCGACGCGCGCGTCTCGGCGCAGTCCGATCTCGGCGGGGACGTGGCTGGGCTCGTGGGCGCGCAGGAGGCGTTCACGCACGGCCGGCCCCTCGTGGCGGGCGTCGTCGCCGGCGAGGTGCCGCCCGGGATCCGGCGGTTCCTCCGACTGCCGGGCGGCCCCTAGCGCCGCCGCCTGGTGGCTTTGTTGGACTTCGCACTGGCGCGCTTGACCTTCGTCTTGACGCGGCGCGCCGCGGGCTTCTTCTTGGACCGCTTCGCCGCGGCCTTCGCCTTCGCGAGCGCCTTGAGGCGGCTCGGCTCCATCTGGTGGAGCATCAGCGCGTGGCCGTTCGGATCCGCGACGATGGCCATCTTGCAAACCTTGTTGTCCATGATGTCCACCAACACGGGGACGCCGAGCCCCC
Organism: Acidobacteriota bacterium; assembly: GCA_046331505.1. Taxonomy (GTDB): domain Bacteria; phylum Acidobacteriota; class Vicinamibacteria; order JAXLQT01; family JAXLQT01; genus JAXLQT01. The sequence continues at coordinate 242,340 of JAXLQT010000005.1, forward strand.
TGAGCCGCGCGACCTCCGCGTCGATGTCGTCGGTCTCGAGCGCGAGGTAGGGCTTCGTGTCCGCGGGCGAGAAGCTGTCGACGGCGATCGTCTTGCCCTCGGGCGTGTCGAACTCGAGCCACTTGTCCTCGTAGCTCGCCGTCTGCTTCAGCCCGAGAACTTCCGCGAAGAACTTCTTCGACGCGGCGACGTCGCGTGTGGGATGGGATACGAACGCGATCTTCGTGATCATGAGCGACCTCCTCGAGAGGCGGGCAAGCATCTCACGAGCCGGATCGTCCCGTCGACGGGAGGGTCGTCGGTGCTTCGATCAGAATCCCAGGTCGCCGCTCGCCACGTTCACGCCGAACGTTGCCGTGCCGAACGGGACGAAGGACCCGGCGAGCGGCGACAGGGCGGCGCCGTCGTAGGAGTACCCCTTGACCGTCGAGTCGGCGGCGGGATCGCGGCCCGCCCCTGCGAGGAGATCCCATCCGGACGTCGCGCCGACGTTGCCGAGGCCGGCGCGGCCGCCGTAGCTCGTCGTGAACGGCGTGACGTCGAAGCCCGGCGCCGCGGCGATCGCGGAGCCGTCGTAGTCGAAGCCCTTGAACCGCGACGGGAAGCTCGGACCCGCGCCGGGCCCCGGCGAGGCGGCGATCTCGGCGAACCCGTCGGCGTCGGCGTCGCCGCCGGCCACGCTACAGCCGTACTGCGCGACGGCGAAGGCGTCGAAGTTGATCTTCGCGATGCTCGATACGGCCGCGCCGTCGTAGTCCCATCCCCGGACCTGTGGCGAGAAGCTCGGGCCTGGTCCAGGCGCGGTCAGGATCTCCGCGAAGCCGTCGCCGTCGACATTGCCCGACCCGACATTGACCCCGTAGCGCAGCGTGCCGTAGGCGAAGAAGCTGATCTTCGCGATGGGCGACAGCGGGCCGCCATCGAAGTTCCAGCCGCGCACGTGCGGACCGAACACGGCCCCGGGTCCCGGCCCGCTGAGGATCTCGGCGTGAGCGTCGCCATCGAGATCGCCGGCGCCGACGTCGACGCCGTAACGGAGAGTCCCGTAGGCGTAGTAGTTGACGCCGCTCATGGCGGTCCCGTCGCGCAGGAACGCCCGCACCTGGGGCCCGAAGACGGCCCCGGGTCCAGGCCCCGTCACGATCTCGGCGTCGGCGCCGTCGAGGTCGGCCGAGGCCACGTTGACGCCCCAGCGGCCCGTCGCATACGCGAGGAAGTCGACCGTGGTGGCGGCGCCGGAGGGGTCGTACACCCGCACGCGGTTCGCGTTCGGATCGCCCAGTCCCTGGCCGGCAACGTAGTCGTCGAAGACCGCGGGCGGAGTCTGGTGCGCCCGGTCCGCCATCTGCCAGGCTGCCGCGACCTGCGTGATCGCCGTCGCGATGTCCTCGGGAAACGCATACGTCGTGGGTGCGCTCCAGCTCGCGGGCGGAGTGTTGGGGAGGTTCTGCGGGAGGTCGGTGCGGCCCGCCAGCGCCGGATCCACGGCGATGTCGTACGCGGGATCGGGATTGAGCTGCACCCACGCGCCGGCGGCGGCCCAGCCGTCGAACGCGGCATGGACGTGCGGCTTGTCGATGGCGGTCTGCACGTGGTCGTCGACGCTCGCGATCACCATCCCCTCCAGATCGGGGATCGCCGCGATCGCCGGACCGTAGAGCACCGTCGCCTCCCGGAGGTCCCAGTAGGCCGTCGCTTCGGCCAGCGTCAGGATCGACGAGGGCCAGGCGCCGCCGAAGAGGTTGCGGTTCACGAACTCCTGGGTCGCCACGCGCGAGTAGACGTGACGTCCGCCGTCGATCTGACCGGAGAGCGGGAAGTCCTCGGAGAGCGTGAGAGTGCCGTCGAGATCGAGGTCGGGCGTCTGGCAGCCGTTGCTGGGATCGAGCACGGTGGTGTACGCACCGTCGCCGGTCCCGTCCCAGAACACGGGGTGGATCGGATCGACGGGGTCGTAGGCGAGCTGGCTGTAATCGACGTCGAGGGCAGGCGCCCCGTAGGCGATGTATCGCGGATTGGTGACCTGGAGGCCATTGCGTCCGCCGCCCGGGCAGTCGAGCGCAGCGCCGCCGACTTCCGCCGCCGCGACCTGGTTCTGCGCCGGCGACTCCCACTGGATGGCGTAGCGCAGCGCGCCGCCGAAGCCCGCGCCGTAGGTGGCCGGCACGGCGAGGACCATGTTGCCGCCGTTGCTCGATCCGATGAGGCCGACGTTGTCGTGGATGACCGGCGCGGGGGCGATCGCGTCGATGGTCTGTCCGTTCGCGTCTGGCAGGACGCCGGCCGCGTAGAGCACGACGTCGCGCACGGCCGCGATGCAGGCGGGGCCGCGGTTGTCGTAGGTGCCGTCGCTCGAGCGGCCGGTGGAGGGATCGGATCCGCCGGGGAACAGGAACACGATGCGCACCATGTCCGCGGCCTGCGGGAGGACCGGGTTGAGGTTTCCGCCGCCGAACCCACCCTCGACGTAGATGATGACCGGGGCACCCTCGGCGAAGCGTGCCTCCGCGGCAGAGCCGGGCGCGAAGATCCGCAGCGCCAGGTTGCCTCCACCGGTCGACGACGACGGGAGATCGACGTCGATGGTGAGCGGAGCGGCCGCAAGCGGCGCGGCGAGCAGCGAGAGAGCGAGAGCGTGCAGGCGCATGGGGGGGCCCCTTTCGTTCCGTGAACGGGCAGACAAGGGACCGGGCGGATCGTTTAGTCCGCGTCTCAGGTCGCGGACGGTCCGATGAGCCAGCGCGCCCTCGCCCGGGCGACGAGGTCGCCCTGCGCGTCGCGCACCTCGCCCTCCACCTCGTACTCGCGCCGCTCGGTCGTCTCCGGGATCGCGCACCGCGCGGTGGCCGTGAGCGTGCCGCGGGCCTTCTTGAGGTAGTCCATCGACAGCCCCGTCAGGATGCCGCGCGCGCCTTGTGGGAGCCCGAACATCAGGGCAAGCCCTGTGGTCTCCTCCGCGAGGTTGACCAGCGCCACCGCATGGATGCTCCGCAGGTGGTTGCGGACGCGGCGGCGATCGCGCATCTCGATGCGCGCGAAGCCGCGATCGAGCTCGAGCACGCGCGCCCGCGTCGTCCCCGTGTAGGGCGCCATCCAGCCGATGAGGCGGCTGAAGATGCGCTTGCCGCCCGGCGCGCCGGAGAGCTTGCCGTAGACCGCGCGGATCCGTGCACCGGGGTCGTTTCCCAGCGAGGCGCCCATCGCTTGATACTCTCACGCCCCATGTCCGAGCCCGAGCGCCGCTACCGTGCGGGGGAGACCCTCGACGACCTGTGCCGTGCGTGCAAGATCGTGCGCGAGCACCGCGTCCTGGCGGTCGATGGCGAGGGACGGTTGCTGCGCGTGGTGTGTGGCTACTGCGGCAGCCAGCACAACTACCGCGGCGGGGATCGACCGGAGCGGCCGGCGGCGCGCCCCGGCGTGCCCCAGGCGGCGAAGCCCTCGGACATCGACGGGCTCGTGGGCGAGAGAGAAAGGAGCTTTCCAGAGATGTCCATCGAGGGCGCGGCGGATCTCGAGATGTTGTTGAGACGGGTGATCCGCGAGGAGACGGGCCTCACCAGCGTGTCCATGGCGGACAAGTGGAAGGGGGGAGAGCTCGTCCTCCGGCCGTTCAACCGGGCGCTCCAGGAGAAGACCTGGCCGATCGAGTCGTTCTTCCACAAGGTGGTGATGATGAGGAACCGCCTGCGGACGCTCGAGCAGCAGGTCAACGCATCGGCGCTCCCCGAGGATCAGAAGATCAAGCTCCAGAGCTACGTGACCGGGTGCTACGGGAGCCTGACGAGCTTCAACGTCCTCTTCGCGGAAGAAGACGATCGATTCCAGGGCGCGGGCGGCTCGGAGTAACGGCTCCGGGGCGCTCTCGTTTCGGAGTCACGTCCGCGCGATCGGCGAGGACTGGGCGCCGATGGCGAGGAGCGCCTACTCCTAGGGCTGCGTCGCGGGGGCCTTTGCGGCGTCGGGCTTCGCCGGCTCCGCCGGGGCTGCTCCCTTCGGCTCCTTCTTGACGATCGGGGTGAATCGCTCCCGCCGCCCGTCGGTCGAGATGCTCTCGACGTAGTACCAGTAGGTCTTCTTCGGATCGATCTTGTCGTCGACGTACTGGTAGGACGACGGCGTGTCGGTCGTCCCCTTGCCGGCGATCGGCTCCTTCGTGATCCGCTCGAACTTTCCGTCCTCGCCGTTCTCGCCGCGATAGACGTCGTACCCGAAGTTGTTCACCTCGCTTGCCGTCTTCCATTTGAGCGTGTTCTTCGGCGGGCCATCGGGCGCCGGCGACGACGCCGGCGCGGGGGATGCGTCCTTGTCCGGCTTGGCGGGAGGCGTGTCCGCGCGTGCCGAGAACGTCAAGAACAGGGAGACGAAAGCCAGCGTGGCGATCCGGCGTGCGATTCGGTGCTCGTTCGTTCTTGTCAAGCGGACCTCCCGTGAGGGCGGCATTCTATCCGTGACGGCCCGGTGATGTTGGCGGCCCTGAAACCGTGCACGACGCGGCTCCCCTGGCTGTCGTGGCCGGCGAGACCGCTCGGTCCCACTCGCGGCCCGATGTCAAGACAGAGCGAGCGGCCACTCAGGTAACTCGCGCGATCACGGCGAGCTTGCCGCCTTCGGCCCGCCACATCTCGAGCCAGGGTTCCGGTCCCCTGACGGTCGTGAGGATCAACGACTCCGCAGGGCGCTCGGTCCAATCCCCATCTGGCCACGGAAAGTGCCACCCACCCACGATCGCGTACGCAGCGCCTGTGTAGAGCGGGTGCTGCTTCTGGAAGACGCGCTCGTACTCCTCCACGGCAGCCTCGCCCATGTTGCTGTTGTAGCCCCACTCAGGTTTCCACGGAATGTTCCGCAGCCATGCTTCCACACGAGGGGACGCAAGCCGGAAGAGCGCCTCCGTCGGCGGCAATGCCCGGGCGGCAACGGCATGGAGCGGCGTGTCGCCTCGCTCCATGGCGGGGGAGCTCGGAGCCACGATCGCTCGGCCATCCTCATACACCGATACCCATCCAGGCCCGAATCCCGCGCCAAGCATCGTGCAGTCCACCGACAATCGTGGCCTCGTGCCAGATCCGGTCCCGTGAGGAATTCCACTCCACACGGCAGCAACCGGACCGTCCCCGTCCGGTGCGAGATAGGTGCACGCACGCGCGAGAACGTTCGCCTCCTCGATCAGGTCATCGATCGTGAGCCCCACGAATCTCGCCTTGCTCCCACGGCACCTCTAGATCCCGATGTCGCCGGCGCTCACCTTCGTTCCGAACGTCTGTCCCGTATAGGCGGTGAAGCTGAAGATCTGCGTCCCCGTCGCGCCCGAGATCGTGAAGCCGCGGATCGACGACGGGTTGGACGAGACACCCCAGCCGGGGGCTGCGACGAGCTCGTCCCTCCCGTCTGCGTCCATGTCGCCGGCCGCGCACTCCGCGCCTCCGAGCGTCGTGAACGCTGTGACGGTCCAGGCGTTGGTGACGCCCCCGCCGTAGTCGAAGCCCTTCACGTCCGCGGTCGCGCCGGGATCGGGACCGTGGGCGGCGACGATCTCGCTCGCGGGATCGGCATCCGTGTTTCCCGCTGCGACGTCGGCACCGTAGCGCCCGGTGGCGAATGCGAAGAAGCTCGCCTGAGGAGAGATCGAGACGTTGTCGTAGTTGAAGGATCGGACGTGCGGCGAGAACACGGCGCCGGGTCCCGCGCCGGTGAGGATCTCGTCATAGACGTTCTCGGCGTCGATCGTCCCGGCAGTCGCGCGGCATCCGTACTTCAGCGTCGAGTAGGCGAAGAAGGAGATCTTCCCGATGGGGGATAGCGTCGCGCCGTCGTAGTTCCAGCCCCGGACGTGCGGGCCGAAGACGGCCCCGGGGCCAGGACCGGTGACGATCTCGCCGTGGGCGTCGCCGTCGACGTCGCCGCCGCCGACGCGGACACCGTACTTGAGCGTGCTGTAAGCGTAGTAGTTGACCTTCGCGATCGCGATGCCTGTGGCGCCGAACCCGCGCACCTGCGGCCCGTAGGTCGCGCCGGGGCCGGGGCCTGTCACGACCTCGACGACGCCGCCGCCGACGATGTCGACGGAGGCGGCGTTGGCGCCGTACCCCGATCCTCCGTAGGGCGTCCAGGTGCTCACCTGGGCTGGCGTCGACGCGTGGTCCCAGGTCTTGATCACTGGTGGGTTGCTCGGGCCGGGGCCGGCACCCGAGACGACCTCGGCGGTGACGAAACCACTCGTCACGGTGATGTAGCCGGGCTTGGTGGCCGCGTCCGATCCGCAGGAGTTACCCGCCGTGAGCGCGACGGCGTAGCTTCCGGCCGCGACGTAGGTGTGCGACGGGTTCTGCGCGGCCGACGTGCCTCCGTCGCCGAACGACCAGCTCCACGACGTCGGCGCGTTCGTCGAGAGGTCGGTGAACGTGACGAGAAGCGGCGCCGTGCCGCTGGTCGGTGTGCCGGAGAAGTCGGCAACGGGCGCGTTGCAGGTGTTCGTGACGGTGATGTAGTTGATCTTCGTGTTGGTGTTGGATCCAGAACCGTTGGTCGCCGTCAGCGCGACCGTGTAGCTTCCCGCGGCGACGTAGGTGTGGGTCGGGTTCTGCGCGGTCGACGTCCCACCATCGCCGAAGTCCCAGCCCCACGACGTCGGAGCGTTGGTGGACAGATCGGTGAACGTGACGAGGAGCGGCGCAGTGCCCGACGTCGGCGTGCCCGAGAAGTCGGCGACCGGAGGCGGAGGAAGCCCGAGGTCGAGCTTGCCGAGCTTGTTCGCGCCGGTCTCGGTGAACCAGATGATCCCGTTCGCCGCGACCGTGCAGCCGTCCTTGAGCCCTGAGCCCGGCGTGGGGATCTGGTAGCTGCCGAAGCTGGAGCTCGAGGGTGTGAACACCATGATGTAGCCGACGGAGCGCGTCCCGGCCACGATGTCGCCGTTGGGGGCGATCCACATCGGCCCGCCCATCTCGCCCGCGACCGGGTAGTTGTACTCGGTGACGCTGTTGCCCGGGATGTCGTAGGCGCCGAGACGATCCGTGTTCCAGTTCGTGAAGTAGACCGTCGTACCTCCCACGACGCAGAACGCGGGACCCCCGCCCGCCGGCGTCGAGATGTCCGTCACGGGGCTGCCGAGCGGCATCTTGGCGAGCTGGTCGACGTTGAACTCGGTGAAGTACAGCGTCGTGTTGGGCCTGTCCTCGTAGCCCTGGACGACCCAGCAGGCGGGCGTCGGCATGACGATCGTCTGGAGGAACGTTCCTCCGACGGGATCGAACTCGGAGATGTGGTTGTTCTGGTGATCGGTCACCCAGATGCGCCCCTGGCTCGACTCCACGGGGATCGCCATGTCGGCGGGCGTGTACGTGGGGGGGTAGGCGGTGGCGGTGCCTGCGCCGATGTCGTACTTCCCGAGGCCGCTGTTGGTCGCATAGCAGCCAGTCCAGAGGATGTTGCCCGATTCCACCTGCATGCCGTCGGGCGTCGTGCACGGGAGCACGGAGTGCTGCGCGAAGGTGGTCGCGACGGGGTCGAACGACGTGACGAGGTTGTCGTTGGGCTGGCTGAACCAGACGAGGCCGTTGGTGTCGGTGTCGATCTGGTCGGGGAACGTGCCGACCGGAACGGCGTACTCCGTGAACGTCGCCGCGGCGACGTTGCGCGCCGGGCCCGTGTCGACGATCCGGTGGACCTCCGTCGGCCCCACCTTCGTGCTCGTGACGGTCATCGCGCCGGTCGCCTGCTTCCCACGCGTCGCGACCACCAGCTTGACGCCGCCGCCGGCACGCTCGGCGAAGTAGATCGCGTCGGGTCGCGCCTTCCTGGGGGGATCCTCGACGCTCCGGATCGGTCCCGGCACGTTGTTGCGCAGCCCGACGAGCCGATCGCCTTGCCAGTGGAGGTCGATCGTGGAGTCCTCGATCGCGATGCCGCCGCGGACGAGCTCGAAGGTCCACACCTCGTCGTCGAGCCACCGGGACGTGCCAAGGAAGCGGGGCTCGAACCCCGCGTAGCCGAGAGCATCTCCCGCCGACGCGAGCCACTTCGCCGCCTTCGCGCGGTCCCTGGGTACGGGGCTTCCCTCTGCGGGCCACACCAGGAAAGGAACGGTCGGAATGCGCGTCAGCGTGTGGAAGGTCACTCCGGCGATCGCGAGGTCGTTGACCTCGCGCTGGCGTGCTCCCTTGATGAGGGTGCGCAGCGACGGAGGCACCTCGGCGGCAAGCCCGCCGGCCGTGAAGGCGAGCGCGGTCGCGACAGAGAAGAGTACCCGGCGTCCCATGTGGCTGTCGAGCATGCGAACCTCCGGCGGCGGCTTTGGACTCGCCTTGAGCATACCAGAGGGAGTGGCGGGGATCCCCGCCTGGGTTTGACGTCGCGGTGGTCGTGCCGCTATCATTTGCACGATGGCGCAAATGAGCAAACGTCGTCCGCGCGATCTGGGGATCCTGGAGCCCGGCCTCTTCCGGGCGCTCTGCGAGCCGAGCCGGCTCTCGCTGCTCGGCTTCCTCGGGCGCGCACGCCGACCCCTGAGCGTGACCGAGATCGCCGCGTCGGGCTGCTGCCCGCGCGATCTCTCGGTCGTGTCGCGGCACCTCGCCCAGCTCGCGCGGGCCGGCGTGCTCGCGAGCGAGCGGATCGGCAAGGAGGTGCGTTACCGCCTGGCGACGGAAAGCCTCGTCGCGACGCTGCGCGGGCTCGCGGACGCCATCGAGTCGTGCTGTCCCGTGTCACGGAAAGGACGGAAGAAGCCATGACGGACGCCATGCCCCTCGAAACCCGACTGGATCGCGACGCGATCCGCTCCATCTACGATCGCCTCGCCCCTTTCTACGACCTCTGGGCCGACCTCACCGAGGTCAAGGCGCGTCGCGCCGCTCTCGAGGCCGCGGCGATCCGTGACGGCGAGCGCATCCTGGAGGTCGCCGTCGGCACGGGGCTCGCCTTCGAGGAGGTGCTGCGCCGCAACCCCGGCGGCTGGAGCGAGGGCATCGATCTGACACCGGGGATGCTGCGGCGCGCCGAGGCGCGAGCGCGGCGCCTCGGCGCGAGGAGCTTCCGCCTGTCCCTCGGAGACGCCACCAGGCTCCCCCACGAGGACGGCGCGTTCGACCTCGTGCTCAACAGCTACATGTTCGACCTCCTGCCCGAGGCGCAGTTCGCGGTCGTGCTCCACGAGATGCACCGCGTTCTCCGTCCGGGAGGACGCATCGTGCTGGTCAACATGACCGCCGGCGAGCGCTTCTGGCACCGCCTCGCCGAGAGCGTCTACCGCGTGTCGCCGCGCCTGATGGGTGGCTGCCGCCCGGTGACCCTCGCCCCCTACGTCGAGGCCGCGGGATTCAGGGGGGTGCGCCGGACGATCGTCACGCAGCTCACGTTCCCCTCGGAGATCCTGACGGCTGCCAAGGATCAGGCGGCGCTGTAGCGCGCGATCCCCTCGCGCCACGGATAAAGGGCGGCGATCAGGACCGAGAAGACGAGCAGGATTCCGATCGGCCCGATGTTCTCGATGTGATGCTGGCCTTGCGCCTCGTCGATCAGGTGGACGACGCCGTGCGCGACGTTCGCGAACAGGCAGAGGACGAGCGCCGCGAGCGACGCGCGCGGGCGCCACGCGACGAGCATGAAGCCGACGCCTAGGCCGAAATCCGCGCCGTTGTGCATGCGCATGAGGGACATCGTCTCGGCGTCCCACCGGTGGTCGAGCCCGGTCATGAGCTGCATCGCCGCGGCGGGCGCGAAGACGCCGTAGAGGCCCGTGGCGATCATCGCCAGGCCGTTCACGACGGAGGTGATGCGAAAGAGCGTGAGCATCGTTCTGGCTCCTCTTGGTCGAATTGGCCGGGCGCGAGCCCGGCGGCGGGAATCCCGAGCTCCCGCCTGACCTCCTCGACGCTCGCGTCGAGGAGCTGGTCGTAGGTGCGGGTCGAGTGATAGAGGCCGCGAACGCCGCGCGTGCTCCTGACCGCGCGGAGCACCCGCCGCGGCGAGAGCAGGAGCCCGAAGAGGATCCCGCCGGCGCACAGGAGCGCCACCATCGGCTTGCGTGGTCCCGTGCGGAGCTCGAACACGCTGATCTCCGCCTCGCCCACGATGTCGGTGCCGTAGCCGGTGACCACGTGGTGCAGGTCGTGCAGCGGAAGCAGGCCGGGGTTGGGCATCGGGATGCGTAGCGGCCCGATGCGGACGTGGAACCGTCTGGCCCCGTACGCGCCGACGCTGAGGCCGCTCCGGACCAGGTAACGGTCGCGCTGCTGCCGCATCGTCTCGCTCATCGGGTCGCGCCGCCTCCGGAGACGAAGAGCACCATCGACGCCGCGAGCGTCGTCCACGCCACAAGCGTGACCCAGAGCGGGACCCACCGCGCCGAACGCTTGACCTCGAGCACCGCCCGGTCGCTCTCCGCGCGGAAGATCCGCACGCGCAGCGCGTTCACGCCCCGCGCGGCGACGGCGATCGCCGCCGCGGGGAGGGCGAGGGAGGCCCACGCCGCGGCCGGCACGTGGCGTGCGGCCGCGAGGCTCGCGAGCGTTCCGAGGAGGCCCGCGCCGCCCGCGAGGACCAGCCCGAGGGCGAGGCCGATGCCGCGCGGAAGCCCGAGCACGACGATCGTCGTGCGGACGCCGGACGCCAGATCCTCGGCGAAGTCTTCCGCGGTGTTGACGAGGATGATCCCCATCTGGAGCGCCCCGTAGGCGCAGGCGACGAGGACGACGGCGGGTGGCGGCCACGGCCGGAGCAACGTCGACACGAGCATCATCGGCCCGACGAAGATGATGAGCCAGAGGCACAGGAGCCCGAGGGGTCCGCGCCGCTTGAGGCGTACGGGCTCCACCGAGTAGGCGGCGCCCTGGAGGAGACCGAGGACGACGAGCACCACGATCACGGGATGGCCGAGGAGCAGGCTCAGGTGGGTGGCGAGCGCGAGCGCGAGGAGCGCGCAGGCGGCGACCTGGATCGCGACGAACCGGACGCCGAGGCGGTAGACCGATCGGCTGAGGTGCGTCTTGTAGAGCGCGTCGAGATCCCGATCCGCGAGGCAGTTGATCATGTCGCCGAAGTTGAAGAGCAAGAAGAAGAGCGCGATGCCGCGGGCGATGGGCGCGCGCAGGATCTCGCCCGGGTCGCGCGCGGCGAGGAGGAGCGGGATGGCGACGATCGGGATCTCGGCCACGAGGAACTCCACCCGGCGGATGCGCGCCATGTCGCCGAGGAAGCGCGCGAGCGCCGCTGGCGCGCTCCCGGCGCGGGGCAGCGCGGCGTCCATGGTCTCGTGACGCGCGTCCGCCTCCATGTCAGAGGACGTTGACGCGGCGGAGGTGGCGCGGTGCTCCTGCGTCGTAGGCGGCTCGGCCATGGAGCAGCGCATGGTTGTCGGCAAGCACCAGATCGCCCGGGCGCCACGCGTGGCGGAGGCAGGCGAAGGGAGCGTGGAGCGCCGCGCGCATCTTCTCGACGAACGCGTGCTCCGGACCGTGAAGACCCTGGATCGACAGCGACACGGGGTTGAGATCCTCCACCGGCTCCGCGAAGCGAAGGACCTCGACGCCCGTGTCGGGGTGGCGCGACACGACGGGCGACGTGAACGATCCGCCGTAGTGCGCGATGCGCTCGGTCGTGTAGGTGATCCGGATCCTGCGCCATCTCGCGAGGGCGTCCCCGTCTGCCGCGGCGGCCACGCGCACGGTGTCCGAGAAGATCGTCTCTCCCCCCGACGGCGGCGCGAGGACGCAGTGGAAGCAGATGAAGCGTGGGACCGACTTCGCGAACGCTCCGTCCCAGTGAAGCGGCACGGCGCGATTCGTGTAGAGGTAATTGCGCGGTGCCTCGTGGCGGAACAGCTCGTTGACGACGCCGAAGTCCCACGACTGGAGCTTGCCCAGGCGCGCCGCGAACGCGGGCAGACCTTCGCCGTCAGGGGACGGGAAACCGCGGAGCACGACCACGCGATGCTCCCGGATGGCGTCGCGGAGCTCGGAGGCATCGATCTCGGCGAGGCGGCCGCGCGGCGATGCCTCCACGGCCATCCCGAACGGTGCGAGGGAGATCGCCTTCCACGGCCCGACGCTCAGCACGGGATCTCGAAGTGGCTCGGGCGGCCGTCGCGATCGACGAGCCGCCCTCCCATGCGCTCGGCCTCGTGACGGTGGAAGAGCTGGAACCTGCCCCGCACGCGCACGGCCACTCCGTGCCACGGCGTCAGCCATCGATCGCTCGCCGCGCCGAGCCGGATCCCGATCTTGGGACCGTGGGGAGGCTGGGGATGGATCGAGAGCCGCAGGGCGTGCGGGAAGCGGGCGGCGATGAGCCGGCTCCACGCCTGGCTACGCTGCATCACGCGGTAGGCGAGCTCTCCGCAGGATCGCCGGAGCCGCGTCCGCGAGTGGCCGCCCGGCAGGCCGAGCCGGTCCTCGAAGAGGAAGCGCTGGAGGCCGCACCAGAGCGCGTGCTCCGAGGGATCGGAGAGCACGCGCGCCGCGATGGCGGGCAGCGGCTCCTCGAACGGCGCGAGGGACGCTCGCGGCCCGTCGCCTGCGTGGGAGACGTCCGTCAGGTCGAACACGTCGAGCGCGGGCAGGTCCAACCTCGCGATCATCGCGCGCAGCGCCCGAGCGTAACGAGCGACGTCGCCCTCCAGGACCCCCACCAGATCCCCGAACACGCGCCCGTCCGAGCAGATCGTGATGCGCGCTCCCGTTCCGCGGGCGCCCGCCAGGTCGTCGCACAGCGCCTGGAGGAAGCGGAGCGCCACCTCCTCGGCCATGTCGGGCAGGGTGCCGAGCACCTTTCGTGGGCTCGGAGACTTCGCCGGGAACGCGGGCAGGATCATGTGGACGGGCGACCCGGACGCGAGGAACCTGCGGACGCGCGGCAGATGCGGCTCGATGCAGCTCCCGCACGGGTCGACCGCGCACCTGGCCTCCGGCCCGGGCTCGCCCGGGAGAAGCCGGCGGTGACGCATCAGCCCCCGGAGGAACCACGCGGCGTCCGCGGGGTGCTGCCCGGGCGTCGTCTCCACGAGATCGGCGGCGCAGATCATCGACCCATCATCGCTCGGCCGCGAGGCGCTCGGTGGCCTCATCGGCGCCAACGGGCGCGGGCTCCCAGGGAACGTGCTTCGTCGACCCCGAGAAGGAGCGTTGCCGCCAGGTAGGCGGCGCCGTAGGTCCCGAGGACCGGCACCGCCAGGATCAGCGGCCGGTCGGTCGCGAGCGCGAGCTTCACGGCCCACGCTCCCGCCGCCGCCACGAGGGCCGCGCCGTAGAGCGTCGCGGCCCTCGCCAGGCGCAGGCCTGTCGGTCCGATCCGGGCGTTGAGCGCGCGGCGCAGCAGCAGGAGCTCGATCCAGCCGGCGATGCCGGCGGACGCGGTGAGACCCGCGACTCCCCACCGCGCTGGGATTCCGAAGAGGCGGGGCAGAGGCAGCGCGAAGAGGTAGCCGAGCCCGACGGTGAGCGTGACGCGCAGGACCGCGTAGCGGAGCGGCGTCCGCGTGTCCTTCAGGGCGTAGTAGGCCGACGAGTAGAGGCGGCCCATGGTGCTCGCGAGGAGACCGACCGCCGATCCCGCGAGGATCCCCCAGACGTAGATCGCGTCGCCGCGCGTGAAGTGGCCCGACTGGAACAGGACGCCGGAGACGACGTCGCCCAGCGTCAGGAAAGCGACGGCGGAAGGGACGACGAAGAAGGCGATCCGGGCGAGCCCCACGTCGAGGCGGCGCCGGAGCTCGCGCGCGATCTCGTCGCCGCTGCCGGTCGCGCCCGACATCTCGGGGAGCTCGGCGGCGGAGATCGACATGCCGAAGAGGCTGACGGGAAGCGTGTAGAGCACCTGGGCATACCCGAGGCCCGCGACCGCGCCGGTCGGCAGGAGGCTCGCGAGCAGCGCGTCGACGTACGCGCTGATCTGGACCACGCCGCGGCTCACGAACACGGGCGCGAAGTTCCGGATCACGCTCCTCACGTGCTGGCTGCCGAGGTCGATCGCGGGGCGCAGCCCTCGCAGGAGCACCATGACCGAAGGGAGCTGCACGACGAACTGAAGCGCGCTCCCGACGACCGATCCGAACGCGAGGGCGAGGGCCAGCGGGTCCTCTCCGAGCCTTCCTCCCCACCCGGCGAGCGTCGCGATCATCGCCGCGTTCCAGGCGACGGGGGCCATGTAGCTCAGGAGGAAGCGGCGGTGGCTGTTGAGTATCCCGAGACACCACGCGGAGAGCACCAGGAGGCCCGCGCCGGGGAAGAGGATGCGGGCGAGGCGGATCGTCAGGTCGCGCTTGGCGCCCGCGAAACCAGGCGCGATGGCGGCGATCAACAAAGGCGTCGCCAGCACGCCCGCGAGGACGAGGAGCGACGTTGCAAGAGCGAGGATGGTGCCGACGGTGTGCGCCGTTCGCCGCGCCGGTTCGTCCTCCCCTCGCGCGCGAAGCCCCGCGTAGACCGGGATGAACGACGCCGACAGGACGCCTTCGCCGAAGAGGTTCTGGAGGAAGTTCGGGATCCGGAAGGCGGCATTGAACGCATCCGCGGCGTCGGAGCTGCCGAAGTAGTGCGCGAAGACGCGCTGCCGCACGAGCCCCGCGATGCGCGAGACGAAGATCCCGAGCCCGACCATCACGGCGCCGCGGGCCGCGGGACGCTCGCTACGACCTGGCTCGCCTGGCATCGGCCGCGGATCCTACGCGCTATGCTGTGCGGCCATGGAAAGGGATGCGGCCGGTGCGATCGCGGACATGCTCCGGAAGAGCCGCCGCGCGATCGCGCTGACCGGCGCCGGGATCTCCACCGAGTCGGGGATCCCCGATTTCCGCAGCCCCGGCGGCGTCTGGTCCCGGGAGTCTCCGGTCATGTACCAGGACTTCCTGGCGAGCGCCTCCGAGCGGCGGCGCTACTGGCGGATGCGCCGGGCCATGTACCCCGCGATGCGCGACGCCGCGCCCAACGCGGGCCACGTGGCGCTGGCGGATCTCGGCCGCGCGGGGAAGCTCTCGCTCCTGATCACGCAGAACATCGACGGTCTGCACCAGCTCGCGGGCACGTCCGGTGATGCGCTGATCGAGATCCACGGCAACGCACGCCGCGTCGTCTGCCTGGAGTGCGGTCACGAGGTGGCGATGGACCGCGTCTTCGAAGAGCTCGACCGCGGCGCCCTCGAGCCGGCGTGCGAGCGCTGCCGCGGGATCGTGAAGTCGGCGACCGTGTCCTTCGGCCAGCCCCTGCCGCCCGAGGTCCTGGAGAGGGCGTTCGCCGCCGCCTCGACCTGCGATCTCTTCCTCGTCGTGGGCTCGTCGCTCGTCGTGGAGCCTGCCGCCTCCCTTCCGCGGGTGGCGCGGCAGCGCGGGGCGGGTCTGGCGATCGTCACGATGAGCGAGACGCCGCTCGATCGCCTGGCCGACGTGGTGGCGCACGAGGCTTGCGGCGAGCTCCTGCGCCGTGTCGCGTCGCGGCTCTCGTCGTGACCCGGCCTCGCCGGCCGCGCGACGCGCCGCGGAGGACCGAGAGCGACGAGGCGCTGGTGCTCCGGCTCACGCCCGTCGGGGAAGGGGACGCGATCGTCCATCTCCTGACGCGCGATCACGGGAAGCTCCGCGCGTCGGCCAAGCGCATCCGCTCCGCGCGCGGCGCCCTGACGGGGCGCTTCGAGATCCTGAGCCACGTCGCCGTCCGCTGGGAGGAGGGGCGGGAGCTCGCGCGGATCGTCTCCGCGGGAGTCGTCGCGTCGAGCTTCGCGGCAGCGTCGGATCCGGGCGTCCTGCCGTTCGTCGCCTACGTGGCCGAGCTCGCGGACGAGATGCTTCCCGATCGGGATCCCGCCCCCAAGGTGTTCCGCCTGATGGTCAAGGCGGCGCGCGCCCTCGGCGAGGGCGTGGCGCCCCGCCAGGTCGCCCGCTACGTCGAGTACTGGATCTTGCGCCTCTCGGGCCACGTTCCGGACGAGAGGTCGTGCGGGAGCTGCGGCCGGGCGTTCGTCACCGGTGATGGCGCCACGCTGGTGCTGGCGAGGGATGGTATCGTCTGCGAGTCCTGCGCGCGGAGCGCGGGAGAACCCCAGATGCGTTTCGGTCCCACGCTCCAGTCGGCCATCCGGGCCGTACGGCAGCGCGACGTGCTCGCGTTCGGCGGCGCGCCCCTGCCGGAGAACGCGCTGCGGGCGCTCGGGTCCTTCGACCGCGCCCTCCTGCTCGACGTCCTGGGCCGCGAGCCGCGCACGGTCGGCTATCTCCGGCGCTACGGGCTGGACCACATCTAGAAACGTCTTCGAGAGGTCACGCATCCATGGGTTACGTTTACTTCTTCGGGGAGGGGCACGCGGACGGGAGCGCGGAGATGCGCGAGATCCTCGGCGGGAAGGGCGCGGGTCTCGCCGAGATGACGAACCTCGGCATCGACGTCCCGCCCGGCTTCACCATCTCGACGGAGGTGTGCGACATCTACTTCAAGTCGCGCGGGGAGCTGCCGGACGAGATCCGCTCCGAGATCCTCACCAACCTCGCGCGCCTCGAGTCGGCGATGAGGCGGCCTCTCGGATCGCTCCTGGTCTCGGTGCGCTCCGGCGCCCGCGCGTCGATGCCGGGCATGATGGACACGATCCTGAACCTCGGCCTCAACGACCGCACGGTGCGGGACCTCGAGCGGCAGACCGGCGACGCGCGCTTCGCGGCGGACTGCTATCGCCGCTTCGTGCAGATGTACGGCGACGTCGTGCTCGACGTGCCCAAGGCGAGCTTCGAGGCGATCCTCCACGCGAAGAAGGA
This sequence comes from Acidobacteriota bacterium, assembly GCA_046331505.1. Taxonomy (GTDB): domain Bacteria; phylum Acidobacteriota; class Vicinamibacteria; order JAXLQT01; family JAXLQT01; genus JAXLQT01. The sequence continues at coordinate 259,075 of JAXLQT010000005.1, forward strand.
AGAGAAGAAGGTGCGCTTCGACCACGAGCTCGACGCCGCCGACCTCGGCGCCGTTCTCGCCGCATACAAGGAGCTGGTCGAGAAGAAGACGGGCCAGCCGTTCCCGTCGGACCCGACCGAGCAGCTCTGGGGCGCCATCTACGCCGTGTTCCGGTCCTGGAACAACGATCGCGCCAAGCAGTACCGGCGCCTCTACGACATCCCCGACAACTGGGGCACCGCGGTCAACGTCCAGGCGATGGTGTTCGGCAACCTCGGCATGGATTGCGCCACGGGGGTCGCGTTCACGCGCAACCCCTCGACCGGAGAGAAGGCGTTCTACGGGGAGTTCCTCCCCAACGCGCAGGGCGAGGACGTCGTCGCCGGCATCCGGACGCCGATGCCGCTCAACGCCGCCAGCGCCAAGGGCAAGCCGGGCGCGACGCTCGAGATCGAGATGCCCGAGGTCTACGCCCAGCTCGACAACGTGCGCACGCGCCTCGAGCGCCACTACCGCGACATGCAGGACATCGAGTTCACGGTCGAGCACGGCAAGCTCTACCTCCTGCAGACGCGCACGGGCAAGCGCACGGGATTCGCGGCGCTCAGGATCGCGACGGAGATGGTCGACGAGGGGATCATCTCGCCGCGCGAGGCGCTCAAGCGCATCGACCCCGAGCAGCTCGTCCAGCTCCTCGCGCCCATCTTCGAGCCCGCCGCGAAGGCGGAGGCGGTGAAGAGCGGGCGGGCGCTGGCCCGGGGCCTCAACGCGGGGCCGGGCGCGGCGTGCGGGAGGATCGCGCTGTCGGCGGAGCGTGCCAAGGAGATGGCGAAGAGGGACCGCGTCATCCTGGTGCGCGTCGAGACGTCACCCGAGGACATCGGCGGCATGAACGCGGCCCAGGGGATCCTCACGGCGCGCGGCGGGATGACGTCGCACGCGGCGGTGGTGGCGCGCGGGATGGGCAAGCCGTGCGTCGCGGGCTGTGGCGAGCTCGCCATCGACTACGACGCGGGGACCGTTGCCGCCGGGGGGCGCGTGCTGCGAGAGGGCGACTGGATGGCGATCGACGGCACGACGGGAGAGGTGATCGCAGGCGAGCTCCAGACGCACCCGTCGGAGGTCGTGCAGGTCCTGATCGACCGGACCGCGGCCCCGAGCGGCTCGACCGTGTTCCAGCAATGGGAAGAGCTCATGAGGTGGGCCGACGAGACCCGGCGTCTCCGGGTCCGCACCAACGCCGACACGCCGCAAGACGCGCGCGCCGGCCGCCTCTTCGGCGCGGAGGGCATCGGCCTCTGCCGGACCGAGCACATGTTCTTCGATCCGAGCGAGCCCCTGCGCATCCGCGCGATGAGAGAGATGATCCTCGCCGACGACGAGGAGGGGCGGCGCGCGGCGCTCCAGAAGCTGCTCCCGTTCCAGCGCAAGGACTTCGCGGGGATCTTCCGCGAGATGAAGGGGCTCCCGGTCACGGTGCGGCTCCTCGATCCGCCGCTCCACGAGTTCTTGCCCCACGAGGACGCGGCGGTCGCCGAGGCGGCGCAGGATCTCGGCGTGTCGGTCGACGCGGTGAAGGCGCGCGTCGCGGCGCTCTTCGAGTTCAATCCCATGCTCGGACATCGCGGCTGCCGGCTCGGGATCACCTATCCCGAGATCTACGAGATGCAGGCCCAGGCGATCATCGAGGCGGCGATCCAGGTCGAGAAGGAGGAGAAGGTCGCCGTCGTGCCGGAGATCATGATCCCGCTCGTCGGCGCGCAGAAGGAGCTCGCGATCCTGCGGGAGAGGGTCGAGACCGTGGCGCGGAGCGTCATGGAGCGCGAGGGCCGCGAGCTGCGCGTGCTCGTCGGCACGATGATCGAGGTGCCGCGCGCCTGCCTGGTGGCCGACGAGATCGCGGAGAAGGCCGACTTCTTCTCGTTCGGCACCAACGACCTCACGCAGATGACCTTCGGCTTCTCGCGCGACGATGCCGGCGTGTTCCTGCAGCCCTACCTGCAGGCGGGCATCCTCGAGAAGGAGCCGTTCCAGACCATCGACCAGAAGGGCATCGGCCAGCTCGTCGAGATGGCTGTCCACAAGGGACGCTCCGTGCGCCTCGATCTCAAGATCGGCGTGTGCGGGGAGCACGGCGGCGATCCCGCGTCCGTGGGATTCTTCCACCGCGCCGGACTCGACTACGTGAGCTGCTCGCCCTACCGCGTCCCGATCGCGCGCGTGGCCGCGGCCCGAGCCGTGATCCACGAAGAGGAAGGCGAAGGGCTCGGCAGCAAGTAGCGGCGCGGTGTGACCGGGGTCGTACGGCACGCAGGAAGACGGCGAGTCCCGACAGGACGTTTCGCGAGGCGGAGCGGGTCCCAGGCGGCTCCAGGTCTCGCCTGGCGAGCTTTGTCCGCGAGTGGTCGAGGCCTGCCTGAGGCAGCTTTCCGGGCGAGACGCCGCGAGCCGGCCGACCCGACGGCTACTTGTCCTTGTCCGGATCCTGGATGACGTCCTCGCGGATCACCTTGAGGGCGTCGTAGAAGTCGCGCAGGAGCTGGTTCGGATCCTTTACGTTGCTCGCCCACGGTCCACCGAGGCACGTCTTCACGAGGGCGATGACGTCCGCGTAGATGATCTTCTTCTCGTCCTTGCTCAGCGCCATGAAGATCCCCGTTTCTCTCTGAATCGATCCGAACCGGCGACCCCGCCCCACGACGCGGGGCGGGGATTATAATCCGCGGGACGCTGGCGGCGCCGCGTGGGCGGCGCGCGCGCACGTGTCGCTCGATGCAGAACCAGGCCCAGGCCAAGATCGCGACGCCCGGGAACGTGCGAGCCCTCGAGGGATCGCTCGCCGCTCAGGGTGTCCGCGTCGGCATCGTCGTCAGCCGCTACCATCAGGACGTCACGGGCCGCATGCTCGCCGCGGCCGTCCAGGCCCTCTCCGAGAACGGGGGACGGCCCGAGGACGTCGAGGTGCTGTTCGTGCCGGGGAGCTTCGAGATACCGCTCGCCGTCGATCGGGCGGCGCAGACCGGCCGCTTCGACGCGTTGGTGGCCCTCGGCTGCCTCATCCAGGGCGAGACCATCCACATGCGCATCATCGCCCGCGAGGTGGCGCGCGGGATCCTGGCCACGATGCAGGCCTCCGGCATCCCCGTGGGGTTCGGCCTGCTCACCGTGAACACGCACGACCAGGCGATGGAGCGCTCCGGAGGGAAGGCGGGCAACAAGGGGCGCGACGCTGCTCTCGCGGCCATCGAGATGGTGAATCTCCTGAACGGGCTCGCCGCGCCCGTCGAGGCCTGATGGGCGTCCGCCGCCAGGGGCGCGAGTGCGCTCTGCAGATGCTCTTCACGCTCGACATCACCGGTGATGCCCCGCTGGACGTGATGGGCTCCTACTTCGCCGAGAAGACGATCCTGCCCGAAGTGCGGGAGTTCGCGTCGCGCCTCTTCGTCCAGGCGCACGAGCGGCGCCGGGAGATCGACACGCTCCTCGAGAGCTCCGGGTCGAGCTGGCGGCTCGAGCGCATGGCGGTCGTCGATCGCAACATCCTCCGGCTCTCGGTGGGCGAGATGCTCGGATCGGATGCCGCTCCGCCGACGGTCGTGATCAACGAGGCGATCGAGATCGCCAAGAAGTTCTCCGGTCCCGAGGCGGCGCAGTTCATCAACGGCGTACTCGATGCGGTACGCCGCCGCATCGCCGAGGAGGCCAACCCCACGACGGCGGTAGCGCCGCCGCTGCCGACCAGCGCCTCGTGACGTCGGGTCGCAACGCCGCGCTCCTCGCCCTGGCCTTCGCGGGCGCCGCGCGGGCCGACCGCGTGCTCGTCGAGGGCGATCAGCGGGCCTCGTTCCTCCTCTATGGCGTTCCCGAATCCGTCGCCCCACGCTCGTACCAGAACAACGGCTACGACCAGGTCGTCCTGAAGACCGGGGACACGTACCAGGTGGAGGTGAGCGTCGGCCTCGCGCCGATCGGGTCGCGGACGCCCTTCCCGATCCCCGCGGGGAGGCTTCCGCTCGATGCCTGGGACGCGCTCTCGGGGACGCCCGACGCGCCGGCCGACGATCCCGACCTCCTGCGGCTCGCGCTCAGGCTCCAGAACGGCGCGAGCACCGAGTACGAGGTCGTGACGCGGGTGATCGACTGGGTCTCTGCGGCGATCGCCTACGACGTCGATCCCCGGTCTCCCGCGGGAGCGAAGGAGACGCTCGTCAAGAAGAGGGCGTCCTGCGTGGGCATGGCGAACCTCTCGGTCGGCCTCCTGCGATCCCTCGGCATCCCGGCGCGCGACGTGCACGGCATCCTGGCCGAGCGCCGTGCCACGCTTTCCGGTGCGCCGGTCGCGATCACGAGCGGCGAGCTCCACCGCTGGATCGAGGTTTACTTCCCGGACGCCGGCTGGATCTACTCCGATCCCTTGCGCAGCTGCCACTTCGTCGATGCCCGGCACATCGCGATCTATCCGCACACGCCCGGGGATGCGTACGACGCGGAGGACTTCCGCGGCGTGCGCATCTCTCTCACGGCCGAGGACGACGTGAGCTTCGGCGTCGACAAGAACGGTTCTCTCTCGCGGAAGGTGCGCGTGCGGCGGAACCTCGACGGGCGCTACGCCGCGGCGGTGGTGGGCACGGCGCGCGGCCGCGACGGCCGTCCCATCGCCCGTGGCGTCGCCGTCCTCGAGGGCGCGGGCGCCAGGAGGCAGAACGCCCTGGACCGGCTGGGCAAGTTCAGCTTCACGGGCATCGCGCCGGGCACCTACGCGCTGAGGGTCTTCGCGGAACCCTATACTCCAGGAGAGGTGAACGTGTCGATCGCCAGCCGCGAGATCAAGCACGTGGACGTGACGCTCGCGCCGGGGTATCGTCGGTGACGATGGAATCGACCAACCGCTCGCGTTCCGGCAGGCTGCTCGCGCTGACCGTGCTCTCGTACCTCGTGTCCTTCGGGGGGTGCGGCTACCACCTCGTCGGGCGCGGCGGCTTCCTTCCGGAGTACGTCCACACCATCGGCATCCCGACCTTCCAGAACCACACGAGCAAGGTGGCCCTCGAGCAGAAGCTGACGAACGCCGTCGTGTCGGAGATGGCGCGCCGAGGGAACTTCGACATCGTGGCGCGCGAGTCCAACGTCGATGCGGTCCTGGCAGGGACCATCACCGGATTCTCCGCGGTGCCCGTCGGCTTCACGCCCAACGGCAACAGCAACCGCATCCAGGTCGTCGTGAGCGCCCAGGTCGCGCTGCTCGACGCGCGGGCGCGCAAGGTCATCTACCAGAACGACTCGTTCACTTTCCGCGACGACTACGACCTCGACGTCGGGGGCGGATCGCAGGCGCAGAACGCCGAGGGCTACTTCGACCGCGAGCCCGAGGCGGTGGACGAGGTCGCGAAGGACTTCGCCGAGAGCGTCGCGATCGCGATCCTCGAGGGCTTCTAGCTGGCGGCACGGGATCGATCGATCCCGGCCCAGGAGTACCTGGCGCGCCTCCCGCGGCAGGAGCGTCCCGACCCGCTCGTCGTCTTCGTGGGCCAGGAGCGGTTCCAGCGCGACAAGATCGTGCGGCACGTGCTGGCGCGGTTCGGGTCGGAGGACAGCCAGGACTGGAACGTCATGAAGGCGCGCGGATCGGAGGTGCGCTGGGCGGAGGTCGTGGGCGCGGCGCGCACGATGCCGATGATGGCCACCTACCGGTTCATGGTCCTCTCCGGGCTCGAGGACGCACGGGAGAAGGGCGGCGACAGCGACGCGGTGATCGAGTACCTGAAGGACCCTAGCCCGAGCGCTTGCCTGCTCGTCGACGCCGAGGGCGCCGACCTGAGGCGGCAGCCCCTCGCGGCGATGGTGAAGGCGGCCGTCGTCGTCGAGTGCAAGCCGCTCTCGGTCTCCGACGCCGTGTCGTTCGCGACCGGCTTCGCGCGCGAGCGCGGCGTCCAGATCGATCGTGAGGCGGCCTCGGCGCTCGTCGAGCGGATCGGCGTGTCGATGGGGGAGATCGCTTCCGAGATCGAGCGGCTCCAGCTCTACGTCCACCCGAGGACGGCGATCGCCGTGGCCGACATCACGCGCGCCGTCGGCGCGTCGCGGGAGCGCTCGGTGTTCGAGTACGTGGGCGCCCTCTCGGCACGCGACCTGCCGCGCGCCGTGATGCTTCTCCGGACGCTCGTCGGAGACGGCGAGGCGCCGCTCGGCATCCTCGCCCTCATCGAGAGGCAGTTCCGCATGATGCTCGCCGCCGCGGAGTCGCGCGCCGCCGGCGCGTCCCCGCCCGAGGCGTGCCGCGCCGCCGGGGTGCCGCCCTTCATGGTCGATCGCTTCCTCGGCGAGCTCCGCTCGTGGCCGGTGGCGAAGCTCCGCGACGTCTACCCCCGCTTCCTGCGCAAGGACCAGGAGATCAAGAGCCGCGGCGTGAGCCAGGCGACGGAGCTCGAGCTCCTGACGGCCGAGATCCTGAGCCTCTGACGTTCGGGTGGAGGACGGAGGCGGCGTGACGGGAGTGCCCGCATCATCCCGGTCAACCGTTCGATGGGCCCGTCATCCTGCGAATGGTCGACGCGAGCGTGGTGACTCTCGCCGCACCGCTGCTCTGGACGGCGCAGCGCCCGGGACGGCGGCCGCGACCCACTAACGCGCGCGCGCGCGACCGCGGCCGATGCGCCGGACGGCCCTCATCGCCGCCAGCGCCTTGTTGTAGACCTCGCGCGCCTCTCGGCTGCGGCCGGCCTCCTGGTGGATGCGGGCGAGGGTGACGAGCGTGCTTGCCTCGAGGCGGCGGCTGCCGACCTCGCGGTGGATCGCGAGCGCGGATTCGGCCAGCTCGCGGGCATCGTCGGCGTGGCCCTCGTCGAGCGCGAGCGCTGCGAGGTCGGAGAGGACCGATCCCTCGAGGTCGCGCTGCGAGGCTTCGCGGTGCAGGGCGAGCGCCGCGGAGAGGAGCTGGCGGGCGTCCGGCAAGCGCCGCTGCGCGAGGTGGAGCCGGCCGAGGCTCGCAAGCGTGATCCCCTCGAAGCCGCGATCGCCGACCTCGCGATGGATGGCGAGCGCGGCCTCGTACAGGGCGCGGGCCTCCTCGATAGCGCCCTCGCCCTCGTGGAACGCGGCGAGGCTCGATAGCGTCCGTCCTTCCGAGGCTCGATCCCGGGTCTCGCGGTGAAGCGTGAGCGCGCGCTCGCACGCGGCGCGCGCCTCGGCCGCGAGGCCCCGCTCGCGCAGGAGCAGCGCGAGGTTCCCGAGCACGACCCCCTCGCGGCGGCGGTCGCCGACGTCGCGGTGGATCTCCAGGGATCGCTCGTAGAGGGCGCGCGCCTCCTCGACGCGGCCGAGCTCCTGGCAGAGGAGCGCCAGGTCGCCGAGGCTTGCGCCGATGCTCGCCCGGTCGTCGAGCTCGCGGAAGATTGCGAGGGCCTGCTCGTAATCGTCCGAGGCCTCGTTCCTTCGCCCGAGCGCACGCTCGATGCCGCCCATTCCGCGCAGCGCCTCTGCCTCGAGGGACCGCGACCCGAGCTTCTGCGCCTCGCGCAGGGCGCGCCGGTACTCCTTGAGAGCGTCGCTGTTGCGGCCCTGGAGCGCGAGCACGCGATCCGCGAGCTCACCCCGTGCGACGATGCGCTGCGCGCTCGGCGCCGGGACGAGGCGGAGGAAGGCGCGGTAGAGGTTCTCGGCGTCGAGGTGGGCGTAGCGCGACGCGGCGAGGCGCGCGCCGGTCAGGTAGCAGGGGAGAGCCTGCTCGGGTCTGCCCGCCTGTTCCCAGTGATGGCCGAGCATCCCGAGATGGCCGTCTCGCTCGGGGTGGGTGTCCAGGAACGTCGCGGCCTCGAGGTGGAGCGCGCGCCGCCTGTCGGGATCCATCGCCTCGTAGACCACCTCGCGCACCTTGTCGTGCGCGAAGCGCAGCCGCGGGGCCTCGACCTCCTCCATGACCTGGCGGACGACGAGCTGGTGGAGCGCGTCGGAGAGGTCGGCGTCCGCGGTCCTCGAGATCGCCGCGAGCATCCCCTCGTGGATCTCCCGTCCGAGCACCGAGGCCGCCTCCGCCACTCCCCGGGCCACGGGGGGCAGCGCGCGCAGCCGCCGGGCGACGAGATCCCGCAGCGTGTGAGGCAGGGGCAGCTCGTCGAGCCGCTCGCGCCCGGGCAGGACGATGCGCCAGCGGCCGCGATCGTCGCGGGAGAGAAGGCGCTCCTCCACCGCCATGCGCAGGTACTCGGCGACGAAGAAGGGGTTGCCCTCGGAGTGCTCGACGAGGAAGCGCGAGAGCTCCACGGGAGGCGCTACGACGCCGAGCATCCCGGCGACGAGGGCGTCCAGGGCGTCGGCATCGAGACGTTCGAGCTCGACGTGGCGGCAGGCCGGCGCGTCGCGCACCGCCGCGAGGTCCACGGCCTCCTCGGAGCGATAGGTCGCCACGAGGAGGACGGGGATGCGATCGAAGCGCAGGAAGCGGGCGAAGAACTGTACGAAGCGCAGCGTCAGGTCGTCCGCCCAGTGGAGATCGTCGATGACCAGGACAAGAGGCGCGATCGCGGCGAGAGCGGCGAACGTCTCGACGAGGTAGATGAGGAGCCTCGAGCCTCGCCGCGTCCGGTGACAGCTCGGCGGGCGGCGGCGACGTCGGGATGGGGAAGTCGCGAGGCTCGGGTCGTAGGCCGAGGAGGATCCTGCGGCGCCCCCGAGCAGGCGCTCGGTCTCGTCGGGCCCGTGCTCGCGGCAGGGTCCGCGACCGCGGCGAGCGCGGAGCGAGCGGGGCCAGCGGTCGCGACGGCGATGGAGCGCATCTGCAGGCGATCACCGCGAGACCTGCCTGGGTAGGCGCGCCGGCCCAGCCCGTCGCGACGCGTCTTGCCGACGCCACTCTCTCCCGGAGATGAGGATCAGGCCGCCGTGCTCGGCTTCCTTGAGCGCGGGCAGGAGCAACGACAACAGGGCCCGCCCGACGAGCGCCGCCTGTAGAGGTAGGGACGCGGGAGCGGGAAACGATCCATCCACGGTGTCGTCAAAGTCGGCGCCGAGTGGCAGCAGGGCAGGCGACGTCCTCGGCGTACCTGATCCGCTCCGTGGGGCGGCAGCGATCAGCCGAGCACGAGCCTGTCGAGGGCCCGTGGAACGCCGTCGACCAGGGCCGACGGCGGCGAAGCCGTTCCGCGGACCTTCTGCTCCAGGATCTCGCGGAGAACCTGCTCGTAGTAGGGCGGGCGTCCGGTGAGGAGCTCGTAGAGGATGCAGCCGAGCGCGTAGAGATCGGCGCGCGCATCGATCTCGTCGCCACGCGCCTGCTCCGGCGCCATGTAGTACGGGAGTGCCGAGCGCATCGTCCTCCACCATGAGGATCAGCGCGTCCCACGTCGCGCGCCACGAGCGACGCGAGGCCGAAGTCGACGAGTTACCGGATGGTCGTCGCCGGGACGGACGATGACGTTTCCCGGCTTCAGGTCGATGGACGACTTCGCCGTGGAGGTAGGCGAGCGCCTGGCAGAGGCGCCGGACGATCGTGAGGATCGCGCGCTGGTGCCCGCCGGCTGCGGCCTGCCTTGCCCCTCGGCGACTGGGGATCGGTCTGGAACAGCTCCTCGACGTGGCGGCGAAGGCCTTCCCTTCGCAGACCTCCATCGCGTACCACGGCACGCCCTGCTCGATCCCGCTCTCGAGGATACGGACGAGCCCCGGGTGCCCGCGGCGGCTGATGCGCTCGAGCGCGGAGATCTCCCGGCGGATGGCGGCGATCTGGGCGCCCTCGGTGATCTTCACCGTCTTGAGCGCCACCCGCTCGCCCGTCTTCTCGCGCTCCGCCAGGTAGACCGCCCCGTATCCGCCGCTGCCGAGGCGTTCGACGATCCGGAAGTCCGCGAGACCGCTCATGGACCGATGTAGCCTAGCGAACGCAGGTCCTTCTCGGTTGCGGCGTCGATCACACGGCGCGGCGCCGCACCGGCGCGCTGCCGCTCGCGGATCGCGAGGAGCTCGGCCTGGAGCGTGCGCCCCTCCTCGGTGTCGGGCGAAAGCGGCGAGCGCTCGCCGGGATCGGCGTCGAGGTCGTACAGAGCATCGGGGACAGGCCCGGGCAGCCGATCGACGAGCTTGAATCGTCCCCAGCGGATCGCCACGCGGTCGGGACCGTAGAGGAGCCCCTCGCTCACGATCGGCGGAGGCGCCGGACGGTCCCTTTGCAGCCCGAGGATGACGCGCGGCGCGTCGCAGAGCGACATCGGCCCGGGGTCGACGGCGGGGCGCGCGTCGGTGGCGATGAAGGGGACACGCAGTAGCTCCTCGAACAGCGTGTGGCCGTGCTCGAAGGCGCCGTGGTCGGCGAGCTCCTCGCCATGATCCGCGGCGATGACGATCCGGGGGCTCCGCCGGCGCGTCGCCGCGTCCAGGACGCCGATCGCCCGATCGACCTCGCTGCACTCCGAGAGGTAGGCGAGTCGGGCTCGTTCCACGAACGCGGGGTCGGCGGGCGGGCGGAAGAGCTGCATCGGCGTGATGGCCGCGACGGACGAAGGCGCCGGCGCGTAAGCCGCGAGCTGCGGCCGGTACTCGGAGTGCGGATCGATGACGTGGACGAAGAGGAAGAGCGGGTTGCCCCGCGGCTCCTGGAATAGCGTTCGCGCTTCGGCGACCAGAGCGGCCGCCGTCGCTCCGGTCCGGTCGCGGTACTCGTGAAAGCCGCGCCCGAAGCCGAGGGCGGCCTTGCAGTGCGGGTTGCTCTGGAGCGCGACGGTGCGATGAGTGGACGACAGCTCCTCGGCAAGCGTGGGCGGACCTTCCGGGAGAGCGTCGGTCGTCGGGGGACCGCCGGTCGAATCCGAGCTCGCGTCAACGGGTGCCGGCTCGCGCCCCAGCACGCGACCGAGACCCTTGCGGACGCCGTGCTCGCGCACCGTCAATCCCGTCAGGAGCGATGCGAGCGAGGGCTTCGTCCACGGCGCCGGCGCCACCACGTCTTCCACGAGCCGCGACCGCCGTGACAGGGCGTCGATCGCCGGGGTCGTCGGGAGCGGCTGGCCGTAGCAGCCGAGCGCATCGGCCCGCAGCGTGTCCACGAGCACGAGGACGATGTCCGGCTGCGCCCTGGGGCGAGCGCAGCCGGACATGGAGAGAAACCCTCCGAGGAGGAGGAAGAGCCTGGCCCGAGCTCGCACGCTGCGAGATTAGACCAGGCGGGGGCTAGAGTTGGTTCGACGCCACCTTCTCCGCGCCGAAGAGACGATCGATCTTCCAGTTCTTGCCCTCCTTGACAAGGAAGATCGTGCCCGGCCAGCTCTTCAGCTTGACCTCGGCGGTATTGCCGTCGATGTTGACCTTGTCGATCTCGTCGCCGCGGCTCGGGCCGCGATCCGCGACCGCCGCGCCGAACGCCACCATCTTCTGCTTGTCAGGCACGTTCTGCGCTCCGCACGCCTCGCGATAGGACGGGCGATCGCAGATCGTCTCCCAGTTCGCCTCGAACCACTGCTGCGACGTCTTGGAGAGTCCGTTCCACGCGAAGTTCCATGCCGCGATGTCGACCGCGTTGCGCAGCCGCGGTCCGTTCTCGATGTAAGTCGCGACGGTCTTCTCGGGGGTCGCGTAGTTCGGGTCCGCGCCGCAGCCGGCGAGCAGAACGAACGGCACGATGAGCGAGAGCGCCTTGGGGATCCATCTCATGATCGGGCTCCTTTTCCGCAAGGCGGCTCCAGGGAGCAACGGTCGTGCCACGCCGGCCCTTGGCGGAAGCTCGCGTCAAGCGAGACGTGTCATTAACCCATGGTTACTTGCGGCCCGTGCGCTCTTGAGATGAGCGGCTGAACGCGAGCGCAGCGAGCGCGAGTGAACAGGAGGTTCGAGGCACTGCGGGGAAGGAGGTTGCGGCTGATGGGGGGAAGGAGGCCGCGATGCAGTTGTTGGGGGTCGGGGGGTGGGAGAAGCGCAGCCGAACGCGAGCGCAGCGAGTGAATGAACAGGAGGCTCGAGGCACTGCGGGAAGGAGGTCCCGGCTCATGGGAGGAAGGAGGCCGCGATGCAGTTGTTGGGGGGTTCGGGGGGTGGAGAAGCGCAGCCGAACGCGAGCGCAGCGAGCGTGAGGCGAGCATGCATGCCACCCCCGAAGAGGCGAAAGTGGGCCCGACGGACCGCCCCCCGAAGAGGCGAAAGTGGGCCCGACGGACCGCCCCCCGAAGAGGCGAAAGTGGGCCCGACGGACCGCCGGAGCCACGATTCCCCCCTCAAGAAAAAAAAGGGGAAGCGCCGTTTTTTTGCGACGCTTCCCTTTGTGAAAGGAGGGTGTGTCAAGAAGCCGACGGAAGCTGCTCCCGCCGGTCGGCCTGCCGGGCGTGCCCTCCCAGCAAGCGCTGTCCTAGCAAATGGACGAAAGCTCGCGCCTCCGTCCACCCCTAAACTTAGCAAAAGGGCGGCCAGGATCCAGCTCGCGGCAGGCTCCGAGCATCAGACTCGCCTTCAGTGACTTAGGCCCTGAGGCAGATTCGAGGCTCACCGTGTACCACGCCACGATGTCACTCCGAAGGTACACGATCCGCGACGAACTGACCTCGCGGGCCACCACGGTCGAACGCCGCCCCATGGCCTCGGCGAGCGTCCGAGCGATCCCGCCGCCGCCGGCGCGTCGAGGACCGAACGCGCGGCGGGGAATCAGCGCGCCGGCCCGTAGAACGGGATCCAGCGGATGTGGGTGGTGTGATCGAAGTCCATGAAGATGACGCCGACGCGCAGTCCGGGTAGAAACGGGCCGTGACGCTCGGTAGTGGTGGTCGCAGTCTCCGCGACAGGTTCTGTCTCGGCCGCGGCGCTCTCCTTCGTCGGGATGGGCTCGTCTTGCATGACGCCTCCTACTTCGCTGCGCTGGAGGTGAGCCAGCTCTGGTACATCGCCGCGACCTCCGCGTCGCCGCCGATCTCGACGTGGGCGGATTCGTCCTTCGAGCGGATACGACGGATGGCTGCCGCGCTGGCGCCCGCGTCGAAGCTGCGCGTGCGGCGGCGGCTCATGAAGAGGAGGAACGCTGCCGCGAGAACGTTGAAGGTGATGATGAGCGTCATGGCCTGGGAATCTCCTTGCCTGACCGGCTTCGCGCCGGCGAGGCGACCCAAGGAGCAACGGCCATGCCATCGCGTGAGCCCCGCGTCTGGGCCGCGTGTCGCGATGCTCGCCGCATCCTCTAAACTCGCCGTTCACCTGACCGCCGGATTTCGCTAAGCTAGCGCCCCCTTGGACGCGCTCCTGGCACTCGAGGATGGCTCGGTCTACGCGGGGCGCGCCTTTGGAGCGAGCGCCGCCTCGGGTGGCGAGGTCGTCTTCAACACGAGCATGGCGGGCTACCAGGAGATCCTGTCGGACCCGTCCTACGCGGGGCAGATCATCGTGATGACGTGCCCCGAGATCGGCAACTACGGCGCGAACGCGCTCGACATGGAGTCGCGCCGCGTCTGGGCGCGCGGCTTCGTCGTGCGCGAGCTCTCCGAGGACTACTCGAGCTGGCGCGCCAACAGGTCTCTCGCGCAGGTCTGCAAGGAGCAGGGGGTCCCCGGCATCTCCGAGGTCGACACGCGTGCGCTGACGCGCCGCCTCAGGAAGAGCGGCGTGATGCGCGGTTTCATCGCTCACCTTGGGCACCGGGGTCCGACCGCGGAGGAGTGCGTGAAGCGGGCGCGCGAGACCACGGAGATGCTCGGCGCCGATCTCGTGACGGAGGTCAGCACGCGCGAGCCCTACGCGTGGCTCCAGGATGGCGAGTGGACGCTCGCGGGCGGCGCCTCGCCGACGGCCGCCGAGGGATCCGCGCCGCAGCGGCGCTTCCGCGTCGCCGCGATCGACTTCGGCATCAAGCACAACATCCTTCGCGCGCTCTGGGACGTGGGCTGCGACGTGACCGTCCTCCCCGCGACCTCGCGCGCGAGAGACGTCATGGCCGTCAAGCCCGACGGCGTCTTCCTTTCGAACGGACCCGGCGATCCCGCGGCGGTCACCTACGGCATCGAGACGGTGCGCGAGCTCCTATGCGAGAAGCCGATCTTCGGCATTTGCCTCGGCCACCAGATCCTGGGCATCGCCGTGGGCGGCCGCACCTTCAAGCTCAAGTTCGGTCATCGCGGCGGCAATCACCCGGTGAAGGATCTCGGTACGGGGAAGATCGAGATCACCGCGCAGAACCACGGGTTCGCGGTCGATCCCGAGAGTCTCGACCCGGCGCTGGTCGAGGTGACGCACGTGAACCTCAACGACGGCACCGTGGAAGGGCTCCGGCACCGCAAGCTTCCCGTCTACTCGGTCCAGTACCACCCGGAGTCGAGCCCGGGTCCGCACGACGCGCGCCATCTCTTCCGCCGCTTCGTGCGCGCCATGTCCGAGGGCCGCTGATGCCTCGCCGCAAGGACATCAGGAAGGTGCTCGTGCTCGGGTCGGGGCCGATCGTCATCGGCCAGGCGTGCGAGTTCGACTACTCGGGCACCCAGGCGGTGAAGGCGCTCCGGGAGGAAGGGATCGAGGTGGTGCTCTGCAACAGCAACCCCGCCACGATCATGACCGACCCCGAGCTTTCCGAGCGCACCTACGTCGAGCCGCTGACGGCGCCGCTCATCGCGCAGATCATCGAGCGGGAGCGCCCGCAGGCCATCCTGCCGACCGTCGGCGGCCAGACGGCGCTCAACCTGGCGGTGGAGCTCTGGGAGACGGGCGTCCTCGAGCGGTCCGGCGTGGAGCTCATCGGCGCCAAGATCGAGGCGATCAAGGTCGCCGAGGATCGCAAGCTCTTCAAGGCGTGCATGGAGCGGGCGGGCCTCGTCGTGCCCAAGGGCGGCTTCGCGACGACCTGGGACGAGGCGCGCGACGTGGTCGCGGGGATCGATTACCCGGTCATCATCCGGCCGTCGTTCACCCTCGGTGGCGCCGGCGGCGGTATCGCCTACAACGTCGAGGAGCTCGAGGAGATCGTCCGGAGCGGCCTCACGCTCTCGCCCATCCGCCAGATCCTGATCGAGGAATCGGTGCTCGGCTGGAAGGAGTTCGAGCTCGAGGTGATGCGAGACCTCGCCGACAACGTGGTGGTGATCTGCTCCATCGAGAACCTCGACCCGATGGGGGTGCACACGGGCGACTCGATCACCGTCGCGCCCGCGCAGACCCTGACCGACAAGGAGTACCAGGTCATGCGCGACTGGGGTCTACGCGTGATCCGCGCCGTGGGCGTGGAGACCGGCGGCTCCAACATCCAGTTCGCGATCCACCCGGACGACGGCCGCATCGTGGTGATCGAGATGAACCCGCGGGTGTCGCGATCGTCGGCGCTGGCCTCGAAGGCGACCGGGTTCCCGATCGCGAAGATCGCCGCCAAGCTCGCCCTCGGGTACACCCTCGACGAGCTGCCGAACGACATCACCAGGGAGACCAAGGCGTCGTTCGAGCCGACCATCGACTACGTCGTCGTGAAGATCCCGCGCTTCAACTTCGAGAAGTTCCCCGGCGCCGATCCGACCCTCACGACCTCGATGAAGTCGGTGGGCGAGGCGATGGCGATCGGACGCACGTTCAAGGAGGCCCTCCAGAAGGGGCTCCGCTCGATGGAGGTGGGGCGCTTCGGGCTGGGAGGCGACGGCAAGGACAGCGTCGATCCAAGGCTCCTCCACGAGAAGCTCGTGACGCCCAACCCCGATCGCATCTTCTACATCCGCTATGCGCTCCAGTCGGGCATGACCGTCGGCAACGTGGCCGAGCTGACCCGGATCGATCCCTGGTTCCTGGGGCAGATCGAGCAGATCGTGACCCTCGAGGGGAAGCTGCGGGCGTTCGGCCTTTCCGACGTGCCGGTCGAGCTCCTGCGAACGGCGAAGCGCTTCGGCTTCTCCGACGTCCAGCTCGCGCACCTCCTGAGGGCGACGGAAGCCGAGGTGCGCGCGCGTCGCAAGGGCGAGGGGATCTCGGTCACGATGAAGGCGGTCGACACCTGCGCCGCGGAGTTCGAGGCCTTCACGCCCTACTTCTACTCGACCTACGAGAGCGAGGACGAGTCGCGCGTGTCGGCCGCGCGCAAGGTGGTGATCCTCGGAGGCGGGCCCAACCGCATCGGCCAGGGGATCGAGTTCGACTACTGCTGCTGCCACGCCGCCTTCGCGCTGCGCGAGATGGGCGTCGAGGCGGTGATGATCAACTGCAACCCCGAGACGGTCTCAACCGACTACGACACGTCGGCGCGCCTCTACTTCGAGCCGCTGACCTTCGAGGACGTGATGAACGTCCTCGACGTCGAGCAGCCGGAGGGGGTCATCCTGCAGTTCGGAGGGCAGACCCCGCTGCGCCTCGCCCTGCCGCTGCACCGCGCCGGCGTGAACATCCTGGGGACGAGCCCCGACTCCATCGACCTCGCGGAGGACCGCGAGCGCTTCAGCGGTTTCCTGGAGAAGCTCGGCATCCCGCAGCCCGAGCACGGGACCGCCCGCTCCGTGGACGACGCCGTCCGCATCGCGCGCGAGATTGGCTACCCGGTGCTCCTGCGGCCCTCGTACGTGCTCGGTGGGCGCGGCATGCAGATCGTATACGACGAGGCGATGCTCCTCGCCCACCTGCGCGACGCCCTGGAGGCGAGCCAGGAGCACCCGGTGCTCATCGATCGCTTCCTCGAGGACGCCTTCGAGCTCGACGTCGACTGCGTGGGCGACGGCCACGACGTCGTGATCGGCGGCATCATGCAGCACATCGAGGAGGCGGGGATCCATTCGGGCGATTCGGCCTGCGTGCTTCCGCCCTACTGGGTGACGGCGTCGGACCAGGACGTCATCCGCGAGCACACCTTCCGCATCGCGAAGGGGCTCAAAGTGACGGGGTTGATGAACGCGCAGTTCGCGATCAAGGACAGGAAGATCTACGTCCTCGAGGTGAACCCGCGCGCGTCTCGCACGGTGCCGTTCGTCAGCAAGGCGACCCAGATCCCCCTCGCCAAGGTAGCGACGCGCGTGATGATGGGCATGAAGCTCCAGGATGCGGGGCTGTCGCGCGAGAGGAAGCTCGAGAACTACTACGTCAAGGAGGTCGCGCTGCCGTTCGCGCGCTTCCCCGGGGTCGACACCGTGCTCGGCCCCGAGATGCGATCGACGGGTGAAGGCATGGGGGTATCCGACAACTTCGGTCACGCCTTCGCCAAGGCGCAGCTCTCGTGCGGCGGGAGCCTCCCCACGAAGGGCGCGGTCTTCATCTCGGTCAACCGATTCGACAAGGGCAACGCCGTTCCCGTCGCCCGCGGCCTGCACGAGCTCGGCTTCCAGATCCTGGCCACCCGCGGCACCGCCCAGGCGTTCGAGGAGGCCGGCGTCCCGTGCAAGCGCGTCTTCAAGGTCAACGAGGGCCGGCCCAACGTCGTCGACTTCCTGAAGAACGGGAAGATCGATCTCGTCGTCAACACGCCGCTCGGGCGGGAGTCGCACCACGACGAGGCGGCGATCCGGAAGACAGCCATGATGCACGGCGTCGCCTGCATCACGACGCTCTCCGGCGCGATGGCCGCCGTGTCCGGGATCCGGGCGCTCCAGCGTGCGGATTTGACGGTCAAGAGCCTCCAGGAGTACGCGGCGAACCCGTGATCCTCGGCCCGAGGGCTGGTCGCGCCATTGGCCGGGATGGCTGTGATCGCCAGCCCTTGGGGATTGACGCGGCTGCTATGCTGGTGTCTCAAGTTCCGTAACCAGCGTTGCGCGGCGAGTCCCGGTGTCAGGATGACGAAAGGAAACCTGCCATGGCAAGACCACGAAGTCTCGCCCGCGCCATCGTCTCGGCTGCGGCATTCCTAGCACTCAACCCCGTCGCGATCGGGAGCCCCGGCGCGCGCTCGTTCAAGAGCGGCCCGATCCAGATCACCGCCGACGGGCGCTGGGTCTGGGTCTGCAACCCCGACAACGATTCCGTGGCGCGCATCGACACGACCAACGACAGCGTGGTCGAGTACGTCCTTCCGGGTCCGGGACCGAACACGCCCCACGGCGTGTCGGTGAAGGAGGACGGCTCGGAGGCGTGGGTCGCCTGCCGGGACTCGGACAAGGTGTTCGTGCTGCGCGGCTCCGATGGCGCCGTGATCGGCAACATCGATCTCCCGTGGGGCAGCGGACCGTACGGGATCGCCATCTCGCGCGATCAGAAGTCGGCGCTGGTGACGCTGCACCGCGCTCCGGGGATCGCGGTGCTCGACGTCAACCTGCACAGCTTGCGGCAGGTGCTGCCCACCGTCCACTACTACACGCCGATGGGCGTCGCGTGGACCGAGGACGGCGTGACGGCGTGGGTGACGCACATGCTCGCGATCGAGATGAGCGGCGATCCGTTCCTGAGCGCGGTGACCGTGACTCCGACCAAGGCCGAGGTGTCGACGCAGATCCGGCTGCTGCCGTCCGGTCCGACCGACAACAGCTCTCTTCCGCCTCCTTACAACATCGCCGAGGGTGGCTACCTGAACTTCCGCGGCCACCCCGCGCAGATCCCCTCGATCTCCACGGCAAGAACGAGATGTGGGTCCCGACCCAGTACGAGAACTTCCACCCGAACCCGTTCACGCCCGACAGCACGATGCAGGCGACGATCCGCCACCTCGACCTCGCCAACCGGCAGCTTCCGAACACGCTCAACGACAAGGTCATCCTGAGCGCGGTCTACGTGCACGATCCGCAGAACGGTAATTACGTGGGGCCGGGATGGAACGCCCACGCTGCCGGTCTCATCGACGTCGCGTTCACCGCCGACGCCGTCACCGGGTACGTGCTCTGCGAGCAGAGCAACGACGTCATCGTCGTCCCGACGAACACGCCCGCGGCCAACACCAGTAGCGCGCCGCCGCTGGTCGAGATCACCGTCGGATCGCGTCCCATCGGCATGGCGATCAGCCCCGTTACGAACCGGATCTACGTCGCGAACCAGCTCACGCGCGACGTCTCGGTGATCGACACCGTCTCCCAGACCGAGACCAAGCGCATCGCGACGAACCCCGTGACCGGCGAGAAGTATTCCGCGAGCGTGCTCCTCGGCGCGAAGATCTTCCACCAGAGCGTCGATCCGCGCGGGTCGTCGAACCAGAAGGTCGCTTGCGCGAGCTGCCATCCAAACGGGGAGCACGACGGCCGCCACTGGGCGATGAACCAGCTCCCGGGGAACCACGGAACGCGGCGGACGATGAGCCTTCTCGGCATCGGCAAGACCTTCACGCCGGGGCAGCGCGACCCCATCAACAACATCTGGGGCGAGCTCCATCTCTCCGGCGACCGCGACGAGCTCCAGGACTTCGAGTGGAGCTTCCAGGGTCCGATCATGGGCGGCACCGGCTACCTCGGCCCGGCGGCCCAACCCGAGCTCGGCAACCCGAACCGCGGGCTATCGCCGGAGCTCGATGCGATGGCCGACTACATCATGCAGCTCCCGGCACCGCCGCGAAGCCCGTACCGGACGTCGTCCGGAGCCCTCAGCGAGTCCGCCATCCGCGGTGCGACCTACTTCATGGGAAGCAACTACCCCGCGAAGAAGGCCGACGCAGGCTGCGCGACGTGCCACGTCCCCGCAACGGCGTTCCAGGACTTCACGTCCCACGACGTCGGCTGGCGCGGGAACAACGAGGAGGAGCTGAACACGCGTAGCCCGGCCTGGACCGTCAACACCCCGAGCCTCGTCGGCCTCTGGGCGCTGCCTCCCTACGAGGCGGGGAGCTACTACGGCGCGAACGACGTGGTCGACGCGCTGAAGGACATGGCGACGCGCGCCGACCACGGGACGCCGGGCCAGCTCCTGGGCCGCCAGCTCCGCGATCTCGCGAACTTCGCGCTCTCCATCGACGGCAACCTCGACGGGACGACGGTGCCCGGCCTGCGGGACACCGTGGCCCCGCGCATCGAGCGCGTCGAGATCGTCTCGCTCGACATGATCGACGTCTGGTTCAGCGAGGCGGTCGATCCGGCGACCGCATCGAGCGCCGCCGCGTACCGGATCGTCGATCTGGACACGGGGCAGCCGGTGGCGGTCACCGGAGTGACCTACGACGCGCAGAACGGGGATCTCGTCCGCCTGGCGACGAAGCTCCCCGGAAGCAGCACGAGCTTCCAGATCGGTCCCTCGGCGACGGCGGCGATCAAGGACCTGGCCGACTGGGCCAGTGGCGGCGTCGCCAACACGATCGTGCCGGGCGATCCCGCCAACGTCCACGTGGCGACCATCGGCAGCACGCACACCATCACGCTCGGCGGGTCGGGCTACGAGTCGATCACGGTGCCGATCCACGACTGCGCCGCGCTGGGCAACACGACGTGGGAGCACGACGAGCTGTGGCTCTGGGGCTATCGAGGGTTCCTGCGCTTCGACTGGGCGGCGGCGTTCAAGGCCGCGACCGGCCTGACCGACTCGTCGGACATCCTCGACGCGAGCTTCCGCATCAAGGGGGACTGGGGGGACGCGCAGGGATTCGAGATACGGCGGTGCCTCCTCACGTGGAGCGACCCCGCGACGGGCGGTGACTGGAACAGCGATCCCGTCGGCGGGCCCACGGCCCAGTGCCACATCCACCCGAACCAGAACTGGAACCAGCTCAACGCGTCGAAGCGCACGAGCGGCGTGGACGGGCGCAACGTTTCGGACTACAACGGCGGCAACGACATCGCCAACGCCGCGGACGCCATCGTGACGTCGACGTCGGTCAACGACTGGACGTCGTTCGGAGGGGTGGCCGTGACCGACGCGTACCGCTTCTGGTTCGACAACCCGAGCGTCGACTACGGCTACGCGATCGAGCAGCAGGTCGCGAACAAGAACGACGCGAGGTTCTGGGGTACGGAGAACCAGCTCCACGAGCACGGTCCGGTCCTCACCGTGACCTACAAGGTGCGCTGCCTGATCGTCGCGCCGGCCTCGCTGCCGAACGGGGCGATCGGCGTTCCCTACAGCCAGACGGTGAGCCCGCAAGGAGGCGTGGCGCCTTACACCCTCTCCATCACCGCGGGCGCGTTGCCGCCGGGCCTGACGATGTCGCCGACGGGCGTCATCTCCGGGACACCGACCTTCGCGGCGACCTTCGGCTTCACGGTGACGGCCACGGACTCGCAGGGTTGCACCGGGACGCAGGACTACGCCATCACGATCACCGGTGGTCCGGGCGGCGGCGTGAACGTCGTCGTCGGGCAGGGCCTCGGTCCCACGAATCCGAACCGCGTGCGCGCCTACCGCCAGGACGGGACGGCCGCCCCGGTCGACTTCTTCGCCTACGGCGCGAGCGCCTGGGGCGTCAACGTCGCCGCGGCCAACGCGACGGGAGCCCCGGAATCGCAGATCGTCACCGGGCCGGGGCCCGGTCCGGTCCTGGGGCCGCAGGTGCGGGCGTTCCTTCGCGACGGCACGCCCATGGGGAAGGTGAACTTCTACGCCTACGGCACACTGCGGTACGGCGTCAACGCCACGACGGGGAGCGTGGACGGCGATCCCTACGACGAGATCCTGAGTGGCGCGGGACCCGGCGCGGTGTTCGGTCCGCACGTGCGCGGATGGAACTTCGACAACACGACCGTGACCCCCATCGGCAAGATCAGCTTCTTCGCCTACGGCACGCTGAAGTTCGGGGTCAACGTGGCCGGAGGCGGCGTCGACGCGGACGGCTTCTCCGAGATCCTCTCGGGGCCAGGCCCCGGCCTCGTGTTCGGCCCGCAGGTGCGCGGATTCAACTACGACGGGAGCGCCATCGGCGCGATCGGGAAGATCAACTTCATGGCGTACACGACGACGCAGTACGGCGTCAACGTCGCGAGCGACGACGTCGAGAACGACAGCTTCGACGAGATCCTGTGCGCGCCGGGCCCTGGCTACGGTGCGAGCTTCCCCGCGCGCTTCGTCGGCTTCGACTACGACGGCGCGAGCGTCCTGCCGGGCTTCGACGTCACGGCGCCGGCGGGCACGAGCTACGGCGGGCGCGTCGGCGCGGGCGACCTGACCGGCGACGGCAACGCCGAGCTCGTCTCAGGCGCGGGACGGGATCCGCGGCGGACGAGCAGTGCGGCCGTTCCTGTATCTCGGCGAACGTGGCCCGTTGCTCTCGTTCGCCCGTTCCCGGGATCGGTCTACAGGTGAACGCGACGGGGGACGCGCTCGCGTACTAGGCGGTCACGAACCGGCGGGGGACAAGAAGCCCCCGCCCTACACGCCGCGGGCGAAGCCCGCGGCCGCCGCGGGCGAGGGATGGCCCGGGCCGGCCGCCGCGGGCGGGCGATGGCGCGGCCCGGCCGGCGCGAGGCGGGGGATAGCGCGGCCCGGCCGCCGCGGGCGGGGATGGCCCGGGCCGGCCGCCGCCAGGCGGGCGATGGCGCGGCCCGGCCGGCGCGGGCGGGGGATGGCGCGGCCCGGCCGGCGCGGGCGGGGGATAGCGCCCGGCCGGCGCGCCGGCTCGACTGGCCTCCCGCGTCCCGCCGCTCGACCGGCGGCGCCGCCGGCGGCACGAGACCATAGACTTGAGCGTCCGGGAGGTCTCCGCATGTCCCAGCGCTCGATCGCCACATCCATCACCATCGTCCTCGCTCTGACAGGTTGCAGCGCGCCCCGCCCGTCGAGCCGACCCCGGGAGGCGCGGAGAAAGCGCCATTGGTTGCGACGTCGGCGCGGGTGCCTAGCGGGGCGACGACGACCGCCAAGCGCGACGATGCGAGCCCCGTCCCAGAGGACGCGCTCGTCGTGAACGAGAAGCCGTGGGATCTGGACTACGAGGGTGGGGAAGTTCGGCGGGACATGGCCATCGCGAGCTTCGCCGATCCCAAGACCTTCCAACTGGATCGTGTCGAACGAGAACTCGACCTCGGACGTGCTCAACCGGATGCTCTCGGACCTGGTCCACGTCAACCGGTTCACGCAGCAGCCCGAGCTCGCTCTCGCCAAGAAGTACGAGGTCGCGGCGGACGGGCGGTCGATGACGCTCTGGCTCCGCAAGGGCGTCCTCTGGTCCGACGGGCACCCCTTCACCGCGGACGACGTCGTCTTCACCTGGAACGCGATCTTCGACGAGCGCGTCAAGTCGCCGCAGGCGGACCTCCTGACCATCGAGGGCAAGCCCATCACTATCGAGAAGGTCGACGACGCAACGGTCAAGCTGAGCTTCCCCGCGACCCTCGCGGCGCCCGAGCGGCTGCTCGACTCGATCTTCATCCTGCCCAAGCACAAGCTCGGCGCGTCCATCGCGGACGGGACCTTCGCTTCGCAGTGGGGCGTCGGTATGAACCCCGATGACTTCGTCACGCTGGGGCCGTTCCGGCTGCAGAAGTACGAGGCCAACGTCAAGACCGTCATGGTGCGCAACCCGCACTTCTTCAAGTTCGACAAGGAGAAGCAGCGCCTTCCCTATCTCGACGGCATCACCTTCATCTGGGTCGGCGACTACAACTCGGAGCGGCTCAAGTTCCAGAACCTCGAGACGCACGTCTACAACCAGGTGCGCCAGGAAGACGTCGCGGACCTACGCAAGCTCGAGGCCGAGAAGGACTTCAAGCTCTACGACCTCGGACCCAGCCTCGCGACGAACTTCATGTGGTTCAACCAGAGCGAGGCGTCGCTCGCGACCGTCGGCGAGAAGAGCTACATGATCTTCCCCGACGGGACCGTGAAGGACCAGAACCGCGTGGTCGACGGCGCCGAGAAGGCGTCGGTGTTGAAGGCGCCGAAGAAGGCGTGCGTCGATCCGATCAAGCTCGCGTGGTTCCGCGACGATCGCTTCCGGCAGGCGGTCAGCTACGCCATCAATCGCGAGGGGATCATCCGATCGGTCTTCTACGGTCTCGGCGTGCCGCTCTACTCCGGAACGACCCAGGGCAACAAGGTCTGGTACAACCCGGAGGTCAAGAAGTACGCCTACGACCTCGAGATGGCGAAGAAGCTCCTCGACGAGGCGGGGTACAAGGACGGAAACGGCGACGGCGTCCGCGAGGATCCGAAGGGCCATCCGATCGAGTTCTCGATGAACACGAACAAGGGCAACGAGGCGCGCGAGAAGATGGGCAACATCATCAAGGAGGACCTCGAGAAGATCGGCATGCGCATCGACTACAAGCCGATGGACTTCAACAGCTTCATCACGAAGCTGAATGCCACCTTCGACTACGAGGCGGGCCTCCTGTCGCTGGGCGGGGGCGACGTCGACCCGAGCGGCGCCGCGAACGTCTGGAAGTCGTCGGGGTTCACGCACATGTGGTACCCGTTCCAGCCCAAGCCGTCGACCGACTACGAGAAGCGGATCGACGAGCTGATGACCACGGTCCAGACCAGCCAGAGCGACGCGGAGCGCAAGAAGGCCGACCACGAGATCCAGTCCATCCTGGCGGAGAAGCAGCCGATGAACTTCATCCTGTCGATCACGCTCTTCACGGGCGCCCGCAACTGCCTGGGTAACTTCCGGCCCGCGGTGATGGACCACTACTCGCTGCACAACCAGGAGTTCCTCTACTTCAAGTACTGAAGGACACGCACATGAGAGTCGAGACGACGACCGCGGCCGGGCTCATCCTCATCGCGCTCGCCGGGTGCGGCGCGCCTCCCGACACGGCGCCCGCGACGCCCGCCGCGCCGTCGGCCCCGGCCGCGATCGCCCACCGCATCCCGAGCGGCGCCACGCTATCGGACAGCCGGCCCGATCCGAACCCCATCCCCGAGGACGCTCTCGTCGTGAACCAAAAGCCCTGGGACCGCGACTACGAGGTCGGGAAGTTCGGCGGCAACCTCGTGACCGCGGCGTTCGCCGATCCCAAGACGTTCAACTGGATCGTGTCGAACGAGACGTCGTCTTCGGACATCTGGAAGCGCATGCAGTCCGACCTCGTCCACGTCAACGCGGAGAGCCAGGACGTCGAGCTGGCGCTGGCGAAGAAGTACGAGGTCGCCCCCGACGGCAAGTCGATGACCCTCTGGCTCCGCAAGGGGATCCTCTGGTCGGACGGCGAGCCGTTCGACGCGGACGACGTGGTGTTCACGTGGAACGCCATCTTCGACCCCGACGTGCGGTCGCCCGCGGCCGACGTCCTCTCCGTCGAGGGTAAGCCGATCGCCATCGCCAAGATCGATGCCTACACGGTGCGGCTCGACTTCCCGTCGACGGTCGCCGTGCCGGAGCGGCTCCTCTCCGGGGTCGAGATGCTCCCCGAGCACAAGCTCGGCGCATCCCTCAAGGACCACAGCTTCTCGAGCCAGTGGGGCGTGGGCATGAACCCCGCCGACTTCGTGACGGTGGGCCCTTTCAAGCTCCGCAGCTACGAGGCTCAGCAGAAGACGGTCCTCGAGCGCAACCCGCACTTCTGGAAGCTCGACAAGGAGAAGCACCGCCTGCCGTATCTCGACAGCATCACGATCCTGTCGGTGCCGGACTTCAACTCGGAGCGGCTCAAGTACCAGAACCTCGAGACCCACTGCGTCAAGCAGGTACGCCAGGAGGACTACGCCGACCTCAAGAAGATGGAGGCGGAGAAGGACTGGACGGTCTACAACCTCGGACCGAGCAATGCCATCAACTTCCTGTGGTTCAACCAGAACCAGGCGTCCCAGGTCACCGTCGGCGAGAAGAGCTACATGGTCTTCCCGGGCGACGTCGTCAAGGAGCAGAGCCGTCTCGTGGAAGGCCAGGAGCGGGCCAAGGTCCTGAAAGGCGAGAGGAAGCCGTTCGTGGATCCGGTCAAGCTCGCGTGGTTCCGCGACAAGAGGTTCCGCGTCGCCGTCGCGCACGCGATCAACAAGGACGGCATCATCCGGTCCGTCTTCTACGGCCTCGGCGTCCCGCTCTCCACGGGGATCAGCCCCGGCAACAAGTTCTGGCACAACCCGAGCACGAAGAGCTATCCGTACGACCTCGAGGTCGCGAAGAAGCTGTTGCAGGACGCGGGTTACGTCGACACCGACGGCGACGGCATCCGCGAGAGCCCGAAGGGGCACCCGATCGAGTTCTCGCTGGTCACGAACAAGGGCAACGAGGCACGCGAGAAGATGGCGACGATCATCGCCGAGGACCTCGGGCGCCTCGGGATGCGCGTCAACTTCAAGCCCATCGACTTCAACAGCCTGATCACGAAGCTCCACAGCACGTTCGACTACGAGGGCGCCGTTCTCTCTCTGGTGAGCGACGACGTCGACCCGGTCGACGGTCTGAACACCTGGAAATCGTCCGGCTTCACGCACCAGTGGGCGCCGTTCCAGCCCTCGCCCTCCACCGACTACGAGAAGCACATCGACGACCTCCTCGTCACCGTGCAGACCAGCCAGGATCAGGAGGCGCGGCGCAAGGCCTTCTTCGAGATGCAAGAGGTGCTCGCCGAGGAGCAGCCGATGAACTGGATCCTTAGCGTGATCCTGCCGACCTCGGCGCGAAACTGCGTCGGCAACCTTCGCCCGGCGGTGCTCGAGCACTTCTCTCTTCACAACGCGGAGTTCCTGTACTTCAAGTACTGAAATCGCGGGCGAGCTGGCGGGGGGGCGAGGCTCTGCCCTGCGAACAACGTGGCATAGTGATTGCCAGTCGAAACGCCGATGACCGCGCGCCTCGTCGGGCTCATCAGCCTCGTCCTGCTCTCGTCCCTCGTCCTCTGCGGGCTCTTCCTGCTCCACTTCCAGGCGGGCCTGATGACGGAGGTCGAGGCGACGGCGGCGTCCGCGGGCCAGGCGATGCTGCGCGCGGTGGCCGCGGCGCGCTCAGTCGAGCCCCGGCCGCGGGAGGTCGTCGCCGTGGACGCCGCCGATGGCCGCACGGTCATCGAGCTGGACGGCGCGACGATCGTGTCGGACTCCGCGGAGCCGGTGCCCGGGCCTCTTCAGGTCGACGCGAGCCGTGTCCGCGCCGAGCGCGATCCGGATCGCGGGCTGGTCCTGCGGATCCCCGCAGAGCAGGGAAGGGAACGGGCGGGGGAGATCGTGGTGCCTGTCCGGACGCCCGGGTATGCTGCGCTCTTCGCGACCTTCCAGCGGCGGTCCCTTGCCGCGTTCGCGATGGTGCTTGCGGCCGGCATCGTCCTGTCGGCCGTCATCGCGGCTCGCGTGACCCGCCCCATCCGCGCGCTCGACGATGGGCTCCGCCGCATCTCCGACGGTG
>JAXLQT010000006.1:0-243660 GCA_046331505.1 Acidobacteriota bacterium
TACCCCGGGGAAGATGAGGTTGACGAGCAGCCGGGGCGTCGCGCGGCGGCGCTCCGACCTCAAGGAGACGGTAATTCTTGATTATAGACCGCGGCCGGGCGGGTCCTCAGAAGTTCGTTCCGGGACGGCGATCGGGGACGGGCTCGCGGGCGGGCGGGAAACGACCGGCGGGGCCGCCGAGATGGGACGTGACCTCCAGGCGCTGCCCGTCGGACGAGACGAGGATCGCTCCCTCGAGATCGGTCCGATGAACCGCGGTCCTCGTGAGTCTCTCCAGCACCGCCTTGGCGGGAAAGCCCCAGATGTTCGCCGCCCCGACCGAGATCAGCGCCACGCGCGGGCGGATGACGTCGAGCAGATCGTGCGACGTGCTGGTCGCCGATCCGTGGTGCGCCACCTTGAGGACGTCGCAGCGCGGCAAGCCCGGAGCGAGGGCGCGCTCGGCCGGCGACTCGACGTCCCCAGCCAGGAGGAAGCGGTGGCGGCCGAAGGCGGCGAGCAGCACCACCGAATCGTCGTTCCGGACCACACCACGATCGCGCGCAGACGCCGGCGGCCAGACCACGTCGATCGTCACCCCGTCGCGCACGACGTGCTCCCCGCTCCGGACCTCCCGGAACGCGACACCGCCATCCTTCGACGCCGCATGAAGCGCCGCATAGAACCCCGCGTGCTCGGTCCCGGGCGCGACGCCCTCCCAGAGCTGACCGACCGCGAGGTCGCGCACGATGGAAGGCAGGCCCCCGCCGTGATCGGGGTGCGCGTGGGTCAGGACGACGACGTCGAGCCTCCGGACGCCGAGCGCGAGCAGCGCGGGCTCGACGACGTTGCGGCCCACGTCGAAGGACGATCCGGCGATGCCGCCGCCATCGACCAGGATCCCGCCACCCTGGGGCAGCCGGATGAGGATCGCGTCGCCTTGGCCGACGTCGAGCGCCGCCACGAGGAGACGTCCGGTCCTCGCCTGGCGCGCCCCCGCGACGTGGTGGACGAGCACGAGGATCCCGAGCAACGCGCCGATCGCCCGCCTCGCGACGCTGCCGACGAGGACCGTCGACGGGCGGCGCCTGAGATAGAGGGTGGGCGCCGCGAGAGCGGAGAGCAGCACGGCCACCAGAGTCGTCCCCCAGCAGAGAAGCCAGTGGGGCGCCGTCGCACGGTACGAGAGCACGGGCGCGTGAGCGAGAAGCCCGGAGCTCCAGGCCACCACTCGGAGGACGATGGCCGCCGCCGAGAGCGCGAGGTCGCCGGGCAGCCCGGGGACGAGGAACCCGAGCATCCCGGAGCCAAGAGCGATGCCGGAGAGCGGGACCGCCGTGAGGTTCAGGAGGAGCGAGCCAGGCGTCAGCCGGTAGAAGGTGGCGTGGATGAGTGGAAGGGTCATGATCTGCGCGGCGAGAGACACCGCGATCGCGTCCCGCGCCACCCGCGGCAGCCAGGAGAGCGCCTGCCCGAGAGGCTGCGACGCGAGCGAGACGATCGCAAAGGTGGCGAGGTAGGTGAGCTGGAACCCGGCGTCGACGATGTCGAGGGGGTGCACCAGCAGGACGAGCACCGCGGAGAGAGCGACCTGCTGGATCGCGGCGACGCGCTCGCCGAGCACCTTGCTTCCGACCAGCAGCACGCCCATCGTGGCGGCCCTCGCCACCGAGGGAGGCGCCTCCGTCGCGATCGCGTAGAGAACGATGACGGCGCCGGTCAACACCCACCGGAGCCGGAACGACGGCACGCGAAGGAGCGTGAGCGCCCTGTGGCAGAGCCAACCCAGGAGCGCCACGTGTAGCCCCGAGATCGCCAGCACGTGATACGTCCCGCCCACGAGGAACGCCTGCTCGTCGTCGTCCGAGAGCGATCCGCGATCGCCGAGGAGGAACGCGGCGAGAAGCGCTCCGTCGGGAGAGAGCGAGCCGGCAGGCCCGGGGAAGAGGCGCGCGATGCGCGCGAGGCAGAGCCGCCTCGCCCGGTGGCACAGGTCGCTCACGACATGCGCAGGGGCGTGACCGGAGCGCTCGATCAGGAGCGCGGACTTCACCGAACCCGACGCACCGATGCCTCGCGACGCGAGGTGGCGCTGCCAGTCGAAGCCGCCCGGGTTGCGCTCTCCCGAGGGAATCGTGAACCGCGCCCGCGTGGTGATGGCGTCACCGTAGCCAAGCGTCCGCAGCGCCGCGTCGCCCGGGCTCCTCGGAACGACGAGCCGCACGCGCACGTCCAGGAGCTGGCCCATCACGCGGGCTCCCGTGAGGGTGAGAACGATGGAGTCGGGCGACCAGGCCGGGTCCTGATCGAGGACTCCGGCGACGGCGACGGGATCGTCCCCGATCCAGGGCGCGGCGCGTATCGAGAGGCGCGCCATCTCGCGCTCGGCTCCGGCGAACGACAGAGACGCCAGGGCGAGCGACACGGCGACGAGCGCGCGGCGCGGCGAACGCCCCAGGTGCAACAGCAGCGCGAGCAGCCCACCCACTGCCGCGAGGCAGGACGCGATCGCGGCTTCCTCGTGCAGCACGGCCCGGCTGCCGCCGTAGGCGCCCGCCGCCATCGCCATGGCGGGGACGAGCAGCGGCGCGAAGGGCCTCTGCAAGGAGGCTACACGGCCTCGAGGTGCAGGACGGCCTCGACGTGCGCGCTCTGCGGGAAGAGGTCCAGCATGGCGATCGACGTGAGCCGGTAACCCGAACGTATCAGCGCCCCGGCGTCGGTGGCGAGCGCCGCGGGATCGCAGCCCACGATGGTGACAAGCGGCGGGTGGACGCGCGCGAGATCTTCGCGCACGTCCCGCGTGAGACCGGAGCGCGGGGGATCCACGATGCAGAGGTCCGGCGCCGGCTCATGCCGGCGCAGGAACGCGGCGTCCGTCCCCTCGAAGATCCGCGCGCGACGCCCTCCGGCGTTGCGCGTCAGGAGAGGGATCGCCTGCGGGTCCGCCTCGACGCAGGCGATCTCCCGCGCCCGCGCGCCGACCGCCGCGGAGAAGAGGCCGACGCCGGCGTGCAGATCCCAGAGCCGGAACGGGCGTTCCGGCGCGGACCGCAAGGCCTCGGACGCGAGCGCCTCGAGGAGCGGCGCGTTGCCCTGGAAGAAGCATCGCGCGCTGGCCCACACCGTGGCCTGGCCGGCACGGATGGGGACCCCACCGGCGTGCGCCTCGATCTCCTCGCCGTCCCCCACGACGGCGAGATCGGCCACACCCAGCGGCTCGAGCCACGACGCGATCGCCCGGCGCTGTGGAGCTCCCCGGCCCGAGACCCGCACCACCGCGGAGTGTGCCCCGTCCCCTTCCAGGAGTGTGATCTCGCCGCAGCGATCGAGGAGCGCGTGCTCGTCTCTGCGGATGCCCTCGACGAGGCCAGCGAGGACAGGCGTGAGGATCGGGCAGGGCCCGCCGAGCGGCGCGACGGCGCGCGATCCTCGCCGGTAGTAGCCCAACGCGATCGAGCCAGCGCCCGGCGAGACGTGGAGCCGCACGCGGCGCCGGTATCCGAGCTCCGGTGACGGCACGACCGCGATCGCCGGCCACTCGGCGAGCTTCCCGAGACGGCGCAGGCAGTCCTCGAGGATCCCCCTCTTGTAGGCGACCTGCGCCTCGTAGCGGGCATGCTGCAGGTCGCAGCCGCCGCACTCGTCGTACATCGGACAGGGGGCGTCCCGCCTCTCGGGCGACGCCTCGATGACGCGCACGCAGCGCGCGAGGGCTGCCCCGCCGTGGCGACCCGCGGGGCGCGCCGTCACCTCCTCGCCGGGGAGCGCCCCCGTCACGAGCACCGTGCCGGAGGGCGACCGGGCGACGGCGTACCCTCCCTTCACCAGCCCGCCGACGCGGAGCTTCACGATCCGTCTCCGAGGAAGAAGAGGCCCACGTCGGGAATCGAGGCGAGCTTGCGCGCGAGCGCGTCCGCGCGCGTCCGGACGGCGGCAGCGTGCTCCGCGGAGTCCATGCGCCCGCGATGCTGGGCAAGGTCCGCCTCCGCCTGCCGCCGCGACGCGTCCGCCATGTCCGGCAGGTCGCGGGCGATCGCGTCCAGGAGCGCACGGTCCTTCTCCGCGAGCACCGCCTCGGCCTCCTCCACGAACGCCATCGGCACCGGATCTCTCACCTGCCCCGCGAGCTCCCGGAGCACGCGCGCCGCGTCCGCGACGACGTCCCGCGCGCGGTCTCCGGCCGTCGCGAGCGCCGACGCCTCGACCCTCGCAGCCAGCGCCTCGAACGACCGCGCGAGCAGCGCGGCCGTGAACTCGGACGCGGCCGCCGTCCGCGACGGCGCGAGCCTCCTCTGCTCCTCGAAGCGCGCGCGCACCGCCGCCTTGACGAAGGTCAAGGAGCGGATCGGCTGCCGCGCGGTGCTCCCCTTGCCGTGGCTCGCCACCGCCTCGTCGAGCACCCGCAGGATCAGCGCAAGCGGCACCCCTTCTGCGAACCACTCCTCGATCTGCGACACGTCGCGCGGCGTGCAGGGCGCGGGGACGCCTCGCATCGCGGCGTACCGGCGATCGATGGCCGCGAGGTACCGCCGCAGGCTCCGCCGGGAGCTCGCCCCACGGTCTCCCTCCGGTCTATTCAGCGCGCGTGCTCCCAGATCATCCTGAGGCCGTGCAGCGTCAGGTCTTCGTCCACCCTTTCGATCTCCTCGACGTCGCGCGCGACGACGTGAGCCAGGCCTCCGGTCGCGAGGACGCGCGGGCGCGACGGAAGCTCCCGAGCAATCCGCGCGAGCACCTCTTTCACGAGCCCGACGTGACCCCAGTAGATCCCCGATGCGATGGCCCCGCGCGTGTCGCGTCCGATCGCCGCGCCGGGACGCACCGCCTCGACCTCGGGGAGCTGTGCGGTCCCCGCCCCGAGCGCGGCCGCCCCGAGCTTGAGGCCAGGGGCGATGGCGCCCCCGAGGAGCTCGCCCCGATCGCTCACGACCGTGAAGGTCGTCGCGGTGCCGAAGTCGATGACGACGGTGCTCGACACGGTCTCCTGGTAGGCGGCGATCGCGTTCGCGATCCGATCGTCGCCCACCCCCTCGGCGCGCAGCGGCATGAAGACCCCGCGAACGCGCGCGACCGGGCGCGGGGATATCCGCTCCAGAGCCTCGGAGATCGAGGGATCGAGAGCGGGCACGACGCTCCCGAGGACGATCCCCGCGAGGCGTTCGGGCGGGATCCCGCGGACGTCGAGGGGGGAGCGCAAGAGCGTCGCGGTCGCGTCGACGGTCCGCGCGGGGTCCGTCGGCGCGTTGACGCGGTGCAGGAGGCGGTCCCCCTCGAACAGGGCGACCGCGGTGCGCGTGTTGCCGGCGTTGATCGCGAGCAGGAGATCCGCGCTCACGACTTTCCTCCGGGCAGGAGCCGACGCAGCTTTCCGAGCGGTCCCGGCTGGCGCCCCGCGGCCTGTTCCGCCGCGTCCACGTCGTAGTCCACCATCTTGCGGAAGATCTCCCCGCCCGGCCAGAAGGAGAAGGAATAGGTCCAGCGCCCGCTCCTCTTCTGGGGCGCGGCGATGTCGGAGAGCTTGTAGTAGCGGCCGCCGAAGCGGAGCGCCATGCCGTCCGACCAGCCCTGCTTCTCGACGGGCGCGCTCAGCACCAGCGCCCAGTCGGTCACCTCGCCATCGTCCTCGATGACGGAGTCGCCGGTCGGAAGATCGGTCGCCACCGGCCCGCCCGCACGGGGCTTCCGGAGCTCCGCGGCAACGTCCGCCGCGCTCTGGTAGCGCGCCTTCGGGTCCTTCTCCATGCAGCGCATCACCAGCCGATCGAGCCACGCAGGGACCTCGGGGCGGATCGACCGCAGCGCCGGCGGGACCGCCGTGAGGTGCATGCGCGCGAGGCCCAGCGGCGTATCGGAGTGGAACGGGAGCCGCCCGGCCGAGAGCTCGAAGAGCAGCACGCCGAGCGCGTAGATGTCGCAGCGCTCGTCGACGCGGTGGCTGTCGATCTGCTCCGGGGCCATGTACTCGAGCGTCCCCACGATCATCCCGGTGCGCGTGATGCGCTTCATGTCGAGCCCCACCCCGCGCGCCACGCCGAAGTCGAGGAGATGGACCCTGCCGTCCGGCCCCACCATCACGTTGTGAGGCTTCACGTCGCGGTGCACGATGCCGAGCACGTGGGCGGCCGCGAGGCCGTCGGCGATCTGCGCCGCGAGAGAGGCCGCCTCGGCGACGGGCCACGGCTTGCCCTTCTCGATCAGCGCGCCGAGGCTCTTGCCCTCGATGAGCGCCGTGGTGAAGTAGAGCTCGCGGCCGTTGACGCCCGACCCGTGGATCCGCGGAACCGTGGGGTGCTGGATCTTGGCGAGGATGTCGATCTCGCGCTGGAACCGATCCGGCCCTTCGGGCTCGTCGGAGGTCCACGCGTGCAGGATCTTGAGCGCGACCTCGTCGCCCTCCTGCTCGTCCTTCACGCGGTAAACGGTTCCCATCCCGCCCTTCCCGAGAAGCGCCTGGATGCGGTAGCGCTCCGCGTAAAGGTGCCCGGGCGGGTAGACCGCCGCATCGCGCCCCGGACGCGGCACGCCATGGCGCGGAAGGTCGACCGTGGCGATGGCATCGGCGGCGAGCACTTCCGTCTTCCCGCAGAGCGGGCAGGGCGTCCCCTCCTCGGCGTGATCGAATCCGCAGGAGATGCAGGTGCGCACGCCCTAAGGTAACATCGCGCTTCGGCGCGAGAGAAGGTCCCGCGAGAGCGCCGCGCGCCGATCGTCGCCAGAGCCGCGTCATGAAGATTGTTTTCCTCGTCCGGCGCGTCGACGCGCGTGACGCCACCTACACGACCACGCCCCGCGCCTGCGCGGCGCCGCGGCGCGGCCCCCCCGCGGGGGGCGCGCGCGCCCGCGACCTCCCCATCGACGCGGCGGGCCGGATCCTCTGCCGGGCGCGCCGCGCCCGCCAGTCGCGCCCCGCGAGCCCCGAGGCCTATCTCGCCTCCCTCATGGGCGATCTCGCGGAGCAGTCCGTCGTGCTGCTCGACGCGGTGGACGTCCTGTTCCTGCGAGGCAACCCGCAGGTGAGCGCGGCCACCGCCGACGACCGCTTCGGGAGCTGGGTGCTGCACGCTTCCCTCGCCCTCAAGGACCGCGGCGTGCTGGTGGTCAACGACCCTTCGGGCCTGATGCGGGCCGGCAGCAAGCTCTACCTGATGGCCCTGCCAGAGTCGGCTCGCCCGCGGACCCTCGTCTCGTCGGACGCCCGCGTCGTGAAGAAGTTCCTCAAGGACCTCGGAGGCCCCGCGGTCCTCAAGCCCCTCGAGGGATTCGGAGGAGACTCCGTGTTCTACGTGCGGAAGGGCGAGGTCGCCAACGTCAACCAGTACATCGCCGCGCTCAAGAAGGACGGGCCGCTGGTCGCGCAGGAGTACCTCTCCGGCGCGCGGCGCGGCGACAAACGCCTCCTGCTGATGGACGGCGCCCCTCTCTGCGCCGGCGGCCGTCCCGCGGTCTACCGGCGCACCCACCCACCCGACGACATGCGTAACAACATGCACGCTGGAGGGAGCCGCGGCCGCGCCACCCTCACGAGCGAGGACCGCGCGGTGATCGATGCCATCGGCCCCCGCCTTCGCGAGGACGGGATCTACTTCGCCGGCGTGGATCTGATAGACGGCAAGGTGATCGAGGTCAACGTGTGGAGCCCGGGCGGCATCCGCAACATCGACGAGCTCTACGACGCCGACGTCGCCAGCGCCGTCATCGCCGACCTCGAGAAGAAGGTCCTGCGCCCGGGCCGCTCCGTACGGGCGTCCTGAAGCTTCGCTCCGAGGGGCTCACCATTCGACGGTGAGCTCTCCCCGCGAGGGGTGGCGGAAGCAGCGCACGGCTCACGGACCCGTGGCGAGCCGCGCCCCGAGCTCGCGCAGGAAGATCGCGTTCTCCTCCGGCGTGCCGACCGAGACGCGCAGAGCCCGCTCGAGGCGGTGGCCTCGCGAGACGTCGCGGACGAGCACCCCGCGCGCGAGCAGGGCGTCGTAGATCTTCTGCGGGGGGAGCGGCGTCTCGAAGAGGATGAAGTTCGACTGGCTCTCGTAAGGGCGAACGCCGGGAAGCGCCGCCATCGCCGCGAAGAGCGCGGCGCGCGATTCCTTGATCCGCTCGACGGTCTCGCGCAGCCGCTCCTCGTGCTCGAGCGCGACGAGCGCGCAGGCTTCCGAGAACACGTTGAGGTTGAACGGCAAGACCGCCTTGCCGATCTCCCGCGCCACCGCCGGGTGGGCGAGGAGGTAGCCGATGCGGAGCCCGGCGAGGCCCCACGCCTTCGAGAACGTCCGCAAGATGACCAGGTTCTCGTGAGACGCGAGAAGGGAGAAGAGGTTCTCCGCCGCGAAGTCCTGGTACGCCTCGTCGAGGATCACGAGCCGCGAGGGATCGTCGAGCGCGAGGCGCACGACGTCCCCGGAGGCGACCGTGCCGGTCGGGTTGTTCGGTGAGCAGAGGAGCACGACGCGCGGACAGGTCGCGGCGATCGCGGACGCGAGGAGCTCCTCGCGATAGGCAAAGTCGGCGTCGAGATCGAGGAACCGGACGTCCCCTCCGTGGATCGTGCCGAGGATCGCATACACCGGGAACGACGGGCGCGGGACGAGGAAGGAGGTGCCGGGCGACAGCGCCACCGAGAGGATCGCCTGGATCAGCTCGTTGGATCCGTTGCCGGCCACGATGCCCTCCTTGGGCCAGGAGAGTCGCCGCTCGAGGGCCGTCGTGAGCGCGATCGGCGGGTGACGCGGGTAGCGGCTCCACGAGCGCTCGCGGACCCGCGCCCACACCTCGTCCTTCAGGTCGGCGGGAAAGTCGTAGGGGCTCTCGTTGAGGTCGACCTTGACGCGCGCGCGCGGGCTCGGCAGGTCGTACGGAGGAAGGCGTGAGACCTCCGCTTTCCACGGAAGGCCCGCGGTCACTTCGCTCCGGGGAGAGCGGCGCTCGGCGGCGCGGCGCCGAGCGATGCGACGGCGACCCGGAGGGCCGCCTCGTCCCCCTCCGCCGTGATCCCGAACGGGGTTCCATCCAGGCAAGCGGCGAGGTCTTGCGACGGGGCGATGCCGAGCAGCGACAGGACCGTCGGCAGCATGTCGACGGTGGTCAGGAGCGGCATCCCGGCGAGCGGCGCGCGACCCGAGGACGCGATGACCAGCGGTGTGAACATCGTCTCGGGATCGAGACCACCGTGATCTCCCCGCGAGCGCGCGAGGAAGTCGTAGCCGCGCCGCGCGACCGTGATGACGTCGCTCTCGGTGGCGTGGCGGCCGAAAGCGTGGGGGATCCGCGCGACCGCCCAGGGATGCGCCGTGTGCAGCGTCGCGAGGAGCCACGCGCGGCCGTTCGCCCAGCGGACGGGGCCAACCTGCGGGCTCACGAGCGGCGCTGCGATCGGGTCCGTGCGGTAGCCGAGTGGATCGCCGTCGCCGATGGGAACGTAGGCGTAGAGCTCCGGCGGCGCTTCCGTCGTGTCGTGGCGCATCAGGACGCGCGCTTCGCCCCGGTCCGAGGTGACCAGGCGCACCGCTCCGTCGTCCTCCCGGACGAGCACCATGTCCATCCCCGGGAGCGCCGCGAGGACGGCCGGGAGATCCACGCCGGCGGGCGCCCCTGGCACCGCGTAGTGACAGAGCTCGGCAAGCGACATGCGATCCGTCCAGGGATCCCGGCGGCCGCCGCGGAGGTA
Source organism: Acidobacteriota bacterium (assembly GCA_046331505.1). Taxonomy (GTDB): domain Bacteria; phylum Acidobacteriota; class Vicinamibacteria; order JAXLQT01; family JAXLQT01; genus JAXLQT01. The sequence continues at coordinate 9,644 of JAXLQT010000006.1, forward strand.
GAGCTCCGCCACCGTGGATCCGCCCGGCACGAAGACAGCGTCGACGCGGTCCGCCCAGTCGCGCCCCATGTACTCCGAGATGAACTGCGTCACGTGAGAGGTGTCGCGCACCTTCAGCCCGAGCGCTTTCAGGCGGCCCCCCACGTCGATGAGGCTCTGCGACGGCGAGAGCCCGTGGTCGCCGAAGATCAGGATGCTCGCCCGGTCGTAGAGGCTGTCGCCTTCCGGGATGGCGCGCGCGCATCGCGTCGAAGAGCCACCCGAACCCCCGATCGATGTCCCGCAGGGATCGACGGTAGACCTCGCTGTAGGGACCGTGGATGTGGCCCGTCACGTCGAGCGTGTCGCACCAGATGTAGGCGAGCTGCGGAACCGTCGCGCCGCTCCTGACGAGCTTGGCCGCGTCCCTGAGGTTCCGCTTGTCGAAGTTCATCACCCTCGGCATCTTGAGGAACTCGAAGAGCGAATCCCACGCGAGGTACTTCTGCCGGAATCGATGGCGCGCCACCCCCTCATACTGGCGCAGGAAGCACGTGAAGGTGGGGATGTGCCCCGCCGAGGTGATGTCCCAGATGTCGATCTGATCGTCGACCCACTCGCGATCCTTGAAGGTGTACCGGAGCGCCTGGCGCGACTGCCGATCGAACGCGTGCACCTTGCGAGGCAGCGTCTCCGATCGATCGAGGAAGCGCCCGTCGAACATCTCGGGGATGGCGGGAGCGGAGGAGGACGGGAACGCCGAGACGAGCCTGCCCACGTCTCCGTGCTTCTCCGAGAGCATGCGCGCGATGTTCGGGAGCTCGCCGCGATCGAGGAGCTGGTGGAACGTACGCTCGTTCAGGGCGTCGACGTTGAGCAGGAACACGTACCGACCTGCCGCCTTCGAGAAGTCGATCCCGTCGATGCGGGAAGGATCCGGGATCGCGGATCCCGGGCGAGGAGGATGCCCAGCCACGGCGACCGCGGGGACGCACGCGAGCAGGACCGCCACCGAGCGGTGCCTCAACATCCGACGACCTCCGCATAGGCCTTGCGCGCCGCCGACTCGGAGCGGGCCCCCGCCACGAGCGCCCTGCCGTCCGCGAAGACCGTCACGCGCACCGAGGCCAGGTCCACCCGCAAGAGGTGCGGCGTCAGGAACGGGCGCCCCAGCCGCTCGAGCCGCCGGGCCAGCCCCTCGAGATCGACCGTGCCCGAGCCCGACGGGGCGATCTGGTAGGCATCGCGCCCGCAGAGCGCGAGCACCGGCTCCTCCAGCTCCACGAGCGATGGATAGGAGCCGTTGCAGGCCTGGCAGCCCGGATCGCGGCGGTCGGGCGTCAGCGCGAGCGCCGAGCCTTTCCCCGTCCAGACATCCAGGTTCGCAAGCCGCGGTGGTCGCGGATCGCCGGTTGCGTGGCGGAGGATGGCGGCCACGCAGAGGCTGGCCGCGACATGCGCGGCGGGAGCGATCACGCCGACCGTATCGCACGTCCCGACGCTACCCGGAGCGGGGGGATCGGGAAACAGGCACCGGAGGCAGGGCGTCTCGCCCGGGATCATCAGCGCCGCCGCCGCCATGCTCCCCAGCGCCGCGCCGTATGCGAGCACGGCGCGCTCGCGGACGGCGAGGTCCGAGAGCAGATAGCGGCATGCGAACGTGTCGGTCGCATCGCACAGGACGGCTCGTCCCGGTCGGCCCGCAAGACGCGCCGCGATGGCCGCGCAGCTCCTCGGCGTCACGTCGATCACCGCGTGCGACAGCGACGTCGGCCCCCCGAGAGCGGCCAGGCGCTCCCGAGCGGCGACCGCCTTGGGCACGCACGCCTCGGCGTCGCGCGCGACGTAGAGCGCCTGCCTCGCGAGGTTCGACTCCTCCACGACGTCGCGATCGACCAGGTGCAGCGATCCCACTCCGGCGCGGACGAGCATCTCCGCCATCGCGGCCCCGACCGCTCCGAGACCGACGAGCACGACGTCCAGAGCGCCGATCTTCTCCTGACCCTCGCGCCCGATCGGGCGAAAGAGCACCTGCCGCGAGAAGCGGCCCGTGTCGGCAGCCTCAGTCATCGCCGGACGCCCGCTGCGCCTGCAACCGGGAGCGCAGGCTCTCGAGCTCGCGCCGGAGAGCCGCGAGCCGCGTCCCGAGATCGCTCGCCTTCATCCCGGGCAGGTGGGGCTGCTCGCGGATGGGCTCGCTTCTCGGGGCGGCCGCCGGCGCCTCGGGCGCTGCCGCCCCGTCCGTCGACTCGGCCGCGGCGAAGTGCCTGCGGGCGCCCTCTATCGTGAATCGCTCCTCGTGAAGGAGGCGCCGCAGCCGCCGGAGGAGCTCGATGTCGGCACGGCTGTAGATCCGACGGCCGCTTCCCGTCTTTCGCGGTCGCAGGAACGGGAACTCGGTCTCCCAGTAACGCAGCACGTACTGCGGAAGCCCGAGGAGCTTCGCCGCCTCGCCGATCTTGTAGAAGATCTTCTCCGGCTCGGAGTCGCCGGCGGCGACGCGCGCGATCGCCGCTCCGTCCGCGCCGAGCTCGTCCTGCTCCCCCGCGTTCACCGAGGCCACCCTTCGCGCGCGGTCGGGTTCAATGCAGCACCGTCGAGCACATCTCGAGGATCGCGGTGGCGACCTCCGGACCGACGCTGTCACGCACGAGCTTGATCTGACTGTTGAGGATCTCGTTCAGGGCTTCCGCGAGGATCTTGCGGCGATGCTCGCGCGGGATCGCCGAGAGGTTACGCAGCAGCACGGAACCCTCGAGCCCGCCATCCCCATCTGTCGTAAGTCCTTGCAGGATGGGGGATTGCCCCAGCGGATGCTCCCTGAAGTAATGCATGAGCGGCGGCTCGACGTCGTCACCCATCTCGAGCTTCATCGACTGATGGATGAGAAGGAAGATCCCATTGTAAGACGCGATCATCTCGCGGAGCTCCTGCCCGAGACGCGACTCCGTGTCGGGCGATCGCGGCGCGATCTCGGGTCCCACCTTGGCGAGCCCTTGATCGATGAGCTTGAAGAGGGACTTCTTCACCTCGAACTCGTCCGCCCGGACCATCCTCAAGAGGTCCTTGAGGGCCCGGCCACGCGATAGCAGTCCGAGAACCTCCGAGTCCACCGATGAGAGCTTGTGCGCCGGCGTCACCTCACCGTCCTTCACGACGACGGCGGCTTCCGCGGGGAGCTTGCGCTCGATGAGCTTCGTCTCGTCGAGGCGCCGCATGCCCTCGAGGATGAGGTTGTCCGCAGACATCGAGGACGCGACCCGCCCCCCTTCCGGCTTGGCGCCCGCCACGAACCGGAAGGCGCCGCGCGACCAGGTGAACGTGTCGAAGATGATCTTGCGGAACTGCTCCCCCAGGAAGTGATCGATCTCCTCGGGCTTCAGAAGACCACGCGCGACGAGCGCGTCTCCCAGCCGCACTCCCGGAGGCTTGGTCTTGATCGCTTCCTCGAGCGCCGCCTCGGGGACCGCGCCTCGCCGCACGAGAATGCGCCCGATGTAGTCCTCCACGCGCGACGACGAGGCGGCGATGACCTCCCCCTTGTCGAAGAAAATCCGGCGGGTCATCCCTTCCGGCTTCTCGACGATGAGAGCTCCGGTCTTGCGTCCTCCCGAGAGGAACTGGAGCACGTCGGAGAAGCTGATGAGCTCGAGGTCGCCCTGGAACTGGATCACGTTCGCCGGATCCCCGAGCGCCGCGCGCGGAGGCGCCCCCACCACGTCCGAACGGCGAGTCCCTCGACTCGACGCAGGACGCTCCTCTCCTTCGCGGCGGGAACGACCCGCCCGGTCACGATCTCTTCAGCTCGATCTTGAGGGAAAGCCGTAGCACGATCCGATCGGCTCCTTCCGGTATCGAGAGCGTCACCGGCACTTCCACGTCGCGCACCACCTCGAAGAGTGCGTCTCCGGACGCCGGCGCGCCGACGGGGACCGGCGGTGCGATCGCCGGCTCCTCGACCCGCCGCGGGATCTTCTTCGCGTCCGGCGCACGCGCGGGAACGTCGCGCGCGACGGCGGGCTCTTCCCACGCCGACTGCGACCCGGCTTCGCGGGGGTTCACGCTCGACGCCGTCGGCTCGAGCTCCACCTCGAGCTCGACGTCATGGATGTCGGCGCCCATCTCGTAGAGCTCGATCTCCCGCTCGACCTTCTTCTCCTTGGCGATGGCTCGCGATGCCGGCGGCTCCGCGTCGGGACGTGCAGGCTTCCGCGATGCGAGAGCCTTGAGATGCTCGGTGACCTCGAGCTCGAACGGATCGACGACAGGCCTCGGTCCCGTCCCTGGACGCTTGCCTGCGGGTGCAGGCCCTCTCGACGCCTCGACCGGCGGTAGCTCGATCGCCGGAGCTTCGACCGACGGCGCCGGTTCGACTTCCACGGATTCGGGCTCTGGCTCAGGTTCGGCGGGCACGTGCTCGACGAGCTCCGGCTCGGCCGCGGGGGGGTTATCGACCGCCTGCGGCTCAGGCTCGGGAGCCATCGCCTCGACCGCCTGGTCTATCTCCAAGTCGGAGAACCCAGAAGCCGCCTCTTGCGGCGATTCCACCGGCTCCTCCGCCATCGCTTCCGCCAGGACCGGAGCGGCGACCTCGGGCTCGAGAGTCACCGTCTCGTCGTCGTGGTAGCTCTCGGTGGCGCCGTCGCCAGGCTCGCCGTCGCCGGAAGCGAAGGGGACGGTGACCGTCGGCTCTTCCGCGGCAAGGTGGGGCGAGAAGAACGGGTCGCCCTCCTTGTCGAGCTCGTCCTGGAGCATGGCACGGAAATCGATCTTCTCTTCCTTGACATCGTCGTCGCCGAGGCTCTCCGCGACCTTCTCCTTGAACGACCGTCCCTTGCGCTTCTCGGCCTTGGGAGCCTTGAGGGCCTTCATCGGACGCGCCGATGCCGGCAACGCGGCCGTCGCGTCGATCGAACTCTCCGTCGCCGCGGCAGCGATCGCCGCGAGCGGGGGCGCTTCGGGTGAGAGCGCGGAGATCCAGTCGTCGGGGTGGAGCGAGGCGAGGTCGCGCACGTTGCTCGGCAGCTCGGAGGCCTGAGCCGGAGCCTCCTCCACCGGTGCGGCAACCACGACGGGGACCGCCGTCTCCGCGGCCACATCGAACGGGCTTGTCGTGTCTCCGAACGGATCGCCGACGTCCCTGAAGAGGTCGTCGGCGCCGCCTACGAGGGCAAAGCCCTCCGCAGCGCCTGGGGCCTCCCCGAAGGGATCTCGGTGCCGAACGGGTCGGCGCCGGACACGGCGCCGAACGGATCGTCGAACTCCGAAAGCGCGGGCGCTGTCTCGGGAGCAACGGAAGCCTCGGCGTTGAACGCCCCACGGCCTCGATCGCTCGGAAGCTCCATCGCGACGGGAGCCGGAGCGACCGGCTGGGGGGCGGCGCTCGATTTCCACATGTCCCAGACGCTCTGGCCCGCAGCCGGCTTCGGAGGTGCCGGAGGCGAGCTCTCGAGCACGGCGCTCGGCGCGCTCGATCGGGAGGCAGGCCTCTCGTCGAACGGCGGGCGACCGCTGGATCGCAGGTCGCCCCGCCCCGTCGCGGCGTCCCGCAAGGCCTCGGGCGTGATGTGAACGGTGGGCTCTCCCGCCGTCTCGCCCGTGTCCTCGATGGCGAGGCCCGCGTTCAGGAAGCTGTCGAGCTCCTCGTCCTGGAAGTCGAACTTTGGAGCCGTGGATCGCGGCGGCTCGGGGACGGGCGCGGCGACCACGGGGATCGCCTTGGTCGCGAGGGCGGGGAACGCGCGCGGGGGCGTCGCGAGCGGGATTGCCGCGGGCGGAGCCGAGAGCGGGATCGGGGCCGGCGACGAGGGCGGGAGCCGGGCGGGTGTCGGGCTCTTTGGCGAAGGAAGCGATGCCGGCGTCTTCCCGCGCGCCACGACCGGGGCCGACGGCGCGCGTTCCTTCGCGATGAGCCCCGCGGGGACCGCGGGCGGCGCCTGGCGCGAGAGGTCGGCCGAGCGCGTAGGCGTGCCGCGCGCATCGGCCCGCTGCTGCTCGGCGAGCTTGTTGAGGACAAGCTTGGTGATGCCACGGAGCGTCTCCTGGACCCCGATGCCCGTGGTGGCGACCGATTCGAAGATGGGAGAGTTCAGCTCGTTGATCCTCTCGTTCAGCACCTCGACCGGGAGGATGTTCGGGAGGTCGCGCTTGTTGAACTGGATCACCAGCGCGACGTCCTGCGGACGGAGCCCGTACTCCTGCAAGTTCGCCTTGAGGTTCTGGTAGCTCTCGACGTTGGCCTCGAGGAGCTGCTCCTGGCTGTCGGCGACGAACACCACCCCGTCGACGCCCTTGAGCACGAGCTTGCGCGTGGAGTTGTAGAAGACCTGACCGGGAACGGTGTAGAGCTGGAGCCGCGTCTTCATCCCTCGGATCGTCCCCAGCTCCACGGGGAGGAGATCGAAGAAGAGCGTCCGGTCGGTCTTCGTCGCCAGCGATATGAACTTCCCGTGGCTGTGCTCCGGGACGTTGGCGTGGATGTACTCGAGGTTCGTGGTCTTGCCGCAGAGCCCCGGACCGTAATAGACGATCTTGGCGGTGATCTCTTTCGTGGCGTAGTTGAAGAAGACCATGAGGAGAGGCCCCTACCCGCGAGCGACAATAGGGGTGCTGAGGATATCGCAATCAGAGCCGGGGGTTCCCAAGTCCTAGGCGATCCGGGGACGCTAGTTCCGAGACGGTGCGCTCGCGCCCTGCGGCGCGTCCCCCGCCCGCGGGATGGTGAGGCAGAAGGTCGTCCCCCTGCCCGGCTCCGTCGACTCGAGCTCGATCTCGCCCCCGTAGCCTCGCAGGAACCGGCGGACGAGCGAGAGCCCGAGCCCGGTCCCCATCGTCCGGTCCTTCGTCGTGAAGTCGCCCTCGAACAGGAGCGGGATGTGCTCGGCGGCGATACCGGTCCCGGTGTCGCCGATGCGGACCCGGACGTTTGGCTCGGCGTAGGAAGCGTCAACCATGATGCGGCCGGAGCCTTCCCCCTTGACGTCGATCGCCTGCATCGCGTTCCTGAGGACGTTCGAGAACACCTGCACCATCTCGCTCGGATCCACTTCCACGTCGGGGAGCGCTTCGGGATAGCGCTCCACCAGTTCGATGCTCCGCTTCTCGCACGCGTCGCGCAGGAGCTCCACCGACTCGACCAGGATGGGGATGATCGACGTGCGCTCCCGGGTCTGGCTCTGGCGCGCGAGCCCTCGCAGCGAGTCGACGATCTTGACGATACGGAGCGCGTGGCGCTCCACGAACGCGAGGTCCTCCCGGAGCTCGTTCTGCCCGGCGAGCGTGCTCGTCAGGATCTCCGCCATCAGCGTCAGGTAGCGCTCGCCCCCCTTCTTCTGCATCTCCTCCTCGAGCGTCTTGATGAAGGTCCCCTTGTGGAAGGCGTCCTGCCAGCGTTCGAGGATGCGCCCGAGCAGCGCGAGGCCCGAGCGTTCGGTGCTCGGCATCTTGCGCAGATCGGTCTGGACGCGGGCGAGGATGCCCGTGATGGGGTTCAGCACCTCGTGGGCCACGCGGCCGGACATCTCGCCGAGGGCGGCAAGGCGCGTGGCGTGCATCAGGTCGTCCTTGACCGACGACAGCTCGCGGAACGTCTGCGCCTGCTTCTCGTTGGCGGCCAGGAGCTCCCGGTAGAGGCGCGCGTTGTCGATCGCGGAGGCGAGCTGGTCGGCCAGGGTCTCGAGGATCCGGACGTCCTCGAGGTCGAACGCGTTCTCCTCCAGGCTCTCGACCGCCATGATGCCGACGACGTTGCGCCCGACGCGTAGCGGGATCGCGACGGCGGACCGCGACCCCGCGAGCAGCGGCTGCGACCTCGGGCTCCGGGTCACGTTGCTGACGATGAGCGTCTCTTCCGCGCGCGCGACCTCGCGCACGAGGGAAGTCGCATCTTCCTGAGCGATCGCGCGCACGCGTGCCGTGTCCGGGCCGATCGACCCGGGCGCCGGCGCCTCGGGCGCGCCGCGGGCGTCTCGAACGGCCCAAGCACGCAGCACGAGCTCGCCCTCCGCCGACAGGAAGACCGCCACGAAATCGTGGCCGAAGCTGTCGCAGATCATCTTGGCGACGGGCCCGAGGATCCGATCGAGATCCAGCGTCGACGTGGCGGTGCGTCCGATCTCGTAGAGGATCGTCAGCTCGTCCCGCGCCCCGGCGAGCTCGCGGTTGCTCTTCTCGATCTCCTGGAAGAGCGCCGCGGTGTCGAGCGCGCCGGCGATGCGGTCGGAGATCGCCTCGACGAGCTTCGTATCGTCCGCCGTGAACGCCTCCTCCAGGTCCCGGCCGATCTCCGCGATGCCGTGGACGCGCTCGCCGGATCGGAGGGCCACGACGATCGCCGTTGAACTGCCCGGTGCCGGGGCTCGGTAGCTGTGCGCCGGATCGGGAAGCACGAGGGTGCCGGCGGAGTCGGCACCGCCCTCGATGAGGACGTTGACGGCGCTCCCCGCGCCGGTGCGCTCCTTCCCCGGCGCCGTCCCCACGACGCCCCCGCCGTAGGACGCGGCGCGCAGCACGAGCGATTCGCGGGCGGGATCGAGCACCGAGAACGCGACGAACCTCGCCCGCAGGTGATCCCGCAGGAGCGCCGCAACGTCGGCGAGCAACCGATCGAGATCGAGGGACGACTGCGCGAGCCTGCCCACCTCGGAGAGGAGCGCGAGCGACGCCGACTTCCGGCGCACCGCATCGGCGCGCGCGCGCCCCAGCGCGAGCGCGAGGAGCTGGGCGAGGAGCTCGAAGAGCGCCAGGTCGCCCGAGCGGATGGCGCCCGGCGTCCCCGACCCGAGGTTCAGCGTGCCGATGATCTTGTCGCGGAAGAGCACCGGCACGATCGCGAGGCACGCGACGCCGTGCGCGAGCAGCACCGCCTGCTCGGGGAACGGCGGCGCCGCGCCCACCCGCTCGAGGCACAGGGGCTCCTGCGCATGCACCACCCAGCCCATCACCGACTCCTGCACGGCGCACTTGCCATCGCGCTCGATCTGCGTCTCCACGGCGGGGGACAGCGGCGTGCTCTCGAGCACCTCGCCGCGATCGTCCAGGAGCGAGACGCTCCCCCACTGCAGGTCGCACAGCTTGCGGAGCCGCTGGGCGATCGCGGAACACACCGCCGCGAGCGGCTCGCCGACGTTGATGAGCCTGGCAACCTCCGAGGCGAGCTCCACGCCGGCGGCCCTCTCCCGGTCGGCCATCGCGTGGCCTACGGGTGCTCGCAAGGACGCGGTCGCGGCCACGCGCGGGACGCGCTTAGGCGAGGACGCATTTCCAGCGGGATCGCCCGCCCTGCCGTGCCGGGGATCGGCACCTTCATCTCGCGGCCTCTATCCGGTGGCGGAGACGACGGTGTTGCGGCCGCGGTGCTTCGCGAGATAGAGGGCGTGATCGGCCGCCTTCAGGAGCTCCACCTTCGTCGTCCCGTCGGCCGGATAGCTCGCCACGCCGAGCGAGATCGTGACGGGCTGCCGGACGCCGCAGGCCCCGAAGGCCTTGCCGCCCACCTTCGCCCGGATCTCCTCGGCGATCTTGCGCGTGTCCGCGGCCGACATCTCCGGCAGCACGACGAGGAACTCCTCTCCGCCGTAGCGCGCCGCATGGCTCCCGGCGGGGATGATGCCGGAAAGCAGGCCTCCGATGTCCTTGAGGACCGCGTCGCCCGCCACGTGGCCGTAGGTGTCGTTCACTTCCTTGAAGTGATCGACGTCGCCGAAGATCACCCCGAGCACGCCGCCGTCCTTCACCGCCGCCTGGAGCTCGCGCTCGAGGACCTCGTGGACGTGCCGGTGCACGTAGAGTCCCGTGAGGCCGTCGGTGATCGAGAGCGCCTCGAGGCGCGCCATCGCGTCCTCGAGCGCGCGCGTCTTCTCGCTCACCTTCTTCTCGAGCGTGCGGTTCGCCTCCTCGAGGCGCGCGTTGGCCGACTCGAGGGAAGCGAGCGCCACGTCGCGCTCGCGCCGGTAGTTCCACGACGCCACGAGGTGGCACGCCGCCTGGACGAGCTCCCCGTCGGTGAAGGGCTTGTTCATGTAGAGCCACTGGTCGCGCGACGGGAACAGCTCGGCGATCTGGTCCACGCGCCGGTCGGTGAAAGCCGTCACCACGGCGCAGAGCATCCCGGGCTGGACCTTGCGGATCTCCCGGATGGTCTCGAGACCGTCCATGCCGCCGGGCATGCGCATGTCAAAGAACCCGGCGGCCACCTGCTCACCCTGGCGCTCGAGGTCGTGGACGATGCGCACCGCCGCCTCCCCGTTCTCGGCGAGCAGCACGTCATAGGTGTGCTCCGTTCCTCCGGGATGGTCGTGCACGAACTCGGTGCTGAGCCCTCCAGCTCCATCAGCTCGTAGACAGCCGCCGAGTGGGCGCGCGATCCTCCCTCCCCGAGGATGTCGCGGTAGGCGCGCAGCACGCCGGTCTCGTCGTCCACGCAGAGGATCCGGAGTTCCACTCGGTGCGCATGTCGTGTTCCGCGGGCGCGGCCTTCAGGCCGGCCCAGAGTGTACAGCGGCGTCCGCCCGGCGTCTGCGACTCCGGCCCTCCGTACGCTCCGGGAGAGGCGCTCGAGATCGCGTCGTCGACGCCGAGCTCGCGCTCCGGAAGCCGGTAGGCGAGCGCCTCTGCTCGCGTGGCGCGCCGTCACGCTCGCGCTCCCGTCGAGGTCAGCGATCGACCCGCGCCACCTTCAGCACGCGGCGGTAGGCGCGCGCCGAGAGGCCCGCGCGGCCCGCCGCGCCTTCCATGGTCGCGCGCGCCGGCGGGTCGAGCGCCACGAACCGCTTGATGAGAGGCGCGGTGAGCTCGGCATTGACGAGGATCCCGAGACCTCCGTAGCGCGTCGCCTGCAGCGATCGCGCGGCCGCCACCCGTTGCCGGATCGCGTGCGACGGCTCGCCGCCCTGACCGGCGAGATGACCCTCACCGGCACCTCCGGCACCTCGAGCACCAGGTCCATCCGGTCGAGGAGCGGACCGGACACCTTCTGCCAGTGGCGCCGGAGCTCGGCCGGGTGGCAGCGGCACGCGCGGGCGGCGCTGCCCCGGAAGCCGCAGGGGCAGGGGTTCATGGAGGCGACGAGCATGAAGCTCGCGGGGAACGTGTGGCCGCCGCTGGCGCGGGCGAGGTGGACCACGCGATCTTCGAGGGGCTGGCGAAGGAGCTCGAGGGCGCCGCGCGGGAACTCGCTGAACTCGTCGAGGAAGAGGATGCCGCGGTGCGCGAGCGACACGTCGCCGGGGCGGAGGCGCGGCCCGCCGCCCACGAGGCCGGCGCGGGAGATCGTGTGATGCGGGGAACGGAACGGTCGCCGCCTCACGAGGCCGTGGTGCTCCGGCAAGAGCCCCGCCACCGAGTGGACCTTCGTCACCTCGATCGCCTCCTCGAAGGTGAGATCCGGGAGCACGCCCGCGACGCGCTGCGCCAGCATCGTCTTGCCCACTCCCGGCGGGCCGACCATCAGGACGTTGTGCCCGCCGGCCGCCGCGATCTCGAGCGCGCGGCGCGCGAGCGTCTGGCCCTCGACGTCCTGGAAGTCGGGCGCGGCACGGCCCGCGGGCGCGGCCGGGGCTTCCGGGAACGGCGGCGCCGGGAGATCGTTCTCGAAATGCGCCACCGCGTCCTTGAGCGTGGCCACGCCGATCACGGCGATGCCCTCGACGAGGGACGCCTCGCGGGCGTTGCACGACGGCACCAGGATGCGCCGGGCCCCGGCGCGGCGCGCGGCGTCCGCCATGGAGAGCACGCCGCTGCAGCCGCGCACCTCGCCTCCGAGTCCGAGCTCTCCGACGACGACGGTGCCGGCGTCCCCCCTGGAGCGCACGCAGCCGTACGCCGTGAGCAGAGAGAGCGCGATCGGCAGGTCGAGGGCGGAGCCCACCTTGCGCACGTCGGCCGGCGCCAGGTTCACCGTGACGCGGCCGAGCGCCGGCCGGAACCCCGACGCCTGGATCGCTGCGAGGACGCGCTCGCGGCTCTCGCGCGTCGCGGCATCGGCCAGCCCGACGATCTTGGTCAGTGGCACCCCGCTCTGGACCTGGACCTCCACGCGGATCATCAAAGCGTCGATCCCGACCGGGGTCGACGAGAGAACGCAAGCGAACATCGGACGCTCCCATCTTCGCGCACCCCCGAGGAATCGGGAGGCGCGGCCTCATGAGGGCGCGCTCGGAGGGGATGGAGATCTTACACCGTCGCCCGCGCACGGAGCAGCGACGCAACGGTAGAGCGCCTTTGCGTCGTACGATCCGGGATGTAAACTTTCGCGGGATACGTCTACCCGCGGCACAGGACCAATGGACCGTTGAAGAAGGTCGGCAAGTACGAGCTCGGTGAAGAGCTGGGTCGCGGCGCCATGGGCATCGTGTACAAGGCCCACGACACGCTCCTGAACCGCGAGGTCGCTCTCAAGATCATGATCCACGCGGATCAGAACTCGAGCGAGAGCAAGCGCCGCTTCTACTGGGAGGCGCAGTCCGCGGGCTCGCTGATGCACGACAACATCGTGAAGGTCTTCGACCTCGGCGAGGACAACTCCGTTCCCTACATCGTGATGGAGTACCTGCCGGGCCACGACCTCAAGGAGCTGATGCTCGACGGCAAGCTCGGCAGCTACCGCGATCAGCTCAAGATCTGGATGCAGATCTGCAAGGGGCTACACCACGCCCATCGCCGGGGGCTCGTCCACCGCGACATCAAGCCCGGCAACATCCGCATCACGAGCGGCAACCGCGTGAAGATCATGGACTTCGGCATCGCCAAGAAACCGTCGAGCGATCTCACGCAGACCGGCGTGGTACTGGGAACGGTCGACTACATGGCTCCCGAGCAGGTCAAGGGGCTCGGAGCGGACAGCCGCTCCGACCTCTTCTCGATGGGCGTCATGTTCTACGAGATGCTGACGCTGCGAAAGCCTTTCCCCGGCGACTCCGTCACGTCGATCATCTACAAGATCGTCTACGAGGAGCCCGAGCCGATGGACCCGATGGTGGTGATCTGCCCGCCCGATATCCAGCGGATCATCCAGAAGCTCCTCGCCAAGGTCCCGCAGGACCGCTACCAGTCCGCCGTGGACGTCGCGCGTGACCTGAAGCTCTCGTACGAGGCGTGGAAGGGGGCGGGCGAGCCGCTCACGGCGGCCCACGGATCGATCCCGGCCGCCGAGCTTCACGCGACGGTCGAGGCCTCGGCGGGCGCGGTCTCGCCGCCGCTCCCTGCGGCGGCGATGGCGACGATCGTCCAGACGCCGCCTCCGATGGCCGCCCAGCCTCCCCCGCCGGCTCCGGCCCACCTCGCCGCGACGGTCGTGCGATCCGCGCCTCCTCCGGCGGCACCGCCTCCACCGCAACGCCCGGCCATCCCCGTGGTGCCGGTGGCGCCCGCCGCACCCGCCCGCGACATCACGCTCGACGATCTCCCGATCCATCGACCCGACGTGACGGTGATCCAGGACGTCGGCTACCAGCCCCCGATGGCGCCCGCTTCCGCGCGCGGCGGCCGCCCGTCGCGCCTCGCCGACGTCGAGACTCTGGTCGACCTCGACGATGCACGCCCGCCCGCCGGGGCACCCGAGCCGCGGCGCTTCCCGATGTTCTGGGTCCTCATGGCGGTGCTGTTCGTGATCACCATCGCGGCCGGCGCGCTCTTCGTGAAGATGCGCGAGAAGACGACCGTCGCCGGCACCCCGACACCGACCCTGACGGAGGCGACTCCCGCGGTGGGCGGAACGCCGACGCCGGTCGCGATCCCGACGGGGCAGATCCGCGTGGAGACCAACCTGCCGGCGGACATCCAGGTCGACGGCAAGGCCGTCGGGGTGACGCCGCTGTCCGAGCCTGTCGCCATACCGATCGGCAAGCACCAGCTCACGCTTCGCGAGCTCAAGTTCGGCGTGACGCTGCAGAAGGACATCGAGATCAAGGAGGGCGAAGCGCAGGTCCTCAAGATGCCCTTCGAGGGAGAGGGGTTCGTCGCCTTCCGCATCAAGCCCTGGGCCTTCGTCGTCATCGACGGTAACAAGAAGGGCAAGATCGAGGTCCAGGCCGCTCACCCCCCGATTCCCCTTCCCGCCGGCAAGCACACGTTCGACCTGGAGAACCCTGCCAAGAAGACCACCCGCGAGGACTACGTCGTGCCGGGCAAGACCGTCGAGATCGAAGTGGACCTGACGACGCAGTCGTAGGTTCGCCCTGAGTAGTACAATCACGCGCTCATGAAGCTCGCGAGGATCGTCGCGGCGGCACTGGTGATCGCGCTCACGACGCCCGCGCTCTTTGCCCAGTCCGGTGAGCTCAAGAAGGGCATCGACGCCTACTGGGCGGGCGACTACTCGACCGCGGTCTCGACGCTCCGGAAGTTCCTCGACACCGCCGAGCTTCGCTTCGACATCCTGACGGCGCGGAAGTTCCTCGCCTTCTCGTACCTCGCCGTGGACGAGAAGGACAAGGCGGTGGAGGAGTTCCAGGCGATCCTCTCCGTCGATGCCGCATACGACATCACCTCGGCCGAGGCGTCGCCCTCCACCCTCAAGTCGTGGAAAGAGGTCAAGTCCAAGAAGCAGGCCGAGATCGACGAGGCCAGCAAGAAGGTCAGAGCAGAGTCCGCGCTCGACGACGCCAAGCGCTTCTTCGCCGCCGGGCAGTACGCGCAGGCCGAGGCGGGGTTCCGCGAGGTGCTGAAGCTCGACCCGACCAACCAGTGGGCCAAGGCGTACCTCGAGCAGGTCACCAAGCGCATCGGCGAGGGCGGCGGCCCGTCCACACCCCAGCCGCCGCCGGTGAACGTGCCCTCGACGACGATGCCGCCCGCGCCGGTCGAGACTCCGTCGACGACGATGACCACGATGTCGATGCCTCCCGCCGAGACGCCGGGCACGGTCACGCAGGTCGCCCCGTCGCCCCTCGACACGCGGCCCGAGACCCCGGGCCAGACGCCGACCAAGGAGGCGCCGAAGGTCCCGGACGTCTGGGTCCCGGCGGGCGCGGAGGAGATCAAGCGCTACAACGAGGCGCTGAAGCACAACAACGCCGGGCTTGCCGCGTACCAGCAAGGCGTCTACGCGACCGCGCGCAACGAGTTCGAGCGCGCGATCCAGATCTATGCCGCCCACCCGATGTTCCACTGGAACCTCGGCCTCGCCTACGAGCAGATGCGACGGGACGACCTGGCGATGGCGGAGTACCAGTTCGCGATCAAGTCCGATCCCACGGGCTACGGAGCGCAGGCGAGACGGCGCCTCGGGCTCCTCTACTTCCGGGGCCAGAGGTGGGTCGAAGCGGCACGCGAGCTCGAGGAATCCCTGCGCGTCGCCCCCGACGACCTGGACACGCGCCGCTTCCTCTCGCGCGCCTACGACCAGGCGGGAAACCTGGACATGGCGATCCAGGCGCTCACACTCTTGGTGCAGCAGGCGCCCGACAGCATCGACGATCGCTTCACGCTGGGCGGCCTGTTCCGCAAGAAGGGCAACAACGCCGCTGCCGTGGCCGAGTACAAGGAAGTCCTGAAGTTGAACCCGGCCTACGGGCAGGCCTCCAACATCCAGGCGTTCATCAAGTCCGTCGAGGGAACCCCACCGCCGGCACCGCAGCCGTAGGGGGGCGCCCTCGCACCCGGCGGATCGCTCTACGGAGAGATCCGCAACCGGTCGCGGGGAAAGAGCGAAGCCTCGCGGATGTTCTTGAGACCGAGGAGCTTCGCCGTCAACCGCTCGAGCCCGATGGCGAATCCGCCGTGCGGAGGCATGCCGAAGCGAAACGCCTCGAGGTAATAGGCGAACCCGGACGGGTCCAGACCGCGGTCTCTCATCGAGCGTTCCAGCATCGCGGCTTCGTGGATGCGCTGGCCGCCCGTCGTGATCTCGAGCCCCTCGTAGAGTAGGTCGAAGCTTCGCGTCAGCGCCGGGTCGCCAGGATCGGGCATGGCGTAGACCGGGCGGACCGTTCGCGGGTAGTGGGTCACGAACACCATCGGGATGCCGTGGGCGCGCCTCATCTCCTCGCAGAGCACGCGCTCGGCCTCGGGATCGAGGTCATCGTCGGCGCCCAGCGTCTTGCCGAGGCCAGCGAGCGCGTCCTTCGCCTCCGAGAGGCGAAGGACCGGCACCGTGCCGATCTCGGGAAGCTGCTGCCCGAGGAGCGCGAGCTCCTCCCGGCACGTTTGCGTGACGTGGGAGAAGACGTGGCGCAGGAGGCCGATCTCCAGGTCGATGAGATCGCGCTCGCTCTCGATGAAGCCCATCTCGACGTCGAGGCTCACGTACTCGTTCAGGTGGCGCGCGGTCGCGTGCTTCTCCGCGCGGTAGACGGGACCCACCTCGTAGACACGCTCGAACCCGCTGCCGACCATGATCTGCTTGTAGAACTGCGGGCTCTGGGCGAGGAACGCCTTGCGGTCGAAGTAGTTGACCGTGAACACCTCGCTACCACCCTCGGTCCCCGTGCTGACGAGCTTCGACGAGTGGATCTCGGTGAAGTCCTGAGACCTCAGGTGCTCGCAGAACGCCCAGACGATCTCGGCCTGGACCTTGAAGATCGCTCGCGCCTCCGGGTGTCGGACCGACAGCGCGCGGTGCTCTAGCAGCGTGTCGAGGGTCAGCTTGCTGCGCTCGAGCGGGTGGGCGAGATCGATCGGTGGGTGCTCCGAGACCTGGGCGATCACCTCGACGGCCGCCGCCTGGAGCTCGTAGCCCCCGACGGCTCGCGGCTCCTCCTTGACGGTGCCACGGACGCGCACGATCGACTCCCGCGCGATCGGGAGCTTCTGGTCCTTCGTCTCCATCACCACCTGTGCGATGCCGCCGCGATCGCGCACCATGAAGAAGATCAGCCCGCCGAGGTCGCGGACGTGGTGGACCCAGCCGCGCAGGACGACCTCCCGTCCGGCGTGCGCTCGGGCGTCGCGGGTGAGCACCTGGGGAACCGTCGCGGCTTCCATGGAGTCGAAAAAGGGGCGGCATTCTACCGGACCGCCGCCGCCGAGGCCCGTAGCACCGTCTATAATGGTCGTTTCCCGCATGGCAGAGGCGCAGAACCCCGCCCCCCAGAAGATCGGCAAGTACGAGATCGTCGCCACCCTGGGCAAGGGCGCGATGGGCGTCGTCTACCGCGCCAAGGACCCGTTCATCGGCCGCGAGGTTGCCCTCAAGACCATGCTGAAGGAGCTCGTCGAGGGCGAGGAGGAGCAGCAGCGCTTCTTCCGCGAGGCGCAGGCCGCGGGTAACCTCAAGCACGCGAACATCGTCACCATCTACGAGCTCGGGCTGGACGGCGACACGGCATTCATCGCGATGGAGCTCCTCGAGGGCTCCGACCTCAAGAAGATGATGCGCGATCAGCCGAACCTGCCGATCGCCAAGAAGCTCGAGGTGGTGGCCGAGATCTGCGAAGGGCTCGATTACGCCCACAAGCGCGGCATCGTCCATCGCGACATCAAGCCGGCGAACATCCACATCGGCGACGACGGCGCCGTGAAGATCATGGACTTCGGCATCGCCCGCGTCTCGACGTCCGAGATGACCAAGACGGGCATGGTGCTCGGCACGGTGAGCTACATGTCGCCGGAGCAGGTGGCCGGAGCCAAGGTCGACGGCCGGAGCGATCTCTTCGCGGTGGGCGTGATCCTCTACGAGCTCATCACCAACCAGAAGCCGTTCCCCGGCGACACCATCAGCACGATCATCCACAAGATCATCTCCAAGGACCCCGAGCCGTTCTCGACGGACGGGCTGCCGCCCGGCATCGACACGGTCGTCCACAAGGCGCTCGCGAAGAGCGCCGACGATCGCTATCCGACGGCGGGAGAGATGGCGGGCGACCTGCGCGTCCTCCTCCAGGGAGATCCTCGCCTCCTGTCGGCCGCCCAGAACCCCGTGCCCATCGAGCGCACGGTGCTGCGCGCGCCGAGCGCGGCAGGCGCGACGCGCACGGGACCGACGCAAGCCTCGGCGCGGACGATGACGAGCAAGACGATGCCGGCCGGCAAGACGGCCCCGCCCCAGAACGTCGCCGCGACGCGGCAGATGGCGAGCGCGACCGCGGCGATCCCGGCGGAGATGGACGATGCCCCGGCCCCGAAGAAGGGCGGAGCGGGGATCCTCATCGGCGTCGTCGCGGTGGGCTTCCTCTTCCTACTCCTGGCAGGCGGCGTCGGCGCCTTCGTGCTCTATCCGAGGCTCATGGGGACGACCACCGAGAACACTCCCACCGTGACGGCGCCTCCGAGCCCCACGGCATCGACTCCCGCAACGCCGGCCACCGTCGTCACGCCGCCAGCGACGCCGAGCACGCCGGCGACGCCTCCCGCGACGATGACACCGATGACGATGACGCCCACGACGCCTCCCGCCACCGCGACGCCCGCCACTCCGGAGCCCATCCCGACGCCGACGCCGACGATGACCACGATGACGATGCCGACTCCCACGGCCACGCCGACGCAGATGGCGATGGGGACGCCGACCCCACCGCCGATCCAGGAGACCCCGGTCACGACGCGCACATGAAGACGCCGAAGCCCACGCCGACGGAGGAGGAGGATGATCACGAGCCGACGGACGAGGAACGTGCGCAGGCCGGACCGCTCGCGGACGAGGGGCGCGACCTCCTCTACGAGAACAAGCTCAAGGCCGCCGAGGCGAAGCTCCTGCAGGCCAAGCGCCTCGATCCCGCCAGCCCCAACACCTATCTCTACCTCATCCTCGTCTACCGGAAGCTCGGCAACGAAGCGAAGGCGCAGCAGGTCATGCGGGAGGCAAGAAACCGCGTTCCGGGCTGGAACAACAACATCTACGTGCAGCAGCTTCTCGGGCAGTAGAGCCCTCGGAGGAGCCGGCATGGACAGGACCGGGACCATCTGCCGCACCCCTTCCGGGAACGCGGTCCTCGAGGCGCTGCGCGCTGACCTGGAAGGACGACGCCCGGGCGGCCGGTTCGAGCCGGTCGAGAGGCTCGACAAGGCCTTCGTGGGAGGAAGCATCCTTGCCTCTTGCGGGAGATGACGCGCCGCTTGGCGGCGTGCGGCTCCTCGATCTCTCGCGCTACCTGCCCGGCCCCTACGCCACGCTGCTCCTCCAGGACCTCGGCGCGGACGTACTGAAGGTCGAGGAGCCGGGCCTCGGCGACCCCACGCGATGGGTCGCGCCGGACGTCGAGGGCGTCTCGACGCTCTTCGCGATCCTGAACGCGGGAAAGAGGAGCGTGACGATCGACCTCCGCAAGCCCGAAGGGCGCGATCTCCTGCGGGAGCTGGCACGCGGCGCGGACGTCCTCGTGGAGAGCTTCCGGCCCGGAGTGATGGCCCGCGCGGGACTCGCGTACGAGGATCTGTCGCACGAGAACGAGCGCCTCGTCTACTGCGCCATCACGGGGTACGGGCAGGCCGGCCCGCGGCAGGATCGCGCGGGTCACGACCTGAACTACCAGGCGCTCGCCGGGATTCTCTCTCCCGGGCCCTCCGGCGCCGACGACGCGATGCCGGCGTTGCCGATCGCGGACATCGCCGGGGGGGCTCTTCCCGCCGTCATCGGGATCCTGGGCGCGCTCCTCGCGCGGGAGCGCACCGGTCGCGGCCAGCTCGTCGACGTCTCGATGCTCGCCGGATCGCTCGCTCTGCAGCCCTATGCCCTCTCGCGGCTCCTCGGTGGCCGCTCGGCCGAAGAGCCCACCGAGCTCACGGGAGCGCTGCCCTGCTACGCCACGTACCGCACGAGCGATGGCCATCGCATGGCCCTCGCCGCGCTCGAGCCGAAGTTCTGGCAAGGCTTCTGCCGCGCGGTGGGTCGCGACGATCTCGCGCCGCGCCAGTTCGACGAAGGTCCCGCGCGCACGGAGGTCTTCGCCGCGTTGCGCGCGATCTTCGCAGGCCGCACCCTCGCCGCATGGCGCGAGATCGCCGCGAGCCACGACGTCTGCCTCGAGCCCGTGCTCGCTCTGCGGGAGACCGGGATCCCCGAGACCCCGTCCCCCGCGACGCTCCGCGGGACGCGTCGCTCTCCTCGCGGCGCCGCACCGGCGCTCGGGCAGCACACCGACGACGTGCTCGCGTCGCTCGAGGTCGATGATGCCGAGCGCGCGCGCCTGCGCGCCGGAACGCAGTGAACGCGACCTGCCGCGGGCGAGGTCAGGACGGGGATCAGCGAAGCTCGATC
Source organism: Acidobacteriota bacterium (assembly GCA_046331505.1). Taxonomy (GTDB): domain Bacteria; phylum Acidobacteriota; class Vicinamibacteria; order JAXLQT01; family JAXLQT01; genus JAXLQT01. Next base: position 29,754 of record JAXLQT010000006.1, read on the forward strand.
AGCGGCGGGTAGGCGCCGGGAGCCGTTCCGCCGCCGGCCGTGTGAAACCCCTCGAGCCTGTCGAGGAAGTCGCGGACGTCGAGCCCCATGTAGGTTCGTCCGTCGGCCGCGCCCCTCCCCATCACCTTCTGGAGTTTCTCGCCGGACTGGCGCGTCAGGAGCTTCGCGGCGGACTGATTCTGGAGGTGCCACTTGATGTTGGCGGCAGCGGCCTGGATGATGGCCTGGAAGAACAGCGCCTGGATGCTGAACTTCCCCGCGGCGATCCAGAGCCCCTCCAGCGCCTCGTGGCACTCCCACCAGTAGCCGTTGTTGTAGAGGTCGATGGCGTGGAGGTAGGTGCGGCAACGTCGCCAGTCGTCCGGAGACGTGAGATCGGTCGGTGCCGGCTCCTTGTGGCCGTAGGAGTGGCCGCGGGGATCGGCCCGGGGATGGGGCGAGAGGCCCGGCGTGTGGCGGTAGGGCGGAAGGTGCGCTTCCGGAGCGAGACGCGCGGGCGCGGCCGCCGGCGGGGGAATGAGCCCGCGGACCGGATCGGGATGATCGGGCACGATCGGGTTACGGCACCGGCTCGGGCACCGCGTCCGCGCTCTGCTCCTGCGGGGCCTCCGAGGGCGGGGGCTCGCTGAGGGGCTCGGGCTCCGGCGCCGGCTCGGTGACGATGTCCGATGGCGCGACGGGCTCGGGCATGTAGCCATGGGCCTCGGGAGAGGTCTCGGTGGGCTCGTCTTGAGCCCGGATGTGATCCGCGAGCTTCCTGGCGGCCTTGTACTCCGCCGACTCGACCCCGACGTTGCTCTGGATCTCGTTCAGCAGAGCCAGCGCCTCCTTGCCGCGCTTCAGTCCGACCAGGATCTCGGCCTTCAACATCCGCGCGCGCTGGATGACCTCGGACTTTCCATAGAACCCGAGCAGCCCGTCGACCTCGCGCAACGCTTCGTCGAGCCGGCCCTCGTCGCGCAGGGTCTCCGCGATCGTCAGGAGCGCGGCCGGCGAGGCCTTGGGATCGTTGAGCGCCTGGATCGCCTTGTACTCGTTGAGCGCGTCGTCGGTCCGACCCTGGGCCTTCAGGATCGTGGCGCGGAACGTGTGGGCCTGGACGAGGAGCTCGGGGGTCTTGATCTTCGGCATGCCGTCATAGGTCACCTTGAGCGCCTCGTCGTGCTCGCCCTGGGCCTCGAGCGCGCGCGCGAGGCCCAGGATCGCCTCCCCCTCGCGCGGATGGCCGGGGAACTTCTCCAGGAAGCGGCGGTAGAGCTGCTCCGATCGGGAGACGGTCCGGCCGCTCGCCTGACCCGCCGCGCGATCGAGGATGCCGTCGGGCTCGCTGCCCGGCCCCGAAGCCTCGGGCGCGAGCTCGTCGGTCTTCTCCTTGATGTCCGCCGCGAGCTCTCCGGGGTTGACCAGCGGATCGGCGTCCTTCTTCGGAGAGACCATCATGCGCACGACGAAGCCCACGATCAGGACGGCGCCGACGGCCAGGATGACCTGAGGCTTGAGCACCATCTTGAGGAACGTCTCGTCGGGCGGCCGGTCCTCCGGGCGCGGCGGGAGCTTCAGCCTCGGCCCCGGAATCGCCGCACCAGGCGCGATGTCGGAGGCCACCGCCGGCCCCGCGGCTCCCGGCGCGACCGCGACCGGATCGGATTGCCGGCGGGCCACGAGCGAGTGGGTGCGGTCGAACGCGTCGAGGTTCTCGACGCCGACCAGAGTGTTCATCTGGTTGAGCAGGTAGCGGTCCTGGGTCTGGAGCTTCCGGAGACGCACGTAACAGCGGATCACCTGCAAGAAGTTGCCTTCCTTCTTGTAGGCCTTGGCGAGGCGCACGAGCGTGTTGGCGCTGTAGGGCTCCTTCTCGAGCTTGTCCTTCAGCTGCTTGATCTCGGGATCCTCGGACGCCTGGAGCCGGTAGCCGCGCTGCTCGGAGATGATCTCGAGGGAGTTACGCGCCTGCTCGTGCGACGGGTCGATCACCACGGCCTGGTAGAGCTCCCAGATCGCGAGGTCGGGGCTCCCCTTCCCTTCCTTGTAGAGCTCGATGCCCTTCTGGAAGTGCTTCTCCGACGCGTCCTTCTCGATCTGGGTGGCGCTGCCTCCCGGGTCCTTCACGAACTCCACCATGTCGGCCTCTTCGAAAGACCGCGACAGCCGCGCCGACCGCACCGTCTCGAGGTCCTTCAGCGCCTCGCCGGCATCCCCGTACCGCCTGATGACGTTCTTCTCCATCAGGTTGTCGACGACCGCCTCGAGCTCGGGTGGTATCGAAGGGTTGAGCTCGAAGATCGGGAGCTGCGCCGCGTCGATCACGCGCTTGAGCGTCGTCGCCGGGTGCTCCGTGTGGTAAGGGTTCTGCCCCACGAGGAGCTCGTAGAGGATGACGCCCATCGCGAAGAGGTCGGTGCGCTTGTCGGTGTGCTCTCCCCGCGCCTGCTCCGGGGACATGTAGGCCGGAGTGCCGATGATGTTGCCGGTCTGGGTGAGGCGCGTGAAGGTCTCGCCGGTGGCGATGCCGAAGTCGGCGATCTTCACCTTCCCCGCCTTGGAGATCATGATGTTCGACGGCTTCACGTCGCGGTGGACGACCCCCATCTCGTGCGCGTAGCCGAGCCCCTTGAGCACCTCGGAGACGATGAAGGTGGCCACTTCCGGCGGGAGCCGCTTGGCAAACCCGAGCATGCGTTTCAGGGTCATCGCGTCCATCAGCTCCATCGCCATGAACGCGTGCTCGTCGTCGCCCCAATCGTAGAGCTCGACGACGTTCGGGTGGCGCAGCGCCTGGTGCGCCTGAACCTCGTGGCGGAAGCGGAGCCGGAACTCCTGGTCCTCGGCGATGTGAGGCAGGAGCACCTTCAGCGCGACGTGTCGGTTCTCCTTCTCGTCCTTCGCGAGGTACACCTGGGCCATGCCGCCCTTGCTGATCTCGCGGAGGATCTTGTAGTGCCGGATCGACTGTGGGGCGGGCACGATGGAGGAATGTTAGATCAGGACGCGCGGGCGCGCCGGCCGCCCTATCATGAGGCGTGGCCGGCTACGAGTTCGTCACGATCTGGCGCGTCGAGGCACCGATCGACAAGGTGTGGGACGCCATCTATCGCTCCGAGGACTGGCCGCGCTGGTGGAAGGGCGTCGAGAATGTCGAGGAGCTCAGGAAGGGGGACGATGCCGGCGTCGGCAGCGTTCGCCGCTACACCTGGAAGAGCGCGCTTCCCTACCGGCTGGTCCTCGACATGACGGTCACCCGGGTCGAGCGGCCCTCGCGCCTCGAGGGGACCGCCGTCGGCGAGCTCGAGGGCACGGGAACCTGGAGCCTCACGGCGGACGGCGCGATCACCACGGCCCGCTACGACTGGGTCGTCAAGACCACCAAGGCCTGGATGAACGTCCTGGCGCCGATCGCGCGGCCGCTCTTCTCCTGGAACCACGACGTCGTGATGCGCCAGGGAGGGCAGGGTCTGGCCCGGCTCCTTGGAACCTCGCTCCGCTGACGGTAAATATCCCGGGACCGGCGGGACCACCGCCGAGAAGGAGCACCCCATGGGAGCCTGGAACCAGGACGCGCTGAAGGCCGTCGCGGCCATCCGAACGCAGCTCAAGACCCTTTCCGCGGAGGAGGACGCCGCGCTCAAGGAAGCCGTGGCTGCCGTCGAGAACGACGGGAAGCCCAGCTACAGCAAGGGCGAGCGGGCCCGCGCCCACGCGGCTCTCGCCCGCGTCGAGCAGGTCATCGGGCCAAAGGCGCGCACGGACGTCGATCGCCTCAAGACCGCCTTCAACCTCACGCTCGGACCCGAGACCTAGCTCGACCGTCGGAGGGATCGAGACGAGACGAAGCGGCTCCGGCTGGCTCGGAGATCGTGGGCCCTGGCGCTTTGACGCTCCAATTCGTACCCTAGATGGTCGATGGACGACTTCAAGGACGCGGGGCAAGTCACGCGCATCAACCCCACCGGGCCGATCATCGCCCTCTCGACCCTCCTGGCCGGGGGAGGCATCATCGCCTTCTTCTTCATGAGCGGCAGGAGCGCGACGGTGACGCCGACTCCCGTGGAGACGGCGGCGCCCACGGAGACGCCCGCCCCGCCGGCGCCGGCCGATCTCGGCAAGGACGCAGCGAACGGAGCGGAGAAGATCACGCTCCCGCCGCTCGACCAGAGCGACGACGCCGTGCGCAAGCTCGTAGAGGGCATCTCGTCACGACCGGAGATCGCGCGCTGGCTCATGACCGACGCCCTGATCCGCCGCTTCGTCGCCGTGGTCGACAACGTCGCCGACGGGCTGTCGCCGCGCACGCACGTCTCGCACATCGGCCCGCAGATCCCCTACGCGCCGGAGCAACGCCAGGGCGTCTTCTATGCGAACCCGACGGACTACGCACGCTACGACAACGTCGCCGACGTGTTCTGCGCCCTCGACCCGAAGGGAACCGCGGCGCTCTACCACCAGTGCAAGCCGCTCATCGACGAGGCCTACAAGGAGCTCGGATACCCGGACAAGAGCTTCGACGTCACCCTCACCCGGGCGATCCACCATCTCCTCGAGACTCCCGTCGTCGAGGGCGACGTCGAGCTGGTGCCGCGGCTGGCCTCGTTCAAGTACTACGACCCGAAGCTCGAAGGGCTGAGCCTCGCGCAGAAGCACCTGCTGCGCATGGGCCCGGACAACGTGCGCCGCATCGAGGCGCAGCTCCGCCGCATCGCGGGCCAGCTCGGCATCCCGCCCTCGGACCTGCCCTAGGACGGAGCACCTCCGAGCCGCCACCGCTCGGGCGGGCCAAGAGAGCCAGCGTCCGACGTTCCACGCCCGAGGATCCGCGTCATGATTCAATCGGGCCCATGGGAGCCCGGCCCCTCCAGGTGCACAAGCTCGGCGGCACGAGCGTCGGCGACGCGGACCGGATCGCCGCCGCGGCGGACCTTCTCCGATCGGTCTCGGAACGCGCGCGCCTTGTGGTCGTGTCCTCGGCGATGGCGGGCGTGACCGACGAGCTCCTCCGGGCATCGGAGTCCGCGGCGAAAAGCGATGCGGCTCTAGCGCGAGACATCATCGAGAAACTCCGGGAACGCCACCTCGCGACGCTCTCCGCTCTCGACCCCGCCACGCGGGACGGCCGGGAGCGCGAGGAGCTCCTCGCGCTTCTCGGCGAGGTGGATGCGCTCCTCGCATCGACCGCGATCCTGGGCGAGCTACCCGCGCGCACGCGCGATCGCGTCGTGGTGACGGGCGAGAAGCTCGCGGTGCGGCTCCTCGCCGTGGCGCTCCGCGCGCGTTCGGTCGACGCGCGGGCGCTGGACGCCGACACGTTCCTCGAAACCGACGGCCGCTTCGGCGAGGCGAGCGCAATGCCCATCGTGGGCTGATCGCACGATGGCCGCGGCGATCCTCCTCTCGTCTCACGCGGCGCGGTGCCGGTCGTGACGGGATTCTGTAGCGAGCGACGGCGCGACGACATGCCTCGGCCGCGGCGGCTCCGATCTCTCCGCAACGCTCCTGGCCGCGGCGATCGACGCGTCCGAGGTGACGATCTGGACGGACGTCCCGGGGGTCTTCACCGCGAACCCGAGGGTCGTCCCGGACGCGCGCGTGATCGCACAGCTCAACTACCGCGAGGCCGCTGAGCCTACTACAGCAAAGGTGCTCCACCTGCGCACGATGATCCGAAGGCCAAGGGCCATCCCCGTGCGGACGAGGAGCAGCTTCGATCCGTCCGCCCCGGGCACCGTCGTCGACGCCCGCACCACCCCAGGCTCGCACCCGGTGAAGGCGATCAGCTCCATCGGTGGCCACGCGCTCGTCTCGATCGAGGGCAAGGGCATGGCGGGGGTGCCGGGTGTCGCCGGGCGTGTCTTCTCCGCGCTCGCAAGAGCCGGGATCAGCGTGACCATGATCAGCCAGTCGAGCTCCGAGTCGTCGATCTGCCTCGCGCTCCCGTCGGCCGATGCGACGCGCGCGAAGCCGCCTTCAAGAGGAGCTCGCGGTCGATCTCTCGCGGCGCGACGTCGAGGAGATCGTCGTGCGTCCCGCGGTCACGCTCGTCGCGGCCGTCGGCGCCGGCATGGCGCGGACCCCGGGCGTCGCGGCGCGCGTCTTCTCTGCCGTGGCCGGAGCCACCGTGAACGTGCTCGCCATCGCCCAGGGCAGCTCGGAGCTCAACATCACGGTCGCCGTCGATGCGCGCGACGACGACGCGGCGGTGCGCGCGCTGCACCGCGCCCTGGGCCTCCACCAGCGGGACACCGGAGAGGAAACGGCCGGCGGCCTCGACGTGCTGATCCTCGGCGCTGGCCGCATCGGCCGCGCGGTCGCCGTCTTGGCTCAGGCGCGCCGGGTCCTTGCGATCCAGGAGCGCTTCGGCCTGACGGCGCGCGCACGTCGCGATCGCCGATTCGAGCGGCTTCGTCCTCGCCCTCGCGGTCTCCGCGACGCCGACCTCGCGCGCGTTCTCGAAGGCAAGAAGGGCGGCCTTCCGATCGCCGCGCTGCCGGATGCCACGGCCTCCTCCGATTCGGCGGCGGCTTCGCCCGCGCGGCGCTCGAAGCCCGGCCTCGCGCGCCTGATCCGTCGACGCGACCGGTGACGAGCTGGCGCAAGCGCCTACCTCGAGGCCTTCCGGCGCGGCTGCGACGCCGTCACGGCCAACAAGGCACCCTCGCGGGGAAGAGGTTCTGAGGAGATCCGCGAGGCCGCGGCTGCTGACGCATCCTCCGCGCGGAGGCGACGGTGGGAGCGGGGCTTCCCATCCACGACACCCTCGAGATGCTCGTCGCGACCGGGGACCGCCTGACGTCGATCGAGGGCTGCCTCTCGGGGACGCTGGGCTTCGTGATGACGCGGCTTCGAGGGCGTTCCCTGGCGACGCCGTACGCGAGGCGAGCGACCTGGCCATACCGAGGCCGGATCTCGTGGCCGACCTCTCCGGCGCCGACGTGCGGGCCTGGAAGGCCGTCATCCTCGCGCGCGTCGGGGCTCGCGACGCCGGCCGTCGAGGCGCGCGTCTCGAGGGTCTCGTCGATCCCGCGCTCGCGGGCCTCGATCGCGACACGCTGCTGGCGCGCCCGATCCTCGGGCGAAGCGCTGGTGCGCCGCCCTCGCGGCGTGCCGCGAACGCGGGAGACGCTCCGCTATTGCGCGCGTCGCGCCCGGAAGCGTCGACGTGGGTGCGGTCTCGACTTTCTTGCTTCCCGCTCGATGCCTGGGGCGCCAACTGCGTCAGTCTTCCTCGATCCGAGCGCTATCGCGATCGCCCGCTCGTCGTCACCGGGCCGGGCGCCGGCACGTGACCGCGATGGGCGTCAGTCTCGACATCCTGCGCATCGCCGCGAGCGAGCGTGAGCGGGCGAGGTGCGGGCCTTCGCGCCTGGCCAGTGCGCGAACGGACCCGGCTCGACGCGCTGGGGCTGGCCCTCGCGGCCCCGGCGACACGGTCACGGCGCCTCGAAGCCGCGGTGACGTGAACACGTGCGTGCCATCGAGGGCGACGGCGGCAGGCTCTGCGCGAGGCCGCGCAACACGGCGGATCGCGGAGGCCTGCGCGACGCTCGATCGCGCCGGCAGCCATGCCGGCGTCGCCCTCGAGATCTCGAAGGACTCCGCTGGTCGGGGCTCGGGAGTTCGGCGAGCGCCGCCGCGGCCGCCGTCGCGGTCAACGCGCTCATCGGATCGCCGCTCCGGAAGCTCGACCTGACGGGCCGTGCCTCGAGGCGGAGGCCGCGGTGTCGACCGCCACGCCGACAACGTCGCCGCGGCGCCTCGGCGGGCTCGTGCTCGTGCGCGCTCGATCCGATCGACGTCGTGCGGCCGCTGCTCCCCGAGGGGGCTCTGGATCGCGGTCGTGACGCCACGCATCGAGGTCTCCACGCGCGCCGCCCGGGCGGTGCTCCCGGCCCAGATCCCGCTCGACGCCGCGGTGGCGCGGAGCGCCGATCTCGCCGCGTTCGTGAGCGCCTGCCACTCGGGCGACCTCGCGCTCCTCGCGCGGACGATCGGGGATTCCGTCGTCAATCCCGCGAGGCTGCCGCTCATCCCGGGGGCCGAGGAGGCCGTGGCGCGCGCTCGCGACGGGAGCGCTGGGCGCGAGCATCAGCGGCTCCGGTCCCTCGATCTTCGCCCTCTGCCGGTCTCCTCGCGGCGCGAGCGAGGCCGGCGCGGCGATGGCGAAGGCCTTCGACGAGGCGGGCTCCTCCTCGTCGATCGTCACGTCCGCCGTCGATTGCCCAGGAGCGCGCACGCCGTGATCCCGGCGCACCTCTCGTGCATCGACTGCGCGGGAGCCATCCCGTCGCCGCCGGCCTACCGTTGCGACTGCGGGGATGCTCGACGTGACCTGGCTGATCTCGATGAGCTCTGGGCGGCAGGCGGCTCTCGCTCGACACGTGGATCGTTGTCTGGCCTCGCGCGATCCGCTGGACCGATCGTCTGGCGCTTCCGCGAGCTCGTGCTGCCGCTCGATCCCGAGCACATCGTCACGCGCGGCGAGGGGAACACGGGCCTCTACCGATCCGACGCGGTGGCGCGCCACGCGGGGCTCGCGAGCTTCCCGCTGAAGCACGAGGCGAGAACCTGACGGGCTCCTTCAAGGACCGCGGCATGACCGTCGGCATCAGCGGGGCGCGGAGCCTCTCCTCTCGCGCGTCGCCTGCGCCTCGACGGGCAACACCTCCGCGGAAGAGCTGGCCTCGTACGCGGCGATCGCGGGATGAAGGCCTACGTCTTCATCCCTGAGGGCCACGTCGCCCACGGCAAGCTCGGCCAGGCGCTCGCCTACGGCGCACGCACGCTCCAGATCGCCGGCGACTTCGATGCGGCGATGGACCTGGTGCAGAAGGCCTGCCGGCAGACCGGCGTTTACCTCCTCAACTCCGTGAACCCGCTGCGGATCGAAGGGCAAGACGATCCCTTCGAGCCCCTGCGCGATCTCGGCTGGACGGTCCCCGACTGGATCGTGATGCCGGGGGCAACCTCGGCAACTCCGCCGCCATCGGGAAGGCCTTGCGCGAGCTCTCCACACCCTCGGCCTGATCAAGCCCCGAGGCTCGCGGTGATCCAGGCCGAGGGCGCCACCCTGTACCGCGCGGTGCGCGAGGGCCGACGATCTCCGCCCGGTGAAGGCCGAGGACGATCGCCACCGCGATCCGCATCGGTTCTGCGTCGTGGAAACCCGAGCCTGCCGAGCTTCGGCGCGCTCGGCGGCCGTGGAAGAGGTGAGCTGATCAGGGAGATCATGGACGCGAAGGCCTGCGTCGACGCGGCCGGGATCGGCGCGGGAGCTCCGCATCGTGCGCGACGTCGCCGGCGCGCGGAAGCTCGCGGCCGCGGGCGTGCTGCGCCGCGATCAGCTCGTCTGCGGGATCCTCACGGGCCACCTGCTGAAGGACCCCGGCGCGGTGATCGGTTACCACAAGGGCGAGCTGCCGGGGATCGCCTCCACGCACGCGAACGCCCCGGTGACGACCGCTGCGGACCTCGCCTCGGTGCTGGCATGGCTCGCGTGACGCGCGCCAGCGCGAGGAGCGTGTCTTCAGCCCGATAACGCACTTCCTCATCGCGTGGCTCGTCGCCGAGGCCGTCCCGGGCCTCACGCGCCGCGATCGCGCGCTCGTCGGGCTCGGCGGCATCGTCCCCGACATCGACGGGCTCGGAGCACCGATCGAGATGCTCACCCGCGACACCGCCCATCCCCTTCTCTGGTTCTCCCTCTACCACCACGTGCTCTTGCACAACATCGGGGGCGCGCTCCTCTTCACGGCGATCGCGGCCATCCTGGGACGGAGGCGCTTCGTGACGGCGGCTCTCTCGTGCGTCACCTATCACCTCCACGTCCTCGGCGACATCGTCGGCGCCCGAGGACCCGACGGCTACCAGTGGCCCATCCCGTACCTGATGCCGTTCTCGGATGCGTGGCAGATCGAGTGGTCGTACCAGTGGGAGCTCAACGCCTGGCCCAACTTCCTCATCACCGGCCTCGGCCTGTCCGCGACGTTCTACCTTGCGTGGAGGCGCGGCTACTCCCCGCTCGAGATGGTCTCCGCGCGCGCCGACCAGGCGTTCGTCGGCGCGCTCCGCGGCCGCTTCGGCGCTCCACGCGCGGCGTGACCCCGCGGTCACGCCGCGGAGGCATCACCAGTTGCCGACCGGCGTCAGCGTGGGCCCGATGACGTGGCAGACGTCGAGGTCGCCGCCCATGTGCTTCTCGGCGTGGCCGCCGTACCAGAAGACGACGTCGGCTCCGTAGACGCTCTCGTTGTTCAGGAAGTTGGTGAACTTGATCGCGCAGGGCGGACCGGACTGCCCCGTATCGTCGATCTCGGCCCCTGCGTGATACGCGAGGATCCACGCGTCCGCCACGCCGAAGGGATCCGCATACTGGTCGTCGGGCCCCGGCGTGATCTTGTAGCCGCGGTTGGTCATCATGTCCCGGACGATCCAGTACATGCCCGGCGCGTCCGCACGCATGCGCTTGTCTTCCTTCATGATGCGCACCGGCTTCTTGCTCTTCGCCCCCTCGGAGACCATGTCGTTGGCCGCCCCGTCGATGTCGAAGTCGAGCCGCCAGTAGACGTGGTGCACGTGCGAGTAATTGACGCAGGAGGCGGAGACCGCGGCGAACCCGAAGTACGTCTGGATCGTGCCGTCGAGCTTGAAGATCCACTTCATCGTGTACCGGTACCAGCCGGCCTCGTACTGCGTGGTCATGATGAGGTCGGGCGACTTCTCGGCGGCGACGCCGAAGAAGGTGCCCTGATCGCCGGCGCTTCCGCCCGTGTCGCAGACGGTCAGCGGAGGAGACGTGGGCTCGGAGTAGCCGGGGAAGATCTCGTTGTCGGACTGGAACACCACCTCCTGATCGGACCAGTCGCGGTAGCAGCCGCAGCCGCCCGCGTCGTACAGGACGTTCAGGATCGGGCAGTGAGCGCGCTTGAGGACCAGCTTGCCCTTGTAGTAGACGTCGTGGATCTCGAGACCCGACCCGTTGGGGCCCGTGCTGTCCTGGGCGCGTCTCCAGCAGAACTGCCAGACGGGATTCACGTTGGGCCAGCTCATCAGGTTGTCGCCGGTGCCGCACGTGGGAGCCGCCGACTCGGCGCGCGCCGCCGGGACGAGCAGTGCGGCGAGCATGCCGGCGGTTGCGAGGTGGCGCATCACTTTCCTCCTCCGGCGATCGATTGCTGCGCCAGGAGCTCGGCGTTGTACTGGGGCACGACGATCTTCTCCGCCACGAGGTCGATCACGACCTTCTTGATGAGGCCGTAGCGATAGGGAGCGGCGAGGATCTGCACCTCGACGCAGCGCGTTCCCGGACCGCAGGGGCCGTCCTCCCGCTCGATCAGAAACCCTCCCTCGAACACGTAGTCGAGCTGGGCGAGGTGGGCGGAGAGGTCGGGGTCCTTCAGGAGGATCTCCTGCGCGCGCTTCACCTCGGCCTTCGACGGGTGCGGCTGGTTGTGCAGGACGTCCTCGCTCTTGACGACGTTGCCTGCCGCGTCATGGGTGATGACGCGCGCGACACGATCCGTGTAGTCGTAGATGACGTCGACATGACGCGCCACCTCCGCGCCATCGACCTTGTCGGTGATGTCGTAGGAATGGAGGAGCTCCGTGCGGTGCGTCGCGACGGGCGCGTCACCGGCGAGCGCGAGCGCGGGAAGGACGAGGAGCGAAGCGGTCAGGGCGAGGGCCCTCCGACCTGGATGCTTGGGCATGGTGGGTGCGCCTCCGGTGCCGAGCGACTTTCGAGAAACGGACGCATGTAAGCCTGGGCGATCTCGCTCCATTAGTCAAGGACGCGACCGGCCGAAGACAGCCGCCTTCTGGCGGACGAGGTTCCATCTCCAAGTTCATCGCCACCAGAGCTTTCGCCCCCGTCCGAAGCATGGCCGCCGCGGCGCTTGCGTATCTCTATCTACTAGCCAGGAAAGGAGACCACCGTGAAGACCTCGTTCGCAGCGTTCCTGTCCCTCGGAGTCATCGTCGTCGCTCTCGCATGGATCATGGGCTCGGCGAACCCGGAGACGCCCGCCGGCTACGTCGGCTACCTGACGCAGGGCGCGGCTCTCGGAAAGGCGCGCTTCTACGGGCTCCAGGCCGGGCCGACATCGCCGGGCAGGACGTGGCTCGTGTCGGTGACCAACGTCAGCATCACGCCTTACACGTACAGCGAGGAGTTCAGCAAGGGCGACTCCGTTCTCTCGAAGGACAACCTGAAGATCGCGTTCCGCGTCCACATGGTGTGGAGGGTACGCCCCGAACGGGTGCGCGAGTTCGTCGAGAGGTACAGCACACTCGGGCAGAAGGACCGGCCCGACCAGATCGTCGCGACCGCCTACGCGAACTACCTGAAGGAGCCTCTCAGGACCTATGCGCGCGACGAGATCCAGAAGCTCGACGGGCTCGACGTCAAGGACCGGATCATCCCGATCGGCGACGCCATCCTCGCGCGCATCGAGGCGCTCACCAGGGACACGCCGTTCGAGGTCAAGAGCGTGGTCGTCGGCAACGTCCAGTACCCGGACGAGGTGGCGAGCGCGGTGTCCGAGAAGCTCGCCGCGACCCAGGTGCTCGAGCGGAAGGCGACCGAGATCGAGATCGAGCGGCGCGAGCAGCAGAAGCGGATCATCCAGGCGGAGGGCATCGCCAAGGCGATGGAGGTGATCAACCAGCGGCTCACCGCGCAGTACCTGCAGCACGAGGCCATCGAGGCGCAGAAGCTCATGGTCAACTCCCCGAACCACACCACGGTCTACATCCCGGTCGGCGCGAACGGCGTGCCGCTGGTCGGCAACGTCGACCTGTCGGCCACCGCCCGCTGACCGTGCCGGACACGGCGCGGCGACGGAGGGCGCCGCTCCGCGAGGTACGTGGTTACACTCTGCCCATGGCACAGACCGCGATGTCCGAGGCTCTCGCCGCGTTCCATCCCACCGTGACCCGCTGGTTCTCCGAGGTGCTCGGCGAGCCGTCCGCGCCCCAGATCGAGGGCTGGCCCGCCATCCGCTCGGGTCACCACGTGCTCATCGCCGCACCGACCGGCTCGGGCAAGACCCTGGCCGCGTTCCTCTGGGCGATCGATCGTCTCCTGTCGCGAGGCGCGGACCTCGCGGACGAGACGCAGGTGCTCTACGTCTCGCCGCTGAAGGCGCTCGCCAACGACGTGCAGAAGAACCTGGAGCGGCCGCTCGCCGACATCCGCGACCGGGATACGTCGCTGCCCGAGGTGCGGGTCGTCGTCCGGTCGGGGGACACCCCCGCGGCGCAGCGCACGGCGATGACGCGGCGGCCGCCTCACATCCTGGTGACGACACCCGAGTCGCTCTACGTCCTGCTCACGAGCGACGGAGGGCGATCGATGCTCCGCACCATCAGGACCGTCATCGTCGACGAGATCCACGCGCTGCACCGCGACAAGCGCGGCTCGCACCTCGCGCTGTCGATGGAGCGCCTGCAGGCGCTCGTCGAGGCAGAGCCGGGAGCAGCACTCCAGCGCATCGGCCTCTCCGCGACGCAGAAGCCGCTGGAGCGGATCGGCCGCTTCCTCGCCGGCGCCGGCCGCGACTGCACGCTCGTCGATACGGGGCATCTCCGGACCCTGGACCTCGCGGTGGAGATCCCGCGCTCGCCGCTCTCGGCGGTCTGCTCCCACGAGGTGTGGGAGGAGATCTACGAGCGCATGGGCGAGCTGGTGCGCGAGCACCGGACCACGCTCGTCTTCGTCAACACGCGCAAGATGGCCGAGCGGATCGCCGCGCGGCTCACCCGGGTCCTCGGAGCGGACGTCGTGTCGAGCCATCACGGGAGCCTGGCGAAGGAGCGGAGGCTCGACGCGGAGGAGCGGCTGAAGGCGGGACGCCTCAAGGCGCTGGTGGCGACGGCGTCCCTCGAGCTCGGCATCGACATCGGCGACGTCGACCTGGTCCTGCAGGTCGGCGGCACGCGCTCCATCGCAACGTTTCTCCAGCGCGTGGGGCGGGCGGGCCACGGCAAGGACCGCGTGCCGAAGGGGCGGCTCTTCCCGCTCACCCGAGACGAGCTCTGCGAGGCGGCCGCGCTGCTCCGCGCCGTGAGGCAAGGCGACCTCGACCGGACGTGCGCTCCCGCCGCGCCGCTCGACATCCTGGCGCAGCAGATCGTCGCCGCCTGCGTTCCCGGAGCCTGGGACGAGGAGGATCTCTACCGTCGCCTCCGCGCGGCCGATCCCTACAGCGATCTCCCGCGCGAGGACTTCGATGCCGTCGTCGCGCTCCACACGTCCGGCCGGCGCGCACTCTTGCACCGCGACGGCGTCAACGGAAGGCTCCACGCCACCAGGAGGGCGCGACTCGTCGCGATCACCTCGGGCGGCGCGATCCCGGACACCGCCGACTACCAGGTCGTGCTGGAGCCCGAGGGCACGCCGGTCGGGAGCGTGCACGAGGACTTCGCCATCGAGTCGAACGCGGGCGACATCTTCCAGCTCGGCAACACGTCGTGGCGCATCCTCCGCGTGCAGCCCGGCATCGTGCGCGTCGCCGATGCCCAGGGCCAGCCGCCGACGCTGCCGTTCTGGGTGGCGGAGGCGCCGGGCCGGACCTTCGAGCTCTCCGCCGCCATCTCGTGGCTCCGCGAGGAGTGTCCGGAAGACGTCGAGGAAGCCGTGCGGTGGCTCGCCGCGACGACCCATGTGTCCGAGCCCGCGGCGCGACAGGTCGCGGAGTACCTGGCCGAGGGACGGACCGTGCTCGGCGCGATGCCGACCCAGAAGCGCATCGTCATCGAGCGCTTCTTCGACGAGAGCGGCGGCATGCAGCTCGTCATTCACGCTCCGTTCGGAACCCGGATCAACCGAGCGTGGGGACTTGCGCTGCGGAAGCGGTTCTGCCGGAGCTTCGGCTTCGAGCTGCAGGCGGCTGCCAACGACGAGGCGATCGTGCTGTCCCTCGGCGTGCAGCACAGCTTCCCGATCGAGGAGGTGTTCGACTACCTGGCCGCGCCCACCGCGCGCCAGGTGCTCGTCCAGGCGCTCCTCGCCTCGCCGATGTTCGAGACGCGCTTCAGATGGAACGCCTCGCGCGCACTGCTCCTCCCCCGCCAGAATGGTGGCAAGAGGGTGCCGGCCCCGATCCAGCGCATGCGCGCCACCGACCTCCTCGCGGCGTCGTTCCCGCAGGTCGTGGCGTGCGGCGAGACGCTGCCGCCGGGCGACATCCCCGTGCCGATGGACCATCCCGTCGTGCGCCAGACCGTCGACGATTGCCTGACCGAAGCGATGGACGTCGAAGGGTTCCTCGACGTTCTGCGCGGGCTCGACGACGGCACCATCGCGCGCGTGGCGGTCGACGCGCCGGCGCCGTCGGCATTCGCCCACGGGATCCTCAATGCCGCGCCGTACGCCTTCCTCGACGACGCGCCGCTGGAGGAGCGCCGCACCCAGGCCGTGCTGACGCGCCGCGCGCTCGACGCCCGCTCCGCGGACACGATCGGCGAGCTGGATCCCGAGGCCGTGCGCCGCGTCCGCGAGGAGGCGTGGCCCTCGCCGGAGAACCCCGAGGAGGTACACGAAGCCCTGATGTGGATGGGCTACGTCACCGTCGACGAGGGGGCGCCATGGCAGCCCTGGCTCGGCGAGCTCCAGCTCGCGGGACGCGTCGTGCGCGAGGGCGACCGGTGGCTCGCGGTGGAAGCATCCCGCAATCCGGTCGCGATGCTCCGAGGAAGGCTCGAGGCGCTCGGGCCGATCCACTCCGACGATCCGGACCTGCGCGTGCTGGAAGCGGAGGGGTTCGTTCTGCGCGGGCGCTTCGACGGGCGCGACGGCTGGTGCGAGCGGCGGCTCCTCGCGCGCATCCAGCGCTACACCCTCGAGCGTCTCCGGCAGGAGATCCAGCCCGTCTCGGCCGCCGAGCTCCTGCGCTTCCTCGCGGCATGGCAGCACGTCGCCGAGAACCACCGCCTCGAGGGACCGAACGGAGTGCGCCAGGTCGTGGCGCAGCTCGCAGGATTCGAGGCTCCCGCCGCGGCGTGGGAGGCGAGCATCCTGCCCGCGCGCGTGAAGGGTTACCGGCGAGAGTGGCTCGACCAGCTCGCGCTTTCCGGAGAGATGGCCTGGGGACGGCTCTTCGGGGCCTCGAGCTCTGCCATCCGCACCTGCCCGATCGCTCTCGTGCCGCGCGAGAACCTCGATGCGTGGCTCGCGCTCGCGCCGCGCGCCGAAGCCTCGTCGCTGCCGGGAAACGCCGCCGCGATCCACGAGGTCCTCTCCGCGCGCGGCGCCCTCTTCACCGGGGAGCTCCAGCGCGCGTCACGTCTGCTACCCGCCCACCTCGAGATGGGTCTCACGGAGCTCGTCTCGCAGGGGCTCGTGACCTGCGACTCCTACGGGGCGCTGCGCGTCTTCATGGTGCCCGCATCGCGGCGCCGCGCGCCGGCGGCGCCGGCCGGACGGTGGAGCCTCCTGGGGGCGGGCGAGGCCGCGGCGGCACCCTCGGAGCTGGTCGCCCGCCAGCTCCTCGCGCGCACGGGCGTCGTCTTCCGGCGCACTCTCGCTCGCGAGAAGCAGCCGATCTTCTGGCGCGATCTCCTCCGCACGCTGCGCACGATGGAGGCGCGCGGCGAGGTGCGTGGCGGCCGGTTCGTGGCGGGATTCGACGGCGAGCAGTACGCGCTGCCGGAGGCGGTGACGATGCTGCGCGCGCTGCGCCGCGCCGGCAACGCCGGCCCCGCGACCGTGGCCGCCGCCGACCCGCTCAACTTCCAGGGCATCCTCACCCCTGAGGAGCGTGTGAGCCCGACGCTCGGGCGTCGCATCCAGGTCGGGTAGGTCGGTCGAGGATCTCGAGCCGCCGAGGCTCCCGAAGTGGCGCCCGTCGGCTTCGAAGGGCTCCGAACCGGCCGGAGCTCTCCGATGGTACGCTCGCGCTTCCATCGACAGGAGCGCCGCATGCCGAGCCCGAGCCGCATCGCCATCCATCGCCACGAGAGCCGCGTCCTCGCCGGGAACGCGCTCGGGGATCCCACCGATCGAGACCTGTGGGTCTATCTCCCGCCCGGGTACGACGAGAGCGGCGGAGCGCGCTACCCGACGCTGCTCGGGATCGTCGGCTTCACGGGGACCGGCGCGATGCTCTTCAACGCCGACCCGCTCGGCGAGGACCTGAAGCATCGGCTCGATCGCCTCATCGCCTCGGGCGCGTGCCCTCCCCTGATCGTCGCCGCACCCGACTGCTTCACACGCGTTGGCGGGAACCAGTACATCGACAGCTCCGCCACCGGTCCGTACGAGCGCTACCTGATCGGCGAGATCGTCCCGTTCGTCACCGGGACCTACCGCACGGGCCGCTGGGGCGTCTTCGGCAAGTCCTCGGGCGGGTACGGGTCCATCCTGCTCGGCATGCGCAACCCCGAGGTGTTCTCGGCCCTGGCCGACCACTCGGGCGACGCCTGCTTCGAGCTCTGCTACCTCCCGGACTTCCCCGAAGCTCTCGATCGCTTCCGGGAGGCCGGCGGGCCCGTGGCCTGGCTCGACCGGTTCTGGGCCGACGACAACCAGCACCGCAAGAAGTACATGAAGACGCTCAACGCGCTCGCGATGGCGGCCCACTACTCGCCGAATCCCGCCTCGCCTCACCTCGGGATCGACTTTCCCTTCGATCTCGCGACGGGCGAGTTTCGGTGGGACGTCTGGCAGCGGTGGCGCGGGTGGGATCCTGTCAACCTCGTGGAGCGCTACCAGGACAACCTGCGGAAGCTGCGGCTCGCCTACGTCGACTGCGGGAGCTCCGACGAGTTCTCGCTCCACTGGGGCGCGCGAGCGCTGGTCGCGAAGATGCGCGCGCACGGGCTGGAGCCGCACCACGAGGAGTTCGACGACGGTCACATGTCGATCACTTACCGCTACGACGTCAGCATTCCTCTCCTCGCCAAGGCGCTTTCCTGATCCCTCCCCCGCGCCCGGGCCCGTGTCCTACAATGTCGGCCCCCGGAGAGGTGAGCCCATGTCAGAGCTAGCCAGGATCGATCCCGATGTCGCGAAGGCCGTCGACGCCGAGGTGGAGCGCCAGCACGGGACGCTCGAGCTGATCGCGAGCGAGAACCACGTCAGCGAGGCGGTCCTCGAAGCGCAGGGCTCGGTCTTCACCAACAAGTACGCGGAGGGCTACCCGGGACGACGCTACTACGGCGGTTGCGAGCCCACCGACGCCGTCGAGAACCTGGCCATCGAGCGCGCCAAGGCGCTCTTCGGCGCGGAGCACGTGAACGTGCAGCCGCACTCGGGATCACAAGCCAACATGGCGGTCTACCTCACCGCGCTCAAGCCCGGAGACACGCTCCTCGGGATGAACCTGAGCCACGGTGGCCACCTGACCCACGGGCATCCCATCAACTTCTCCGGGTTCACCTACCGCATCGTCCCGTACGGCGTGTCGAAGGACGCCGAGACCATCGACTACGCCGAGCTCCGGGAGATCGCGATCAAGGAGAAGCCGAGGATGATCGTCGCGGGGGCGTCCGCCTACCCGCGGATCATCGACTTCGAGAAGTTCCGCGCCATCGCCGACGAGGTGGGGGCGATGCTGATGGTCGACATCGCGCACATCGCGGGGCTCGTCGTCGCGGGCCTCCACGGAAGCCCCGTCCCGTTCGCGGACTTCGTGACGACGACGACGCACAAGACGCTGCGGGGTCCACGGGCCGGGATGGTGATGTGCAAGGAGAAGTATGCGAAGGACCTCGACAGGAAGGTGTTCCCGGGGATCCAGGGTGGACCTCTGGTCCACGTGATCGCGGCGAAGGCGGTCGCGTTCAAGGAAGCGCTCGATCCCTCGTTCAAGACGTACCAGCAGCAGATCGTCAGGAACGCCGCTGCTCTCTGCGCCCGCGTCAAGGACGCAGGATTTCGCATCGTCTCCGGCGGCACCGACAACCACCTGTTCTGCGTCGACGTGTGGAGCAAGGGGTTGACCGGCAAGGCCGCGGAGAAAGCGCTCGAGAGCGCCGCGATCACAGTGAACAAGAACACCATCCCCTTCGACACCCAGACGCCCATGGTCACGAGCGGCCTTCGCATCGGCACGCCCGCCGTGACGACGCGAGGCATGAAGGAGCCCGAGATGGCGGAGATCGGCGGTCTCATCGCGCGCGTGCTCGCAGCCCCTGACGATCTCGTCGTGCGCGAGGACGTGCGGCGCGAGGTAGGCATGCTGTGCGATCGCTTCCCGCTCTACGCGTCCCGGCGCAAGGCGAGCGCCTAGCCGCCGTGCACTACCCGGTCTTCCTGAACCTTGCCGGGCGCGCGTGCCTGGTCGTCGGAGGGGGCGAGGTCGCGCTGCGCCGGGCCAGAGACCTTCTCGCCTGCGGCGCCACGGTGACCGTCGTCGCCGAGTCCCCCGGCGCGGCCCTCGAGAGGCTGGCCAGCCGCGGGCGCGTCCGCCTGGAGAGGCGTCCGCTCCATGACGACGATGCCGCGGCGGCCGTCGTCGTGTTGAGCGCGACCGACGACCGCGACGTGAACCGCCGCCTGATGGCGATCGGCCAGAGGCACGGGAAGCTCGTCAACGTCTACGACCGGCCCGAGGAGTCGAGCTTCATCTACCCCGCGGTGACCCATCGCGGAAGCCTCTGCATCGCGATATCGACCGGCGGCAAGAGCCCGACGATGGCGCGCCGCATCAAGGACGACATCGAGGCGCGCTACGGTCCCGAGTATGCGCCGCTCCTCGACCTCCTCGGCGCGATGCGCGAGCGCATCAAGCGCCGCATCGAAGATCCGGCCGCGCGGCGCGAGGCGCTCGATCGCGTGTTCACGCCCGAGCTGCTCCGGCTCCTGAAGCAGGGCAAGCGCAAGGAGGCGCGCGCGCTTTCCGCCCGGCGCGCGGGTATCGCGCGATGAGTCGCTCGCGCGCGCTCCTCGTGGCAACGTTGCCGCTGCTCCTCGCGGCCGAACCGGAGCGCCCGTGGCTCGACGACATCCAGGCCCGCGTCGAGAGCGACCTGAAGGCGGAGTCGAACGGCCGCCCCCAGCTCTCCGTGTCCGAGGACGATCTGATCACCATCCACCGGAAGCTCGACGGCGGCGAGATCCGGATGAGCACGGCGCTCGAGAAGCTGCGGCTACGGATCGGAACGTCCATGGGGCTCGCGCGTTCCGCCGCGCAGCGCGCGAGCTTCGAGGCGTGCCTGGCGGAGCCGCGCATCGCCTACGGCGGCAAGACCCTGAGCCTCGCCGAGGTGCGCCACGCCCTCGAAGAGGACGCCGACGCGGCGCGGCGCGGCGAGCTCGCCACCGCCGCGTCCATGGAGCCGCGCGCGTGCTGCCGGTGAGCCAGTACGCCTTCCTCGCGGAGTCGCGGGAGCTCGCCCGCGCCACCGGCGAGGTCACGCCCGGCTTCCGGTCGCGGGACGAGGCCGCCATCCCCGATCTCGCGGACGGCGCAAGGGCGATCCTCAACGAGACGGAGCCCGCATACCGGTGGCTCCTCGCGGAGGTGGCGCGCCGCGAGCTCTCGATGGACGCGAGCGCGCTCGCGCTCGGAGACGTGCCGCGCCTCTTCGGTGCCTCCATGGCCGCCGAGCTCCCTGCGCCCGTGGTGGACGCCGCCATCTCGGGCACGTTCACCGATCTCGGCCTGGACGCGGTCGCCGCCGCGGTCCGCATCGAGCGGCGCGAGACGACCTGGCAAGACATCGTCGTCCCGATCGATCCGCCCCACCGCATCGTCGCGCTGACCGGGCGCGCCTCGGGCATCGGCGCGCTCGCGGGCGGGCTGCGTGTCGCGGGCGAGGCGCTCACCTACGCATCGGTCCGCGAGAGCGCTCCCGTGGAGGCCCGGTGGCTCTCGTCTCCGTCGGTCCGTCCCGCGTACGGGCACCTCCTGGCCTTCGTCACCTGCGAGCCCGAGTGGGTCAAGGACCATCTCGGCAGCGTCGATCCGAGCCGCTACGGCAAGCTCGCCGCGCTATCGCGCATCGCCGCCGCGCGCCAGCTCGCGGCGCAGGTCCTCTTCGAGGAGGCGCTCCAGGATCCCCGCCAGAACGCGATCCTCTCCTACGCCGACGTCCACACGCGCGCCCTCGGCGTGCGCGTCACGCCGGAGGCGGCGGCGATGTTCGTCGAGGACCTGCGGCTGGAAGCGCCGGCGGAGCTGCGCGCGATGGAGCTTGCGGCGCGCGCGGAGCGGAGCCTCCGCGGTCAGAAGGAGGCCTGGTGGAAGGACCCCGTCACCACCAAGAAGATCCGCGAGGGCATGCAGCAGGCGGGATACGAGACGCGAAACGAGCTCGTGAACCGCTTCCGCGCCCAGCGCGACGACAGCAAGAGCCTAGTCGACCTCCTGCTCGAGAAAGCGACCGGGGCTGGATTCCGCCCCTAGGACCTCGGCTGCGGCTCCGTGCTCTCCATGACTTTGTGGCAACCGTCCCTCAGAGATCGATCGTGGCCTTCTTCCGTGCCAGCTGGAGCACGCGCACGTCCGGGTCGGCCACCACGCGCCGGGGCTCGAAGTCGCAGCCGATCGTGACGACCTTCGACTCGCCCTTGGCGAGCACGACCGTCCGCCGCGCGTCCTTGTAGGACGCCTTCTGGGGGCCCGCCTCCTCCGGGAAGCGATCGCCGGTGGTGGCGGCGACGTCGACCGGCATCGTCCCCGAACCGGCGTTCTCTATCGTCACCGTGACGTCCCAGCCTCCGTCGCCGCGCTGGACCTTCTTGCCCTCGTAGAGCCGGTACTCGGGAACGACCACCTCGAAGAACCACTGCTTCACGAAGGCGTCGAATGCGGCCGGGTCCGGGGCGAACGGACGGAGCGTCTCGATCATGTCCTGGAGCACCGGGTGATCGGGCCCGTGCTCGAAGCGCCGCGCGAGCTCCTGGAGGCCGTGCAGCATGTTGTCGCGCCCCATGTGCTCGAGGAGCATGTAGGCGACCCAGCCTCCCTTGTCGTAGGTCGTCGTGGTGTCTCCGGGCCGCGACCCATCCACCTTCACGAGCGGCTTCTCGGAATCGACCTGCCGCTCGTCGCCGTAGCGCTCCTCGAGTCGCTTGCAGAGCTCCATGCGGTCGCGCTCCCCCTTCACCTGCCCCATCAGCAGGATGGTCGAGAAATGGGCCATCCCCTCCGAGAGGATGTTGCCTCCCGGCCCCTTGCCCGGCGTGACGATGTTCCCCCACCACTGGTGGGCGGACTCGTGCGCCGTCACGACGAACGCGGCGTGGACCTTCGGGTCGTCCTTCGCGAGGAAGCCTATGCCCTCGGAGAACGTGATGTTGGTGGGAAAACCCTGGGCGTAGCGCGCGAGCGCGGGGAACTCCGACACCTTCAGCTCCTTCCACGGGTAGGGATAGAACCACTCGGAGTAGTAGCGGCGCGCGGCGTCGAGCGTCTTGCCCATCTCCTCGACGTTGTAGGGATGGCCTTCGTGGTAGTAGAGCGCCGTACCCTCGCCCCGGCGCACCTTCCACTTGCCGGCGACGACGTTGAAGAAGCTCACCGGATGATCGCTCGCCCACGTCGAGGTGCGCCTCCCATCCTTGACGACGTCCGAGACCAGCGTGCCGACGCCGTTGCACTGGTAGCTCTCCGGGATCGTGACCGAGAGCTTCACCGAGAACGGCTTGTCGCTGGAGACGAAGGCATCCGTGACGCCCTTGTAGAAGTCGTCAGGATAGTCCTTCGCGTCGGAGTGGTTCTCCTCGTCGACCCCGACCCCGGGCATGTAGCCGAGCACCGGGAAGACGGTGGGGCTGAAGCTCGTGATCACGATGCCGGACGGCAGGATGAACTCCGACGCGCCGCCGCCGTTCTTGGTGATGCCCTTCGGGACCACCCCTTGGTGATCGAAGCCGATCGACAGTGTCTGGCCCGGCGCGACCGGCACCGGCGGCTTGAAGATGAGAAGGCCCGCGCGGTCCTCGGGGACGTAGGGCGCGCCGTTCATGGAGAACGCCGTCTTCTCCCACTCCCCGCGCGTCACGGGAAAGGCCGCGAGCGGCGTGTCATGGTGGTTCAGGAGCTCGTAGGTGCCCTTGACGTGGAACCACCGGCGCTCCGGCTCGATCACGAGCGCCGCGTCGGCGCTCGTGATCGCCGGCAGAGGCGCGTCCACGTAGGTGGCGATGTTCCTCCGCCAGTAGTCCTTCTCCTTCTTCTCGATCACCTTCCCGCCGAAGCCCTGGTAGACGTCGCGGTAGAGAGTCCCGCCCGACACGAGGGGTACCAGGGCGTAGGGCGCGAGGCCCAGGGCGGCGCGCGCGAGCGGCGCCGGGCGCAGCCGGTTCAGGATGCGTGTGGCGTCCGGCTCGACGCGCGATCGCAGCCGCACCGTGAGCGCGATGAAGAACGCCGTCAGGGAGAGGGCCATGACACGGGACAGCACGATCGCGCGGCGGTCGAGCTCGAGTACGCCCATGTCCGTCCAGAGGAGGGAGCCCCACAGGTCCCAGTTCCCGACCCAGTTCATCTTCCCGGTGAACTGGCGGTAGCCCGTGAACGCCACCGCGGCGAGGGCCAGGGCGTAGGTCGCGTAGCGGCTACGCGTCACCGCGTGGAGCGCCATCGCGAAGGAGGCGAACAGGAGGAACGTGGGGATGAGGCACAGCCCCCAGACGATCGCGAACGGGCGGAGGTCGATGGCGACGGTCCCCTCGACGAGCATGACGATGACCCCCGCGAGAAGGGTGGCCATCACGATCACGAAGCCGACGAAGCTGTTCGCGAGCGCCTTGCCGAAGAGCACCGAGGCGCTCTTCACGGCCGTCGCGTCGAAGATGGGCGAAAGCCCGGACGCCCGCTCCCGCTCGAGGGACTCCACCGTGTAGAACAGGAGGAGCAAGCAGACGAGGAGCGAGAGCGTGTTCATGGTCCGCACCGCGATCGTCCCCGGCGTGTTCAGGATGGGCGTGTCGAACGGCCCGAGCGCGAGCAACGTCGCGCCCAGCGTCTGGACAAGGATGAGCGGCACGAATATGTAGAGGCCCGCCTGGCTCCGGAGCTCGCGGATCTCGGTGCGCGCCACGTCGAGGCTGCCGCGCCAGAATCCCGGCGCACGGAAGCTCGCCACCGTCCGCGCCGCTGCCGTGGCCGGCACCGCGGTCGCCGCCGAGCGCTGCCGGCGGAATCGCGACCAGAACCGGCTCTTCCGCACGCGCCCCTGGGGGACGAACCCGTGCTGCGTCATCACGACGCCGAGGAGCCCGATGGCCACGAGCGCGGCACGGCTGGCGAGGAACGGGACGTCGAAGCCTATGCGCGCCTGGTTGTAGAACTGGACGCCACGATCGAGCTTCAGCCAGGTCTCGGAGAGCCAGCGCACGCCCGCGGGATCGCAGAGCATCAGCACCTTGTTGATGCGCGGGTCGAGCCACGTCGGGGTCCAGCTCCACAGGAAGAAGCCGCAGAAGAGGAACAGCGCCACGGGCATGACGAAGACCAGGATCGGCCTGCGCGTGCGCTCCCCCAGGAAGAACGTCGTTCCGGCGAGGAAGAAGATGGTCGGCAGCGCGAAGACGACCGCGGGGACGACGTAGTTGGAGACGACGAAGGGTCCGCGGATCTCGGCCGACTTCGCGTTCGGCACGACGTGATTGAAGAAGGTCATGAGAAGGAGGTGGATGCCGAGCACGAGCGTGAAGCTCGCGAGCACGGAGGCGAACTTCGCCCACACGTACTCCGCGGGGCGAAGGCCTGTCGCGTGCAACAGCTCGCCCACCTTGAGCTCGTCGTCGCGGATGATCGCCATCCCCGCCGCGACGGAGATGAAGAACGAGTAGTTGAGGAGGATGAGGAACGACAGCATCTGGCCCACGGCGAACTGGCTCGTGATGTGGGCCTTCGTCCCTCCCACGGTGCTGTCGCCCGACGAGATGCGCATGTGCCCGGTCGAGAGGCCGTAGCTCATCAGGAGGAGCATGAGGACGAGGACGACGAAGAGCGGGCGCCGGAGGCTGTGGACGAAGTCGTCCCTGAACACCGTGAAGAGGCGGCGGAAGCCTCCGCCGCCGCCGGGTCGGCTCAACGCGCGCCTCCGGCCGGGACGGCCGGCGTAGGGGCGGGAGCACCCGCATCGTGCGTCCTCATCATCACGAGGTAGGCATCCTCGAGGGTGGCGGGTACGGGCTCGAAGCCCGCGGGCGCGTTCCCGGCGGGCTCGTAGATCCGCACCCGGCTCTTGCCCTCGACCAGGATCGCCTGCGTCACGCAGGAGCCCATCCGCAGCTGCGCCACCTCGCCCTTGGGCACCGTACCCTCGAAGATCCGTCCTCCGATCGCAGCGCGCGCGTCCCCGGGGCTCGTCAGCGCGAGGAGCCGCCCGCCGCGGATCACGGCGAACCGCGGGCAGAGCACCGCGACGTCTTCGACGATGTGCGTCGAGAGCAGGACGGTGCGGTCCTCTGCGAGCTCCGCCAGGAGGTGATAGAAGCGATGGCGCTCCTCCGGGTCGAGGCCCGCCGTGGGCTCGTCGACGATGAGGACGCGCGGATCTCCGGCGATCGCCTGGGCGATGCCGAGCCTCTGACGCATCCCGCCGGAGTAGCCCTTCACCTTCTGACGCGCGGCATGAGTGAGGTTCACCTTGGCCAGCAGATCGGCGCAGAGCGCTCTCGTCCCGCCATCGGATCGCACGCCCTTGAGCTTCAGGAGGTAGGCGAGCATCGCCTCTCCCGTGAGGTGCGGGTAGAAGCCGAACTCCTGCGGCAAGTATCCGAGCTGCGACCACATGCGCTGCGGGTCGGCCAGGACGTCCCGCCCGTCGAGCGACACGGACCCCGACGTCGGCTCCAGAAGCCCGGCGAGGATCCGCATGAACGTCGACTTCCCGGCGCCGTTCGGGCCCAGGAGCCCGAACATCCCGCGCGGGACCTCGAGGTTGATGCCCTGGAGAGCGGCGACGGGCCCCGGATAGACCTTTACGAGATCACGGACGACGAGCATGGCGCTGTTCCTTCATCGTGGTTCTCTCGGCGCGGAGCCGAGTGTGTGACTGGCCTCACGTCCCATTACGCTGCGATCCCGGGAAGGTTCCCACGCCCGTGTAGTATTCCATCGTGCCACTTGCGGCAACCCTCGTCTCGCCGGGCCGTATCGAGCTCGCCGATCGGCAGGCGCTCGTCCCCTTGACGGGCGAAGTGATCGTACGGGTGGCGACGGCAGGCATCTGCGGCACGGACCTCGCGCTCCACTCCGGCGACTACGCCGTCCCGCTGCCGCTCGTGCTCGGCCACGAGGTGATCGGCACCGTGGTCCGCAAGGGCGACGGGGTCCCCGATCGATGGCTCGGACGGCGCGTCGCCGTGGAGATCAACAACACGTGCGTCGCCTACGGCCGGCCGACCCTGTGCCGCGCGTGCCACATCGGCATCCCGAGTCATTGCCAGTCGCGGACCGTCACCGGCATCATCGCGCACGACGGCGGCTGGGCCGAGGAGATGCGCGCACCCGCGGGGGCGCTCCACGAGGTGCCCGACGCGCTCGACACCCTCGCCGCCACGCTCTGCGAGCCGCTCGCCGCGGCGATCCAGACCTTCGAGGTGACGCCGCTCCCGGATCCCGCCCCCGAGACCGTGGTCGTCGTGGGTCCGGGCCGGCTCGGGATCCTCGTCACGTTCGTCGCCGCCGAGCGAGGCGCTCGCGTTCTCGCCGTCTCCCGTAGCGCGCGCCGGCGCGCCCGCGCCATGGCGTTCGGCGCCGTGCAGGCTTTCGACCCCTCGGTCGCGGGAGATGCCGTCCGGGACCTGACGGGCGGGCTCGGAGCCGACATCGTCGTCGACACCACCGGAGCTCCGGAAGGGCTCGGCTTCGCGCTCTCGCTCGTGCGTCCCCGCGGCGTGCTCGCCGCGAAGACGACGTGCGGGCTCCCATCCCAGGGGATCCCGATGACCCGCGTCGTCGTCGACGAGGTCCGCATCCAGGGATCGCGCTGCGGACCGTTCGGTCCCGCGCTCGGGCTCCTCGCGCGCCACGCGGACCGGCTCGCCCCCCTCATCACGTCGGTGCGCCCGCTGGCCGAGATCCAGGGCGCGGTGGCATCGGCGATGATCGAGGACAAGGTGGTCCTAAGGGCGTCGTGAGGAACGCCGCTCGGGTCGCTCGGGAGATCGAGCTCGTCGAGGGGTTCCGCGTGCGCATCTCCCACCTCGACGGCACCGATGCGTCCGGCGACTCGCGCAGCCTGATGCCGTACCGGTATCCCGCACCGGCGCCGGGCTCGATGACCGTTGCCGCATGGCACGAGGCACGGTTCGTGCCCGTGTATCCCGGCCTGATCTGTCACCCGATCGACGCCGGCGGCGCCGACGCGCCGCCTTCGGCGACCCTCGCCTCGCTGCGGGAGCGGCTCGCGTGAGCGGGCCGCGCATCGTCCTCTGCAACTGGCACCCGTTCTCGGCCTGGCGCTTGCCCGAGAGCGTGGCCGAGGCCGTCCGCGACGCGTGGCCGGAGGCCGACGTCGTCCACCTCGAGACCCTCGAGGGACACGAGGACGCGCTCTCCCAGTGCCGCATCTTCGCGGGCAGCCGGCTGCCCCGCGACGCGTTCGCGCGCGCGCCACGCCTGACCTGGATCCACAGCACGGCGACGAGCGTGGCGCAGTTCATGTACCCCGAGCTCGTCGCGAGCGCCGTGGTCATGACCAATGCTAGGACCGTGCACGCCGCGCCGATGGCCGAGCACGCGATGGCGATGATCCTCGCGATGACGCGCCGCTTGCCGAGCGCGGTGCGCCACCAGTCTTCGCGCCACTGGGCGCAGCAGGACCTTTGGGACGAGCAGCCGCGGCCCGGCGAGATCGCCGGGAGCCGCGTGCTCCTTGTCGGCTTCGGCGCGGTCGGACGGGCCATCGCCGCGCGGCTTGGCGCGTTCGGCGCCACGGTCCACGCCGTGACGCGCACGGGGCGCGGCGCTCCCGGGGTGCAGGCCGTCCTGTGGCCCGCCGATCGCCTTCGCGCCGTTCTGCCGGCCGCCGACGTCGTTGTCCTCGCGGCGCCGGCCACGAAGGCGACGGCTCGACTCGTGGGACGCGAGGAGCTGGCGGCGATGCGCCCCGGAGCGATCCTCGTAAACCTCTCGCGCGGGAGCCTCGTCGACGAAGAGGCGCTCGTGGACGCGCTGGTTGCACGGACCATCGGCGGCGCCGCGCTCGACGTGTTCGAGGAGGAGCCACTCCCTCCGGAGAGCCCGTTATGGACGCTTCCCAACGTGCTCGTCACGCCGCACACGAGCGCTGTGAGCGACAGGCTCTGGCCGCGTCAGACGGAGCTTCTTGTCGAGAATCTGCGGCGCTTCCGCGAGGGCCGGCCGCTGCTCAACATCGTGGACAAGAACGAGGGGTATTGACGCGCCGCGGCAATCCATGACGCGGTCGGGTGGTCTTGACCCGGTCCCGCCGCTCCCCCTACGATCGAAGCTCGCCCGAGGAACCCGCCCCATCTCCCGTTCCCTGCCGTCGCGAGGGACTCCTTCGCCTGAGAAAGGTCAGCCATGAGCCGTCGTCCGCCTTCCCGCCTCGCCAACCTCCTCGCCATGCTCGCCATCGCATCGCTCCCGGCTCGGGCCGCGGAGACGCCGTGCGTCGGCGGGATGGCGGGACCCTACCCGTGCAACAAGGTGAGCATGCTGAGCCAGCTCACGCTGAGCCAGCTCGGCGCGAGCGGGGGCAGCGGCGCGGTCGTCTGGGGCTGGACCGATCCCGTCACGGGCGATGAGTACGCGCTCGAGGCCCTCTCGACGGGCATCGCCTTCGTGCGCGTCTCGGACCCGGTGAACCCCGTGTACCTCGGGACGCTTCCCGAGCATCCGGGGAGTGGCGAGGACCTCTGGCGCGACGTCAAGGTGTACGGCAATTATTGCTTCGTCGTGGCGGACAACGTGGGGCAGCAGGGCATGCAGGTCTTCGATCTGACGCAGCTGCGCACGGCCACTCCCCCGCCGGTGACCTTCTCCGAGACGGCCTGGTACGGCGCCAACGGCCTCCGGACCACGCACACGATCTGGATCAACGAGGACACCGGCTACGCCTTCCTTTGCGGCATCAACTCGTCGAGCTGCTCGAGCGGCGGCATCCACATGGTGAACCTCGCGAACCCGCTCAACCCCGTGTTCGTCGGCTGCTACGACGGCGACGGCTACACGCACGAGACGGAGTGCGTGACCTACAACGGTCCCGACGTCCAGCACGCGGGCAAGGAGATCTGCTTCGCCAACAACGAGGACACGCTCACCATCGTCGACGTCACCAACAAGGCAACGCCCGT
Organism: Acidobacteriota bacterium; assembly: GCA_046331505.1. Taxonomy (GTDB): domain Bacteria; phylum Acidobacteriota; class Vicinamibacteria; order JAXLQT01; family JAXLQT01; genus JAXLQT01. The sequence goes on from JAXLQT010000006.1 coordinate 58,963, forward strand.
GATGCTCTCGCGCACCGGCTACGCCGGGTCCGGCTACACCCACCAGGGATCCCTCCTGCGGGGCCAGCGCTACGACGTGATCGACGACGAGTTCGACGAGGCCAACTACGGCCACAACACGCGGACCTGGGTCTTCGATCTCCAGGATCTCGACAACCCCGTGCTGGTCGGACACCACGACGGCCCGGTGGCGGCGATCGATCACAACCAGTACACGAAGGGCAACTACAGCTTCCAGACCAACTACCGCGCCGGGCTGCGCATCCAGGACCTCACCGGCATCGCCACCGCCAACATCCAGGAAGTCGCTTACTTCGACATCTACCCGTCGAGCAACAGTGCATCGTTCAACGGGTCGTGGGGCAACTATCCGTACCTGAAGAGCGGGACGATCCTGGTTTCGGGCCTCGAGCAAGGGCTCTTCTGCCTCCGGCCCGATATCTGCGGCATGACGCTGTCCCCCGCGACGCTGCCCGCGGGCACGGTGGGCGTGGCGTACAGCCAGACGATCACTCCGAGCACCGGCGTTCCCCCCGTCACTTTCTGGGCGACGCCAGGCGCGCTGCCTCCAGGGCTCTCGTTCAACGCGGCGACCGGCGTGCTATCCGGGACGCCGACGACCGCGGGCTCTTTCCCCTTCACCATCACGGCGACGGACAACGACGCCTGCACGGGAGCCGGCAACTACACGCTGGTCATCAACCCGGGCGGCGGCTGCAACCCGATCACGCTCATGCCGGCGACCCTCCCGGATGGCGCGCAGGGCGTCCCGTACAGCCAGACGATCACGGCGTCGGGCGGTACGGCGCCCTACACGTTCGCCGTCACCGCGGGCACCCTTCCCGCCGGGCTCTCGCTCTCGGCGGGCGGCATCCTCTCCGGCACACCGACCACGCCCGGCGGGTCCAGCTTCACCGTCACGGCGACGGACGCCGCCACCTGTACGGGATTGCGCGCCTACACGCTCAACATCACTGGAGGATGCGGGATCACGCTGTCCCCGGTGACGCTGCCCACGGGCCGCGCGGGCCAGGCCTACAGCCAGACCGTCACCGCCAGCGGTGGCACGCCCCCCTATAGTTACGCCATCACCACCGGCGCGCTGCCGCCGGGCTTCACGCTGGGCGCGCTCACCGGTGTGATCTCGGGAACCACGCCGGCATCGATCAGCTCGACGTTCACCGTCACCGCGACGGACGCGGCCTCCTGCACGGGCCAGCGTCTCTACGTGCTCGACATCGACGACGCCGATCAGGCCGACTACATCGTCGGCCGCGGGCTCGGGTCACCCAACAGCAACCAGGTCCGCGTGTACGACTCCTCGGGGGCGGCGACGGCGGTCGACTTCCTCGCCTACGCCGCGGGCCAGTGGGGCGTCAACGTCGCGTCCGGCCAGCTCGGCGGGTCCACGGACGAGATGCTGACGGGCCCTGGCCCTGGTCCCACGTTCGGGCCGCAGGTACGCGGCTTCCAGCGCGACGGCACGCCGATGCCCAAGATCAACTACTACGCCTACGGGACGCTCCGCTACGGCGTCAACGTCGCGTCGTCTGACGTCGACAACGACGGCTACACGGAGATCGTCACGGGTGCCGGACCGGGCATCGTCTTCGGGCCGCACGTCCGCGGCTGGAACTACGACGGCACCGCGATCGCCGCCATGAGCAAGCTGAGCTACTTCGCCTACGCGACGCTCAAGTTCGGCGTGAACGTCGCGGGAGGCAACGTCGATCTCGACGCCTACGACGAGATCCTGACCGGTCCCGGACCGGGCGTGATCTTCGGATCGCAGTGCCGGGGCTGGGACTACGACAACGCGAACGTGACAGCCATCCAGAAGGTCAACTTCAACGTCTTCACCGTCAACCAGTACGGCCTGATCGTCGGCTCGGGCGACGTGGACGGCGACAGCATCGACGAGATCGTCGGCGCCCCGGGTCCAGGGACCGGCGCCAACTTCCCGGCCCGGTTCAAGGGCTACGACTACGACGGCTCCGCCGTGGCCGCCATCGCCGGTTACGACATCACGCCCTTCACGTCGTCCTACGGCGGCCGCCTGGGGATCTCCAACGTCGACCCGTCGCCGTTCCGCCGCCACACGCGCAAGCTCGAACTCCTGGCCGCGGCCGGCCCAGATCCTGCCGCCGACGCCACGGTCAAGACGTTCCACTACGACCCGCCCAACCTCAACAACACCGGCGTCACGTTCGTCGCGTTCCCCGGCTTCTACGGGGTGAACGTGGCGGGAGGAAACCTGGGGTACTGATCGCTCGCGGGGGCCGGCACAGCGCCGGTCCCCGCGGACCGCCCGCCCGATGGCGCATCAACGCCGATCGCTCGCGCACCTCTGCCTCGCCGCGTCGTGCGCGCTCATCGGCACCGGCGCCGGCGCAAGCCCGATCTCCGTCGCGATCAACGGGTGGACCGTGACTGCCGATGCGGCCACCGGCGCATGGTCGGTCACGCCGGCGGGGATGACTGCTCCGGTCCTCTCGGGACCCGGGACCTGCGACGCAAGCGGCTTCGGGACGAGCGCGGCGCGCGTCGGCTGGGGTGCGCCGCGGGTCGAGAACGCCTTCGGCGCCTTCCGCATCCGGCTGGAAGGCCAGGGCGCTCTGGAGTGGAGCTCCGTCTGCGGATCGTTCCCGCGCATCGCCGCCGGGCCTGCGACGCTCGCGATGACCTGGACAGCGCGACCGCCTTCGGGGCCAGCGGTCGACGTCACGGTCTCTTTCTCCGGATCGGGGCAGCGGGACCTCGGCATCGCGCTCTCGTCGAGCGCGCCCGGCGTGACCGCCGGAGAGATCGCGATGAGCTGCTCGCCTTCGGACGCCTTCTTCGGGCTCGGGACCCAGGCGGTCGGCATGGACCTGCGCGGTCACATCTATCCGCTCTGGACGCAGGAGCAGGGCATCGGGAAGCCTCCCGGCGGCGGTTACTTCCCGCTCCAGAACGTCCCCGAGGCCGCCTACGCCCCGATGGGGATCTGGCACTCCTCGGCGGGCTACACCGCGGTGCTCGCGACCGACACGTACGCCGAGCTCGATCTCGCCGGCCGGGCGCCGAACCGCGTCGTGCTTCGCTCCTTCCGGGACCTCCCGGGGCTCGTGCTCGTCGCCGGCGACACCCTGCGCGATCGCATCGCGAACCTCGACCGCTTCGTCGGCCGCGTCACGCCTCCGCCCGCGTGGGTGTTCGGCCCCTGGAACGACGCCGTCGGTGGGCCGTCCCGGCTCTGGACCGTCGCGTCGACGCTGCGCGCGAATCACATCCCGTCCTCGGCGATCTGGTCCGAGGACTGGGCGGGCGGCGACCAGGGACCGTACGGCTACCGCCTCTCCTACGCCTGGGAATGGGACCCCGCCACCTACCCGAACCTCCCGGGCGACGTGATAGCGCTTCACGACGAAGGGTTCGCGTTCCTGACCTACTTCAACTCCTTCGTGCCGAAGCCCACGCGCATGTGGCACGAGGGCGTCACCGGAGGCTTTCTCATCCGCGACACGACAGGCGCGCCCTACACGTTCCTCGATCCGGCGTTGCGCGACGCGAGCATGGTGGATCTCACGAACCCGGCGGCCGTCGCGTGGCTCGAGAGCTACCTCGAGACCGCGGCCTCGACGCTCTCGATCGACGGATGGATGGCCGACTTCGGAGAGTGGCTCCCGGTCGACTGCGTCCTCGACGGCGGCCAGGATCCCTGGCGCGCCCACAACCTCTTCCCGCTCCAGTGGCAAGACGTCAATCGCCGCGTCCTCGCGGGCGTCCACCTCCCACCCGGCGGCGGCCCGCCGGACGACTGGACGTTCTTCGCGCGCAGCGGCTGGGCGTCCACGAACGGTGGCGCGATCTCTCTCGCGCCGCTTCTCTGGGGAGGCGACCAGAACACTGACTGGGGCTACGACGACGGATTCCCGACCGTGGCGCCGATCGCCACCCACGCCGGACTCTGCGGCGTCGCGATATTCGGATCGGACATCGCCGGCTACACGTCCATCGTCTGCCCGCCCACGACCAAGGAGCTCTTCCTCCGGTGGGCCGCGCTAGGCGCGTTCCACCCGCTGATGCGTACGCACCACGGGAGCAACCAGTCGGCCAACTGGTCGTTCGATCGCGACGCCGACACCCTCGCGCGCTACAAGCGGTTCGCGATCGTGCACACCCTGCTCTACCCCTACCTCCAGGCCCTCGTGGCGGACGCGGTCCTGAAGGGGCTGCCGATGACGCGTCACCCGTTCCTGGTCGAGCCCGCGAGGCCCGGCCTCTACAGGACCGCCGACTACGAGCTCTTCCTCGGTGACGACATCCTGATCGCGCCCGTCATCAAGAAGGCCGCGCGCTCACGCGACGTGCGCCTTCCGGCGGCGGGATGGTGGCCGCTCTGGGGCGACGCGCCGATCGTCACGGGCCAGCCGGGGCCGGGCAACACGTGGGCGGTTTCGGTCCCCGCTCCGCTCGGGGAGATCCCGGCGTTCGCGCGTCCCGGCACGATCCTGCCGCTGCTCGCCGATCCGGTCGACTCGTTCCATTCCGCGGGCGCACCGGGCATCACCAGCCTTCGCGACGTCGCCGGCCGCTTCCGGCTTGCGCTCTATCCCGACGCGGGTGGAACGCTCCGCCCCGCGGACGTGGGAGCCGCCGTCGTGTCGGGGCAGGGATTCACGGCGATGCCGTTCGACTGGTCGGGATCCCTCCTCGACGGGCAGCCTCTTCCCGACTGCTCCCAGACGATCGGGCAGAACCGGTCCTGCGCGTCATCCGATCACGTGCGGCTCGTGGGAAGCACCCTGACGCTCTCGAAGGGCGGCGCGACCCTCACGATCGCGAGCCCGTCGGTGCAGGAGTACACGATAGGCATCGCGGGCGCCGCGTGGCGTCCGTGGGGCCTGCCCTGATTCCTCAGAATCGTTGAAGTCCTGGACCGTCAGGTGGTTCCCGACGATCGCTACGGGACGTACTTGCCGAGATCGCCGACGCCGAGCGTGGCGCCCTCGCGGCTCGACGGGCTCTGCGACGCGAACGGACGCAGCCTGTCGAGGCCCGCGATGGGAGTGGGGGCGCCGGGGACGCCGTCCCAGTCGTAGGCCCGGATCTCCGGCAGCGCGGTGGGATCGGGTCCTGGCGCCGCGCAGAGCTCCGCGATCGCGTCTCCGTCGACGTCGGGCGCCGCGGCGTTGCACCCGTACTGGGTCGCCGCAAACGCGGTGATGTCGAGGTCGGAGATCGACGAGATCGCGGCCCCGTCCCAGTCGAAGCCGCGCAGATCGGCGGGAAGCGCGCTCCCGGGCCCGCGGCCCACGAGGATCTCGGCGATGCCGTCGTCGTCCACGTCGCCGGCGCTCACGGTGGCGCCGTACCCGCCCGAGGTGAACGCCGTGAAGCTGATGCCGCCGATGGCCGCGATGCCGCCGGGCTTCGCCGCATCGATGCGCCAGCCGCGCACGTTGCCCTGGAGCGTCGGGCCGGCGCCAGGCGCCGTGATCACCTCGTCCGGCCCCGCGCCGTCGAGCTCCGCCGCGGCGGCGTTCGCGCCATACCGCAGCGTGCCATAGGCAAAGTAGCTGGTCGCCGTCGCTTTCACGACGGTGCCGTCGAAGCCGAACACGCGGATGTGCGGCCCGAAGACGATGCCGGGACCGGGCGTCGTGAGGATCTCGTCGTACGAGTCGGTGTCGGCCTGGATGCCGCGCGGCGTCACGCCATAGCGTAGCGTCCCGTAGGCATAGAAGCTGACGGCGCCGTAGGCCGTCCCGTCCGCGTTCCAGCCGCGGACGTAGGGAGCACTCGTCCCCAGCGCACCTTCCCCGGTCAGGAACTTCCGAGGCGATCCGTTGGTGAGGTTCGCACCGTCGATCGTGACGCCGCCACCGCTCACGCCATAGTGGCTCTGGGGATTGACCGCCGACACGTAGCGCGCGGCGCAATCGATCGCCGCGTAGGCCGAGCGCGGCGGATCCCCGGACCCCGGCCCGAGCCCGACGAGGACCTCCTGGGGCGTGGCCGCAAGCAGCGTCACCGCGCCCGCGAGGGTGGTCGCGTCGCCTCCGGGCTGGACCGTGAGCGTCACGTCGAAGCTCCGGTAACCCGAGGCGGTGTAGGTGTGGGACGGGTTCAGCGACGTCGACGTGCCCCCGTCGCCGAAGTCCCAGACCCGCGAGGTCACGGTGCCGATCGACGTGTCGGTGAACCTCACCAGCAGCGGAGACGATCCGCACGAGACGTCGGTGCGGAAGAAGGCCGCGGGCTTGCTCCCGTTGCGGAAGATGCCGACGTTGTCGCTGCCGTGGTTCGCCGTCACGACGTCCACGTCGCCGTCGGCGTCGATGTCCGCGGCGGCCAGGTCGGATGGAGCCGAGCCGCTGCCGATCGACGAGACGACGGGAGTGCCGAAGGTGCCGTCGCCGGCGCCGAGCGCGTAGGCCATCGAGCCCGTCGCCTCGAGCGCGACCGCCACGTCCGCCTTGCCATCGCCGTCGAAGTCCCCGGCGGCGATCGCCGAGAGGTTGACACCGCCGGCGGTGGACGTCCCGGCGGATGCGAACGTCCCGGAGGCGTCCTGGAGGAACCCCTCGACGGACGAGTTGCCGGTGGGAGGCCGCAGCCCCACGACGATGTCGAGGTCCGCGTCCCCGTCGAGATCGATCACCGCCGCGTCACGCGTCGGCTGCGCGCTCGCGAGGTCGGGATCGCGCGTGAAGATCCCCGTGCCGCTGTTGCGCCAGATGCTCGTGTCGCTTCCCGAGGGATTCACCACCACCGCGTCGAGGTCGCCGTCACCGTCGAGGTCCGCGAGGCAGAGACCGCGCGCCGCGCTGCCGGTGGTGGGCGATCCCGTCGAGCGCGCCAGGACGCCCGTTCCGTCGTTCTTGAAGATAACGAGCGTGGAGCTGTCCGTGGCGACCACGTCCACGTCAGCGTCGCCGTCCACGTCGCCCGTCTCGACCGCGATCCCGGACGAGAGGTTCGGGAAGCTCGCGAACGTGCCGAAGGAGCCGAGGCTGGTCCCGAGCAGCACGCCCACGTCGTCCTGATTGCACGCCACGACGTCGAGCCCGCCGGCGCCATCCAGGTCTCCCGCGGCGACCGCCGCGGTGCTCGCGCCGCCCGTCGAGACGGAGAGCGGCGCGATGCCGAAGGTGCCATCGGTCGCGCTCTCGGTGATCGTCACCGTCGCGCCCAGGTCGTTGCTCGCAACGACGTCGAGGAGGCCGTCGCCGTTGACGTCCGCGAGATGCACCGCGGACGGGCCGTTGCCCGCCGCGACCTTGACCACGGGGTCGAACACGCCCGCGGCCCACGATGTGGCCGAGGCAAGGAGCACGAGCGACCCGAATCTCGTGGACGATCTCATGGCTCCGTCGCGCCTACTATATTGACACGAACGTGAGCGCCGATCGACGCCTGCGCGTCACCACCGGCACGCCCTGGGAGCCGAAGGTGGGCTACAGCCGCCTCGTGCGCGCCGGCCGCCACGTCTACGTTACCGGCACGACCGCCACGCTCCCGGGGGGCGGGCATGCCGGCGACGGGGACGCCTACCTCCAGGCGCGGCAGATCCTCCGGAACATCGCGGCGGCCCTCGCAAAGGCGGGAGCGTCGATCGAGGACGTCGTGCGCACGCGGATGTTCGTGATCGACATCGCCCGCGACTGGGAGGCGATCGGCCGCGCGCACGGCGAGGTCTTCGGCAACGCCCGCCCCGCCACCACGATGGTCGAGGTGCGGCGCCTCATCGAGGACTGGATGCTGGTCGAGATCGAGGCGGACGCGGTCGTGGACGGCGGCGCCCGAGATCCCGCCATCGCGGACGCATCCTTCCAGGACTGCGCGCCCGGCGGTCCCATCGCCGCGCTGCTCGTCGATGCGGGTCTCCCGGTTCCCGGCGGCGCCGACGGACCGGTGCGGATGCTGGTCGCCCGCGACGGGGGCGCGCGATCGGCTGCGGCGGCTGGAGATCCGCGGCGAGGACGCCCTGCCCGGTCGTTCGCCGTGGCCGCGGACCGGCGAGGGTCTGGGCTCGGGTCGCGCCTCGTCGCGGCTGTCCTCGCCCGGGCGGCGGACCAGGGCCTCGCGCACGGCTACCTCTTCACGCCCGATGCGGCCGGCTTCTTTGCGAAGCTCGGATTCGGCCAGGTGCGGCGCGAGGATCTGCCGGCGGCGATCGCCTCGTCCTCCCAGGCAACCGGCGGCTGCTGCGCGACCGCCGCGTGCATGAGGATCGCGATCGCGGCGCGATGAGGCGGGCGCTCGCCATCGCGGGCATCGGCGTGTTCCTGGTGCTGGCGATCCGCCGCTTCGTCCCGGTCATCCCGCTCGCCCTCACGCACCACGAGCCCGGGCCCGTCCCCGATCCCGCGGCGGAGCCGCGGCAGGTGAACGTCGCCGGCTCCGTGCCCATCGCGCTCTCCGCGCGGCAGGTCGAGCTCGTCCCGCGCGCCCACTACGAGATCGCCGCCGAGGTCGTCTCGACGGCCCGCTACCGGCTCGACGCGATGGCGGACGTCATCCCGTGGGACGTCGCGCTGATCTGGGGCGATCTCGCGAAGGAGCCGTTCCGATCCTCGATGTCCTGCTACCAGGACGCGCGCTTCTACCTCTGGAGCACCGCGGACCTCTCGATCGGTCGCGACTACATCGTGGCGCACTCCGCGAACGTCCACGTCATCCCCGCGACGCCCACCATTCGCGCCGTGCTCGCGCACGTGCGCCGCCGCGATCACGTGGCGCTCTCGGGCGATCTCGTGGACGTGGAGGGGACGGAAGGGAGATCGACTCACTGGACCACGTCTCTCTCGCGAAACGACGTGGACGCCGGGTCCTGCGAGACGATCTACCTGCGGAGCATCAACGTGAACGGCAGGGTCTACCGGTAGGCGCTCGCCGCGCTCCAGGTCCTTCTGCTGGCGAGATCCTCCGTGACCTGGGGCGAGGTCCTCGCCTCGCCCCACGGTCGCGAGGAGAACGGGCTAGTAGCCGAGAAGCGCGCCCGTCGCGTTCACGCCGTACGTGGCGCCGGCGAAGGGGTTGAACGTGCTCGAGAGGGGGGTCAGGGCGGAGCCGGTGTAGTCATAGGCCTTCACCGTCGCGTCGGCCGCCGGATCGCGGCCGGCGCCGGTGACGAGATCGTCCTGGCCGTCCTGGCTGACGTCGCCGGCGCCGACGCGACCGCCGTACGTGGTGGTCGTGTAGGCGACGACGTCGAAGCCGTTGAGGCTCGTGATGGTCGCGCCGTCGTAGTTGAAGCCCAGGAACCGCGAGGGGAAGCCCGCCCCGGCACCCGGGCCAGGCGCCGCTGCGATCTCGGCGATCCCGTCGGCGTCGAAGTCGCCCGACGCGACGTTCACGCCGTACTGGAGCGTGGTGAACGGGTTGAAGTTGATCTTGTTGATGGAGGTGATGCCCGACCCGTCGTAGTTCCATCCGCGGATCGTCGGAGCAAACGTCGGGCTGGGTCCGGCTCCGGTGAGGATCTCGGAGAACCGGTCCGCGTCCACGCTCCCTCCGTTCACGTTGACCCCGTACTTCAACGTACCGTAGGCGAAGTAGCTGATCTTCGAGATCGGCGTCAAGGCGTTGCCGTCGAAGTTCCAGCCGCGCACGTGCGGTCCGAAGACGGCACCAGGACCCGCCCCGGTGACGATCTCGTCGAAGCCGTCGTTCTCCACGTCGCCTTCGCTCACGTTCGCGCCGTACTTCAGGGTGCCGTAGGCGTAGTAGTTCACCTTGCCCATGCCGGCGCCGGCCCGGTTGAATCCGCGGACCTGCGGGCCGAACGTCGGGCCCGGCCCCGGACCCGTGAGGATCTCGGCGTTGGCGCCACCGTCGATGTTGCCCGATGCGACGTTGACGCCCCACGCGCCTCCGCCGTAGGCCAGGAAGTCGACGGTCGTCGCGGTGCCGGCGCCGGTGTACACGCGCACGCGGTTCGGGTTCGGCGCGCCGAGCCCTTCACCGGTGACGTGGTCGACGACGATCACCTGCGAGATCACGACCGTGTACTGGCGCGTTCCCGCGCAGCTCCCGGCATCCGTCGCGGAGACGCTGAACGTGAACGTCCCGGCGGCCGCCGGCGTCCCGGAGAGGACCCCGCCGGCCGCGAGGGCGAGCCCGGTCGGCAGCGTTCCCGCGGACACCGTGAACGTGTACGGCGCCGTGCCACCGCTCGCGGTGATCGTCTGGCTGTACGGCGTCCCGACGCTGCCGTTGGGCAGCGATGCAGGGTTGACGGTGATCGTGGGACAGTCGATGACGAGCTGGTAGGCAAGGCTCCCGGCACAGCCGGCGGAATCGGTCGCCGTGATCGTGAAGCTCGAGGTGCCTGGCGCCGTCGGCGTGCCGGAGACGACGCCGCTTCCACCGTTGAGCAAAAGACCCGCGGGCAACGTCCCGAGCGTCACCGCGAACGTGTAGGGAGCGGCTCCGCCCGACGCCGTGATCGTCTGGCTGTAAGGAACGCCCACGGTCCCGTTGGGGAGCGTCGCCGGCGAGAGCGTGATCGCCGGGCAGTTCTGGGGCACGACCGTCACGCAGTTGCTCACCACACCGGCCGGGCACGCCGCGGTGGCGCCGCGCGCCTGGACGCGGTAGTAGTAGGTGAAGCCGTTGACGACGTTCGTGTCGGTGAACGTCGTCGACGCCGTGTTGCCGATCACGAGGAACCCCGTCGTGCAGCTCACCTCGTTGCGGAGTACGTCGTACGTCGCGGCGTTCGGCACGGGCGTCCAGTTGAGGACGATCTGGTTGTTTCCGGGAGTCGCGCTGAGAGTCGGAGCCGAGAGGCTCGGGCAGGCGCAGGCGTTGTCCGTGTTGACGGCCGACGCGCAGCCGATCTGGTGCCGCCCGAGGGCGCCGAAGATCGCGGACGCATGGGGCGTGCCGTTGGCGAGGTTCCCGTCGCAGTCGTCGATCACCCGCAGGACGTTGAACAGGTCGCCGGCGGAACAGCTGTTGTTGTTCGTGCACGAGAACATCTGCTGGCCCGCGGTCGGCCGGCTCGAGTACCAGAGCTTGTCGACGAGCATCCAGGCGGACGTCTGATCGAGCCCCCAAGTGATGAGGTCGCGCGTACCGAGGTCCCACATCGCCTGGGACGGCGGCGCGGTCTCGCAGTGCTCCTCGCCTCCACACGGGCCACCGCCGCAGCAGCAGTTGGGCTGGTCGAAGCCCAGCGGAGTCGCGGGCACGCCGCTCTGGTGCTGCGTGTAGTCGTGGTCGCGGATCCCCGAGCAGTTCAGGCAGGGATCGCCGTAGCCGGTGCAGTTGCCGGCGTTGTAGAAACCGGCGCCGACGCACGAGACGTGACCGAAGACGACCCAGCTGATGTCGGCATAGGCCTCGGTCCCGCCGCCGAGCGGGATGCCGTCATTCTGATCGAAGCCGTGCCCCCACTCGTGCAGCGACACGCCAGGAAGCTCGCCCGTGTTGCCGCATCCTCCGCCCGAGCGGAAGAAGTTGAGCGTGGATCCGTTCCAGTAGGCGTTGCAGACCTGGTTGAGGTTGACGGTCACGCCGAGCGTGCCCTGGAGCCAGGCGTTCGCCGGGAGGTAGTAGCTCGCAACCTCGCGGATCGCCTCGACGTTGAAGTACTGGGTACGGCTGCTGTGCGTGTTGCCGTTGCCGCCGACGCCTGGAGTGATGCAGTCGGTCCCGGACGACATGCTGAAGTCGATGAGGCCCGTCGGGTCTGCCCCGAGGCTCGCGGCGCCGCACACGTCGTTCGTGTTGACGAACTGACCGCTCATCGTCGACGTGCCCGTCGTCCCGGCGAACCGTCCCGACGCGTCCGCGTACTGCCCCGCGCCGTAGTCCGCGAACGGGAACGGGTGCTCGGCCTCGACCTGAGGCTTGTCGGTGACGTAGGCGCCGCCCTGGATCTGGCCGTACCTGTTCGCATCCTTGAACCGGAGCAGAGCTCCCGACTGCGCGTCGACGCGCGCCTCCCAGGTTCCCATCACGCCCGCGCGGCGGAACGAGAGCACCCACACCATGCGGTAGGCGATCGGCGAGGGCTGCGTGACGTCCTGCGCCACGTAGGCCGAGACGGGCATGACGACGAGGTGGCCTTCGTCGACGACGACGTCGGACGCGCCGCCCTGGGCGTGCTCCCGCACGATCGCCCATGCCTGGTCGCGCGTCACCGGCGCCGAAGGATCGAGGTCCGCGATCGACGCGCTGACGCGGTCCGTTCCCATCTGGACGAGGTTGCCGTGGTTGACGCGGAACAGGACCTGCGCCCCCTCGACGGGGATGCCGTGGAAAGTCCAGTCGAAGTGGATGAAGTAGAGGTAGTCGAGCACGGGGCCCGTGGCAACCTCGTTGATCACCAGATCCTCGGGCCGGGCGGCCAGGAGCCCCGGGTTGGCCGCCATGAAGGCGCGCGCCTTGGCGACCATGGCGTCGCGCGAGGGCATGGAGGAGCCCTCGAGGCGGTTACCGCCCCCGGCGATCCACGGGATGCCGCTCCCCTCGATCATCGCGGGGCTTCCCGTCACGCGATCGACGAACATCAGCCAGGTTCCGCCGTTGCGAGCGCGGAACTGGCGGAACGCCTCGGTCGCGGCCGACGGGATCGCGACGTCCGCATCGATCGGCCACGACGCGACGTGGGTGATGGGATCGTCGACGGCGACGGCGTCGAGCGGGTCGTTTCCCTGCTTGGTCTTCTGGGCCCAGCCGGGGCTCGCAAGGATCGCGGCGAGCGTCACGATGGAAAGGTGACGGGGACGGAGATGTCTCATGGAAGCTCCTCGTGGGATCGGTACTGTCGGAACCTGATCTGGCCGTCCGCGTGATGCTACCGCATGACGCAGCGTGTCGCGCAGGCTCGTGAGTACAATCGCCCGCCACGGTGGACACGACACGCGCCGCGGGAGCGCCCGCGCCACGACTCCCCGCGAGGCTGCGCACCGTGGCGAGGTGGGGCATGGCGAGCATCTGGCTCACGACGGGCGCGAGCGTCCTTCACCCCGCCTACCGGACGATCGGGCACGGCTACCTCGCCGCGCTCGGCCTCCCCGACGCGCTCATGTGGGTCACGTGCGCGTTCGAGGTGGCGCTCGGGGTCTTCATCGGGCTCCGGCCGCCGTCGACATGGCTCGCGACATTGCAGGTGGGAATGGTGGCGGTCTTCAGCGCGATCCTGGCCATCCACGAGCCGATGCTGCTCGCGCACCCGTTCGGCGTCATCACGAAGAACCTCCCCTTCGGCGGCCTGGTCATCTTCGCGTGGCTCGAGGCGCGCGAAGGACTGACGGCGCGCGCCGTGACGCTCCTCCGCGTCGCGATGGCGCTCATCTGGATCACCGAGGGGTTGATCCCGAAGATCTTGTTCCAGCAGCCCATGGAGCTCCAGGTCGTGCGCGCGAGCGGTCTGGTCCCCATCGAGCCCGGCGTGTTCCTGCGATGCCTGGGGGCCGCGCAGGTCGCGAGCGGGATCGCCGTCCTGACACTCGGCGGATGGGCACGCCGCTGGCTCGTCTGGGGGCAGCTCCTCGCGCTCTTCTTGCTGCCGCCCCTCGTGTCGCTCCACCAGCCCGAGCTCTGGGTCCATCCCTTCGGCCCGATGACCAAGAACCTGCCGATGATCGCGGGCACCTACCTCGTGCTTTGCGTTCTTCCCCCGGATCCTTTCCTGGCCGCGCGCTGGTCCCACCTCGCGATGTTCCACTTCACGATCCCGCGCGAGCTCGCCCTGCGGCACATGCCCGAAGGCGTCGAGCCGGACCTGCGCGACGGCGAGGCCTGGGCGAGCTTCGTCTGCCTCGAGTTCCACGAGACGGCGGTGCTCGGAGTGCCGGCGCCGTTCTCGCGCCGCTTCTCCGACGTGAACCTGCGCATCTACGCGCGCAGGGGGGATCGCCACGGCGTCGTCTTCGTGCGGGAGATCGCGTCGTCGCCGCTCGTGTCCCTCGGCGCGAAGGTGCTCTACGGAGAGCCGTTCGTCACCGCACGGATCGCGACCGCGATCGCGGAGGACGGCGACTCCGTGCGCGCGGAGCGGCGGATCACGCGCGACGGCGCGACCCACGTCGTGCGCCTCCACGCGAAGGGCGCGGCCGAGGTGCCCGCGGCGGACACCGACGCTCACTTCTTCAAGGAGCGGGCCTGGGGGTTCGGACGCACGCGCACCGGCAAGACGGCGATCTACGCGGTCGAGCACCCGCTCTGGGCCGTCCGCCCGGTCGTGGAGCACCACCTCGACGTCGACTTCGTGCGCCTCTACGGATCCGAGTGGACCGCGCTCACGGCCGGTCCGCGGCTTGTCCACTTCGCCCTTGGCTCCCGCGTCGTCGTCTACGGGAGCCGCGCGGCGTGACGCGGCGCGCCGTCAGCCGCGCGCCGCACGAGGATCGAGGTAGTCGCGCAAGCCGTCGCCGATGAAGTTGAAGGCGAGGACCGTCAGCATCAGGAGGAGGCCCGGCAGGATCGTGAGGTGCGGCGCGTCCAGGTACTGCCGCCCCTCGTTGAGCATCGTGCCCCACGACGCCGCCGGGGGCTGGACAGAGAGGCCGAGGAACGACAGGCTCGCCTCCGCGAGGATCGCACCCGCGACGCCCAGGCTCGCCTGCACGACCATCGGGCCGAGGAGGTTCGGGATGACGTGGTGGAGCACGATCCGCGGGCGGCTCCCGCCGAGCGCCACGCACGACTGCACGTACTCGAGCTCCCGGATCCGAAGCGCCTGAGCGCGCGCGAGCCGCGCGTAGCCCACCCATCCGATGGCGACGAGCGCCGCAACGGCGTTCGGGAGCGACGGCCCGAGCACCGCCACCATCGCGATCGCCAGCAGGATGCCCGGGAACGCCATCAGCACGTCCACGAGCCGCATGAGGATCGCGTCCGCCCATCCTCCGAGGAAGCCCGCGGTCGCGCCGAGCAATAGACCCGTCGAGAGCGACACGGTCACCACGAGCAGGCCCACCAGGAGCGACACGCGGCCGCCGTGAAGCGACCGGGCCAGGACGTCGCGTCCGAGGTCGTCGGCGCCCGCGAGGAACTCGCGACACGGCGGGCGGAACCGGTCCTTCAGGCTCACGGCCGACGGGGACCGTCCCGAGACGAGCGGTGCCAGGAGCGCCGCCCCGGCGCTGGCGGCCGCCATCGCCGCCCCCGCGATCGCGCGGCCCGGGAGTCGCCGGCGCGTCACGACAGGCGCACCCGCGGATCCACCGCGGCATAGACGAGGTCCGTCGCGAGGTTCACGAGCACGTAGATCACCGCGAAGAGCAGCACGGTCCCCTGGACGAGCGGGTAGTCCCGCGACGCGATCGCCTCGATCAGCAGGCCGCCCAGGCCCGGCCACGCGAAGACCTGCTCCGTGATGATCGCGCCGGTCAGAAGCGACCCGAACTGCAGGCCCACGATCGTGACGATCGGGATCAGCGCGTTCCTCAGGCCATGACGCAGGACGGCGCGGGAGCGCGAGAGCCCCTTGCTCTCCGCGACGCGCACGTAGTCCTGCCGCGCCTCGTCGAGCAGGCTCGCGCGGCTCATGCGCGCGAGGAGCGCCGTCATCGGCAGCGCCAGCGTCAGGGCCGGCAGCACGAGCCCGCGCGCGTCCTCCGCGCCGCCCGTGGGGAAGAGGTCGAGCTTGACGGCGAAGAGCCAGAGCAGGAGCGGCCCGAGCCAGAAGCTCGGGATCGAGATCCCGAGGAGGGCCGCCGTCATCGACGCGTGGTCGATCGCCCGGCCCGGGTGGAGCGCGGCCATCGCCCCGAGCGGGAGAGCGCACGCGATCGCGAGGACGAGGGCGCACGAGGCGAGGAGCGCGGTCGGGCCGATCCGCTCGGCGAGGAGATCGGCCACCGGCTCCGAGAAGTGAAGCGACTGCCCGAGCTCTAGCGTGGCGGCCCCGCGCAGCGCGTCGAGGAGCTGGACGCCGAGGGGCCGGTCCAGACCGAGCGTCGTCCGGAGCGCGGCGACGTCCGCGTCGCTCGCGTTCTCCCCGAGCATCATCGCCGCCGGATCGCCGGGGACGAGGTGGACGAGCAGGAAGACCAGGACGAACACTCCCAGCACGGTGGGAAACACGAGCAGGAGACGCGACGCCGCGTAGGGAACCATCCGGTGCCATTGTACGGACGCCGCCGCAAGACGACGTCCAGAGGGCGGCGGCGCGGCCGAGGAACTATGATCCTTCCGAGGTGCCGAAGGTCATAACCTCCGAGGTCGACGCGCTCGCACGGCGCCTGGCGCTGTCGGCGCTCGTGAGCGAGGTGTGGACCCACTTCGGCTCCACGATGGACTGGGAGCGGCTCGTGCCGCTCGTCATCGAGAAGACCGTCGCCACCGCCGACGCCGAGGCCGGATCGCTCTGGCTCTGCGACAAGACCGGCGGGACCGTCACCTGCGCGATGGCGATCGGCCCGCGCGCGGCGAACATCCAGGGGAGCTCGGTGCGCATCCCCGAGGGGATCGTCGGCTCCGTCGTGGAGAGCGGCGAGACGCGCTTCATCCCCGACGCCGCCGCCGACCCGGAGTTCGCGGAGGCGTTCGATCGCGAGAGCGGCTTCAAGACGGGGTCGATGATCGTCGCGCCGATCAAGAGCCCCGGGCGGGTGCTCGGCGCCATCGAGGTGCTCAACAAGAAGGGCGGCGCGCTCTTCACCCAGGACGATCTCGACGTCCTCCTGATGGTCTGCGGCGCCGCGGGTCAGGCGCTCGAGAACGCGCGGCTCCACGGGGAGCTCGGCGCCGCCTACGAGCGCGTGGCCGAGGCCAACCGGAGCCTCGTCGCCCTGGACCGCGCGAAGAGCGAGTTCACGGCGGTGGCGAGCCACGAGCTCCGGACCCCCATCTCGGCGATCTCGGGCTACGTCGAGCTCCTGATGCGCGACCCGTCGCGCATCCCTCCCGAGATCCTGAAGCCCCTCAAGGGCATCGAGCGCGCCACGGCGCGCCTCACCACGCTCGTCGATCACGTGAGCGCCGCGATGACCGTCCACGTCGAGGGGATCGTGCTCGACCGCCGCCCCACCGATCCGCTGGAAGTGGCCCGCGGCGTCGTGGACGATCTCGCGGGCGCGTCACGGGCGCGCAACCTCTCGCTCTCGATGCACGGCGCCGACCTGCCGCCCGCGCGGATCGATCCCGAGAAGATGAAGGTCGCGCTCGCCAACCTCGTCCGCAACGCGATCCGCTTCACGCCCGACGGCGGCGCGATCGACCTCGCCGTTAAACGCGACGGGCGGTTCGCTCTGGTGTACGAGGTGCGCGACTCCGGGATCGGCATCCCGCCCGCCGAGGCGACCCGCATCTTCGAGCGCTTCGTCACCGGCGCCGATCCGCTCACCCACCACTCCGGGACGCTCGAGTTCGGATCGCGCGGGCTGGGGCTCGGCCTCTACCTCGCCCGCGCCATCGCCCGGGCCCACGGCGGCGAGATCGCGCTCGAGACCGCCGTGGGGCGCGGGAGCACGTTCCGGATCTCGCTGCCGGGAGCACTGGAGCCATGAGCGAGGTCCCCTCCGGGACGCCTCGCGGCGGATCGCCCTGGTCGCGTCCCTACCCCTGGCCGAGGCTCCGGACGATCCTGGACGGCCTGTCGGCCATCGACGTACCCTCGCTCAACATCCAAACCCGCGAGGAGGCGCGCGGGTTCCTGGCCGGGTATGGTTTCGACCTCGAGCGTCCGCGAGACCGCGCCCACGCGGCGGCGATCCACGGCGAGGCCGTCGCCTTCATCACGCGCTACTTCCTCGGCGGCCACCCGCACGTCCCGACGGAGGTGACGCATCCCGCCGACATCTCCGACATCCTCGTCATGGCATCGGACGAGAGCAACGCCTCCCGCCGTACCCAGGCCTGGGCCTGCGCGGTGCTGCGCGTCATGCACACGATCGCCCACTGCGACGACGACCTGCGGCTCCATTATTTCAAGGAGATCCGCGGCCAGATCCTCGAGAGCTACACCCGGCACATCGCCGAGGATGGCGACCGCATCTTCCTCGGGCGCGGCGACGACCGCGTGCCCCTCTGTTCCTTCCGCGTCAAGGAGCGCAAGGACCGCGACAGCGTGATCATGAAGCTCCTGCACAAGCCGGGCAACGTCGCCGAGGAGATCTACGACCGCATCGGCGTACGCCTGGTCACTCCCACGCGCGTGGACGCGCTGCTCGCGCTCCGGTACCTGCGCGACCACCAGATCTTCTCCTTCGCGAACATCCAGCCGGAGCAGAGCAAGAACGCGCTCCTCGATCTCGCCCGTTTCCTCGCCGCCCTCGACGAGGCCGGCGGCGACGCCTCCGACGCGACGCGCGCCCGCCTCGAGGAGGCGCTCTTGCTTCCCGCCGGCACGCTCATCCGGCCCGAGCAGGACCCCGGCCAGCGGAACCCCCACTCCCTCGAGGGCTACCGCGCGATCCAGTTCACCGCGCGCCAGCGCGTGCACGTCATCCCGCGCGGACGCACGCGCCTGAAGGCGGCCAACGTTCTTCTCGAGGCCGCGCGGCGCAAGTCGGAGGACCTCTGCGCGCGCATCGAGACCCTCGCATCGGCGGCGCCCGCGGAGACCCGGACCAAGCTCGAGGCGCTCGCCGCGGACGCCCGGGGCACCACGGATGCCCTCGACGAGGCCGAGCAGCACGCCGATCCCGTCGGGATCGACGAGGAGCTGTCCTTCTTCTTCCCCTACGAGGTGCACATCCTCGACGACGCGAGCGACCGCCAGAACGAGACGGGCCTCTCGTCGCACGTCGAGTACAAGCACCGCCAGATGGAAGCCGCCCGCCGCCGCGTCATGGGCAAGCTTCTCTGAGAAACGCTACTCCTCCGGGTGCTCGACGACGTGTCGCAAGCGCTCCCGGAGAGCGGAGGGAACGCGAGCGACCCAGCTCGCGTCGATGAGCCCGACCGCGGCGAGGTCTTGGAGGTGAACACGGTCCTTGAGCCGGTAGGAGGTCAGCTTCATCGTGACGAGAGCTTGGAGCGTCGCCACGCGCATCCCGGAAGAGATCTCCGAATCCGTGACATCGGGCGAGGCGCACAAGTACTCCTCCCTCACCCTCTCTCGCGCGAACACGACATGGATCGCATCGCGCGCCCGCGCGGCAGGCCCGTCGAGGAACATGTCGACGCCCGCGGCATGGCGGTGCAAGAAGCCCGCGGACGCGAGCGCATCCGATGCCGCGGGAAGATCTTCCCTGCGCAGCAGGAGATCCACGTCCTGCGTGTTTCGCACCGCTGATTCGTCGATGCGCGACACCCAGGATGCCACGGCATTCCCTCCCACGACGGCGTATCGCACGCCGGCGCGCTCCAGCGCGACGGTCGCACGGGACAGCCGCTCACGGACCTTCTCCACCGCACGTATCATGCGGTCCCACGAGACCTCGCGCAACTGGAGCTCGGTCATGCCGGGATCCTAGCAGCCTGCCGGCGACACGTGCCTCAGTGCGCGTGGCGGTGGTGGATGTCGGGAGCGTGCGGGTGCGCGTGGACCAGGCGATCGTGACGGTGCGGGTGGCTGTGCGGCTCGGGACCCTCGGTGCCCTCGTGCGCGTGCCGGTGATGGTCGTCGTGGACGTGGCGGTGCTCGTGCTCCATCGGCACGTGCTCGTGGACGTGTTCGTGACGCTCCCGCAGCACGAGAGCCGCTCCGGCCGCCATGAGCCCGCCGGCCACGACGATGCGGAGCGTGAGCGGCTCGTGAAGCAGCGGGAGCGAGAGCGCCGCGCCGAGGAACGGAGCGAGCCCGTAGAGCGCCGCGGTCCGCGACGTGCCGATGGCGCCGAGCGCGCGCATGAAGAGGACGAGGCTCGCCCCGTAGCTGACCCCGCCGATCGCGAGCGCGATGGCGGCGCGGCCCGCGCCTGGGAACGGTAGGCCCGCGAGAGCGGCGAGGGTCAGGTTGAACGTCCCCGCCACGAGACCCTTTGCCGCGGCAACGTGCACCGGATCTCGGGCGGCGAGGAAACGCGAGAGGTTGCTGTCGAGAGCCCAGAAGAGCGTGCCGAGCATGACGAGGAGAGGCCCGGTCGCGATCGCCGCGCCCCGGGCCCCGCTGCTTCTCAGGGCGAGCACCATCGCGCCGGCGGTGACGGCGAGCGCCGCGAGCCAGATCCGCGAACCCACCGCCTCGCGGAAAACGGCCCCCGCCAGGATCACCGTCGCGACGCTTTCGAGGCTCCCGAGGAGCGAGGCTTCGGAGGCGGGAGTGGCGCGAAGGCCGAGGAAGATGGCCGTGGGAGCAAGCACTCCACCCGACGCCGCAACCGCCGCGAGCCACCCCGCATCCGCCCCCCGGAGCGGCGCATCCCGGGACGCCCTTCCCATCCCGAAGAGCGCGAGGCTCACGCCCGCACCCAGGTAGAGGAGCGCCGAGAGAGGCACGACGGACACCTCCGGCAGCAGGGCCTTCACCAGGGGGATCGACAGGGCGAAGAGCAGCGCGGAGAAGAGCGCCTGCCTGGTCCCCGACCGCATTCCGGCCGGATCCGTCATGTCCCCAAGCCTACCCCTACCCCGCGCCCCACGTTTGGCGGTAGACTCCCCCCGGGCGCTCGGATTAGCGGACCAGAAACGTGAGGATGCAGGTGAGGGTAAGAAAATGAAGAAGCTCTTCGTGGGCGGACTATCTTGGGGAACGAATGATCAAGCCCTCATGAAGGCCTTCGAGAAGTTCGGCCCGGTGACCGAGGCCAAAGTGATCACGGAGCGAGAGACGGGACGCTCGCGGGGCTTCGGCTTCGTGACGTACGAGAACGACGCGGACGCAGAGAAGGCGAAGTCGATGGACGGCCAGGAGCTTGACGGACGCAAGCTGCGCGTCAACGACGCCAACCAGCGCGAATCGCGCGGTGGCGGCGGTGGCGGCGGTGGGCGCGACCGCGGCCGCTTCAGACACGAGTAACGCTCCTCCGGAAGACACCGGGAAGAGCGCGGTAGCCGGGGCGGTGTAGCTCAGCTGGTTAGAGCACGCGATTCATAATCGCGGGGTCGAAGGTTCAAGTCCCTCCACCGCTACCAACGCCGGAGCACCCCATCCGCCACCCGCTTCTCGAGAAGGTCCGCCGCACGATCGCGGACCATCGGCTCTGCCGGCGCGGCGATACGGTGCTCGTGGCGTTTTCCGGAGGTCCCGACTCGTCGGCGCTCTTGCACGCGCTGCACGAGCTCGCGCCCGTTCTCCGGTTGTCGCTCGTCGCCGCGCACGTCGACCACCGGCAACGACCCGGGTCGGAGAAGGACCTCGTCTACTGCCGGAGGGTGGCGGCTCGGCTCGGGTTGCCGGTCCTCACGGAGACGCTCCCCGGCGGGCGGATGAGCGAGGCGGAGCTCCGCGACCATCGGTACGCGTGTCTGTCGCGCGCCGCGGCGATGGTGGGCGCGAGCGGGATCGCCGTGGGGCACACGCGCGACGACCGGGCGGAGACCTTCCTCCTCAACCTCGTGCGCGGGAGCGGGAGCCGGGGGCTCGGCTCGATGCGGGTCGAAGCCCTGCATCACGACGCGCGGATCGTCCGTCCCATGCTCGAGGCGTCGCGCGCCGAGGTGCTGTCGTTCCTGGAGGCTGGTGGGTGGCGCCACGTCGTCGACGCGAGCAACGCCGACCGCCGCATCGATCGAAACCGCATCCGCCACGAGCTGCTCCCGCTGATCGAGACGATCCGTCCCGGTGCAACGGCGGCGATCGCGCGCGCCGCGGAGGTGCTGTCGCAGGAGGCCGACTACCTGCGGCGCATCGCGCGACGGGCGATGTCCCGAAGGGACGGCGCGCCGCAGCCGATACCGCCACGCTTGCACGCCGCGGCGGCGCGCGTCCTGGCGCGGGAGGTGATCGCCGAAGGCGGCCTTGTGGCCGACGTCGGCCTCGACACGATCGACGAGGTCCTGCGCGCGGCGCGCGCGACCCGGAAGGATGGCGTCGTACGGCACCTCCCGCTGCGGGGGTCGCGCGTGGTCGAGGTGACGCGCGCGGGGATCCGGATCGTGCGAGGCTTCCGTGGGCGGCCGGGAGCCGCGGCTCCCGGGCAAAAAAAGTCCACCACGCGTGAAAAATCGATATCCTGAAAGACGCTGCGGGCCCTAGCGGCGCGGCATTCCGAGGGTTCCCGCGGCGGAAGACAGCGAGGTCAGGTTTTGAACAGCGGCTACTGGAAGAGCATCGTCCCCTGGGTCGTCATCATCGGCGTCATGATGGTCCTCCTCTGGCTGTTCAAGACGGCCCACCCGAACGACATCGACATGCCGTTCTCCGAATTCGTGGCGAAGGTCGAGGGAGGCGACGTCACCGAGGTGACGATCACCGGGAACGAGATCACCGGGAAGCTCAAGCCGCTCCCGCCGATCACGCCGGAGAGCAAGCCGCAGGAATTCCACACCTACGCTCCCGACTGGGACGCGCTCGTCGGGATCCTCAAGGAGCACAAGGTCAAGATCACCGCCAAGGAGCCGAACCGCGGCGCGCTCATCACCAACCTCTTCATGTGGGCGCCGTTCGTGCTCCTCATCGGCGCATGGATCTTCCTGATGCGCCAGATGCAGACCGGCGGCAACAAGGCGCTCTCGTTCGGCAAGTCCAAGGCGCGCCTCTCCTCGACGCAGGACAAGAAGGTCACGTTCAAGGACGTGGCCGGCGTGGACGAGGCGAAGGAGGAGCTGCGCGAGATCATCGAGTTCCTCCGCGAGCCGCAGAAGTTCACGAAGCTCGGCGGGAAGATCCCGAAGGGCGTGCTCCTGATGGGCTGGCCAGGCACCGGCAAGACGCTGCTCGCGCGGGCCGTCGCCGGCGAGGCCAACGTCCCCTTCTTCTCCATCTCCGGATCGGATTTCGTGGAGATGTTCGTCGGCGTCGGCGCGAGCCGCGTGCGCGACCTCTTCGAGCAGGGCAAGAAGAACGCTCCCTGCCTCATCTTCATCGACGAGATCGACGCGGTGGGGCGTCACCGCGGCGCGGGGCTCGGCGGCGGCCATGACGAGCGCGAGCAGACGCTGAACCAGCTCCTCGTCGAGATGGACGGCTTCGAGAGCAACGACGGCGTGATCCTCATCGCCGCCACGAACCGCCCCGACGTCCTCGACCCGGCGTTGCTCCGGCCCGGGCGATTCGATCGCCGCGTGGTCGTGGATCGCCCCGACGTCAAGGGGCGCGAGGGCATCCTCTCCGTCCACACCCGCAGCACGCCGCTCGCGGAGAACGTCGATCTGTCGGTCCTCGCCAAGGCGACGCCCGGCTTCTCGGGCGCGGACCTCGCGAACCTCGTCAACGAGGCGGCGCTGAACGCGGCGCGCTACGACAAGAAGTGCGTCGACATGTCGGACTTCGAGAATGCGAAGGACAAGGTGCTGATGGGCTCGGAGCGGAAGAGCCTCATCATCAGCGACGCCGAGAAGAAGGTGACGGCCTACCACGAAGCGGGCCACGCGCTCGTCGCCACCCTGCTCCCCTTCGCCGACCCCGTGCACAAGGTCACGATCATCCCGCGCGGCCAGGCGCTCGGCCTCACCCAGAGCCTTCCCAAGGAAGACAAGCACAACTACTCCAAGGAGTACATGAACGACACGATCGCCATGTGCATGGGCGGCCGGATCGCCGAGGAGATCTTCTTCGGACAGATCACGACCGGGGCGGGCAACGACATCGAGCGCGCGACCGACCTGGCGCGGCGCATGGTGTGCGAGTTCGGCATGAGCAACCTCGGCCCGCTCACCTACGGAAAGAAGGACGAGGCGATCTTCCTCGGCCGCGAGTTCGGCCACGTCAAGGAGTACAGCGAGGACACCGCGGTGAAGATCGACAAGGAGGTCCACCGCATCGTCTCCGAGAACTACGACCGCGCCCGCGACCTCATCGTCAAGCACAAGACCGCGATCGAGGGCATCGCCCACACCCTGCTGGATCGCGAGGTCATCGACGGCGCCGAGGTGAGGCGCATCATCGAGAGCGGCGACGGCGCTCCGAAGCTCGAGAAGGCCGAGATCCCGCCCGCCGTCGGCGATGCCGCGCTCGCGGTGACGCCCCCGATCGACGTCGTCGCGCCGGTCGCGGATCCGGCATCTCCCGGAGACAGTCAAGGCTGACCAGCGACGCTCCCGCCCCGCACCGGCCGACCGGGAGCTTGAGCCTTCCTGGAGGAAGAAAGTTGCCGTGGGGCGAGCGCACGCTCCTCATGGGGGTCGTCAACGTCACCCCAGACTCGTTCTCGGACGGAGGCCGCTACTTCGAGCACGGTGACGCCTCTGCGCGCGCGGAGCGCCTCCTGGAGGAGGGCGCCGACATCATCGACCTCGGAGGGGAGTCGACGCGGCCGGGAGCCGCGGCCGTCGCCGAGGAGGAGGAGCGGCGGCGCGTCGTCCCGGTGATCGAGCGCCTCTCGGCGCGCTTTCCCGTTCCGATCTCGATCGATACCACCAAGTCCGGCGTGGCGCGGGCGGCGCTCGACAGCGGAGCGTGCATCGTCAACGACGTGTCGGGGCTGCGCCTCGATCGCGAGATCGCTCCCGTCGCGGCCCGGGCCGGGGCCGCGGTCGTGCTGGGCCACATGCGCGGCGAGCCGCGGACGATGCAGGCGAGTCCAAGCTACGGCGACGCGCAGGCCGAGGTGCGAAGCGAGCTCTGCGACTCCGTGAGGCGCGCGCTCGACGCCGGGATCGCCGCCGGCGCGATCGCGATCGATCCCGGGCTCGGGTTCGGCAAGCGCTTCGAGGACAACCTCGCGTTGATCCGCGGCCTTCCCGATCTCGCCGCGCTCGGTTTCCCGGTGCTCGTCGGCATCTCGCGCAAGTCCTTCACCGGACGGCTTTCGGGATTGCCTCCGTCGGAGCGTCTTCCCGCGTCCATCGCCGCCGCGGCGCTCGCGGTCGCGTGGGGTGCGAGCATCGTACGCGTTCACGACGTCGCCGCCACGCGCCAGGCGATGATGCTCGTCGACGCGCTCGTGGCGGCGCGTCAGGACGGGCGATGAGCGGGATCGGGTGGCTCGACGCCCTCGACGTCCTCTTCCTGGCCTTCCTCTTCTACCAGCTCCTCCTCCTGATCCGCGGGACCCGCGCGGTGCAGATGATCACCGGGATCGTCGTGCTCGGCCTCGCGCTCGCGCTCTCGCGCTGGTGGCAGCTCCGGGCGCTCTCCGCAGCCCTGGCCTACGCGCTCGATTACATCCCGCTCGCGATCATCGTCCTCTTCCAGGCAGAGCTTCGCGAGGCGCTCGCGAGCTTCGGGCGGACGTCGATCCTGTCGCGCTTCTCGGGCGTCAAGCCGCACACCGCGATCGACGAGCTCGCGGACGCCGCGTGGGCGCTCTCGGGGAAGAAGCGCGGCGCCATCTTCGTGCTGGAGCGCGAGCAGGGGCTCAAGAACTTCATCGAGACCGGCGTCCCGATCGACGCCCCGCTCTCGACGGACCTCGCCCTCGCGATCTTCGCCTCGGAGAGCCCGCTGCACGACGGGGCGTGCATCCTGCGCGAGGGGCGCATCGTCGCGGCCTCGTGCTTCCTTCCCCTCACGCAGCAGAAGGGGCTCGACCGGACACTCGGGTCACGCCACCGCGCGGCGCTTGGCATGACGGAGGAGACCGACGCGCTCACCCTCGTCGTGAGCGAGGAGAGCGGCCTCATCTCCCTCGGGAGCCACGGCCAGCTCTTCCGCGGGCTGTCGCGCCAGGACGTCGTCACCAAGATCCAGGATGCGATGTCGGTCCTGCGGAAGGTGGCGTGATGAACCCGACCCGCGAGCTACCCCTCAAGCTCCTCGCCCTGGCCCTTGCGGTCGTCGTGTGGCTGCGCGTGACCGGCGAGGAGAAGGTGCCCCTCGAGATCCCCGTGCCGCTCGAGATCCAGAACCTGCCGGAGGCGCTCACCTTCGCCGAGGAGGCTCCGAGCAGCGTGCGTGTCCGCCTGCGCGCGCCGCGCGCGATCATCGACCGCATCAACCCGGGCGACGTCGACGCGAAGGTGGACATGTCGGGAGCGAAGCTCGGCGGCAACTTCGTGCCGCTGACGGCCTCCGACGTCCGCGTCCCCTTCGGCGCGGAGGTGGTCGCCATCTCCCCGGCGTCGCTCCGGCTCACGATCGAGCGCAAGGTCCGTAAGTCCGTCCCCGTCCTCCCGGACGTGCGCGGCCAGGTACCCGATGGCTACGAGCTCAAGGGGGTGAGCGTCACTCCCAAGGAAGTGGAGATCGAGGGAGCCGAGGACGCGGTGCGCGTCGCGATCGAGGCGGGGACCGAGGTCGTCCTCCTGACCGGCCGGCAAGCGCCCTTCACGGAGCGCGTCAACGTCGACCCCAAGGTCAACAACGTCCACCTCACCGATCAGCGGCCCGTCTCGGTGGAGATCGTCATCGAGGAGAAGGGCGCGGAACGGACCGTGACGGGCGTCAAGGTCACCTGCCAGGGCGCGAGCGACGTCGTGCTCGATCCGCCCGAGATCGCCGTGCTCCTCGGCGGCCCCGCGAGCCTCGTCGGCGGCATCACGGCGGACGCCATTGGCGCGTCGGTCGAGCTCCATGTCCCCGACGAGATGAGGGGACCGTTCGTGCTCACGCCGGCGATCGCCCTTCCCGACGACCTCGCGGGCAAGGTGACCGTCAAGAGGCTCCGGCCGCCGGAGATCGAGGTCCGGCGCCGCGCCGAGGAGACGCCGGAGCCGGCACGACCGGCGCGGACCCCATCCAAGCCGGGAAGGAAGTGACATGGCAGAGCTGCACGTGAACCTGGATCCCGTCGCCGAGCTGCGCCGGTCGCGGAGCACCGGCGAGCCCGAACCCACGGCCGCGGCCATCCTCGCGGAGATGGCCGGCGCGGCAGGCGTCACCGCCCACATCCGCCAGGAGCAGCGCCACACCGAGGAGCGCGACGTCCGCATCTGGAAGAGCACGCTCCGGATCCCCATCACGCTCATCCTGAACGCCCACGAGGAGATGGTGAAGATCGCCCTTGGCATCGCCCCGACGCGCGTGCTCCTGGTCTCGGAGCGGCGTGACGAGGCCGCCCCGTCGATCGGTCTCGATCTCCTGCTCCATGGCACGATGGTCCAGCGCGCCGCGCGCCTCCTGCGCGAGGCACAGATCAAGACCATGGTCTTCATGGACCCCGAGCTCGAGCCCGTCAAGGCTGCCGCGAAGATCGGCGTCGACGGAGTCGTGTTCAACACGCTGCGCTACGCCGAAGCCCACGGCACCGCACGAGAGGAAGAGGAGCGCGAGCGCCTGCGCGAGGCGATCAAGGTCGCGACGAAGTACGGTCTCGCGACGGGTGCGTTCCGCGGCATCTCCTACCGGCTCGCTCCCAAGATCAAGACGCTCGAGGTGCAGGAGATCCACGCGGGCCACGCGATCGCGAGCCGCGCGCTCTACAGCGGCCTCACGGCGGCCGTGGCGGAGATGGCCGCGCTCGTGCGCTGAGACGCGAGAGACGGCCACTGGCCACGGAGGCTCGAAGGAGGAGGTTGGACAGGAGGCCCTCGTCGTCCGCGTGCCGGCGGAGGGCCCCTGGTTAGCCATGCCGGCCGACGTGTTGCGATGGAGAGAGCTCAGCCCTCCGCCGCCTCCTCCTCGGTCAGCTCCATGAAGATCTCCTCGAGCTTGCTCTCCGGCCGCGCTGCTCTGGGCGCGCAGCTCGTCATACGCGTCCGGGCGACTACGATCCTGACCCGCCTTGACGATCCCGATGCGCGTGCAGGTATCCTCCGCGAGATCGAGGGAGTGGGTCGGGAAGACACCACATCCCTCCGCGGCGATGCCGCGCAGAATCTGACGGATCTGCCGCGCGCCCGGTCGAGCCGACCATGGGCTCGTCGACGAAGGAGCCGCGGCTCATTGGCTGGGAAACCGGTGAGCACCGGCTTCACCTTCATCCCGTGCGAAGTAGTTCTCCACGAGGGTCCTCCGCGGCGACGGTCAGGTTGAACATAACGGCGACTCCGCCGCCCGTCGCGCCACCAGATCCCGTCCATGTCGTAGAGTCCCGCGACGAACTCAAAGGCAACTCCCGCCCGCGCAGCTTTCTCGTAAGCGTAGGGCCGGTCCGGCGTAGCCCAGGCCGCTTCGCGCGTGATCGGCTCCGACACCACGTCATGCCCCCCGATCGTCACCGTCCCCTTCGTCGGCAGGGTCAACCCATTTGATCATCTTGATCGTGGTGGTCTTCCTGCTCCGTTCGGACCCAGGGAAGCCGAAGATCCCCGCCCTTCACCTCGAGCGACACGCCGCGCACGGCCCACTTCTGCCCGTAACGCTTCCAGACGTCGCGAAGCTCCTTTACGGCGCCTATCCTCGCACGCCCAGGCTCGCGGCATTCCGCCCCGGCCGCTGGCTACAGGATATTCGCGGCAAGCTCGGCGAGCGGAACATCTCCCTTGACGAGGGTGACGTGGCCGGCGATCGCCTGGCCCTTGAAGCGGTCGACGGCGTAGGTAGAGGCCGTTGCTCGAGGCGTCGGCGTAGGGGTTGTCGATCTGGTCGGGATCGCCCAGCGAGGACGACCTTGGAGCCTTCGCCGACGCGCGTCGATGGTCTTGACCTCGTGCGGCGTGAGTTCTGGGCTTCGTCGATGACCAGGTACTGCTGGGGGATGGAGCGGCCGCGGATGTAGGTGAGGGCCTCGATCTCGAGCATCCCCATCGAGATGAGCTCCTGGTAGCCCTGGCTGAAGTACTCGCCACCGATCCTTCTTGACGCGGGCGCCCGAGAGGAGGAACTCGACGTTGTCGAAGATCGGCTGCATCCAGGGTAGACTTCTCGCGCACGTCGCCCGGCAGGTGGTAGCCGATGTCGCGCCCGAGAGGGACGACGGGTCGAAGACGAGCAGCCGCTTGTAGACGCCGTCGTCGGTCACCTTCTGGAGCCCCGCGGCGAGCGCAGGCCGAGGTCTTGCCCGTGCCGGCCTTGCCGACCAGGGTCGCGAGCTTGATGCGGTCGTCGAGAAGGAGGTCGAGGGCGAACTGCTCGCGGTTCCGCGGGCTGATGCCCCAGACCGGGTCGCGGCGCTTGATGAGCGGGACGATGGCCTTCTCCGCGGCGACGTAGCGGCCAAGAGCGGCCTGGGACGCGGCTCGGACGCGCGGAGGCAGGAGACGTACTGGTTGGAGACCAGCCCGTCGGCCGCAAGCTCGCTCGCCGCGAGCCGTCCCTGCGCGTAGAAGCGATCGATCGCCTCCGAGGCGACCTCACGCTCGGCAACGCCCGTGTAGAGCTCGTCGATGTCGACCGTGTCCGACTCGTAGTCCTGCGACGTCACGCCGAGGACGTCCGCCTTGAGGCGCAGGTTGACGTCCTTCGTCACCAGGATCACGGGCGTTCCGGTGAGCTTCTCCTTGAGGTAGAGGGCGAACGCGAGGATGACGTTGTCGGACGTCTTCTCCTTCAGGCTCTCGGGGAGCCTCTCGAAGTGCCGATACCGACCGACACGCGCAGGATGCCTCCGCGGTCGAGCACTCCGTCCGCGAGGCCGCTCCCACGCTCGCGCATGCCGTCGATGTAGCGGGAGACGCGGCGCGCGCTCCGTCCGATCTCCGTAGGGTCCCGCTTGAAGCGATCGACCTCCTCGATCACCTTGATCGGGATGACGACCTCGTGTTCCTCGAAGCGGAAGATCGACTGCGGGTCGTGGAGGAGGACGTTCGTGTCGAGGATGAACGTCTTGCGCGAGGTCTTTGCCGTCGCCGGAGCGTTCACGACCCCGGCGTGCGGCGCGCTCCCTGGTGGCGACGTGTCCCACATGGCGCTCAGGAGGCGTGCGATTTCGGCACGCCGATCTCACCGTCGGCGTAGCCGAACACGAGATCGCTCTCGCGCAGCTTGCTGAGCGCCTCCGCCTGGATCTGGCGCACGCGCTCCCGTGTCACGCTGAACCTCTGACCGATCTCCTCGAGGGTCATCTCCTTCCGGCCGCCCAGACCGAAGCGCAACCCGATCACCTCCGCCTCCCGCACCGACAGGAGCGAGGCCATCTCGCGCGCCCGATCGACGAGCTCGCTTCGCATCGCCTCCCTGAACGGGCACGGGCTGCCCGAGTCGGCGAGCTCGATCGGCACCGGCGTCCCGTCCTCGCCTAGCGGCCGATCGAGCGGGATCGCCTCGAGGGGCAACGCCTGCGCGCGCTCCACCTTCTGACGCGGCACGCCCACGTTGTCGAAGATCTCCTCGTCCGACGGCTCGCGGCCGAGCGAGCTCGTGAGGCGTGTCCGCGCCTCGAGGATGCGGGAGAGCACGTCGGTCAGGTGGGGCGGCACCCGGACGGTGCGCGACTGGTCCGGCAGCGCCCTGCTGATGCTCTGGCGGATCCAGTACACGGCGTAGGTCGAGAAGCGGTAGCCCCTTCGGCTGTCGAAGCGATCGCACGCCTTCAGAAGGCCGAGGTTGCCTTCCTGGATCAGATCCCCGAGCGGGAGCCCCCGATCGCGGTAGCGCTTGGCGATCGCGATCGCAAGCCGCAGGTTCGATTCCGTCAGGATCCGGCGCGAGGTCTCGAACTTCTGGCGCGCCTCCCGGATCCGCGCCAGCGCCGCTTCGAGCTCGCGGTCGGAAGACGGCTTCGTCTTTGGGAAGGCGACCAGCTTCCCGTGGCCGTTGGCTCTTCCGACATGGCCGTTGCCGTTCCCATGCCCGTTGCCGTTGCCGTCGGCGGACGAAGCGGCATGACCGTTCCCGCGCGCAGGATGGCCGTTGCCGTTGTGGCCGTTCCCGGCGCCATTCCGCGCGGCCTTCACGCGCACCAGCGATGCGACCCGCTCCTCCACCTTCGTGATGATGGGCTCGGTCGGGCAGAGCGCGAGCACCGTCGCGCAGATGCGCTGCTCGAGGTCGCGCCGCTCCCGGACCGTCCGGGGCTCGGCGCGGAGCTTCTCGAGCTTGCGGCTATCGCGATCGATCTTGTCGACGAGCGACAGGAAGGCGTTTCGCCCCGCCGCGCGCAGCGCGGTCGTTCCGGCGGACTCGCCCGGGTGGCGCGACGGCGCGGGATCGTCGAAGTCGAAGTAGCGCTCGAACGAGACCTCACCGCGGGCCGCGCGCCGTGCCCACGAACAGATCTCGGCCACCGCCTCGGGGATCCGCGCGTACTCGTACAGCAGCTGTTCCCTGGCCTCCGTGAGGGCGCCCGCGATCGAGAGCTCCTGCTCCCTGGTCAAGAGCGGGATCTTCGAGATCTCGCTGAGATAGAGGGAAAGGGTATTCCTGCTGGAGTGGGCGCCGCTCGTGGATCTCGACGGGCCCGTTATCATTTTGCAAATAGAGCGGCGCCCCAGGCGCGGCCATTCTCAGAATGAGAGAGGCTCGGGAGCCTGGGGCTCTCAAAACGTGAAGCTGATCGAAGGTGCGCTATCCCATCAGCGCCCTCTCCACGACGGAAAGGATCTCGCGCTTGCGGAATGGCTTGTCTATGAATGAGTACACCTTCTCCTTCTCGACGGCGCGATAGCTCTCGCTCTTCCGGTAGGCAGAGATGACGACGACCTTCGTCTTGATCCCGCGCTTGCCCAGCTCACGAAGGAAGACAAGTCCATTCATGCCAGGCATTTCGAGATCCGAGATGATGAGGTCGAACGGCGTCTCCTCCAGAAGCTCGAGAGCTTTCTCGCCGTCACCAGCGATCGTGACCGCGTAGCCCTTCTCCGAAAAGATCGCCAGGAGAGCCTCGCGCGTGTTCTTGTCGTCTTCCGTTACGAGAATGCGCTTGTCTCCCATGTCGAGCGTCACCGCGTGTGCAGACACCCAGCTCATCGGCAGCTCGTGGGTCAGTAGAGCAATTCCCGTACCACGGCTTCGAGCCGCCCGAGCGCACCGGACGCAAGGCGCCCCTCCGGTCCTAGGTGGTGGCGATCTTCCGGAGCTTCCTGTAGAGCGTCGCGACGGCGATGCCAAGCCTTGCGGCGGTCGCGTCCTTGTCGCCGTGCAGGTGCTCGAGCGTCCGCACGATGGCCTCGTTCTCGATCTCTTCGAGCGGTGTGCCGACCTTGAACACGAGGAGGTCGCGCGAGGACTCCGGGTCCGCGGGAGCGGTCCCCTGGATCGTCTCCGGGAGATCGGAGACGTCGATCCGCGACGACCGCGTCATCACGACCGCATGCTCGATCGCATTCTCGAGCTCCCGCAAGTTCCCGGGCCACGGGAGGCTCCGGAGCAGATCGAGGGCTCGTGACGTGATCTCCTCGATGGCCTTGCCGTTCTCGCGCGCGTACTTCCGCACGAAGTGGTTCACGAGCAGCGGGATGTCCTCGCGCCGCTCGCGAAGAGCCGGCAAGCGGATGGAGACGACGTTGAGCCGGTAGAAGAGGTCCTCGCGGAATCGCCGCTCCGCGATGGCGAGCTTGAGGTCGACGTTCGTGGCGGCGACGATGCGCACGTCCACCTTCAGCGTCTTGGTGCCGCCCACCATCTCGAACTCCCCCTCCTGGAGCACGCGCAGCAGCTTGGCCTGGGTCGGCGGCGAGAGATCGCCCACCTCGTCGAGGAAGAGCGTCCCGCCATCCGCGAGCTGGAAGCGCCCCTCCTTCTGCCGGAGCGCACCCGTGAACGCTCCCTTCTCGTGGCCGAAGAGCTCCGCCTCGAGCAGGGACTCCGGGAGCGCCGCGCAGTTGACCGGCACGAAGCGGCCGGGGCGCCCGCTCGCCTGGTGGATCGTCCGCGCGAGGAGGTCCTTCCCCGTCCCGCTCTCGCCGGTCAGGAGCACCGTGGACCGGCTCGGGGCGACCTGCTCGGCGATCGAGAGCGCCTTGCGCAGCGACTCCGAGAAGCCGACGATCGATCCCGAGCCGAAGCGGTCCCCGAGCCGCGCGCGCAGCGAGCTGTTCTCGATCAGGAGCGCACGCACCTCGAGCGCCCGGTCGACGGTGCGGCACACCTCCTTCATGCGCAGCGGCTTGGTGATGTAGTCGTAGGCCCCCTCCTTCATCGCACGCACGGCCGTGTCGACCGATCCGAACCCCGTCATGATCACGACCGAGGTCTGCGGCGCGGCGCCGCGCACCTGCCGCATGAAGCGGAAGCCGTCCATGCCCGGCAGCACGAGATCCGACAGCACCAGATCGAAGCTCCTGTCGCGCAGCACCTCGAGCGCCTCCTCGGCGTCCCTCGTCGCGGTGACCACGTGCTTATCGCTCGCGAGCCCCGCGACGAGGGCCTCCCGTGCGGTCTTCTCGTCCTCGACGACGAGGATGCGCGCCATGGAGATGGTGGCTACCTCTCCTCCCACTCGTCGAGCACCGGCAGCGAGATGGTGACCGTGGTGCCGGCGCCCGGCTCGCTCTTGACCGTGACCTTCCCCTGGTGGCTCCCGATGATCTCGCGCGACAGGTAGAGGCCGAGGCCCGTTCCGCCTCCGAGCCGGGAGAAGAACGGGTTGAAGAGGTTGCCCATGTGCTCCGGCGCGATCCCGACGCCCGCGTCGCTGACGAAGATCTGCACCACCTCGCCCGGCGCCTCGCGCGTGCCGACGCGGAGCCTGCCGCCGTCGGGCATCGCGTTGATCGCATTCTGCACGAGGTTGAAGATGACGCGGCGCATCTGGCTCCTGTCGATGAAAAGCTGCGGTACGTCGGGCTGGTAGGCCTCCTCGAGGGTCACGCGCGCCTCCTCGATCTCGGGCAGCTTCTCGCGGGCGATCTCGGCGAGGAACGCGTTGACGTCCGAGAGCTCCGGCTGGAGCGCCGACACCTTCGACAGCGAGAGGTAGTTGACGATGATGTTGTTCAGCCGGTCGATCTCCTCGCGCACCACCGACAGGAGGTGCTGCGAGCGCGCGGAGAGCACCTGGCCGTCCCGGCTGATCTCGTCCTCGAGGAGATCCGTGTTGAGGAAGAGGGAGTTCAGCGGGTTCCGGATCTCGTGCGCCACCTTGCCGGCGATCTTCGCCATGGCGCCCAGCTTCTCGTTCTCGATGAGCTGCGCCTTCATCTCCTGCACCTCCGACAGGTCGCGGAAGATGAGCATCATCTGCGACGCGTCTTCCTCGCCCGTCTCCAGGGTCGAGGCCGACACGCTGATGGGGACCTCGCGCCCATCCTTGTGGCGAAGGATCGTCTCGTAGTTACTGACCCACCTCTTCTTCATCCGCTTGAAGAGGTTTCGCGCGCCCTTGGCGTCCACGAGCAGGTTCGTGAAGAGCTCGCCCACGATCTCGTTGGCACGGTAGCCCGTGATCGACTTGGCGGCCTTGTTGAGCGTGATGACCGTTCCGTTCTCGTCGAGCGTCACGATGCCGTCCGGGGAGTACTCGAAGAGCTTGGTGAGGTGATCGATCGTGCGCTGCAGCCGGCCCTTGGTTCCCTCGAGCTCGCGGATCGCAGCCTCGTCCTTGGCAGAGTCGGCATCGCGCTTCTCCTGATCGGAGTCCGCGGCGCGCAGCACGCTCTTTCCGAGCAGGCGGCTCGCCTCCTCGGCAAGCGCCGTCAACGTCGCAAGGTCCGCCTCCGGTCCCATCTGCGCCCGGAGCGCGCGCTCCAGCCCCTCGCGCACGGCGAGGCACCCCCGGAGGTACGCGGCGAACGAGATCCGTAGCCGTCCCTCCCCTTCCGGCTTCTTCTCCTCCGGCAGGATGCGCAGGAGCACGTGGCGGCACTCCCGCTCGATGCGCGTCGGGTTCTCGTTCTCCGAAAGCGGGAACACGTCCCGCGCCACGACGACCGCGTGCTTCAGCACCTCCTCCGCGTGCTCCGCCGCGTAGTTGCCGAGACGCTCCGAGACCTTCACGTCCCGATCATCTCAGGATCCGCGTCCAAGTCGGCTCTTTCTCGATCAGCGCATCGTCCGATCGGTCGCGAGCTTCCACCGCGGATTCGAGCGACCCCCGCGGCGTTCCAACTCGAAACCGCCGGCCGTGCGCGCACGGAGCGCTCCTCATCGCTCGCTCCGTACCGGGCCACGGGCGTCACAGCCGCCCCGCCTCGATCACGTGCTGGAGGAACGCGCGCGTTCGCTCCTTCTCGGGCCTGCCGAAGATCTGGGCGGGCGGGCCCTCCTCGTGCACCACGCCGCCGAAGAGGAAGCACACCTTGCTCGCGACGTCGCGGGCGAAGCCCATCTCGTGCGTGGCGAGGATCATGGTCATGCCCTCCCTGGCGAGCTCGCGGACGATGCCGAGGACCTCGGAGACGAGCTCGGGGTCGAGCGCGGAAGTGATCTCGTCGAGGAGCATCACCATCGGCTCCATGGCGAGCGCGCGGACGATGGCGACGCGCTGCTGCTGGCCGCCCGAGAGGCGGTCGGGGTACTCGCGCGCCTTGTGATCGAGACCGACGCGCGCGAGGAGCTTCATCGCCCGCGCCTCCGCCTCCTTCCGATCCATCTCGAGCACGCGGACGGGAGCGAGCGTGACGTTCTCGATCACCGACATGTGCGGGAAGAGGTTGAAGCTCTGGAAGACGATGCCCACGTCGCGGCGCAGCGCGTCGAGATCGACGCCTGGGCCCGTGACGCGGTCGCCGTGAAGCCGGATCTCCCCGGACTCGATGCCCTCGAGGCCGTTGATGCAGCGCAACAGCGTCGACTTGCCGCAGCCGGACGGGCCGATCAGGCAGACGACCTGGTGCTCCTCTACGTCGAGGCTGATGCCCGAGAGCACCTGCGTCCCGCCGAAGCGCTTCGCCACGTTCCGGATCTCGATGAGGGCCATCAGCCCCCCGCCCGCATGCGCTTCTGGTCGCGCTCGAGGAGGCGATCGACGGCGCGCGCCTGGGGGATGGTGATGAGGACGAAGAGGATGGCGACCGTCGTCACGGCGGAGAGATTGAAGTGGTTGCTCGCGACGATCTTCGCCTGGTTGAAGGCGTCGATCGCGCCGATGACGTTGACGAGCGCGGTGTCCTTCTGGAGGCCGATGAAGTCGTTCAGCAGCGGCGGGATGATGCGGCGGACGGCCTGGGGCACGACGACGAAGCGCAGCGTCTGCCCGAAGGAGAGGCCCAGCGATCGCGCCGCCGCGGTCTGGCTCCAGTGGATGCTCTCGATGCCGGAGCGATACACCTCCGCCACGTAGGCACCGTAGGTGAGGGTGAGCGCGAGGATCGCGTACCACTCGAGCGGGACGTCGAACCTGGTGAAGATCGGGAGCCCCGTCAACGGGAGGCCGAAGCCGACGAGGTGAATCGTGATGATCGCGGGAAGGCCCCGGAAGACGTCGGTGTAGGCCGTCGCGAGCAGACGGATGGGGCGGCCGGGAGCGCCGGGCGCGAGCCGCGCCACGGCGATCACGAGGCCCCAGACCAGGACGAGCACCTCGGCGACGCAGAAGATGAAGACGTTCTTCAGGAAGGCGCGGCGCACGAGGTCGAACGACTCGCGGATCACGGGGAAGAAGAAGAACGTCCGTCCCACCGCCATGTCGTTCACCACGAGGAAGAGCGCGAACGCGAGCACGACGGAGACCGCCGCGCCGTAGCCGAGCGTGAACCAGCACCACGTCCGCGACGCCGCGCCCTCGACGCGCGCGGTCACGAGGTCGCCGGCCATCCTCGCGGCGCGGCCGCGCCGCGCGCTCGCGAGGCTCCGGAACGCGGGCACGAGCAGGCCGAGCGATGCGAGCGAAAGGACGCCGAGCACCACCGTGATGCCGCCGCGGGCGATCCCCGCAGACACGATCGCGGCGCGGACGGCGGTCGAGGTCCAGAACGCCGCGGCGGCGACCGAGCCGCCGGCGACGAGCGCGAGCGCCGCCATCCCGCCGGCATCCTTCGGCACGGACGCGGGCCGGATCGCCGCGGCGGCTCCATCCGCGGCGGCGCCTGAGGTCACGGCTTCAGGTAAGGGATCGTGGCCGGGTCGGCGCCCCAGGCGGCGGCGAGGTACTTCGCCGAGAGCTTCTTGAGCGTGCCGTCATCGATGAGCGCCTGGATGATCTTGTCGATCGCCGCCGCGCTTCCCGAGCCCTTCGGGTAGATCGCGCCGTAGGACTCGCCCGTCGCGTACTGGCCCACCACCTCGAAGCGCCCGGCGCTCGTCGCCGCCTGCGACAGCACGATGGCCGTGTCGGTGATGGCGACGTCGATCTGCCCCGCCTGGAGCGAGACGAACATCGACGGCGTGTCGGGGAAGACCCGCTCCGGCGTCGCCGGCTGGATCTTGTCGTGAACGAACGTGGCTCCGGTCGTGGCTTGCTGGACGCCGAGGCGCATCTTCTTGATCGACGCGCCGTCGACCTTGGCCCCCTTCTTCACGAGGAGGCCGATGTCCGACGAGAAGTAGGGCACGGAGAAGTCGACGACCTTCTTGCGCTCGCCGGTGATGGAGATCTCCGACAGGGCGAGGTCGAACTTGCGCGTCTGCCCCGCGACCAGCGCGTCGAACGCGACGTTGACCACCTTCACCTTGTCGAGCCCAGCGCGGTTCGCGATGTTCCAGGCGAGGCAGTACTCGAAGCCGTCCTTCATCGTCTCGGGAGTGTCGCCGTTCCACCAGCCGGGCGCCGGCAGGTTGACCTCGACCGTGAGCTGCCCCGGCGTCACGGGCGTGAACGGCATCGAGCCCTTGGCTCCCGTGAGCTCGCAGTCGCCGCCGGATGCGAGGCCGCCCACGGCAGCGAGGAGCACGGAGAACGACGCGGCGGCAGCGAGCGGGCGTGATGTCATCGGAGCCTCCCGGCCCGCATCTTATTCAAATGCGGGAGCCGCCGGCCGCTGCGGCGGGATCGCCCCGAGGACGCGCGCCGCGTCGATCCGCCCCCAGCAGATGCGGCCCACCGGACACTCGCGATAGCGGCACGGCGAGCACGGCGCTTCGCCCCGCACGACCGCAACGCTCGGGCCGCGCGGTCCGGTCGCGGCCGGATCGGTCGCGCCGAAGAGACCGACGGCGGGCGCCCCGAGCGCCGCGGCGAGGTGCATCAGCCCGGAGTCGTTGGCGATGACGATGCGCGCGCGCGCGAGCAGGGCCGCCGCCTCGGAGATGCTGGTCTGCCCGGCGAGGCTCCGCGCCGTGTGCGGCCCCGACGACCCGATCACACACGCGATCCTGCTCCCGAGCGCCGCATCCTCCGGACCGCCGGCGACGAGGACGTCCCCGTCGCGGAGCAGCGCCCGCCCCACCGCGACGAAGCCGCCTTCGTCCCAGCGCTTCGCGGATCGAGCGGCGCCGGGCGCAAGCACCGCGTGGGTCGAGCGCGACATCGCCGAGCGCAGCGACGGCCGAGGAGTCCCGTCGATCGTCGCCGGCGCCGGGCGCCCCATCGCATGGAGCAGCGGCGCCGAGCGCGAGGTAGCGATCGGCCTGATGGATCCCGAGCCTCGCGGGCGGGAGCACCGGGTGCGTGAAGAGGCGCGCCCGCCCGCCGCGCGCGAAACCCACGCGGACGGCGCCGCCGCCGCGGAGCGCGCCCGCCGCCGCGCGAAGCGAGTTCGGGAGCACGAGCGAGGCGTCGACTCTCTTCTCGCCGTCGATCTCCTCGCCGAGCGGCGAGGAGCGCACCGGATCGACGACGTAGCCGCACGCCGCGAAGAGGTCGGCGACGGCGCCGCGCGCCCGGAGCCGGAGCTCCACGCCGTCGATCGCGCCCGCGATGGCGCGCAGCGCCGGCTCCGCCATGACGGCGTCGCCGATCCAGTTCGGCATGCGCACGGCGATCCGCACGGGCTTCACCTCGCGCGTCCGGTAGCGGTCGTGCGACCAGAGCCAGGTCTCGGGACTCGCGCGGATCTCTCGCTCCATCACCGCGTTCAGCCGCGAGGTCAGGAGCCCCACCCCGTCCTTGCCGCGCGGGATCGACGGGTCCTCCCCCGAGAAGGGCATCTGGATCCGGACGCGGTACCGCGCGAACCCCTCACGGTGAGCGAACCCGGCGAAGATCGGGATCCGGCTCCTGAGAGCGAGCAGCGCCACGATCGGCGTCGTCGCCGCCGGGCGGCCGAAGAAGTCGACGAAGGCGGCCTTGCTGCCGAGCACGTTCTGGTCCATGAGGACGCCGGCGACTCCGCCGCGGCCGAGCACCTCGCGAACGCGGGGGACCGCGTCGTCCTTGTCGATGACGGTGTTGCCGGTCGCGGTCCGCAGGGCGTCGAGCATCGCGTCGAGCCTCGCGTTCTTCGTCCGGCGCACGAGCACCGCAAGAGGGCAGCCGCGAAGCGCCAGGGCATGCGCCATCAGCTCCCAGTTGCCGAAGTGGGCCGTCACGTAGAAGGCTCCGCGCCCCGCGGCCACGGCGGCCGCGAGCGGCTCGAATCCGTCCATGGCGATGCCCGACGCGATGGCGCGGAGCTCCGCCGGTCGCGGGACGAAGCTCTCGAAGAAGACCGCCGAGAAGTGGCGGAAGCTCTGCCTGAGGACGTGCTCGAGCTCCCAGCCCTCGCGCTCCGGGAAGGCGCCCCGGAGGTTCCGGAGACCGATCGCCCGCCGCGCCGGCAGGATCGCATGAGCCACGTCGCCGCAAGCGCGCGCGAGGCGCTCGCGATCGCCGTCGCCGAGCCACCGCGAGGATGCGATGAGGCCGCCGGCAGCGGCGCCGGCGGCGCGATCGAGCGCCGACTTCACGGCCGGATGGCGGGAGAGACGGAAGCGCGAGGCCACGCGTCGATCATGACCTTTCGCGCCGCAACTTGCTACAATCGCGCCCCCGTCGGAGGTTCCCACCGATGCCCATCGACCCCGAGCTCCTCGCCATCCTCGCTTGCCCCCTGTGCAAGACGCCGGTCCATCTCGTGAAGGAAGGCGCCGGGCTGAAGTGCGATCAGTGCCACCGGGTCTATCCGATCAAGGACGACATCCCCGTGATGCTGATCGAGGAAGCGGCCGTCGACCAGGGCGCGGCCTAGCGGCGTCGTCGTCCCACCCTACTCGCCAAAGGAGAGATCGCCATGGCGGCTGGATACCGTAAGTGCCCGGAGTGCGGGCAGGATGTTCTGAAGACGGCCAATGAGTGCAAGCACTGCGGCTTCTCGATGGCCGGTCAAGGCGCCCGCAGGACCGGCGTCGAGACCGACGAGAAGAAGTACGCGCGCGTCGAGGTCTACATCCAGGGGCTGAAGATGGTCGGGAGCATCACCCTCGGTGGCTCGGGCTACGACTTCCGCCTCTCGGACTTCCTCAACACTAAGGCCCAGCGCTTCTTCCCGCTGATCGACACGGAGCTCCAGACGCTCGCCGGCGAGAAGATCAAGCGGCACGACGTCGTGATGGTGAACAAGGAGTCGGTCAAGCTCCTCATCCCCCTGGAGGAGCCGGAGCGCGACAAGCGCATCGAGGGGATCGTCTCCGCATCCACCTACCGCTGGTAGTGTCCGGCGGGGCCGCGCCCCGCCGGGCTTCTCCGTAAGATTCCGCGCCGCTACCGGCGTCCGCCGCGGTCGCGGTCGCGCCGCCCGCGATCGCCGCCGCGGCCGCCGCCACCACCGCCGTAGCCGCCGTGCTCCCGCGGGCCGCGGTGCTCGCGCTCGCCCGATCCGTCGCCCGACTCGACGACGACGCCCGGAGGAGGCTCGGTGAGCGCCTTCTTGGAGAGGCGGATGCGGCCCTGGGCGTCGATGCTGATGCACTTCACCATCACCTCGTCGCCCTCCTTCAGCTCGTCGCGCACGTCCTTCACGCGCGTGTGAGAGATCTCCGAGACGTGCAGGAGCCCATCGATCCCCGGCAGGATCTCGACGAAGGCACCGAACTCCATGAGCCGCTGCACCTTGCCGAGGTAGGTCTTCCCCACCTCCGCCTCGGTGATGAGCTCGCGCACGATGGCCTCGGCCTTCGACGCGGCCGCCTCGTCCACCGACGCGATCGACACCGTGCCGTCGTCCTCGATGTCGATCTTGACGCCGGTGCGCTCGATGATCGACCGGATCGTCTTGCCGCCGCTGCCGATGACGTCGCGGATCTTGTCGCGCGGGATCTTGAAGCTGATGATGCGCGGCGCCAGCGCGCTGATGCTCGTGCGCGATTCTCCGATCGTGCGGGCCATCGCATCGAGGATGTGCAGCCGCGCCGCGAGCGCGCGCTCGAGCGCCTCGGCGAGGATCTGCGCCGTCACCCCCGTGACCTTGATGTCCATCTGGAGCGCCGTGACGCCCTTGCGCGTGCCGGCCACCTTGAAGTCCATGTCGCCCAGGTGATCCTCTTGCCCCGCGATGTCCGTGAGGATCGCGTACTTGCCGTCGTCGCGCGTGACCAGCCCCATGGCGATCCCCGCGACCGGGGCGGTGATCGGGACGCCGGCGTCCATCAGGGCGAGCGTGGCGCCGCACACCGACGCCATCGACGACGAGCCGTTCGATTCGAGGATGTCCGACACGATCCGGACCGTGTAGGGGAATTTCTCGATGGGCGGGATCACGGGAGCGACCGCGCGCTCGGCGAGCGCGCCGTGGCCCACCTCGCGCCGTCCGGGACCGCGCACCATCTTGACCTCGCCGACCGAGAACGGCGGGAAGTTGTAGTGGAGCATGAAGCGCTTGCTGTACTCGCCGGCCAGATCGTCGATCGTCTGGGCATCCTCCGAGGTACCGAGCGTCGCCGTCACCAGTGCCTGCGTCTCGCCCCGCGTGAAGAGCGCCGAGCCGTGCGTCCGCGGGAGCACGCCCACGTCGCAGCTGATCGCGCGTATCTCCTCGAAGGACCGGCCGTCGAGCCGTTGCCGCTTCTCGAGGATCGCTTCGCGCACCACCCGCTCCTTCACGTCGGAGATCGCGTGCTTCAGCTTGCCCTTCACCGCCTCGTCGGCCTCGGCCGCGAGGAACGTCGAGACGACCTCCTTCAGCTTCGCGTCCGCCGCGAGCTTGCCCTTGACCCGCAGCGCGTCGCCGATGGGTCCCGCGAGCTCTCTCTCGACGCGCGCGAGGGCATCGGGATCCGTTGCCTCCTTGGCGACCGCCCGCTTGGGCTTGCCGCAGAGCTCGCGCAGCTTCTTCTGGGCCTCGATGATCCTCCGGATCTGCTCGTGGCCAAACGCGATGGCGCCCGCCATCTCGGCCTCGGAGACCTCCTTTGCGCCCGCCTCGACCATCACCACGGCCGCCTCGGAGGCGGCGACGACGAGGTTGATGCGGCTCTCCTCGAGCTCCTTGTAGGTCGGGTTCGCGATGTAGCCGCCGTCGAGCAGCCCGACGCGCACCGCCGCGATGGGATCGAGGAACGGGATGTCGGAGAGGTAGAGCGCGGTGCCCGCACCCGTGATGGCGTGGATGTCGGGGTCGTTCTCCGGATCGTGCGAGAGCGCCATCGCCACGACCTGGGTTTCGTTCCTGTACCCGTCCTGGAACAGGGGCCGCAGCGGGCGATCGATGAGGCGGCACGTCAGGATCTCGCTCTCCGACGGTCGCCCCTCGCGCTTGAAGAAGCCTCCCGGGATCTTCCCGGCGGAATAGGTGTACTCGCGGTAGTCGACGGTGAGCGGGAAGAAGTCCACTCCGACCTTCGGCTCGTCCATGGCGCAGGCCGTCACGAGAACGACCGTGTCGCCGTAGCGGACGAGGGCAGCACCGTCCGCCTGCTTGGCGAGGCGCCCGGTTTCGATGGTGAGGGTCTTGCTACCTAGGGGGATGTCGACGCTATGCATGGGGAATCCTCTCGATGCGCGGTGGCACCGCGGGCGGCGGGACCGCCGCCTTGTTCTGAGGGATGGCCTCGCCGCGCCGCCTTGCGGACTGCAGCCGTGGACGGACGGATGTCCGCGGGGCCACCCTGGTTGATTGGGGGGGCATCCTTGGGAAGACCTCTTGGGGCGGGCGCTAGCGCCGGATCCCGAGGTCCTGGATGAGCTTCTTGTAGCGTGCCTCGTCCTCGCGCTTCAGGTACGCGAGGAGGCTCCGCCTTCGTCCGACCAGCTTGAGGAGCCCCCGGCGGCCGTGATGGTCCTTCACGTGCTTGCCGAAGTGGGTCGTGAGCTCCTCGATGCGCCCCGTCAGGAGCGCCACCTGGACCTCGGGGGACGCCGTGTCCTTCCCGTGCCGCTGGTACTTGGTGATCGTCTGTTTCTTGGCTTCCGCCGTCGCGGGCATGGAACCTCCTGGTTCGCTTTCGTTCCTGGCCCTGCCGCGGTAGGGATGTTGAAATCAGCCCGCTTCCGCAAGGCGGGCTGGTTTCAGCACCCCGGGCATTCCGCCCAGCGGCAAAACCAGCCAAGGATGTTACGGCCTATCGCCCGAGGAAGGCAAGGGTCGCGCAGGTCGCGGCGGTCGCCGGCGGGACCCGCCGAGAGGTCCTCACCGTCGCGGCGCGCCCCATCGAACAACGGTTGAACGCGGACCCGACGCATCGCGATGCGGTCGCTGCCGTGCGCGTACGGGCTCGAGCGCGTTCATCATCAAGCGGTCCTCCTCCTGGGTCCTCGCCGTCCCATCGCGACTCCGCCGCGGCCGAAGGCAAGGCCGGGTCGCGATGTGCCTTCGAAGGGCTTCTTCGAAGTCGTCCTGGCCGCCGCATCGCAAGAAATCGTGTTGCACATTCTGCCAAACGGAACATGAGTAGTACGAGCCTCGGGATGGATCCCGGGGCGCGGGCGTCGGCAGGCTGGAGACTCCTCTTGACACGCTCGCGCCGATGTGTTTTGCAGTTCTCGGTGGAGCCCGACCACATCCACCTCATCGTGGCGTCGCACGTCACAAGGGAGGCCCTCGCGCGCAGCCTCCGGAACCCCAACAAGGTGCTCTCGCGAGGGATGCAGGCCTTGGCGATCCGCATCAGCAAGGGCATCAACCGCGTCCTCGGGACAAAGGGTCAGGTGTTCAAGGACCGCTACCACATGAGGCTCCTCTCGGACCCGACTCAAGTCAGGAACGCGCTCGCCTACGTGCTGAACAACGCCTGGAAGCACTACCGGGCGCTCTCGCGCGGGCGGCCGGGGCTCCACGCGGATCCCTGTAGCTCGGGGCCCGACTTCACGGGATGGCGGCCCGACTGCCGGGTCCCGCGCATGGTGAGGGCCGAGTATCCCGTGGTGAAGCCGAAGCTGTGGCTCCTCGCGCAGGGTTGGAAGCGCCTCGGCCTCATCGGGCTCGGGCAGATCGCGCGCAAGGCCCTCCCCGACCTCGCCTGAGGGAGCGCCTCGGCCCGAGGCCGCGCGCCACCAGGCATGCCCGGTGGCGCGCTCTCCTCTTACTCGAAGGTCCCCACGGCCACATGGCCCCCGTAGGTGTATCCCGTGAAGGCGGCGAAGTCGTCGGGACCGATCGGCACGAGCTCGGAGCCCAGCGGATCGCCGCCCCACGCCTTCTTCCATTCCCACGCGCGGATCTCCGCGGGCGCGGCCGGATCGGGACCTGGCGCGGTCACGACCTCCCCGGTGTCTCCCGCATCGACGTCGCCTCCGGCCGGCTCGATGCCGTACATCGTCGCGTACGCCGTCGTGAGCGCGTAGGTCTGCGACAGCCCGACGCCGTCGTAGTCGAACATGCGTAGCTCCGCGTCCCACGTGGATGCGGGCCCACGGCCGACGAACAGCTCGTCGTAGCCGTCGCCGTACGTCCCTGTCCAGTCGTTCTCCGTGTCCGATCGGGCGACCGTCGCGCCGTGAGTCGAGGATGGGAATGCAAAGGCATTCAGCTTCCCGATGGCCGTCACATTCGCTCCGTCGTAGTCGAAGCCCTTGATCTGCGCGCCGAACGCCGCGCCCGGCCCCGGAGCCGCCATGAGCTCCGCGTAGCCGTCCGCATCGAGCCTCGGAGCGGTCGCGTTCGCGCCGTAATTGAGCGTCGAGAAGGCAAAGAAGCTCACCTTCCCCATCGCCTGCAGCGCGGCGCCGTCGTAGTCGAACCCACGGACGTGCGGCCCGAACACGGCGCCGGGTCCAGGCGTGGTGACGATCTCGTCCTTCCCGTCCCCGTCGACGTCGCCCGCGCCCGGCTTCACACCGAAGCGGAGCGTG
Organism: Acidobacteriota bacterium; assembly: GCA_046331505.1. Taxonomy (GTDB): domain Bacteria; phylum Acidobacteriota; class Vicinamibacteria; order JAXLQT01; family JAXLQT01; genus JAXLQT01. The sequence goes on from JAXLQT010000006.1 coordinate 103,671, forward strand.
CCGTAGGCGTAGAAGGACACTTTCGCGATGGGGGTCGTGTCGGGCTGGAATCCCCGGACGTGGGGGCCGAAGACCGCCGATGTCCCGGGGCCGGAGAGGATCTCGGATGATGGGTCGAGATCGATCTGGCCGCCACCCACGCTGGCGCCCAGGCTCTGCGAGGAGAACGGCATGAATGCCGCACCCTGCCGCCCGTCGGGCCGGTGGATGCGCACCTCCGCGGCGTTGCCGGGGCCAGGCCCGGGAGCGACCGCGAGGGATAGCGGGTAGAAGAAACGGCGGAACACGACCTGCCCGCCCTGGGACGCGTAGGCGACGAACGCGTCGCCGGTCGGGAGCATGGCGACGTCAGGGAGGAAACCTCCTTCATGAGGGCTCGGATTGATCCGGAAGGGTGGCGTCAGGGGCAGCGCCTGGGGGTCGTACCAGCGCCCCCAGGCTTGCCAGAGGCCCTGCTCGAGCTCGTGCCATACGAGCAGGCTTCGACCGCTTCCATCCATCGCGGCGCGAGGACCACTGGGACGGGCGACGCCGGGATTGTTGGGCTCGATCTCGTTACCAATAGGACCCGTCGCCACATCTACGAACCGCACGCGCGTCCAGACGTTGCTCGAAGCATCGACGTTGTCCCATCCCACCACGTACTGGCTGCCCGAGGCGGCGATCGTGAGATGCTGCGTGCCCGACGCCTGGACCTGGCTCACGACGAGCAACGGCGCAACCGGGGACAGGTTGAGGTCGTAGCGCCGCGTCATGACGTCGGAGTAGCCGCCCACGGGTCGGATCCAGGCAAGGACGATCTCGCCGGATCCGAGCTGCGCGATCCGCACGAGCACCCCGGTCTGCGCGCCACCCGAATCGATGAGGATCTTCGGTCCCATCGTGCCATCGCCCGCGACCTGCCGCGCCCAGACCTCCCCGGTCTGCTTGAACGCCCACACGGCGGTCCAGCGGTCCGGCTCCGTGGCGATCAGGTGCGGTTCGGAATCTACGACGTAGCCACCATGCAGATCGACATCCGGGCCTAGCAGGTTGCCCGTCGCGTCAAACCTGCTGCCAAGCACTATCGTGCCCGCCTCGCGCACGACGAGGAACCTCCCGTCCGGCAGCATCGCAACGTCCGTATCGTTCGAGACACCGACGCAATTCTGATAAGGATCCGATTCGGGCGTGAGGAAGACTCCATCGAGGCCTGCCTGCCTGGTGTGAACGCGTGGCACCTGCCCGCACGATGCGGTGGCATTGTCGAATACGAACCATGTACTCTGACTGTCCGTCGCGGCTTGGATCAGGTATGCCTGGTCCGGGATCTCGTTGACGCGGACGACCTGGGCCAGGAGTGGCGCTGCAAGCAGGACCGCCAGGGCCGGCGCGAGGCCGGCCCTCGAGAAGGCTCGTCTCATGGCGTCACCTCCCCGCGATCGCCTGGAGCTGCATCCTCCAATCGTCCAGTACTGAGGTGTTGGTGAGTCCTTCCTTTGAATCCCCGATCAGCGCGACGATCGCGTCCACATTCGCCCGCACCTCGTCCGGCGTGAGCCGCGGATACGTGGAGCGAAGGTCGTCCACCGCTGCCAGCGTGTCGCGCTTGCGACCGTCAGAGCCCCACACGCTCCATTCCCCTTGCCTCGGGTCGTCGCGGCAGCTCTCGCACTCAGTGGTGGAGTCGGGCGACGCCGCCACCAGCTCCCTGAAGGAGTCGAGCCGCGCCAGAACGCCCTTGGCCTCATCGTCGTTCGACTGGGCATCCTCCTCGCTGCCCGCCTCCAGCGGCCCCCGATCCGCGGATGCGGCGTCGACACCCGCAACGAAGGCCGTCTTCGGCGTCGCCACCGTCACGCCGTCGAGGACGCCGTATCCCTCGAACCGGAGCGAGGTCACTGGGTCCAGGACCGGCGACGGGACCGCCGCGTAATAGAACCCGTCCACACGCCCCAGGATCGTGTCGGGCGAGACTTCTCCAAGGTTCCCGGTGATCCCGATGTGAGGTGAGCTTGCGTCAACCAGCGGACCCGCCGCGACGCTGTTGCCGTAGGGCGCTATGAAGTTCGAGTGTGTGATTCCCTGGACGAACGCACCCACCGTGAACGGCGTCGTCGTCAAGTAGGCCCCCACCTTGAGCAAGCTCGGCGCTGTCAGGTCTCCGCGGCCCGCGATGACGTCACCGAGACCGTTGCCATCGAGGTCCCCGCCCGCAACGCGCACGCCGTAGTAGTCCTGTGCGAACGGTATCGGCGGTGTGGGCGTGAGGTCCGTCTGTCCGAGCGCACCGTCCGTCTCGAACACGTGGATCCTGCCTTCGTCCGGGAAGGGTCTCGGCCCATCTCCCGCGAGGATCTCGTCGTAGGCGCCACCTATCGGATTGCCCATGTCGGTGCTCGCCACGCTGACGCCGTAGCAGTTGCTCGCGCACGACGAGGCGAAGAAGTTGTGCTTCATCTGGATCTGCCCGCCGCTGCCCGTCCAGTGCCACGTCCACGACTTCACGTGAGGCCCGAACTGCGCGCTTGGACCGGCGCCCGTCAGGATCTCCTCGTAGTCGCCCGTGGCAGGATCGTTGAACACGTCACCCGTGCCGACGTTGACGCCGTAGCTGAGCGTGTTGTAGGCGTAGAAGTTGATGGACGGGATGTAGTCGGTGATGCCGGTCGCCTTGTAGCGCCACCCGCGGACCTGCGGACCGAACGTCGGACCCGGTCCTGGGCCCGTGATGATGATCGGGCCGTGGAGCGCGCCCGTCGTCGGGTTTCGCGTGCCCAGATCGCCGGCCGCAACGTTCAGGCCGTTCTTGTAGTTCGAGTACGCGCGAAACTCCGTGTAGGGAACACAGTCCTTGGTGGGGCACGGGCTCGCCCACGTTGCCGCCGCGCAGCACGTCGGCGGTGTCGTTGAGTCGTCGCACTTCCACGCAAACGAGCGCAGCTCCGGGTAGTTGACCAGGTACTTGGTCCCGAGACCCGTCACGATGCTCGGGGTGTCCGTCCGAGCGTAGTTGCCGTACTCCCAGACGTCGGACCGCACACCGTTCGTGCACGATCCTGCCGGGTTCCCTCCGGCCAGCACGACGGTCTTACGATTCTCGTCGTAGGCCATCGCGTGCTCCGATCGCGAGCTCAGCACCGTCGGGCTGCTGTCGCATAGGACGCCGCACGGCGCCCCGACCACTTCCCACGGTGTCGTCCCGGAGAAACTCCCAGGTGCCCGCCTCGCCGTTGAACGCTCCGGCGATGACCATCCCACCAAAGAGGTTGGCGACCTGCTTGTTGCGGTCGTACGCCATGGCGGCGTTCTGTCGCGCGGGCGGCACCGGGCTCTGCGTGTTCTGCGTCCACACGCTACCGTTGAACTCCCAGACTTCGTCCAGCGACGGCCCTCCCGGGATTACCCCACCTTCCATCACGATGACGCTTCGGGTCGCGTCGTAAGCGGCCCCCGGGGAGTACCGCACCGCGCAGTTCGGCTGGCAACCGACCCCCGGCCCAGCGGTGGAGAGCGTGCTCCAGGTCCCGTTGTTCGATCCATCGATCGCATAGCCGTACGTGTTATCGTCGACCGGGGTGTAGCCTCCATACGCAACGGTCTTCTGGATGTTGTCCATGTAGACCGTGAGCATCAAGGTATTGGACCCGGCGGCTCCAGGATAGTCCTGCCCTTGCCGCCAAGTCTGCGCCACAGGATCGAAGTGCCAGGTCTCGGCGTTTACATTGCCCCCGACGACGACGATCCTGTCGCGAACCCGATCGTAGGCCATGCCAAACCGTTCCCTCGGGGAGGGGACGGTCGCGCCCTGCGAGATGGAGATCCAGCTCGCGCCCCCGTCGCTCGATCTCCACATGTCGTTCTTGTCGGCTGCCCCGTTGGTGCCTCCCCACAGATAGATGCCCTGCTTTAGGTCCGTCCCAGGCCGGTAGATCATCCCGTGGCCGTACCTGGGGCCGAACGGGGCCGCCTGGTTCCTCTCCTTCCACCCGTACCGGCTGTAGGAGCCGATCTGCGCCCAGCCGTCAGTCGCGGCGAGCGCAATCACGGTCAGCGGTACGCATGAATGAATGAATGAATGGTTCATTCTTGTCACCCTCATGTCGGACCCTCGCTTTCCAGAAGGACGAACCTTCGTCGGGATTAGACAAGCACAAGAACCGTCCGAAGTCAAGCAGCATTCCGACTCCATGGACGACACTGGTTGGAAATCGGACAGCCGCGCCGTCGTCAAGGTGGGGAGGCCATGCGCAACCCGGGCTCGCAGAGATGCTTGACCATGACCAGGCACGGGTTCCCCGGTCCCCACAGCCCCGGCATCTCCTCGAGCGGCACGAATCCCATGGCCGCGTAGAAGCGGCGCGTGGCCTCGTATGCGCGGCTCTCCCGGCGCGAGCTGAGGGTCTTGACTTGCAGGTAGCTCCCGGACAGGTCGAGCACGTGGCGCTCCGCGGCTCGCACCAGCGCGCGGCCGACGCCTTGCCGGTGGTGCGACGACTTGACGCCCATCACGTGGATCTCCGAGGCGTCGGGCGTGTGGCGGCGGATCGCGAGGAACCCGACGATCTCGCCCTCCACCTCGGCCACGATGACGGGAAGCGACTCCACGTCCTCGACGTAGTGGCGGATCGACTCCTCGATCCCGAACCAGTCGGGTAGGCCCCGGAGGATCGCGTCGCAGATCGCCGCCCTGCCCTCGACGGTCTCGCGGGTCCGCACGGTCACGGAGGATTCGGCCACGAGGCGTTGATCGCGTCCCGCACGTCGAATGCATCGGCGCGCGGGCTCTGCGCGCCCGGGGCGGGGACGTGGTAATGGTCCACGTTGAGGAACGTCGGGACCTGCGTCCAGGGGTTCGTGACGGCGTCGAAGCGGAAGCAGCGCGAGGCGCGATCGAAGAAGAACGCGTAGGCATTGTCGACCGCGCCGTTCTGCTCGCACCCGCCCGCGGGGCAGAGGACGTAGTGATTGAGGATGAAGATCTGGTTGTCGTAGGCGCGAGGGTTGCCTCGACCGTTCTGGCAGGTGAACGTGGGATCGTCGTACGGCGTCTCCCAGCCATATGCGCGCCAGTCGAGGTGCCAGTCTCCGTTCGCCGACCCGTCGTCGGTGAAGACCACCAGGCGCTGTCCGGTCTCGCAGAGCTCGCGCAGCGTGGGCCAGGGGCTCCCCGGCGGCTTCCCGTGATGGTAGACGCGGCCGAAGATCCCGGCGGCGAGAAGCGCCTGCCGCGTCTCCGCCTCGGTGATGTACGCCTCGAGGACGAACGTGACCACGTCGTGGGGATGCGTCTCCAGCCAGAGGTCGAGGTCCTGGAGCATCGGGATCCACGGAGTGCTGCCGAGCACGCAGTAGGCGTGGCAGAGCGCGGGCTGGCCCTGATCCATGTAGGTGTCGAGCATCAGGCACCGCACGCCGTCGTCGAGCTGGCGCGCGAACGAGTACTTCTGGTTCGGCGTCGGGAGCCAGAATCCGTCCTCCTCGTTCGACATCGCGTTGTGCGTCGAGACCTCGCTCCACTGGTTGTAGGGACGATCGCACGCGACGGCCGACCCGTTGCATCGGAGCCGGAGCGCCGCGTTCCCTTCAACCGGGCTCACGCCGAAGGCCAAGCCCGGGAATGCGACGTAGCTCGCGCCGGCCGGGACGAGGGACGTCCCCGTGTAGCGGAACGGCGCGACGGTCGTGCCGGCGGCGGGATCGGGCCCGGCGCCCGCGGAGAGCTCGGCGCCCCCGCCCCCGCCGGGCGGGTCGGAGTCGGCGAGCCCGGCGCGTGCGCCGTAGCGGCTGCCGAAGGGCGTGAGATCGAAGCCGGGGAGCGCCTTGAGAACGGCACCGTCGAAACCGAATCCGCGAAGGCGCGCGGGATACGCGGGGGCCGGTCCAGCGCAGGCCACCATCTCCTCGATGCCATCGCCGTCGGCATCGCCCGCGGCCACGCTGGCTCCGTATCCGGTGCCGGGGAAGGCGTAGAAGCTGACCCGGGGGATCGGCACGATCGTCGTGCCGTCGAAGTCCCAGCCGCGGACCTGCGACCCGAGCGCCGCTCCAGGACCCGGCGCGCTCACGATCTCTCCGAACGCGTCGGGATCGATGCTCCCCACCGCGGCGCCCGCCCCGTAGCGGAGCGTCTGGTAGGCGAAGAAGCTGACGCCTGGCATCGCGCGGACCTGAGCGCCGTCGACGTCGAACCCGCGGACGTGCGGTCCGAAGATCGCGCCCGGACCCGCGCCCGTGGCGATCTCGTCGAACGCGTCGTGATCGAGGAGCCCCGCGGCGACGTTGACGCCGCTCTTCTGCGTGCCGTAGGCAAAGAAGCTGACCTTCGCGAGCGCCCCGCCGTCCCGGCGGAACGCCCGCACGTGCGGTCCGAGCGTGGGGCCTGGTCCCGGCCCGGTGAGAAGCTCTCCGTCCGGCCCGCCGTCGACGTTGCCGCCGGCCACGCGCGCGCCGTAGCTCCCCGATCCATACGCGAGCATGTCGAGGAGCGCGACGGGGCCCTCCGAGCTGAAGAGCGCGATCCGCGGCGCGTTGGGCGCTCCGCCGCCGGCGCCGGCGAGGACGTCGGCGCTCGGGGCGACGTTCACGACGTAGACCCGATCGACGGAGCATCCCAGCGCATCCGTGGCCGTCACGAGGACGCTCGAAGCTCCCGAGGCAGTGGGGGTGCCGCCGACGATGCCGGAGGTCGAGAGCAGGATCCCGGCCGGAAGCGCGCCGCCAGACACGGCGAAGGTGTAGGGAGGGACGCCGCCCGACGCGGCGAGAGGCTCGCGGAACGCGACGCCCAGGCGCGCCGTGGGGATCGCCGGGGGGTCGATCGCGATCGCGCACGGCGCCGCCGCCGCGCCCCGGCCCGCCAGCGCGATGGAGAGTGCGACGCCACCCGCGAATGCAGGCGACGGGCGGACCTTCAACGGATCGCCTGCACGATGATGAACTCGACCGGCGGCGGCACGGGACCGCCATCCTTGATGGCCGCGCGGAGCGCGGCGAGCGAGGCGTCCCCGTCGGCGCCGCCGGAAGCGGACTCGTAGCGCGCGAGGACGATGCGCGCCAGATCGCCCTCACCGGCCATGAGGCGGATGCGAGCGAGGTGGTAGATCGCCGGGTAGAACCCCGCGTTCTCCCGGACGCAGCTCTCGTAACGCAGCACCGCCTCCTTCGGCCGATCCTGGCGATCGGCGATGCGGCCGAGGAAGTAGTCGGCGAGCGCTTGCTGACCGAAGTCTCCCGCGCTCGCGATGGTCTTCTCGGCGGCATCGAGCCGCCCGTCGTAGTAGCGGCACACCCCGATGAGGAAGACCGTCCGCGGCTCCACGCGGACCTTGACGCCGGCGCGTCGCACGGTGCTCTTGAGGACCTCCTCCGCCTCGCGGAAGCGCCACTGGTTCATGAGCGCGATGCCCCAGTCGCGACCCTGGCTATCCGAGAGTCCGCCGCCCATGGCGCGGTTGGCCGCGAGGTGCCTGTCGACTCCGTCCCAGTCCCCGGCGAAGAACGCCGACTCGGCAGCGACGACGTGGGCCGATCGGAGGACGTAGGGAACGGCGCCGGCCGTTCCGAGGAAGAGCACTGCTCCGAAAAGCAGGCGTCCGACCCACCGCCCCGCCGACGCGTAGCGATCGTGGAGGTACCGGCCGGCAACCAGCACCACCGACGCGAAGAACATCAAGGGGACGACGCGAGAGACGAGGAGGCTCGCGACCAGCACGCCTTCAGGAGAGCCGCAGCCCGAGCACGAGCTTCCGCAGCTCGGCCATCTGCGCGGCCAGAGAAGAGAGGCGCTGCCCCATGTCGTCCGCAAGCTGGGTGTTCTCCCGCGTCACCTCGGCGATGACCTCGACGCCGGTCACGACCTGGGCCGACGACTTGGCCTGCTCCTTGGTCGCGCGCCCGACCTCGAGCGCGAGCTTCTCCACCTCGTTGGCGCCGTCGGTGAGGAGCTTGGCGTTGCTCGCCTGCTCGCGCGTGGCGCGGGCGATCTGCTGGATCATCTCCGTCACCTTCTCCATGGAGCCCGCGATGCGGTCGCCTCCGAGCTTCTGCTCGGCGGACGCGCGCTTGACCATGACCGCCTTGTCGCGCATCTCCGCCACGGCCTCGGTGATCGTCTTGCCCGTCCTGGCCTGCTCCGTGGTGGCCGCGGATATCCCGAGCGCCTGCTCCTTGAGCCGCTCCATCTCGCGGATCACGAGCACGCCGCGCTCGAGCTGGCTGACGGTCGCCGACTCGATGAGCGCCGCCATCTCCATCGATGAGACCGACGCGCGGTGGATGAGCTCGAGGGACTGGTCGGCGCGGCTCGCCAGATCGACCCCTTCGGTCACGAAGCGATCGCTCTCCTCCGTCCGCGCGAGCACCCGGCCCACCTCCTCCTGGACGGAGCGGACGATCGCCGCGATGTCGCGCGTCGACGCGGCGGTCTTCACCGCGAGCTCGCGGCTCTCCTCGGACACGACGGCGAAGGCGCGTCCCTGCTCTCCCGCCTCCGCGGCGATGATGGCCGCGTTCAGGGAGAGGAGGCTCGTGCGGTCGGCGACGTCGTCGATGATGTCGACGATCTCCCCGATCCGGCGCGAGCTCTCGAGGAGCCCCGAGATCGCGGCGCGCGTCTCCTCGAAGCTCGTGCGGATCGTGCGCATGCCGTCCGACGTCGAGCGGACGGCGCGCCTCCCCTCGCCGACGTCCTGGGTCACCTTCTGCGCGAGGTCGGACGCCGCCTTCGCATGGCCCCCCACCTCGCGGATGCTCTTGCCCATGTCCTCGATCGAGTGGGCCGTGGCCTCGGCCGATCCCCTCATGTCCCGCGCGCGCTCCGACACGTTCTCGATCGACGTCGCGATCAGGTTGATGGACGATGCCGTCCGTTCCACCTGCGACGAGAGCTCGTCGATCGACTCGGCGACCTCGCCGATGTTCGCTCCCATCTGGAGCACCGAGGAGCTCGCGTCGCTCGTGACCACCTGGAGCGCCGTGACCGACTCGTCGATCTGGCGGATCGAGCTACCCATCTCCTCGAGCGACGTCGTGGTGCTCACGACCGACGAGGTCATGCGCTCCGCCGAGCGGGCCACGTCCTTGATGGTGCTGTCCATCTCCAGGATCGCCGCCGACGATGCGGTGACGGAATCGGACTGCCGCTCCGATCCCGTCACGATGCGCCGCGCCGCGCCCGTGGCGTCCTTCACCGTGTCGTCGGCCGCTCCGCTCGCGGCGTTGATCCTGCGGAGCACGACCTTCAAGCTGTCGGCCATCAACGCGAAGGAACGGGACAGGCGCCCGATCTCGTCGCCGGAGCGGACGTCGACCGAGCGCGTGAGATCGCCCTCCGCCATGATCCCCGCCGTGCGGGAGAGCTCCGCGATGGGCCGCATCGCGAGCTGGGTGACCAGCGCCGCCGCGATCAGCCCGAGGACAACGGTCGCGAGCGTGACCCCGATGCAGGACGAGAGGATCTCGCGGATCTTCCCCTCGGTGCGCGTCCGGGAGAAGCCGATGGCGACCAGTCCCGCGGGGGCCGACTCGGGGCCGCCCGGCTCGGACAGATCGTCGGCCCCGCTCTTGCTCTCGCGCAGCACCGGCGCGACGACGTCGTAGTAGGTGTGGCCGTCGGGCAGCGCGCGCAGCTCGATCGACGCGACCGGGCTGAGACGCCGGCTCCGGAGCGCCTGGAGGGCCTGCGCCGCCGCGGATCCCTCGGCCTCCCGAGAGCTCAGCATGTCGCCCGCGCTGCCCGCGATCGCCACGTAGAGGATGTCGCCGGAGGTCTCCTTCGACGCGAGGGTCACGTCGCGCAGCCTCTCGAGCCCCTCGACGTCTCCCACGACGAGGTAGCCCGCGCTGTTGCGCGCCAGGGACCCCGCGATCACCTGCGCCTTGTCGCGCAGCTCGCCGTCGATCGCGCGGCGAACCTTGACGTAGAAGAACACGATCGGCGGCACGCTCGAGAGCAGCGTGAGGCAGAGCGCCACGATCATCGCCTTGACGCGAAGGCCGAGGGAGAAGCCCTGCGGTGCCGGCGCCTGGCTCAGGGAGTCGCGCGCGATGGCGAGCGACGGCGCCTCGAGATCACGGGGCACCGGAGAACCTCACGGTGAGGACGAGGGACGACTCGGCGGGCTTGCCCCCGGAGAGCGCAGGAGCGAACTCCCACGTCTTCACCTCGTCGATGGCCCTCTCCCGGAGCGCGGCGTCGCCTCGGAGCGCCGCGGCGGAAAGGAGCTTCCCCTCGACGGACACGCGCACGCGCAGCACGACGATCTCGTCGGCCCGGCCCTTCGGTGACGGGAGCGCCGGCGTCGTCGCCCGCACGATCCTCGCGGGCGACTCGGTCGGAGCCTCCTGACCTCCGGGTCCGAGGTCCACGGTCAGCAGATCGCCGCGCGCCACGACGCGCTCCTCGGGGATCGCCAGATCGAGCGCCTCCAAGGTCTTCGCGTTCAGGACGAGGCGGTAGCGGGTGGGACGCACCCATCCAGGCGCGGGTCCCGGCCGGGTCCCCGGCGGCATCGGCCCGCCGGCACCCGAGACGGCGCGGCCCGCCAGGAGGCCGAGCGTGTTGCCGACGTCCCGCGGATCGACCGTGAGAGAGAATAGGGCGCCGCCCTTCACGAGGACCTCGCCCCGAGTGTACAGAAGAATCCCGCGCTCCAGGCATCCGAGGGCGAGGAAGCTCAGGGCCTCCGGCGAGGCGACGACCGCGTGATCCGGCAGCATCAGGAGGGCGTCGAGCCGCGAGCGCGCCTGCAGGAACGCGCGCGGCACGGCGGAAGGAGACTCGACCTTCACGCGCACGACCTCGATCCCCTCCTCGCCGGCGTCGACCGCGACGCGACCTGCCTCCACCTCCGACTCTTCCGGGTCGTAGAGAATCCCCAGGCGCTTGACCGTCGGCATCAGGTGGAGGAGCTCCTGGATCTCGAGGGCCGACGGGGGCTCGATGGAGACGCCCCCTGCGCCCACGCGAAGCTTGTCGTGAGCGACGAAGCCGCCGATCACCGGCACCTTGGGGTCCGCCGCGGCGACGAGCTCCGCGGCGCGGTCCCCGAGGACGATCACGATGGTGGGCGCGAGGCCCAGTCCCTGGCTCACCGCCGCCCGGTCACCTTCCTCCTCGCCGGAGAGCTCCTTGACCACCATGCTGCCGGTCCACGACTCGCGGATCCCGGAGATCGCCTCCCCGAGCGCGGGGTGCGCCGAGCTCCGGACCACGAGGAGGCGGTCCGAAGGCTCCGTGGCGCCGCGTGCGAGGACGGCCACGAGGAGCGTCGCGCAGCACGCACCCGATCGCCGGGCTGGGCCCCGCCCCGTGGGGGCGGGATCGTGCGGAGGACGTTGGTTTGACGCCACGTTTCGATTCATTGTACTTTCGGCTCTTGCGGCCACCCGGCCGGCGGCGCGACGGGGATACGGACAGCACGACACTGACGACTGCGGGGCGCCGCCACCGATGAACTCCCACCCGCCGGTTATGCGCACTCCCGGAACGTCCGACGCGACGTCCCCGCCACCGCGATGAGCCTCGGGACCCGGCTCACCATCGCCGCGGGGATCCTCCTGTTCGCGACCGGGGGCATCCTCTCGCTCATCTTCGTCGAGCAGGGGTCGTCCCTGGTGCGCCGCGAGCAGCAGGCCAGAGGTCAGGCCATGGCGGCGGGGCTCTCCCGCGAGTGCAAGTACGGCGCGCTCACGGAGAACCAGAAGACGCTGGAGGCGATCCTGATGGAAGCGATGCGCGGCGACGCCCTGTCGGGCTACGGCGGCGACCTCCTTTACGCCGTCGTGTGGATCCCGAAGAAGGGGGTCTTCGCGCGCGCGGGCGGCGGCGCGGAGCTGGCCATGATGGAGACGGAGCTCGCGGCGGACCGCGCCCCTTCCGCGCCCCCCGTGAGCCGCAAGGTGCTCCCCGGCGGCGTCGAGTTCTTCGACTTCGCGGCCACCGTGAAGGCGTCCGAGGGGGCGGACGCGCCTGGGCGCGAGGACCTCGACCTTCTCGAGGAACCCACCAAGGCGCCGGCCGCGTCGACGCCCTCCGGCGCGGGGCTCGGGGAGATCCATGTCGGCATCTCTGGCGAGGCGACGCGGGCCGCCATCCAGCGCATCCGCAACAAGGGCCTGCTCGCCTTCGGGAGCATCTCGGTCGTCGGCCTCGTGCTGCTCTCGCTCGTGCTCGGCCGGCTGCTCAAGCCCCTGCAGGCGATGGCGACGATGGCCGTGGCGATCGCCGACGGCGATCTGACGCGGCGCGTCGAGGGCACCTCCAGCGGGGAGATCGGCAAGCTCGCCTATGCGCTCGAACGGATGCGCGGGAACCTGAAGGCGACGATCGACCGGCTCGCCAGCTCGGCCTCGACGCTCGACGGCTCCGCGGAGCGCATCTCCTCGGGGAGCCGCGAGATCGGCAAGGGCTCGGAAGAGCAGCTCCTGAGGACGGAGGAGACCTCCTCCTCCATCCTCGAGATGGACGGCTCGGTGCGGCAGGTGGCGCAGAGCGCCGAGGCGATGGCACGCTCCGTCGTGGAGACGATCGCGAGCGTCGAGGAGATGACCCAGTCGATCAAGCACATCAACGACAACGTGACGGCGCTCGGCACCGCCGGCGAGGATGCGTCGGCCTCGATCCTCGAGATGAACGCCAACATCACCGAGGTGAGCGAGAGCGCCGACGAGCTCTCGGGCCTCGTGTCGGAGGTGGCCTCGAGCATCGGCCAGGTGCTCGCGTCCCTGAAGACGGTCGAGGGCAACGTGCGGGCCCTCGCCCACGCCGCCAAGGAGACGCAGGACACGATCGCCAAGTCGTCCGCCCAGAGCAAGAGCGTGGAGGCCGCGTCGATCCGGACGCGCGACGCCGTGGAGGGCGTGGCACGGGACGCGGGCCTCGGACAGGAAGCCGTCGTGCGCACGGTCCAGGGCATGGACCGCATCCGCGAGGTGTTCGACCGCACGGCGGCGAGCATCCGCGCCCTCGGAGCGCGGTCCGAGCAGATCGGCCAGATCGTCACGCTCATCGAGGAGATCGCCGAGAGGACCAACCTCCTGGCGCTGAACGCGGCCATCATCGCCGCCAAGGCCGGGACCCGCGGCAAGGGCTTCGCCGTGGTCGCCGACGAGATCCGCGAGCTCTCCACGCGGACCGGGAATGCGACGCGCGACATCGCGCGCCTCGTGAGCTCCGTCGAGAGCGACGTGAAGGAGGCCGTCCGCTCCGTGGGCGAGGGTGCCGACGCCGTGACGCTCGGAGTGGAGCTCTCCCGCCGCGCCGGCGACGCCCTCACTCAGATCGCCGTCGGAGGAGACGTGGCGCGGGGGATGGTGAAGGACATCGCCGTCGCGGCGTCCGAGCAGATCCTGCTCGGCGACGGCATCGCGAAGGCGATGCAACGGACCGAGGCGCTGGTGACGGAGATCTTCTCCTCCATCGAGACGCAGTCCCTCGAGAGCCAGGAGATCCGCTCCGCCGTCGAGAACATGCGCGACAAGGCGACCCACGTGAAGAAGGCGACGACCGAGCAGAAGAGCGGGGGGGAGCAGATCGCCCGCGCGGTGGAGCGCGTCTCCCGCATGATCCAGGAGATCTCGCGGGCGACCTCGGAGCAGACGCGCAACTCCGGGCTCATCATCGACGCCGCCACGGCCATCCGCGGGCTGACGGAGGAGGTGCGGCGGGCCACGTCCGAGCAGGCGGAGGGGAGCCGCCAGGTGGTCACCGCGGTGGAGCAGATCCACGACATCACGCGCTCCAACACGCAGAAGGCCGGCGAGCTCCGCTCGGCGGTCGAGGCGCTGCTCCGGGAATCGGAGACCCTCCGATCCCAGATCGCGAACTTCCAGAGATAGCGTTCCATGAGCCTCTCCGGAAACCTCGAGGACATGTCCCTGCAGGACATCCTGCAGATCATCCACCACAGCAAGAAGAGCGGGACGCTCCACCTCGAGGGGACGCGCGGGGAGGGATCCATCTCGTTTCACGACGGCGTCATCGTCGACGCGCACGACGAGTCGATCCCCGACGTCGAGCCTGCCCAGGCGCCGGAGGCTGTCCGGAGCCACATCACGACGGTCGTCGGTGCGCTCCTCACCTGGACCGACGGGACCTTCGCCCTCGCGCTCCACGACGTTCCCGCGAGCAACGCGGGGATCGACACGCAGCACCTGCTCCTCGCCAAGCTCCGCGGCCCTTCGGAGGCCGCGGCGTCGCGAGACCCCGACGCCGCGAGCCCCCACCCGTCCAGGGACGAGATCCGTTCCCTTCTCGCGGAGATCGAGGAGCTGGCGGAGCCGACGGAGATCACCCTCTCGCTCCTGCGCATGCTGACCCCGTACTTCGATCGCGCGATCCTGTTCGCCGTCGCGGGCGAGAGCCTGGCGCCTCTCGGCGCGTTCGGCCGCGGGCGCGGGCAGACGCCGATCTCGGCGCTTGTCCAGGAGCTCACGCTGCCCATCGAGGTCGGCACGCCGTTCTCGCGGACGCTCAGGAGCGGCCGCATCTTCCTCACGAGCGAAGCAGCCCTTCCCGCGGCGCTCATGATGCGGATCGGGCGGGCGCGATCCGGGCACGCTGCCCTCCTCCCGCTGATGAAGCCGAGCACGCCGTCGCGCTCCTCTACGTGGACCAGGGCGAGACGACGCTCGGGCTCGAGGCGCTGAGGGGCCCGTCACCCGCCCCGCCTACGAGAGCCTCGTCGCGGCGGTGGCCGAGGTGCTGGACCGCGCGCTCGCGACCCCGAGGAGCGCGCCGGCGGATGAATAGCGACAGCTACGACGGCGACATCGGTTCCTTCCTCGGCGAAGCCGAGGAGCTCGTGGCCTCGATGTACGAGACGATCGGCACGCTCGGGCGCGGATCCGCGCCGCGGCCGAGCGACGTCAACGCCCTGTTCCGCGCCACGCACACGCTCAAGGGGCTCGCCGGGATGCTCGACTTCCAGGCGCTCCAGGCGCTGTCCCACGGTCTCGAGGACCTCCTCGGAGCGCTGCGCCTCGGGAAGATGGCCTGGAGCCCGGCGATCCTCGAGGTGGTATCGGAGGGGATCGATCACCTGCGCGAGTCGGTCGAGGCCCTCTCGACGGGAAGCACCGCGAGCCTCGACTTCGGGCCGTTCCTCGCCGCCATCGAGCGGACCCTCGAGGACGGCGGGCAGGGCGCCGGCGCGCCCGCCGTCGATCTGCCGGAGGAAGTGCGCCGGACGCTGACCGAGTACGAGGAGGCGCGCCTCGCGGCCTGCCTCGGATCGGGACAGCAGGTCCTCGAGCTCACGTTCCAGATCGCCTTCACCGAGTTCGCGTCGGTCGGCAAGGAACTCTCCGAGACCCTCGAGGCGTCGGGAGAGATCATCACCAAGCTCCCCGCGCCCGGCTCGCCGGGAGGGACGGAGCAACGCTTCCTCTACCTCTTCGCGACCGCCGACGCCGCGATCGAAGAGGCGCTCCCCGACCTCTTCGGCAGCCGCCTCCTTTCCGTGCGATCGGTCGCGGCTCCGGGAGCGCCGGAGGTCTCCGCGGCGGCGGCCACCCGCGAGGACACCGCCGACGAGGGCGACCCTGGTCTCTCCGCCGAGAGATCTCGCGGCGCGACGGCATCCGTACGCATCGAGATCGCCACGCTGGACGCTCTCACGACGCTCGTCGGCGCGCTCTTCGCCGAGCGCTCGCGGCTTCACGAGATCGGCAGGCGCCTCCGGGACCTCGACGGACCGACGACCGAGGTCCAGGCACTCGATGCTTCGATCCAGACGCTCGAGAAGCGCGTCAGCGAGCTCCAGCGCGCGCTCATGACGGTCCGCCTGGTCCTGATCGGCCAGATCTGGAACCGCCTGCGGAGGATCGTGGCTGGCTACACGCGATCCTCGGGCAAGCGCATCCGCCTCGCGCTCGATGGCGGCGACACGAAGCTCGACAAGGTGATCGTGGAGAAGCTCGTCGACCCGCTCATCCACCTGATCCGCAACGCCATGGACCACGGAATCGAGCCGCCGGGCGATCGCCGCACCCTCGGCAAGCCGGAGGAGGGACTGGTGGCTCTCGTCGCCGCCCCGCGCGGGAGCCAGATCCAGGTGACGGTGAAGGACGACGGCCGGGGCATCCCCTGGGAAAGGGTCCGCGCCCGCGCCGCGGAGCGCGGGCTCCTCGCCGACCCCGACCGCGCCACGATCGACGACCTGACGGGCGTCCTCTTCCTTCCAGGCTTCTCCACGGCGTCGGCGGTGACCGACGTGTCGGGGCGCGGCGTGGGGATGGACGTCGTGAAGAAGAACCTCGCCGACGTGAACGCGTTCGTCGACGTGAGGAGCTCCGAGGGCAAGGGCACGGAGATCACCGTCACGCTCCCGATCACCCTCGCGATCTTCCAGGCCCTCCTGTGCGAGGTGCAGGAGCGGCTCTTCGCCATTCCCCTGTCGAGCGTCCTCGAGAACCTGCGGATCGAGACGGGCCGCCTTCCGACGCTGTCCGGAAAGGCCGTGATCCCGCACCGCGGCCAGGAGATCCCGGTGCGCGAGCTCGCGCGCTTGCTGCGGCTGCCCTCGAGCGACGACCGCGGCGCGAACGGGCACCGCTACGTCGTCGTGGTCGGGAGCGCCGAGCGCCGGCTCGCGCTCGTGGTCGATCGCATCCGGGGCCAGCGCGAGATCGTGACGCGCCCGCTCGGACGGCTCCTCGCGAAGGTGCCTGGCATCGCGGGCGGGGCCGTGGTGGGCGAGCGGAGCCTCGCGCTCGTCCTCGACGTCGGCAGCCTCGCGGCGGAGCGCGACCTGTGAGCGATCCGCGACGCGACTTCCTCGAACGGCTCCACGGCAAGCTCGTGGGCGAGGTCGCGCGGTCGCCGGAGAGAGTCGAGGACGCCGAGGACGTCGATCGCGATGCCTACCTGCACGTCGTCGTCGGATCGGAACACATGGCGCTGCCCGTCGCGGCCGTGGAGGAGGTCGTGATCGATCCCCATCTGACCCCCGTGCCGCGCGCGCCGGCCGTCGTGCTCGGGATCTTCGTCCACCGTGGCGCCCTCGTCCCTGTGGTCGACACCGCGCGCCTCACGGGCGCGACCGGCGGCGGCGAGGGCCGCGGACGCATCGTGGTCGCGGGGCAAGGCGAGGACGCGGTCGGGCTCGAGGTCAGCGCGACGCTCGGCGTGATCCACGTCGACCTCGAGAGCTGGCGCGAGCTCCCGCGCGAGACGTGGCGCTACATCACGCGCGCGGCCCGCCTCTCCGGGACGCTCGTCGGGCTCCTCGACGTCGCCCAGATCCTCGGGATGGACGTCGTGGCGGAAGCGACGGGCGGGGCGCCGTGACGGAGATCTCGATCGACGCCCTGGCGGCGACGGAGTGCGAGGTGCTCCGCGTCTGCGTGGGAGGCCACGTCGTGGCGGTGCCCGCGATCGCCGTTCGGGAGATCCTCGAGCCGCTCCCGGTGACGCCGCTCCCTGGTGCCCTCGCGGCGGTCGAAGGGCTCGTCGACGTCCACGGGGAGGCTCTTGCCGCCGTCGACCTGCGCTCGCGTCTCGCGACGGCCGCGCCCCCCACATCGCAGCTCCTGCTCGTACGGGACGACGCGACCGGCCGCGCGACCTGCGTCCGCGTGGATCGCGTGATGGAGCTCTGGCACCTCGCTCTCGGCCACGTCCTCCCGCCGCCGGCCGTGGCAGGGGGGATCGCGCGTTACGTGCTCGGCGTGTTGCCGGGTGGCGTTCCCCTCCTCGACCTCACCGAGATCCTGGAGGAAAGCGATCGGGTGCGCCTCGACGAGATGCTCGCCGCGCTCGCCGAGGACGCACCCCCTCCCGGCGACCCGAGTGGCGCGTAGCGTCTCCTGGCCGCCGCCAGGTCCCGATCCCGAGGGATCGTCCGATCTCTCCGACGTCGATTTCGTCGCGATCCGAAACGTCATCTACGACGCCTGCGGGGTGTTCTGCGACAACAAGGTGGTGCTGAAGAACCGTCTCGTGCGCCGCATGGAGGCGCTCGGGATCGGCGACGCGCGCCGCTACTACCTCTTCTTGAAGTACGACGGAAAGAGGGCGGAGGAGCTCGAGCACCTGCTGCAGGAAGTGCTCGTCCACGAGACTTACTTCCTGCGCGAGCAGAACCAGCTCCGCGCCTTCGCCGACGAGATCCTCCCCGGCCTCGCGGCGCCGGGGCGCCCCATCAAGATCTGGTGCGCCGGGTGCTCGTCCGGAGAGGAGCCCTACACCATCGCGATGATCCTGGAGGAGCAGGGCGTCTACGACCGCGCTCCCGTGGCGCTCTACGCCACCGACATCTCGGCGCGCATCCTCGCCAGGGCGCGCCAGGGGCTCTACACCAGGAACTCGTTTCGCGGCCCGGACCTCGGGCCCTACCGGAAGTACTTCGACGTCTTCGATCCCGGCGGCGACCGCTTCGGCGTCAAGGAGGACGTCCGCAGGCGCGTCCTCTTCAAGAGGCACAACCTGCTCGACGAGGCCACGTACAATCCCCTGCTCGGCCTCGACGTGGTGCTCTGCCGCAACGTGATGATCTACTTCGACCGCGCCGCGAAGAAGAAGGTGGTCCGCATGTTCCACGATCGCCTGAAGGCCGGGGGATACCTGTTGCTCGGCCATGCCGAGAGCCTCACCGGCATGAGCGAGGGGTTCCGTCTCGAGCGGCTGAAGAACGACCTTGTGTACCGCAAGATCTGATCGCGCGTCCCCCGAGGGCACGGACGCCGCGCGGCATCGATCCGGGCGCCCGCGCCGGAGGTCCGCCAGAGCGCATCCTCCGTGCATCCGTGCCTCCGTGGGAACCCGCTGATGCCCATCGCGAAGCCCCTCCGCATCCTCATCGTCGACGACTCCGCCTACGCGCGCCAGACGCTCGCCTCGATCCTGGAGCAGATCCCGGGCGTCGAGATCTGCGGCAAGGCGTTCGACGGGGCGGACGCGATCCCGAAGATCCTGAAGCTCGAGCCCGATCTGCTCACGCTCGATCTGGAGATGCCCAACATGGACGGCTTCGCGGTGCTCCGGTGGCTATCGGCCACGCGGCCGACGCCCGCGGTCGTCGTCAGCTCGCTCGCGGAGGCGCCCAACGTCTTCCGCGCCCTGGAGCTCGGCGCGATCGACTTCGTCGCGAAGCCGCGGCGCGGCGCGGGACCCGAGCTTCTCGGCGTGAAGGGGGACCTCGAGCGCATCGTGTCCGGCTTCTCCCGCCTGCGCTTGCGGGGCGCGCCGCAAGCGCGCCCCGCCGCCGGCCCGCCCCGCGCCGCCGAGCCGGCGAAGCCCGCGGAAGAGGGCAAGCCCCTCGCGAAATCGGGGACGCCGGAGCTCGTGATCATCGGCGCGTCCACCGGCGGCCCGGCGGCGGTCGAGGAGATCCTCGTGCGCCTTCCCGCCGACTTCCCCGCCCCGGTGCTCGTGGTCCAGCACATGCCGGCGGGCTTCACGCGCCTGTTCGCCGACCGGCTGGCGCGGCGCGCGGCGATCGCTGTCATGGAGACGCGGGCCGGGGAACGGCTTCGCCCCTGCCGGGCCTACGTGTGCGCCGGGGGCGTCCACACCCTGGTCACCAAGGAACGCTACCTCGACCTCGTCGCTCCAGCCGATCGCGACCGGTACGTGCCGTCCGTGGATCGCGCGATGAGCTCGGCGGCGCTCGCGTGCAAGGATCGGCTCCTCGGGATCGTCCTGACCGGCATGGGTGACGACGGACGGGAAGGGACGCGCGCCATCCACGCGGCGCGCGGCCTCACGATCGCGCAGTCGGAGGAGTCGGCGCTGGTGTTCGGCATGCCCGAGAGGGCCATCTCGGCGGGGGCCGTGGACCGCGTCCTCGGCCTCCAGGAGATCGGCGACGCGCTGCTCGAGCTCGCGTCGCGGGCGGGCAAGAGCGGGTCTCTGCCTCCGGCCGGGGGGACGGAATATACTCGCTGACTCATGGCCGACGCCGACGATTCCCTCGGCAATCGCGGAGAGAAGATCCTCCAGATCCTGGAGGAGACGAAGTCGTTCACCAAGCAGCTCTTGACGGAGAACGAGGCCCTGCGTTACCGAGTGGCCGCCGCCCAGGAGCGGGTTGCCGAGCTCGAGCGCCAGATCACGGGGACGCGGACGACCGGCGCGCAGGGGATCGAGGAAGCGCTCGGGCGCGAGGTCGAGCAGCTACGGGTGAAGCTCCAGGGCCTCGAATCGCGCTACGCCGAGATCGAGGAGGAGAACGTCGACTTCGCGCGGAAGTACATCGAGGTGGAGCAGCAGAACAACAACCTGGCCAACCTCTACATCGCGAGCTACCAGCTCCACGCGTCGCTCCAGTTCGACCACGTCGTCCGCACCGTCATGGAGATCATCGTGAACCTCATCGGCGCCGACGAGTTCGCGATCTACCTCCTGCGCGAGAACAAGGCGACCCTCGAGGTGATCGCGAGCGAGGGGGAGAGCGGTACGCTCCGCCGCCACGTCCCGGTCGGCGTCGGGATCGTCGGACGCGTCGCCGAGTCCGGAAGCGCCGACATCGCCAACCCCGAGGAGATCGAGGAGCGCCTCAAGACCGGCGAGCCGATCGCCGCCATCCCGCTGATGATCGAGTCGCAGACCATCGGCGTCATCGCCATCAAGCGGCTCCTCACGCAGAAGAACAAGGTCTTCACCGACATCGACATGGAGCTCTTCTCGTTGCTCGGCGGGCACGCGGCCACGGCGCTCTACTCCGCCACGCTCTACACGAAGGTGGAGCGGAAGCTCCAGACCATCGAGGGCTTCATGGGGCTCCTGAAGCCGGAGGGGCTCGGCGAGGCGACGCGGTTGACCGACGGCTCGGCGAAAGGTAGGTAGCGGCCATGGAGAAGAAGAAGCTCCTCGTCGTCGACGACTCGCCCACGATGAGGAACCTTCTCACGTTCCACTTGAAGCGCATCCCGAACATCCAGATCCAGGAAGCGGAGAACGGTGTGGACGCGCTCGGGAAGCTCCAGGAAGGGGCCTTCGACCTCATCGTCACCGACATCAACATGCCCGTGATGGACGGCCTCAAGTTCATCTCCGCCGTGCGCGGCGAGGCCAAGACCAAGGATCTGCCGATCATCATCATCACCACCAAGGGGCAGGACGAGGACAGGAAGCGCGGCCTCGAGCTCGGAGCGGACGCCTACATCGCCAAGCCCATCAACAGCATCAACCTGATCGACGTGACGACGAGGCTGCTCCAGGGCACGTAGACGGCCCATGGCGGCGTTCGATCTGGCGCGGATCCAGGACGAGATCGCCCAAGCGCCCATCGCGTCGCCGTACGACACCTCGCTTGCGATCGCCGTCGTGGCGGATTGCTTCCGGTCGGGTGGCGCACCCGTTCCTGACGGCGCGTGGGAAGCTCTCGGCGCCAGCGCGCCCAAGCTCTGGAGCGAGCAGATCGGGATGCTCGCCCACATCCTCTGCTCCACGTCCCTCGGCGACGCGACGTCGCGGTCGATCACGGCGGCCACGGACGCCCCGGCGATCCTGCGGTCCTTCTTCGCCTCGATCGCGCCCCTGACCGCTGAGATGATCCGCGCGAACGCGTTCCGGCAGGAGGAGCTGCTGCGGAAGTGGATCCACGCCGTGGGCGGGAGCATCGCGGGCGAGGCCGAGGCCCGATCCCGCAAGCGCCTCGAGCAGCTCGACTACGGCAGCGCCCTCTCCGCGTACGCGCGCGCGGAGACCTCGCGCGCCGAGGAAGCCGCGCGGCGCGCGCGGCTCCTGAAGGAGGCCGAGGAGCGCGAGGCTGCGGCGCGCGGGTGGCGCGAGTGACGCGCGGGCGTCCTTTCCGCACCCTCTACCGCTTCCCCGGCCCCGACGGGATCGCCGCGATGCTCCGCGGAGCGCTCGTCACGCTGGCGCCCGAGCCGTCGGGCCGCGTGTGGCTCGGCACCACGCCTCTCTCGACCAGCCGCACCGGAGCGCGCGCGTTCGGCGCGATCGCGGTGCTCGATCCGCAGCCCCTGCGCCCCAGGCGGGTCTCGCGGGGTGGCTACCTCGCGAGGAACGTCCCCCCCTTCCCTCGGATCTCGTCTGGGTCCCGCCATCGCGTGTGTCGGCCTCGGTCGCGTGGGCGCGGCTCGACGGCTCCGAGGAGATCCTCCGCGACCTGACCGGCGAGGCATGCCGGACGATGGAGGCGCTGGCGCGCTACGCCGAAGAGCTCGCCCATCTGCGCGCCACCGGAGCGCCCGGTCCCTCGGTGCCCTGGTGCGAGGTTCCGCTCCGGACGCGAAAGGCGACGCTCGCTCGGCTCGGGGTCCGCCCGCGATGGACGCGCTGACCCGAGACGGACGGCCGATCGCGCCGCCGGCGCGGATCGACCGCGACGGCTCCCGCCAGCGGGCGTACGCCGCGCGCGCGGATCGGAGCGTGGAGGCGCTTTGCGCCTTCGCGGGGCTCGGTCTGGAGCGCGCCCGGTCCCTGCTCGGAACGCGCCTGCGCCGCCTCGTCCGGCGCGCCGCCACGTCCCCTCGTTACCGCGAGGCGTTCGCGGCGGCCCACCTCGGGCCGTACGACGTCCGGACCCTCGATGACCTGCGCCACATGCCACTCCTCGCGAGAGACACCCTCGCGGAACGGCTTTCCGATCTCGCCGTGTACGAGAGCCCCTCGCACGCGACCACGTGCGTCGTCGTCAAGAGCTCCGGCACCACGGGACAGCCCGCCCCCGTCGTCAAGGACGGCTACGACTGCGTCCACATGTGGGCGGTGCTCCGCTTCTTCGCCCGGCGCCTGGCGATCGAGCTCCCCCCGCGCCCGAGCATCGTGCTCCTCTGCTCGCTGCCCGGCGGGCTCGAGTACGAGGCTCCCGTCCCTCTCGTACGGGACGGGCGCCTCGCCCGCATCTCCCTCGCACGACCCGAAGCACGCGCGAGGCTCGAGGCGGCCGGTCCTCACGTGCTCTTCTCCGATCCCGCCGGGATGCACTGGATCGCGGGCGAGGCGCCCGGCATCGCGCCCCGCATGCTGCTGACCTCGGCGCAGCACTTCTCCGTCCACGAGCGTGAGGCGGTGGCCTCGGTGTGCTCCGCGCCGGTCGTGAACTACTACGCCACCACGGAGACCGGGCCGATCGCCTGGGAGTGCCTGGCGGCGCCGGGGACGTTCCACGCGCTCGCGCCCGACGTCTGGGTCGAGGACGCCGGCGGGGAGCTCGTCGTGACGCGGCTCCGTCGCAGCGTCCTGCCGCTGCTCCGGTACCGGACAGGCGACCGGGGCCAGGTCGCCTGGACGCGGTGCCCGTGCGGATTCTCGGGGCAATCCATCCTCCACTTTCGCGGGCGCTCGGCCTGCGCGTTCGTCAATCCCGCGGGCGAGGCGGTCGACGCGTGGCAGCTCGCGTTCCTCTGGAAGCACCTCCCGCTGCGAGACGTGACGCTGACGCAGGAGCGCGCGGGCGCGTTCCATCTTCGCCTCGGAGATCGCGTGGACGAGGACTCACTCGCACGGCTCCTGGACCGGCTGAGACGCGGTCTGGGAAAGCTCGGATGGGACCCCGGGCGCGTGGCGATCGCCGTGGCGTTCGAGGCCGCGCGCCCGGGTGCGAAGCCGGACGCATTCCGAAGCGAGGTTTCGGGCGCGCCCGGGTAGACTCGCGGCCATGTCGGCCTCTTCCAAGTCGGCGCTCGCATTGTCTCTCGGAGCCAACGTCGGCATCGCAGCGTCGAAGTTCGTCGTCTACGGCCTGACGCACTCCGCGTCGATGCTCACCGAGGCGATCCACAGCCTCGCCGACAGCGGCAACCAGGTGCTGCTCTTCATCGGCATGAAGAAGGCCGAGCAGGCGCCGACGGAGAAGCACCCCCTCGGGCTCGGGCAGGCGGCGTTCGTCGCCAGCTTCCTGGTGGCCCTGCTGCTCTTCAGCGTCGGGGGCCTTTACTCCGTCGTCGAGGGGATCCACAAGATCCGCCATCCCGAAGCGCCGCACCAGCTCGGTTACGCCATCGGACTGCTGATCTTCTCCGTGATCCTCGAGTCGATCTCGATGCGCGGCGCGCTCAAGGTCGCCAACGAGCACCGCGGCAAGAAGTCTCTTCTGGCCTACATGCGCGAGTCGAGCTCGACCGAGCTCGTCGTCGTGCTCGCCGAGGACGCGGCGGCACTTCTCGGCCTCACGATCGCGCTCGTCGCGGTCCTGCTCACGATGGTGACCGGCAACCCGATCTGGGATGGCATCGGGTCGCTCCTGATCGGTCTCCTGCTCGTCGGCGTCGCCTGGTTCGTCGGTTACGAGGTGGCGAGCCTTCTCCTGAACGAATCCGCGCCGCCCGGGCTGCGTCGCCGGCTCGAGGAGCTGGTCGCGGCCGATGGCGCGGTCGAGGAGTGCCTCAACGTCGTGGCTGTCGTCGTCGGATCGGATCGCGTGATGGTGGCCCTCAAGGTCCGGTTCAAGGAGACCGGATCGGGCCAGGCACTCGTGGAGGCCATCAACGCGCTCGAGCGGCGCCTGAAGAAGGAGATGCCCCAGATCCAGCATCTCTTCGTGGAGCCCGACCTCGAGGCGTGACGCGCGGTTCCTGCCGGTGGGGCTCCCACGGGCCGGCGGCTCCGAGGCACGCGCGGCACGATGCCAGCGGATCCTCGCGCTCGAGGTAGGCCTTGAGGCGCGCCGCGAGATCGGGCCCCTCGAGCTCGACGCCGTCCTGGTCCGCCGTGCCGCGCGGGACGTGGCCCGCGTCCTCGAGATGGGGCGGCCGCGTGCACGCGTAGAACCGTCCCCGGTGAAGGAGGTGGCAGCGGACCCGTAGCCAGCAGTCCGCGTGGATGCGCGCGGTCGCGGCGTCGTCGTGCGGACGGCTCGGCGCCATCTGCTGGAATGAGCCGCACTCCTTCACCGTGACCAGCACGCCGTGTCGGGCGCACGCCTCCTCGATCGCGCGGCGCTTCGGCGCGGGAAGCGGCGCGGAGGGGTAGAGCGAGAGCGTGAGCCGATCGAGAAGCGCGAACAGCTCGTGCGAGACGCGATCGACGGCGAATCCGTTCGTGGTGATGCCCACCTGTTCCCCGAGTCCGGACGCGCGCACCGTCGCAACCAGCTCGCAGATCCCCGGATGGAGCAGCGGCTCACCGCCCGTCAACTTCACGACATGGGGCGCGAGCGCGGCCCGTGCCGCCGCGAGGTCGCGCGCGAGCTCCGGCGCCGGCGTCGCGCGCCGGCCGAGCCGTGGCGAGAGCGTGCAGCACGAAGCGCACCGGAGGTTGCAATGGTCCACGGCATGGATCTCGAGGGACCACGTCCGGATGCGCCCGCCGGCGATGTCGCACGACGGGCCCGCAGGCACGCCGGGATCGTACACTTTGCTCGTTGACCACCCTGGGCCCGCTGTTCCTGCGCTTCGTTCCGGGCAGGCTCCCGGACCTTCCGGCGGGCGGCGACGGCGACGCCGTCGACGGCCCGCGCGTGCGGGTGAACGCCTCGCGGGTCGAGATCGAGACCGACCCCTTCGGCGCGCAAGCGGTCTACGTCGCCCATCCCAACGGCCCGCGCCAGGGGCAGACCGTCGTCTCGTCGTCGGTGGGCCGCCTCGTCCGCGAGGGAGACGTGCCGGGGCGGATCGATCCCGCGCGCGCGGTACGAGCGCTCTTCGCCAGCCTCGCGCCGTCGGAGACGCTCTTCGAGCAGGTGGAGCTCCTGCCGAGCGGCCATGTCCTCTCGATCGAAGGCGGAACGGTGACCGTCTCGAAAGGGGCCGATCTCCCCTCGTTCCAGCCCGGACCGCTCACGATGTCCCTCGACGACTACCGCATCGAGCTGCGCTACACCCTGCGGGAGGCTGTGACGCGGAGGCTGGCCGAGGGCGCCGGCATCCTCCTCTCCGGGGGGCTCGACTCGGCGGGCCTGCTCGCGATCGCCTCCGAGGTGCGCCGAGGGCGCGTGACCGCCTACACCCTCGCGGGAGATCGCGGCGACGACGAGGAGCTGGCGCGGGCGCGCCTCGTCGCGGATCAACAGCAGGCGGAGCACGTCGTCGTCAGGATCTCCGAGGCGGAGCTCCCGAAACGCGCGGGCGAGGCCATCCTCGCCTACGAGGGGCTCATCCACAACGGCCTGCCGATCGCGAAGTACCTGTTCCACCAGAAGCTCGCCGCGGGGACGATCGTGCTGTCCGGCGTCGGCGCCGACGAGGTGCTTGCCGGCAACCCCGATCTCCTCATCCCGCCGCCCGGAGAGCTTCCCGCCTACCTCGACATGCAGGACGACGACGTCGCGCTCACGCGCATCCTCCTGACGGGCCATGCGCAGGCGTTGATCCCGCCTCTCGAGTCCGAGGGCCCGCCGCGCGACCTCGACGCCCTCGGATGGAGCCAGGCCGTCTACATGCGCACGGTGCTTCCCTCCGCCACGCTGCCAGCCGAGGTGCGCATGGCGGCCGGAGTCTCCGTCGCCGTACGCGTCCCCTATCTCGATCCAGAGGTCGTCCGCTTCTGCGCCGGGCTCCCGCGCGCCCTGCGCGAGCGAGACGGGACGGGCAAGGTGCTGCTACGCCTCCTCTTCGAGGGCGTGCTCCCTGCGGACGTGCTGCGCCAGCCCAAGGTCGCGCGGCTCGTCCCGCCCGGCGGCCTGGATCCTCGGGCGCAGGCGGCATGGCTCGAGCTCTACGACGGCTACCTGGCGGAACGGCCCGATGTCCACGGCATCCTCGACCGCCACAGGGTGCGGGCGCTGCTCGACAGCTACCGCTCGCTGCCGCCGACGAACCGGTACCGCGTCGTCGCCGATCGCGTGCTGATGCGCCTCCTGTCGCTCGCGATCCTCGCCGAGCTCTGGGGGACACGGACGGGATAACGTAGGCGCGTGGCGCGCGTCCTGCTCCTCACGACCCCCGAGCGCGGGCACGTCAACCCGATGGCCGGCGTCGCCCAGGCGCTGCGCCGGGACGGCCACCGGGTCGGCTGGCTCTCCATCCCGGAGCCGCCCGAGGGTCTCGGCGACCTGGGCGTCGACGTCGTGCGAGCCGACCTCCCGCGCCCGCCGCTGGCGACGCACGGCGAGGAGATCGCGCGGCTCGTGCGCGATCGCGAGGCGCTCCGGCGCTGGATCCAGACCCTCCTCCTCGATGCCGTGCCCGCGCAGATCGCTCCCCTACGTCGCGCCTTCTCGGACTATCGTCCGGAGGTCGTGGCCCTCGACCCCATGCTCTACCAGGGGGTCATCGCGGCGACGCTCGAGGGCATCCGTTACGCGGGCATCTCGTCCTCGCTCAACCCGGTCACCCCCGAGACGATCCCCTGCGATCTCCTCGACAACGTGCGCGCGCTCTCGGCCGCGCGCGCCGCGCTGTTCCGGGACCACGGCATGACGCCGTCCTTCGTCGTCTGCGACTGCCTGTCTCCGCACCTCAACACCGTGTTCGCGACTCCGGCCTACGTCGGCGACGACGTGGCGATCCCGGCCGCGACGCACCTCGTGGGCCCTTCGATCCCGCTCGGGCCGCGCGGCGACGAGCGGCCCTTCCCCTGGGAGCGCATCGCGGCCGATCGCCCGCTCGTCTACTGCTCGTTCGGAAGCCAGATCTCGTGGCAACCCGAGCTCTTCGCGAAGGTGGCGGAGGCGGCGCTTCCGCTCCCCGCCCAGCTCGTGCTCAGCACGGGAGACCTCGCGCGCGACTGGCCCGAGGGAGTGACGGCGGTCCCCTACGCGCCGCAGCACGCCGTCCTCACGCGGGCATCGGCAATCGTCACGCACGGGGGCGAACTCGATGATGGAGAGCCTCTGGCACGGGGTACCCATCCTCATCAGCCCGATCTGCAACGACCAGCCTCTCCAGGCGCACTTCCTGAAGAAGAGCGGTGCCGGCATCGTGCTCGATCTCCACACCGCCGAGGTCGCGGAGATACGCGCGGCGCTGGCCGCGCTCCTCGATCCCGCATCCCCGCACCGGAGCGCCGTCCTGCGCATCCAGGCCTCCTACCGCGCGCAGAACGGCGCCGTGACAGCGGCGCGGCTCATCGCGGAGCTCGCGCGCTGAAGGTCGCCGTCCGCGGGGAGGAGGTGCCCGGCATCCGCGGCATCGAGGTCTGGGACGTCGCCGCCGGTGGCTCGCGCTTCGTGGATCTCGTGGGCGCGGACCGCGCCGCATCCCTGCGCGTCTCGGGCCTCGCCGCCGATGCCGTCGCTCGCCACGTCGCCGGCGGATCCACGCGGCGCTGCCCGAGCTCCGGCGGCGCACCGCCGCGCGCGCGCTCCATCTCGCCGGGGGCTGTCCCAGCTTCCCGGCCTCGGAGCGCTCTGCGAGGAGCGCAGCGGTCTTCCGGTGACCGTCGACGGCGCGGGACGGTTCTCGGGCGAAGCGGGCGGCTTCGAGATGCTGGTGTCGATGGGGGCGCCGCGCGGCATCGTCGTCGATGCGGGCCAGACCGCGATCAAGGCGTCCATCGCGCCCGGCCACCGGACCCTCGTCGAGCGCGCGGGCACGCCCCGGATCGAAGGGCTGGTCGCGACAGCGATCGCACGCGCGGCGGGAGAGCACGACGACGTCGATCCTGCCGTCGTCCTCGGCCTCCCGTGCGAGATGCGTGATGACGGCTCGATCGGTC
The DNA here is from genome assembly GCA_046331505.1 of Acidobacteriota bacterium. GTDB lineage: Bacteria > Acidobacteriota > Vicinamibacteria > JAXLQT01 > JAXLQT01 > JAXLQT01. The sequence goes on from JAXLQT010000006.1 coordinate 132,157, forward strand.
CCTGCTCCTACGAAGGGACCTACGACCGCGCGTGGGTCGTCGAGACGATCGTCGCTGCCTTCGAAGCGGTGCCGGAGGCGCACCCGCTCCGTCGCGCGCCCGAGGTCCGAGTCGCTCTCGTGAACGACGCCGTTCTCGCCGCCGCCTCGGCACTTCCCCGGCTCGCGCCGGGCCGGACGCTCGTGCTCACGCTCGGGTTCGGACCCGGTGCCGCGATCGTGGATCGCTGATGCTCGTCGCGCGGACGTCGGACGTCGCGCGCTACGACGCGCTCTTCCTCTCGCCCCACCTCGACGACGTCGCGCTCTCCTGTCCGGCTGCCGTGCTCGCCGTCACCCGTGCCGGGGGCCGCGCACTCGTCGTCACTCTCTTCTCCGAGGGAATGTCGTACGAGGGACGCAAGAACGAGGAGGCGCGTGCGGCCGCGGCGATGGGCGCCGATCACCTCCTCGCGGGGTTCGACGACGCCCCCTTCCGGAGCGCGATCTACACGAGCTTCATGGGGATCGTCTCCGGACGCGATCCGGCCGACGCGCAGACGGTCACGAGGCTCGCCGCGGCGATTGCCGAGATCGCGGAGCGCGCCGAGCCGGCCGCCGTTCACGCGCCGCTCGGCGTCGGGACGCACATCGACCATCGCCTCTGCCACGAAGCGGCGCGGTCGCTTCCGGTGGTGCGCTACTACGAGGATCGGCCCTACGCGCTCGTTCGCCACGCCGCCCTCCTGCGACTCCGGGATCTGGGCTTCGAGCCGCCGCGCGCGCCGGCCGCGATCGACGCGCGCGAGGTCCTGGAGAGTTTCCTTTCCGCGACCCACGTCAAGCGCTACCTGGCCGCCGCCGAGCGGGACGCATGCCTCGAAGCCATGGGGACGCTGGCGCGCCTCGGGCCGGCGGAGATCCCGGCCACGGCGGAGGTCCGCGAGCTTCCCTGGAGCGAGGTTCCCGGGCTCTTCTCGATCGCCTCGACCTACGCGTCCCAGATCGGCGATCTCTACGACGGCCTCGCCGACTTCGAGGATCGCGTGCGCTCCCAGTCAAGGGAGCTCGGGGTTCCCGACCGTTACGTGGAGCGCTCCTGGCGGCTCGATCCGGCCACGGCGTGAGCGCGCCCGAGCGCGGCACGGAGCTTCGCGAAGCTCGGGCGCAGGGGATCGCGCAGGAGCTCGTCGAGGTGCCATACGTAGCGGGCGCGGTCCTGCTCGTAGAACCAGGCGAGCAGCACCACCAGGAGATCGGTGCAGGCCTCGGGCCGGAGCCACCGGTTCTTGCCGCGGTACCGCTCGGCGAGCCGGACGAAGGCCTGGAGCTCGCGCTCGAGCGACACGAAGTTGAGGACGACGCGGTGGATCAGACCGGCGTCGATCGTCTCCCCGCGCGGCGCAGCCTCGAGATCGTCCCTGAACGCAGGCGCGAGATGCTCGGCCATCGCGCTGGCGGCGAGCGCGACGGCCTCCTCGAGCCCCTCTCCCGCCACTCCGGCGCTCGCGAGCTCCGACGCGAGACGGCGGCGCGCCTCCGGCTCGTCCCGGAGGGTCACGTAGGGCTTCCGCCACCAGCGCACCTTCGTGCGGACGTCCTCGATCGTAAGGTCGAGCTTCATGACGCCGCGCGGGAAGGTGACGACGTCAGGGGCTCGTGGCGTTCCCGGCTCCGGCGCGAAAGCTTCCCCTCGACAACGTCCGCCAGCATCTCCGCGACGACGGCGTTGAGCCCGGCCATCGCGCGCCCGCGCAGGTCGCGCTCGGCGAAGCGGAGGAGCGTCGGGCGGTCGACCGTCACCACGCCGCGTCGCACCTGGAACGCCTCCACGAGGCGCGGCGCATCCTCTCCCCCGAAGTAGGGCCCCGAGCCGGGTTCGAGGGGATCGGACACGTGGACGAGCTTGCCGTACTGCCACTCGAAGTCGCAGAGCGCCTCCTGCCAGCCGTGGCCCCAGGCGTCGTGCACGAGGTACTGCTCGGCAAGCGCCGTCGGGACGATCGAGACCATGGTCGCCAGCGTCTCGGCCACGACGGCGGGACGGAGGCCCTCGAACGCCGGATCCACCGCGATCTCCGCCGCGAGCTCCTCGGAGATCTCAGGGTCGAGGCGCGCGCGCTCGAACATCCCGAAGGCCGGAAACCGATCCGTCTTGGCCGTGTTGCCGCGCGACAGCCGTCCGAGGAACGCCCGCACGTCGTCCCGCTCCTCCGGCGATCTGCGTTCCCACTCGACACCCGCGAGCTCGCCGTCTCCGTGGGGGATGCAGAAGAGGATCGCGGTCGCCGTCATCACGAGGTCGACCTCGGGAGCGCGGATCGGCACGGTGCCGTAGAACCGTTCGAGGAGCCGCAGCCGATCGTCGGGCAACGGACCGCCGCGACGCAGGAGCTCGCGCTTCAGGATCCGGGTGATGCGGCACTTCAGGCGGAGGTTCGAGGTGAAGGTCTCGAGGCCGCGGGCGATCTCCTCCATCTCGGAGGCGGAGAGCGAGAACGCGTCCTGGATCGCGCGCCGCACCTCGGAGCGCGCGGCGCCGTCGGCCGGGAGGTCGACCGGAAAGGCGCGTAGCGACGGCGAGCGGAGCGTCGCCAGCACCTCGGCTGGGCCGACGACGTCGACGTAGTGCGTCCAGAGGAGCACGGCCTCCGCGAGCCATCGCACGTGCTCGGGCCGATCGCTTCCGAGCTCGGCGGGCGTCTCGTCCGAGAGATCGAGGGGGAGCGCGTGCAACCGCCGGTGATGCCGCGCCGCGCGCGCGCGGCGCTCCTCGAGCGGACCGCGCTCCTCCCGCAGCCTGTCGATGGCGGAAAGCTCCGCGAGCATGGGAGCGAAGCGGGCCGGGAGCTCGCCGGCGAGGAGCTCGCGATCCGAGAACTGCGCACCGCCTGGCATCGCCTCATTATCGCGCCCGGTTAGACTAACCTTCGTGGCGCCCGCGACATCGACATCGCCGCCTGCGAGCGTGGCGCTCGGCAGCCGGCGCGAAGAGATGGTGCCGGTCGAGCCGGACGTACGGCTCCACGTCGTCATCGAGGGCTCCGGTCCTCCGGTCGTGCTGCTGCACGGCTTCCCCGAGCTCTGGTACTCGTGGCGCCACCAGATGCCCGCTCTCGCCTCTGCGGGATTCACCGCCATCGCGCCCGACCTTCGCGGCTACAACACCTCGGACAAGCCGCGCGGCGTGGCGCGCTACAAGGCCGAGCGCCTCGCCGAGGACGTCGCCGCGCTCTGCCGCGCCCTGGGCCACGAGCGAGCCGTCATCGTCGGCCACGACTGGGGCGGCGCCGTGGCGTGGACGCTCGCCATGACGCACCCGACCCTGGTGGAGCGGCTCGTCGTGATGAACTGTCCCCACCCGGCGATCATGGCTCGACGCGTCTTGCGCCCGGCGCAGCTCCGCCGGTCGTGGTACATGTTCTTCTTCCAGATCCCGTTCCTGCCGGAGCGCTGGGTGTGCTCGCGGGACTTCATCCGACGGGCGCTTCGCGGCACGTCGGCGAATCCCGCCGCGTTCGGCGACGACGACCTCGCCCGATTCTACGAGGCGATCGCGGTGCCGGGAGCCGCGCGAGCGGCGATCGACTACTACCGCGCGGCCTTCCGGCGGCTCCCGCTGCGACCCACGACGATCGCGTGCCCCGTGCTGCTCGTCTGGGGAGACCGGGACCGGTTCCTCGGGCAAGAGCTCATCCAGGGGACCGAGCGGCTGGCGCCGATGCTGCGCGTCCACCACGTGCCCGATGCGAGCCACTGGGTCCAGCAGGATCGCCCCGAAGAGGTCAACCGCGTGCTCCTCGCCTTCCTGCGAGAAGGTACGGGGCAGTCATGAGGGGCGCGCGCCGCGGGCAGGCGAACCTCGAGTACGTCCTGATCTTCGTGCTCATCGTCCTCATCATGTTCGTGGTGCTCTACCTCGTGCGCGGCAAGATCATGGACGTCGCGAGCGGTGTGTCGGGCAAGATCGCGGCGTTCGGCAAGGACGAGCCCACGCCCGCGCCCACGGCAACGCCAGGGAAAGGAACGGGCGCCTCGAAGACCGCGCCTGGAGGAACAGCCGCGGCCGGAGCCGGGGCAAAAGGCACTCCTCCTGGTGGTGGCGCACCGGGCACCGGTCAGGCGGGAAAAGGGGGCCTCCAGGCGGAAACCGTCGACAACGCGCCCCCCGAAGAGGACCCCGGCGCCAACCAGTCGCTGCCCTTCGTCAACCTCGGCATCGCGCAGCAGATCTTCGTCGTCGGCGCGCTCGTCGGTACGGTCCTCGGCGTCCTTCTGTTCGTGAAGCAGCTCCGGCGCAACTGACGACGTTAACGCTCAGAGAAGGCCCGAATCGAGGAGTTACGGGGGGTTCGGGGGTTCGGGGGGCATGTCGAGGAGCGCAGCGGCCCTCCCCGAAGAGGCGAATGAGATCAGCCGAGCGCGAGACAGTCCTCTGGCGCTGATCGCCTATGGCCGCGGATCGGAAAACGACTTGATGCCGGCGGCGATCGCCTTCACGATCGTCGCCTGGTACTCCGGATCCGAGAGCTTCTTCTCGATCGCGGGGTTGCTGAGGAAGCCGACCTCCACCAGGACTGCGGGCATCGTGGCGTTGCGCAGGACCACGAACGGCGCCTGCTTGATGCCGCGGTCGGGCACGGCCAGCGCGCGATCGAGCTCCGCCTGGATGCCTTCCGCGAGGCGCTGGCTCTCGCCGAGGATGCGTTCCTGCGCCATGGACCAGAGGATGCTCGTCACGTCGTCCTTCGCATCCGTCGGAGCGTCGGGCGCGGCGACGACGGCGTTCTCGATGGCCGCGAGCTTGCGCGCATCCTCGTCGGGCGCATCGATGCTCAGGAAGTAGGTCTCGACGCCCGTCGCGCGCCGCGCGGGGGAGCTGTTGGCGTGGAGGCTCACGAAGAGCTGCGCCCCCTCCCGGTTCGCGAGCGCGGGGCGATCCCAGAGCCCCACGACCCGATCGTCGGTCCGCGTCATGACGACCTGGAACCCCGCCTTCTCCAGGACGTCCCTGAGCGCGAGCCCGAGCGACAGCGTCAGCGCCTTCTCGTCCAGACCGAGCTTGCCGACCGCTCCGCGCTCGTCGCCCCCGTGACCGGGATCGATGACGATCTTGGCGACCGCCTTCTCGTGAGGGGCCGTGCCTTCCGCCAGGACAGGCGGCGCGACCGCGATGCCGATCGCGCAGATCCATGGCAAGCGGACCGCCGCTCTTCGCTGCCCGTGTCTCCGCGCCTCAGCGGCCAGTGCTACGGCGCGGTTCATCCCGCCAGCTCCCGGAGATCGGCCTTCAGCGCGACCGCCAGCTCCGCCCTCCCCCGGTTGATGCGCGACTTGACGGTCCCGACCGGGATGGCGAGGGCCTTGCTGATCTCCTCGTACGAGTAGCCCTGGACGTCTCGAAGCACGACCGCCTTCTTCAGGGCCTCGGGCAGCGCCTGGAGGCCACGCCGCAGGAGCTCCGAGCGCTCCCGCCGCTCGACGTTGCCGACGGGGCTCGGCGATCCGTCCGGGATGGTGCGCAAGGCGTCGTCTCCACCGGTCAGGAGCGCCCGCTGGCGGCGATGGCGCCGGTAATGGTCGATGAGGTAGTTGCGCCCCACCGCCGTGAGCCAGGCCTTGAACGACAGGTTCTCGTCGAAGCGATGAAGCGATCCATAGAGCCTCAAGAAGATCTCCTGGACCAGGTCTTCCGCTTCCGCCACGTCTCCCACGAACTGATAGGCGAGGTGGAACACGCGCTGGCGATGGCGGCCGACGAGCAGGGTCCAGGCGTCCTCTTCTCCCCGCCGGCATCGCCGGACGATGTCGGCGTCCTCGGGGTCGGGCGTGGGGCGAGCCGTTCCTGCGTCGCGTCCGCTCCGTCCATGCCATTCCCTGGGACGCTCCGTCAAGACGTCGTCGATACTAAGGGACATGCCGGGGCGGCGCAAGAACACGGAGCGAGGGCTGGATCACCGTGCGCGCGCGCTCCTCGAGCTTGCCGGCACGGCCGCGATCGGCTCGCCGGACGCGCTCCGGGCGCGGTACGAAGCCGCACGGCGGGCCGGCGCATCGGACGGGGCGGTCCGCGATCTCCTCGCCCTCTGCTCGGCCTTCTGCGGGTGGCCCACCTGCCTGTCGGCGTTCGGCGAGCTCCCGGAGCTCGCTCGCCGCAGGAGCGCGCCGCCACCGCCCAGGAGAAACGCCGCGCGCAAGGCGGGCCTCGCCACGCTTCGAGCGGTCTATGGCGGAAACCTCCCCGCCATACTCGCCAGGATCCGCTCCTTCGACCCCGCTCTGTGCCGTCTGGTGATCGAGGTCCCGTACGGTGAGCTCTACCAGAGGCGGGGCCTGTCGCTGCCGCTCAAGGAGCTCGCGGCGTGCGTGCTCCTCGCTATCCAGGGACGGAAGCGGGAGCTCCACGGGCACCTCAAGGGAGCCCTGCGTGTGGGGGTATCGCGGGAGCAGCTACGCCAGGCGATCGCGATCTCCCGCCACCTGATCGCGGATGCCGTCGCGATTGCACCCGAGCGCGCGGACCACGCGCTCGCGCTCCTCGAACGGATCCGCGGGTAGTCCCGCGGCTTTCCGGCCGCCGAGGAGCACCCCCCAAAAAGAGAGACGCCTCTGCCCCGGTCCGGTCCGGGGCAGAGGCGTGAGATCCGAGATCGGAGAACGCTAGTAGGCGTACCGGCCGAGGTTCGCGAACGAGACGTTCACGCCGTACTTCAGGCCGGTGTAGGCGTTGAAGTTCAGCAGCGTGATTGGCAGGAGCCTGTCGTTGTCGTAATTGAAGACCTGCACCTGGCAATCGCCGATCGGGTCGTCGCCCTCGCCGGTGATGATCTCGTCGAACCCGTCGTTCTCGAGGTCGGCGCCCTCGACGTTGAGCCCGTACTTCCACTGCGGGAAGACGTTGGCGTTGATCTTGTTCACGCTGGTGACGTTGAGGCCTGTCGTAGTTGAATCCGCGCAGCACCGGAGCGAAGACGATCCGGGCCCGGGGCCCGTGACGAACTCGGTGTACTTGTCGCCGTCGAAGTCGATGCTACGGACGTTGACGCCCCACTTGAGCGTCGAGTAGGCGAAGAAGCTCACCTTCTGCACCGCCGACAGGACGTTGTTGTCGAAGTTCCAGCCGCGGACGTGCGGCCCGAACACCGGGCCCGGACCGGCGCCCGTGAGGATCTCGTCGTAGTTGTCCTTGTCGAAATCGCCGGCGGCCACGCCGACGCCGTACTGGAGGGTGCCGTACGCGAAGAAGTTGATCTTCCCGATCGGCTGCATCGTCGCGGTGCCGTTGTACTGGAAGCCCTTGACGTGGGGCGCGTAGACCGGCCCGGGACCCGGCCCCGTGACGACCTCGCGCGGGGCGTCGAGATCGAGCTCCGCGCCGTGCGCGTTGACCCCGTACTTCAGAGTGCCGTAGGCGATGTAGTCGACCAGGAAGGGCGTCCCGTCTGGGTTGAAGGTCTTGACTTCGGAGTCGTAGAGCGGCCCCGGGCCGGGGCCCGTCAGGATCTTGTCCAGCTTGGTGGGATCGCCATCGATGTTCGCCGACCCGACGTTCACGCCGTAGGAGGGGTTCGCAATGTAGGCGAGGAACTGGAGGTTCGTGATCTGGGTGCCATCCACGCGCCAGTGCCTCACGAGCGACGGGTTCGGCGACGCCGCCGCCCCCGGGCCCGGCCCGGTGATGATCGCCTTCGGGTAGACCGACAGGTTGTTGACGATCGAGATCTTGTCGATGATCGAGTCCGCCGTGATGATGTCCGGATCTCCGTCCGACTCCTTGTCGTACATCCAGACACCCACGGGGGCGCCGTCCACGCCCGGAGCCTGCGGGTCCTTCCAGGTGCCGTCGCCGTTGCTGAAGAAGACCGAGAGGTTGTCGTCGGTGTTGTTGACGCAGATGATGTCGTTGTAATCGTCGGCGTTCACGTCCGCCATGAAGAGCTTCCCGGACTGCAGGTGGCGCTCGCGCAGGATCGTCGGGCCGCTGAACACGGCGGATCCATTGTTGCGGAACACGCTCACTTCGGCCTGCACTCCATCCGATACCGCGATGTCCCGGTCGCCGTCGTTGTCGATGTCCGCCGCGAAGACGTGCGCCCCCTCGGCGCACGCGGGCATGCCGTTCCCGCAAGGCGTGATGCCGATGGGGTACACGGTGGGGGCGGGTCCTGGTACGAGGGTCCCGTTGTTGTTCCGGAGGATCGCGAGCGTGCCGAACGGATAGACACCGCTTGCGAGCTGGTAGCTCACCGCCACGTCGTCTCTCTGATCGTTGTTCAGATCGCCCGTCCAGAGGCCGGAGGGACCCGACTGGGTGATCAGCGCGGGAAGCGCCACCGCGACGGGAGGATCGAAGACCGTCGGCGTGCCGTTGCCGGTGCAGAGGTAGAGGTGGCCAATGACCTGGTTCGGGATGACCGGCTTGCCACGGTCCAGGATCAGGAGGTCCTTCAGGTTGTCGTTGTTGATACGCGCGAGGATGACGTCGGAGATGTCGTAGGACGGGCTCGGGTTGATGTTGACGATCGCTCCCGTGCCCATGTTCAACTTAACCGTCCCGACACCCGAGTTCGTACCTCCGGTGATGAAGTCGGCGATGCCGTCGTTGTCGACGTCGTCGACGACCTGGACCTTGGCGCCCACGGCGGCCTGGAGCTGCGTGGGAAACCCCCCGGTAGCAGACGGCTCCGTGAAGTTGCCGAACCCATCGTTCAGGTAGACCGAGCCGTCGGGAGTCTGGAAGTTCGTCGAAAGGATCTCCGGTCCGGGCGTGGTGTCGATCGCCCCGATGCTGACGTCCCACGGGGCATCGCCCGTCGGCGGCCCCGCCTGGCCGACGCTCGAGAGCTCGCGGTCGGCGTAGAGCGTGCCGTCGCCCTTGTTCAGGAAGAGAGACGCGCTGTGGCTACCGTCGTTGGCCGTGACGATGTCCGGGAGCCCGTCCGCGTCGACGTCCCCGGCGACGAGCTGCTTCGGCCCCTTGCCCGAGTGGTAGTCGACGGCATTCATGAAGACGCCGTTGGGCTGATCCCAGAGCATGATGGCGACGCTGTTTCCGCCATCGTTGGCCGTCGCGATGTCGACGAAGCCGTCGTCGTTGAGGTCCTGCACGATGACCGAGGATGGCGTGGCTCCGGTCGGCCCGGTGCCGAGGGACTGCCAGAAGTTCAGCGTGCCCGTGCCGGTGCCGGTGTAGAGCGTGACGCTTCCGCCCGAGTTGGTGAACGCCAGGTCCTCGAAGTTGTCGGCGTCGATCTTGGCAGACGTGATGCCGAAGGGCGAGCTCGACCCGGCGAACGAGGTGCCGGTGCCGAACGTGAAGTTGCCCATGTTCTCGTTGAGGACGATGGTGCTGCTCGCCACGCAGGCGGTGAAGATCTCGCGATCGCCGTCGTTGTCCCAGTCGAGGGCCGTGACCGCCCACGGCCAGACCGTGTTGCTCGACACCGAGACGTTGCCCTTGAAGTTGAACGAAGGGCTGGATCCGCCCTGGAACACGGAGACGCTGTTGCTGTCGCGGTTCGCGACGATGATGTCGCCCTTCGCGTCGCCGTCGAGATCGATGTACTCCATGCCGATGGCGTTGAGCTGCGTGTCGTACTTCGTGAACGTCGTGAAGTACGGCGCGACGCCGGTGGACGGCGCGACCGCCAGCTTGTTGTCGATCTGCAGCGTCACCATCACGTCGGCCTTCAGGTCCGGGTCGAGGAAGGCCATGCGCATCGAGCGGGGCCCCTGCCCGATGATCGCCGTGTCGGAGGGAACGGGCGTGAAGAGGCCCTCTCCATCCGTGTTGATGTACGTCGAGAGGAAGTTGCCCTGCTGGGCCGCCACCACGAAGTCGAGGTCGCCGTCGCCGTCGACGTCACCCATCGCTCACGTGAACGGGTCTCGCGGCTGCGATCCCCACGGGGCCGGATCCACCTGAGCGTAGGGCCGCACGCCGACCGCAAAGTCCTGGCGGGCCTCGAACGCGGGTCCACCCGCGAAGGCGAGCGCCGGCACGAGAAGCGCGGCGGCGAGAGGAAGGAAGCGACCCCCGTGGCCGGCGCCGCCAGGCCGAGAGAGTCCATCAGATGAGCGCAGGGTTGTCATCGAGATCCTCCCTGCGGACGCGTCCGCCCGCTTGGGTTTTTCCAGGAGAAGGTCAAGGGTTTCCTGGGCGGGATCCTACGCGGCCCCGCTGCGCTGGGTCAAGTGCTTTGCCTCCCGTGCTTTCGCCCTCGGTAACCGGCTCGGCGAGCTCCCGATCGCTTACCCGTCCCGCTCCTGCGAGATGCCGTACTGCTCGAGCTTCTTGTAGAGGTTGCTTCGCGGCGTGTCGATCTTCTGCGCGGTGAGCGAGATGTTCCAGCGGTTCTCGCGCAGCTTCGCCACGAGGAATGCCCTCTCTGCTGCGTCCTTGAGCTCGCGCAGCGACGCGATCCCGCGGAAGTCGCTCATCGGCTCGACGTGCGAGGGCCGGATCGTCTCGGGGAGATCGGCGACGTTGACGACGTCGCCCGCGGTCAGGATCACGCTCCGCTCCACCACGTTCCGGAGCTCGCGCACGTTGCCCGGCCAGCGGTAGGAGCGCAGGAGCTCGAGCGCCTCGCCGGAGAACGTCTTCGGGCGGAAGTTGTTCTCGGCGCAGTAGCGGCGCGTGAAGTGGTCGATGAGGAGCGGGACGTCGGCGCGACGATCGGAGAGCGACGGGACGCGGATCGGGATCACGTTGAGCCTGTAGAACAGGTCCTCCCGGAAACGCGCGGCCTCGATCTCCTTCGGCAGGTCCTTGTTGGTCGCCGCCACCACGCGCACGTCCACCTTGACCGTGCGGGCCGCCCCGATCGGCTCCACGTCTCCCTCTTGCAGCACCCGCAGGACCTTGGCCTGCGTCTTGGCGCTCATGTCGCCCACCTCGTCGAGGAAGATCGTCCCCTTGTCCGCCATGAGGAACTTCCCGATCTGCTTCTCGACGGCGCCCGTGAAGGAGCCCTTCTCGTGTCCGAAGAGCTCGCTCTCGATCAGCTCCTCGGGGATGGCGGCGCAGTTCACCTGCACGAACGGACGAGCGGCGCGGCCGGAGCGGCGGTGGATCGCCCGCGCCACCAGCTCCTTGCCGGTGCCGCTCTCCCCGGTGATGAGCACCGTCGCGCCCGTCGGCGCTGCCCGCGACACCAGCCTCAGCACCTCCGCGAGCTCGGGGCTCTCGCCGACGATCTCGTAGGCGCTTTCCATCTTGCGGCGCAGGTCCTGGTTCTCCATCTGGAGCCGCCGCTCACGGAGCGCGTTCCTCACGGTCAGCAAGAGCAGATCGTTGCCGAAGGGCTTCTCGAGCACGGCATAGGCGCCCAGGCGGGCCGCCTCGAAGGCAGTGGCGGCCGTCGCGTGGCCCGAGATGAGGACGATTGGGGCGTCGTGCCCGCGCGTCTTGAGGTCGCGCAAGAGCTCCATGCCGTCGGTGATGGGCATCTTGACGTCGAGCAGGATCAAGGCGGGCGCGCGCGCCTCGATCAGCTCGAGTCCTTGCCGGGCCGAGGAGGCGAGGAGCGTCTCGTAGCCCTCGTAGTCGAGGGTCATCTTGAGCGAGTCGCGGATCGCGGGCTCGTCATCGATCACGAGCAGGCGGTCGACGATCCCGCGATCGCTCATCCGGTCCTGGAGTCCCGCCCCCTCAATCCTACTCGTCGCCGACGGTGATCGTCAGGACGCGCGGCGCACCCTGGTGATAGAGGCGGAGGCGCGCCTTCGCGCCGGGCTTGAGCTGGGCCACCACGTCCTTGAACTGGGTGGCGTCCGCCACCGGCCGCCCGTCGATCTCCACGATCACGTCACCCTCGGAGATCCCCGCATCCGCGGCCGCGCCGCTCGGGCTCACGCGCGTCACCACGCACCCGCGCACCTTCTCCGGCACGCGGAGCTCGCGGCGCATCTCGGGCCCGAGCTCGCTCACGTCGACGCCGAGCTTCTTGCCGGGCACTCCCTCGTGGTCGCCGGGGGCTTCCTCGTCCTCGGGCTCGCCGAGGCTCTTGGCGTTGCGCTCCTCGAGACGCGCCGTCAGCGTCTTCTCCGCCCAGCGACCGCTCCCCTTTCCGTTCTCGCGCAGGACGCGGATCGCGACGTTCGTCTCCGGCGTCGTCGCCCCGACGATGTGGAAGAGGTCCTCGCGGTTCTTCACGGGCTTTCCTTCCACGGCGGTGATCACGTCGTCCACCTGGATCCCCGCACGCTCCGCAGGCGTGTCTTCCTTCACCTCGACGACGAGCGCGCCGTCCTTCGACGGCAGCTTGAACGAGGCCACCAGGTCCTCGTCTATCGACTGGGGCGTCACGCCGAGGAAGCCGCGCGCCACCTTCCCCTTCGACTTCAGGTCCTCCATGATGTCCTTCACGCGGTTGATCGGGATGGCGAAGCCGATGCCCTGGCCGACCGAGCTGATTGCGGTGTTGATGCCGACCACCTCGCCGCGCGTGTTCAGGAGCGGACCGCCGCTGTTGCCGAAGTTGATCGCGGCGTCCGTCTGGATGAACTGCTGGAAGGGATTGCCGTTCGAGCGGCCCTTGTGGCTGACGACCCCGACCGTGACGGTGTGCTCGTACACGAAGGGATTGCCGATCGCCATCACCCAGTCGCCGACGCGCAGCGCGTCGGAATCCCCGAGCGCCGCCACCGGCAGGTTCTGCCCGTCGATCTTGAGGAGCGCGACGTCGAGGTCGCGGTCCGCGCCCTTCACCTCGGCCTTGAACTGGCGATCGTCTGCGAGCTTGACCATCACCTTCGTGGCGCTCTGGATCACGTGGTTGTTGGTGAGGATCCATCCGCTCGGATCGATGATGACTCCGGAGCCGGCGCCTTCGCGGCGGAACTCGTCGTCCTCCGGCTCGCCCTGCTGCGGAATCCGGAAGAACTTGTGGAACTCCTCCGGAATGCCAGGGGGCAGTTGCTGCTCCCGCCGTCCCACCTCCGTCACCTGCACGAAGACGACGGCCGGGTTCACCTCCTCCGCGATGTCGGCGAACGACGCCGGCATGCCGTCGGCACCCGCGGCGAGGGCGCGGTGAGGCAGCCAGCTTCCCTTCGCGTGCGGCGACGCCGCGGGGTGGCGCAGCGATTCGAGCCCGCCTCCGAGCACGGCTCCGAAGAGGATGGACGCGAAGCAGAGCGCAAATATCGAGCCGAGCTTGAAGGATCTGACCATGGGATGCCTCATCGAACGGTGTATCGCGCGCCGCGGCGCGGATCGCTGTCTAAAGCAAGTGTAGTGCCATTCGAACCGTCTTCCAGCCGCGCGATCCGCGCATGCGTCGAATTGGCGATCCGTCTCGTCAGAAGGTCATGATGTCGTACTGCTCGTGATGGAGCTGCCGGTCGGCTTTGACCACGATCGGGACGCGCAGCCGAGCCTCGAGGTCCTTGACGATGCGCCCGTAAGGAGAGTGCAGCGCCTTCGCCACCTCGGGGTGCGCGCGGATGACGAGCTCGCCGCCGTCGAGCGACGCCGAGAGCTTGCCGAGCTCCCGGCCGATGTCGTAGCAGACGGTCTCGACCGACTTCACGCGCCCGCTGCCGTCGCAGTAGGGACATCCCTGCGAGAGGTAGCGCCCGAGCGACTGCTTGACCCTCTTGCGGGTGATCTCGACCAGGCCGAAGTCGGAGATCTGGAGCATCTTCGTGCGGGCCCGGTCCTTCCTGAGCTCCTGCTCGAGCGCCGCCGCCACCTTCTGCCGGTTCTGGCGCTCGTCCATGTCGATGAAGTCGATCACGATGATCCCGCCCATGTCGCGCAGGCGCAGGTGGCGCACCACTTCCTTGACCGCCTCGAGGTTCGTCTTGACGACCGTGTCCTCGAGACGCTTCTTGCCCACGTACTTGCCGGTGTTGACGTCGATGGCGACCAGCGCCTCGGTCTGGTTGATCACGATGTAGCCGCCGGACTTCAACCAGACCTTCGTCGCGAGCGCGTTCTCGATCTCCGCCTGGACGCCGTACTCGTCGAAGATCGGCGTGTCCTTCTCGTAGAGCCGCACGCGGTGCGCCATAGACGGCTGGATCTTCTCGACGAGCGACACCACCTCCTCGTAGGTCTTCTCGTCGTCGACGCGGATCGCCTGGAACTCCGATCCCAGGTAGTCGCGGATGAGCTTCGGGACCAGCCCGAGGTCGCGATGGATGAGCGACGGAGCCGGCGCCCGTTCGGCCTTGCGCACGGTTTCCTCCCAGAGGCGCCGGAGGAACCGGAGATCCGCGGTGATCTGCTCCTCCGACTTCCCGTCGCCGACCGTGCGGACGATGATCCCCTCCTCCTTGCGGCGGAACTCCTGCACCATGCGCCGCAGGCGCGCGCGCTCCGCGTCGCTCACGATCTTGCGCGACACCCCGACGTGGGCGACGGTCGGCATGTAGACGGCGTACCGCCCCGGCAGCGTCACGAACGTCGTGATCCGCGCGCCCTTGGTGGAGATGGGCTCCTTGGCGATCTGGACGATGATCTCCTGTCCCTCGCGCAGGAGGTCGTCGATCCCCGTCGGCGCGCGCCCACCCTTGCCCTTCTCCGGCTTCTCGTGGCGGCGCCCCTCCTCTCCATCGTCGTCGTCGCCCTCCTTTTCGGCTTCCTCCGAATCGTCGTGCGAGAGGAAGCGATCGAAGTTCTCGGCGTCGGGGAGGACGTCCGTGACGTAGAGGAACGCATCGCGCTCGAGCCCGATGTCGACGAACGCGGACTGCATTCCGGGCAGGACCTTGGACACGCGGCCCTTGTAGATGTTGCCGACCACTCCGCGGGAGTGGGCGCGCTCCACGAACACCTCGACCACCTGGTCGTCCTCGATGATGGCGACGCGGTGCTCGTGGGAGGCGGTGTTGATGATGATCTCGTTGGCCATGCGACTCCTGGGTCAAAGAGCCTTCACACGAGGATCGGCTCGCGCACGCGCTCCGGCGCGGGAGCGAGCGCGGGCCCTCGGAGCCACGCGCGGGTGACGATGCAGGACATCGCCGCGGCGGCGTCGATCCCGAGGATCCCCTGGAGGGTCAGGTACGGTCCGAGCGCTCCTTCCGGGCGGATGCGGCTCACGAACGCGATCCCGTCGGGAGAGACCGTGACGCTCGCGGTGGAGGACCGGACGTCCTTCTCCTCTTCCCTGTCGGGAGCACCCTGCGATCGGACCTTACGCGCCACGACGACGCGGTCGCTCGAAAGGAACGCCTCCACCCGCGCGTGGATCTCCTCCGGCGTCAAGCCCAGAGGGCGCACGTCGGCGACGTAGCCGGCGTCGAGGCTCGGCGATGCCAGCGATGGCGCGCCGTGCGGCAGCAGCGCGGCCTCGCTCACGGCGAGCTCCGGAGGCAGCGCCTGCCCCAGGCGCCGCGCAACGTCCGCGGGCTCGAGGTAGGTCGCGAGCGTCAGGTCGAGCCGCTCGGCGAGCCCGGCGGTTCCCACGGGCAGCGCCGGCCCCATCGCGATCCGCGGCATCGGATGGAACCCCTGCGAGTAGGCGATGGGGAGGCCGGCGCGCGCCACGGCACGCGTGAACGTGCGCAGGAGGTCGAGGTGCGAGAGGAACCGCAGATCGCCCGTCTTCCGGTAGAGGACGCGGTAGCCGAAGCTCGCGGGGAGCCGCTCGGCGGTCTCGCGGATCGCCGGGGCGGGATAGGGCTTCGCCCGCCTCTCGCGCAGGTCCTCGAGGAAGTCCTTGGAGCATGGCCCGCACGCGAAGCAGAGATCGGGGCCGCACTCCGGCGTCTCCTCGACGCGCAGCGCCTTCTCGAGCTCGTCCCACAGGAAGCCCTTGAAGACGCCCGTCCGGATGTGATCCCACGGCAGGGGATCGTCCTTTCCGCTGGGTCACGGTAGAGGAACGCGTCCGCGTCGACCCGCGTCGCGCGGCGCACGCGAGACCAGCTATCCCAGTCGTAGCGCGCTCCCCCCATCCGTCGAAGCGATGGCCCCGCACGTAGGCGAGCTCTATGGCGTCGGCCACGGAGCGACTGCCGCGCGAGAGGACGCACGAGGGACTGCTCGACGTCGTGCTCCTCCGCTACGCGCAGCGGCGTCCGGCGCGAGGCGATCGAAGAGGAGGTCCTTGCCGGTGTCGCAGCTCCTGGGCCGCATCATCGGGAGCCACTGGAAGGGCGTAGTAGGCTTGGGGACGAACGAGGACACCCCTGAGGTTGACTTCGCGGGCGGACGCCGTGCCCTCCTTGCCGATGGCCGAGACCCGCGTCCCAGGGTCGACGATCGCCTCCACGTCGTCGATCGTCTCGGTGGGCAGGCCGATCGCGAAGTAGAGCTTGATGAGACCCCAGCCGTTTCCGTACGCGTTGTGGGCCGCGCGGATCACGTCCTCGTGCTTGATGTTCTTGCTGATGACCCGGCGGAGGCGCTCAGCCGCATTCCGCCGCGATGGTGAACTCCGGCTCCAGCACCATGGCGACGGCTCCTGCGAGAGGCGCCGTCAGGGAGCGGGGCGCGAAGCGACGACAGGGCCACCGACACGTTCTCGCCGCGGTAGCGCCCCACGAGCGACCGGGCCACCTCGTGGATGCGGGTAGCCGCCCGCGTTGAGCGACATCAGCGAGACCTCGCCGTAGCCCGTGCTCCGGAGGCTCTTCTCGACGATGGAAGCGAGCGTCTCGACCTCGCGATCGCGCGCCGGCTCGTAGATGATCCCGGCCTGGCAGAAGCTGAGCACCCCATCCCGGCAGCCGCGCGACACCTCGAAGGTCACGCGGTCGTGCACCACCTCCCCGTAGGGTTGACGAGCGCCGTTGGATAGGGGCGCCTTGTCGATGTCCTTCAGCGTCCGCTTCATCACCCACGTGCGCGGCACCCATCGCACGCCGGTACGCGCGTGCGTCCGGTCGTCGCACAGCGCCGGCACGTAGTTCTCCTGGCCCCACGGCCTGCGCGAGCATCTCTTCGCGCTGGCGTTCCCCCTCCTTGCGCCACGTCCGGACCGCGAGCGCAGCCGAGGAGCGCGTCCTCGGCATCTCCGAGCACGAAGACGTCGATGAACGGGGCGAGCGGCTCGGGGCTGCTGCTAGGCCCGCCCGCCACCACGAGAGGACGGTCGCGCGGCGTCCGCTTCGGCCTCGGGATGCCGCCGAGCTCGAGCATCGCCAGGATGCTGGTGTAGGAGGAGCTCGTACTGCAGGGAGAAGCCGACCACGTCGAAGCGCCGGACAGCGGGCGGCGGGTCTCGAGAGAGAGGAGCGGGACGCCGGCCTTCCTCATCCGCTCCTCCATGTCGGTCCAGGGGCAGAAGGCGCGCTCGCAGGCGACGCCCGGGCCGTTCATGATCGCGGCTATGATCTTCATCCCGAGGCGACATCCTGAGCTCGTAGGTGTCGGGGAAGCAGAGCGCCACGCGCGTGAGGTCCTCCCTCCTTCGCGACCGCGTTCACCTCCCGCCGATGTACCGCGACGGCCGCTCCACGCGGAAGAAGTGCGGTCAGCGCGTCGTCAAGGGTTCTCGTCATGTCGGCCGGGACCGCGAAGCGATCGAGCAGGGCGACGGACGCATCGGGCTTGCCGAGCCTGTCCCGCTTCTCGAAGTAGGTCTCGAGGATCCGCTTCGCGATCGGAGCCGAAGTGTACCCCGCCGTGGCCCCCGTGCTCGACAAAGATGCAGAACGCGATCTCCGGATGGTCGCGCGGTGCGAACCCGGCGAACCAGGCGATCGCGGATGGCTTCGTCGAGCTTCGGCGTCGACGCCGGAAGACGCCGCGAGCACCTGCGCGGTGCCGGTTGCCGCAGACGTCGCGCCCGGGGATCGCGGCCTTGCGCGCGGTGCCCCACTCGTTGACCACGCTCCAGAGCGCGTCGTGGATGAAGGCGACGTTCTCCGGTTGGAGGTCGACCTTGCTCTTGACCTCCGGAGCGATCTCCTTGACGACGCGCCCCTGCAGATCCAGGACCTGGCGGACGATGTGCGGGCGGTACACGGTCCCGCCGTTGGCGAGCGCGGCGTAGAACACCGCGAGCTGGACGGGCGTGAGCTGCACGTACCCCTGGCCGATCGCCACCGAGATCGTCTCGCCCGGATACCACTTCTCACCCAGCGTCTTGCGCTTCCACGCATCGTTCGGGAGGATCCCCGGGTTCTCGCCGGGCAGGTCGATCCCGGTCGGCGTGCCCAGGCCGAACAGCGCGCCCCACTTCGCGATCTTCTCGATCCCGAGCTGGTTGCCCACGTGGTAGAAGTACCCGTTGCACGACTTCTGGATCGCCATGCGGAGGTCGGGGCCACCGTGGCCGCCCCTCTTGTGGCACTTGAACCCGCGCCCGTAGAGCGTGATCACGCCTGGGCAGCTCCGCGTGCTCTTCGGCGTCAAGATCCCCTCCTCGAGCCCCGCGATCGCCTCGAGGAGCTTGAAGGTGGAGCCCGGCGGGTAGCGGCTCTGGATGGCGCGGTTCTGGAGCGGGTGGTCCGCGTCCTGCTGGAGGCGCGACCAGTCGCCGCGCGCGATCCGCACCGAGAAGAGGTTGGGATCGAACGACGGCTCGCTGACCAGCGCGAGCACCTCCCCGTTGTTGGGATCGAGCACCACGGCCGCGCCGTTGTAGCCCTCGTCCTGGAACGCGGCCTTCGCCACGCGCTGGAGGTCCGCATCGATGTTGGTGAGTAGCGTGTGTCCCGGCAGGGGATCGGTGCGCGACAGCGGCCCGCCGTGCTGGCGCCCGTGGCTGTCGACCACGACCACCTCCTCGCCGTGCTTGCCGGTCAGCTCGGCGTTGTAAGCCGCCTCGAGGCCGCTCCTGCCGACGACGTCCCCGGAGCGAAGGCCGACCGGGTCGCGGTGAAGCTCGCGCTCGTTCACCTCGCCCACGTAGCCGAGAGCGTGGGAGAGGAGCTCTCCTCCGACGTAGTTCCTGCGAGGCTCGCGGCTCACCGCGAGGCCCGGCAGCTCCTCCTGGCGGCTCATGAGGAACGTGATCTCCGCGAGGTTGAGGTCCGACTTCAGGGTCAGCGGCTGGAAGGGCGGAGCGGTGGTCGCCTGGAGATGGTACCGGCGCAGCTCCCGCGGCCCGAGGCGCAGGATCGTCGCTGCGCGCCGCAGCGTCGTCTCCTCGTCATCCTTGTGCTTCAGGCCCTCCCGCATCACGATGGCATCGTAGGACGGACGGTTGTCGACGAGCAGGACGCCGTTCCGGTCGAGCAGCACGCCGCGCGGGGCTCGCAGCATCACGTGGCGGGTCCGGTTGGCTTCGGCTTCCTCCTCGTAGGTGGGGCCCTGGACGACCTGGACGCGCCAGTAGGCGAGCCCCACGCCGCCGAAGAGCAGCGCGAGGGCGATCTGGAGGACCCAGAGCCGCCTCTCGAACGGGGCCGATTCCTCGGGCGTCAGATCGAACACGGGGAAAGGATACCTCCCAGGGCGTGGGCGCGGTCGTCCGCGCCCGCCGTCAACGCCCTCGAGCGCTCCGGTCCTTGCCGTGGTGCCAGAGATCGAGGAGCCAGAACGCGAGCGGCGAGGCGAACGCGTTGATTGCCGCCTCCCAGAAGACAGGCCCCGCCTGGACCTTGACCGAGCCCTCCATCACCAGGTCCACGAGCGCGAGCGCCCCGCTCGCCACGAGCGTCGCCGCGAACACCGAGATGACCTTCATCAGGCCCGCCGTGATGACGAACAGCGAGTTGAGCGCGCCCGCGGCGTACCCGGCGACCGCGAGGGCGATCCCCTGTCTGCCGAGCCCCTGCCGCTGCACGGAGAGCGCGTCGGCGAGGATGCCCGCGATCGCGCCGACGAGCGTGCCGCGGAGCTGGCTAACGGCGCCGGCGTAGTAGACGGTGATGACGAGGAACACGTCCAGCGGAAGGACGTGTGGCGGAGCCACGAACCGTCCCACGGCGACCTGGAAGAGCACGGCGAGGAAGAGCACTGCCGCCGTGCGGAGGAGCTGCCTCACGTCACCGCCGGCAGAGGACGGGTGCCCCCGTCACTCCTGCTTCTCTTCGGGGCCCTTGTCGTCCTTGCTGCCGTCGCGGTCGGCTCCGCCCTGGCCGAGCAGCGCGACGAAGGGCGACGAGTCGGGAGGCTCGGTGCGGACCAGCACGTAGTCGAGGTTCTTCACGGAGACGGCAGGCTCGATCTCCACCTGCTTGGTCAGGTCCGCCAGGTTCTTCACGTGGGTGACGGTGCCGATGGGGGTGCCTCGGGGGAAGATGCCGTCGAGCCCGCTGGTGACGACGCGATCGCCGGCCCTCACGTCGTCGAGATGGTTGATGTAGAGCATCTCGAGGCTCCGCCCGCCGCGACCGCCGCGGCCGACGACGACTCCCACGGCGCGCGACCTCTGGACGAGCCCGCCGACGCCGCTCTCTTCGTCGGTGACGAGCTGGACCTTCGACGCCGGCTCCGACACGCCGATCACCTTGCCGACGACGCCCTCGGGAGCCACCACCCCGGTGCTCGGCCTCACGCCGTCGCGGCGGCCGCGGTTGATGAGGATCGAGCTCCAGGGAGCGCGCGGGTCGGACGACAGCACCTGACCGGCGACGTACTCGTCGGTGGACACGTCGTGAAGCGCCAGCAGCGCCTTGAGCCGGTCGTTCTGCGCCACGGCCTCGCGCGCCTTCCCCATCTCCTCGTGAAGCTGCGCGACCTGCCGCTCGAGGTCCTTCGCGTGCCGATCGGCGTCCCGCAGCTCGCGGTAGCGCTTCTCGATCTCGGTGACGCGGTCGACGACGCCGGAGGTCGCGACGACCACG
Source organism: Acidobacteriota bacterium (assembly GCA_046331505.1). Lineage (GTDB taxonomy): Bacteria > Acidobacteriota > Vicinamibacteria > JAXLQT01 > JAXLQT01 > JAXLQT01. The sequence continues at coordinate 152,826 of JAXLQT010000006.1, forward strand.
GGCGACAGCGCCTCGAACACGCCCCGCTCCACCACGGTCACCCGTTCCGGATGGCGCTTCTGATAGGAGAGAAGGGAGAGGAGGAGCGTGACGATGGTGAACAGCGCCACGCCCGAACGCCGGTTCGACAGGAACTCAAGCATCGGGCGACCCTCTTCCCACCTCTGAGATAGCGAAGGACGGCCCGCTAGTCAAGAGAAATGCGCCGCAGGAGGTTGAAGTCCGAGAGCATGGCTCCGGTCCCGAGCACGACGGACTCGAGCGGGTTCTCCGCGAGCGACGTCGGGAGCCCGGTCTCCTCGCGGAGCCTCTTGTCGAGGTTGCGGAGCAGCGACCCGCCCCCGGTCAGCACGATCCCCTTGTCGACGATGTCGGCGGACAGCTCCGGCGGCGTCTTCTCGAGCGCGACGCGCACCGCCTCCACGATGGAGTTCACGGTCTCGACGAGCGCCTCGCGGATCTCCGTGTCGGAGATCGTGAGCGTCTTCGGGATCCCCTCGACGAGGTCCCGCCCCTTGATCTCCATCGTCAGCTCCCGGTCGAGGGGGTAGGCGGAGCCGAGCTCGATCTTGATCTGCTCGGCCGTCCGCTCGCCGATGAGGAGGTTGTACTTGCGCTTGATGTACTGGATGATGGTCTCGTCCATCGCGTTGCCCGCAACGCGCACCGATCGGCTGTAGACGATGCCCGCGAGCGAGATGACCGCCACGTCGGTCGTGCCGCCGCCGATGTCGACCACCATGTTGCCCGAGGGCTCGGTGATGGGAAGGCCGGCGCCGATCGCCGCCGCCATGGCCTGCTCCACCATGTGCACCTCGGTTGCCTTGGCGCGGTAGGCCGAGTCGCGCACCGCACGCTTCTCCACCTGCGTGATCTCGGACGGGACGCCGATGACGATGCGCGGACGCACGCCGAAGGTGCGGTTGTGCGCCTTCTTGATGAAGTAGTCGAGCATCTTCTGGTGACGTCGAAGTCCGCGATCACGCCGTCCTTCATCGGACGGATCGCCACGATGTTGCCCGGGGTGCGCCCGAGCATCTCCTTGGCCTCCTTGCCCACCGCTTCCACCTTCCCGGTCATCTTGTGCACCGCGACGATGGAGGGCTCGGACACGACGATCCCCTTGCCCTTCGCGTAGACGAGGGTATTCGCCGTCCCGAGATCGATGGCGAGGTCGTTGCTGAAGAGCCCGAAGATCGATCGGAGGTTCACGGAGCCTCTTCCACCTCAGAACACCGCCACGTCCACGTGGATGCTGCGCTTGGTCGCGTTGCCGGCGGCGTCCTGCGAGATCACGTGGATCTCGTTCGGACCGTCGTGGATCAGGATCGCGAAGTGGACGAAGGCTCCTTCGGGATCCACGTCGACGCGCTCGTCGTTGACCGTGAGCAACGCGCCGGGCTCGGTCTCTCCCGACACGATGACGATGTTCTCGAACACCATGTTCTTCAGGACCACGAGCCGCGGCGGCATGCGATCGGAGGGATCGGAGACGCGGGGCACGCCGAGGGAGAACTTCCGGTGAGGGCTGAAAGCCGACTGCGCGCCGTTGGGAAGGACTGCGGCCACGCGCCAGTAGTAGTCTCCCGAGGCGAGCCCCTTGACGCGGAGCACCGGGGCTCCCTCGACGTCCTGCTCGACGATGCGGTGGGCCCACAGAGACGAGTCGGCCACCTCGACCTTGTAGGAAGACGCCTCGGAGATCGCCTGCCAGGAGAGCTCGACGTCGTTGCCGGCCTCGAGCGGGAGCATGTCGGCGGGCGCCACGAGAAGCGGCGTCCTCGGGAGCCGCTTCTTGACGATGCGAGCGTCCTCGCCCGCACCCGAGACGATCGCGCCTTCGCGTGGCCGGATGGCCGCCTGCTCGCCGGTGGCGTTGGTGATCGCGGCGCCGCCGGTACCGCTGACCGAGAGGTCCGTCGTCGCGGCGCCCTTGGTGCTGAGGCGCGTCACGCGGATGTCGGTGTCGTTGCCGAGCGTCGCCTCCACGTTCTCGGTGGAGAGGATCGGCGAGGTGCCCGCGACGTTGTACTTCGGCGTGGAGAGGTCGACGATGCCCGCCGACAGGAACACGTTCGGCGATCGCGAGAGCCCGTCGCGCGTCACGCCGCCGAGCTGGATCTCGATCACCACGCGGGGGCGAGCACCAGGCGACGCCGTCGAAGAAGACGAGCCGCGCGCTCGAGTCCTTGCGCTCTGGACGAGATCGCTTGCATCGAGCGCGGTGCCGGGGTGCGCCCCGATCCAGCGCGTGTCGTCGCGCCGCTTCACCTCGACCGTGCCCTGGATCTTCACGAACCGGGCGGTGGGCGGCTCGGCCTCTTCGCGGAGGCCGCGATCAGATCGGACAGGATCCGCTGGCCGTCCAGCGCGCGCTGCTCGGCCTCCACCCATTGCCTGACTGCGAGAGCGCTCCTCGCCTCCCAGAGGAGCGTCTGGGCCCCCTCTCGATTCTGCCCACCTGCGCCCCTCGCGGCAGCGCGCCGGGCGGGCGCCAGAGCTTCCTGCGCCCGCGCGAGATCCGCCTCGGCCCGGCCCCGGGGGGCATCCGAACCCCAGGTGCGATTCCAGTACACGTATCCCGGCAGCGCCACGATCGCCGCTCCGACGGCGATCCAGAGCAAGAGAGCCGCGCGCGGGCGCACGACGGCGGCGGCCGCCGCGCCTGCCCCCTCGGAGGCGCTCCGTCGCGCTTGGCTCGGGAGATAGAGCGACGCCCTCGGCATCAACGCATGGCTCGCGGCCGGTTCCGCCGGCGCGAGAGCGTCCGCTCCCGGCGACGAGACATCACCGCGATGGCCTTGCGGCCTCGATCGTGGCCATTCAGTGCAACCATGCCGTAGCGTCGCCTTGGCCGAGGGAAGTCACCCGCGCGATGCCCCCAAGACCTCGTCGCGCGAAAGACGATCCCGACCGCCGCGGACTACATGTAACAGAATCGAGGACATCCTGACAAGAGCCTAATCCCGGCGCGTCCCCCACCCGCGCCCAGGCGGCCGAGGATCGGCCGCAGGTCCTTCCTCCCCGCCGAACGGAGCACGCCTTCGGCTATGATGGCGAGGCCCGAAACGAACTTCGGAGAGAACCGCGCACCGCCTGGCCCTGCCTCGTGGCAGCGACTCGGCCGCGGACGCGCGTCGATGCTGGAGTACCCCCGAAAAGATGCAGCGCGAAGATTATCAGCGGTACAACAAGTACAAATGGATGCTGTGGCTCGTGATCGGGTCCTTCGTCGTCTGGGGCGCCGGATCCTTCAAGGAGAAGGACATCCACACGATGGCCGCGCGCGTCGGGAGCGAGGAGATCACGCCGGAGGAATTCCAGCACGTCTACAGGAACAGCTACGAGCAGCTTCAGAAGTACGCCGCCGACCAGCCGCAGCTCCTCGTCGGCCTCGCCGACGAGGCGATCGACCAGCTCATCAACAGCAAGCTGATGCTCTTGCTGGCGCGGGAGCAGGGGTTCTCGGCCTCGCCCGACGAGGTCGCGGACCGCATCCACCAGATCTTCAAGGACGAGACCGGGTTCGTCGGCACGACCCGCTACCGCGCGATCGTGAGGGACCGCTTCCACATGAGCGTCGCCGACTACGAGAAAGAGATCGCCGCCGACGTCATCGCGCAGAAGTTCCAGCGCATGCTCCAGGACGCGGTGGTCGTCGCCGAGCCGGACGTCAAGAAAGAGTACGAGACGACCCTGACGGTGAGGTTCGACTACGTGAAGGCGGACGCCGCGCGCTTCGCGAGCCAGGTGCAGCTCGCGGACGCCGAGGTCTCGTCGTACTTCGACCAGCACAAGGAGGACTACCGCGATCCGGAGAAGCGCCGGATCCAGCTCGTCTACCTGCGACCCGACGAGTTCCTCGAGAAGGTCCCGGTACCCGACGCGGACGTCGAGGCCTACTACGAGAAGAACAAGGCCGACCAGTTCACGAGCAAGGAGGAGCGGCAGGCGTCGCACATCCTCTTCAAGGTCCCGCCGGCCGGAGACCCCGCGGCAAGCGATCCCGGCAAGTCGGACGATGCGGTGAAGACGCGCGCCGAGGCGGCGCTCGCGCGCGCCAAGGCCGGCGAGGACTTCGCCGCGCTGGCCAAGGAGCTGTCCGAGGACACCAGCGCCGCCGAGGGCGGCGACCTCGGGTTCTTCGGGCGCGGGCGCATGGTGGCGCCGTTCGAGGAAAAGGCGTTCTCCATGAAGGTGGGCGAGATCTCGGATCTCGTCAAGACTCAGTTCGGCTACCACATCATCAAGCTCACCAACATCAAGCCGCCGGCTCCACGTCCGCTCGACGAGGTGAGGGGGCAGATCCTCCAGACGATGCGCAAGCCGAAGGCGGACGAGCTCGCGCGCACGAAGGCGAGCGAGATCCAGGGCCTTGCGTCCCAGAAGGGCCTCGATGCGGCGGCCAAGGAGCTCGGACTCACCGTGCGCGACTCCGGGTTCTTCGGTCAGGAGGAAAGCATCCCCGGCGTCGGGAAGTCCGACGAGCTGACGGCGGCCACGTTCACCGCGCAGCCCGCGAAGGTGAGCGACGTCATCGTCATCACGCCGCCGTCGTTCCTGCGCATGCCGAACCTCAAGCAGAACCCCCAGGGCTATGTGGTGTTCTCGCTCGCGGAGGTCCGGCAGCCGCAAGTGCCGCCCTTCACCGAAGCCCGGCCACGGGTCGAACGGGACATCCGCCTCTCGCGTGCGCGCGAGCTCGCCAAGCAGGAGGCGGCGACGATGCAGGGATCGCTCGCCGCGGCGTCCACGTCCGACGCCTGGAAGCTTCTGTTCCAGGACAAGGGATACACGGTCCAGGACTCCGGCTCGCTGACCGGATCCTCGCCGCTGCCCGGCATCCCGGACAGTAGCGCCCTGGTGAAGATGGCGTGGAGCGAAGCCCCGGGCGCTCACGGCTCGTTCGACCTCGCGTCGGGAGACACCGTCTTCTACTGGGTGAAGGAGAAGAAGGCATTCGACCCTGCCGAGTACGCCACGCGGAAGAAGGAGATCAAGGATCGGCTCCAGGCACGGCGGCGCGGCGAGCTCATCGAGTCGATCCTCGCCGCGGCGAAGTCCCGCTACAAGATCGAGAAGAACGAAGAGCTCCTGAAGGACTACCGGAAGTCTTGAACCGGCAGGACGACGACGATCTCGTCCTCGACGACGGCGAGGAGGGAGGGAGGCGGACGAGCTTCCGGCGGAGTACGCGGTCCTGCTGCGCTGGCACCAGGAGTGGAGCTTCCAGGATGTGTCGGCCGCCCTGCGGGACTACGCCGGCTTCTCCGTGGCGGACGCTGCCCGCATCGCGAAGAAGCGCCTGGGCATCCTGGCCGAGGGCCTCGAACCCGAGATCGCCAAGGACCTGGTGCGGGCCCTGCGCGGGCTCCAGATCGACTGTTTCCTCGTGCCGGAGTCGGAGCTCTTTCCGCCCTTCGTGGGCATCCACGTGGAGTCGCTCGACGTCAAGGACGAGGGGTTCCGCGCCGTGGTGTCGCATGCGATCGGTACCTCGGCCACCTTCCCGTGGCTCGACGTCGCGTTCCTGGCGCTCGGCCACATCGCCGGGACCGGTCCCGGCGGCGACATCCACACGTCGATCCGGCGAGGGAAGACCGGGCTCATCGCGCCGAGGCCCGGCGTGCTCTCGTTCGCGCCCGGTGTCAAGAAGAAGGACCATTACGCGCTCGACATCCACTGCGGCTTCACCCGGCGGGACCCCGGCACGCCGATGCGAGGCACCGTCCTGTCCGTGAACGCAAGCGACTTCCACTTCGGCTGCCTCGAGGAGAACCACGGCGTGGCCCCCGCCGACAACGTCGTGAGGCTCTGCCGGCTCCTCGCGGCACGAGCGCCGCACGCGGCGCTTTCCCCGGGCGCCGCGGCGAGCCTCTCGGGCGATTCCGCGCGATCCCGGCCTACGACCACCTCCCCGACTTCCACGCCGAGAACCTCTGGCTCCTGGACCTGCAGGAGCTGGAGCGGCGCAAGCGGGAACGCGAGCGGCAGGACGCATGAGCAGGACCGTGCGCGGCGATCTCGCCGTCGGGAGCGACGTGCTCGACCTCATCGGCCGGACGCCGCTCGTCGAGCTCTCGCGGCTCGACGCCTCTCCTGGCCGCGCGTCCGTGTTCGCGAAGATCGAGATCTGGAGCCCGGGCGGCAGCGTCAAGGACCGCACCGCGCTCGGCATGATCGATCGCGCCGAGGCTCTCGGGCTCCTGTCGCCGGGAGGGACGATCGTCGAGCCCACGGCGGGGAACACCGGGATCGGCCTCGATCATCGCGTGCCTGCGCGGGTACAAGCTCGTGGTGGTGATGCCGGAGAAGTTCCTGGGCGAGAAGGCGGCCCTCATGGAGGCGCTCGGGGCGCGCGTCGTGACCGTTCCCACCGACGCCGGGATCCTCGGTGCCATCGCCAGGGCCCGGGAGATCGCGGCGGAGATCCCCGGCGCCTACATCCCGCAGCAGTTCGAGAACGAGGGCAACCCGGACGTCCACTACCGCACGACGGGCCAGGAGATCTGGCAGCAGATGCAGGGGGAGGTGGACGCCGTCGTGATCGGCGTGGGCACGAGCGGCACGTTCGTCGGAGTGGCGCGGGCGATCGCCGAGAAGAACCCCGCCGTGCTGAAGATCGCCGTGGAGCCGCAAGGGTCGATCCTGGGCGGCGGGCAGGCGGGGCCGCACAAGGTCGAGGGCATCGGCAACAGCTTCTTCCCGCCCATCCTCGATCGATCGCTGATCGATCGCGTGGTGATGGTCAACGACGCGGACTCGTTCCAGACCGTGCGCGATCTCGCCCGCACGGAGGGGCTGCTCGTCGGCGGCTCGTCCGGCGCCAACGTCTGCGCCGCGATGCGCATCGCCCGCGAGCTCGGCCGGGGACGACGGATCGTGACGGTGCTCCCCGACGGCGCGGAGCGCTACCTCTCGAAGGACATCTTCCACAGTTAGGACACCCATGGGATTCTCGACGGACGCCATTCACCAGGGACAGGAGCCCGACCCGCTGACCGGAGCGGTCGCGACTCCGATCTACCAGACCTCCACCTACGCGCTTCCCGCGTTCGGCGAGACGAAGGGCTACGACTACGCCCGGACCATCAACCCGACGCGGACGGCGCTCGAGCGGAACCTCGCCGCAATCGAAAGAGGAACGGCGGCCACGGCGTTCTCGTCGGGCATGGCGGCGATCTCGGCGGTCATGACGCTGCTCGAGAGCGGCCAGCACACGATCGTCTCGAGCATGGTCTACGGTGGCACCTACCGGCTCTTCATGCGCATCCTGACGCGCTACGGCCTGTCCTTCTCGTGGGTCGACACGACGCGCGCCGAGGAGATCGAGCGGGCGCTCCGCCCCGAGACGCGCATGATCTACCTCGAGACGCCGACCAACCCCGTGCTCGAGGTCAGCGACATCGCCGCAGCAGCCCGCATCGCGCGCGCGCGGAACATCCCGCTGGTCGTCGACAACACGTTCATGACGCCCTACCTCCAGCGTCCCCTGGAGCTCGGCGCGGACGTCGTGGTCCACAGCACGACCAAGTACCTGAACGGCCATTCGGACGGCGTCGGCGGAGCTGCCATCGTGAAGGATCCGAAGACCGACGAGTGGCTCAAGTTCGTGCAGAACGGGGCCGGCGCGATCCTCTCGCCCTTCGACTGCTTCCTGGTGCTCCGCGGCATCAAGACGCTCGCGGTGCGCATGGAGCGGCACGAGCACAACGCCCGGGCGCTCGCCGCGTTCCTCGCGGCGCGTCCCGAGGTACGCAAGGTCTACTACCCGGGCCTCCCAGGGCATCCGCAGCACGAGCTGCAGAAGCGCCAGGCGTCCGGCTTCGGCGCCATGATCGCCTTCGAGCTCGGGTCGCTCGCGGCGGCCTCGACGTTCCTCTCGAGCCTGAAGGTGATCACGCTCGCGGAGAGCCTCGGCGGGGTCGAGAGCCTGGCTTGCCATCCGGCGACCATGACGCACGCGTCGATCCCCAAGGAAGACCGCGAGCGCATCGGCGTCACCGATGGGCTCGTCAGGATCTCCATCGGGATCGAGGACGCGGAGGACCTGGTCGCCGACGCCGCCCAGGCGCTGCAAGCGGCCTCGCGCTGACCTGCCGCGTCCGCAGCCAGACGGAGCGGGCACAGAAGGAGGGGATCAGATCAGCCTGATGATGTTGAACATCGGGAGGTACATCGAGATCACGATGCCGCCGATGGTGACGCCGAGGAAGAGGATCATCACCGGCTCGAGAAGCGACATCAGGTTCTCGATCGCGGCGTCCACTTCCTCCTCGTAGAAGTCGGCGATCTTCGAGAGCATCGCGTCGAGAGCGCCGGTCTGCTCGCCGACCGCGATCATCTGCGTCACCATCTCGGGGAAAACCTCGGTCTCCCGCAGGGGCTCGGCCACCGTCTTTCCCTCCTCGATGCCGCGCCGCGCGAGCAGGATCGCGTCCTCGATGATGGCGTTGCCCGAGGTTCGCGCGGTGATGTCCATCGCATCCAGGATGGGGACGCCCGACGCGACGAGCGTCCCGAGCGTGCGGCAGAAGCGCGCCACGGCGATCTTGCGCAGCAAGAGCCCGACCACGGGACCTCAGGAGCGCGCCGTCGAGGACGCGCGGCCGCGGTAGGTACCGTGGTAGGAGCGAAGGCCCAGGAAGGTCAGGAAGAGCGAAGGCACGAACCAGATCAGGGAGCGCCCGACGAATCGCGAGAGCGCGATGGTCACGCGCGTGGGAAGGGGAAGCTCCGCCTGCATGGCGACGAAGAGCTGCTCGAACGTCGGGATCACCTTCCACAGGATGACGATCAAGACGAGCGAGGCGATCGAGATCACCGCAACCGGATAGATGAGCGCCGTACGCACGGCGCGGCGGAGCTTGACCGCCTTCTCGATGTGGACCGCCAGGCGCTGGAGGATCACGTCGAGGATGCCGCCGGCCTCTCCCGCCGCGATCATGTTCGTGTAGAGCGGGTCGAACACGCGCGGGTGTCGCGCCATGCTCTCGGCGAGGCCGGAGCCGGTCTCGAGGTCCCGCCGCACGTCGTGCAGCACGCGCTGGAACGCGCGGTTCTGCTGCCCTGTGCCGAGGAGCTCGAGGCACTGGGTGAGCGGAAGGCCCGCGTCGATCATCACGGAGAGCCGCCGCGTGAAGATCGCGAGCTCCTTCTGCCCACGCCGCCCGAGAGCTTGGGATGCTGACCTCCTTGCCCTTCTCGCGTACGGAGGTGATGTGAATACCCTGGCGCCGCAGCGCCTGGACGGCGCTCCCCTTCCCGTCGGCGACGATCACGCCTTCCTGGCGAGATCCCGCGCGCGTCGTTCCCTTCCACACGAACTCGGACATCGCTACCTCCCGGTGAGCCGGTGCGAGGCTGCCGCCTCCGCGCCGAGAGCGAGCAGGGTCGGCAGACCCACCAGGAAGATCGCCGCGCTCGCCGTCATCCGCGCGGCCAGCGCGCCGAGATCGACCGACACGGCGGAGATCCCGCCGAGCGCGCCGCCGTCGAGCCCGCAAGAGGCGATCACCAGCGGCAGCATCAGGACCATCCCCGCGAAGACGATCGCGTTGGCCGAGAAGAGGCCCGCCCACGCCGCCGCGCGGGAGCCGATGGATCTGTCGGGCGCGCGGTGGCGCACCCGCGCGATCAGGAGCCGCACCCAGAAGAAGAGCAGGAGCGACGCGACGAAGAGGTAGGCGCCGAAGCCGAGGCTCCCCGTCCAGGTGACGTCCTGCTCCCCCACGAGCCCTCCGTGCGCGTGGACGAGCACCGACAGCGAGAGGCACTCGAAGGCCCACCAGACGATCTCGTCGCGGGCCATGGCCATCCGCGCCTCACCCAGGTCGTGGCGCAGCACGCGGCGGCGCAGGGCGCGCGTCAGGAGCGCGGGATCGCCGAAGCGCAGGAGCGCCTCTTCCATGGCCTCGTCCTCGGACTTGCCGCGGCACAAGGCACCGTGGCACGCGTCCCGGAGGTGCCCCGAGAGCTCGTCGCCGATGTCGGAGCGCGACGGCTCGGGCACACGCGCCGAGCGGAGGACGGCATCCACGACCGCCGCGATCTCGACCTCGATCTTCGGGCTCATGCCTTGCCGGTACCCGCCGCGCCCGCCGCGCCGCGTCCCAGGACGAGGCGCATGCCTTGCGAGAAGAGTGACCATGCGCGCCGGCGGCTGTCAAGCGCCCGCTTGCCCCTGGGCGTGAGCTGGTAGACCTTCCGCCGGCGCCCTCCGTCGCCGGCGGACCAGGCCCCGCGCACCAGGCCCCGATCCTCGAGGCCGTAGAGCAGCGGGTAGATCGTCCCCTCGCTGAAGGCGAAGATGCCCTCGCTCCGGGCGCGGATCGCCTGCGCGAGCTGGTAGCCGTGCATCGGCTCCTCCGCGAGGAGCGTCAGGATGAGCGTCGTGGCGGCGCCTCTCACCACGTTGCGATCGATCGTCGTGTCGGCCATCTTTACCTCGGTTTCCTATGCCTCGGTCACAATACTATACTAACCGAGGTATAACGTCAAGACATGGCGCCAGCGCCGGGCACGCCTCATCAGGACTCGTCTCGGAGCTACGTCCCGGCGGCGGCGATCTCCCGGAGCTTCGCGACGGTGGCGGCGATGCGCCGCGCGCGCGTCTCGGGCTTCTTCGCCTCGTCGATGTACCCGAGGTAGGCGCGCTGGTGGGACGGGGCCATCGCCGCCAGTGCGGCGCGTGCCGCCGGGGGAAGCGCTTTGGAGACATCGGGCGGAAGCACGATGGTCGCCCGCGCCTCCGGCTTGCCAGAGCGGGCCGGCGCGCGCTTCTTCGCCGCCGCCTTCACGAGCGCCGCGGGCCTCCTGGCGACCGGGATGACGAGCTTCTCTGCGGTATCGCGCTCCGAGAAGCCGACGACCTTGATATCGACCATGCCCGCGCGCTTCCCCGCCTCGCGGACCTGATCCTCCGTCACGAGCTTGCCGCCCTTCGGCCGCACGATCCAGAGCGCGCCGGCGGGATCGAGCAGCGGGCGCAGCGCCTCGATGCGCTCGAGGTCGCCTTCGGAAGCGACGAAGGAGAAGATCCGATCGTAGGAGTCGCCGTGAAGCGAGGTGTGGAAGGCGAGGCCGCGCGATGCGAGCTCCGAGAGGAACGCCGGGTCGGCATCACCCACGATCGCGATGCGCTGCCCCGCGGCGAGCCCGAGCTTCTCGATGCGGCCCTTCGGGTTCTTGATGGCCGCCGCCCAGACCTCGGCGGCCGCGCCGAGATGGAGCTCGGCCTCGTGACCGTCCCACGCGATGCGGAGCACCCCGCCCGCCGCCTCCACCCGCTTCGCCCTCCCGAGCGGGATCCGCACGCGCGCGGCGCCGCGGAACAGGAGCTCGCTCCCCTCGAGGAGCGCGGTCCCGGTGGAGGTGCTCCCATCGATCCGCGCGGTCGTCGTCGCCGTCTTGCCCATCCGTCACCTCACCTTCTCGGGAGGACCGTCCGCCCCGAGCTTCTTGCCGAGGGCGCGGAGGTACTGAAGCTCCGCGCCGTGATATCCGAAGACGAACCGCGCCATCGTGCGGAACACGGGGTTCTTGATCTCCCCCTCCTCGGTGATCGTGACGACGGCGCCATCGCCGTCCGGAGCGATCTCGTAGATCCACCTGCCGCCGAAGGGCAGATCGGGGTCGGCGATCTGCGTGATCATCTTGCGCGGAGGCTCCGCGAGCACGACCTCGAGGGTCATCGGACCCACCGAGCCCGTTTCCCGGAACACGGGATGCCCATCGTGGTCGGGGAGGATCTCGACGGACGTCAGGTCCGCGCGCCAGGACGTCGCGCCGCGCCGATCTTCGAGCAACTGGAAGACGGCCGTGGGCGTGGCGTTGACACGGATGCGGCTCGCCGCGACGTGGGTCCGCGGGATGCAGAAGCCGGTGGCGGCGAGGGCGAGCACGAGGACCACGACCGCGCCGACGGCATAGGCCGCGTACTTCATGGGGTGCGTTCGGAGGTTATCCGATCACTCCTCCTAGAATCGGAGCGTGATCGCGACGCCGGCCGAGAAGGTCCTGCGCGACGAGGCATGGAAGAACGAGCGGACGTTGAACGTGTTCCGCTCGGGGGTCTGGTGCAGCGTCGGCGCGATGAGCGTCGTCCTCGACGCGACCCATCTCTCGCGCGTCGGCTGGTCGAGCGCGCTCACCGCGGCCTGGGGCCTCATCGCCGCGCTCTACGGAGCCTTCTTCCTGAGGCGCCACTTCCACCCCATCCTCCCCGCGATCGTCTCCACGCTGGACCTCACGTTCCTCGCGGTCTCCATGGACGCCACGCACCGCATGCTGCTGCCGGTCATGCCCGGCACGGCGGCGCACCAGATCCACGGTACGACGCTCGGCATCGCGCTCATCATCGCGACCAACGTCCTGCGCTTCTCGTGGCGCACCACGCTCTTCACCACGCTCTACGGCTACGCCACCTACTTCTACGTGTTCGGCCGCAACGGCGCGCTCGACTCGGGCGCGCCCATCGACGCGATCCTCCTGGCCTTCTTCGGCGCCATCGTCATCTTCTCCACGCGCCGCCTCGAGACCGTTCTGCGCCGCGTGAAGGAGCGCGACGCCCTGGCCCGGTTCCTCCCCGGCCCCGCGGTGGATCTGGTCACGCGCGACTTCGGGGCGCTGCGCCTCGGAGGTCAGGAGCAGGAAGCGACCGTGCTCTTCGCCGACATCCGCGACTTCACGGCGCTCGCCTCCGACCTGCCGCCCGCCGCGGTCGTCGAGCTGCTCAACGAGTACTTCCGCGAGATGGTGGAGGAGATCTTCGAGCACCAGGGGATCCTCGACAAGTTCATCGGCGACGGCATCTGCGCGGTCTTCGCCGCCCCGCTCTCCGGCGAGGATCAGGCGCGGCGCGCGATCGACTGCGCCTCGGGGATGCTCGCCCGCCTGGAGGCTCTGAACCTCGCCCGCGCCGCCCGCGGCGCCCCGCGCCTGCGCATCGGCATCGGGCTCCACACCGGCCGGGTCGTCGCCGGCAACGTCGGATCGCCTTTGCGGATGGAGTACACGCACATCGGCGACGTCGTGAATACCGCGAGCCGCATCGAGGGGCTCTGCAAGGAGCTCGGGGAGACGATCCTCGCGTCGGCGGCCACGCTCGCGCGCGCCGGGAACGGCGCGGCGCGCGCCGCCCGACCCATGCCCGCGATGAAGGTCAAGGGCAAGGCTGAGCCTCTCGAGGTCTACGCCGTCGGATCGCCGCCGCCGGCCGGCGATACCGATGGCGGCGGCTCCGTGCGGCGCACCGCATAACCGCGTCGGGTTGACGCTTCCCGTCGATTCCCCTACACTCTCCGGCGCTTCCGACGCGGGGTGGAGCAGTCTGGTAGCTCGTTGGGCTCATAACCCAAAGGTCGCAGGTTCAAATCCTGCCCCCGCTACCAATCAAGGGCCACGAGGTAACGCTCGTGGCCCTTGGCTTTTCCTGGGACCACGACCGCCGCAGGTAGATCTCGGACAGGCGCTCGCCCTCTCCGGGGCCGGCCTTGCGCACGCCGACTCTGCCGAACCTCGAGGCCCGGCGTCGTCGACAGCCTGACCACGAGATCGGCGACGGGGACACCACCCCGTCGGGGTTCACGAAAAGGCCTCGCCCTTGCGCATCGTGCCGCAATCGATCTCGACGGCGTCGCACAGCAGCCAGGCCGGGCGGAGGATGGTGTCGTCGAGGTGGGGCGCATCGATGACGTCGGCCGCCTCTCGGTAGGGTCGAAGCGCGGCGTGGAGGGGCCGCCGACGGGGCGCACCGAGGATGGTCCTGGAGGTGCGCCCGTCGCGCGGCGTCACGGAGGTGGAGCGTCAGCTCGGCGAGGGTCCTGTCGAGGAACAGCGACGTGGCGACGCGCGCGATCTGCCCGGACGCGCCGGGAACGAGGACCTCGTGGCGCCGCTCATCGTCCCACCAGCCGCTGGAGCTTTTCGGGATACCGGGCGCCCTTCACCGTGAGCCGCGCCACAGCCTCCTCGATCGTCCGGAGCTCGCCGGCCGTGAGCTCGACAGCCGCGGCGCCCAAGTTCTCCTCCAGCCGGTGAAGCTTCGTCGTTCCAGGGATGGGGACGATCCAGGGCTTTCGTGCGAGCAGCCACGCGAGCGCGACCTGCGCCGGCGTGACGCCCTTCTGCTTGCCGATGCCGGACAGCAGGTCGACGACGGACTGGTTCGCCTTCCGGTTCTCCGCCGTGAAGCGAGGAACGATGTTGCGGAAGTCGGAGCTGTCGAACGTCGTGCTCTCGTCGATCTTGCCCGTCAGGAACCCCTTGCCGAGCGGGCTGAACGGCACGAAGCCGATTCCCAGCTCTTCCAGCGTGGGGAGCACCTCTTTCTCGGGCTCGCGCCACCAGAGCGAGTACTCGCTCTGGACCGCCGTGACCGGCTGGACGGCGTGCGCGCGGCGAATGGTCTGGGCAGCCGCCTCGGAGAGGCCGAAGTGGCGCACCTTGCCTTCCGCGATCAGCTCCTTCACCGTGCCGGCGACCTCCTCGATGGGGACGTCCGGATCGACGCGATGTTGGTAGAAGAGATCGATGCGGTCCGTGCCGAGGCGCGCGAGCGACGCGTCCGCAACGGCGCGGATCCGCTCGGGGCGGCTGTCCACACCGTCGGATGGCCTGCCATCCTTGAACCCGAACTTCGTGGCGATCACCACCCGGTCGCGCACCGGCGCCAGCGCCTCTCCGACGATCTCCTCGTTCGTGAAGGGCCCGTAGGCCTCCGCGGTGTCGAAGAAGGTCACTCCGCGATCGAAGGCCGCGCGGATCAAGGCGATCGCCGTCTGCCGGTCCACCCCCGGCCCGTACCCGAAGTTGAGCCCCATGCACCCGAGCCCGATGGTGGACACCTCGAGCTCTCCCTTTCCCAGCTTCCTCGTCTTCATCGCCGTTCTCCTCTCTCCCGTGTGGACGACCCGGTTCACGCCCCAAAGATAGGACACGATCGACTCTTCGACTAGGCGGCAAGATCGACAAGAGCCATGAAGCAGAGCTTCATAATCATCGCGGGCCATGCCCGCCACGCCGCTGGTTCAGCTCCAGCGCGCGCTGTCCGTGAGGATGGCCGAAGCGGGCCTGGGATTCGCCTACGCCTTCGAGCCGCCGGCCAAAGGAGCAGCTCAAGCGGGCTGCCCTGAGCAGCTCGCACCCCGCCTAGGAGCGGCCCTTCAGGACCCGGGAGAAGAGGTCCTGCACGCTGTCCTTCTTGCGCCCGCCCTTGCCCTTCCGGTACGCGTGCTCGCGGAAGCACGTGTTGCAGACGACCTTCTTGATCTCCGCACCCACCATGGCCGCCACGTTGTGGGCGAGCAACAGCCGGCAGCCCGGACAGTAGTCGTTGATCGTGTCGCCGAGCTTCGTCATGCGATCGGGTTCCCGCCCGGGCGCGTGGTCGCTATACTGGACGCTTTCACCGGCAAGGCCGTCCTCGTCCGCGAGGCGGGATCAACATCGGGAGGATAGCATGCGCGTAAGCGGCAGGACGGTCAGTCTCACCCTGGTTCTCGCGGCGTTCGGGATGGCGGCGCGCGCGCAGGTCATCGACTACACCGAGGATCTCGCGTTCGATCGACCCGAGGCCTGGGGCATGAAGTACTTCACGTCGGTGACGTTGCTGACCGGCATGGGCTCGCCGAAGAAGATGAAGGCGGGCGCGCTCGACATCGGGCTCGAGCTCGGCAACGTCCCGTCGCTGTCGCGCGAGGATCGCACCATCGGCTTCAACGGTACGAAGACCGAGGACCTCAACAAGACGAGCGTCTTCGGGCGCCCGCGCGTCACCATCGGGCTCCCCGCCAAGTTCTCGATCACCGCCGGGTTCGTGCCTCCCGTCGAGTACAAGGGCGTCAAGCCGAGCGTGTTCTCGCTGTCGTTGAACCGCCCCTTCTACGATCACGACGACTTCCGCTTCGGCGGGCGACTGATCGGCCAGGTTGCGAAGTTCAAGGGCGACCTCACTTGCCCGGAGTCCGTCGTCGGCGAAGGACCGGCAACCAACTCCTTCGGCTGCATCGCCGCATCGCACGACGAGGTGACCCAGAACTACGTCGCCTTCGAGGCGAGCGCGGCATGGGACCTCATGCACGACAAGCTCACCCCGTTCGCCGCCTTATCGGTGAACCGCCTCGACATGGAGTTCCAGGTCGACTCGCGCTACCAGACGTTCCACGATCGGTCCCTGCTGAAGGCGGACGGGATCACCTACGCCCTGTCGGGCGGCGCGGCCTTCCAGCTCCTCGATCGCCTCGCCGTCTCGGGCGAGCTCTTCTACACGCCCCTGTCGGTCGTGCGCTCGGAGGGATCGGCAAGCCAGAACGACGCGCTCTTCAACGTGCGCCTGATGGTGAGCTACCGGATCCTGGGCGCCGACTGACCTCGGCGGCGGCTCACACGAGCCAGTGGACGATGGCGGGTGGATGGGCCGATGCCGCGCCCAGGTACTTGACGATGTTCACGTAGATGACGATGCCGAACACGTCGACGAGGGACGCCACGAAGGGCGTGCTCGAGACGGCCGGGTCGAACCCCAGGCGCTTGGTGAGCAGCGGCAGCACCGCGCCCACGATCGAGCCTGCCGTGACGACGCAGATGAGCGTGAACGAGACGGCGATGGAGAAGGCGTGGGGCGCGCCGACCATCCACGATCGAAGCACGCCGAACGGGACGAGGGCGACTCCCAAGAGGAGGCCCACGAAGAGCTCGCGCCGCACGACGCGCCACCACTCGGCGACGTTCACCTCTCCGAGCGCGAGACCGCGGGTCACGAGCGACGCGGACTGGGAGCCGCTGTTTCCCCCCGACGAGATGATCAGCGGCAGGAAGATCGTCAGCCACACCGTGGCCTGGATCACCGAGTCGTAGTGCTTGAGCGCGGACGTCGTGAAGATCTCCCCGAGGAACAGAGCCGAGAGCCACCCGACGCGCTTGCGCCATAGCGCGAGGAACGGCTCCTCGAGGTAGGGGACCTCGAGGGGCGCGACGCCGCCCAGGCGCTGGACGTCCTCGGTCGCCTCCTCCTCGATGATGTCGATGACGTCGTCGTGCGTGACGATCCCAACGAGCTTGTCGTCGGCGTCGAGCACGGGGATCGCCAGCACGTCGTACTTCTCGAAGGCGCGCGCCACGTCCTCCTGGTCGTCGCCCACGTGGACCGTGAAGGGCGGCGGGCTCATGAGGTCGGAGACGACCTGGTCGGGCTTGCTCAGGACCAGGCGGCGGAGGCCGAGGCGTCCCTGGAGGTGGCGCTCGCCGTCTATGACGTAGATCTCGTAGATCGTCTCCCGCTCCGGGGCGATCTTGCGGAGGTGGGCGAGCGCATCGGCGACGTTCATCTCCGCGCGCAGCGACGCGTACTCCGTGGTCATCGCGGCGCCGGCGGTCCCCTCTTCGTAGGCGAGGAGCTTCTTGATGTCGTTGCGCTCGGCCTGGGCGAGGAGCGGCAGGATCGAGTCGACGGTGCCTTGCGGCAGCGCCTGGAGGAGGTCGACGCGGTCGTCCGACGACATCTCCTCGATGACCTTGATCATCTTGTCGCGCCCCACGCGCTCGAGGAGGTGCATCTGCCCGGGCTCCTCGAGGTGCTCGAACGCCTCCACGCGTCGCCGTAGGGGCAGCGCCTCGAAGACCTTCACCGCGTCGGCGTCCTCGATGTTCTCGAGGATGTCGGCGACGTCGGCGGGATGGAAGTCCTCGAACGCGCTCTCGATCGCCTCCCGGTCCATCTCGGGAAGCATCTCCTTGAGATCGGGCAGGATGAGGTGGGTGAGGTCCTTCACGGCGCGTCCGGAAAGCCGCCTCGCATCCCGAGGCGCGCCGGATTCTACTCCCGCGCTTCTTCCTCTCCCGCCGTCGATTCCCGCCTCCCCGCGAGGAGCGCCCGAAGGCGCGGGGCGAGGCGCTCGTCGTAGATGTGGCGCTCGGGGATCTCCCAGACGAGGATCGCGGGCGCCGGTCGCTTGCCGGCGCGGATGTCCTCGACCAGCGTCACCGTGGAGGCGGCGGGCCCGAGGCCGGCGGTGGTGCGCTCTTCGACCATGCGCTCGAGCATCACCGAGAGGAGGGACCCGACGTGGCCGACGAACGAGAAGCTCGTCCCCGCGACGACGATGGCCTCCGGAGCCTCGAAGCGGAGCTCGCTGCCGGAGGGGCCGGCTCCGAGCACGTCGCGCACCGGGACCAGGAAGCGCGCCTCGAGCCGCCCGCCTTTCCGGAAGCCGAGCATTCCGAGGAGGTCGCCGCGGTGAAGGGCAGGCGGGCCCGTGGCGATCGTGCCGCTCACGGCGGCGCCCGGCAACGCGCCTCCGGTGCGCGCACGGAGCCACGCGGCGATCGCCTCGCACGCGCGCCGCGCGCCGAGCGGCGACCAGTGCTCGTCGTTGGAGAGGTAGGTGTCGCCCGCGCCTGGGTCGAGCGCGGGGCCGAGGTCGAGCGCGGAGATGCCGTGGCGCGTCATCGCGTCGAGCGTCCGGGCCGCCGGCGGTGGGTGGGGGAGCTTCCCGCCGTAGACGGCCGCCTTGCTCGGGACCGGCGCGACGAGCATCGTGGTGCCCCGGGCGGCAAGCCACCGATCGAGCGACGCCACGAGCTCCGAGACGTCCTCGAGGCGCGCGCGGTCGCGCGCGGAGTCGAAGCCGCGCACGGTCCCCGCGAGGAAGAGCCACTTGTCGCGCCCCACCACCACCTTCGGCGTCGCCGCGCCGAGCGCGACGTAGAGCGCCTCGTCGTAGTAGGGCCGGAGCGAGCGCGCCACGCCGCTCTCGCGAGCGAGGGACGTCTCCACGCGCGCCGCGAGCTCGCCGCGCCGGAAGGAGCCTCGGTCCCATGCGACCTTCCGGCCCGGCCAGGATCCCCGGGCGAGCTCGGCCACCGGCGTGGCCATGACGATCGCCAGGAAGATCCAGGGAACGGGCGATCGCACCGAGCTCACGCCGGAGAGACTATGCGAAGATGGATCCGTCCATGCGAGCGTGTCGCGGCCTCTCGATCGCGGTCGCCGTCTCCGTCGCCGCTCTGTCTCCGCCCCTCCTCGCACAGAACGGGACCAAGGCCGATCCCTTCGACTTCGTCGCGTTCCTCCCCGATCCGACGGGTGACGCCGACTACATCGAGATGATGGACACCTTCGAGGCCTACGCCGACTACCTCCGGCAGACGGGCGTCGGGGAGTTCCGCGTCCACTACTTCACGCGCCTCTCGGAGGCGGAGGCGTTCGTGAAGAAGGGACGCGGGGCTGGCAAGCCGCCGGCCATCGGCGTCATCCACAACCTGCTCGTGCCGGGCAAAGCAGCCGAGTGGGGCTTCGCGCCGATCGCCTGTCCCGTGTTCAAGGGCAGCAACCTCACGTCGGAGCTCGTGGTATCGCTCCGCGCCAGCGGCGCGAAGAACGTGCGCGACCTGAAGGGCCAGCGCCTGGCCGCGCTGAAGGTATGGATCGACAGCCCCGATCTCCTCGGGCTCACTCTCTTCGGCGATGCGACCAAGCCCGGCGGCTTCTTCTCCTCCGTGGTCCCGACGGAGAGCTTGAAGGAGTGCCTCGCCGCCGTGATCCGTCACGAGGCCGACGCCGCGCTCGTGAACAAGGCGTTCTTCGACGCCGCCCAGCGCCGCAACCGCGAGGTGTGGAAGGAGCTCAAGGTGGTCGAGGAGCTCCCGGCGCAGCACATCTCTCCGGTGGTCGCGTTCCAGGGCGCTCCGGTGGATCTCGTCGAGAAGGTCAAGGCGGTGATCTTCGACTCGCCCGATTCCGATGCCGGCCGCCATCTCCTGGGCGTGTTCGGGCTGGATGGCTTCCAGCCGTGCGGCGCGCAGGACTTCGACGGCGTCGAAGGGAAGCTCGTCGCGAAGCTCGGCAAGCCCACAGCGCCGGTGCCTGCGACGCCGGCGCCTTCCACCGCGCCTTCTCCGCAGCCGGAGGGAAGCGACGCGATCGCGAGCGTCGACGTCGAGCGCGACGCTGACACCGGAGAGATCTCGGCGCTGATCAAGTTCAAGGGGCCTGCGCCCGCCGGCTGCAAGGCGATCGTCTCGCTCGACGACGGACCGGAGGAGGAGAAGGCCCTCGACTGCGCCGCCGACGTCTGCATGCTCACGCTCGCCGCGGACGACGTGAAGGGGAAGAAGCGCCTCGCGCTCAGCGTGGTCGTCGCCAGGGACGGCAAGTCGACCGCGCTGGGATCGCGCAAGACCTATCCGCTGTAGCGCCGTCCCGCTGGAGCGTGCGGCTCTTGGATGCGCCGCGCGTCAGCGCGCGGCGAGGCTCTCGACGAAGACACGCGGGGTCTTGACGAAGTCGCGGAGCTTGTCGCCGCTCATCGACTTGCGGGTGAGCGGCAGCTCCTCGATGGCCTTGCCGATGTCCGCCGCGCGAGGGCGCTTGTCGGGATTGACCGCCATCAAGCGCTTCACCAGATCGACCGTCGCGTCCTCGTGGCCGGAGCGGCGCAGCGCAGCCTCGCGGATCCGGCCGGACAGCACCTTGTCGATGCGCTCGACCTGCGGGCCGCTCTCGATCGCCGGCACCCCCGTGAGGAGCCAGAACAAGAGCGCCCCGAGCGCGTAGACGTCCGAGGGGAAGGACGGACCTCCTCCGGTGAGGAGCTCGGGCGCCGCGAACGAGAGCTTTCCGGACGTGCGGCGGCTGGCCGCATAGGCCGCCACGTCGAGGAGCCGCGCGTACCCGGCGTCGAGGAGCTCGACCTCCCCCGTCGGAGCGAGCGCGACCATCGAGGCATCGATGTCGCCGTGGGGCAGCGGCGAGGCGCCGAGGCGGTGCGCGATCGCGCCGGCGATTGCGAGCGCCAGCTCCTGCGGCAGCCCCGTGCGGCACCGCGAGTCGGTCACGATCTCGCCGAGCGTCTTGCCGGTCGGAGCATCGGCCACAAGGCAGGTGGAGCCCGCGCGATGGATCACCCTTGCACCGGTGCGACCCGAGAGCTCGGCCAGCTTCTTCGCGTGGTCGGGCACCGTCGAGAGCTGCGGGCTCAGGACCTTCATCGACCTCATCGATCCGGCCGGCACCTCCTGGACGGTGAACGTGAGCCCGACGTCCGTGAGATAGGCGAAGCGCTGCGCGCGGTAGACGCCGCCCTCGCGATCCTCCTCGGCAGGCCCATCTCCCATCGTCACCGGGAGCGCATCGATGAGCTTCAGGAGATCGGCCGCGGACTCCAGACGCGCCGCAGGGTCGTGGGTGAGGCAGCGCGTGAGGAGCTCGGACAGCGGCCGGGGCACGTCGGGCTCGAGCAGGTGCGCGGGCGTGCAGTCGCCGAGCTTCATCGCGCGGATGATGTCGTCCACTTCGCTCCCGGGATAGGGGAACTGGCCCGTGATGGCGAGGTAGATCGTCGAGCCGAGGGCGTAGAGGTCGCTCTGGGCGGAGGCGGGCTCTCCCGAGAGGCGGCCGGGGCTCATGAAGTAGGGCGTGCCGAAGACCATGCCCGTGCGGGTGAGCTTCGTCGTCTCCATGATCTGCGCGATCCCGAAGTCGCTCAGCACCGCCGAGCCGTCCTCGCGGAAGAGGACGTTCGGCGGCTTGATGTCCCGGTGGAAGATGCGCCGCGCGTGGGCGTGCACGAGCGCGCGCGCGAGGTCCGCGAGGATCGAGAGGCCGGTGCGCCAGGGGATGCGGCCCTGGCGGTCGAGGCGGTCCTCGAGGCTCCCTCCGCCGAGGAATTCGAGCACCATGAAGTTGAATCCCTCGGACTCGTCGACCTCCAGGATCTCGACGATGTGCGGATGGCGCAGGCTCATGAGCGCCCGCGCCTCGCGCAGGAACCGTCGGACGTCTCCGGTCCCGACGTCGGCCGCCGCCTTCGTCAGCACCTTGATCGCGACGATCCTCCCGTCCGGCTTGCGCGCCCTGTAGACGTCGGCCTGAGCCCCGGACCCGAGCTGCCGCTCGACCACGTAGCGCCCCTGGAGCGCGCGGCGCAGCTCGCCGGTGTGGTCTTCCATCGAGTAGGAGGCATCGTCCCGCTCGAGGAAGGCGATGTCGGACTTCCCGAGCACCACGACGTCGCGATCGAGCAGTGGCTTTTGCTTGGCGGCCTCGCCGTTCACGCGGATGCCGTTCAGGGAGCCGAGGTCCGTCACGAACCAGCCGTCGCCGTCCTTGTAGATGCGCGCGTGGCGCCGCGAGACGGAATCGTCGGGCAGCGTCAAGTCGTTGTCCGGCGAGCGGCCCATGGTGAAGCCCTCCGGCTTGAGCACGAACTCGTACCTCGCGAGCGGACCGCGCAGGAAGAGGATCTTCGCCATCGCTCAGATCCTATCCGCACCCGCGAGGGCGGCTCCGGGCGCCCGGTCGTCAGGGAATAACTGCGCCGATCATGGGCGAGCCATCCGGCGTCGATGGCGAGGACGCCGCCGTCGCCGGCTGCGAGGAGCTGACGACGGTGGCGCCCGCACACCCGGCGCTTCCGGTGCGGGCGCTCCCGCGCGAGCCGGGCGCGCCACGATAGGATCTCCGGGTGGGCGATCTCGCCGTCACCCAGGCTTTGCTGCGCTGGCGCCAGGGAGACGAAGCCGCGCTCGACGAGCTCGTCGAGATGGTCTACCCGGAGCTCCGCCGCATCGCGCGCGGACGCCTGCGCCGGGAGACGCCCGGCAGCCTCGACTCCGGAGCCCTCGTCCACGAGGCGTACCTGCGGCTGGTGGACGGCGCGTCCATCGACTGGCAGGGGCGAGGCCACTTCTATGCCATCGCTGGCCGCGTCATGCGGCGCGTTCTGGTGGAGCGGGCGCGCGCCCGGAACCGGCACAAGCGCCGGGGCATCCACGTGTCGCTTCGCGAGGACCTTGCCAGCAACGAGGAAGGCATGGACGTGCTCGCGATGGACGAGGCGCTCGACAAGATGGAGAAGGCCGGGTTGACGCGCGAGTGTCAAGTGGTCCAGCTGCGCTTCTTCGCGGGGCTCACGATCGACGATGTCGCGCGGGAGCTCGGCGTGAGCACGCCCACCGCACGGCGCGCGTGGACGCTCGCGAAGAGCTGGCTCTATCGCGAGCTCACGAAACCCACCGCCGCGCCGTGAATCCCTCGCTGCTTCGCGACGTCTTTCACGCGGCGCTCGAGCTCGAGGGACCAGAACGTATCGCGTACGTCCACTCGGCCTGTGGCGGCGACGTCGCCTTGCTGCGGGAGGTCGCGGCACTCCTCCAGGCGGCTGCCGAAGCCGGAGCGTTCCTGAGCGGCGATCCTCCACATCTCGCACCGGACGGCGTTCCCGCGACCCTACCCACCGGGCGGACGGTGCCTCTGGCCGACGCCAAGGCCGGTGCGGACGCCGAGGACAGCCTTCACGTCCCGGCGACGGCGACTCGCGGCGGCGACGCCGCCATCGAGCGCTACGTCCTGGGTCGAGAGCTGGGGCGCGGCGGGCTCGGGCGAGTGGTGATCGCATTCGACCGCTCTTTCATGGGGCGCGAGGTGGCGATGAAGCTCATGCTCGGCGGGACGTCGTCGGAAGGGCCGGCTTCTCCCGGCTCGTCTCCGGGCCGCGAGCGCTTCCTCGAGGAGGCGCAGATCACGGGCCGCCTGTGGCACCCCAACATCGTGCCTGTGCTAGAGATCGGAGAGCGTCCCGGCGGAGAACCCTACTACACCATGCCGGTCATCCGGGGAACGAGCATGGAGGACGCGATCCGCGAGTCGCACCGGAAGGTCGCGGTCCGCGAGCTCCACGCGGACGCATGGGGGATCGAGCGGCTCCAGCTCCTCGATGCCTTCCGGGGACTCTGCCACGCCGTCGAGTATTCCCACAGCCGGGGCGTCATCCACCGCGACGTCAAGCCCGCCAACGTCATGCTGGGCGACTTCGGCGAGACGATCCTCGTCGACTGGGGCCTCGCGAAGGTGATCCCCGCCCGTGCCACGGAAGCGAGCACCGCCGAGCAGGCGTCCGGCAAGAGAGCCGATCGGAGGATGGAAGACCTCCTCCGGGGCCTGCGCGCCGGTACCGGTCACCAGACGGTGGAAGGAACGATCACCGGCACTCCCGCCTACATGAGCCCCGAACAGGCCACGGGGAGGATCTCGGAGATCGACGAACGCTCCGACGTCTACGCGCTCGGCGCCGTGCTCTTCGCGATCTTGACGGGCAAGGCGCCTTACGAGGAGCGGAGCCTCGTGGCCATCCTCCGGAAGCTCGCGGGGCCCGAGCCCAGCCCGGACCCGCGCCAGCACGCGGGCGACGTCGCCGTTCCAGACGATCTCGCGGACGTGTGCGCCCGGGCAATGTCCAAGCGAAAGGAAGATCGCTACGCGACTCCCGCGGCGCTGCTCGCCGACCTCGCCGAGGCCATCGACGGGAGCAAGGAGCGCATCCGGCGCCGCACGGAAGCCGGGCGGCTCGTCGCGATGGGACGGGAGAGCGCGCGCGATCTCGGGCGCCTCGGCGACGAGCACCGCCGGCTCGTCGAGACGGCGAAGCTGGCGGGGAGCCGGTTCAAGGGCGGAGAGCCGGTGCGCGAGAAGCAGGACTGGTGGCAACTCCAGGACGAGGCGCGCGCCCTGGAGAGCGCCATCGCCTGGCGCTTCGCCGAGGCGGAGCGCCACTATCACCAGGCCCTGGAGCGCGTGCACGACCATCGCGACGCGCGCGAGGGACTGGCCGATCTGTACTACGACCGCTTCCGGGCGGCCGAGGACGGCCACCAGGCCGACGCCCAGTACTACCAGGCGCTCGTCGAGACCTACCACGACGGGAAGTACGCACGCGAGATCGCCGGCGACGGGAGCATCGCCTTCGTCACGGATCCGCCCGGCGCGGAGGTCCACCTCTACCGTTACCAGGAACGGGAGCGACGCCTGCTTCCCGTTCCATGGAAGGCACCCGTCGGATGGGCGCCCGAGCTTCGCCGGGACGAGCTATGCACTTCCGCGGGCTGGTACCTGACACCCAGCGTGACAGACAGATCCGCGTTCCTCGGCACGACGCCCATCGCTCCTTTCCCGGTGCCGATGGGAAGCTATCTCACGATCGTCCGTGGCCGCGGCTTCCGCGACGTCCGCCGCCCCGTCCACGTCGCGCGAAACCACGATGTGGCGGTGACGGTCCGGCTCTACGCCGACGAAGTGATCGGAGATCCGTTCGTCTTCGTGCCCGGAGGAGACTTCATAGCCGACGGCGACCGTGACGTCGTCTCGTCCCGTGCCCGGACCTCGCAGAACGTAGAGGACTTCTTCATCGCGCGCTTCCCGGTGACGTGCTCGGAGTACCTCGCCTTCCTCAACGACGTCGCGACCCGCGATCCCGCGGAAGCGCGCCGCCTCGCGCCACGATGGCAGGATCGCGGGACCATCCACTGGATCGAGGACAAGGAAGGCGTCTGGCAGCTTCCTGCCGGGAAAGACGACGAGGGCTTTCCGTGGGCACTCGACGAACCGGTCGTCGAGGTGAACTGGCACGACGCCCGCGAGTACTGCGCCTGGCGCTCCGCGAAGGAGGGCCGGGCATTCCGGCTGCCGACCGGGGCCGAGTGGGAGAAGGCCGCTCGCGGAGTGGATGGCCGTTTCTTCCCGTGGGGCAACCACTTCGACGCGAGCTGGTGCAACATGGCGCACTCCCGCCTCGACGGTCCCGCGAGACGAGGTCCCATCGCGGAGTTCCCGATCGACGAGTCGCCCTACGGCGTGCGCGGTCTCGCCGGCAACGTCGGCGACTGGTGCGCCGACCTGCTGCGAGGCGACCAGACGTGGCGCATCGTCCGCGGCGGGAACTGGATGAGCACCCCCGTCGCATGCCGCTCTGCCTATCTCATCGGCGCGGGGCCGACCAATCCGTTCATCGATCTCGGCTTCCGCCTGGCGATCTCCGCCGGGTGATGCGCTCGCCACATGGGGATGTCACAACTCCGAGGCGGCTTCTGGCCAGAGGCGGAGCCATGGCTCGGCACGACAGGCTCGACGCTCGACGCCTCCCGAGCTCCTCATCAGGAACGCGGACAGCGTAGGCTGCAGCTTGGCGCTGGATCGGCACATGCGAGCCGCACAACCTGATGTTGAGCGTTGGGACTACATCCTTGTGGGCAGAAGCGGCGTCAAGCCAGTCGTCGGACTGGAAGTCCACCTCGCGGTCGAGAGTGAAGTGCCCAGGATGATCGCCAAGAAGCGATGGGCCGTCGAGACGCTCGCTCGTGAGTGTCCCGGGCTCTCCGTGTCGAGCTGGCACTGGGTGGTAGGCCCGGGGGCCGAAGTGTGGTTTCGAGCAGGCTCCCCGGCGGCCCTCGAACTTGCGGCTGCAGGCATTGCTTTTCCGCGAAAGAGTCTATGGCTAGGTTAGGCGGCGTTGGCGGGCGTGCCTGGTCGGCAATCCTCCAACACCCTTCCGCGCTAATGAGCCCTTCCAAGGAACAGTCGGCATGCGAGGGAAGCGGCCCGTTGGGCTGCCCGATCGCAAGCTCGACATCGAACGCGGGAGGCGTCGTCGTCCTGGAGGCCGGGCGTCGGATTGCCGCGCGGATTGGTGGGGGCCTGAGCGGTTGCTCGAGAGTCGCGCGACGCGAATGCGTGGCCCGCTGCTCTCGCGCGCCGGTACGCTGACGCGCGATCGCCATGGCGGTCTCGATTGCCGAGGCCCGACGTCGGCCGCTACCGCATCGTTGCACCGCTCGGGGGCGGAGGCATGGGGTCGCGTACGTCGCGATCCACCGCGAGACGGGCGGGAATCGTGGAGGAAAGGAGGGCTACCTCGCCCCCGGAGCAGCGCGCCGCGAGCTCTTGGACGCCCGCGCCGATCTCTAAGCCCTCGGCTGCATGTCCTACGAGCTTCCGACGGCGCGCACGCCCTTCGTCGGCCCGTCATCCCCGAGCGCGGCGCCGGGTCCGTATCACTTCTTCGCGCGACGCTTCGCGTCAAGCAGCCGATCGCTGAAGCCCGCGGGACGCGTTGGCTCCTCCGGCTCCTCGACGGCGACGGTCTTGACCTGCGCGACCACGCCTTCCTCCGGGGCGTCGGGAAGGCTCGCGATGCGATTCGGAGCCGCGGGCTTCGCACCCCCCGCCTTCTCCGCGGCGGGCTTGTTCCAGACGGCTTGCTTGCGCGCCTTGAGTCGCGAGATGTGGCTCGGAGCCTGGGCAGCGGCCGTGAGGGCCTTGAGCGCGCGCAGCGGCGACAGGAGCCAGTCGTAGAACGCGTCCGGAAGCATCACGCGGCGGATGGCGACGTCGATGAGGAAGAGAAGCAGCGCGGCTGCGGCGAGCTGCGGCCAGATCGGCGTGCGGATGGGATGGCGCGTGAGATCGTGGCGGAAGACCGCACCGGCATCCGACGCGAGCGCACCACCCGTCGCCGCGGCGACGTCCGTGAGGAGGCCCATGTCGCGGCCGAACCTCCGGAACTCCTCGGGGAACGAGAGCGCCGCTCCGGTGATGCGGCGGTTGCGCTCCTGCCCGTCGCGCGCGGCGGTCACTGCGACGAAGTAGGTTCCGGCCGCGGTGGCGGGACCCTGGCCGCGGTAACGGCCCGGGCCGACCTGCGGCAGCGCGACGTCGGAGGCCTCGCCGTCCGGCCCGACGAGCCGCGCGCGCACGTCGAGGAAGTTCTGCCGCGCGCCGAGCTCGTCCAGGACGTCGGCGTCGATCGTGACCTTTCCGCCGCCGACATCGGTCGCAACGTGCATCTCGCCAGGCCCCGTGGTCGACACCGTCCAGCGCGCGAGCTGCGTCCAGAGCTTGCCGTTACCGTCCCATCCGAGCCAGTCGCGCGCCCAGCGCGGCTTCTCGTCGCTCGTGAACGCGGCCGACTTGCCGAGGCCGTAGCGCCAGATGGCGAGCAGCGGATCGTCCTTGTGGGTCTTCAGGAGGATCTCGGCACGGTCCTTGGGCGACGTCGCGACGTACCCGTAGAGGTTCGGGACCGACGCGAGATCGATCCCCTTCAACACGTCCGAGCTGCGCGAGGGCCGGGGCCGGAACGGCTCCTCGATGAGATACGAGCGCGACGCGACGATCGTCTCCTTCGTGAAGATCTTCGGGATGTTCTTGATGTCGTTGACCGAGTAGAACTTCCCGTCGCCGAGCTTGGCGAGCTTCTCCATCGTCATGAGGTCGGCGTCTTCGCCGATCGCGACGGTCGACAGCGTGATGCGCTTCGCCTTCATCTTCGCCGCCAGTCCCTCGTAGTCGCCGGGCGAGGACATGCCGTCCGAGATCAGGATGACGTGCTTCATCGCCGCCTTCGACGTCGCGAGGCTCTGGTAGGCAGCGTCGAGGCCCGGATAGATGTCGGTGCCGCCACCCGTGCGGATCGTCCCGATGTCCGCGACGATCCGGTCCTTGCTCGTCACCTTGTGCAGAGGCACGACGATCTGGGCGGCGGAATCGAAGGCGACGACCATCATCTCGTCCTGCTTGGTCAGGAGCTCGGCCGTCAGCGACGCCGCTTCGCGCGCCATCGAGAGCTTCGAGTAGCGATCGCCCATCTCCCCCATCGAGCCTGACTTGTCGATCACCAGCGCCATGGCGATCGCGGGGAAGTACTGGCGGTTCTTGACGTCCATGTCGACCGGCAGCGCCTCCTCGACCGGAGTCTTGTAGTAGCCCCCGGGTCCGAACGAGCTCTCGCCTCCGGTCATCACCAGGCCGCCGCCGATCTCCTTCACGTAGGTGCGCAGGTTCTCGCCCTGCTTCTGCGAGAGATCCAGCGCGGACACGTTGCAGAGGATGATGCTCTGGTAGGCGGCGAGGCCGTCGAGCCCGACCGGCAGCGCCATCGACGGGATCGCGGTGACGTCGACGTCCGAAGAGGCGAGGACCGAGCGTATGGCATCTCCCTCGCCCGGAGCGCCCTCCACGAGGAGGATGCGCGGCCGGCCCTCGACCTGCACGAACCCGTGGCCGAAGTCGTTCTCGGGGATCGCGTCGTTGACCGCGGCGTCCCTCGGGACGATCTCGACCCGGTAGCGGTAGAAGCCGCCGGCCGAGAGGGTCTGGAGCGCGCGGAACACGGAGATCTTGCTCGGCTCGACGCCGACCTCCTGCTCGCCGAGGAAGGTCTGATCGCGGAACAGGCGCAGCAGCGTCTTGCGCGGCTCGCTTCCTCCCCCCACGGCGCGAAGCACGATGCGCACCTCGAACGTCTCTCCCTCCTTGACCGACGGGGGCACCTGGAGCGAATCGACGAAGACGTCGCCGCCTTTTCGCGTACCTCCGAGCGGCACGACCTGGATGTCGACGTCCCCGGCACGCGCGACCTGCGCCGCCTCGAGGGCCGATCCTGCGTTCTCGATGCCGTCCGAAAGGAGCACGACGCGCCGCTCCGTGTTGGCCGGCATCACGGCGGCCGAGAGCTCGATCGCCCGCCCGATGTCGGAGCCGTTGCCGTCGGGGTGGGCGTCGAATGCCGGCGCGTCCCGGCCACCATCCTTGCGCCCTGCGGGAAGCCGCTCGAGCACGGCGTCCGCGCCGAAGAGGACCACGCCGGCGCGATCGTTCCCGTCGAGCTTCCTGAGAGCGTCGCGAACGAACTGACGGCCCCGCTCCCTCTCCTCCGGAGACAGGCTCCGGCTCTCGTCCAGGGCGAAGACGACGGAGAGGGCGGGGTTGTGGCGATTGATCGTCGTTCCTGCGAGGGCCAGCGCAAGCAGCAGCACGACGACG
The DNA here is from genome assembly GCA_046331505.1 of Acidobacteriota bacterium. Taxonomy (GTDB): domain Bacteria; phylum Acidobacteriota; class Vicinamibacteria; order JAXLQT01; family JAXLQT01; genus JAXLQT01. Next base: position 182,419 of record JAXLQT010000006.1, read on the forward strand.
AGGCGTGCGGCAAGCGCGACGAGGCGCCGGCTGCCCTCGAGATCCGAGCGGCTGCGCCGCGTGAGCAAGAAGACGATCGCCACGCCGATGGGAAGCGCGAGGAGGAGCCACGGCCTCTCGAACGTGAGCGGAGCGCGGGAGAGGAGGTCGCGGGCGTCCACTAGGCGTAGCTCCGCCGGTGGTAGACGAGCCACTCGACCGAGAGAACGACGAGCGCCAGCAAGAGGAGCCAGGGAGCGAGCTCGCGGCTCACCGACGGGATCGCGCGGTGCTGCCCCGCCCCTTTCGCGACCACGAGGTCGGCGCGGGGCTCGAGGTTCGACTCCTCCTGCGACAGGAGGGACACGCCGACCCGCGACACCACCTCCTTGCCCGAGAGCACCTGGTGAAGCCCGACGCGGTCCGCGCCGTCCCAGAGGAGCCTTCCGGCAACGCGCCGCACGGGCGAGACGATGCCCGACGGACCCTTGACCGTGACGTCGCCTCCGACCGATGCCGCCACGGGAAGGTCGATCGTCTTGCCCGCCGCATAGCTGAAGGGCCGCGCCTGGTCGTCGCCCGCGCAGAGGATGCCGAGGGCGTTACCGATGAGGATCGGGAAGGCCGCGCGGTAGGGAAGGTCCGACGCCCGGTAGTCGAATCCCACCGCGAGGAAACGCGTGCTTCCCACGCGCCCGGCCGCGAGCACCGGCCCACCCTCGATCTCCGCGATCGCCTGCGATCCCTCGCCGGGGACGACGACGTGCGCCCTCCGCACGTGGACGTCGCCGAACGTGACGTAGCGCAGGAGGTCCGATCGGCGATCCCAGTCGAGGATGCTCGGATAGTCGGCGGACGCTCCCGTGTGGAAGAGCTCCACGCCCTCGCTGTCGACCTGGCCGTTCGGATCGAGGAAGAGGTAGCCGCCGGGAGGTACGGAGATCGGGGTGACGCCGTCGAAGATCACCAGGTCGCTCGCTCCAGCGGAGAGCTTCGTCCCGAGCGGCGCGCCCTCCACTTCCAGCCCCGCGTTGCGCCCCAGCGCACGCGCGAGCCACGGATCCACGGAGCCGCTGGGCGAGATGATGGTCACGCGCCTCCTCCGGGGCGGCGCGAGGATGCCGTGGGCGGCGTCGTCGCACGCGAGCGCGTCGGGCCCCGCGGGCTCGATGCGCGCGCTCACCGCCTGCGCACCCGCCACGTGGATCGGCACGACCACGCCGCGCGTCTCGCGGGGCGGCACGTCGATCGCCCGCGCGTCGACGGCCTCGGAGCCGAGCTCGACCACGACCCGGCAGCTCGCCGCCGACGCGCTCTGGTTGACGACGCCCACGAAGACCTCCCAGTCGGTCGGGCTCACCGGCGACGGGATCGCGTCGAACGAGCAGATCCCCATGTTGGGAGCGTCCTCGCCGATCGAGATCATCCGCACGCCGGCCGTCCCGTCGGGTAGCTTGGCGACGGGTGGCTCGGCGCGGTCGGTGACGATCACGATGTCGCGGCTCTCGTCCTTGCTGGTGAGGGCGAGGGCGAGAGCCAGCGCGCGGGAGAGGTCGCCCGGCGCCTCGCTCGGGCGGCAGGTCGCGATCTCCCGGCGTAGCGCGCCGACGTCCGAGGTGAACGGCTTCAGCACCCGCGGCCGCGGCGCCGAGACGAGGAGCATGGTCTCCTCACCCGGCTGCTGCCCCAGGACGAGGGAGGCCGCCTGCGCTCGCGCCGCGTCGAAGCGCGTGCCCGATCCCGAGCGCGCGTTCATGCTCGCCGACGTGTCGAGGATCAGGATCCGCTTCGCCGCGAGCCGCTCGGCGCCGCGCATGTAGGGCCGCGCCAGCGCGAACGCGAGCAGCGTCGCGAGGAGGAGCTGGAGCAAGAGGAGCGACGAGACGCGCAGCCGCTGGAACGGTGTGTTCGCGCGCATCTCGCGGATCGCCCGCTCCCAGAGGAGGGTCGCCGGCACGACCCGCTTCTTGCGGCGGAGCTTCAGGAAGTAGAGGAGCGTGATGACCGGAAGCGTCCCGAGAAACCCGAGCGCGAGAGGAGTGACGAAGCTCAAGCGCGCCCCTCCCGGTACGCCCCGGGCTCGCGGAAGCGGAGCCGGAGAGCCTCGATGAAGGTGCCGTAGACGAACGCGCCGCCCAGGCACCAGCCGATCGCGGCGAGCACGACGCTTCCCGCCCAGGCGTCGTAGCGGCGCCCGAGCTTGAGAACGAACAGCAGGAGCGTCAGCGGGTGCGCGAGCCTCCACGGAGATCCCGCGGCGGTGATGCCGGAGACCAGGAGAGCGCCGCCGCCGCACAGCACGATGGTCAGGAGCGCCGCGACGGGGGCGCTCGATCGCGCGCTGGCGGCGAGACGGGCGGCGATCGCGACGGCGAGGAGCCAGGAGCCGAGGACGACCACGCCCGCGATCAGCACCGGCCGGATGGCGGCGAGATCGAGCGCCTGGAGGAGGCCGAGCAACGCCGCCGCGCCGAGGAGCGACCACGCGCTCGCCCTCAGCGCGGAGCGCAGGATGCACCGCGTCACCTCCCGCGGCCCGCGGCCCGCGAGGGCGAGGTCCGGGACGCGATCGCTCGCGGCCAGGAGCGCCGCGGCCCGCGTCCCCTCCCATGCACCGGCGGCCTGCCCGATCAAGGCGAGCACGCCGATCGCCATCGTGCCCCAGGACACGGCCACCGCCCGCTCCGACGGCGCGAGCCCGATGAACGAGACCGCGAGCACCGCGAACGACGCGAAGGTGGCGAGGCCTCGGGCGCTACCGCCCTGGCGATCGAGGAGGTAGGCCGACCAGTCCCTGATCGGAGGCGACTTCATCGTCGGCGTCATCTTGATCGCGAGCGAGTAGACCTGTTCGGGCCCGGCCATCCGCGAGAGGCGCGCGAGGCGGCGGGAGGCCTGCCAGAGGGTCCCGCTCATCACCACGGCGAGGAGGAGCCCCAGGAACAGGGTCCCCATCTCGGGAGCACTGAGCCAGGGGACGAAGGCCGAGAAGGTCCGGCCGTGCGTGAGCGCGACGCCCTGGAGCGCCGGCACCGCGAACGCGAGCAGGGACGCGAGCAGCCCGACGGTGAAGAGCGCCTGACCGGAAGCCGCCGCCGCACCCGACGCGACGCCGAACAGCAGGCTGATCGCGGAGAGCACCGCCGCGCAGGAGATGCTCGTGGCGTGGAAGACCACGACGTCGCCGAGCTCCACGCCGCCCACCCCGACGGCCACGAGCAGGCACGGCGTCACGCTCGCGAGGCAAAGGGTCACGCCGGCGAGGGACGAGATCCAGAAGGCACGCACGACCTGCCACTCGGAGCAGCCGGTCAGCAAGAGCGCGTCCAGCATCCCGGTCTCCCGCGCGCGGACGAACGGCCCGACGGACAACGCTGGCACGAGCAGCAGGATCAGGAGCGAGGCGATCTCGCCGGTGAGATCGAACATGCCCTTGCCCAGAAGCTGGAGGTTCTCGGTCGGCGTCGGTCCCGCGCGCGCGGCCAGTCCGACCAGGACGAGCCCGGCGGCCGCCGCCACGGACGCTCGCACCGCGTGGGTGGCCGCCGCGCGTGCCTCGCGCCGTACGGCGAGCTCGAGGACCGGATGGAGCTCGATCAGCCTCATCGCGGCGCCTCACCGGATCGGTTGCGAACCGGCGGGGGACAAACCCCCGCCCTACGGACGCTCATCGCCGCGCCGCATCCGGTTCTTGCCGGTTCCCGTGACGCGCGAGTGTGCTCACCGCAGCACCAGCGCTTTCGGCAGCGTCGAGAGCATGAGGTCGACGACGTCGACGTCGCTTGGCACCGGGACGAAGGTGACCGGGCCCTGCTTCGAGAACGACGCAAGCTCCGCCTGGAGCCGGCGGAGGTTCGCCTTGTACGCGGCGAGGATGCGCGGTCCCGCGGTCACCTCGATGGGAGCCCCCGTCTCCGAATCGACGAGGAGGAAGTCGCCGTAGAGCTCGGGGTCGATCTCCTCCGGCGCGAGCACCTGGAGCAGCACCACGCGCTGCCGCGCGCCGAGCAGGCGGTACACCGCATCGGACGGGCCTGTGGGGGAGAGGAAGTCGCTCACGAGCACGGTGACGCCGCCTCCGCCGGGCTTCTGCTCGGCGACCACCTTCGTCAGGTCGGAGAGGCCCTGCGCCGTCGCCTGCTCGAGGAACCGGAAGATGCCGAAGATCTGCCGCTTCCCGCGGGCGGGGCCGAACCCCGCGTAGCCCGACTCCGACGCGACCCCGATCCGCACGCGATCGAGACCCGAGAGGGCGACGTAGCCGAGTGCGGCGGCGATCCGCCGCGCCGTGTCGAACTTCGAAGGCGTGCCGAACGCCATCGACCCCGACGCGTCGACCGCCACCGAGAGCGTGAGGTCCACCTCCTCGACGTACAGCTTGATGAAGAGCTTCGACAGGCGCGCGTAGAGGTTCCAGTCGATGCGGCGGTAGTCGTCGCCGGGCTCGTAGCTCCGGTGGTCGGCGAACTCGACCGACGCGCCGCGCCGCGCCCCGCGGCGGGTCCCCCGATCCCCGGACGCCCGGGCGCGCTTGGTCATCAGGGAGAGCTTCTCGAGGCTCGCGAGGAACTCGTTGTCGAACAGCGCGGAGACGGCGCCCGCCGCGGCCGGCGCCACGTCAGACCGCCACGGGGAATCGCCGCTGGAGGCGATCGAAGAGGATCGAGCCGAAAGCGACTGTCGCCGCGCCGAGCGCCCCGAAGATGGGGGCGGTGGGTCCGCCCTCCTTCAGCGGCGCGAAGAAGGACATCGGAGAGAAGAACGGCACGACGTTCTCGACCCATCGCGGCGTCGTCCCGGTCAGGGAATAGACGATGTAGAACAGCGGCATGCAGAGGAAGGGGCCGATCGTGACCCCGAGCGTCACCACGGCCGACAACGCCACGGAGCTGAAGACACCGCGCGACACCGCTGAGACGAGGAGCGCGAGCGATGAGAGGAAGAGCGCCGCGAGAGCCGCCTCGACGGGTAGGGTCACGCGGAAGGCCTCGTCCCGGCCGTAGGCGGGGAGACGCGGGTCGAGGAGCGCGATCGCGAGCCAGTGCGCCTGCAGCAGGAGCACCGACACGCCGAGGAAGATCCCGACGCGGCGCGCGCCGCGCCCGAGGTAGATCCGCGAGCCGCGCAAGGGCGTGGTCATCAGCACCTGGATCGCGCCTGTCTCCCGCTCCTTCGCCAGCGGGATCGCGGCGATCATCGGCGCCGCGAAGTAGACGAGCACCATCTCGAAGCCGAACCAGAAGCCCCAGAGCTGCTCGAGGCGCGCCTTCACGGCGACGGCGATCGCCACGGAGAAGGTCGGGATGCCGAAAGCGAAGGCGATCCAGCCGCCGATGCCGAGCCGCGCACGGATCCGCTGCCACAGCGAGCGCCGGCCGCTTCCCTCCGATCCGACCCCGCGCGCGGCGAGGAGGGCGACGGCGAGGAAGAGGACCCCCGGGAGCGGCAGTCCCCACGAGAGCGCGGCGTTCAGGGCGGCAGCCCCGGAAATCGGTGCGCCCAGTAGCGTCGCGAACACGCCCATCGGGTGGAACGTCGTGATGAGCCACGTCACGGTGGCCTCCGTGAGGACGGGGCTCTGCCCTTCCGAGCCCGTCGCCAGGCCGAACGGGACGACGACGTAGAGGAGCGCGGCGAGGCCGCCAAGGCGCCCCAGGCTCACGATGGCGCGACTCCCGAAGCTCCCCGCCGCGAGGCCGAGGGTCGCGCCGAGGAAGGAGAGATCGACGAGGAACCACGCGGCGTAGAGCATGTCGCGCCCGCTGACCCCGCCGAAGAGCAAGCCAAGGGCCTGGATGGGGGCGACCAGCATCACGAGGGCCGCCTGGAGCGCGAGGACCGAGCAGAGCTTGCCGAAGACGGCCCGCATCCCGCCGATCCTCGTCATCGCGAGAAGGCCCCAGGTCCCACGCGTCCGCTCGAGGCAGATCGCCGCCAGACCGCGAAGGGGCGCGAACGCGCAGACCAGGAGCGCCTGGATCACGAGGATCGCGTGGAAGAGCCATCCTCCGATCAATCCGAGCTCGGTCGCCCGCGTCGTCCGGACCGTCTGCCATAGCAGGAGACCCGCGACCAGCGAGCTCAACCCCGCCACCGATCCCCTGAGCACGAAGAGGAGCCAACCGCGTGAGATGCCGGCGAGATCGCGCCGGATGAAGAGCGCCGGGACCCGGAGCGTGTCGCCGACGGCCCCGAGCGCCGCCGCGCCGGTCATGCGGTAACCCTCGCAGGGAAGCGGCGCTGCAGCGGCTCGAAGAGCCGCGCACCGAGGACGAGAAGCGCCACGGAGAGCGCGAGCGCGATGGGAGCGAGCGCTGGCCCGTCGCCGCGGAACACCGCGTCCATCACGCGCCAGTACCAGCTCATCCAGCCGGGCCCTCGCGTCATGGCAACCCGCGCCACCACCCACGCGAAGCTGACCGCGAGGCTTCCGCCCGCAGTCCAGGCGAGGGCGCCGAACATGTCGGGGGCGAGGGATCCGCACACGTGCCCGAGGGCGCCGAAGAAGAGCCCCAGGGCCGCGACGCGCAGCGCCATGTCGAGAGTGACGATCTCCCCCTCTCCCGCGAGCGCCACGTGGAACGCCTGGAGCGCGAGCGATCCCGCGATGAAGAGGAGGCACTGGCGGAAACGCATCAGGAAGAGCCCCCAGGAGGCGCGCGGGGTCGCGAGGATCATCGCCATGGTCCCCGCCTGCCGCTCGCTCGCCACGCCGACCGCTCCGAGGAACGCGGCGCCCGCGAGCACGAACGCCCCCTCGATGAGGAACCAGGCCTCTCCGAAATCGGCCTCGGCGAGGGCCTGGAACGGCAGCGACACCACGAGCGGGATCCCGAACGCGAGCGCGAGGCACGCGATCACGCCGAAGTCGCCGACGTTCTTCGTCCAGCGCGATGCCTTCGCGCGCACCGGCGCGTGCCCGCCCGTGGCCTGCCGCGAGAGGAGGAGGGCGACTCCTCCGAAGAGGACGATCTGGAACGGAACGCCGATCGATCGGGTCCACGGAAGGTAGATGAACGACCGGCCGCTGGCCGCGGCGAAGAACGCGGCCGGGTGCCAGTAGCTCTGGGCGGAAAGGTCGGGCAGCGTCAGGCCGTAGAGCAAGACCGTCGAGAGCCCCAGGGCCGCGATGGCCACGAGCGGCCGCCGCGCGCCGACGGCGCATAGACCTCCGAGCGCCGTCCCGAGCAGCGCCAGCTCACGACGGCGATGCCGCCCTCGACGGATATCGAGGACAGGACACGCCTCGGTCAAGACGCACAGGAGCGTGCACGGGGCCAGGGTCGCGGCAGGGCGATCGTGAGGAGCGCCGAGGAGACGAGCTTGCCGAAGACCGCGCGCACGCTGCCGATCGGCGTGAGCGCAGGCGACCCGAGCGTCCCGCGGGAGCGCTCGAGAGAGATCGTCGCCAGCGCGCGCAGCGGTCCGACGATCGCGGCGATCGCGAGCTGGCAGAGGAGGATGACGCGAAAGCAGTCCGCGCCGATGCCCGACCGGATGTAACCGGCGATGTGAGGCGATCCCCAGGCGCCCCACGCCCGGTACTCGAGCACCCGCGCCCTCACCACGAGGCCCGCCGCCGCGAGGACGGCGAGCGCGACGGCCGGACGCAGAACGAAGATCCACGCCCCGCGGGACACGCCTCCGAGGTCGCGGCGCGCGATGACGGCCGGGCTCCTCAGGCAGAGGAGCAGGCGGTTCACGCGACCTTGCCTTCGGTGAGATCCATGAACGCCTGCTCCAGGCTCGGCCGGTCCTCCGCGAAGTGGCGCAGGCGAAGCCCGTTCTTCCAGATGTACTCGGACACCAAGGCGAGGTCCATGTCCTTGTGGGTGAGCGTGCAGCGCACCTGGTTCGTACCGCCGTTGGACGCGACGACCTCCGAGAACAGCGGGCATGCCTGGAGCAGCGGCAACGCCTGATCGGCGGCCACGTCGAGCTCGACGATCACCGCGCGCGCCCGCCCGAGCTTCTTCATCACCTCGTCGATCGGTCCCTGCACCTTCAGGTCGCCGCGCTCGATGATGCCGATCCGCGTGCAGAGCTCGGCGAGCTCCGAGAGGATGTGCGAGCTGATGAGGATCGTCTTGCCCATGCTCATCAGCTCCTTCAGGATCTCGCGGATCTCGACCCGCGCCCTCGGGTCGAGGCCCGATGCCGGCTCGTCGAGCAGCAGCACCTGAGGGTCGTGGACGAGCACGCGCGCGAGGCCCAAGCGCTGCTGCATGCCGCGCGACAGGCTCCCGATCAGCGTGCCGCGCTTGCCGCCGAGATCGGTGAGCTCGAGGACGTCGCCCACGATCTTGGTCTGGCGCTCGCCGCGGATGTCGTAGGCGGCGGCGAAGAACCGGAGGTACTCCTCGACCTCCATGTCGGTGTAGACACCGAAGAAGTCGGGCATGTACCCGATGAGGCGCCGTACTCCGTAGGGGTCCTCGACCACGCTCTTGCCGGCGATGAACGCGGTGCCTCGCGTCGGCAGGAGGAGCGTCGCGAGGATCTTGAGCGTGGTGGACTTCCCGGCGCCGTTCGGGCCGATGAAACCGTAGATGTCCCCCTCGTGGACCTCGATCGACAGGTCCTTCAGCGCGGTGAGGCGCTTGTACTCCTTGGTGAGCCCGAACGTCTTGATCATGAGTCCTCCTTGTTCGCGTCGCCGGTGGCTCTCGCCCCGTCGACCACCACGCGCCAGAGGCGGAGGGACTGGCAGCTCCGCGCCTCCTTGCCGATCCGGAAGCTCGACGGGCCACTCTCCAGGGTGTGGCCGAGAACGACGACGCCGGTCGATCCCATCCGCGTCGCGAGGCCGAGGGAAGAGAGGGGCGTCGCGAGCTCCGGGGGATTGATCTCCCCGGGAAGGGTGAGGGCGAGCGCCATGGCGGTCGCCGCGCTCTCGGATACGGACACGATCGTCTTGTCCGCGCGGGTGACGTGCCACGGCGACTCGCCCGGGCTCTTCTGGAACGACTCTCCCGCAACCAGGTTGCTCTGGATCGTCGACGGTGCGTTGCGCGTCTCGATCGACGAGAGCGACGACAGGCTCACGGTCGCATCGGGCGCCAGGTCCCCGAGAGGCACGAAGCCCCCGTCGGGGAAGAGGACGCAGACGCTCTTGACGGGAGTCTTCCCGCGGTTCGAGATGAGGACGTCGCGCCAGCCCTTCTTCGCCGGCATCGGCTCGCCGAGGGTGACCTCGAGCGGGCGATCCCGCACCGGCACGGATTCCCGGTAGACGACGCGCTCCTGGGTGAAGATGTTGATAGGCAGCTCCACCGGTGCGCTCTGCCCGTCGTCGTCGCGCACGACGTTGCCCGACCAGAGCCCGCCGAGCTCGGTCTCACGGTGGCCGATCCACTCCACCCAGCCCGCGGGCGACGGGGGCGAGAGCTTGTAGGTGTCCCGCTCCACCGCGTAGACGCCTGCGACCTCGGTCCGCCGCTCCACGGGATCCCCGGCCGCCTGATCGACGACCTGGAGCGACGTCACGACCATTTCTCCCCCCTTCATCGCCGAGGCGAACCCCCACGCGATGGCCGAGAAGACCACGATCGCCAGCGGGTAGGTGACCCAGGTGAGCGTCAGGCGGTTGAGCTTCTTGAGGACGAAGTAATCGAGCGGTCCGACCACGATCACGTACGCGCCCATGAAGATGACGAGGAACGTGAGGGAGACGGGGCGCAGCGCAGGGATGTCCTTGACGAAGGACTCGGCCGCGCCGAGCAGCCGGCTCCACGCTCCGCGGAAGCGGTTCTGGGTATCGCTCGGCACCGTCGGCACGTCGAGGAGCCGCGCCCAGAGATCCGTCGCCCCGCCGGCGCGCGCGATGCCCGCGATCGACGGGTCGAAGGTGAAGAGCAGGATCCGCCCCATCCCGTGCGGGATCTCGACCAGGAGCGGGCGGCCGCCGGCCTCGTACATCGCTCGGGCGCGCGGAGGGATCGGAAAGCTCGTGACCGGGACCATCTCGGACCCGCCTGCCGAGGCCTCGAGCCCGAGGCCCGCGAGGACTTCGGTGCGCGCCATCGGCGCCCCGGCCGATAGCGGCGCCCGCAGCAAGCCCGCGATGTCCCCGAGCATCCGCCCGTCGCCTCCGGTCGAGATCACGAGCGTCCCGCCCATCGCGACCCAGCTCCCGAGCGCGGTCGCCTGGTCGAGCGCGGGCGGAGCGCCCGAGCTCTCGGGCCAGAGCACCGCGTCGATCATGTCCCACCCGTACCAGCGTCCCGGAACGTCGCCGGGCTGCACGTTCACCAGCGTGAGAGGGCGGGCCTCGTCCTTCGCGAACGTCGTGAGCCCCCACGTCTCGTTCCCGACCATCGCGCAGACGCGGCGCGGTTCGTCGAGGTTGGTCACCTCGAACTCCGCCGTTCGGAGCGGCAAGAGACCCCGCAATCCCATGAGGTCGACCTTGTACTCGCTCTGGTAGACGTCGCCGTCGACGTAGACCATGGCGCGCTTCTTGGTTCCCGTCGGAAGATCGATCGGTCGCTTCACCGAGAGGGATCCCCGCTCCGGGCGCACCACGAGCGTCCCGCTGATCGACGGGCCAGGGTTGGTCACCTCGAGGATCAGAGGGAGGAGGCGATTGGATCGCGAGATGTCGCCGAAGGGCCTCTTGACCGCGAGGGTCGGCAGCACCTCGGCGCGCGCGGCGGCGGTGGCCGCGACCATCACGATCGCGCGTCGCCCCCATCGGGCGAGACGCCCGCCCGGTCGTGGCGCGCTTCCTCCTTTCACGCGCGCGCGACCGCCTCTCTCTCGGCGTCGAGCGAGAGCTCGCGCGTTCCCTTCACCACCTCGCCGATCACGCCGTCGGCCGTCACGCCCGAGGCCTCCCCCTCGAAGGACAGGAGGACGCGATGGCGCAGAGCGGGGAGCACGGCGAAGCGCACGTCCTCGAAGGCGACGTGCGCCCGGCCGAGGGACAGCGCGCGGAGCTTGCTCGCGAGCATCAGCGCCTGGGCGCCGCGCGGGCTCGGACCGTAGCGCACCGACTTCTTCGTCGCATCGTGAGCGAGCGCGCTCTCCGGGTGGAGCCCGAGCACGATCCGCAGCGCGTACTCCTTCACGGGAGCGGCGACCGGCACCTCGCGGACGAGCCGCCGCAGCTCGCGGACCTCCGACGCCTCGATGACGCGGCTCGCGTGCGCCTCCTCCACGCCGGTCGTGCGATCCACGATCGAGCCGAGCTCGGCGAGGTCGGGGAAAGGCACGAGCAGCTTCAGGAAGAACCGGTCGAGCTGCGCCTCGGGCAGCGGGTATGTCCCTTCCATCTCGATCGGGTTCTGCGTGCCGAGCACCAGGAACGGATCGGGAAGCTGGTGGCGCGTCCCGCCGACGGTGACCGATGCTTCGGCCATCGCCTCCAGGAGGGCCGACTGCGTCTTCGGGGTCGCGCGGTTGATCTCGTCGGCGAGAAGCACGTTCGTGAAGACCGGTCCGTGCTGGAAGCGGAGCTCGCGCCGCCCGTCTTCCTCGGCGACGATCATGGTCCCGGTGATGTCGGTGGGCATCAGGTCGGGGGTGAACTGGATGCGCGCGAAGCGGGCATGGAGGCTGTCCGCCAGGGTCTTGACCAGGAGCGTCTTCCCGAGCCCCGGCAACCCCTCGAGGAGAGCGTGGCCTCCGGCGAAGAAGCAGGTGAGGACGCCGTCCACGACCTCCTGGTTGCCGACGATCACCTTGCCGATCTCCTGCCGGATCCGCTGCCATGCCTCCTGGAACCTGCTCGCGGCCACGTCGCTCATTTCTTCTCCTGCTCCTTGCCGCTCCCCGCCGCGGGCTCGGCGCCCGTCGCGGCCGGAGCGGCGCCGCCATCGGGCTTCGGCATGCCGTCGAAGTAGTCCTTGATCTGATCCCGGTAACCCGGCGGGATCTCCTCGTTCGAGAGAGCGTCCTCGGCGGCCTTGCGGTAGTTCGGAGGCGGCGCGCCGACATCCATCATCGATTGCTCCTGCCCCGGGAGCCCCCGGAACTCCACGTAGTCCGCGGCGCCAGAGGTCTTGCCGTGGACGAAGGTCGGTGAGCCCTCCGCCTCCGGGAGGCGAAGGGACTCGTACTTCTTCTCGTAGGCCTCCGTCCATGTGGAGCGGGAGTCGCCCTGGCGATCCCGGTTGTGGTGTACCGAGTCCGCCTGACGCCCCTCGCCCTGGTCGTCCTTGGACGTCCCGACGCCGTAGTCGGCGCCCGGCTCGCCGCCCGTCCCGTTGAGGAGGTCGTCGAGGCTCTGCCCCTGGCCCTTCTGCGCCTGCTGGCTCTGCCCCATCAGGGACCGCGCCTCGGCGAGCACGCGCGACAGGTCCGCCATGCGCGCATCCCCCTCGCGCATCGCCTTGCAGGCCTGGAGGGAGTCGGGATCGATGTCCTTGAGAGATTGCGCAGCGGACTTGAGGTCGCCTTTTTCGAGCTCCTGTCCCGCCTCGCCCAGGTTCTTCGCGAGGGACTTGAGCTGCGTGTCGGCGAGATCGTTACTGAGCTGCTTGAGCGCCTTGGCTACCGACTGGCGCTGCTTGTCGTCGAAGCTGCCGGGCTTCTTCCCCTCGCGGATCGCCTTTGCGAGCTTCGCGAGCTCGGAGCGCGTGCCCTGCGAGTCCTGCGATCGCATCTTCTCGACGGCAGGCTGCGTCTCCTCCGCCGCATCGAGGGCGCGTGCCGCCTCCTTGGACTTCTGGCCGTCCTTGACCACGTTCTCGAGGTCCTCGGCCTTCGCGAGCTTGTCGATCGCCTTCGCACCCTGCTCCGCGTTCCCCGACTCGAGCGCCTTCGCGGCTTCGTCCGCCGCCGCGGCAAGCGCCTGCTCGCCCTGGCGCTCGAGCGTCTTGCTCATGCGGGAGAACGCCTCGGCAATGTGGTTCAGCTCTTCCTTGCCGAGCTTGCTCGGCTTCTCGAGCTCGTCGGCAAGCTTCTTCAGCTCCTCCTTGATGGCGGCGGCGTCGGACGCCGCGAGCGCGTGGCTCAGATCGCCCTTGAGCCCCGACTTCTCGATCTCCTTGGCCGCGCGCGAGAACGAGCTCTCCACCTGATCGAACCGCGTGTCCTGCTTCGCCTTTCCCGCTTCCTCCTGCGCCTCGGCCAGCTTCTCGAGGGAGGTGAGGCGATCGAGGTCGCCCTTGGCCATGTTCTCGGCGAGCTTCTGCGCGGCCAGGAGCGCCTTCTGCTCGTCCTTGCTCGGCGGCGCGGCCGCTTCCTTCTCGAGGCGCGCGATCTCCTCCTTGAGCTTCTCGCCCGCGGCGGTGGTCGCCCTCTTGTCCTCGAGCTCCTTCGCGACCGCCTGCGGCACGTACTGCGGCACGAACGGCGACAGCGCGAGCACCGCCACGAGGAGGGCGCACGCCGAAGCCTCGCGCGGGATCCGGAGCGGCAGCACCCTCCCCGGCGAGATCGCGCTCGCGGCTCCGGCCGCCTGCCCCTTCACCTCGAGCACCATCGCCCCGGACTCCGCGGAACGATCCGCCGCGGTCAGTAGCAACTCGCGCGTGCCGTAGGCGCGGTCGGCAAGCGCGAGAAGCTCGGCGTGCGACAGGCGCCGCATCGCCGGCAAGAGGTGGAGCAGAGCCCCGACGACGATGCCGGAGATCGGCAGACCGACGAGCCACGGGACGATCGCCGCCGGAGCGACGCGCGGCATCACCAGACGGTGCGCAGCGACCAGGATCACGGCGCCGAGGGCGGCGACCGCGAGTCCGCGGAACGCACCGTGGAGGAGCTTCCTCAGGCGGTACCGCGTGGCGAGAGAACGCGCGAGCCTGCCGACGCCGTCGCTGGACCCGCTTGTCGTGGAAGCCACCGTGTTGGTTCTCCTCCTGCCCTCGCCGCGCTCGGGCAGAGACTAGCTTAGCGGTAACGAAACGGCAGGGACCAAGTCCCGCCGGCATCCCGGAGGCAGCAGCGCGCAGCCCCGTGTCGCGTTGGAGTATACGTTCCGTGTTCCGCGCGGTTCCGCGAGCCCGCACTAGGATCACGGCGCAATGACGCGTCCCGCCTGGCTTCGCGTTCTGCGCTTGCTCGCGGGCGTGATCTCCAGCACGTTTCTCCTCGAATTCCTCTGGATCGCGGCGTCGCGCGCAGGCTACCCGTACGACCTCGAGTTCCAGGAGGGCGGGGTCGTGGAGCACGCGCGCCGGATCCTCGCGGGGCAACCTCTCTACCCGCCGCCCTCGATCGACTTCGTGCCCTACATCTATCCTCCGCTCTACTTCTGGACGAGCGCTCAGGTGATGCGAATCGCCGGCGTGGGCGCGCGCGCGGCGCGCCTTGTCTCGATCGTCTCGACCCTCGCCACGTTCGCGCTTCTGTTCCACCTCGTCCACCGCCAGACGAAGGATCGCCTCGCGGGCCTCGTGACCGCCGGACTCTACGCGGCCTGCTTCCCCGTCTGCCTCTGCTGGTACGACCTGGCGCGCGTGGACTCGCTGTTCCTCGCGTTGTGCCTCGCCGCCGCACCCGTCATCGTTTCGCCCACGCGCTCGACCGCTGCGATCGCGGGCACGATCCTCGGGATCGCGTTCCTTGCCAAGCAGCAGGCGCTGCCCCTCGCCGCGGGGCTCGCGATCGCGCTCGTCCCGGCCGGGACCATGACCGCGATGATCTTCGTCGCGGCATTCGGGGCGGTGGCTCTCGGCTTCACGCTGGCCGCCAACGCCTGGACGCACGGCCTCTACATCTACTACGTGCTCGAGGTGCCGGCGGGTCATGCGCTCCGACCCTGGGCCGCGTCGGGATTCTGGCGCCACGACCTGGGGCGCAACGTCCCCATCCTCGTCGGGCTGGCAGCCGCGCTCGCCATCGTCCGGGGTGGCGACGAGACTCGCGGCTCTCGCCGGATCGCCCTCGGTCTCCTGGGAGGCGGGATCGCAGCGTCGTGGTCCGGACGACTGCACCAGGGCGGGGCCGAGAACGTCCTGATGCCCGCGATGGCCGCGCTGGCCCTCGCCGCGGGGCTCCTGCTCGGGCGGGCGCGGAGCTTCACCGCCCAGGGCGCGATCCTGGCGCTCCTCGTCGCGCAGCTCGGCATGCGGCTCTACGACCCGCGCGCGCAGGTCCCGACCGCGGCGGATCGCGCCGCTGGCGACCGTCTCGTGGCCGAGCTGGCGCGCATGGACGGCGACGTGCTCGTCGCGGACCACGGCTTCCTCGGCGTCCAGGCCGGGAAGCCCGCGCACGCGCACGGGATGGCTCTGAACGACCTCGAGCGCTCGCGCGCCGTGCCTCCCGGCGGCCCGCTGACGCTCGATCGCGACCTGCGAGCCGCCATCGACGCGCGGCGGTTCTCGCTGATCGTCCTCGACGGCATGTCCCGGTTCTGGAAACCGGCGCTCCAAGGCCGCTACGAGAAGAGCGGCGACGCCTTCTCCGATCCGGACGTGTTCTGGACGCGAACCGGCGTGCGCACCCGACCGAGGCTCCTCTGTCGTCCCAGTCCTGCCGGGTGATAATCGCCCCAGACGCCCGACAGGAGGTCGAGATGCGACGCACCCTTTCCATGACGCTCCTTGGACTCGTGCTCGTTGCCATTGCCGCGTGCGGCCCGAAGCCCGCGCCCAAACCGGCGCCGAGCTTCCGTTCCATCTCGCGTTCCGAGGCCGCGCCCACGGTGGCGGACGCTCCCGCCCGGGAGGCGGGCGAGGCACGCTGATCCTCCCGGATCGACGCGCGGTCGGATCGGGAGCACGCGCTCCCGTTGCCGCAGTGCTCGCGTTCCTCGCTCTCGTCGCCGTCCCCGCGTCGGCCGCCGAGGGCGAGGACGGCTGGGGCGACAGCGTCTCGAACAGGGAGATCGACCGGGTCAACGAGAAGTGGTCCGGGGCCCGGTGCACGCTCCGGATCCCGATCGAGCTCGATCGCCGGAGCAACCGTAAAGGGTGGTACGGATCCGATCTCCTCGCGGCGAGGACCGGCTCCGAAGAGAAGGGCTTCTTCATCGTCTTCCTCACGGAGAGCAAGGAGAAGCTCGCCGGCATCCTGGAGGACGGGACCGTGCCGGTGGGGACCGAGCTCGTCGCGCACGGGTGGCGCCTGGAGACCGAGGACGAGGGGCTCATCCTCGATCTGAAGTTCGCCGACGCGGATGTGAAGGCGATGTACCGCATGCGCCCGCTCGGTATGGACGGCGACATGCCGATCGAGCGGCTGGATCAGGTCGAGCAGTACATGCGTCTCGACGTGTTCAAGGTGGCGCCCAGGGACGAGACTCTGAAGGACGTCCCGGCCGCGCCGGCCAGCCCGAGCAATGCCAAGGCGCCGGCAACGGAGTCGAGCGATGCCACGTACCGTTCGCAAGTATCGATCGTCTCCGCATCGGTGAAGCCCGCTCGCGTTGCTCCCGGCGCGACCATCGAGCTCCTCGTCGTCTACGAGGTTGCCGGTCTCCCACCTGGCTCGCGGTTCGAGGCGGCGGAGGAGCGGGAGCTCTCTCTCGACGGAGCGCTCATCCAGCGCTTCGAGGGAACCGTCAGCCGCGGCGTCGGAGTCAGCACGTCGTCCCAGCCGATCCAGGTGCCCGCGGAGGCGGGGCCGGGGATCTACACGTACCGCGTCGTCGTCTCCGTTGCGGGCGCGAAGGCCGAGGGGACCGCGCTCTTCGAGGTCACCGCAGCGCCCTGACGCGCGTCAGGGGTTCTGCTTGAGAAACGGTCTGCCCTGTTCGGCCAGGCGCATGCGTGCGTCGGAGACCCGTCCGCTCATGCACGCGGGTGCGTGCTCCGACGCCCTCTCGAGTGCGCGATGGGCCCCCTCCATGTCTCCGTCGGCCAGGAGTCGTTCCCCTTCCGAGAGCGCCGCCTGGGTGATCTCCTGGTCCCGCGCCTTCTTCTCGATCGTCGCGAGGTTCGCGAGGAGCCAGGGATCGTCCGGCGCGATCTGCCGGATCTGCTTGGCGGTGCGGAGCGCGCCGCGGAAGTCGCAGTCCTCGAAGGCCGCCTGGGCGGCGCGGATGAGCGTCTGCGACTCTGACCGTGCCGGCACCGCCTCCGTGCGAGCGGGCGGCATCATGACGGGCTCGGCGCCGACGCTCTTGACGTCCCCGAGCGCCTCCCATCGCGCGGGTCTGGATGCGGTCGGCGGGGCGGGTGGCTGCGGCGGAGGCTCCGTCACCGTGACGATCGAAGGCGTCGCGGGAAGCGGGCTCGGGACGACGACGGCGACGCGCGAGGGCTCCTTCCTCGGCGGGAGCGTGCGAACGGGCGTGGGCGCCGGCGGCGACGCATCGGGCCCCGATGCGGACGATGCGGTCGCGGGAGGCGCGACCGGGCTCGGCGCCGGAGCTTCGGCCGTCGCGAGGACGGTGGACGCGGCCTCGATGTCGGGCCGGGGTGTCGCGGGCATCGTCGCGCGCGGCCCCGAGGCGCCGCTCGGCTCCTGCGCGCCAGCTGGTGGCGGAGCCGCGACCGCATGGTCGCCCCGCGGCTCCAGGGTCCGCATCCCGGACGTATCTCTCGGGGGGCGCCCGAAGGCCAGGTAGACCACGATCAGACCGAGAGCCACCGCGCCGATCCCGCCGAGCGCGATGCGGAGGACGCCCGGCGCCCGGCGCGCGACCGGCGCTGGCGGAGCGAGGTGCCGCGTCGTGAGCTCGTGGATCGACACGGTCGCACCGGCCGGAAGGACCCAGGTCTTCTCCAGGCGATCGATCGCCGCTGCCGCGGATCGGAGCGCGGCAAGCATCTCCCCGGCGCTCTGATAGCGCTCGTCCGGAGACTTGGCCAGCGCGCGCAGCACCACATCCTGGAGCTCGGCCGGGACGCTGCCGGGCATCACGGCTGGCGCCTCGTTGAGGATGCGGTGGATGATCGTCGCGACGGACTCTCCGTCGAACGGCCGCCGGTCGGCGACGAGCTCGTAGAGCATCACGCCCAGGGAGAAGACGTCGCTCCGACCGTCGACGTGCCGTCCCGCCACCTGCTCCGGCGACATGTACGACGGTGTCCCCATGAGCTGGCCGGTCTTGGTGACGTCGGAGCTCTGGAGCCGGGCGATCCCGAAGTCGACGATCTTCACCGCGCCATCCGTTCCCACGTGGACGTTCGCGGGCTTGAGGTCTCGGTGGACGATGCCTCGGCGGTGCGCGTAGTCGATGCCGTCGAGCACCGCTTCGAGGATGCGGAGGCGCTCGCGCAGACCCATCCGGCCCTCGTAGAGGAGCCGCTTGAGATCGGTCCCCTCCAGGAGCTCCATCGCGATGAACGCGAGATCGCCATCCATCCCGAGCTCGTAGACGGTGACGATGTTCCAGTGCCTCAGTCCTCCCGCTGCCTTCGCCTCGCGGAGGAATCGCTCGCGCTGCTCCTCCGACGCGACGAGCTCGCGCGCCATCGTCTTGAGCGCGACCTCGCGCTCGATCATCGGATCCCACGCCCGGAAGACAACGCCCATCGCCCCGCGTCCGAGCTCCGCCGTGACCTCGTACTTTCCGATGCGCGATGGGAGCGGCGCGGCGGAGGACTCCATGAGTCCGTCATTCTAGGCGCCCGCGGGGCCCCGCCGGGGTGGATCGGATAAGCTTTTCGCCCCCGACACACCGCGCGGCAGTCCCGCGAGGGAAGAACGGAGATCGAAGACCGGGCGATGAATCAGGACAGGGAATCCCGCACCCAGGCGCTCCTCGAAGCGCTCGAGGAGCGCATCCTCGTGCTCGACGGCGCGATGGGGACCGCCCTGCAGGCGAAGAACCTGACCGCGGCGGACTTCGGCGGGCCGGAGCTCGAGGGGTGCAACGAGAACCTCGTCCGCACGCGCCCGGACGTGGTGCAAAGCGTCCACGAGGGCTACTTCGAGGCGGGCTCCGACATCGTCGAGACGGACACCTTCGGCGGGACGCCGCTCGTGCTCGGCGAGTACGGCCTCGCGGACGATGCGTTCCTGCTCAACGAGATGGCGGCGTCCATCGCGCGCCGCGCGGCCGACAAGTTCTCGACGTCCAAGAAGCCGCGTTGGGTCGCGGGGTCGATCGGCCCGACGACCAAGGCCATCTCGGTCACGGGCGGGGTCACGTTCGAGGGACTGTGCGCGACGTTCCACACCCAGGCTTCCGGGCTTCTCGCGGGCGGCGCCGACATCCTGCTCGTCGAGACCCAGCAGGACACGCGCAACGCCAAGGCGGCGCTCATCGCCGTCGAGCAGGCGTTCCGCGAGCTCGGCTACCGCGTTCCCGTCATGCTCTCGGTGACGATCGAGCCCACCGGCACGATGCTCGCCGGGCAGGGCATCGAGGCCCTGGCGGCATCGGTGATGCACGTCCCTCTCCTGTCGCTCGGATTGAACTGCGCGACCGGGCCGGCGTTCATGACCGATCACGTGCGCTCGCTCGCGGCACTGACGACGCGCTACGTCTCCTGCTATCCGAACGCGGGGCTCCCGGATCACGACGGCAAGTACAGCGAGACCCCCGAAGGGATCGCGGCCACCCTCGAGAAGTTCGTCGACCGGGGATGGGTCAACGTGCTCGGAGGATGCTGCGGGACGACGGCGCCCCACATCCGCGCCATCGCGCAGATGGCCGAGGGCAAGAAGCCCCGCGTGCCGCCAGCGGCCCGGCGCACGCTCTTCTCGGGGATCGACTTCGTGGAGCCCGACGCCGACAACCGGCCGCTCATCGTGGGCGAGCGCACCAACGTCCTGGGATCGCGCCGGTTCAAGAAGCTGATCGTCGAGGGTAAGTACGAGGAGTCCGCGGAGATCGCCCGCGCGCAGGTGAAGGGAGGAGCGCAGATCATCGACGTGTGCCTCCAGAACCCCGACCGGGACGAGATGGCCGACACCGAGGAGTTCCTGAAGCACGCCATCAAGATGGTCAAGGTGCCGCTCATGATCGACAGCACCGACGCGGCGGTCATCGCCCGGGCGCTCCCCTACTGCCAGGGAAAGTCGATCATCAACTCCATCAACATGGAGGACGGCGAGGATCGCTTCGAGAAGGTGATCCCGCTGGCGCGCAAGTACGGCGCGGCGCTCATCGTCGGCTGCATCGACGAGGACCGCGACAACGGCATGGCCGTGACGCGCCAGCGCAAGCTCGCCGTGGCGCAGCGCTCATTCCAGGTGCTGACCGAGAAGTTCGGGGTCGCCGCCGAGGACATCATCTGGGATCCGCTGGTCTTCCCCTGCGCCACGGGCGACGCCAAGTACGTCGGCTCCGCCGTCGAGACGATCGAGGGGATCCGCCTCATCAAGGAAGCCCTCCCCGGCACGCACACGATCCTGGGGATCAGCAACGTCAGCTTCGGCCTCCCGGACGCAGGGCGCGAGGTGCTCAACGCGGTCTTCCTCTACCACTGCACGAAGGCCGGCCTCGACATGGCGATCGTCAACTCGGAGAAGCTCGAGCGCTACGCGAGCATCCCCGAGGAGGAGCGGCGGCTCGCCGAGGACCTCCTCTGGAACCGGGGCGGCGATCCCGTCGCCGCCTTCGCCGACCACTTCCGGGGCCGCAAGGCCTCGGTCACGAAGAAGACGCGCGACGACCTGCCCATCGACGGCCGCATCAGCGCCTGCATCGTCCAGGGCACCAAGGAGGGACTCATCGAGGACCTCGCCGTCAAGCTCCAGACGGAGAAGCCGCTCGACATCATCAACGGCCCGCTCATGAAGGGCATGGACGAGGTTGGGCGCCTTTTCAACGCCAACGAGCTCATCGTCGCGGAGGTGCTCCAGAGCGCCGAGGCCATGAAGGCCGCCGTCTCCTACCTGGAAGGGTTCATGGAGAAGGCCGACACCGCGAGCCGCGGCAAGGTGATCCTCGCGACGGTGAAGGGCGACGTCCACGACATCGGCAAGAACCTCGTCGAGATCGTCTTCAAGAACAACGGCTACAAGGTGGTGAACCTCGGCATCAAGGTCCCGCCCGAGGTGCTCATCAAGGAGTCCCGCGACCACGCGCCGGACGTCATCGGCCTCTCGGGCTTGCTCGTGAAGTCGGCGCAACAGATGGTGATCACGGCGGGCGACCTGCGCGAGGCGGGGATCTCCGTACCGATCCTGGTGGGCGGCGCGGCGCTCACGCAGCGGTTCACCACCGAGCGCATCGGTCCCGCGTACGGATCGCCCGTGATCTACGCGAAGGACGCGATGACGGGGCTCTCGCTCCTTCACGGGATCATGAAGGGCGAGAGGCCGCCCGACCCCGCCTCTTACCCGACCGTCGCGGATGCTCCTGCGCCGGTCGTTCCGGTGGCGATCGGGGCGCGCGCCTCGAGTGACGACGTCCCCATCCCGAAGGCGCCTTACCTCGACCGCCGCGTCCTGCTCGCGCCGAGCCTGGACGACATCTGGAGCTACATCAACCCGGCGATGCTCTACGGCCGCCACATGGGGCTCAAGGGGAAGTTCGACGAGCTGATCGGCAAGGGCGACGAGCGGGCGCTCCGGCTGCGGGACACGATGGACGCCATCAAGGCCGAATGCCGCGCCTTCATGAAGGTGCGGTGCGTGTGGCAGTACGTCGAGGCGGAGCCGGACGGCGACGCGATCCACCTCTTCGCGCCCGGGCGGGCGATGCCCGTCCACACGTTCCGCTTCCCGCGGCGCCGGGAGGCGCCGACCTTCTGCCTCTCCGACTTCGTCCTCCCGCCGAAGGACGGGCGGCGCGACCATGTCGCGCTCTTCGTCACGACGGCCGGGGAGGGCGTCCGCGCCCGCTCCACGGAGGCGAAGGACCGCGGCGAGTACCTGAGAAGCCACGGCATGCAGGCGCTGGCGATCGAGAGCGCCGAGGCCGCGGCGGAGTGGCTCCACGAGCGGCTGCGGCGGGAGTGGGGATTCCCCGATCCCGACGGCACGACGCGGGCCCAGCTCTTCCAGGCCCGCTACCGCGGGAAGCGCTACAGCTTCGGGTATCCCGCCTGCCCGGACCTCGAAGCACAGGAGGGACTCTTCTCCGTGCTACGCCCAGAGGAGATCGGCGTCCACCTCACCGACGGCTTCATGATGGATCCCGAGGCATCCGTGTCCGCGCTCGTCTTCCACCACCCTGGTGCCGTCTACTTCTCCACGCTCGCCACGGGTGTCTGACGCAGGCGACGCCGCCGCGGCGCGGGACGCGAGCATCCGCGTGCGGCGGATCCATCGCCGCGATCTCAACCGCGCCTGGGAGTTCCTGAAGCTCGTCTTCCGGGACGTCAACCGGGAGACCGTCGAATACCAGCGACCGCGCACCAAGAGGCGCTTCCTCGAGGTGTACGACGAGGAGGGCATCGAGCAGCTCCTCTTCGAGGTCGGCGAGACGATCGTCGGCTACGCCGAATGCGCCTTCGAGGCCATCGGCGACGACAACTGGGTCAACCCCGCGTTCTTCGAGAAGCGCGGCATGCGCCCGCTCTTCGTGGAGGAGCTCGCCGCCCACCCCGACTTCCAGGGACGCGGGGTCGGCAGCTTCATGCTCGAGCAGCTCCAGCACCTCGCCCGCGTCCGCGGCTGCACGCATCTGGTGCTCGAAGTGGCCGAGAACAACGAGCGCGCCCTCGGCTGGTACAGGAAGCGCAGCTTCTACAAGCTCGACGCGGCGATCTTCCTCGCCCAGAAGGTCCCGGTCGAGGCCGAGCTCCTCCCGCCACGCAAGCTCCCGCGGCGACGCAAGTCTGCAGGAGAAGCGCCGGGAGCCTGACCCTCGACCTTCAACAGACGATCGGGAGACAGGTGAGCGCCGTTCGGCCTACTCGGTCGTGTCGAGGGGCCGATGTCGAGTCCGCGCGCGACTCCAAGCGGATGGTGGCCGGAGACATCAGTAGCCGAGTGCCGCGCCGCTTGGGTTCACGCCATAGGTCGCCGATCCGAACGGGTTGAACGAGACGGGCAGCAAGGCGAGGGCAGCGCCGTTGTAGCTGTACGTCTTCGGTACCGAGCTTGCCACGGGATCTCTTCCGGCTCCCGCGAGGGCTCGTCCCGTCCGTTCCCGCCGGTACCACTCACGTCGCCCAGTCCCACGCGCCCGCCGTACGTCGTCGAGAACGCGGTGACATCGAAGCCGGGAAGGGCGCTCGCGGCACCGCCGTCGACGTTGAATCCCACGAATCTCGACGGGAAGTTCGCGCCGGCGCCGGGTCCCGGCGCGCAGACGATCTCGTCGTAGGCATCGCCGTCGACGTTGCCGCTGCCGACGATGACGCCGAGCCGCTGGACGGCGAATGCGTTGAAGTCGACGTTCGCGATGGCGGAGATGGTGGCGCCGTCATAGTTCCAGCCCCGCACGTTCGGCGCGAACGTGGGACCAGGACCGGGACCCGTCGCGATCTCGGCGAAGGCGTCCGCGTCGAACGAGCCGGTCGAGACGTTCGCTCCGTACTGGAGCTGGACGTAGGCGTTGAAGTTGATCTTGGCGATCGCCGTCAACGTGGCGCCGTCGAAGTTCCAGCCGCGGACGGTCGGGCCGAACACGACTCCCGGCCCCGGCCCGGTGATCATCTCCGCGTAAAGGTCGGAGTCGATGCTGTCCGAGACGACGTTCACGCCGTACTTCAGCGTGCCGTAGGCGTAGAAGTTCACCTTGCCCATGGCGGTGCCCGTGCGCTGGAAGCCCCGCACCTGGGGACCATAGACGGCCCCAGGACCGGGTCCCGTGAGGATCTCGTCGTAGGCTCCGCCATCGATGTTGCCTGCGGCGACGACGGTGCCCCACTGGCCCGCCGCGTAGGCGAGGAAGTCGACCGACGTCGCGGTCCCCGCCGCGGTGAAGACCCGCACGCGGTTCACATTGGGCTGTCCGAGCCCCTGCCCGACGAGGAAGTCGATCAGCTGGACGATGGTCACGGTGTAGCTCTTGGTGCCCGCGCACGCGCCCGCGTCGCTTGCCCTCACCGCGAAGGTGAACGAGCCAGGAGTGGTCGGCGTCCCGGCGAGCACACCGCCCGCCGACAGGGCGAGTCCTGGAGGAAGCGTCCCGGACGCCTTCGAGAACGTGTAGGGCGCGCTTCCTCCGCTCGCGGTGATCGTCCGGCTGTACGCGACACCCGGCGTCCCGTTCGGCAGCGAGGCTGGAGCCAGCGTGATCGCGCCGCAGACGTACTCCCAGGTCTCGTTCGTCACGAAGCCCGCGCCGCCTCCCTCGAGCACGGCGCGGCTCCGCGCGGAATCGAAGGCCATCGCACACTGCGATCGCGGCGTGAGCCCCGCGGGCGCCGTTGCGCCGGGGTACCAGTCGACACCGTCGTATTCCCAGGTGTCGTTGTTGTAGTTGCTCGCAACCGTACGGCCCCCGAACATCACGACGCGTCCACGCGCGCTGTCATACGCCATCGCGTGCCAGTAGCGCGCGGGAGGCTTCGTCGCCGGGTTCTTGTAGACCCACGGTCCGCCGTCGTACTCCCACGTGTCGTTGTTGGGACCCGGGTTCCCGCCGAAAACCACCATGACGTTGCGCTGGGAGTCGAACACCATCACGAGCTCCACGTGCTGGCTGTCGGGCTGACCGGTGTAGACGTTGCCGTCGTACTCGTAGGTGTCGTTCTTCTGCGCGCCATCGTAGCCCGCGAAGATGACCGTGCGGGCCCGGGCGCTGTCGAATGCCATCCCGAACGATGCGCGGGGCGTGGCGATGGGGCTCGCCGCGGTCCAGAAACCCGGGGTGTACTCCCACACGTCGTTCAGGTAGAAGGGCGCCGCACCCGTGTAGCCTCCGTAGATGACCAGGCGATTGCGCGCGGAGTCGAACGCCACACCGTGCGAGTAGCGCGCGGGCGCCGGGGCGTTGGCCACCACCTGGGTCCATGACGTCCCGTCGTACTCCCAGAGGTCGTTCGTCGCTCCGCCGTAGTCGCCTCCGAAGAGCATCATGCGATTCCTCACGGAATCGAACGCCATCCTGGACTGCGCCCTGTAGGGGCCGGCCGGTGCGGGGACCCAGGCCGGCGACGCGGTCGCAAGCGCTGGAAGAACGAGGACGGCGACGCCCAGGGCGTTTCGATTGATCTTCACGGGAGGCACTCCCTTCGACAGCGATCGGATGGAGATACTGAGGTGATGTGCGACGCGGTCGCCGGGTGTCCGGCGGTCATCGACCGGGCGGCTGCGTCTCTCTAGGGCGACCTGGCCGGCGCCACCCCGAGCCCGCCGATGGCTTCGAGCACGTCGTCGGCCTGCTTGTCGGTGGAAGCCGTCGTGTCGCGCCACACGATCTTGCCGTCCTTGATGAGGAAGGCTTCCCGGTTGGCGAAGCTGCCCGTCGACGGCACGCCGAACGCCGAGGTGACCTTGCTGTCCGTGTCGGCCAGGAGCGTGAAGGGGAGCTTGTACTTCTCCTTGAACGCCTTCTGGTCGGCGGGCGTGTCGTGCGACACCCCGAAGACGTGGACGCCGGCATCCGTCAGCTTCGCGTAGCCGTCACGGATGCTGCAGGCCTGCTTGGTACACCCGGGCGTGTCCGCTTTCGGGTAGAAGTAGACCAACGTGAACCCGGATCCGTAGGCATCGCCGAGCTTGATCGCATGACCGTCCTGGTCGACAGCGTCCACCGCCGGGGCCTTGGCTCCCACCGGGAGCTCCGCGGCGCACGCGACGCCCTGGCCGCACGCCAGGAGGGCAGTCATGAGGAAGAGGACCAGGGTGCGACTCGCCGTCTCTCGATTCATCGACAGGACCTTCGCTGGGATGGCGATTGTAGCCCGGCTGGCGAGATGTCGTTCGCCGAACGCTTGCGGCGATACGGAGCTTGGACTTCAGGGTTCGCCGGAACCGTTCGATGGTCGCGCGCTTCATGGCCGAGCGCGATGCCCGCCCGGCGCGCGTGAAGCACGAGGTGCGCACGACGGTCACCACAGGCGCTCGGCGCTTGCGAGAGTGGCCAGGGGTCCGATTGCGAAGAGCAGTCATCCCCGGGAGGACTAGAATGATCGCTGTGAGCCGCAAGCCCGGGTTTCCAGCACGCGGCGCGACCGTGATGATCGTAGCCGCGGCATTGGCGAGGCCGGGGGATGCATCGCCCACATGGACAGCGGGTCCCCCAGCACCGCCGGGTCCCGCACCCAGCTGGGGCGCCGCAATGGTCTACGACTCCGCCCGGGGCCGCGCGGTGCTGTTTGGCGGCCTGGCCGCCGACACGTGGGAGTACGACGGAGCCCAGTGGCTTGCTGGACCGGCCGCTCCTTCAGGGCTGGTTGGCCGCTACTATGAAGCCCTGGCGTACGATTCGCGACGCGGCCGCACAGTCATGTTCGGGGGCGGGATCCAGCACTCGACCTTCCGAACTCTCATGAACGACACGTGGGAGTACGACGGCACGCAGTGGCTCCCCGGACCGCCGGCGCCGGCGGGACTCACGGCACGCGCGCAAGCAGGGGTGGCATTCGACCCGAACATCTCCCGCGTCGTGCTGCTGGGAGGAGACGACGGCGTCGGGTTCCCTCAGCCCCAGAACGACACGTGGGAGTACGACGGGTCGGCGTGGATCCAGGGCCCGGCAGGCGGGATGTCGCCGCGCTTCGGACATGCCATGGCCTACGATGCGGCGCTTAAACGCATCGTCATGTTCTCGGGTAGCTCGACGGCCGACACCTGGGAGTTCGATGGCACCGCCTGGCGGCCAGGAGCGGGCGCGCCTGCGGGACTCATCGCCCGCTCCGGCCATGTGATGGCCTACGACAGCAGCCGCGCGCGCATCGTCATGTTTGGCGGGTTCGGCGGGCCGAGCGCCCTCTACCTGAACGACACGTGGGAGTACGACGGCACAAGCTGGACGGCGGGGCCAGGCGCTCCCGCGAGCTTGACGCCACGGACGGACAGTGCCATGACCTTCCACGAGGCTCTCGGCCGGGCCGTGCTCTTCAGTGGATCGTCTTCACCCGTGCCTCCCATGAACGACACGTGGCAATACGACGGGGCGTCCTGGAGCGGCCCCGTGCTGGCCGGCCTCGCGCCGCGCACGGCGTCCGTCGTCGCCTATGACTCCCAGCGGGCGCGCGTCGTCCTCTTCGGCGGCACCAGCTTCAACGACACGTGGGAGTTCGACGGCGCTTCATGGACTCAAGGACCTCCGGCACCGGCGTCGCTGGTTCCTCGCCGCAGCGCCGCTGTGACCTTCGACATCTCCCGCGGTCGCACAATCTTGTTCGGCGGGATCGACTCCTTCAGCAGCAACGCGCTGGGAGACACCTGGGAGTACGACGGAGCCACGTGGAGCCAGGGCGCCGGCGGGCCATCTCCCCGGGGTGGCCACGGCATGGCCTACGATGCAGCGCGGAGCCGCTCCGTTCTCTTCGGCGGCGCTTACTTCTTCGCGTTCAATGACACGTGGGAGTACGACGGCGTCACCTGGAACATCGGACCGCCGGCACCCCCCACCCTCCTCCCGCGCTCGACTCCCCTCGCCTATGACTCGGGCCGGCGGCTCGTGGTCCTGTTCGGCGGCCGCGCCGACAGCGGCGCTTCCCTGCGCGACACCTGGGAGTACGACGGCAGCGCGTGGAGGCCTGGCCCGCCCGGGCCCGCGGGGATCGAGGGATCCGTCACCGGACTGGCATACGACCGCGTGCGCGACCGCGTGGTCATGGTGATGGGTGGATGGGTCACCCCGGGTGCCGACCTCACCTGGGAGCTCGACGGCGCAACGTGGGTGCCCGGCGGCCAGTTCCCGCCGGCACTGGCGCAACGCGAGAAGTTCGCGGTGACCTACTCCGACGCGACGGGAGTGATGCTGTTCGGCGGCGACCACTCGAGCACGAACCAGACCTACAACGACACGTGGGAGTACAAGGGCGCCCCGTGGACGGCGCAGTTCTCGGCGGCGCCCACCTCGGGGATCGCGCCGCTCACGGTCGCGTTCACTAACCTGACCAGCGGCGCACCTTCGGGATACCAGTGGGACTTCGGCGACGGGACCTCATCCACGACGGCGAGCCCGAGCCACAGCTACTTAACGCTGGGGAGCTTCACCGTGACGCTGCAGGCCGACGGCCCCGCTGGCAGCGACACCGAGACGAAACCCGGCTACGTGACGACGCACGAGGTGATCGCGGACTTCACTGCCGCTCCGCGCATCGGCCGCGCGCCACTCTCGGTGCAGTTCACGGATCAGTCCGCCGGCAATGTCGCGTCGTACCAGTGGGACTTCGGGGACGGCGGAACATCGACTTCACCCAATCCCGCGCACATCTATTCGTCGTCTGGCCGCTATCGGGTGATCCTGAAGGTCTCCGGCAACTCGACCCAGGAGACGGCGGACAGACCGGATTACGTGCTCGTTTCCACGGACGCGCCAGCCGACATCGTCACCGGCCCGGGCCCCGACCCGCTCGCACCCCCGCACGTGACTGCGTGCGACGTGCTCGGGAGCTTCAACGCCGGGACCGACATCACGGCATACGGGGCCCTCGGGTATGGAGCGAACGTGAGCGGTGGCGACATCGACGGCGGCGGGGCCGGAGAGATCCTCACCGGGCCGGGCCCCGGGGCCGTATACGGCCCGCAGGTGCGCGCGTTCCATGGCGCCTCGGCCGCCATCGCCAAGATCAACTTCTACGCATACGGAACGCTGCGGTACGGCGTCCTCGTCGACGCGGTGGACGTCGACGGCGACGGCTTCGCGGAGATCCTGACGGGCGCTGGGCCAGGCGCAGTCTTCGGGCCCCACGTGAGGGGGTTCAACTACGACGGCACGGCGCTCTCCGCCATCGCGCGACTCAGCTTCCTTGCCTATGGGACGCCCCGGTTTGGTGTCAATTCCGGGCACGGCAACGTCGCGGGCGCTGGCACACCCGAGATCCTGACCGCGCCAGGCCCGGGACCCTCCTTCGCACCCCAGGTGCGGGCCTTCTTCTACCAATCGGGAGTGATCGCGATTGCGAAGATCAACTTCGTCGCGTCTTACCCTCGCGCATACGGAGGCAAGGTGGCGGGCAGCGACGTCGACGGCGATGGCTGGGACGAGATCGTGTTCGGTGGCGGCGCTGGTCCCACGATCGGCGCGGACGTCATCCTCTTCGACTTCGACGAGACGACGGTCAAGCCGATGCCGAACGGAAGCTTCGCCGTGTTCGCCGGCGACTATTACGGTGCCGACGTCAAGGGCGGGGACCTTGACGGAGACGGCTACGGCGAGGTCCTCGCAGCGCGCGGCCCGGATCCCTCGAGTGACGCCCGTGCCCGGGGCTGGGATTTTGCCGGCGGCCAGACGGCTCCCATACCCTCACTCGACTTCGTGCTCGACGTCTTCCCCTTCGGTGTGCATGTCGCATCGGTCGACGCAGTGTTCTGAATGCATGCGGGGTCAGCGCGCCGGCGGCGACTGGGTCGATTCGCGGAACCAGACGTTGGGCCGGACGCTTCTCGAGAGGCTCAGCTCGGATCGTTCGTGAGCGGCGTGGCCGGGAGAAATCCGGCTTCGCTTCTCGGCGGACCGACCGGGATCGAGAAGCGGCAATCCTCGGACGTGCTGCCACAGGCGATGCGAAACGTGATCACGACCGCGTCGGCACCGTCGTCCACGGCGACCAGCAAGTGGGCCATGAGAGGCCCCTCGGACGAGCCGTCCAGCATGCGACCTCCCTCGATCCCTATCGGCCGCACGATCTCCGCCGGATCGCGGAGGCTCCGGCCGATGTCGAGCTCCACGTCGAGACAAAGCCCCGCTGCCCGTGGAACCCACTTCACCCAAGGCCGCAGGTGCTCGTGAATGGTGCCTGGCGCGAGGGAAGCGCAGCTCGCCGGCCGGGGAAGCTCGTCCACCACCCCGTAGCCCGCGGGCTTGTCGACCTGCATCCTCGGATCGGGCCCAGCATGCTCGGGCGGCGTCGACCCCTTCGAACACGCGATGCCTGCCGAGAGAGCGGCAGCGGCGACGCTATCTCGGAGCGCCCGCAGACAGCGCCGCGCTCGCTCGCGCGGAGCGTCGGGAAGCGATGGGTCGGTCTTCATACGAGGGCTCTGGGTCGGCATAAGACCGCAGATCTGCCCATCCTGGGAACCGGTGGATGCACGCCGTGCCAATTCGAAGTGTGCATGTCGCAATGATAGCGTCCCGAGGATGGGCGCAACGCTTGGGCTTGCGACGATCGCCACGGTCGCTCCTCCTCAGAGTCGTCAGGGAATGACCGCATCGATTCGGTACCGCCCCCGCCGCCGCTGACCGGCTCGCCCGACACAGCGATTCCGCGCCGACTCCTTGGAGGACCCCACCAACAACCGGCGCGAGCTCCCCCGACGCCGCCTGTCCCTTTCCTTCCCTTGTGGCTTCTCTGACGAGATCAATTGAAGAGGGCGAAGGGGTTCGCGCGGCAGTGGAGCCCTCGGGGATGGCGGCGACGATAGCCCTCCTTGCCCCGGGACCTGGCGCGGCGGCGCAGCAGTAGGGCGTGCTACGCTCGCCCGAGGCCGCGATGCGTACGGCACGGACGTTCGGCGATTACGAAGTGCTGCGCGAGCTCGGGCGGGGAGGCATGGGAGTCGTCTACCTCGCGGAGCACCGCGCCGACGGCGTGCGGGTCGCGCTCAAGACCGTCAGCGTGACCGACGCGCGCTTCGCGGGCAGCCTGCGACGCGAGATCCTCGCCCTGTCGCGCCTCGCCCATCCGAGAATCGTGAAGATCGTCGCCCACGGAGTCTCGTCGGGGATGCCCTGGTACGCGATGGCGTTCGAGCAGGGCATCACGCTCCGTGCTCGCCTCGGAGTCGTAGACGAGGACGACGGTACGATCGCCTGCGAAGACGGGACGGTTGCGATCCTGGAAGGCGCGACGACCGTCGGCCCTCCCGGCCCGGGGCCGCGCACCGCCGGCCGGGCACTGGGTTCCGAGGACGCTCTCACGATCCTTCGCGGCCTCTGCGCTCCCCTTGCCTACATGCACGGCGAGGGATTCGTCCACCGAGACCTCAAGCCGGAGAACGTGCTCATCCGCCCGGATGGATCTCCGGTCATCGTCGACTTCGGTCTGGTGACGGAGTTCGGCGCTGAGCGCGAAGACGTACAGGCTTCTTCCGATCCGATGGGGACCGCCCTCTACATGGCCCCGGAGCAATGGGACGGGAGCCTGCTCGACGCACGCGCCGACATCTACGCCCTGGGCTGCATTGCCTACGAGCTTCTCACCGGAAGGCCGCCGTTCTTCGGCGCGACAGTTCGCGAGATCGGGCACAAGCACGCCGCATCAGTGGTAACGGCCCCCTCGCTTCTCGCTCCAGGCATCCCGCCCGAGCTGGAACAGCTCGTCCTCCAGATGCTCGCCAAGCTCCCGAAGAACCGGATCGGCCACGTGGACGCCGTCGCGCGCACACTGGCGGCCCTCGGCGCACGCGACCTCCCTTGCCCCGAAGCCCCGAAGCCGAGGTCCTACCTCTATCGTGCAGAACTCGCGGGCCGCGACGAGTTGCTCGCGCCCATCGGCGACCGCCTGCGACGCCTCGCCGGCACGGACGCCGGAGGAGGCGTGCTCCTGTTCCGTGGCGAGAGCGGAGTCGGCAAGACGCGCCTCGCACTCGCGGCCCTCGAGCAGGCGCGCCGGCTTCGCGTCCCGAGCCTGGCGGGCCGCTGCGACCCGGGCAGCTCCTTGCTCCTCGGGGCGCTGCGCCCGCTCCTCCTGGCCGTTGTCGATCGCTGCCGGGAGCGAGGATCGTCGGAGACCGAACGGCTCCTCGGCCCCGGAGGCCGGCGCGCCTTCACGTTCGCCCCGTTCGAGCCAGCTCTCGCGGAGCTGCCGGGAGTCGCTCCGGGCATGGCGCCCGAGCGTCTCGGCGCGAGCGACGCGCGGCGCAAGCTCCTTGCCGATTTCGCGGACCTCCTCGAGGGATTCGCCGGCGGGCGCGCGCTGGTCCTCGCGATCGACGACCTCCAGTGGGCGGACGAGCTCAGCCTCTCCGTCCTGACGTTCCTGGTCCGCTCTGGGCGCCTCGAACACATGCGAGCTCTGGTTCTCGCGACGCAGAGGAGCGAGGACCCCCTCGCCGCCGTCGACGATCTCGCGGGACACCCGTCGTGCCAAATCATCGACGTGGCGCTCCTCACCTCTGGAGCGCTGGGGGCGATCGTGTCGGACATGCTGTCCGACCCCGATCCCCCCCGCGAGATCACACGCGCGCTCGAGCGAAAGTCCGAGGGAAACCCCTTCTATCTCGCCGAGTACCTCCGAGCGCTCGTCCTTCAGGGCGACCTCGCACGCGACGAGGGGGGCCGCTGGCACGCCTCGGTCGGCCGCCAGCAAGTCGAGCTCTTGCCGATCCCGAGCGCACTCCTCGGCCTCGTGGCGGGACGCCTCGATGCGCTCGGAGGCGACGCCCGCCACACCCTCGAGACCGCGGCTGTGCTCGGGCGCGAGGTGGACGTCGAGATCCTCGCCCCTGCGTGCGAGCTCGACGAGGCGGCGCTCGCCGCGGCGTTGTGGGAGCTCGCTCGACGCCACATGCTGGTGGAGCCGAACGCGGGAGTCCTGCGTTTCGAGCACGACAAGATCCGGGAGGCGACGCTCGCGTGCCTCCCGGCGGAGGAGCTTCGCCGGCTCCACGGCCGCGCCGCGGGCGCGATCGCGAGTCGTCAGGGAGCCGACCCGGATGCGCAGGCAGACCTCGCGCAGCACTGGCGCGATTCCGGCGATGCGCGGCGCGCACGCGACTGCTTCCTCGCGGCGGCGAGGCGCGCCGTGGACCTCGCCGCCCTCGGGGACGCCGAGAAGCACTACCGCGCCGTGCTCGAACTCTCGGAGGGAGCGAGCACGCTCGACGTCGAAGCCATGAACGAGCTCGGCGCGAGCGTCTTCGACGAGGAGGGCCGGCAAGCGGAGGCCCTGGCCTCGCACCGAGACGCCGAGGCCATGGCGCGGGCCCTCGGCGACCGCTCGCTACTCGCGAGGAGCTTGCGAGGCGCCGCGGAGCAGCTCCGTCTGGCCGGCGAGCTCGACGCCGCGGATCCGATCCTCGACGAGGCGCTCCAGATTGCGATCGAGCTTCGCGACCGGAACGCCGAAGCTCAGGCGATGTCGGCTCGCGCGCGACTGGAACGGGCCCGGGGGAGGAACGCGGAAGCAGAGGCGCTCCGCCGTGAGTGCCTGGCCATCCATCGGGAGCGGGGCAACGTCGGCGCCCTGCTCACGGCGCTGCCCGAGCTCGCGCGGACGTTGCTCGAGCGCGGCGCCCACGAGGAAGCAGAGACGCTGTTCGAGGAGGTGCTCGGTCTGGCGCGGTCCTCCGGCTCGCGGCGTGAAGCGACCCTGGCGCTCGCCGAGGTCGCGGGCAGCTACGTCGCCCGCGGGCGGGCCGACGATGCGCTCGCGGCCTACACGGAGGCGCTCACGAGCCTGCGCGCGATCGGCAACCGCCGCAGCGAGGTCGTCGTCCTCCTTAACATGGCGGGAATCCACGCCAAGATGGGCCACACACGCCAGGCCATCGAGATCTCCGAGAGCTGCCTCCTCCGACGTGCGCGGCATGGGCGATCGGGTCACCGAAGCCGTCCTCTTGACGAACCTCGGCGATCTCTACCTGGACGCCGGCGACCCTCCGAAGGCACGCTCGTACGTGCAGCGCGCCCTCGCCGTCTCGCGCGAGATCCGGAGCGCCCGCGCCGAGGCGATCGCGCTCATCGAGGTCGCGGAGATCGAGCGGCTTGCCGGCAACCTGACGAGCGCGAGCCGCGCGCTCGACGACGCTCAGCCGATGCTCGAAGCTTTCGACGATGCCCATTACCGGCTCGTCTTCCTGATCGAGCGAGGGCACCAGGTCCTTGCGGCCGGCCGCGACGCCTCGCTCGAGCTCGAGGGTTGTCGGGAGTTCGCCGAGAAGGCCCGGTTGGCAGCTCACTTCGAGCCGAAGCTCACAGGGCTCGCACGCGCGCTCGCGGCCTTTCGCGCCGGAGCGCCGCTGATCCGAGGCGAGCATCCGGCGTCCATCCCGGACGCTCTTCGCGACGCCCTCTTCGGCTGAACCATCTCGTCACTCGACACGGTAGGTCTGGGCGCGACGCCGGCAGGTTCACGCTCGAGCGGCGCGCGCTCGCCCTTGCTTCGCTGTGGACGCGGCGGGAACGAGCGTCATCTGCGACGCGTCGAATCGCAGATCCTCGAACCGCGTCGTCTTCTCCTTGCCTTCGGCCTCCACCCGCGTGGGGCGGACGATGACCACGCCTCTTGAGTCGAGGCCTTCGACTCCAGGGAGAGCTTGAGAACCCGGGGATCGATGCCACGTAGCCGTCGTCCGCCCGCTCGTGGACGGTGTTGACCCACGGCCCGTCTTCGTCGATGACGTAGAGACGCGCATTGAAGGTGGTACCGCGCAATCACTTCTCCCAGGAAATGAACGCCCAGCGGAGCGGCGCGAAACGGATCTCGCCACCCGCGCCGTCATGCCACACACGGAGGCGGTCGAGCTCCTCCATCTCGAGCTCTCCGAGCGACCAGGCAAGTCGCGCGGCGAGATCCTCGAATCCCTTTGTCGCTCCCAGCGGGCCATCGGCTTCGAGATAGTCGAGCCTCGGGTGAATACCCATGCCGTGGAGGATGTTGAGGACGTAGATGTAGTCGGGCAATGACAGAAGCGTGCGTCCAAGGACCCGCAGCACGGCCGGATCGATGAAGTGGCCTCCAG
Source organism: Acidobacteriota bacterium (assembly GCA_046331505.1). GTDB lineage: Bacteria > Acidobacteriota > Vicinamibacteria > JAXLQT01 > JAXLQT01 > JAXLQT01. The sequence continues at coordinate 216,883 of JAXLQT010000006.1, forward strand.
CGATGTGGGTCAGATACACACGCCGGCGCGCCTTGTCGTTCATTTCCCGGGCGCGAGCCCGAGCTGCCCGGCGGACTCCTTCGAGATCATGGCGACCATCTTCGTGCCGCCCGCGACCTCGAGGACGACCTCCGCGTTGACGGCGCCCGGAGTGACCGTCACGACCTTACCCTCGAGAATGTTGCGAGCGCTGATCTTCATGTGTCCTCTCCCCTTCGCGTGAGCGCTCCTAGAAATCGATCTGGAAGCGAACGAGTGCTCCCGTCAGGGAATCGTCGGAGCGGCCGTTGCTGAAGTCGATGGGGGTCCCGTACTCCTCCCTCACCACGTCGGCCGACACGCGAAGGTTGCGCGCAAGCCACCAGTTCACGCCGAGGGTGTACGCGCGCAGCTCCCGGGCCTGCCCCTCGAGATCGACGATGCGACCGATCTCGGTTCCGATCTCGCCACCGGAGACCCGAAGAGCGAGCTCGATGGCGCCCGCTCCGCCGTCCTTCAGGAACGGGTGCTCCGGCACGACGCGGGCCTCCGGCTTCTTCTTCTCCCCCGTCACGAGCCACGTGACGGATCCGTAGAAGGCCTCGATCGGGACGTCCACCGTGAGCCCCGCGCCGTCGGACATCTCGTCCCGGCGCTTCAGGTACTCGGCCTTGATGCCAACCGGACCGACCGCCCAGGAGAGCTCTTCTCCGAGGCGCGTTCGCCGTCCGGCCAGACGCCCATCGTCGGGGTCGAGCATCGTGACCCCGAGCTCGGGCGTCACGATGTCGAACGTGTTCACGCTCGATCCCGATATCGCGACCTTGTCGACGCTGGTGGTCGAGCCGTAGACGCCGAAGCGCAGGTTCTGGCCGGCCGAGCGATCGTCCTTCGCCCAGGGAGCAACGAAGAGGCGCGCCACGAGCTCCTTCGCGTCGCTGTCGTCGGTGCGCGATCGTCCCTGGTTGTCGAGGTGGCTGCGGCCGTTCGTCGTCGCAACCTGGTAACCAAGCCTCCCTCCGCCGACCTTGCCGCTCGCCATGACGCCGATCTCGTAGCCAGGCACGAACCGGGTGAGGATGTCGTCCTCGACGAAGTCGCTGTAGAGGCGCGAGATCAGCCGGTCCTGGCTGGCCGGCGCCTTGAACTGGCCGAACGTGAGGTGGAAGCCGTCGAACCGCTTCCACTCGATGTAGCCCGCCTGGAGCGTCGGGCTCGGGCCGGTCGACGACGACGGGAAGTCGGCCTGCACGATGAAGCCGTAGTCCTTGTAGAAGGCCCCGTCCACCTGCACGCGCGCCGCCCTCACGAAGAACGTATCGGGGATCGTGCGGGTCTCGGGCCGGTCGAGGACGAGACGGTAGTGCTCCTGGAACCTGCCCCCCGCATGGATGTCGATGTCCCGTCCTTGGTCTTGATCCGATGCCCCTCGGCGACGCTCGTTTCGATGGCGGTACCGGACTCGTCCTTCCCCTTTTCCTCCGCCGTCACGGGGAGCGATACGAGGATCCCGGCGACGATGGCAAGAGTGACGAGACGCGGTGATCGGATGGGCATGAAGGGCTCCCTTCGAGATGTTGCGAGGCGCACCGTGGACGCATGTGGCGCATTAGAATATCTTGAAAGTAGTTCGTAATGCATAGGAGACTACGTCACGTCGGACTGCTCCTCTCCCTTCTGGCCGGTGGCGCGCGTGTCGCCGCCGCGGATCCGGCCGCGCCCGCGAAGAGGGCGCCCATCGTCTTCGCCGCGGCGAGCCTGAAGGAAGCCGTGACCGAGATCGCGGACGCGTGGACCAAGAGGACGGGTGTGGAGGTCCGGCTCCAGTTCGAGGCGACGTCGACCCTCGCGAAGCAGATCCAGGAGGGCGCTCCGTGCGACGTCTTCATCACCGCGGCTCCCGAGTGGCTCGACAAGCTCCCGGTGACGAAGCGCTTCGACTGGCTTGGCAACACCCTGGTTTGCGTCGTGAAGAAGGACGACAAGGACTTCGACATCAAGAAGCTCGAGAGCCTCGCGATCGGCAACGAGCAGGTCCCCGCAGGGAAGTATGCGAGGGCTGCGCTCGAGTCCCTGAAGGTCCCGCTCCCGGAACGGACCGTCTACGGCCAGAACGTCCGCAACGTGCTCTCCACCGTCGCCGAGGGCGGGGCCCGGGCAGGCATCGTCTACGCGACCGACGCGGCGGTGGAACCGAGCCTCCGCGTCGCCTACGTCTTCCCGCCGGAGAGCCATCCGAAGATCGTCTATTCGGTCGGGCTGCTGACAGCCGGCGGCCAGACGTTCTACGATGCGCTCGCGGACCCCTCGGCCCGGGAGGTCGCGAGGCGCTGGGGGTTCGCCGATCTCAAGTAGACGTTGAGCTGCATCTCCCTCTCCCTGCTCGTGGGTCTCACGGCCACGGTCGCGAGCCTCGCTCCCGCGATCGCGATCGCGCTGTTCCTCGAGAGGAGCGGGAGCCGCCTGCGCGGGCCCGTGCCGGCGATCCTGATTATGCCGCTCGTCCTGCCGCCGGTGGTGGTCGGCTACCTGCTCCTGCGGCTGTTCTCTCCGCGCGGCATCGTCGGCGGGGCCCTGGCTCGCATCGGGACGCCGGTCGCCTTTCACTGGCTCGGAGCCGTGGTCGCCGCGGCGGTCGTTGGCTTTCCGCTCCTCGTGCTCCAGATCTCCCTCGCGGTCAAAGGCGTCGAGCCAAATCTCGAGCGCCTGTCGCGGTCGCTCGGGCGCGGCCGCCTGAGCACCTTCCTCCGGGTCACGTTGCCGCTCTCGTGGCCCGGGATCCTGGCGGGGTTCGCCATCGCGTTCGCCAGGGGGCTGGGCGAGTTCGGCGCCACGATCGTGCTCGCCGGGCGCATCCCGGCGAGACCGAGACGATCCGCTCGCCGGCTACGCGGAGCTCGACAGCCCCGGTGGAGAGGAACGCGTCCGGCCCCTGGTGATCGCCTCGATGATCATCTGCGCGGGCTGCGTGGTGATCGCGCGCGCCCTCGACCGCTGGCGCCCAGACGGCTCGAGCTCCAGCGATGAAGCTCGATCTCGCCGTCCGGATCGTGCGGCCCGGCGGATTCGTGCTCGACGTGCGCGAGACCCTTGAAGCGGACGGCGTCGGCGTCGTGGGCGCGAGCGGGAGCGGCAAGTCGACGCTGATGGCGGCCGTCGCCGGGTTCGAGAGCGCCGACCAGTTCGTGCTCGACGGTCGCGACATGACCGCTTGCCTCCGAGCAACGCGAGATCGGCTTCGTCGGCCAGGATGCTCTCCTCTTCCCCATCTCACCTTGCGGACGCAGCGCCTCCCTACAGTCCCCGCGCGCAGGGGCTGGGTGACGTTCCCGAGGCGCTCGGCATCGCGCACTTCTTGGACGATGCTCGAAACCTCAGCGGCAGGAGCGGCGTCGTGCCGCGCTCGCATGCGCGCTGGTCAGCCGGCCCAGGCTCCTCCTCCTCGACGAGCCCTTCAGCGGCCTCGACGACATCCACCGTCGCGAGGCGATGGCGTTCCTCGACGAGGCCAGGCGCCGCTACGCGCTTCCGATGATCCTCGTCAGCCACGTCGCCGACGAGATCGTCGGCCTGACCGGCTGGATGGTCCGCATCGACGCGGGACGAGTCGTCGCGAGGGCCGACCTCGAGCTCCTGCGTCTGGCGGAGAGCCGCATCGAACTACCTGGTCGGGACCGTCATCGGTCCCGGGCGCGTCAAGGTCGGACGTCTGGAGATCTCCGCACCCGTGCCCGCGGACACGGTCGGGGACGTACGCATTTCTTGCTACGCTCACGACGTCATGCTCGCGACGTCACCTCCGGGAGCCCTGTCCGCGCGCAACATCCTGCACACGCGCGTGCTCTCGGTGACTCCCATTGGCAGCGGCACGCTCGTCCAGCTGGAGGACGCAGGCCTGAAGGCCATCCTCACCCCGGCAGCGGTGGAGTCATTGTGCCTGGCCCAGGGGCGCGAGGTCTTCGCGATCTTGAAGGCGACGGCCATCACGTACCTGGGCGCGGCGTGATCAACGTCCTCGAGGTCACCGTCGAATCGTGCGCACCGCGAGACACCCTCGCGTGGCTCCAGATCGGACGGACGCGGATCGCATCGCGCATCTGGACGGGCATGAAGAGGGGGCAGACCGCGCGCATCCGGATCGGTCCCGAGGACGTCGTCATCTGCGCGGGCCATCCCGGACGCGTGAGCGCACGCAACGTGCTGCCAGGCCACGTCCGGTCGACCCGGTTCGTGGAGGGCGGGGTCGCGGTTGCCCTCGATGTCGGCTTTCCGCTGACCGCGCTCGTGACGCGCGCCGCGGCCAAGGACCTCGATCTGCGCAAGGGCATGGCGCTCTACGCGATCGTCAAGGCGACCGTCGTCGCTCCGGACGAGCCCATCGACGCCGCCTACCGGGTGTCGCTCGTGGGGGCGAACGGCATCCTGACCCACGAGAAGATCGACTTCCTCCGCTCCATCAAGCGCACGGGATCTCTCACCTCGGCGGCGCGCGACCTCGGGGTCATGTACCGCACTGCCTGGCTCTGGGCGCAGGCGGCCAACCGCGTCTGGGGACGGCCGCTGATCGTGCGACGCCACGGCGGAAAGGGCGGAGGCGGCGCCGCGCTGACGCCTCAGGGCCAAGCGGTCCTGAAGCTCGCGAAGGACCTCGAAGCCCATCAGGAGCTGGCGGCGAAGGACAGCAAGCCCTCTCGCTAGTCGGCGAGACCTTTCTCGAGAAGGAACGACGCGAGCCCACGCCCCGCCGTTCTCGCGCCGGCGACGTTGAAGTGGACGTCGTCGTAGAAGTCGTCGAGGGTCTTCGGGATCTCCCGCGCGAGATCGTAGACGGGGATCCCACGAGTCGCGGCGACCTCCCGCATCACGTCGTTGTACCTGCTCATCGCCGCGTCCATGCGGTCCGGTCGATACCGGACGTCGCGCAGCAGCATCCATTGCCAGCCGGCCGCCTCCGGATCCGGGCCGCCCCACGTGGTCTGCTGGGTCATGAAGACGAGCTTGACACCGTGGGCCTGGGCGACTCCGGCGATCGTGAGCAGGTTCTCGCGGTACGGATCGAGATCCTCCCGGGGCGCCTTGTCCGATGGCGCGTGCGCGTCGCGGACGCGGACCTTCTCGCGATAGTTGGACTTGGCCGTGAAGCCTTCCAGCAGCGACTTCTCGTCATGGGCGTGCGCGACGCGGTAGATCCGCCTCGGGATCTGGAGCTCGGTCGCCGCCATCGCCACGTCGTCCAGGAAGGTCAACGGACGCGCGTCGGGGACGACGCGGTGGAGGTAGTCGTAGCCATAGATCGCGCGCGTGAGATCGTTGATACCGCAGAAGACGACGAGCAGATCGGGCGACAGGTGAACGATCCGGTGGACGATCATCGAGACGTGGTCGTCCGAGGCGTCCCCGGACTTCCCCGCGTTGTAGACCTTCACGGTCTTGCCCGGAGCGATCCGCCCGAGCTCGTTCTGGAGGACGCGGTCGAGCGACTCGGAGTCGTCGAGGTAGAGACACTCGGTCGAGCTTCCGCCCACGAGGAACACGCGCGTCTCGCCCGCGGGCTTCGGCGTGACGAGCGGGTCGCCGCGAAAGCCCATGTTGTTCGTCGAGAAGGTGTGGACGCCCGTGACTCCCGGGAGACCCGGCTCGGCCTCCGTCCTGGTCGAGTAGCTCGCCGGGAACTCGCTCTTGATGTAGCGATTGACCCCGGGTCCCGTCTTGAACGCCGCGCAGGGATCCGGCACCGGCAGGACCTTGCCCAGGAAGGTCTCGGCGAGCGCCAGCGCCAGGCAGACACTGGTGGCGGAGATGACGAGTCCCGAGCGCACCCTCACGGCAACACGCGGCGCACGGCTCGAGCGCCCGCAGCTTTGGAGGTGGACGACGTCAGAAGAGGATCGAGAGGCACGTGAGCGCGCCGTCGGCCTTACGGATCTCGGTCGTGTCGAGTGGCACCACGTCGAATCCCGCGCCGGCGACGAGGCGGCGCGTCTCGGGAAAGCCGGCCGGCAGGAGGACCGTCCGGCCGATCGCCAGCGCGTTGCTCGCGTAGCCCTCGCGCGCCGGAACGGCGAGGATCCGCGCGCCGCCGAAGATCGCGGGATCGAGCGTTCCTTCCGCGAGCAGCATGGTCGTCTCGTCGAGGGGCGAGCACACGCACTTCAGGTGCAGCACGTCCCCGAGCTCGACGGTGACGACCTCGAGGCCGCGCGGCGCCATCACCTCGCGCAGCCGGGCGATGCCGGCGGCGTTGCTGCGCTCCGAGAGGCCCGCGTAGATGACGCGTCCGAGGCGCATGCAATCCCCGCCCTCGAGGGTCGCCGGCGCTTCCATCGCCGCGACCGGAAGCCACTCGCCGAGCGCCTGGCGGACCGACGCCTCTTCACCGCGCCGGGAGCCGTTGCCCATGCGGTCGATGAGGGCGAGCCCTCCCGCAACGACGGCCGTGTCCTCGACGAACGGGCTGTCGGCCATCACGTGAAGCGGGGGGAGCTCCCGCACCTCGACGCCGATCGACCGGAGCGCGGCGACGTAGGCCGCGTGCTGGACCCGCGCGCGCGGGACGTCGATGGGCTCGGCGGGCAGCACTTTGACGGTCGCGCGCGCGAAGGCATCGGGGATCGCACGGACCAGCGCACGCACGGCGTCACCCGGTCTTCTGGACGCGCGCGCTCTTCAGGATCTCCCGGCGGCCGAAGCTGTCGAGGTAGACCTCCTTGAGGCTCTCGCCCAGGAACGCCGCGACCGAGAGGATCGTGCGGATCGCCTCGTCGCGGTGCGACGCGGCGTCGGGCTTTCCGAGCGCTCGCTCCACCTCGGAGAGGCGGAAGGCCGAACGCCAGATCCCGTCCTTGTGGCCGAGCTGCTTGCTCTGGTTGTAGGCGAGCTGGATCCAGAGGAGCGCCTCCTCGGGAGGCAGGCTCTGGGCGAGGAGCTGGGCCACGCGGATGCGGAACGGCGGCGTTCCGAGGGCCGCCAGCCGCAGGAGAGACTTGACCTCCTTCTTCGAGAGCCCCGCCGATCCCGCCTCGCAGGCAGTGACGCGCAGCTCGAGCAGGTCGAGATCGCGCTTCTGGCGCGGCTCGTGCGACATCTGGAGCGTCCGCGCCGTCACCAGGTACTTGCGCGCCTGCACGTAGTTCTCGCGCTCGATCTCCGTCTCGCACAGGAGGCGCAGCGCCCGCCACTCGAGCTGCGCGAAGCCGTGCTCCCGCGACATCTGGAGGGCATTGAGGCTCTTCTCGCGCGCCGCCTCGAGGTCGCCGATGAGGAGCAGGCAATCGGAGGCCGAGAGGAGCGCGCTCGCGAGGACGCGGTTGGTGCCGATGGCGCGCGACTGCGACTGCACGTCCTTCACCAGCGTGAGCGCCTCGCCGAGCCTCCCGAGCGACGTGAGGCCCGGCACCATCGCGTCCTGGGCGGTCAGCTTCAGCCCGAGGTCCTGCGCCTGCTCGGCGATGAGGGCGGCCTCGTTCGCGAGCTGGAGCGCCTGGTGGTACTTGCCTCGCTCGCGCGCGATCGCGCCGAGGTTCACGAGCGAGGACGCCGCTCCGTGCATGTCCCCCATACGCCGCTGGATGCGCAGGCTCCCGCGAAACGACTCCTCGGCGAGATCCAGCTCGTCCGCGAGCACGTGGAGCTCGGCGAGCCGGTTCAGCGCGTTCGTCCCTGCTGATGGGATCGTGGAGGACTTCTCGCCGATGTGGAGCGCCAGCTCGACTGAAACTTCAGGATGGCGTCCTGGAGCTGCCGAGCGCGGCGAAGACGTCGTTTCGTAGGCACACCTTCGCGAAGCCCGGCGCGAGGCCGAGCCGAGGAGATCGCGCGCCGCGGCGAAGTCGACGAGCGACTCGCGCAACTCGCCGCGGGCGTGGCGCACGGCGCCCACCGTCGTGCGGATGCGCCGCTGGCAGCGCTCAACGGGAGCTTCTTCGCGATGGCGAGGGCGCGAGCCCGCCGAGCGAGGTCATGTCGCTGCGCAGGATCGAGAGGCGCGCGGCGAGATCGAGGAGCAACGCCGATGTGCATCTCCTTGCTGCAGGCCTTCTGGGCGACGGCGAGCGCGGATACGGTTGAGCTTGCCGCCCTCGCAGAGGGTCCGGGCGCGCTTCTCGAGGAGCCGCACGCGATCCTGGCTGAGCACGTCCTGCTGCCCTCGAGGACGGCCTGCGCGGCGCGTCGCTCGAACGAGAGCGTGGCCTTCGACGTCGGCGATTTCTCCGCATGGTGGGCGTCGAGCACGAGCGCCTTCTCGCCCACTGTCCGCCGGCCATTTTCCTCGTAATGGCGGCGTTAATTCGTCGACGCCCGCGCCGAGCATGTCGCGGCCGGCCCAGAGCAGCCGCGCGCCTCTTCGTCGTCGCCGGACAGGAGGAGGTGCGCGCGGCCTTACTTCCGAAGAGGAGCTCGTGCGATCGAGGTCGTCTCGACGCAGGAGGCGCGCGAGGCGGCCGTGATAGCAGGCGGCGGGAGCTTCGTCCGGCACGAGCTACTCTCAGCACCTGGCGCTCGGCCCTCGCTCGGATGATGAAGCGCAATCGCCCGCCGGGATAGGGCTCCGCCTTCCGAGGAGCCCCTTCCCTTCCAGGCTCGTCGTCAACACGCTCGACCTCGCGCCGCGAGAACTCGCCGAAGCGATGGAACCGCCAGGAAGTTGACGCCCGTCAGCGAGATGGCCGTGATCTTGAGGTAGGTCAGGCTCGTCTTCCGACAGCGGTGCGAGCCGGCGCTGCAGGGTGAGGGTACGCTGATCGCGATCGAGCAGGTCCTCGACCGCGGCCCGGTTTCCTGGAGGATTGAGGCGTGCGCCTCCTCCGCAAGAGCGCTGCCGTGGTGGAGGCTTCGATCCCCAGCACGTCAGCGTGCTGGCCGCCAGCGTCGCGGTCGATGCCGGGTGCACCCCTGCGACTCGGAGAAGCGCGGTGGCCAGCGTGTCCTCCGACAGCGTCTCGAGACGCATCGGCCGCACCAGAAGGTCGCCGGGATACCCAAGCGGCAGGTCCATGCCCCGCTCGTGCTCGCGACGAACATGCGCGGGCCTGCGTTGACGTAGAGCGCGGACGACGCGAGGAGCTTGAAGAGGAGACGCATGAGGAAGACGTCGGCGTGCTCTCCGCCGTCGAGGAAGAAGACGGCGGGGCCCGATCGGAATCAGCTCCCGGAGAGCGCCGATGAGGTTCGGGATGGCTGCGTGAGCGGTGCCTCGGCCACCGCGGCCGACAGCTTGCGCGTGCGCGTGATCGACTCCTCGACCGCAAGCTCGATCGCCTCGCGGCTCGGCTTGGAGAGGTTCGCGCTCATGCGCTCCGCCACCTCCACCAGGCTCCGCCGCGACGAGAGCCGCCCCGGGTAGGCATCCGTCCAGAGCGATGCCCAGCCCATCGCCGTCAGGTGCTTGTGGAGCATCCTCATCACCGTGGTGCGCCCCGCCCCGGGGTCGCTCACCAGCTCGATGAAGAGCGGGTGCGAGCGGGTCTTCAGCCGCTCGGCGAAGTGCTTCAGCGTCGCGACTTCTGCTCGCTCGAACTCCACGATGATCTGCTCTTTCTCTCGAGGATGTCCCGACGAAGGCCCAAGCTTACCCGACGGTCGCGGGGCCGTAGCTCGTCCGCCCATCGCGGCGCCGGCAGGCCTGCGTCGTGGGGGGCCGGCCGAACGCGCCGGCCGCTCGGTTACCATGCGCCGCATGGCCTTCCGGAGCAAGCAGCGCGTGCGGTTCGGCGACGTCGATCACGCGCGGATCGTCTACTACCCGCGCTACCTTCACTACTTCCATGTCGCCTTCGAGGACTGGTGGGAAGGGGTGATGGGCGTTCCCTACGCGAAGCTGATGGGGGAGCAGGCGCTCGGCTTCCCCGCCGTGCACATCGAGGTCGACTTCCTCGCTCCGCTGCGCTTCGGGGACGACGTCGCGATCGAGGTCGCCGTGGACCACGTGGGCGCGTCGTCGGTTCGCTGGGCCTACCGCGTGATGCGTCTGGCTGGCGGCACGGAGGAGCACGTCGGGACGTGCCGGATCACGACGGTCGCCCTCGACATGCGCACGTTCCAGAAGGTCCCGGTGCCGGAATGGCTGCGGGCGGCAAGCGACTCGGCGGCCTCCAGGACGTCGTAGCTTCCGTCTTGAAGACGATCTCCCGTTCGCGATGACTCCGTGGAAGACGTGGTGTCTCTGGGTCGTGCTCACGGCGGCGGGATGGACCTCCGTCGCTCTCGTGGACGTCGTCGATCGCGTTGCCGTGAGATCGGTCGAGGGCGCATCCTCGGAGTTCCGGCGATCGGAGATCACCCGGAGCGGCGACGAGGCGCGTGTCTTCTACACCGCGGAGGCGCCGCAGTCGACCGCGGAAGGGAGGCTGTTCTGCGCGAGGCGCGTCGGAGGCGCCTGGGAAAGAGAGCTCGCCCTCCTGGCCCGCCGCGCGCCGTCATGCCTTGCGACCCACGACGGGCGGGCATTCCTGCCGATGGACGGAAGCGAGGGTATGGCCGTGGTCCAGGTGTCGCGAGACGCCGGAGCGTGGGGCATGGAGGTGCTCGGAGACGTCCCACCGGGGGGAGCCGTCTCGAGCCTCCGCGTCGCTCGCGGGGCCGCGGGCGAGGGCGCGATCGCGGCCACGGGACTCTCCATCGACGGCAAGGGCAAGATCGTCTGGCTCTTCCGTCAGCACGGTGAAGCCTGGAGTGCGCCGGATCCGCTGGTCAAGCTGAGGCTCAACGAGCGAGCTGACCTAGAGGGTGGCGACATCGTGGTACGGCGTGTCGGCAAGCTGGAGCGGCTCGACGCGACCGGACACCTTCTCTCGGAGATGCGCCTCAATGCCTACGACTGGTTCGCGGGCTCACGGGCAGTCGGATCGGATCTGTACACCTGCATCGCCGAGCCGGGACACGTCATCCGGCTGAGCCGGCTCGGGCCGCGGGGCGAGGAGATGCTCGCCTGTCTGCCGGACGCGTCCGGGCGGGCCAAGCTCACGAGCTCCATCGCGGGCGCCCTGTGGGTCGCCTGGGTTTCGGGCGGATGGCTCCGCGGCGCGGAGCTCGACGTGCACGGAAACGTCGCCTGGTGCGGCGATCTGCTACCGATCCCGCGAAGCGAGGGGCTGCCGACTCCTCGACGCGGAAGGCGACGCAGAAGGGCGACTCCTGGTCGTCGTCTCGCTCTCGAGCACGTACCCCGCGATCCAGCGTCTCGTGCTCGTGACGGTGCTCGGCGGTCGGGCCAGCGCCGAGCTTCTCGACCGCGGAGACCGTGGCCTTCACGTCCCGGCAGCGCTCGTCGGTCTTCTCGGGCGCCAGGTCGTTCCATTGCCCGCGTCGCGCGCCGAGGCACGCTGGTGGAGCCCGGAGGGAATCGTGCTGGGGCTCTGGCTCGGAGCCGTCGCGATTCCCGTTCTCGGCGGCGGACGGCGATGGCGCTTGCCGTTGTCGGCCGCGGTCGCATGGCCGATCGGTGCCCTCGTCGAGCGCGAGCTCTTCCCGGACGCCTGGCTCGCCGGGACCCACCCGTGCCTCGTGCCCGTGATGGTCTTCCTCGCCCAGCTCGCCGCCGCAGGAGCTCGGATGCGCCGGCCGCCACGAACCACTCTCCTCGTCGCGATGCCGGTAGCACTCCTGGGATCCCTGGCTTCCGCGGGAGCGCTCTTCGCATGGCGACTCGAGCCGCTCCGGAAAGCGGTGGCTCCCGAGCTCGAGCCGGCGGCGCGCTACCTCACCTTCGGGGCGACCTTCGGCGCCGTCACCGGCATCCTCGTGGCGGCGATGCTTCGTACGCCGCCAGCGAGCCCCGGGGCGCGACGCTAGCTCAGCGCCCGCTTGCCGAGAACGCGGACGCGCGCCCCGGCCACCTCCCCTTCCCACAGCGTCTCCTCCGAGAGCTCGCGCCGCAGGTTCTTCCACAGGAGCGCGTCCTCGAACTCCTCGAGCTCCGGCGGCATGACGCGGAAGACGTTCGACGAGGCGACGACGATCAGCTTCTTCCGGGGACGAGAGATGGCGACCGTGAAGCGGTTGGGGTTGTAGAGGAACGATCCGTCGGCGATGAGGTAGTCGGGATCGGAGGCCGTGGCGGACACGACGATGACGTCGCGCTCGCCGCCCTGGAACCGCTCGACCGTGTGGATCGCGCCGGCCGCGGCGAGATCGGGATGGGCCGCGGCGAGCTGCGCCCGCTGCGCTCGGAACGGGACGACGAGGCCGATGCCGTCCTTGCCGTCCAGGCGGAGATGCTCGGTGAGCGCGGCGACGAGGGGCAGCACGATCGCGTTCTCGGTGGGGTTGTGCCGCAGCGATGCGCCCTCGTCGTGCTCGATCACCACCATCGGGACGTCGGGCCGCAGCGCTGCGCGAGCGAGCGGGTGTACGTCCGCGCCGGCTGGCAGATCGGGGAGGACCTCGTCGCGCTTCGAGTGGAGCCCGACGCGGTCCTCGCGATAGACGTGGCGATCGAGGAAGTCGGCGTTGAGGGCGTGGAGCCGGAACGACTCGTCGAGCGCGATGGTGGGGAACCCGAGCCGGTGGAGGTAGGCGAAGGTCGAGGCTTCGACGCCCTCCTCCCCGTGTGCCGGATCGCTCGCCCAGTCGTGCGCGAGGATCGGCTCCATCTGCCGGTGATCGCCGACGACGATCACCTGCCCGTTCTGCTTCAGCGACGCGCCCGCCAGCACGGCGCCAGGGAGGCTCACCTGCGACGCTTCGTCGATCACCACCAGGTCGAAGTGCTTGCGGCTCCACGGGACGCTGCCGTCACCGGCTGCCTTGAGCAGACGATGGACACCGGTCGGAACGGAGCCGATCACCGCGAGCGGCGTCTGGAGCGCCTGGACGATACGCGATCGCGTGAGAAGCGCGGTCCCCGCGGGGATCGCTGTGTCCGCCTCTGTCGCCTCGCGGTAGAGGACGAGCGGCACGATCGGCGAGCCGCCCTCGCCCAGGATGTCGCGGCACCGGACGATGGTGGCGAGCAGCACGTCGACCGCGGTGTGCGTCATGGCGGTGACCAGGACGCGGAGCCGTCGCCCCGCGGAGGCGGCAGCCCAGAGTCGCGCGAGGATCGCCCACGCGACGGTCCAGGTCTTGCCGGTCCCCGGAGGACCGTGGACCAGAAGCACGCGGTCGGACAGCCGCGTGATCACGTCGCGCTGCCTCGCCGTCAGGGGTTGCGCCAGGCGCGCGGCGCAGTTCCCGACGAAGCTCACGACCGCGTCCGCCCCAGCCGGCGACGCGGGACGCGGCGCCACGGCTCCACCGCCCGCTTCCATGAGAGCCACGAGAACGTTGTCGGCGGCGTGCTCGCACGCATCGAGGAGGCGTTCTCCACCGATGTCGTCCAGCATGGGGTCGAGCGCGTAGCGGCGCCCCCTCTGGATCGCCATGGCGTTTCGATGCGGGTAACGAAACCGCGCCCGCGGGAACGTCATGTCCACCAGCTCGACAGTCAACGCGTCTCCCTCGAGGGAGTGCACGATCGCGAGCCTCCCGCGCGCGATGTCCCACGGGTGTGTGTTCTCCGCCTCCGACACGACCATCCAGTCGTTCTCTCGCACCGAGAGCGCGGCGATCCCGACCGCCGGATCGAGCTCGAGGCTCTCGAAGTCTAGGCGGAACGAAGCGCGCCCCGACTCGGCATCGCGAAGGGAGCGGGCAAGCAAGGTCTTCCCGGAGGCGACGCGACGGTCGAGTGGCCGCGCAAGGTAGGCGAGCGTCTCCTCGAGGTGCGCGTGGTGCTCGTAGTGCAGGAACACCGCGAGCCGATCCGCGAGGCGCCGCGGGCGCGCAGCGCGCTCCTGGCTCTCGCGCACGAGCCGGCCCAGTGGCACCGGCCGCTTCTCGATCGAGCGGTTCTTGACGGCGAACGAGGACTCGACGTGAACGAGCGCCCGCGCGCGCGCCGCGACGAACCGCTGGAGGTCCGGAAGCGTCGCCCGCCCGTAGGGCCCCGACGCCTCGGAAGGCGGCAGCTTGCCCCACGCGCCGTAGGCGTACAGCAACGGCAGGTCGGAGGAGAAGCGTGCCGCCCGCTCGTAGGAGCGCCCATCGGGGAGCGTTCCGGCGCCGTCGAAGGTCCCCTCGGAGAAGGTCGCGGCGAGATCGCCCCAGGAGAACCCGAGAGCGCTCGCGACGGGCACGAGGCCGTGCCCGAGCGAGCCGAGGTTGAGACGCTCGCGGACCTCGGCCCCAAGGAGAGACACCATCGTCTGGCCGAGCGCCGGTGCCTGGGTGAGGAGCTCGAACAGGGGCGCGATGCCGCCGCCCCTCTCGAGGTGGCGTTCGAGCCCCTCGCAGAGCCGACGGAGATCGACGCGCCCGTAGAGGTAGACGTGCAGCGTCGGGAAGTCGCTCCCGGCGGCGCGATGGATCGCGGGCATCAGCTCGTCGGCGAAGCGCCCGAGCAATCCTCCCTCGACCTCGGACGCGGCCGTCCCGGAAGCGATCCCGCCCACGGAGGCGACATGGGCGACCGAGGTCGATGCGCGACCGACCACCTCCGCGGCAAGCGCCCAGAGACGATCCTCCACGTAGTCGTACTGGACGTCGAGAAAGACCTGCACCAGATCGGGATGCGCCTCGCGCGATGGCAGCGTCCCGAACGGCGCGTCGAGCAGGCGCGGCAGCGCCGCCACGTCGCCCCCCAGACGCTTGCTCGCGGCCCTCGCGCGCTGGACGTGCAGATCGATGTTTGCGGCGACGGGCCACGACGACGCGACGGCCTCGACGATCGCCTCCTTCCCGGGAGAAATCGAGAGGCTTCGCGCCGCGGGGTCGAGCACCTTCAGCTCCGCGAGCTCGTCCACCGTACGCACGCCCGCGGCCTGGAGCGCGTGCATCTCGGGAAGCGTGAGGAACGGGACGAGCGAGAGCGACCGCGTGATGGCGGCTTCGCGGAAGCACACGGCGCTCATCCGGCAACCGTCGCAGCGGGGAGCGAGATGGTAGGTAGCCTCCTCGCGCGACGCGGCGCCCACGCGCCGCACCGCGCCGGTCGCGAGGATGGCGATGCACTCCTCCCAGGGTGGGAGCTCGAAGCGCGACGGCTCCACCCCCGGGCGCAGGATCGCGCCCGTCAATTCCGAGAGCGCAACGCCGGCGTCGCGCGCCATGCCGCGAAGCAGCACGGCGTAGAACGCGACCTGGAGACGATGCTCGACCTTGTCGGAGCGGCTCCGCTTCATGTCCATGATGGCGAGGCGAACGCGATCGTCCGGATCGCGGCGGATCTCGATCAGGTCGGCGATCCCGCGCCCCTCCACGTGCGGGGCGAGCAACCCGCGCACGCTGGCCTGCGCGAGCAGCAGCGGGCGCGATCCCCGTTCGGCAAGCGCGGCGAGCGTGACCTCGACGGCCATGCCCGTGAGGTCGCGCACCTCGTGGCCGCGCTGCGCCTCGAAAGCCGCGATGACGTCGCGCTCGTGCTCGAAGCCCTTCTGCGCGAGGAGCGGCGAGATCCCCGGGATCTCGACGCCGTAGTCCTCCACGATCGCCTTCGTCTCGTCGGGGTGGAGCCGGTACCAGAGGTTTCGCTCGCAGGAGCCCAGCCGGACGTAGTCGGCGAGCCCGGTCGCGTCGATGCGTAGCGTCATGCGCCACGAACCGGCGGGGGACAAGCCCCCGCCCTGCGACACCCGACCGCTCGACCGGTCCTACCCCAAGCGATGAGTCGCCAGGCTCTCGCGGCGGCCCGGATTCCAGTCCCAACCGGCGGTGGACAAACACCGGCCCTACGGCTCTTGTCCGATCGACCGGTCCTTCCGGAAACGTTCGCTCGCTGCGCTACCACGATAGCCTCGCGTCCCCTGCCGCTCGTAGGGCGGGGGCTTGTCCCCCGCCGGTTCTGCCGTAGGTCGCCGAGACGATCACTCGCCGCGCTCCTCGGGAGGCTTCAGGTGCCGGAACGCTCTGTAGAGCAGCACGTCGTAGACGACCTTGATCCCGGACCCGACGTAGAGCGGCAGCGACATGGTCTTCATCATCATCAGGCCCGCGATCGCCGGCGACGACGCCCACGCGCTCACCCGCACCAGCGTGACCATCCCCGATGCGAACGTCCGCTCCTCGGGACGCACGACGGCGAGCGTGTACGACTGGCGCGTCGGCACGTCCATCTCGACCAGCCCTTCGCGGATCACGAACAGGATCACCGCCACCGGGAAGCTGGGCGCGAACGGCACGGTCATCAAGAGCAGGCTCGAGGGGATGTGCGTGAACACCATCGTGTTCAGAAGGCCGATGCGCCCCGCGAGCCACGCCGCGCCGAAGTGCGAGAGGGCGTTGGCGCCGCGAGAAAAGACGAAGAGGATGGCGAGCGTGGCCTCGCTCACGCCGAAGCGCTGGTAGAACCAGTACGACAGGAGCGCGGTCGTCAGGAAGCCGCCGCCGAGGCTGTCCATCGCCGAGAGCGCGCAGAGCTTCGCCACCACGCGGCGGCTCGCCGGAGAGACGTATAGCGGCACCCCCGCCTTCGCATCCTCGACCCGGTGCGAGAGCAGCGCGTAGAAGACGGCGCACGAGCCGGCGAGGATCGCCGACGCGGCGACCGTCACGCGAAACGACGGCAGCACGCTCATCCCCCACCGCTGCAGGATCGACGGCAGCCCGGCGAGCGCGCTCCCGAGCGCGCCCCCGCCGTCCTGGAGCACGTTGTACCAGGCGAAGGTCATCGTCCGCTTCTCCTCGCCGACCAGGCCCGGAAGCGCCGCTTGCTCCAGGACGAGCGCGGCGCTGCGATCGCGCCCCATGCCGTTCAGCATGCCGAAGAACGCTGCGAACGACAGGACCGCCGGCGAAGAGACGAGCGCGGCCAGGATGCCGAAGCAGAGCGAGAGCGCCGCGAGCATGAGGAGGCACGTCCTGCGCGACACGCGGCCGCCCGCGAACGTGGCGAAGCCGGCGCCCGCCGCCATCCCCGCGAGCCCAAGCGCGACGACGCGACCGATCTGAACCGTATCGAGGCGGAGCTTGGCGAGGTAGATCCCGAGCAGCACGCCCACCATCCCGACCGACGTCGCCCTCACGAACGCCGCGGTGAGGATGAGCTTCGCGTCGCGCGGCATTCCGTTCGTGGCGGCGGCGGTCATGAGGCGCGCCATTCTCGTCCGAGAACCGGGCGATTCTGCGAAGATCGCGCCCAGGAGCTTTGCCAATGCCGACGCCCGATACCTTCGGAACCCTCACGACCCTCAATGTCTCCGGACAGACCCATGCGATCCACTCCCTCGGGATCCTGGCGCGCGAGCATCCGGGGATCTCGCGGCTGCCGGCGTCGCTACGGATCCTGCTCGAGAACCTGCTCCGGAGCGAAGCTGGAAGGCCCGAGCGGCGCGAGGCGATCCTCGGGCTCCTCGACTGGGATCCCGCCGCGAAGCCCTCCGTCGAGATCGCCTTCCGCCCGGCGCGCGTCCTCCTGCAGGACTTCACCGGCGTCCCCTGCGTCGTCGATCTGGCGGCCATGCGCGACGCCATCACCGCGCTCGGCGGCGATGGCGCGCGCATCAATCCCCTCGAGCCCGTCGATCTCGTCATCGATCATTCAGTGCAGGTCGACGCCTACGGATCGCACGAGAGCCTCGCGCGCAACACGAGCATCGAGCTCGAGCGCAACCGCGAGCGCTACGCGTTCCTCCGCTGGGGACAGGGCTCGTTCCGAAGCTTCCGCGTGGTGCCGCCCGAGACCGGCATCGTCCACCAGGTGAACCTCGAGTACCTCGCGCCCGTCGTCATGCAGAAGGACGGCGCCGCCTACTTCGACACGCTCGTCGGCACCGACTCGCACACGACCATGGTGAACGGCCTTGGCGTCCTGGGCTGGGGCGTCGGCGGCATCGAGGCCGAAGCCGCGATGCTCGGCCAGCCGGTCTCGATGCTGATCCCCGAGGTGATCGGCTTCCGTCTCTCGGGCAAGCTCGCTCCGGGGACGACCGCCACCGACGCCGTGCTGACCGTGACGCAGATGCTGCGCGCGAAGAAGGTCGTCGGGAAGTTCGTCGAGTTCTACGGCCCCGGCCTCGATTCCCTGTCGCTGGCCGATCGCGCCACCATCGCGAACATGGCGCCCGAGTACGGCGCCACGGTGGGTTACTTCCCCATCGACCGCGAGACCATCTCGTACCTCGCATTCTCCGGACGGCCGGCCGAGCTGGTGGCGCTCGTCGAGGCGTACGCGAAGGAGCAGGGCGTCTTCCGGACCCCGGACTCGCCCGAGCCCCTGTTCTCCGACACGCTGGAGCTCGACCTCGGGACGGTCGAGCCGAGCATGGCCGGACCGAAGCGCCCGCAGGATCGCGTGGCGCTCGCCGGCGTCCCCGCCTCCTTCGAGGCGGCGCTCGGCGCCGAGAAGAAGGGTGACGGCCACGCCGCCGGCAACGGTGTCGGCAACGGCTCCGTCGTCATCGCGGCGATCACGAGCTGCACCAACACGTCCAACCCATCGGTGATGGTGGCGGCGGGCCTGCTGGCGCGCAACGCCGCCGCGCGCGGCCTCGCGCCGAAGCCGTGGGTGAAGACGAGCCTCGCTCCGGGATCGAAGGTCGTCACCGACTACCTGAAGGAGACGGGGCTCCTCGCGTCGCTCGAGGCCTGCGGGTTTCACGTCGTCGGCTACGGCTGCACCACGTGCATCGGCAACAGCGGCCCGCTACCGGACGACGTGACGAAGGCCGTCAAGGAGCGCGACCTCGTGGTCGCATCGGTGCTCTCCGGGAACCGCAACTTCGAGGGACGCGTCCATGCGCTGGTCAAGGCCAATTACCTGGCATCGCCGCCGCTCGTCGTCGCCTATGCGCTCGCCGGGAGGATCGACCTGGATCTCACGTCCCAGCCCCTGGGCGCAGGCCGCGACGGGAAGCCCGTGTTCCTGAAGGACGTGTGGCCCTCGGCGGACGAGGTGGCCGCCACGGTGAAGAGCGGCGTGAAGGCCGACCAGTTCCGCGCGCGCTACGCGGACGTCTTCCGCGGGCCCGACTACTGGGCGGAGCTTCCGGCGCCGAAGAGCGAGGTGTACGCGTGGGACGGCTCCTCGACCTACATCCGCAAGCCTCCCTACTTCGAGGGCATGCCGAGGACGCCGGCACCCCTGCGAGACATCGCCGGCGCGCGCGTGCTGGCCGTGCTCGGCGACAGCGTGACCACCGATCACATCTCCCCGGCGGGGTCGATCCAGCCCGACGGTCCCGCGGGCCGCTACCTCCAGTCGCTCGGCATCGGGCCGAAGGACTTCAACTCCTACGGAGCGCGACGCGGCAATCACGAGGTGATGGTGCGGGGGACCTTCGCCAACGTTCGCCTCAAGAACCTGCTCGCGCCGGGTACGACCGGCGGCGTGACGGTCCACCTGCCGGACGGCGCCCCGATGTCGATCTACGACGCCGCGATGGCGTACCGCGACGAGGGCGTTTCCCTGATCGTGCTCGCCGGGCTCGAGTACGGGACGGGCTCGAGCCGCGACTGGGCGGCCAAGGGCGTTGCGCTTCTCGGCGTGAGGGCCGTCATCGCGCGGACGTTCGAGAGGATCCACAGGTCGAACCTCGTCGGCATGGGCGTGCTCCCGCTCGAGCACGTGGCCGGCGAGGACCGGGAATCGCTCGGCCTCTCCGGCAAGGAGACGTTCGCGATCGACGGCATCGCCGACGGTCTCGCCGTGGGCAAGCGCCTCACGGTGCGCGCAACGGATCCGGCAGGCGCGATCCGGACGTTCGAGGTGGTCGCCCGCGTCGACACGCCCGACGAGCTCCAGTACTTCCGCCACGGGGGCATCCTCCCCTACGTCCTGCGCCAGCTCGTCGGCGGAGCGGCGTGATCGTCGGGCTCACCGGACCCAACGCCGCGGGGAAGGGCGAGGTGGCCCGCATCCTGCGCGAGATGGGATTCCGCTACTGGAGCCTCTCCGACATCGTGCGCGAGGAAGCGACGGCGCTCGGCCGGACGCACGGCCGTGACGATCTGATCCGGACGGGGCAGGAGCTGCGTCGCGCCCACGGGACCGGGGTCCTGGCCGAACGCATCGCCGGCCGCCTCGCCGATCGCGATCTCGTCGACTCGATACGGAGCCCCGCCGAGGTCGACGTGCTCCGCCGCGTGCGGGGATTCGAGCTCCTCGGCGTCACCGCTCCGATCGAGGTGCGCTACGAGCGCGCCACGGCGCGCCCGGGTCGCGGCGACGCGCTCGAGAGCCTCGAGGCGTTCCGCGCGAAGGAGGCTGAGGAAGACGGATCCGATCCCGGGAGGCAGCAGCTCTCCGCGGCGCTCGCGCGCGCGGACCACGTCATCGACAACCGCGGCAGCGTGGCATCGCTGGAGGCCGCCGTCCGCTCCTGGATCCGAGACCGAGAATCCGCCCGGAGGTAAGAGACATGAAGCGCGCCCTGCTCCCTCTCGCCCTGATCGCCCTCTGCGCCTGCCCCGCGAGCCCGCCTCCGGCGCCGGGAGGCGGCGATCACGCCGCGCCGCCCGCGACACCCGGAGCGTCTCCCTCTCCCGTGGCCGGAGGCTACGACCCGAAGAAGGACCCGCTCGTCAATCCAGCCTCGCTCAGGGAGCCGCTGCCTCTGGACCCAGGCGACGTCGCCGAGGACGAGACCCTCTACCGCACGCTCGAGGGCAATCCCGCGAACCTCAATCCCATCTTCATCTCCTCCACCTTCGAGTTCTACTTCGCCGATCTCCTCTTCACGGGCCTCTTCGAGTTCGACGGCAAGATGCAGTGGCGCGTCAACGAGGACGTCGTGGAGCACTTCGAGGAGGCCCCGGATCACCTCTCCTACACCGTCAAGATGAAGCCCGGCCTCACGTGGCAGGACGGGCAACCCTTCAACGCGGAGGACGTCCGGTTCTCCTGGCAACAGATCCTCGACGACAAGGTCCCGTGCCCCGCCGTGCGGTCCGGGACGGATGAGATCGTCGACGTGCAGGTGCTCGATCCCCTGACCCTCAAGATGGTCCACAAGGCGGCCCTCGCCACGAACCGTGGAGCGCGGGTTCCCCATCATCCCGAAGCACCTCTACGAAGGACAAGGCGAAGAACCCGACCTCAAGACGGGCGACTACTACGAGAAGCTCAACCGGGCGATCGGCAGCAGCGCTATGGGTTCGTCGAGTGGCTCGCCGCGCAACAAGATCGTCGTGGAGCGTTGGGACGGGTTCAAGGGGAAGCCTGGACACTTCAAGCGCATGGTCTTCCGCATCATCCCGACAACAGCGTCCAGCTCTAACCTTCGGCGGGGGCGAAGTCAGGCGGCGCGCACCGTGACGCAAGCAGTTCGCTACCCAGTCGGGTCCCGACAGCGACTTTGCCAAGGTCAGGTGGAAGGCGCTCGGCTGCGTCCGGATCTCGCCTGCATCTGCTGGAACATGGACAGCAACAGCCGTCTTCGGCGATCTCCGCGTGCGGAAGGCCATGACCGCCGCCTGCAACACGCCGCGCATGATCCGCGAGCTGGCCTACAACCTCTACACGCGGGCCTACGGCGTCTTCCATCCCGACAGCTGGATGTTCAACCCCGAGATCAAGCTCATCCCCTTCGATCTCCTGACAAGGCGGCTGGCGCTCCTCGACGAGGCGGGCTGGAAGGTGGACGAAAGTCAAGGAGGGCTGGCGCTACAAGGACGTCGACGGCAAGCCCGTGAGGTTCGAGTTCACGATGCTCCTGCCGCAGGGGATCGAGATCTCCCGCGACCTGTCCGCGATCTTCAGGAGGACCTCCAGAGCATCGGGGTGAAGATGAACACCCCAGACCTCGAGTGGGCGGCGCTCTCGGGCGGGTGCGCAAGCACGAGTTCCAGTCATCGGTGGCGGCCTGGGGAACGGGCACCGATCCCGACACGAGCGCGACATCTGGCTCTCCACCGGTGACCCCACCGGCACCAACGGCCGCAACTACGGGAAGTTCCAGAACGCCGCGTGGACGAGCTGGCCGCGAGCTCGGGCGCAAGGAGTTCGACCAGGCGAAGCGCAAGGTCTACTACCAGGAGATCCAGAAGATCATCTACGACGAGCAGCCCTACACGTTCCTCTGGAACCGGGGCACCTTCTGGGCCTTCAACAAGCGCATCCGCGGCGTCACGACGAGCCCCCGCGGCGTCTTCAACTTCACGCCGGCGGAGATGGCGTGGTGGGTGAAGAAGAGCGAGCAGAAGTACCCGGCGATGATGCCGTAGACGGACGCCTCCCTTGGGCACGCTGAGCTACGCGATCCGAAGGGTCCTGCTCGCGATCCCGACTCTCCTCGGGATCACGATGGTGACCTTCGCCATCATCTGCGCGGCTCCCGGGGATCCGGCCCAGCTCCAGGCCGCCGAGGCGATGAAGCCCGAGCAGTCGGCGCGCATCGTCGCCGAGCTCCGGAAGCGCTTCCACCTCGACAAGCCCATCCCCGTCCGCTACGCGCTCTGGATGCGAGACGTGATCTCGGGCGACCTCGGCAAGTCGATGGCCGACGACCAGCCGGTCGTCCGCAAGATCGGAGAAGCGATGTGGCCCACCATCTCCGTGAACCTGGCGGCCCTCGCGGTGTCGTTCGTCCTCGCCATCCCGCTCGGCGTGTGGAGCGCCTGGAGGCAGAACGGCTGGATCGATCGCGGCAGCGGCGTCGTGCTCTATGCGCTCTACTCCATCCCGAGCTACGTGGGCGCGATCGTGCTCGTGCTCTTCGTCAGCGTGAAGTGGAACCTCCTCCCGTTCCGGGGCATGCACGGCGACGGCTACGAGCGCCTGGGCGCGCTCGGGCGCACCGCCGACCTGCTGCGCCACATGGCGCTCTATGTCGTGTGCAGCGCCTACGGTTCGATCGCCTACTACGCCCGGTTCCTGCGTTCGAACACCCTCGAGGTGACACGCCAGGACTACGTGAGGACCGCCAAGGCGAAGGGCCTCACCGACGGCGTCGTCCTCTGGCGCCACGTCTTCCGCAACACCCTCATCCCCTTCATCACGCTCGTCGGCCTGGTGTTCCCGGTGCTCATCTCGGGCTCGGTGATCCTCGAGGTCATCTTCACGTGGCCGGGGCTCGGGCGGCTCTTCTTCACGTCGGTGCTCCAGCGCGACTACCCGGTCATCATGGCGCTCAACACCGCGACGGCACTGCTCGTCCTCGCCGGAACGCTGTTCGCCGATCTGCTGTACGTCGTCGTGGATCCCCGGGTGAGCCACGGATGAGCGCACCGCACGGGGGCCGGACCAGGACGTGGCGCCTCTACCGGCGCTCCGCGCCCGGGAAGGTCGGGCTCGCGGTCGTGAGCCTTCTCCTCCTGGTCGGGTTCTTCGCGCCCATCCTCGCGAGCTCGCTCCCTCTCCTCTGCCGGTACGACGGCAAGCTCTACGCGCCGGCCGCGAAGGACCTCTTCGCGGCGAACCTGCCCTGGGGCCGGAAGCTCGTGAAGCAGAGCCCCCCGTTCAACCTCGTCACCTTCGACTTCGGCCGGCGGAACAAGCCGGAGCGCGGCGACTGGGCGATCGCCACGCCGGTGCCGCACGGGCCGACGCGCACGTCCTCGGACATCCTGCAACCGCCGACGCCCGCGCACTACCTCGGGACCGACGAGGTGGGACGGGACGTCCTCGCCCGCATGATCCACGGCGCCCGCGTCTCCATGCTCGTCGGATTCGTCGCCGTCGGGATCTCGGCCGCCATCGGCATCGTGCTCGGGTCGATCGCCGGGTACGCCGGAGGAGCCGCCGACGTCTCCATCTCCCGCCTCGTGGAGATCGTCCAGTGTTTCCCGGTCTTCTTCCTCATCCTCTCGATCATGGCGTGGCTCTCGCCCTCCATCTGGAACGTGATGATCGTCATCGGCATCACGAGCTGGACGTCGATCGGCCGCTACGTCCGCGGCGAGTTCCTGCGCCTGCGCAACGTCGACTTCTCCCTCGCGGCCGTGGCCCTCGGAGCGGGGCCGCGCCGCATCGTCTTCCGCCACATCCTCCCCAACGCGCTCGCACCGGTCTTCCCGCCCATCACCTTCGGCATCGCCAGCGCGATCCTCACCGAGTCCGCCCTGTCCTGGCTCGGATTCGGCGTCCAGCCTCCCGCGCCTTCCTGGGGCAACATCCTCCGCACCGCCTTCGAGTCGATCTTCACGACCTCCCACATGATCTACCCCCCGTGCATCGCGATCTTCCTCGCCGTGCTCGGCTACAACCTCGTCGGCGACACCCTGCGCGACGTGCTCGACCCCCGCCTCTCCGGCAGCCGCTAGCGAGCTCTTCCTGGCCTGCGGGCGGATCGGCGGAGCCCGCGGATGGTCTGGACGAGGCCGATGTTCCCACGCCGAGGAACAGCGTGGAGGCGAGCCAGGGCGATGCCCGCCCGGATGGACCTGTCGAGCACGGCCTGCGTCGGATCGCGAGGGTCGACGTAGCAGGTGCGTGAGGACCCGGCGGGGAAACGATCGACGATCGCCTGCTGCCCCTCCTGGCCTCCCGACGATCCGGAGACGAATCCAAGGCGACGCGAGCGGTAGACGCGGCCGTCGACCTCGTAGTGGTAGCGGAGCTCCGTGCCGTAGGACGTCGTGGCGCGCCCCTCGCTATCGCGGCCCGTCGTCACGGTCACCCGGCTCTCGTCGATGGTGCACGGCCGGGCATGCCACCCTCTCGCGCCGACGGCGTCGACGAGCGGGAACACGAGGAGCCCGAGGAACAGAGCACCGCCCATGAGCGCGAACGCTCCGAACATGATGAACATCGCGACGGTCGTGCCGTGACCCTCCGTCGCCCGCGCGATCCCCGGCGGGACGCCGCGCCACGCAACCCACACCCCGGATCCACAGCCAGCGAGGAACAGGACGCCGAAGATCGCCCGCGCGACGAACGCGACGGCCGTGAGCCCCGCATCCCACCGGACGAGCACCGCGGACGACGGATCCCTCGGGTCGACGTAGCAGGTCGTCGCGTCGCCCTCGACGAACCGGGCGGCGAGCCGCTGGGCCGGCGCCGGATCCTCGCCGCCCTCGTAGCCAAGCGCGTACCGCGTGCCGACGCGCTCCCTTCCGCCCGCGGCCCAGGAGTACGAAACGTCGAAGACCGTCTTGCCGTCCGGGGTGTCGCGAGCGGCGCTCGTCAGGATGAGGCACGGCTCGGCGCGCCACGGGTAGGTCATGGCGCCGTGGACCCCGTCGCTCGCCAGCGACACGAGCGCCAGCGTGCCCAGCGCGGCGAGGGGCGCGAGGATCACCGTCAAGAGCAGCCTGGCGGCAAGGGAGTCCTGCCGCCCCATTCTCTGGCGCATCGGCTACGGGGAGGTCGCGCCCCGCGCGGTCGTCATCTCTTCCACACTGCGCCCGATCGTAACGGCCCGGTGATGTGACGGGCGCGTCGGAGTCGGTCACAGCGTCTGCGACGCCCACTCACGGTGGCCGCGCGGGGAGCCGCGCCCGCCCCGGGAGGAGCGAAGCGGCACGCTCCTTGCGATGCGCGGCAACGACCTCACGCCTCGGGCTCAAAGGAGAACACCATGCCCTGCAGGATGACCATCGACGATCGCAAGCGTGCCGCGCTCTTCCTCGCGTTCTGCCTCTCCGCGGCGGGACCGGCCGTCTCCGGGAGCCTCGATCCCCCGGGCCCGCCCGCGCCGACGTTCAAGACGCTGACCGAGGTCGAGCCTCGCACCGCGATCCCCGCGGGCACGGGGACCTTCACGATCTCCGCGGCGGGCTCCTACTACCTGACCGGCGACCGCAGCGTCACCTCCGGAGACGGGATCGTGATCGGCGCGAGCAACGTGACGCTGGACCTGAACGGGTTCACGCTGTCCGGGGCCCCCGGAACGGGCGACGGGATCCGCCTGAGCGCGGCGTTCACGCGCGTCACCGTGAAGAACGGCAACGTCGCGAGCTTCGGCGGCGATGGCGTCGGCTTCGACCTCCCGAACAACTGCGGCGACTGCACGATCGAGAACGTCGCCGCGGGCGGAAACTCCGGGCTCGGCATCACTCTCGACATCAACGGCCTCATCCGGGGATGCCACGCCGGTGGGAACGGGGGCGGCGGCATCGCGGCGCGCGTGCGCTCGATCGTCGCGGACTGCGTCGCCGTCGGGAACGGCGGGACGGGCATCGATGCGGGAAGCCAGTGCATCGTCGAGCGCTGCATCCTGAACTCGAACGTGGATGGCATCGTCGCCTTCGCTTCCGTCGTCCGCGGAAACCAGGTGACGGTCTGCGTCGGGGACGGCATCCGCCTCTCGTCGGATTGCCTCGCCGAGAACAACGACGTCGACAACATCACGACCGTCGGGAAGGCTGGGATCAACGTCACGAGCTCCGACACGCTCGTCCGCGGTAACCACGTCACGGACAGCGACACCGGCTACAAGGGAGCCGGCCAGGGTGCGCTCTTCGTCGGGAACTTCGCGTCGGGCAACACGACCGACTACACCATCCCGGCGGGCGACAAGGCGGGCGCGATCGTGGCCATCAACACCAACGCGGGGAGCTCGACGAACGTCCTCGCGAACTTCAGCTACTAGGCGCCCGGCGAGGAGACGACGATGAAACGCATGCCTTGCCTGCTCGCGCTCGCGCTCGCCGTGCCGGCAAGTGCGGCCGAGAACATCGACCCCAACAACGACAACTCGCAGTTCGCCTTCCAGGAGAACGTGGGCTGGCACAACGCAGAGCCGCTCGGCAACGGCGGCCCCGGCGTGGAGGTGCAGAGCGCCGCGCTCACGGGCTACATCTTCGCGGAGAACGTCGGCTGGATCAGCCTCTCGTGCGGCAACCAGGGGAGCTGCGCCACGGTCGCCTACGGCGTCACCAACGACGGTGCGGGGAACCTGTCCGGCTACGCCTGGGGCGAGAACGTGGGCTGGATCAGCTTCTCATGCG
>JAXLQT010000007.1:0-239203 GCA_046331505.1 Acidobacteriota bacterium
GGGAGCGGCCGCATCGAGATCCTCACGCACGAGGCCCGCGAGGGCGACGTGCGGGGCGCGCTCGCTGCCATCGCGGCAGCGGGAGTGCTCCAGGGCGAGCCGAAGGTCATCCGTGTCGAGGAGTGAGCCATGAAAGACGAGAGCTACGTATCCGGTCTCAAGTGTCGCGAGTGCGGGACGATCGTGCCGATCGGGCCGCGCTACGTATGCGAGGAGTGCTTCGGCCCGCTCGAGGTGGTGTACGACTACGAGGCGATCGGACGCGCCTGTAGCCGCGAGAGCATCGCCGCCGGGCCGCGATCGATCTGGCGGTACGCGCCATTGCTGCCGGTGAGCCCGGCTCACGTCGTGACGCTCCAGGAGGGGCTGACCCCGCTCGTCCCCGCGCCACGCCTGGCGAAGGCGATCGGGCTTCGCGAGCTCTACGTGAAGAACGACGCCTGCAACCCGACCTACTCGTTCAAGGATCGGGTCGTCTCCGTCGCGGTCTCGCGGGCCAAGGAGTTCGGCTTCTCCACGGTGGCCTGCGCCTCGACGGGGAACCTGGGAGGCTCGGTCGCCGCGTTCGGCGCCGTGAGCGGCCTGCGTCCCGTCGTCTTCATTCCCTCCGACCTCGAGCCGTCGAAGATCACGGGCATCGGCGCCTACGGTCCGACGCTCGTCGGCGTCGAGGGGACCTACGACGACGTCAACCGCCTCTGCTCCGAGATCTCGGCGATCCGCGAGGACTGGGCGTTCGTGAACGTCAACGTGCGGCCGTTCTACAGCGAGGGTTCGAAGACGCTCGGCTACGAGGTGGCGGAGCAGCTCGGGTGGCGCGCGCCCGATCACGTGGTGGTCCCCATCGCGAGCGGATCGCTCCTCTGCAAGATCCACAAGGGCCTCCACGAGCTGGCGATGCTGGGTTTGATCCCGACGCCGAGGACGCGCGTGAGCGGCGCGCAGGCGGAAGGCTCGGCGCCGGTGGCGAACGCCTTCCGCGCGGGCGCCAAGGAGATCAAGCCCGTGAAGCCGAGCACCATTGCCAAGTCCCTGGCCATCGGCAACCCCGCCGACGGCGTCTATGCCCTCGACGTCATCGGCAAGACCGGCGGCACCTGCGAGTCGGTGACCGACGAGGAGGTCATCGACGCGATCAAGCTGCTCGCGCGGACGGAGGGGATCTTCACGGAGACTGCCGGCGGCGTCACGATCGGCGTGCTCAAGAAGCTCGCGGAGAGCGGCCGCATCGATCGCGACGAGCTCACCGTCGCCTACGTGACGGGGAACGGCTACAAGACCCAGGAGTGGATCGTGCCGTCGCTCCCCCGCCCCGTCGTCATCAAGCCGACGCTGCGGGACTTCGAGCGCATCCTCCCGGAGACGGCCACGAGGATCGCGTCGTGATCGCGCTCAAGTTCGGCGGGACCTCGCTCGGCGACGCGGCGCGCTTCAAGACCGCGGCATCGATCGTTCAGAGCAGGCGCGGGCGCGCTCCGATCGTCGTGGCGTCGGCGATGGGAGGCGCCACCAACGATCTCTTGCGGGCCGCGCGCGAGGCGGCAAGCCACCGCGAGTCCGGGGCGCTCGCGATCCTCGATGCGCTCGCGGCACGCCACCTCGCGACCGCGGACGAGCTCGGCGTGCTCGAGACCCGCGTCGACGGGCTGCCCGGCCCGGTCGGGGCGTACCTCGCCGCGCGGTTCGTCGAGGCTCGGGAGCGCCTCCGCGGGGTGGCGATGCTCGCCGAGCTGACCGACCGCACGTCGGACGCGATCGCGAGCACGGGAGAGCTCGCAAGCCGTCCTCGCGGCCCTCGTCGAGGGCGGCGTTCGTCGATGCCCGCGAGATCGTGAGGACCGACGATCCGCTTCGGCGCCGCGCGCCCCGCCGGAAGGAGATCGAGGCGCTGGTGGGGACCGCCTCGAGGCCCGGGGCTCTGCGTCACGCAGGGGTTCATCGGATCGACGGCGGAAGGCATCGACACGCTCGGCCGGGGCGGCTCCGACTACTCCGCCTCGCTCCTGGGCGCCGCGGCGGGCGCCGAGCGAGATCGAGATCGAGACCGACGTCGACGGCATGATGACGGCCGATCCCGCATCGTGCCGGAGGCGAGCTCGTCTATCGGGCGTTCCGGAGAGCGTCGGAGCTCGCCCAGGGCGGGTGCTCCACCCGGCCACGATCCGTCCGGCAGTCAGCGCGGCATCCCTGTCAGGATCCTCAACACGTTCCGGCCCGAGGGCGCCGGAACCCTCATCCGGAACGGTTCGACCCCGCCTCCCGCGGCTCCAGTGCGCGCGATCGCCGCACGGGCAGGCATCCGGGTAATCCTCATCACCAACCCCGGATACTCGCCGCGGAAGGGAGCTACGGGGCGCGCGTCTTCGAGGCGTTCGACGGCACGACATGGCCATCGGGCTCATCGCCACGAGCAGGGTGTCGATCTCGTTGACGATCGAGGACGCCGCGCGCCTCCGGCGTCACGCAGGGCTTTCCAGCATCGCCGATGTTTCCGCGCTCCCGGCGCAGGCGATCGTCGCCGTGGTCGGCACGGGGGCTCCGGAGCCATCCCGGGGTGGCCGCGCGCGCTCTTCGGCGCCATCGAGGGGACCTGGACGTCAACCTGATCTCGATGGGCACGCCATCGGACCGAGGAACCTCGTTCGTGGTGCCGAGGAGATGGCGGAGGAGGCCGTACGCCGCCTCCACGCGACGTTCTTCCCCTGACGCCGATCGAGACGGCGCTCGCGATCTACGGGTCGAATCGATACCCGAGCCCCACCGCCGTGACGATGTGGCGCGGCGACTCGGGATCGCCTCGGCTTCCACGCGCAGGCGCCGCGCGAAGTTGTCGACGGTGCGTTCCGTACCCTCGTAGTCGAGCCCCCAGACGGCGTCGAGGAGCTGCTGGCGCGAGTAGACCTTGCGGGGATGGCGCGCGAGGTGCTCGAGAAGTCCAGGCGCTCGCGCGCGGTCAGGGCGACGTCGGCGCCGGCGCGCGTGACGCAGTGCAGAGGTCGAGCGTCACGTCGTCGAGCTCACCCGTGCGATCCTGCTCGGTGCGCCGGCGCAGCACGGCGGCTCCGACGCGGGCGAGGAGCTCCTTGATGCCGAACGGCTTGGTGATGTAGTCATCGGCCCCGAGCCCCAGGCCGAGCACCTTGTCCTTCTCCGCGCCCTTGGCGGACAGGATGAAATCGCGGTCACGCTCGTCTCGTGATTACGCAAGGCGTGGCAGACCTCGAACCCGTTCATCCCCGGCAGCATGACGTCATGGCGAGGATCACCAGATCGGGACGCATTCCCGCGCTCGCGCGAGTCCTTGATCTCCGTCGGCCGCCACGTCCACCTCGTGGCCCTCGTAGCGCAGGTTCATGGCGAGGCCCGTGGCGATCGACGGATCGTCCTCGACGATGAGGATCCGGCCATCTCAGGCGGCTTGCGCGACCGTGCCCTCGCGCGGCCGAGCGCCATGGCGAGGCTCAGCCGCGAACCGGCTCCCTCCGCCGGCACGCGGCTGGTACGCGAGCGCCCCCGGACCCTCCGCCAGGCGCTTGGCGATCGACAGGCCGAGGCCCGAGCCGTGGGTTCCCTGGAGGCGAGATCGTCGGCGCGGTAGAGCGCTCGAAGATCCGCTTGCGATCGCGCCTCGGCACGCCGGGACGTTATGCCACCGCGATCATCACCCAGCGTCCCGCGAGTTCCCCGCCGATCCGGATCTATCCCCGTCGCCGTACTTCACGGCGTTACCCAGCAGGTTGGGGACGTCCGTGACGGCGCCCTGGTGACCCACACCTCGGGGAGTCCGCCGGAACGATCACCTGAACCGGCACCGGCTCGTCGAGCACTGCGCCGCAGCACGTTGACGGCTCCGTTGACGAGCGCCGGCACCGGGTGGGCGGAGATCGAGGCTTCTTCTTGCCCGACTCGATGCGCGACTTCCTCCGACATGCGCTCGATCATCTCGGTGAGGCGCGCTGTCTCCTTCGCGAGGATCCGACTTACTCCTGCCGCTCCTCGTGGTCGCGCCCGCCCGAGCCGGAGCGTCTCGATGAACAGGCGGATCACGACGTCAACGGCGTCGAAGCTCGTGGCTGACGTGGCTCACGAAGTCGGTCTTCAGGCGCGAGAGCCGCGCCTCGCGCCAGGCGGCGCGCGCGAGCAGTCGTCCCCACGACGATCGACACGCCCGCGATGATCGGAGGGCGACGTAGGGCCCGACCACGACGTCGGCCGACAGCGGCGATGATGCCGCTGACGGCAAGCCCGAGGCTCGGCAGCACGAGCGTCCCGAGGACCAGGAACAGCACCCTCGGCGCACTGAACGGCTCGAGGGCCTTCCGGAGCGCCATGGCCAGAGTATGGCACGACGGCCCGGGGGGTTGGCCGTGGCGTTCGTGACACGGGATGGAGAGCATGTCCCCATGCGATCAGCCATGTCAGACCCCGACGAGAAACCCGATCACGCCGCCAGCACGCTCTTCACGATGCACCTCGCCGCGCTCGCCGTGCCGTTCGTCACCGGCGTCTCCTGGGCCGGGGTCGCCTGGGTCGCCGGACTCTACGCGCTCGGATGTTCGGCCTCACCGCTGGCTACCATCGCTACTTCGCGCACCGCACCTACAAGACGTCGCGCGCCGTGCAGTTCCTGATGGCGCTGCTCGGCACCCTCGCCGTCCAGAAGGGCGTGCTCTGGTGGGCGGCGCACCACCGCCACCATCACCGCTTCTCCGACCAGCCCGAGGACGTCCACAGCCCGCGCCGCGGCTCTCTGGTGGAGCCACGCCGGCTGGATCCTCTGCAAGAAGTACGATGCGACGCGCTTCGATCTCATCCCCGACTTCGCTGATTCCCCGAGCTCCGCTGGCTGAACAAGAACTACCTCATCGTCGAGGTTCTGTTCGGCATCGTCCTCTACGCGGCTTTCGGCCCCACCGCGCTCCTCTGGGGCTTCTTCGTCGGCACGGTCGTCCTCTGGCACGGGACGTTCACCATCAACAGCCTTGCCCACCGCTTCGGCCGCCGCCGCTACAAGACCACCGACACGTCGCGCAACTCGATGATCCTCGCGCTGATCACGCTCGGCGAGGGCTGGCACAACAACCACCACCACTATCCCGGGTCGACGGCCCAGGGCTTTTTCTGGTGGGAGATCGACATCTCGTACATGGTGCTCCGCCTCATGGGAACGGTTGGCCCCTGGTCTGGGACATTCGCGTTCCCCGTCCCGGGCCCTTGCCGGCAGCGTCGACGGGGTAGAGCGAGGCGATGCCCGCCGCCCAGGCGGCCTGATCGTTCCGGCGGCCCGGATCGCGCCGCGCGGCACGAGCCCATGGACGGCGATGAGCGCATAGAACGTCGACCCTTCGCGGGGCCCTCGCAGCAGCTCTCGCGGTGTTCGACCTCGTGCTGGGCGGCGGAACGCTCCTCCGGCCGGATCTGTATCTGCGTCTGATGCAGCCCGGCCTCGTGCCTCGCTCGGATCTGCTCCCGCGCACCGCGGCGATCTGGCTCGTCTTCGGCGTCGTCGAGGCGGCCGCGGCCATCCGACCGTCGCGGGGGCTCGTTGTCGCCGTCGCCGCCTACCGGCTGATGGACGTGCCAGCGGATCTCGTCTACCGCTTCACCGCGGAGGGTCTGGGCGCGTTCGGAAGTACCGTGCTGATCCTCGCGCCGGCCGTCAACCTCGCGGTGGGGATGCTCCTGTGCCGCGCCGCGACAGTCGTGTTCGCGTGGGTGGGGGCGCGCTCGGGTACGGACGCTCACCAGGAGGATGGTCCTCGCAGGACTCCCTCGGCGGGCTGGCGGCCCTGGTATCGTCGTCTCCGGTGACACCGACCGTCGCGTGCGCGGCAACAACGGGGGCCGGCGTGATCCTCTTCCTCGTCGCAGAGGCGCGGAGGTCGAGGGGGCTCGCCTGGATCGGAAAGCCCATCGCCTCGACCGGTTTCGTCGCCCTTGCGTGCCTCTCGGGCGCCACGGGCTCACGGCACGGGATCGGGATCCTCATCGCCCTCGTGCTCTCGTGGCTCGGGGACCTCTTGCTCATTCCGGAATCGACCTTCCTCGCCGGGCTCGGGAGCTTCCTCCTGGCGCACATCTCGTTCGCTGCGAGCTTCGCCCTTCGGGGCATGGACCGGATGGCAGCCGCGGCGGCCCTGACCGCGCTCGCGCTTCCCGCGGCGATCGTGTGGCGGTGGCTCTCGCCGCACTTGCCGCCAGCCTTCCGCGTGCCGGTGGCCGCATACGTCGTGGCCATCACCGCGATGGTAGCGGCCGCTGTCGCCACCACATGGTCGCGGCCAGCGGCGCCGCTCATCCTGGGTGTCGTTGCCTTCTACTTCTCCGACATCTCCGTGGCGCGCGACAGGTTCGTCGCCCCCGGGCTACGTAATCGCCTGTGGGGTGTCCCGCTCTACTACGGAGCGCAGCTCCTCATCGCGGTGAGCGTCTCGTGCTGAGCTCGGCCTCGACCTGGCGCGCGAGCCGCTCGAGCCCGCGATCTCTGGCCTCGCGCGCGATCGTCTCGAGCGCTGCGCCGGCGGTCTCGTCGTCGGGAGCCGCGCGCCGCGCGGCTTCGAAGCGGCACTCCCACGCCACGGGCACGAGGCCGAAGCGATCCGCCTCGGCGATCAGGCGTTCGATCTCTTCCGCCGCAGCGTCAGCGCCTCCGAGCGTCGACTCGGCGCGCAGAGCGGCGAGGGTGGCCTCGATGCGCGCTCGCGGCGCCTCCGATTTCGCGGCGAGGGCCCGAGCGGCGCGCGCCTCACCCTGCGCTTCCTCCCGGCGTCCGCACCTGGCCAGCGCGACGGCCAGGAGGCCATGCGCCAGCGCGAGCGAGTGCGGCGCCTCTGAAGTGCCGTAGCGATCCAGCGCATCACGCAGGTAACCTGCCGCTTCCTCGGCTCGCCCCTGATCCAGCGCGATCCTGCCGAGCGCCACGCGGCTCGAGGCCCCGGCGCTCCGGTAACCACGCTCGCCTCGGATGCGCTGGGCGTCTTCATGACGCGATCGCGCCGCGTCGAGGTCACCCCGCGCCGCGGCGATGTCTCCGAGACGGTGGAGGACCCAGGTCATTCCGCGCATGTCTCCCGTCGCCTGGAGCTCCGCATGGGCGATCCCGAGCGTTTCGGCCGCATCCTGGAGCTTGCCTTGATCCAGGAGGCACGATGCGATCAGGAGGCCGTTCCAGGGACGAACGAGGACGTCGCCAAGCTCTTGCTCCGCCTCGGCCGCGTGGCGGGCCGCGTCGATCGCGGCCGCGAGCTCCCCCTGGTTGTAGAGCACCCATCCGATGTTCCCTTCCGTGTGGGCGGCGGTGAGGCGGCTGCCGATCTCCTCGCTGATGGTCAGCGCCCGGCGCCGGACCTCGAGTGTCTCCGCGAAGCGTCCCTGGTCGTAGAGAAGACCGCTCGCGATGATGAGGGCGTAGGCCACGCCCCCGCGGTCCCCGGCCTCGCCGAAGATACGCTCGGCTTCGCGGATCGCCTCGCCGGCGCGATCCATGTCGCCCAGGAACCGCTGCGCCCAGCTCTCGATGCAGAGCGCCTGGGCGGCGACGAGCCGCGCGCCCTGGCTCATGGCCTTGCTCGACGCGCGCCCCGCGGCGGCGCCCGAGGCCGCGTAGTCGGCGAGGCCCCCCTGCGCCCGAGCCAGGGCGAGATCGATGCGCGGGCTCTCACGATCGGGCGCCGGAAGGCGCCGCAAGACCTCGACCATGTCCCGCGCTTCCGACCAACGAGCCGAGAGGAGGTACACCTCGCAGAGATCGAGGCCCACGTCCAGATCGTCCGGGTCCTCGGCGTGCAGCGCACGCCACGCCGTGATCGCTCCGTCCCAGTCCTTGACGATGCTGTGGTGACGGGCCTCGATGCGCAGGCTCTCCTTTCGCGGAAGCCCCGCCGAGAGATCGAGCGCTCGCTTCGCCTCGGCAGCCGCCCGCACGTCGTATCCGAGCCGGTCCCAGCTTTCCGCCAGCGCCGCGTGAGCGAGCGGGAAGTCGGGATCGGCCGCCACCGCGCGCTCCAGGAGGTCGCGCGCCCCCAGCGCATCGAGGAGGCGCAGCCTCGACAATCCCTCGGCGTAAAGACGCGTCGCCTCGGGACTCCTGGGCAGTGCCGCCCTGATCCCCTGGAGCGTTCCGCTCCCCGGCGCGGTGCCGCCCAGGCGGACGCGCAACCGTGCCCCCACCCTCTCCACCAGATCGAAGATCTGCTCCTCGGTCCCCGAGTCGGCGAGCGCGAGAGCGAACTCGCCGGTCTCGGCGTCCTGGAGCCGCACGTCGAGCCGGATCCTGCCCTCTCGGCCCGCGACGAGGTAGGAGCCGATCACCACGAAGTCCGATCCGAGGTTGTCGCGGATGCGCCGCAGCGTGTCGCGCGCGAAGCTGTCGGTGTCCTCGAGGCCGAGCTCGAGGCGCATCCTGCCGACGCTCTCGCCGGGGATCGCGCGGAGGTCCTCTCCTGCGGCGAGCTCCGTGCGGAGCATCTCGGCGAGCGCGACGGAGATCCACTCGGTGTCCGGGCGCCGCGCCAGGTTCTTGAAGCCGATGACGGCGACCGAGCGGCGCGCGGGGGCTCGCTGCGATACCGCCACCTTCCCCCGCCGGGGCGCCGCCTCCTCGTCGAGGCACGAGAGGACCGCCGCCGGATCGTTCCACCTTCGCGCCGGGTCGCGCTCGAGGCACGCCATGATCGCCCGATCCCAGCTCGGCGGCAGGTCCGCGCAGTGGGCGGAGGGTGGGGCCGGAGGGCCCGAGAGACGCTTCACCGCCTGCGCGAGCGGCGTCTCGGCGACGTAGGGGAGCGCGCCCGACACCATCTGGTACATGACGATGCCGAGGGAGTAGACGTCGGACGCGGGGCCAACGTCCGCGCCCTCGACCTGCTCCGGCGACATGTAGGCCGGGCTCCCGACGATGTCCCCCGCCACGGTGTAGGAGTCGTCCCCCGACCCGCTCGGGCCCAGCGCGCGGGCGAGGCCGAAGTCGGTGATGACGGCACGCTCGGAATCGCCCGAGTGCACGAGCACCACGTTGCTCGTCTTGAGATCGCGATGGACGATCCCCGCCGCGTGCGCCGCCCCGAGCCCGGCCGTCAGCTGCGCCACGATCGGGCGCGCTTCCGCCGCGGTCAGCCGCCGCTTTCGAGCCAGGTGCTGGGAGAGCGTCTCGCCGAGAAGGAGCTCCATCGTCAGGAAGGCGATCGACGCGCCGTCAGCGTCGCGATGGAACCCCACGTCGAAGATGCGGCACACGTTCGGGTGGGTCACCCGCCGCGCGAGCTGGATCTCGCGCAGGAACCGGTCGACCGCGCGCCGCTCGCCTTCGAGAGATGCCCGCACGGTCTTGACGGCGACGTGGTCCTTCAAGACCTGGTCCTCGGCCTCGTAGACCTCCCCCATGCCGCCCTTCCCGAGGAATCGCACCACGCGATAGCGCGTGCCGATCCGTGCGTCCGGCTCGAACCGCGGGAGCGCGGGCCCCCCGGCGCCGCCGCCCGACGGTTGCGGCGTGCCGTCGCGCGCCACCGGCACCGTGACGTCGAAACCCTCGGATCCGGGAGCGTTCGTGCGGTCTTCGCTCATCGCACGGATCCGACTCTACCGCCGCTGGCGACCGCGGGAGGCACGGAGCTCGGGGACGGGGTCAGCGGCGGCGAGTGTCCCCGGTGAGCTGGATCTCTCGCGCTTCCTCCTCGCCGGCGGCACGATCACTGTGGCACGCGTGGCGCCCGTCGACGACGGGCAGCGTCGTGACGCGCCGGCGGAGGAACGACTCGCCCTCGGCGTCGACGCCAGGGCTCGGCTGCGCCTTGGCGGCCGGCTGGAACGCGTCGTCCTTGCCGCTCTCGAACTCGGAGATCTCCTTGCTGATGCGCATCGAGCACCAGTCGTGCCCGCACATGGCGCAGAAGTCGGTGTCGACGTCGAGGTCCTCGTCGTGCAGCGCCCGCGCCGTGGCGCCGTCGAAGGCGAGCTCGAACTGGCGGGGCCAGTTGAGGGCGGCCCGCGCGCGCGAGAGATCGTCGTCCCACTCCCTCGTCTCGGCGAGTCCCTTCGCGACGTCGCCCGCGTGCGCCGCGATCTTGTACGCGATGCAGCCGGCCTTGACGTCCTCGGCCTTCGGGAGGCCGACGTGCTCCCCAGGCGTGACGTAGCACAGCATCGCCGCGCCGTGGCAAGGCCTTTCCGGTTGCGCCGATGGCCGAGTGATGTGGTCGTAGCCGGGGAAGGCATCGGTGACGAGCGGTCCCAGCATAGAACGGCGCGTCGTCGCAGACGCTCGAGCTTCATGTTGTGCTCGATCTGGTGCAGGCGGCACGTGGCCCAGGCCCTCGACCATGACCTGCACGCCCGCGTCGCGGGCCGCGCGACCAGCTCTCCGAGGAAGTCTCAGGCTACGCGATCTGCGCATCGTCCGTGGCGTCATTGAGGGCAGCTGGGGCGCAGGCCGTCGCCGAGCGAGTAGGTGACGTCATGCTGGCGCATGATGGCGCTGATGTCGTCGAAGAGCGTGTACATCAGGTTCTGCTTGCCGTTGTGGATGTCCCGCGCAAAGCAGGCTCACACCGCGCGGCTGACGATCCGGTGAGGCGTCGCCGCACCAGCGATAGTGCTCCAGAACGCCGGCGTGGATCGTGGTAGTCGACGCCTGCTCGGCCTGCCAGTGCTCGATCTCGCGCAGGATGTCGTCGTAGGTGAGGTCCTCGTGCGACGCCCGATCAGCATGCTGTAGATCGGCACGGTGCCGATGGGTACGGTGGCGTTGTCCGATGATAGCCTGCCGGTAAAGCCGGGTTCCGTCCAGTCCCGGAAGGTCCATCGCCGTGTCGGCGCCGTACTTCTGGGCGCACAGAACATCGACCTGCGTCCTGGAGCGTCGAGCTCACGGGCGACGCGCCGAGGTTGCGTTGATCTTCGTCATGATCACGCGCGTCACGATGCCAGTCAAGGTCGGGCAGCGCAGCGCGCTCGCCGCGGAGCACGTAGGGATCCCCGGAGCAGCTCCCATCGGCTCGGACACCGTCTGGTTCGCAGAACGTCCAGCCTCCCTCGGGGTAGTCGTCGGTGGGGGGGCGATCGGCTTCTCCCCGCCGCTACCGGAAGGTGCCGGACGTTTCGCCGGGATCACCAGGCTTCCGCGCGCAGCCTCGTCGCGTATCAGCTCCGGCGTGGTGTTCTCGCGACGCGCCACGGCGCATCTCCTGCGTGATCGCTCCGGCCCGTGCAGCTTCGAGTTGAGTCATGCGTCCCCTTGGCGAGACCGGACGCCCACGATGGGGGCGGAGCCTCGCATCACGGTTCAGAAGATACCACCGCCGGGGCGAAGACGACGCGCTCGCGCCACCCGTTCGCCGTCTTGCGCCGCTCGACGTCGATGCGACCCGTCGACGGCATCCGCGAGGAGCCCGGCGAGCCGATCGGAGAACGGGCGCACCCCGTCGCCGAGGAGCTCTCGCCCTCGACGCGGCTCCAGCGCTCGACCTCGGCGCGCGCGGCCGCGGATCGAACGCGCCCAGCGGCTGGTCGAAACGCGCGGTGCACCCACCCGGCGAGCCGTTGCACTCGTTCGAGCTGAACAAAGCTCGAGTGCGCCTGATCGCCACCACGTCGAGGCCGGGCCCGGTGCTACGGCGCTGACCTTCAGGCCGCCGCCTCGTCATGATGGCGGCGCGCCCGCAGCGCGGGCCACGGTGGCGCGGCAAAGCCTCGATTTGTCCCTGGTGCGCCTCGTCGATCGAAAGGACGATCGATCGCGTCCATCCGCGCAGCACCTGGCGGCGAAGCCCCAGCCGGCTGGCTGCGTCGATGAGCTGCTTCCAGCTCGAGCTCGCCCTCTACTGCTCCGCCGGACCTTGCGAAAGGGCTTCTCGAGGTTCACGAGGTAGGGATCCTCCGCCTTGTGCGGCTCGGCCGCAGGAAGGGGCGCAAGCGAGAGCTGCCGCGGCCTGCCGGAGGTCTGAGGGGATCGTCTCGAGGATGCGGAGCGGATCGCGTCGAGGGCGCGCTTCCCCGCTTCCCAGCCCGCCGCGCGGCAGCGTTCGTGGCGAACCGCATGCCGGCGGCGGCGGTCTCGGGGGCGCCTACGCGCGTCTCGACGGCCGGCCGTTGCCTCGATCGCGAGCGCCGCCACGATCCGGTCGTCGGGCACGTCCGTCTCCCAGAGGAACTCGCGCTTGAAGTACCGATCCTGCCGGAGCGCCTTCGTGTCGAGCTCGACCGCGACGACGCCCGGCAACGGGGCGGCGATGCCGTGCCCGTCGACGGCCTCGTCGAGCGCGAGCAGGAGCGCGCGCTCGCTGGTGGCGAGAAAGAGAAGGCCGGCGCGGCGCGCCCAGGCCAGGCCCATGCGGCGGGAGACGTCGAGCGATCCGTCGCCCGCGCCCTTGACGACCACGCGGTACGAGATCCCCTTGTAGGTCTTCTCGGTGCCCTCCGGCGGCTCGGCGGGAAGCTCGGCGAGCGGCGTCTCGACGACGACCACGACCTCGAGGTTTCCCACGGAGAGCAGCGACAGACCGATCGACTTCGGCTGGAGTGCCATCAAGTCCGTCCAGGTCCAGGCGAGATCGCCCGACAGGAGGCCCCACTGCTCCTCGAGCTTCAGCCCGACCGGGCTCCATCGCCACGCCTTGACCACCGGGTCTCCCTCATCGGCCTCGCCGGTGAGAGCGGCGCGCCACGGTCCCGTGAGGGCCGCGTCGAACGCGGCCGCGTCGGGGATGACGACGCGGACCGGTGCCGGGGGGAGAGGGAGCCCCTCGCCGCGCGCGACGGCAGCGAGCGCCAGTATCGCGAGGAGGGGCCTGGAGAGCGTCATGACCTCCGGCTCACCATCTTCCTGACCACCGACCAGTCGAGGTCGCGTGGCCGGTACGGAACGGGCCTGCCGTTCTCGAGGCGGAACGGCGGGACGGGCTTCTCGACGGGGCGCAGGAGCTCGGCCCGGACGTCGGCGGCGATCGGCGACTTGCGCCGCTCCAGGATCGAGATCACCATGTCGACGCTGCCCTGCTGGGAGGCCTCGTGGTAGATGCGCGCCGCGTCGGCCAGCGCGGCGTCGATGTCGGGCGCCTTCATGTGCCGTCGCGAGAGCTCGCCGGCGAGCCACTCTGCGCCCACGGAGCTGACGCAGTGAAGCGCCGCACGCCACGACTCGTGCAGGAGAGCGCGGCTTGCGCGCAGTCCCAGCATCTCCTGGTCGCCCTGGTCGCCGATGCCCTTTCCTGCCCCGTAGCGCAGGGTACGCGCCGCGAGCCGCGATGCCTCTTCCGGAAGCGGTGCGACGGTCCGGAGCATCGCCCGCGCGGCGAGGAGGTCCAGGGGGTGCTCGCGCAGGTGTTCGGGGAGATCGCGCGCCACGTCGTCGGCGCTCCCGCGCCAGAAGACGTAGGCGCGCTTCCACGCGAGGGGTGCCTTGTCGGCGGGCGCGCCATTTCCGCGCGCGAGCGCCTGGCGCCAGAGATCGAATGTCTTGACGTCGTCCGCGAGCGTCCACGACCTGTGGCCACGCGCGGACTCCAGGAAGCGGATGGCCCCTGCATCGTCCTTGAGGGCGGTCATCACGCGGGCGCGGCGTACGACGGTCTCGTGGTCGTAGGAGACGGGCCAGCGCTCGAGGAACCTGGGGCCCGCTTCGGGGGCTCGCCGCGGGAGGATCTCGGCGATCCGGCCAAGCTCCTCGTCGTCGAAATCTCCGCGGATGAAGGCGTTCTCGAGTTCGGCGAGAAGGCTCGCGCGCTCCCCGCCCCGGATCTCGAGCGCGAAGGCCCACGCCGAAACGGGCGTCTTCTCGTTCCGGCGCCTCTCCTCGAGGTAGGCGCTGCAGAGGCCGTCCACGCGCCCGAGCAGATCGGCGCGCTCCTTGAACGGCTGGCGATACATCCGTAGCCGCGCCACCGACGCGTCGTCCTCCGTCTCGCGAGCGCTCTCGCCCTGCGCGTCCTCCTGCGCCTCCTCGTCCTCCGCGGAGTCGCCCGAATCATAGGCCACGGATGGCTTGCCGGAGAGATCGTGGATCAGGTCTACGATGACGTTCACGGCGTCGTCGTCGGCACGGCGGGCCAGGAAGCAGCGCAGCACGAGGAGGCGCGCGGCGTCGCCGTTCGGGGCGGGCCCGCGCGCCACGAGGTCTTCCAGCGCGGACGTGTCGGGGTAGGCCTTCATCGCGGCGACCGCTCCGGCGCGCGCGCTCTGATCCAGGCCCTCGAGCCACGGCCGCGCGACCCGCCAGAGGCCGCCGAGCTTAGCCAGGGCCGTCTCGCCCGGGAGGTCTGCCGCGCCGGTCGGCCAGAGCGCCTCCGCCCACACCGAGAGCTGCGCCGCGTCCAGGCTCTCCTCGCGCGATTGCCAGCGCATCGCGAGCGCAGACCGGAACGCCTGTTCGTCGCCCGTGTGGAGCCGCGCCGTGACGGAGGGCCCCACGTCCTCGTAGAGGAACGCGAGGAGGTCGGGCCGGATATCGACCGTCTCGTCGAAGGACGCGAGGGGATCCTGGAGGCCGTTGTCCGCGGCCAGGTGCCGAAGCAGGACGAAGTCGTCCTCCTTGAAGAGAGCCTGACCCGCCTTGACGTGCGCTGCGACCAGCGCCTCGGCCTCCGGGACGCGGTGCGCCTTCACGAGGAGCCGCACGCGCAACGCGAGGCGGTCCGCGTCGTGGGCGGGACCGGGGTGCTTGCGGTCGAGCGCGAGTGCGAGGTCGATGCCCCCGAGCGCTTCGGCGATGCGGATCGCAACCTCGGCGCGGCCGCCCTCGCCTCCGCGATCCGGGACCTCGCCGGGAACGAGCGCGGCCGAGCCGTCGTTGGCCTCGAGGCGCGCGATCGTCTCCAGCACGTACCAGGCCTCCCCGGGCCGG
Source organism: Acidobacteriota bacterium (assembly GCA_046331505.1). Lineage (GTDB taxonomy): Bacteria > Acidobacteriota > Vicinamibacteria > JAXLQT01 > JAXLQT01 > JAXLQT01. The sequence goes on from JAXLQT010000007.1 coordinate 14,837, forward strand.
TCGCCCCACAGAAGCCCGGGGGCTCGCCCTTCCTCGATCCCCTGGCCGTAGACGCGCTCGTCGCCGGACTCCCTGATCGCGCCGCTCTGGTCCTTGCGCGGTGCCAGCTCCGTGAACCGGAACGCGGGATCCGCCGCGAGCACGCTGCCCACGGTGCGCGGTCCGCGCAGCTTCACGATCGTCGGATCGTCCCCGGCCTTCGGAGCGCCTTCGACGAGGTGCGACAGCGCGAGGCTCACCCGCTCGACCACCTGCCCGCGCCGCGCACGCACCGGGTCGGGATCCATAGGCGACGGATCCAGCGACATGCGGAACCACGCCGTGCGCGCGCTCTCCGGCAACACGCTCATCAGGGGAGCCAGGCTCCAGGACCGCGCGCCCAGGACCCACATCCGCTCCCAGGAGTCCTGATCCGAGGCGATCTGCGCGACCTCGGCGAGGCGATCGGAGCGCTCCGAGAGAGAACGCACCCACGCATCGAACACGGCGGGGTCGGAGAGCCATCGCGTCCACGCGAGCGCCTCGACGGACTGGCCGGCGGGTGCGAGCGCGTCGCGTGCTCGCGCCCGGGCCGCGAGATCGCTCCAGAACGGATCGAGGTACCGACCGAGCTCCGCCACCCGGTCGCGGCGCACGAGGTCGCGCACCCACAGCCCCTGCAACGTCTCTAGCGCTGGCGCCTCCATCTTCCAGTGCGTGCGCGTTCCGCCGCCGGGCTCTGGCAACGAGACCTGCTTCACGAGGTTCGGCGCCACGCGTTCCAGGAAGTCCGCGGGAGGATCGTCGCTCCAGGGACCGGCGGAGGCGTGGACCAGCGATGCCGCGAGCGCGATCTTCATCGGCTCGTCCAGCCCTGCGGACTGGACGTAGGGCCAGAAGGTGTCGAGGGCGGCGTCGCCTCCCCCGCCGATGCGCTCAGAGAGCCACCGGAGGGTGGTCTCGCGCTGCTCCGTCGTCCCGTAGGACGCGAGGGCCGACGCGGAGGCGAGGAAGTACTCGCGATCCGTCATGCGCGCCTCGAGCACCTCGAGCCCGCGGCCGGCGAGCTGCGCGAGCCGGGCCTGGGCGTCGGCGTCGAGGTCGCACTCCGAAAGAAGGCTCACGTCTTCCTTCCCGTCGTCGTCCATCGTGGCGAGCTTCCATGCGAGGTCGGGCGCCCCGCGCTCGAGGAGACGGCTCACGGCGCGACCGGTGCGCGCGACGAGCTCGCCTTCGCGCTCGTCGTCCATCGGGCTCTCGTTCTCGTAGGCGGCGAGCGCAACTCGCTCGGCGTCGAGCGCCCGGGCGGGGTCGCCTCCGCGGAGATAGAGGGCGCTCCGCGCGCTCGCCGTATCTTCGCTCCCCGGCCGCGGCTTCTGCCAGACCGACCAGGAGTCCGCGGCCTCCTTGATGCGTCCCGCCCGTACCAGGATGTCGGACACCTGCTGGTGCAGGTCCTCGTGATCGGGACGCACGTTGGCAGCGGTGCGCGCCATCGCGAGCGCGCTCTCGAGATCGTGGTTCCATAGCGAGAGCTCGCTACAGATCGCCGCCCAGCGGAAGTCGCGAGGGCTCGCCGCCTGCTGTTTCTGGAAGAAGCTCATGAGGCCGGCGACGTTTCCCGCCCTCTCCGCCGAGCGGTACGCCTCGCCGACCAGGTTCCGGTCGGCCTCGCGGTTGAGGCTCTCGATGAAGAGCGGCACGGCTTTCCTGTAGGCGCGCTCCTGGTGCGCCGCGCGCGCCAGGGTCCCGGAAGAGCCATGCGTGGTAATCGGCGGGCAGCTTCTTGCACTCGTCCTTCGCGAGGGTCATCGGATCGAACGCGGGGTCGGAGAGGATCGAGACACGCGCGAGAAGCGTCGCCGCGTTGATGCGATCGAGATTGCCGAGGCTGTTCGTATCGAGGAGCTGGGACACGGCACGGCGTGCCTGGGCATAGTCCTTGGCCCCGAGGGCGTCCCGCGTCAAGCGCTCCAGGAGCTCCTCGCGGTGTCCGGCTGCGGCGCGTGCCACGGCTCCCTCGAGGATCGCGCGGCCCTCGTCGCCGTGGCCGTGGACGTCGAGGAACGCGATCTCGTCCTCCAGGACGCCGCGGCTCCAGGCGTACCGCTTGCCGAGGGCGCGCCACGCCTCGAGCGCGGCGTCCTCGCCCTGGAGCGTCGCGAGGTGCTCCGCGTGATGCGCAAGGGCGTGCATCCTGGTGGCTCCCTCAGGGAGCGCTTCGACGCGCCCTAGCACCTCGCTCCAGAGAGCCAGAGCCCGGTCCTTGCGCCATGCGGCCATCAGGTAGTCGATGCGGGCGAGGTCTTGCTCGAGGCGCCGTTCCGGCGTGGTCGCGAGGGCCGAGCGCCGCGCGAAGACGGCGTCTTTCAAGTCGACGATCTGATCCGGATCATCGGTGAGCTGCGACATCCAGCCGTCAATCGCGTCGAGGAGCTTCGTCTCCGTCGCGGCCGGGACCATCTGGAGAGCCTTGGCATAGAGGCGGCTTCGCACCGTCGCGAGGCCGCTCTCCTGCGTCGGGAGCGCCAGGGTGCGCTCCTCGGATCGCTTCTCCCGTCCATCGGGATCGTTGGGCATGGCCTCGCGGTCGTCCCACTCCCCTTCCTCCAGATCCTCGGGCTCGACCTGTACGAGGTAGAGGAGCGACTTGTACCAGTCCTCGTCGCTGCGGCTTCCGGGATGAAGCTCGTCGATCTTGGCGACGATCGTCTCGAGCGGTCGCTTGCGTCCCAGCAGCTGGGCCAGGCGACGCGCGGCGCGCTGGTCGGCCAGGCTCCAGAGCCCGTATCCGCCGTCGGACGAGCTCGCGTTCTCCTCGAGGGAGGCGAGGTATTCCTGGAGGGCGCCGCGCAGGTCGTGAACTTCCTCGTCGAGCACGCCGGCCTCGAAGGCGTGCAGGTGGGGCTGCCCCGTGGCCGCGCGACCCGCCACGATGACCGCGAGCGCATCTGCCATGTGGTAGTAGTCCCAGTACAGGGTCGACAGCTCGAGGATCTTCGCGGGATCGCGCGGATCGCTCGCGAGGATGCGATCCCACGCCGCCTTCGCCTCCGCGGGCCGTCCGGAGTCCTCGGCGAGCTCCCCGAGGGACGTGAAGAGCGGCGATGGATCGAGCTGGGACGGGGCGGTACGGTCGACCACCTGCGCGGCGAGCCGTGACTGGCCCGGATCGTGCGCCGCGAGGGATCGGTGGAGCGAGAGCGCCTGGGACGCGATCTCGGCGTCGCCCGGATAGAGCGCCGCGATGGCGTCGATCGCCGGGGCGGCTTCCTCGAACCGCGACAGCCGGCAGAGCGCGCGGAAGAGGATCCGATCCTCCACGGGCGTGCGGCCCGACCGGGCGAGAAGCGCGTCGACGCGCCGCTCGAGGTTGCCCGAGGTCACATCCGCCGAGAGGAGCTCGTCGAGGATGCCGGGATCGACGAAGAGGAGCGCGTAGCGCCGGTCGTCGAGGAGCTTGTCGTCGACGACGACGGGCTGGGGAGAGCGCTTCTCGTAGGCGGCGCGGTCCCTCTCGAGCTCGCTCCGGCGCAGGAGGTGCGTCACGGCCTCGTGGAAAACCTGGCGGCTGTGCGGGAACCGCTCGAGCGCCATGAGCCGCACCAGGTCCGCATAGGTCACGAGCGAGACGCGGGCCCCGGCCCCCGGTCGATCGGGGATCTCCAGGTTCACGTCGACGCGCTCGATCCGATCGAAGAGAGCGCTGCCGCGGAAGGTCTCGGAGAGCGATCGCGCGAGCTTCTCGAGCTCCGCGTGGCGCGTGTGGCGCGCGTACCAGCGCGCCAGGCGATCCCACCAGCCCGGCTCCGCGAAGCGCTTGAGCGCCGCCTCGTAACGCGGGCCCATGTCGTCGTCGAGGTTCCACTGCTCGAGCTGCGCCGCCAGCTCGATCCAGATGTCCTCGGCATCGGGAAGGCGCTCCATCTCTCCTAGGACCAGGGCGAGCGCCGCCCGGTGCGTTGGATCTCGCTCGTCGAGCCGTCCGATCGCGTCGCTGAGCACCGCCCGGTAGGGCCGCGGACGGTCCGGATTCGGAGCGGCTTCCTCCGACTCGCCATCCTCCGAGTACCCCTCGTCGCCGGTATCGACGTCAGGCTCCACGGAGGCGATCGGGACGGTGCCATCCGCGGCCAGGGATCGGAGGCGTGCCGTCCAGAGCCCTTGCTCTTCGGAGATCGGGACCTCCACCTGACGCATCGCGAGCAGCGCGACCTCGTGCGCGGCGTCGAGGACCTCCGGACTCGGCCTGGGCTTGGCCCCCTCCACCTTGCCGAACAGGACGAGCGCCGCCTTGCCGTCTCCCCGGTCGACGAGCTTCCTCACGATCTTGACGCGCAGCGCAGGGATCTCCTTGTGGCGGGCGCGCGCTTCACGAGCTCGTCGGTCAGCAGGCGCCCGGTCTGGAACGTCCGCTCCGCAACGGCCTTGTCCTCGAGCTGGGAGAGCGCGTAAGAGAGGTCTTCTCCCGTCAAGAGGAACGACAGGCCGCCGGTGAAGAACCCGGGCGTCCGGTCGATGCGTGCGGCCCAGCGCAGGGGCTCGTCGTTGTAGGACCCGTAGGCGAGGGCGGTTGCGTCGGCATCGAGCGCCAGGCTGGCGAGCTTTGCGAGATCGTCGTCCTCTTCGGCTCCCCGCCCGAGCGACGCGGCCGAGCCGCGCCCGGAAGGCACCGGGCCGATCCGACGACTCCTCGAGGATGCGAGCGACGAGGAGCCATGCCGCGCGATCGAAGCTTGCGTCGTGACGTCGCGCCACCTGGGCGAGGAGGTCCCGTGCGTCCGCGTCGCGACCGCCCCCCTCGAAGTAGGAGGCGAGCCTCGAAAGCGCCTTGGCGTCGAAGCCCTTCTCGAGTGACGCGCGCCACGTCCCCGGCATCTCCGGAGCCCCGCGATCGACGGCGGATGCGAAGCTCGCGCGAAGCTCGGCGCTCCACGGCTTGTCCATGACCGCGTCGAGCAGCTGGAAGGCACGGGCGTGCTTGCCCTGCTTCTCGAGAAGCTCGGCGCGCATGGTGAGCCGCTTCTCGGGATCGAGTGCCGTCGTCCCGTCGAGCGCCGCCTCGGCCTCCGGCAGCCGGCCGGCTCCTTCGAGTGCGTGGATCCAGTCGAGGGCGGCGCCGGGATCGCCGGCGAACATGCGCGCGCGTGCCTGGCGCAGCCGCATCGGGTCAGGCGTACCTTCGTGGTCCGCCCAGGCGATCTGCTGATCCATCAGGGCGCGGCGCCTGGCGGGTTCGAGCCCGTCGAGCACCGAGAGCGCCTTCTGGACCGCTTCGAATGCGAGGGGCATCTCGCGGTGGTCGTGGGCCCAGGAGGCGAGCTCCGCCCAGGCCTCTGCGCCCTCTGCGTCCGCCCAGCGGCGGTACGTCGCGATGGCGCCCGCGCGATCCCCGAGCTCCCAGCGTGCCTCCGCGAGGTGGCGAAGGGCGGCGGTCTCCTTGCGCCCGGCGAGCGCCTTCGCGAGCTCCTCGGTCGGCGTCGGGTAGTGAACGTCATGCCCGTCGATCGGGGACGTGCGGGTCGCGAGCGCGTAGAGCCAGTCGCTCGGCACGAGGTCGTCCCAGGACAGGAGAGGGCTCGCGGGCCCGCGCTTCCCGCGCGACGCGAGGAGGTAGCCGATGGTGGCGAACGCCGCCACGAGCAGCGCCGTCATGGCGATGGTGCCGAGGCGTCTCACGGCAGCACCTCCACCGTCGCGCGCGCGAAGCCATGGTTGTGCGCCGCGTCCACCGCCTCGAACACGATCTCCTGTTCTCCCACCGCGCCGCCGGGAACGCGCAGCGTTCCGAGGCAGCGGCGCGTCTTCGGATCCCATCGCAGAGGCACGGGCGCGCTCTCGCCGAGCCGCGCCGACAGGAAGACCGCATCCCGATCGGCGCGCACGGCGATCGGAACGTCGGTCCCGGCGCGAAGCTCCGCCGGGGCGTCGGGGAAGATGCGCGGCGGCGTGCCGTCGATGACAAACGACTTCGTCTCCGTCACGACCTGGCCGGTCGCGGTGCGGAGCACCATGCGTACCGACGACGGCCCGTCCTTCAAGCCGCCCGGCACCAGGAAACGTCCCTCCCAGAGATCGGTGCCGGGGCGCCGCGAGAGCGGCAGCTCGAGCCCGAACGGGAAGAGCGCCGTCACGGAGGTCGTTCCCGCGTCGCACTGCACGCGGATCACAGGGTCGCCCGGCTGGATCACGCGCGGGCGCAGGAGCGATCGCGGGGCTGCGAGGAACGCCGTGTAGGGGGTGACAAACTTGTAGCGCTTCGAGAGCGCGATGATCTCGTCGATCCACTCGCGCTTCTCCCCTTCGGCGTCGATGAGCGCGAGCAGGTGATCGACCCGGGCACGCGCCCACCGGCGGGGAAGGTCGCGCGCCTCGAGCGCGACGTCGGGAAGGGATCCCTTCACCGTCACGCTCTCCCCCGGAAGGAGGGGCGACTTCACGGTCACCTCGAACGCGGGCTGAGGAGTCCCGTAGCGGCCGATCCAGCCGGAGAGGCTCCCGGCGACGGGAGGTTGCACCATCCCGGGGTAGACGTCGGGCAGCCGAGCGTCGCCGCCGCTCACCTGGAACGGCACCTCGTCCGCCGGGGCGTCGACCGCCGCCTCCGGTTCCGTCTTCGTCTGATCGATGAGACGCTCGAAGAAGAGATCCGACTCGATCGACGTCGCGGTCGGCTCGAGGATCGCGGCGGAGAGCCCCCGGAGCGCCTCGCTCACGTCTTGACCCGTGATGGCGGTGAAGACCAACGTCTCCCCTGCGGCGGAGCGAAGCTCCGCGCCCTTCGCGTCACCGACGCCGTCGGTCAAGAGCAGGATGCGGCCGCCATCCGGCAGGAGACGCCTGGCCGCCGCGAGGGCTGCGGGGACGTCGGTCCCGGGCGCTAGCGGTCGATCCTTCAAGCGCGCGAGCGCGGCAGAGACGCTCGCGCTCGTCTTGGCCGCCAGGGCCGCCGCTTCATCGGGGCTCGCATCGAACGCGACGACGGCGAAGCGGTCGACGTCGCGTAGCTTGTCGAGCGCGGTGACGAGATGGCCGTACGCCGTCTCGATCCCGGCGAAGCGCTGGGAGAGCGAGGTGTCGAAGAGCACCACGAGCGAAAGCGGGGGCGCGGCGGCCGGCGCCGCGCTCTGTGCGGCGGCGGGCTTCTCCAGGTCCGGGGGGATCATCTCGAGCAGGAAGAAGCCGTCCTTGTCGGGAGGGATGTCCGCCACGTTCTCCCAGGGGGCCAGCGAGATCCCGTCCGGGAACGACCCGCTCGGATTGCGGAACGCGTGGAGCAGGACGGGATCGGAGCTCTTCGGGGCAAAACGGACCACGAGGTCCCGATCGAGCGTGACGTCCGTGCCCTGGAACGAGAGCTCCCCGCCGGAGCCCGTGAGCGGCAGGGCGTCCTCGACGGCGACGGCATCCCCGTCCTCGATCTTGACGTGGATCGCGAGGCTCCGCGCGACCGGCGGCTCCCCGTCGGCGGGGCGGAGCGCGATGGAAAGCTCGCCGACCGAGTGGATCAGCGGGACCTCCTGCTGGAACTGGATCTCGAGACGCTTGGTCGCGAGCGGCGGGATGGGGGCGACGGTGACGGAGAAGAGCGCTCCGCTCGAAGGCGGAGTCCCTCCTTCGCCCTCCTCCCCCTCTTCCTCTTCCTCGCCCTGCTGGAGGAGCCCCGGGTCGATCCGTTGCTGGGTCAGCTCCCGGTAGATGGCACGCGCGCGCTGCTTCTCGAGGATGACGCCCGGGATGCGCACGAGCCCGTCCCACACGGCGAAGTCGCCCACCGCCGCGGAAGGCGGGAGCTGGAAGCGATAGGTGCCCTCCTGGATCTGCGTCGTGTGGTTCTCGAAGATCTGGCGCACGTTCACGCGGGCGTAGCCGCGCGCGATTCCGACGTCGATCCGCATGTCTCGCAGCGACAGGACGGCCGGATCCTGCACTCCCGTCGAGCTCGGGACGAGCTGTCCCGCCTGCGCTCGCGCGGGATGCGGCACGAGCGCGACGCACCCAAGGGCAATCGCGGCCATCGCGCGCCTCGTCACAGGGCGTCCCCTTCGCGACCGTCCCGGAAAGCGAGCGGAAGGCGTGCGAGCCCTTGATCGGTCCCGACCCAGAGGGCATCGGATGTGGCGTGAAGCGCCGTGATCCGCGCCGACGGGAGCGGGACGCGGACGGGCTCGAACCGCGAGGCCCCCCGCTCGAGGCAGAAGAGCCCTCGGTCGTCGCTCCCCGCGTAGATCGCTCCGGCCACCGCCATCACGCAGCCCGGGTTCACCTTGAGGCCGTAGGTCTCCGGGTAGCGCTCCGGCGTTCCGGGATCCCTGGTGTCGGCGCGCGGGCCGAGCGGGAGACGCGCGACGCCGCCTCCGTAGGTGCCGATCCAGAGCGCGTCGCCGGTGCGTGCGAGGGCGGTCACCCACGGGTGCGGGAGCTTTCCGTCTCCCTGCGTCATGCGCCAGCGCACGCGCGCCCCGTTCGGATCCGAGACGTCGACGGCGCCCAGACCGCTGGGTGTGCCGGCGTAGAGCAGCGTGCCGGCAGCGAGCGCCTGGACCTGGTTCCCGGGAAGACCGTGGAACGCGGAGATCAGCCGGCCCGAGGGAAGCAGCAATCCGGATCCGCAGCCCGCCGCCATGCCGCGCGGAGTCGCGGCGAGGGCGAAGGCGGCGCCGGCGCCGTCCTCCGGCACGAGCTTGTGACCGTCGTAGGCGCAGAGGCCGCGGAGGCTCGCGACGTGGATCGTGCCGCCGGCGGCTTCGATCGCGTTCACGCCCCACGCCGACGAGCCGTCGACCGCACGGAACGCGAGCGCAGCCCCGCTCGTCTCGGAGACGGCGAGGCCCCCATCGAACATACCGACGAGGAGGCTGCCGCCCATCGACGCGATGGCGCCGACGTGGCCGGATCCCGGGAGCGATGAGTCCGGTCGGGGCGCAGCCATCCGCCAGCCATCGCCGGTGCGGCGATAGAGGCCGAGGTCGGTGTCGGCGAAGAGCTGGCCGGACGCCGCGATGAGCTTACGCGGTCGCGCGGGCAAGAGCTCCTCGATCGTCTTGCCCGGGCCGAAGATGCGGACGGCGCGCGAAGGCGCGGCGCCGATCGCGAAGTAACGGTCGTGGACCGCGACGCCGTTCAGCACGTCGGCCGATCCACCCACGGGCGCGAGCGGCCCGGAGATCGCGCCGCGCGCGAGCCCGGTCGCGGTGACGACGAAGAGGTCGTCGTTGTCGATCGCGACGGATTCGATCCAGGGATCGGGTGTCGCCACGACGGTCGTCACGCTGGGCTCCACCCGGAAGAGCCCACTCTCGCCGCCCGCGAGGGCGAACCCGGGCCCGAAGGCGATCGAGCGGACTGGCCTGTCGAGCAGGCGATCCATGGTCGCGGCGCCCCACGCGGCGCGGAACAGGCCCTCCTGGGCGCCGGCGTAGAGCTCTCCGGCCGGCGATTCGGAGAGCGCGCGCACGTGCAGCCGGCCCCATCCCGTGGAGATCACGAGCCAGCGGTCGCCATCGCGCCGGAAGAGGCCGCCGGAAGCGAGCGCGACCACGGGCCGTCCGCGCCACAGTGCGAGCGCCGTGGCGCCGAGGCTCGGGAGCCCATCGAGACGCTCGTCCCCGCGCTTCACGCCGAAGCCCCCGGCGATGACGACCCCTCCCTCGGTGATCGCCACGCCCTCGACGTTGCCGCTCCCCCACATCGCTACTCCCTCCGCGCGTGGTAGCGGCGCCATGCGGAGTGTCCGGCGCGATCGCGGGGGTGCGTCGAGCGCCGATCGCACCGCGGCGCGAAGCCGGAGCGCGACGACGGAACCGCCCACCATCGAGACCGCGATCAAGAGGACGATCGTGAGACGTCGTTTCATGGGGAGCTCGAGTCGTGCACTGGGGAGGCACCTGCAGCGGGGGCCACGCCCCCGCCGATCCGTGCCGTGCGCTCCCATTGCACGCGGCGTGCCCCGCGATGCTGTGCCCCGCGGCCACCGGCTGCCGGTGATCGCGCGCACATCGCGCACGTCGCGGTCGTGTCCGAGGCGCCACACGCCTCCACGGTCATTGTTTCTTCACGGACGCGGCGACGAACGCGAGGAGCGCATCGCGTTCCCGGAACATGACATCGGGATCGGGAAGCCAGAATCCCGCCTCGGCGTACGAGGCGATCCCCTCGGACGCCGGGACGTCCCCTCGGGCCGGCCACGTGCCGAACTCGGCGTAGGGTTCGTACCCTTCCGCCCCTAGCGCATAGTGGATGAAGAGCGTCGCCGCGCTCGGATGGAGCGCGCCGCGGGCGATGGCGATCGGATAGGTCACGGCGAGCCCCGCGCACGGCTTCAGGTCATGCGCCCAGGCGAGCCTCAGCCCGTGGCCGGAGGGGGCGACGGCCTGGGAGAGAGCCATGATCCCGAGGAGCGGGCGGTCGCCCTTCGGCGCGAGGACCAGCGCCGCTGCGTCCGACCCCGACTCCGTGAAGATGGGGTCGTTCTCGATCAGGCGCTTCAGGAGCTCGTAGCCAGCGTTCTTCGTGCCGTGGAGCTCCAGCTTCTCCCCGAAGCGCGCTTCGTACGACGACGCGAGGACGTCCGCGTACTCGACGAACGCCGCGAACAGGTTGAGATCCCCGCCCGCGCGATCGAGGGCCTTCATCACCACGCGTCCGCGCCAGCGCGGCGTCGTGAGATCCCACCAGGTGCGGATGGGTGGCTCGCCGTACGACGCGGCGTCGTAAAGCACGCCCACGGCGGACACGTGGTGTGCCGGCAGGCCTTCGCGGAGCTCCGGAGGGATGGCCTCCTCGTCGTCGGGCGCGAGCCAGGGCCACGCGCTCCCGTCGCGTGCGAGCGTGCTCTGCACCTCGGGCGCGTCTCCGAAGAGGTAGATGTCGGCGCCGGACCGCGCCGCTGCCTGGTCCTCGCGCACCTTGGCAATCAGCTCCTGCGCCTGGAGGTCGATCACCGACACGGCGATCCCGTAGCGATCTTCGAAGCTCTTTGCGGTACGAGCGACGCGTCCCGAGGCACTCCAGATCGTCAGCGCCCCTTCGCGGCGCGCCGACGCCTCGATCGCGGCCATGTCCTCGGGGTGCGCGTGCGGTCCGAGGCCCGCCTTTGCGAGCCACGCGTCGCCGGCGTCGCCCGCCCACGCGCGAGCGGCGAGGAACAGGAGCGATGGGATCCTACGGAGCCGGCGCAAGCCGCTCCTTCAGGTGGGCCACCACGCCGTCCATCCCGACGCGGACCTGCAGACCCGTGTCGCGGTCCCGCACGGTCACCGTCTGGTCCTCCTTGGTCTGGCCGTCGACGGTGATGCAGAAGGGCGTTCCGGCTTCGTCCATGCGGGCGTAGCGCTTGCCGATGCTCTGCTTCTCGTCGAACTGCGCGAGCCCGACGTTCTTCTTCACGTCGCGGTAGATCTTCGCGGCGATCTCGGGAAGCCCGTCCTTGTTGACCAGCGGGAAGACGCCGACCTTGTAGGGAGCGAGCGACGGGTGGAAGCGCATCAGCTCCGGGCTCGGGCGCGAGGGGTCGACGTGGTAGGCCTCGCAGAGCACCGCCAGGAGCCCCCGCGTCAACCCCGCGGCGGGCTCGATGACGTGGGGCAGGTAGTGCTCGTTTCGCTGATCGTCGAAGTAACTCAGCCTCTGCCCGCTCGTCTTCGCGTGCTGCGTGAGGTCGAAGTTGCTCCGGTAGGCGATCCCCTCGAGCTCCGAGAAGCCCTTCTCCCCGGAGAACGGAAAGGCGTACTCGACGTCGGCGCAGCCGCCCGCGTCCTTCGCGTAGTGCGCGAGCTCGTCCTTATCGTGATCCCGGAGCCGCAGGTTCTCCCCCGCGAGCCCGAGCCGGCACCACCAGTCGAAGCGGGTCTTTCGCCAGAACTGGTACCAGGAGTCGGCCTCGCTCGGATGAACGAAGAACTCCACCTCCATCATCTCGAACTCGCGGCTCCGGAATATGAAGTTGCGCGGCGTGATCTCGTTCCGGAAGCCCTTCCCGAGCTGCGCCACGCCGAACGGGACGCGGACGCGATTGGTGTCGACCACGTTCTTGAAGTTGTAGAACATCCCCTGCGCGGTCTCCGGACGCAGGTAGGTCTTGTGCTCCTCGTCCTGCACGGCGCCGTGGTAGGTCTGGAACATCAGGTTGAACTGGCGCGGCTCCGTGAGGTCGCCGCCGCACTCCGGGCACGGCAGCGCGGCGCGAACGGCTGCCGCGAGGTCTCCGACGGCGGCGAGGATGCCGTCGGCGGCGGGGTTCTTGAGCAGCCCCGGGGCGAGCTTCCTTCCCTTGCGCTCCGCCCACCTCCTCGGATCCCCCGCGCCCTCGGAGAGGAGCGCCGCCACCCATTCGCTCGCGGGCAAGAGCTCGACCACCTGATCGGCGCGGAACAGCTTCTTGCACTGGCGGCACGTCTGCATCGGATCGGCGAAGCCCGCCACGTGGCCGCTCGCTTCCCAGACGCGCGGGTGGCTGATGATCGAGCAGTCGATCCCGAGGATCTGGAGGTCCTCGCCGCCCGGTCCCGCGGGAGGCGAGAGCACCATGTCGTGCCACCAGCGATCGCGCAGGTTGTTCTTGAGGAGCGTCCCCAGGGGACCGTAGTCCCAGAACCCGTTGATGCCTCCGTAGATCTCCGAGGACTGGAAGATGAAGCCGCGTCGCTTGCAGAGGGCGACGAGCTTCTCCATGAGTGCCGATCCGCTCGGTTTTTCCATCTTGGGTCTCCGCTTTCGGCCGCCAAGGTTACTCCGGAGCCGCGCGGCCACGAAGTCGCCGGTGTCTTAAGGCCCTGCTAAGGTACGGCTCCTAGATTCACCTCGAGCACACGGGAGCCGTGGCCGCAGAATCTCGATCGATGCCGGAGAAGCCGATGAACGAGCCCTTCGTGAAGCGCGTGACCCTGTCGTCCCTCATCGCGTTGCTCTCGACGAGCGCGGCGATGGCGGCCTTGCCGCCTCTCTCGTACCCCGTCAGCAGCGACAGCAGGGAGATGCACGCGATGACGCTCGGGAACATCCCGGGATCGTCTTCGATCTGCCTCACCATCGCGGATCCGACGACCCCTCAGTTCTCCGGCGTTCATCTGTGGGGTCAGAATCCGAGCGGCACGTTCTTCGTGCAGAAGTTCGTCACGCTGCCGGACGTCTACGCGAGCATGCCGGCGCACATCGGAAGCTCCGCTTACCACGACATCTTCTACGCCACGGCTCAGGGAACGCAGCTCTCCTTCGGAGTCCTCGACGGCGGCGGCGGCGCCTACGATCCGACAGGCTCGATCATCGCCACCTATCCCGCGCCCATCGGACCGCCTCAGAGCTCGATCATCGCCATCGGCAACAACTTCAATGGCAGCCCCGGCGACGACGTCGTCATCCTCGTCGAGACCGCGCGCGCTCTCCTGTTCAAGGATGACGGCGCCGGCAACCTGAATCCAGCGTACGAGGTCGTGGACCTCCCGCCGGGGATCGCGGGGAGCTCGATCGTCGCGGGCGACGTCACGGGCGACGGGCTCGACGACATCCTCGTGGGGTCGCTCTCGAACCAGAACATCGTCGTCATGCAGAACACGACCGTCGGGCCAGGGCCGAGCACGTTCGCGCAGCTCCAGACGGTGCTCGTGGCGGGGCTCCAGTCCTTCATGCTGGCCGACCTCGATGCCGACGGACCCACGAAGCTGGATCTCCTGGCCATCCGCCAGTCGACCTCGTCCGATCTGCTCGTCACGCTGAACGCCGGCCTCCCCACCCCGTTCGGCACGAGCCCCACGCAGATCGTCCTGGTGGATCCCAATCCGACCGCGCTCTCCACGAGCGATCTGCTGCCCGCCGACGGCGACCCCGACGTCTTCGTCTCGTGCCGGGCCACGACCTCGTACGGCACGCTCTTCGAGCTCAGCAACGACGGTGCCGGAGGCCTTGCCGTCACGGGGCGCTATTACGTCGGAACGACCGCGACGACCAACTCCGCCGGCGGATCGAACTTCGTGGGCCTTCACGATCCCCAGGCGGGATCGTTCACCGTGTTTCCCATGAGCCCGAGCGGGCTCAACGTCAGCCCGGCCGACGGCATCGTTGCGGGTCCGGGGCCCGATCCATCGGCGGGGGCCACGTTCATGTTCTTCCGATCGGACGGCACCCCCGTGACGACGGCGCAGACGACCGCGTACGCGGCCGCGTACGGCGTGAAGGTGGGTAACGGCAACATCGACGGAACGGAGAACCTCCATGCCCGGGACGAGGTCTTGACTGGACCTGGTCCGAGCCCGAGCTTTGGACCGCACGTGCGCGCATGGACCCGTTCCGGCATCGGGCTCGTCGCCGTCTCCAAGGTCAGCTACTTCGCCTACGGCACGCTCAAGGGTGGAGTCAACGTCCAGGGGGGAGACATCGACGGCGATACGTCCGACGAGATCCTGACGGGTGCCGGTCCCTCTGCCGTCTTCGGACCTCACGTCCGGGGCTGGAACTACGATGGCGTCGTGCTCTCCGCCATCTCGAAGGTCAACTTCTTCGCCTACAGCACGCTGAAGTACGGCGTCGAGGTGGGCGGCGGCTGGGACGGTGAGGACGACGGATTCGACGAGGTGCTCACCGGGCCGGGACCGGGCCCCACGTTCTCCGCGCAGGTGCGCGGCTGGAACTACGACGGTTCCGTGCTGACGGCGATCGGCAAGGTCGACTTCGTCGCCATGGGAGCTCCCAGCGGCTACGGCTGCGCGGTCGTCGGGGGCGATGCCGACGAGGACGGCTTCGACGAGATCCTCGCCGCGCGCGGACCCGGCTCGGCGCAGACCGCGCAGTCGCGCGGCTTCAACTACGACGGCACCGCCGTCGTGGCGCTGCCCGGGTTCGACATCACGGCGTTCGTCACGGTCTACGGATGCCGGATCAGCGAGGGGAACTTCGGCGGCGACGTGCTCGACGACCGTGACGACATCATCATCGGCGAGGGAACCGATCCCGCCGCTGGTTCCAACCTGAAGACGTACGTCTACGACGGAACGCAGCTCCTGCCGGGCGCCGCGTTCGCCGCGTTCTCCGGCACGGCCTACGGCGTGAACCCGTCCGCGGCGTATCTCGGCTTCTGAATCGGGTCTACGAGGCGGTGTAGGCCAGGCGGAAGCCGAGGGCGCTGCCCACCGTGCTGGGTCGCAGGTACCGCTGGATCGCGGCGTGGGTCAGGAGCTCGCTGTCGGCGAAGTGGCCCCCACGCACGACCCGGAGATGCTCGGCGCCGTCGCGCGGCGTGGCGGTCCAGTCCTGGACGTTTCCTCCGAGACCCAGGACGCCGAAGGGGCTGACGTCGGACGCCCTCCCGATGGGCTCCGGTCCTTGCCGCGAGTCGCTGGTGAGGCTGTGCGAGAGGCCGAGCTCCCACCGGTTACCCCACGGGTAGGCGCGCCCGTCCGCGCCGCGTGCCGCCTTCTCCCACTCGTCGCTGCTCGGCAGGCGGATCGGAAGCCCGTTCTTCCTCGCCCGCCACGCGCAGTAGGCCTCGGCGTCATCGGCGGAGATGCCGAACACGGGGAACCGCTCGTCCCATCGGTCGCCATCCTGATCGACGTCCGGGATCCGGAATCCCTCGCCGTCCGGCAGGAAGTAGTGGCCCGCCGTCTCGTTGACCCGTGGAACGCGGCGCGTTGCCGCCTCGACACCCTCACTCGCGGCGAGATCGTTCACGAAGGCCAGGTACTCCGCCATCGTCACGGGGTTCCTCGCGATGCAGAACGCGTCGAGCTTGATCGTCTCCGGCGACGGGTGGCCGGCGAGAGGCGCGCCGTACCGGATGAACGGTCCCGCCGGAATGTAGACGAATCCCGCAGCGATGGCGCTCGCGGGAGGCAGCCGCACCGGCGTCCCGTAGTGCGTGCCACGATCGATCCGGATCGGCAGGAGAACGTCCGGGTAGCCGTGCTTGCGTAACGTCGCGAGGTAGCTCCCCATGGGCACGGGCGACCGCGACACCGGGGTCACGCCCACGTAGACCTCGTTCTCGGGCACGAGCCTGGGACCGCGGCTCACGTAGGTGGCGAGGTAGACGTGCGCTCCGGGGGGCTCGGAGATGAAGGTCATCGCGCCATCGCCCTGGAGCTCGCGCGCGTACTTCCCCTCGTGGTAGCTCTCCACGAGAGCCTGGTACGAGGCCATCTCCTCGAACCTCCCCGCCGTCTCCAGCTCGATCATCCTCCGGTAGCAGAGGTCGGCGATGCTCTCCTTCGCCTTCCGGTTGTCGGGAGCCGCATCGATCGCCTGGACCAGCTTGGCGATGGTATCGGCGAAGGCACGATCCCGCTGGCGCGCCATGCGCTCGCGTCTCTCGCGGAGCCTGTTGACCTGGTCGCGCTCGTCGCTGCTCGCGGCGGGCGTGAGGCGATCCGTGGCGGCCCGGGTCTCGTTCTCGATCGCCGCGACTTCCCTGTCCAGCTCCTCCCAGGCTCCGCGGATCTGCTGCGCCTCGGCGAGCATGTCCGCCCCGAGCTTCTGGCGGCGCGCGAGCTCCTTCTCGCCTTCGAGGTACTCCTGGATGCGCTCCGCGAGCTCGGGGACGCTCCCGAACCGGTTCTCCTTCTCGAGCGCCATCGCCGTGAGACAGATCTGCTCCAGCGGCGCGGGGATGGAGGGATCGTGATCGCGCGGGGCCGGGAACTTCGCGTTCAGGACGCCGCGCCACACCTCGTGGATGCGCCCCTCGTACGGAGGATGCTGCGTCAGGATCTCGTAGAGGATGGCGCCGAGAGCGAACTGGTCGGACGCTTCGTCGACGGTCTCGGGACTCGCGGCCTGCTCCGGCGCCATGTAGGCGAGGGTCCCCTGGATGGTCGTCGACGACGTCTGCTGTGCGTTCCGGACCGTCGACACCTCGTTGCCCAGCACCTTGATGAGCCCGAAGTCCATGACGTAGACCTCGCCGAACTCTCCGACCATGATGTTCTGCGGCTTGAGGTCGCGGTGGAGGACCTTGCGCGAATGGGTGTAGCCGATCGTCAGGCAGACCTGGTGGAAGAGCTGGAGCAACCGGAAGCGCCGCGTCGTCTTCTCGTCCTTGCGCCGCTCGAGGTGCGCCTTCAACGTTTCCCCGCGGATCGCCTTCATGGTGTAGAAGACCCGCCTGTCCGTGCCGCGGATACCCATGTCGTAGATCGGGACGATCGACGGGTGCTGGAGCTGCGCGGTCGCCTGGCACTCCGCGATGAAGCGCTCCACCTGCTCGGCGTCAGCGGCGACGTTCTCGTGGAGCACCTTGTAGGCGACCTGACGCCGCAGCAGGCGATCGAATGCGAGGTGGACCGTCCCGTTGCCCCCAACCCCGAGCTTGTCCAGGATCTCGTACCGGTCGTCCGGGCTCACGCTCTCGAGGTGGGCACGGGCTCCCACAGGCGCCCGCGGCAGCTCCTCGGACACCGTCAGGTCGAGGAGGCTCGTGTCGCAGCTCGGACAGGTCGGCTGCTCGGGATCCACCGGCCCGCCGCAGGTCGGGCACGCCCCGCTCTCGAGGACCAGCCGGCGTCGCGACGATCCCCGGCTCATGGGGTCGCACGCGTATGAGTCGCGTTCATCGCCTTCTCGACATTGTACGGGGTCGCGGTCCGTGCTCTCCGGCCGATCAGTTCGCGCCGAGGGGACGCTGCCGGCCCGGATCGACGGCGGCCTCGCGCCAGCTCTTGACGACGCGGTTGCGCCCCGCGCGCTTCGCTACGTAGAGCGCTTCGTCGGCTTGCTGGATGATCGCCTCGGGGGCGGCCCCTTCCCACCCAGCGTAGACGGAGACGCCGATGCTCGCGGTGACGCGCACGGGACCGGCGTCGCCCGGCCATTCCAGGGCGGCGATCGCGGCGCGCACCTTCTCCGCGGCGGAGAGCGCGCCCGGCTGATCGGTCTCCGGGAGGATCGCGGCCAGCTCCTCGCCGCCATAGCGCGCGACGATGTCCAGGCGCGGCCGGAGGGTACGGCGCAGAGTCGCCGCCACGTCTCGCAGCACGCGATCGCCCGCGAGATGCCCGTGCGTGTCGTTCAGCACCTTGAAGTGATCGAGGTCGATCATGACGAGCGCCATCGACCCTCCGAAGCGCGCGACGCGCGCCATCTCGGCCTCGAGCCTCTGGAGGAAGTGCCGGTGGATGAAGAGGCCGGTCAATCCGTCGGTGATCGCGAGCTGGTAGAGCCGCGCATTCTCGATCGCGATGGCCGCCTGGCCGGCAAGGAGGGCGAGGACCTCCGGGAGCGCGTCCGACGCGGGCGGCATCGGGCAGCCCAGGACGACGACTCCCTTCTGCTCCTCGCCCTTCATGAGCGGCTGGACCACGGGATGCGCGTCCCGCGAAAGGCCTCCGCTCTCGCGCGCCCATGCGACGAGCCCTTCCGTGGTCGGCAACTTGGGTGGCACCTCGTGCCCGAGCAGCGACGCCGGGCTCGCGCCGTGGACGGCGGCAACGCGGAACGCACCCGAGGGCTGGGACAGCACGAGGAATCCCTCGGTCGCGCCGGACGCCGCCGCGAGGCGCGTGATCGTGACGCGCACGAGGTCGTCCATCTCCAGAGTCGCCGCGACGTCGCGCATGTGATCGGCGGCGGCCTGGAGCGCCGCGACACGCTCCTCGAGCCTCACCTTCGCGGCGTGGAGCGCGTCGCCCTTCTCTTCCACGGTCCGGAGCTCCTGCTCGAGCGCCGTCCACTCCTCGCGGTTGACCTCGCGCTCCTGACGCATCAGTCGATCGAGGCGGAGGCCGAGCGTCGCGAGCACCGCGATCGCGAGCGGCGCCAGGACCAGGGCGCCCGCCGGCCAGAGCACCATCACGCCGACGGTGGCGAGGGCGGACGCGAGGAAGAGTCCCGCGAGCATGACGCGCGAGCGCTGCGCGAGCGGTCTCCACGTGATCGCATAGACGCAGCGCGGCGCTCCGGAGCACGCGCACTCCTGCTCCTCGACCTTCGCCGGCGGGAGCCCCCACAGGGTCGGCACTCCGGCGAGGACGCCCTGGCGGTAGAGACAGTCGTTCTTGTGCGGGGTGACCGAAGGCGCGTACTCGGCGGTCAGCACCGCGTGCCCCTCCTCGGCGGAGCGCACGTCCATCTCCACGACCCGGGTGAACTGGCGGTTGAACCGCGGAACGATGCGGAACGCGGCTTTCGGGCTTCCGAGAGCGCGCGCCATCACCAGCGTCGGCCCCACGGTTCGAAGCCGGGCGCTATCGAGCGCGATCGTGTAGGGCGCGCGCGGATCCCCGAGTACCTCCTTGCACCGCTCCGACATCGCCTGCGCCGCGGCGAACTCCATCCAGTGATGCTCGTCCCGCAGGTACTCCTCGGGAAGCCCTGAGGCCCGCGCCACGTCGCTCGCCGCGCCGGGCCCGCACCGCTCGCTCACGTAGGCGAGCATCGTGCGGGCCGCGATGCAGCTCATCTCCTTCTGCATCGACGTCAGCCGAGCGTGGAGTCGATCCTGATCTCGCCCGTGAGGGTCTTGTGCACCGGGCACTTTCCCGCGATCTCGAGAAGGCGCGCCCGCTGCTCCTCATCGAGGTCCCCGTCCAGGCGGATCGACCGCTTGATGGCGTAGACATCGCCCTCGCGGGCGGCGGTCACCCGCACCTCCACCGTCCGGAGCGGCCATCCCTTCCGGTCGGCGTAGAGCTTGACGGTCATCGACGTGCACGCCCCGAGCCCCGCCAGCACGAAGTCGTGGGGCGAAGGTCCGGCGCCGTCCCCACCAGCCTCGACTGACTCGTCGGCCGCGAGCCGGTGGTGGCCGATCGTGACGCTCTGGCGGAACTTGCCGGTGTCGGTGCGTGCGGTGATCTCGCTCATCCGGTCAGTCTACCCGCTCTGCTTCGCTCGGGGCGGCACCGCCCGCCCATCCTTGCTGGGCGAGGCTACCTCCTACATGGCGGAGACGGGCAAGCACGTGGCGCTACTCGACCTCGAGGGTCCATCCCGGATTTCGGTCGCTACCCGATCGGCTGGGAGCCAACGCACCGGGGCCGCCTTGTGCCCCCGGCGACTCAGTCCTCGAAGAGCTCGGCGACTGCGACTTCGAACCCCGGAAGCACGTCGTCGCCGGACAGCGAGTCGCCCTCGCCCAGTTCCGCAACCAGATGTCCATCCATGTGGACCGCGATCCTCCGTCGCTCTGGATCCGCGATCCAGAGGAGCCGTACGCCGATCGCGAAGTACTCGGCGATCTTGTCCCGCAGGTCGGAGGACCGATCATCCGGCGAGAGCACCTCCACGACGATCTCCGGGGCCACATCGAGGTATCCGCGCTGTCGCTGCCTGCATGCGTACCGCTCGTTCGAGATATAGAGCGCGTCGGCCCCCCGTACGCGATCTGGGTTCCTGCGCGTGTAGATCCCGACCTCACCGACGCGCACGTGTCCGAGCCCCCGCTCCCGCACGAAGGCCTTGAGCGCCGCTCCGAAGTTCACCTCGACCCCGCCATGCTCCTGCCCGGTCGGGCTCATCGTCACGATCCTCCCATCGATCAGCTCGCATCGTCCCAAGTCACCCATGCGATAGAGCTCCTCGCCGGTCACGAGCTTCGGGGCTGCGGATGCGGGACTGCCCATGGACGTAGCTTAGCGCGATCGGCGCGACGCCCGCGTTCGTCGGGCTTGCCCGTGATTACGGGACAAAGGCCACGGTGCCGACGTTGGCGCCGTAGCCGTATGACGGGTCGAAGGCAAAGAAGTTCGGCTTCCCCATGAGCTGGACCGCGGTGCCGTCGTAGGAGATGCCTCGGACGTGGGACGTGTACGAGGCGGACGGGCCAGGCGCGACGATGGCTTCGTCGAAGCCCGTGCCGTCGAGATCGCCCATCGTCGGATGAGCGCCGAAGTAGTGGCCGGGGAAGACGATGGCGTCGTAACCAGGGAGAAGGGCGAAGCCGCTCGGTTGGTACGTGAAGCCGCGGATCTCGGCGGGAACGCTCGGCGATGGGCCAGGCGATGCGACGATGAATCCGTTGCCGCCGGCCGGGCGCGCTCCTGCGGTGGGACCCGTGTACGCGAAGAAGGCACCGTTTTTCATGGGGGCGATGGAGGCGCCGGTGTAGCGGAAGGCCTTGACGTTGGCCCAGTAGCTCGGGCCAGGGCCGGGCCCAGTGAGGATGTCGTCGCGGCCGTCGATGTCGAGGTCGGATGCGCCAGGGTGGACGCCGTAAGTGAGGCCGTTGTAGGCGAAGAACGAGAATCCCGGCAGCGCGGCTCCCGTGTCCGAGAAGCCGCGGACGTGGGGCGCAAGGACCGCTCCAGGTCCGGCACCGGTGACGATGTTGTCGGTCGAAGGCGACAGGCCGCGGGCGACGGTGACGTCGCCGCCGAAGCGGAGCGTTCCGTAGGCGTAGAAGTTCAGCTTGGCGATCGGCGTGGCGTCGTACTGGAAGGCGCGGACGTGCGGGCCGTTGACGGGACCCTCCCCTGCCATCGTCGCGAAGTCCTCGGTGGGACCCGCAAGGACGGAGAGGTGTCCACCCGCGACATTGGCACCGTAGCCGGCGCCGTAGGCGAGGACGGTGGGAAGCGCAAGCCGCGCGCCCTTCGGGTCGAAGAGACGCACGTACGCGGCATTGGCAGGGCCTGGACCCGGTGCGACCGCGATCGCCTCTCCGATGGGCTCCGTCACGTCGAGGATCTGGTTCGACGACACGGACGGGATCGTCTGCACGATGCCGGACGGCCATCGCACGGTCAGATCGCCGGCGGTCGTCGCGCCCAGGCCGAAGTGCACGACCGGATAGACCTTGTCGCCGGCGTCGCCGATCCCGCAGATCCTGAGCTGGGTGCGACCCAGAGCCGTGAAGCTCACCTTCGCACCGATGCCATCGCGGTTGGACCGGCGACCATGGAGCTTGACCTCGAGCCACCGCTTCTTCGGGAGGCGGTTCCGGTAGATCTTCGTCTCGGTGCTGTTGTGCGACAGGACGACGTCGAGCATTCCGTCCATGTCGACGTCCACCGGCACGAGGTTGTAGGACTGCCCGCTGCGGATGATGCCGGAGATGTAGCTCTTGTCGGTGAACGTCGAGGGGCCGCCCATGAGGAGCCGCGCACCGCCCTGGAAGTCCGCGACGAGCAGATCGAGGTAGCCGTCGTTGTCCATGTCGCCGAAGCTGCAACCCGAGGTCTGGGTCACGCCCGCGAGCCCCCATCCCGTCGTCTGGTCCGTGAAGCGGCCCGCCCCGTCGTTCTCGTAGAGGATGCCGCCGTAGGGCGATCCCATGAAGAGGTCGAGGTCTCCGTCGTCGTCGACGTCGGCGAACGCCGACGCGAATCCACTCGATGGGAGCTTGAGGCCGCGGGCGACGCCTTCCTCGGTGAAGGTGCCGTTGCCCTGGTTCACGAACAGGAGGTGCCCGTTGGACGACGTGGGGAACTCGCTGGTGGTGACGAGGATGTCGAGATCGCCGTCACCGTCCACGTCGGCGAAGGTGGCGTTCTGGGTGTTGTTGCCCGCGGTGCCGCCGGCACCCGATGCCGCGGTCACGTCGGCGAACGTCCCGTCTCCCTGGTTGTGGTAGAGGGCGTTGACCTCGAAGTTGTTCACGAGGTAGAGGTCGAGGTACCCGTCGTTGTCGTAATCGCCGACGGCGGCGTCCGTGCCGATCAGGACCGATACGACCCCCGCGTCATAGGTCGCGTCATGGAAGCGCGGGCCGTCGTTCTCGAGCAGCACGTTGATCGACGGCGCGCCGAACCTGCCGTACTTCGGAACGAAGAGGTCCTGGTCCCCGTCGTTGTCCATGTCGAACGCCACGGCCTGCGCCTTGAGGTCCGCCGTGCCCGCTCCCCGGGTAACCGCCTCGTCGTGGAACGTGCCCGTGGCGTCCTGCAGCAGGTAGGAGCAGGGACCGACCTGGTTCACCAGGTAGAAGTCGGGGCGGGCGTCGCCGTCGAGCCGCGCCGGCACGACGCCGAGCGTTCCGTACGACTCCGGCGTCAGAAGCGGTCCGGCACTCGCAGTCACATCCTGGAACCACGTCGTGTGGAGGCTCAGGTCCGCGCCCGTGTAGCTCCCGCCCTCGAACAGGGTGATTGTCTTGGCCGCCTGCTGCGTCGTGGCGTGGTCGAAGTACTGGAGCTCGTAGTCGTACTGCTGCCCCGTGCGCACGCGGTAGCTCCCCGCCGGGAGCTGCGTCATGGAGTAGTTGCCGGCCGCGTCGGTGATGGTCGCGCGGTACAGGCTTCCGTTGTTGGCCATCACCTCTATCAGGAAGACGGGCAGCGGCGTGCCGAACGCGTCCGTGACCTTCCCCGAGATCGACGCCGAGTTGTAGGCCAGCGTGAAGTCGATGCCCGAGACGGTGCCGTCGTCGACCAGCGTGATGATGGTGCCGCCGGCGATGTCGGGCGACTCCTGCCAGTACTCCGTCTTGTTGACGCCGTCGTAGGCGCGAGACCGCACGTAGAAATCGCCGGTCGGGAGCCGCGTGAATAGGTAGCTTCCGTCCGACGCGGTGCTGGTCGACGCCGCGACCGTCTGCGTCGCGGCGTAGAGGAGCTCGACCGCCTTGCAGCACACGGGCACTCCGACGTCGTCCCGCACCGTGCCGGAGACGCGCGGCCTTCGCGAGAGCTGGAAGTCGAACCCGGAGGTCGTCGCCATCGGCGTCACCAGGACGCGCAGAGCCGTCTGGTAGCTCGGCTTGTCCTTCCAGAACTCGCTGTTGTACTCCGAGAACGTGGCGTCGGCGAAGAGCACGTAGAAGCCGGCGGGGATGCCCTGAGGGAACGTGAAGTTGCCGGACGCATCGACCTGGGCCTGGTAGAGGAACGTCTGGTTGGTCGGGTGCATCGCCCAGACGCTGACGTTGCTCGCCGGGCCGCCGCCCTGCCACTGGACGCTCCCGGAGAGGATGCCGCGGGAGTTGTCGACGATGATGAGGCGGCGGTCGCGGTACGTGACGCCGGTCGTCGTGAGGACGCGCAGCTCGAGCGTGTGAAGACCATCGGCGATCGAGGTGCTCGGCCCGCTGTAGAGCGTCCCGCCCGTCACCGGCGTGGTGGAGACGGAGGTCAGCGCGGTGAAGGTGGCCGGGTAAGCGTCGTCGCCGATGAAGAGCTGCCACGACTGCATCCCGGCGCCGGCCGCCGTTCCCATCACGGTGAGCGGCGCCGCGAACGCGATCACCTGCCTGTAGGCCGGGGTGTCGATGCGGGCGGTTGCGTTCCGGGGAAGCGTGAGCGCCATCCGCGCGCTGGGCAACCCCCAGCCGGCGTAGGCGTCGACGCCCGGCGCGGCGACGTCCGATGCGCTCGCCCTCAGGACGTTCACGACCTGGTCGTGCGTGAGCGCCGGCGCGGCGGAATAGAGGAGCCCGCAGATGGCCGCGACCTCCGGCGCCGAGAAGCTCGTTCCCGACGCGTGGTAGTAGTCCGTGTCGAGGATGGCCGTTCCCGACTGGAGGAAGTCGGTGGCGAGAGCGCGCGGGCCGAGGGTCTCGACGCCGGGCGCGACGAGATCCAGGGTGGCGCCGAAATCCGACCACGACGGGATCGACTTGCCGAACGCCATCGCACCCACGGTGACGACGTCGTCGATGTTGGCTGGCGTGAAGTAGTCGGTGTTGGTGCTGTAGTTCCCCGATGCGACGACGACCGTCACGTTCGCCTGGCGCGCAGCGGCGACGATGCTCTCGAGGTAGGGAGAGGTCCCCGATCCGGTCGCGCTCACGTTGATGACCTTGGCACCGTTGTCGATCGCGTACTGCATCGCGACGCCCATGTCCGAGACGTAGCCGCTGCCCGTGTCGTCGAGAGCGCGGCAGATCATCAGCTTGCACCCCCAGCTCGCTCCGGCAAGCCCGATGCCGTTGTCGGTCGCCGCGCCCGCCACGCCGGCGACCATCGTGCCGTGACCGAGCCCGTCGGTGGGATCGCTGTCCCGCCCTCCCTGCCCCGAAGCAAAGTCGTAGCCGTACACGTCGTCGGCGTAGCCGTTGCCGTCGTCATCGATCGCGTTGCCCGGGACTTCTCCCGGGTTGACCCAGAGCGCCTGTCCGAAATCGGGGTGCAGGAAGTCGATGCCAGTGTCGACGATGGCGATGATTACGTTGGGATCGCCCTTCACCGTGTCCCAGGCCTGGGGCAGCTCCAGGGTGCCGAGGCCCCACTGGTCTCCGTAGAGCTGGCCCCAGCTCCCCTGCGACGAGAAGTAGGGATCGCTCGGCGTCGCCGCGATCTTCGTCCGGACGTTCGGCTCCGCCGAGCGCGCGAGCCCGAGCGACACGATCGCTCCCGCGGTGTGCTCGCGATCGGTGCCTTCGGGCAGCGTCACCACGAACCAACGCTCGCGGGCAAACCCGCTCGGGATCCTCGGCGTTCTCGCCATGAGCGGGAACAGCGGGCGTGCCTCGCCCGTCACCAGGGCCGCGATGCGCCCGGCATCGTCGGTCTGGACGATGATCTGGCGATCGCGCACGTCCGCCGCAACGGACGCGGCGCCGGAGTGGCGCCCGCAGAGCGCGAGCGCGACGCCCAGGATGACGCGCGTCAAAGGTCGTGGCGTGGCGACCCGCATCGGTTGTGCGGAAATGATACCGCTTCGGAAGGTCGCTACGACACGAAGGCGAGCGCCTCTCCGGAGACGCGCGCCTCGATCGTTCCCGAGTCGATGCCGCGATCGAGGACGTAGGTCGCAAGCGGCGCCTCGACGTAGCGCTTGATCGCGCGCCGCAGAGGCCGGGCCCCGTAGCGCCGGTTGATCCCGCGCTCGGCAAGGAAGTCGCGCACCTCCTCCGAGAAGAGGATGGTGATGCCGTGCGCCGCAAGCCGTGCCGCCACCTCCTCGAGCATCACCTGGACGACGCGGCGCGCCTCCTCCTCCGTGAAGCTCCGGAAGAGGATCACCTCGTCGACGCGGTTCAGGAACTCGGGACGGAAGAACTTCTCGATGGCGCGGTTCGTCGTCCGCCGGCGCTCCCGGTCCTCCTCCGCCCCCGCGCCGAGGAATCCCATGGTCGACGCGAGGGCATCGAGCTCACGCGTCCCGACGTTGCTCGTCAGAATGACGATCGAGCTCTTGAACGACACGCGTGACCCCTTGCTGTCGGTGAGGACGCCGTCGTCGAGGATCTGGAGCAAGAGGTCGTGGACGCGGCCGTCCGCCTTCTCGATCTCGTCGAAGAGCACGACCACGTGGGGCCGGCGCCGCAGCGCCTCGGTGAGCTGGCCGCCCTCGTCGTGACCGATGTAGCCCGGGGGGCTTCCGATGAGCTTCGCGTACTCGTGCGGCTGGCTGTATTCGGAGCAGTCGATGCGCACCAGGCCCTGCGCGTCCGAGAAGAGGGATCGCGCCAGCATCTTGGCGAGCTCCGTCTTGCCGACGCCCGTCGGGCCGACGAACAGGAAGTTCCCGACCGGCTTCTCCTCGTCGCGAAAGCCCACGTAGGCCTTCTTCACCGCGTCGGCCACGGTGCGGACCGCCTCGTCCTGCCCGATGATGTGGCTCCTGAGCTCTCCCTCGAGCGAGAGGAGCCGGTCCCTGCTCACCGGCATCGGCGCCCGGGCCGCGGGGGCTCGCTCGAGGAACACGAGGGGCGCGGCCTCTGGACCGTTCATGTACTTCGACACGGCATCGAGGTGCAGGGCGGGGTTGACGTCGATGCAGAGCGAGAAGAGCTGTTCCTCGAGGCCGGGCAGCTCGCGGACGCTGTGGCGGGCGATCAGCTCCGGGAGGATGCGGTCCGAGTAGTCCACCACCATGGTGTTGATGACGAACTGGACGTAGGCGCGGCGGTCCTTGAAGTCGATGCCGCTGACGAGCTGCCCGATCTCCTCCGGTCCGAAGCACCGGACCCGAAGGAACTGATCCACCGTGCTCCAGTAGCGCAGCTTGACGGCTCCGGTAAGCTCGAACATGTGTCGGGGCGTCGTGGGGCGGGGGCTTGTCCCCGCCGGTTCTGATCGGACTCCGATGAGGTGAGTTTGTCGGCCCAGTCCGGGTCAGTAACTTATTGCCATCCGGAAGCGCCCGTGTCAATGCGCGACCCGTGGAATCGGCGATATGCTGGCCGTGCGGGCGGTCCCCGCGCCACGTGGATACGGGAACGACAGGAGAGCACCCGGACTGGATGGTCGAGCTGCAGGCGGATTTCGCCGCAAGGCCGCTAGCGCCTCGCCCAGCTCGAAGCGCTGGTCGCGCGCATCCGCGAGGCGCCACAAGGACGCCGCTGCCGTCGCCGACGTCCAGCGGTTCCTCCACAAGATCGAGGACTTGCCGAGAGCTACGGCTTCAAGAGCCTCGGCGCGATCGCGCGCGTCTGGCACCAGCGGTTCCGCCTGCTCGAGAACGCCGCCGGCCCCCTGCCCGAGACCTGGGCCGACAACGTCGAGGAGCTCCTCTCGGCGATGCGCGCCGTCAGTACCCTCGGCGCGTGTTGACCTCTAGGATCCGGCCCGTCCGATCAGCTCCTTGATGACGCGCGCTGCGTGTCCTGGGTCGAAGGGCTTGGTGAGCATTGCGTCCGGGGGACCCATCTGGGCGAGCCTCCGCTGGTTCGCCTCCTCGGCGAAGCTCGTCAGCATCACCACCGGAAGCCGCTGGATCTCAGGGCGCGAGAGGATCGCCCACGCGATCGGCGGAGGGATCTCGCCGAGCTTCATCCTCCCGGGACCGTAGTCGAGGTCGGACGCGTAGGCTTCGGACAGGCCGTGCAGCGCCTGCCCCGAGGCCAGCGCCCGCGCGCTCTCATCGATCGCGTCGGGCCCCGTCCGCAGCGACGTGAACTCGAGCGCGTGCTTGATCACGAGCAGGACGGCGCTCCCGTCGAGCACTGGCATCGCGACGTCGAGGAGCAAGAGTGCCGGAGGCTCCTTGGCTATCTGCTCGAGGGCGCGGAAGCCGTTGTCGGCCTGGCGGAACCCGTATCCCGGAAGGAGCGGCCGGAGCTCGAGCTCCACCAGCATGCGGACCGTGGCGGCGTCGTCGGCGATGAGGATCGAAGGGCGTGTCACGGTCACATCCTCTCGGGCACGTCGATGCCCAGGAGATCGAGGGTCTGCACGAGCCGTCCCATCAAGAGCCATGCCGTCGCTGCGCGGGCGCGGCGCAGCACGGGATCGGTTTCCCGGAGGATGTGGAATCGGTGGTAGTAGGTGTTCCACTCCTGACCGAGCTGGAACGCGTATCGCGAGAGCACCGAGATCTCGATCCCGTCGAGGGCGGACTTCGCGACCTGCGGGAGCCGCAACGCGAGCGCGATCATCCCCCACGCGGCGTCCTGCTCCTCCTTCGGAAGCGGCGCGAGGATCGGCGACGGATCGAAGCAGCCCTCCACCCAGCCCGCGCCACAGCCCTGCTCCGTGGCGAGCCTGTGGAAGATGCTGCGCGCGCGCACGGCACCGTAGAGAAGGTAGGGGCCGGTGTCTCCCTCGAACGCGAGCGCCTCGTCGAAATCGAACGCGATGATCTTGGTGCGCCCGGGCTTGCACATGGAGTAGCGGAGAGCGGCCCTCGCGATCTTCGATGCGAGGCTCCTCGCGCGTTCCTCGTCGAGGTCGGGGTTCGCGTCCTTCACGCGCCGGAACGCGCCCGCGTCGAGGCGGTCGAGGAGCTCGTCGGCCTTGACGCCCAGGCCCTTGCGGCCCGACATCTCGACGAAGGGCTTCCCGCGGTCCTCCTCCGAGAGCGCGAGCCCGAGATCTTCGGCGCACTTGGGTGAGAGCGCCACCATCTCGTAGCTGAAGTGGACGCTCGCCTCCGCCTCGGCCTTGAAGCCCTGGCTCTTCAGCCCCTCCTTCACGACGCGCTGGAGGTAGGACTGGCGCGTGTCGATCACGTTGATGACCTTCTGCGCCGCGCCGAAGGGTGGCGCGCCGTTGCGCAGGGCGTCCGGCCGCGTCGTCCAGAGGACATGCCCGTCCGGATAGGCGTGGAAGTGCTCGTAACCGAAATCCTCGCCGAGCAGGCCGAGCTTCCACATCTGGTAGGCGATGTCCTTGCCGACGTACGTCGTCGTGCCGTCCGAGCGCACGAGGATCTTGTCGGGATCCTGGTGGCCGCTCTCGTCCTCCTGGAGCCGCAGCACCCAGCAGCCCTTCATCTTGCCTTCGAGGGCGAAGTAGACGGCGCCCGTTCCCTTCAGCCGCTCGAACGCCGTCGCCCAGAAGCGATGGCGCAGGATGTCCCGCTCGCGCGGAAGCAGGTTAATAGCGCACGCCGATGCCATCTCCATCGTCGCGAGATGGCACCGCACGATCGCCGTCGCGAGCTTGCCCGCGAGGCGGGCGAGCCAGCTCCTCGCCATGCTCGATGCCGTGCAGGGAGCTTGCCTTCTCGGCTTTCCGCTCCGGAGCTCGCTCGAAGAGCACGCCCGACCTCGGCCTTGATCCAGCGAAGTCGTCGAACTTGCGCGCGGGATCCCCGATGCGCGCGTCGAGGAACGCGTCGTTGAGGAAACACCTGCACTCCAGGGGGCGTAGACGACGTCCGCGACCTGGACGCCCGTGTCGTCGATGTAGTTCTGGACCTCGACCAGGTATCCGAGGTACCGCAGGTGACCGCACACGGGCGATCTGCGACGGCGTTCCTGAGGTGGCCGATGTGGGCCGACTTGTTGGGGTTGATGTTGGTGTGCTCGACGATCACCTTCCCGAGAGACGGGTCCGCGGCGAGTGCGGCAATGACTCCTCCCGGAGCTGCCGGTAGAGCCCGCCGATCAGGCTTCAGGTTGAGGAACCCCGGAGAGCGCTCGCGCCGCGATCAGGGATGTCGAGCGGCATGGCGGCGAGCTCCGCCGCGATCTCCTTGGGGTTGCGCCGGAGCTGCTTCGCAAGACCGAACGCGAGCGGGAGCGCGAGGTCGCCGAGGTCGAGCGACGGAGGGTATTGGACGGCGACGCTCGGGAGCGTCACGCCATGCCCTTCCACGCGCGCGACCTCCTGCCGCAGCCGGTCGACGAAGTCCCGCTAGCACGACCGCCCGTTCCACTTCTCGAGCCGGTAGGCGCGGCGCACCGGCCAGTAGGTGACGATCGAGATCGACGCGGCATCGAGTGCGAAGAGGTTCGTCGTCAGGACCGAGATGTCGAGGAGCTTCGAGGCCATGGCGCGGATCGTGGCGGCGTGGCTGACGACCATCACCCTCGCGGCCTTGCTCGCCTCGATGCGCGCGATCGAACGCGCCGCCCGCTCGGTGACGTCGATCCGGCTCTCACCGCCGGGGGCTTGCATCGCCGCATCGGACATCCAGGCGTCGAAGCGCGAGCGATCGGATGCGATCACGTCCTCGATCACCTTTCCTTCCCAGTCGCCACAGTCGATCTCGCGCAGGTCGGGGTCGATCTCGACCGGCAGCGACAGGTTCGTCCCGAGGATCTTGGCCGTCTCCGACGCGCGCGACTGCGGGCTCGACCAGATCCCGTCGATCGGCACGTGCTGGAGCGCCGATGTGAGCGTGCGGACCTGCTGGCGGCCCGCCTCCGAGAGCGGCACGTCGGTCTTTCCCTGGATCCGGCCCTCGCGGTTCCAGTCGGTCTCGCCGTGGCGGATGAAGATGAAGCGCTCGATCATCGAGGGATGCCGGCGCCAGGGGTGCCGGAATCCCACCATCCTACCAAGGGCGGCGATCGCGACCCGCCGCGCCGCGAGTCGCTACGGGCGCGACCAGCCCATCTGCATGCGGAAGACCGACGCCACCGGCTGGTCGCCGCACCACGCGGGCTCGTACTCCCAGAGGCGGATGGCGCGGATCACGGGCGCGGCGAGGTTCGCGGGGAGATCGGGTCCCGACACGACCTTGACGTCGTCCACGTGCCCGTCCCTGCGGACCTTGACGTCGAGGATCAGCGAAACGCCTTCGAGGGAACGCGAGATCTGGGGAACGTGACCCTGGAGGAGGATCGGCGGCGTCACGCCCTCGCGGATGGCGACCGGGTTGTCGTCCGAGCCGGCTCCTCCCTCGATCGTGGGATCGCAGCTATTGACCGTGACCTTGAAGCTGATGTCCGGGAGCCTTCCCTTGTTCCCTCGCGACGCGTAGCCCGAATCGACGTCCGCCTCCCCGGGCTTCGGCGCCGCCGCTGCGGGCGCACCGCCCGATACACTGGGGCCGATCTCTGCCTCGGGCGCGGTGGCGATCGTCTCGGCGGGGGGCACGGGGAACGTGAGCCGCATGATGGGCTCGGTGGCGAGCGACCCCGGCATGAACGCGAGGCTCGCGATCGTGCTGCACGGCTTCCTGCTGCGCTCGTGCTCGTCCAGGATGCCCTCGAACACGCCGCTGTCATGATCGACGCGGTAGATGTAGCGCTGCCGGGGAACGGAGATCCGCCTGCCGAAGGTCGAGGTCCTTGGCCGCCGCGACGCTCTTGTCCGGCGCCGCCTCGTCGACGGGGGCGCTCTTCTTCGCATCGAGCGCCGCCAGCTTCTGCCCCTCCGGCGCGGTCTTCGGCGCGGGGGCCGGTTCGCGGCGCAGCCCTCGGCGTCGTCGCGCTTGGCAGCATCCTTGGCCTTCTCCGACTGGCTGCGTGTCTCCTGGCGGGTCGGGGCCCTCCTCGGCCTTGCGCTCGCGATCCGCCATCCCGCCCGCATTCCCGGCCACCCCGTCACCGCTCACCTTCCCCTCGAGGCGCGGACCCGCCTCGGTGAACGGGGCACCGTCGGCGGCCGCGGGGCTGCCCGCCGCGGCGGCGGGCGGCGCCGGGCTCCGCGACGGGCTTCGCCGGCGCTGTTGCCGGGATGCGGCTCGACGGTGCGACGGGGGATGGGGCGATCCGCGACGGTGTCGCCGCGGCTCCTGCGCTTCGTTGGCGTGGTCCTTGTCGCGGGCGTCATCGGTGCTTCGGCATGCGAGAGAGGACCGGTGGTGGCCGCCAGGTCGTCGGCTGACAGCGACGCCGCGACCTGGGGAGCGAGGGCGCAGCCGCCTCGGCACCCTTGCCGAGGATCGCGGACCGAACACCCTCGCGCACGCCCAGGAAGAGCGAAACCGAAGAGCGTCGCCGCCATCAGGAAGGGCGTCCCGGCCCTGCCCCGCGGAAACGCCCACTGGATCACCTGACCCATGGGTCCGCGCTGGGCGCCCGCTGGATCTCGGCCCACGCGCGCGTGGCAAGCTCCGGCGGCACGACGGCGCGCGGCAAGGATCGGAGCGCGGGGCAGTTGCGGCGCGTGAGGGCAGGCTCCTCGGTGCAGGCCGGGCAGAGGGCGAGATGCGACTCCGCGAGCCTTCTCGTCGGGCGAGGAGAGTTTGCCCGTCGACGAGCGCCGACAGGAGGTCCCTCACCTCGTCGCACACGGTCTGCACGCGATCCATCGAATTCAAAGCTTACCCCTCATGATGTCCTTGAGCGCTGGCGCGCGCAGGAGATGCGCGACTTCACGGTGCCCTCCGAGATCGACCAGCACGCTCTGCGATCTCCTCGTACGACAGGTCCTCCATGTCGCGCAGCACCAGGATCTGGCGGTGTTCCATCGAGAGACCCTCTAGACCTTCTGCTACGAGCCGCGACAGATCGCGGTTCCGCGCATCGCGCTCGGGATCCGTTGCGGTCGTCCACGAGCGTGTCGACCGGCGCGAGGCCCTCCTCGTCCGCGCGCGTGGCGGGGCGCTCGAGCGGAACGGTCTGATCCCGCCGCCGCGCGCGCCACCACTTCTGCCGGTTCTTTCCCATGTTGATCACGATGCGGTATATCCAGGTCTTGAAGGACGACTCCCCGCGGAAGGATGCGAGGTTCCTGTAGACGCGCAGGAACACCTCCTGCGAGAGGTCGAGAGGCGCTTCCTCGCGATCCCCGAGCTGGCGCAGCGCGACGTTGTAGACCAGCCCGGAGTAAGCGGTCACCAGGGCGTCGAACGCCTCGGCGTCCCCGGCGCGGCTTCGCGAGACGAGGGCGGCCTCTTCTTCCGCCTGCAGGGTTCGCAGAGCGACGTCCACCATCTCGTCGTCAGGGGAAAGGGGGTCCCCAGAACGGAAGAATCTTACCAGACCCCCTTTCCCGGTCCCGTAAGGCGGGCGCTTGTCCCCCGCCGGTCCGGAGACTGGTCGCTACGAGAAGCCTCGCTCTTCAATGCTTCGAGGGCCCGCCCCGGATCCGGGACAGGGCAACCGCCGGAACAAGAGCCGCGGACGGATCCCTGCCAGGAGTCGGGTCGTGCGACGACGAACGGGGATGGGAACCATGGCGAAGCCCAGGTGGGTGCGGCCGGGCTGGCACCTAGGCAACTTCCACGACGAAGGGCCAGATGAGCGGTAAGTCGTTGTGAATCAAGGTGCGACTCCTTCCGCTCCCTTAGACCGCTTCCCGCCAGAAGAGGTTCCCCTGCAGATCGACGAGCGCTATCGCGAGAGGGCGGCCAACTCGGGCCAGCCGAGCGCCGAGCCGAGCGCGCGCTTGACCTCGATCTCGCGCGCTGACGCAAGACACCCACGATGCGCGTCGCGAGACGCGCCTGGCGATCACGTGCACGTTGTCGAGGCTCGCG
Organism: Acidobacteriota bacterium; assembly: GCA_046331505.1. Lineage (GTDB taxonomy): Bacteria > Acidobacteriota > Vicinamibacteria > JAXLQT01 > JAXLQT01 > JAXLQT01. The sequence goes on from JAXLQT010000007.1 coordinate 48,215, forward strand.
ACCGACGGCGCGGGTAGACCCTCGGCGCGGCCGAGGCGGACCTCCTGCGGGATGCCGCGGATCGTCGTGGACACCTCGGCCACGATCAGCCTGTTCAGGTGAATCTCCGCGCCTGGCCGCGAGAGAAGCAGCACAGGCCGCCGGCCCACCGGCGGCGGCTGGTCCGCCCACCAGATCTCGTACTGCGTCACTTCGAGCGCGCCGGTCGGGAGGCCCTTCCCACACCGGGGCGCGCCGGGCGAGCTCCGCCCCTGGAGCGATCCGCGGCCAGGTACAGCCCTTCCCAGACGCCGTGATCGAGGTAGGTGTCCGTCGGATCATCGGGCACCCTCCGGTAGGCCGCCGCCGTCCTTAGCTCCTGCTCGTCCATCAGGGCCTTGACGATCGCCATCCGCACGAACTCGGACCGCTGCCGCTTCTTGCTTGGCGCCACCTCTTCGAGCTTTTCCATGAGGTCATCCTCGAGCTCGACCAGGAGTTCATTTCATGAGGTCAAGTATAAGCTCAGGGGCCGCGAACGTCCCTACATCGAGGCGTCCTGCGTGCGCGACGGCCAACCGCCGGCGCCGGGGTGAGCACGATGAGCGTGAGCCCCGTTGCGGGTTCTTGCCGTCGTAGGCGATCGTCAAGCGCGCCGCGACCGACACGGCATGGATGCTCCCTGGACGCGCGTCGCCAGTGGCGGCGATCTCGATACCCGACGCCGTGCGGACGTCGAGATCTCGAGCGAGCTTCCCCATCGCAGCGGCATCAAGGATAGCGTCGGCGGTAGCGCGCGAGGACTTCGTCGCGGCCGCGCACGAGGCCCGACGGCGAGAACACGGCGTCCGCGGCGCCGGCCTGGCAGAAGGTCTCGACATCGCCCTGTTCCCGGGTCTCCACGTGGTGCGCCAGCGCTCCTCGACCTCGCGACGGACCTCCTGCTCGCGCCGGGACGCGAGGAGCCGATCCCAGAGGCCCGGGCCTTCCTCCGCGACGTAACGATGGTCCTCCGCGAAGATCGGATCCGCGAGCACCTCGTCGATGCTGGCGAACCTGTGCCCCTCGGAGGTCAGCCACGCGAACAGCTCGTCCCACTGCGCTGCGCCCACCAGGCCGGCGTGCAACAGCAGGATCTGCGGAAGCGACCGTCCCGCCATGCGATCGCCGCGCCGTTCCTGATCGCGGACGGCAAGGCGAAGCGCCGCCTGGTAGTCGCAGGCGATGCGCGCGAGCGCGTCGCGATCGCCGGCACGGCGGGCGCGCACCCACGGCTCCTCGAACGACCAGTCCTGATCGTCGATGGTCGGGCAGACGTTCCTCTGGCTCGAGCGCCCGAGGTACGCGCGCACCGCCTCCAGCTTCTCGACCGTGTCCCCCTCGGCGAGGAACGGGAACCGGAACAGCCGCACCTTCTTCCCGCGTGGCGCGAGCAACGCGGCGAGCCTCTCGCGGCACGCCTCGGCGTCGGCCACGTACGCATCCACGGCGGTGCGCGCGAGGTGTGGATGGCTCCTGGTGTGGTTCCCGAGCTCGTGCCCCGCGTCGAGCCACATCTCGAGGAGCTCTCGCTCGCCCTCCCCGCGCAGGCGATCCCACGTGACGAAACCGACCGCCTCGATACGGTGGCGCTTCAGCACCGCGAGCATGTCGGCGGTGATCTTGCGGCGCTCGGCGGAATCGGAGTGGAGGGGCGAGGCGATCGGGAGATCGTCGATCGTGACGGCAATGGGCCTTGCCCCGCCGCCGCCGGCGAACGCGTCGGTCGCGATCAGGAGCGCCCCGATCACCGCCCTCACCGGAAGCTCGGCCGGCGGTTCTCCAGCAGCGCCGAGAGCCCTTCCATCGCATCCGGGTGAGCGAAGGCTTCCTCCAGGTAGCGGAGGTCGAGCTCGAGGGCGGCGAGGAGCGGCCCTCCCTGGCCCTCGTCGAACAGACGCTCGGAGAGGAGGAGCGCGTGGCGCGACTTGAACTTCATCCGCTTGACGGCCGCCGCCACGCGAGGGTCGGCCGATTCTGCGCTGCCGTCGAGGATGGCCGTCATGGTGTGGCGCGCAAAGAAGTCCCACACCGCGTCCCACCCTCCTGCGCGGGGCGCGGCCGGCGCACGCCGCTCGACGCTTGCACCGCGGGCCGCGAGCGCCTCGCAGCAGGCGTCGAGCGCGTCGAAGGGCGCGACGTCGTCGACCAGGCCGAGCGCGAGAGCGGTTGCGGCATCGATGGGAAGCCCGCTGTAGACGAAGTACTTCGCAAGCGGCGTGCCGATGCGGCGCGCCAGGCGCGGGATCCCGCCCAGGCCCGGGTAGATCCCGAGGCCCGTCTCGGGAAAGCCGAAGCTCGCTTTCGGCGTGGCGGCGATCCCGTCGCACGCGAGCGCGAGCTCCGATCCCCCGCCGAGCGACAACCCGTGGACGCGTGCCACGAACGGCCGCGTGCCTCCCGAGAGCCGTGCGAGGAGCTCCGCTCCACGGCGCGTGAACGCGAGGATCTCGTCGAACCGTCCGCGGCTCAGGCAGTCGACGAAGAACTTGATGTCCGCGCCGGCCACGAACGCCTTGCCACTGCCGCCGATCACGACCGCCTCACCCGCGGGAGCGTCCGCCACGGCGCGCTCGAGCTGGGCGACGACCTCGGGGTTGAGGGCGTTCATCGCGTCGGGCCGCTGGATGGCGATCGAAGCGAGCTTCCCGCGCCGCCCGGAAGCGACGAGGTGGATCGGCAACCCGCTCGCCGGCGCGCCGGAGAGCAACGCGGGAAGCCGCAGCGAGAACGGCTCGACGGCCGACGCGGCGCGCCCCGCGGCCTCGCGCGTACCGAGCTGGTTTACGAGCTGGAACGGACCCATGGTCCAGCGAAGCCCCACGCGCGCTCCGATGTCCACGTCCTCGATGGTTCCCACGCCCTCCTCGACGAGCGAGGCGGCGACGAAGAGCACGACGCCACAGAGCCGCGCGCTCACCGCATCGAAGAGCGCGGCGTCCGCCTCGCCCGCCAGATCCCACGGCCTTCCCGACGTCGCCTGGGCTTCGAGAGCCGGAGCCGGGGCATAGAACGGGCCCAGCTCGCGGCCGAGCGTCGTGGCGGCGTGGAACGCGATCGGCACGCCGGTCACGTTCATCAGCTCGAACGGGCCCATCCCGATCTGGAAGAACGCCTTCGCCGCGGCGTCGATCGTCGGGATGCCCGCGAGCCCCTCGGCGTGGATCCGCACGGCCTCGTTGAGCCACGGGACGAAGAAGCGGTTCACGACGAAGCCCGGACGATCGGCGCTGCCTATCGGCGTCTTGCCGATCGCCTCCTGCGCCGACCAGGCCGCCGAGAGGATCTCGCGGTCGACGCCGTCGTGTCCTATCACCTCGACCAGGCGGTTCTTCGCCGGATGGTAGAAGTAGTGGAGCCCGACCACGCGCTCGGGCTTCCGCGCGGCGGCAGCCAGGTCCCGCACGTAGAAGGAGGACGTGTTGGTGGCGAGGATCGCGCGGTCGCACGTCTGCCCCAGGCGCCGGAACACGTCGCGCTTCACGGCGAGGTCCTCGAAGACGGCTTCGATCACCAGATCGGCGTCTGCGAGGGCGGACCAGTCCGCGGTGCCCGCGACGCGCCCGCCGATCGCGCGCGCGGCATCGTCGGTGAAGAGCCTCCGCGCGACGCCTTCGGCGAGGGTCGCCCGGATGCGCTCCATGCCCGCGGCGACCTTCCCGTCGTCGAGGTCGACGAGGACGACCGGGAACCCTTCGGTCGCGATCTTCTGCGCGATGCCCGCGCCCATGTTGCCTCCGCCGATCACTGCGTACTTCTCGATGCGCACGTTGCTGTTCTCCTGAGAATCGTCCGGACCGCCAGGACCCGTCGCGGAGCCCCTAGCGGCGGCGGAAGTGATGCACGACGGCCGGCGGAAAGTTCGCCAGCACCAGAGTCTCGCTGTCCTGCAGAGACTTAATGTACCGCTTCAGGATTGCGTCGATGCCGTCGAGAGCCGTGCGGCCCTCCTTGCGGGAGATCATCTTCTTTGCGGTCCGGGCGCCCGCGTACTCGAAGAAGCTGATGGTGCCATCCGGCCTGGTGGCGCGGACGTAGGCGGCGAGGATCTCGTCGACGATTTCGGGGCTGAAGTTGTTGAACGGGAGGCCCGAGATCAGGACGTCGTAGAACGCGTTGACGTCGAGACGCCGGGCATCGAGCTCGTGGAACGACACCTGCGAGAGCTTCGCGGCGAGCGTCGCGTCGGCCTCGAGCAGCTCTCGTGTGTGGCCGAGGAAGGTCTGGTTGAGATCGTAGACGTCGAGGATGTCCTGCGCGCCCATGAGGCTCACGATCTCCCTCGTGAACGATCCCGTTCCGGGACCCACCTCGCAGATGCGCGCGGGGACCGAGCGATCGCGACGCGCGAGCGGGCCCGTGATGGCCCGCGCCAGGCTCTTCGACGAGGGCGCGAGCGCGCCGGTGTGGTGCCAGTGCGAGCGGGCCTCCTTCAGGAAGACGCGGAGATCGGACGGTCGTGCCATCCCCTACGTCCAGGGGCACGCGACGAGGTGCCCTTCCCCGACGTCCTGAAGCGGCGGCACCTCCGCCGAGCACGAGGGCTTCGCGATCGGGCAGCGCGTGCGGAACCCGCAGCCCGATGGCTTCGCGAGCGGCGTCGGGATGTCGCCCGCGAGGTGGACTCGCTGGCTCCGGTCCGCGTCGGGGTCGGGCCGCGGCACCGCCGAGGCGCTGGCTGTAGAGTTGCCGGGGACGGTGGTAGACCTGATCGGCGGTGGCAACGTTGCCGCCGCGATCTCGACAGGCTTCGGGCACATCCGCGCGATCCGATCGCTCACGTGGTGAACCAGAATCGAGAGGTCGTGCGCTATGAAGAGGTAGGTGAGCGCGAAGGCGGCCTGGAGCTCCTTCATGAGGTTGATCACCTGCGCGCGCACGCTCACGTCCAGGGCGCTCACCGGCTCGTCGGCGATCACCAGGCGCGGGCGCGTTGCGAGCGTGCGCGCGATGCCGATGCGCTGCCGCTGTCCGCCGGAGAACTCGTGCGGGTAGCGGCCGGCGTGCTCCGGCTGCAGGCCCACGCACGCGAGCAGCTCGGCGACACGGGTCTCACGCGCCGGCCGGTCGAGGTTTCCGTGCAGCGCGAGCGGGCCGCCGATGATCTGGCGGACCGTCATCCGCGGGTTCAGCGAGGAGTAGGGGTCCTGGAAGATCATCGAGATCTGCGCCCGGTACGGGAACATGGCGCGCCGCGGGAGGCCGTTCAGGTTCACGGGCTCCGTTCCGTTTCCGGCCGATAGCGGATCTCGCCCCCAGAGCTCGACCTCGGGAGTGATGAACGAGAGGAGGTTCATGATGGCGCGGCCGACGGTCGTCTTCCCCGAAGGCCATTCGCCCGCGGACCGAGCACCTCGCCTCGGATCAGGGCGAGACGCCGTCGACCGCCCGCACGGCGCCGACCTTGTGGCGCAGGACGCCGTAGACCGGGGCGACACGCGCAGGTCCTTCACGTCGAGCAGCGTCTTGCCGGCGGCGACCGCGGGAGCCTGCGCCATGGCGGCGGATCGTAACGTTACGACCGCTCGACCGAGACGCCCCTCCAGAACGCGACGTGCCCCGCGATGTTCCTCGCCGCGGGCTTCGGATCCGGGTAGAACCAGGCGGCGTCCTTGTTCACGGCGTCGCCGACCCGCACGTCGTAGTAGCTCGCGATGCCCTTCCACGGGCACGTCGTGTGCGTCGCGCTCGGGGCGAGGTGCTCGCGCTTGACGCGGTCCGCCGGAAAGTAGACGTTGCCTTCGACGATCTCGTAGGTGGCGGACTCGGCGATCGTGGCGCCGTTCCATGTTGCCTTGGCCATGACCGCAGGGTACCTCCGAGCTAGACTCCTGTCCATGCGAAGCACCCGCCTCCTCGCGCCGATCCTCGCCATCCTGCTCCTCGCGGCCGGCCGCGACAGCGCCGCTTGCTCCTGCCATCCTCCGCCGCCGCCCGACGAGGCCCTGAAGGAGGCCGCCGCGGTCTTCGTCGGGAAGGTGGTGAAGGTCGAGCCCACGAAGGGTGCCGAGAAGGACGGCATCACGGCGGTGCTCGAGGTCTCGAAGGCCTGGAAGGGGATCGAGACGGCCCGGGTGTCCGTGGCGACCAACGCCCACGGGTCGCTCTGCGGGTTTGGCTTCGTGGTCGGGACCGAGTACATGGTCTACGCGGACGGCAAGAGTGCGGCGGAGCTCTCCACCAGCGCCTGCACGCGATCGAGGCCCGCAGCCGAGGCCGACGACGATCTGAGGGCACTCGGCGAGCCCGTGAAGACGTTCCCCTGATCCGTGCGCTGATCGACGCGTCGCGCGTTCGTTCTCCGTGCCTCCGTGGCCATTCCGTCGGCCGAGAACGTAGCTCAGACGACCCGCGACACGGCGCGGGGATCGAAGGCCTCGCGCACGGCCTCGCCGATGAAGACGACCATCATCAGGGTCAGGAACAGCGCCGCGATCGAGAACGTCACGAGGTGCCACTTGTAGAGGTTGGCGAGGCCCTCGCTGACGAGCTCGCCCCAGCTCGGCGTCGGAGGCGGTAGCCCGAACCCGAGCACATCGAGCGCGGCGAGCGACGAGATGTTGACCACCAGGGCGAACGGCGCAAGGCTGACGACCGGCGTGAGCGCGTTCGGCAGGATGTGGCGGAACATGATCGCCGCGCGGCTCTCCCCTGCCGCCACCGCGGCCGCGACGTAGTCCTTCGACCTCTCGCGGTAGAACTCCCCGCGCATGAAGAAGCTGATGCCGATCCAGCCGAACGCCGAGAACATGATCATCAGGAGCAGCACGCCCGGCCGGACGATGGAGCTGACGATCATGACGGTGTAGAGGAAAGGGAGCGTCGCCCAGATCTCGACCAGCCTCTGCCCGAAGATGTCGACGCGGCCCCCGAAGAAACCGAACGAGGCGCCGATCGCGACGCCGAGGACGTAGGACAGGGAGACGACCCCGAGCGCGAACGTGATCGAGATCCGGTACCCGTAGACGAGCCTCGCGAGCACGTCGCGGGCGCGATCGTCCGTCCCGAGCCAGTGACGGCGGTCCGGCGAGTGAGGCGGAAGTCCTGGGAGCTCCGGATCGGAGAGGAGCGACTCGTTCGGGTGGTAGGGATAGAGAGGCATGACCACCCAGTCGCCGCGTCCCGCGGCCGCGAAGGTCCTCTCGAGCTCGCGGTACCGGGCCTCCCCGATCGCCCGTTGCCCGAAGAAGCGCGCCTCGTAGTGGTGGCCGAGGACCGGGAAGTAGAGCTTCCCCTGGTAGCGAACGGCGAGCGCGCGGTTGTTGATGAAGAGCGGCGCCAGGAACGTCGAGGCGTAGCTTCCGATCAGGAGCAGGAAGCAGAACCAGCCACGCCGGAGCGCCCGGAACTTCCGGAAGCGGCGGGCGAACAGCGACTCCGCGGGGCGATTCACGAGAACCGGATCCTCGGATCGACGACGACGTACAGGAGATCGCTGAGGACGTTCCCCGCGAGCGTCAGGAACGTCGAGATCGCGAGGTAGCCCATCACGACGGTGTAGTCGCGCTCGGTGATCGAGGTGTAGGCGAGGTAGCCGATGCCGTCGATGTTGAAGACGCGCTCGATGAGGTAGCTCCCCGCGAGGACGAGGCTGATGGCGTGGCCAAGGCCCGTGCAGATCGGGATCAGCGAGTTGCGGAGCGCGTGGCGGAAGATCACGCGCCGCCCTGGCAGGCCCTTGGCGTAGGCGGTGCGCACGTAGTCCTGCCCGAGGTTCTCCATGAGCGAGTTCTTCATCAGCACGGTCAGCGTCGCGAAGCTCCCGACCGCATAGCAGAGCATCGGAGCGATCGTGTGGTGGAGCTGATCGGTGATCTTGTGCGAGATGGTGAACCCGTCCCATCCGGGCGACCGGAACCCTCCCAGCGGGATGATGCTCCAGAAGCTCCCGCCTCCGAAGTAGACGATGAGGATCGCGCCGAGGGCCCATCCCGGGATGGAGTAGCCGGCGAAGATGATCGCGCTCGAGACCGCGTCGAAGGTCCCGGCGTGGCGGATCGCCTTGTACACGCCGAGCGGGATCGACACGGCGTAGCCGAGCGCGAACCCGACGAAGCCGAAGTAGACGCTCACCGGGAAGCGGCTCACGATGACGTCGAGGACAGGCGTCGCGTACTTGTAGGACTTCCCGAGATCGAGCCTCGCGACGTCGCCGAGCCAGAGCGCGTACGCCTTCCAGGCGGGCATGTCGAGCCGGTAGTAGCGCCGGAGCTCCTGCATCACCGATTGCGGGATCTCGATCGCGCCCTGCCTCGAGCCCAGCGCCCCGCCTTCGCCGCCTTGCTGCGCGCGGACGATCATCTGCTCGATGGGCCCGCCCGGCACGATCCGCGTGATGAGGAAGATGAGGAACGTCGCCCCGAGCAGCGTCGGGACCATGAGGAAGAGCCGCCTCAGGAAGTAGGCGCCCACGGCGTTGGCGCGCGGCCTCCTAGCTCCCCGCCCGCTTCTTCGCCTCCGCGTAGTTCCACGCCTCCCAGAAGTGGTTCTCGACCTCGTCGTCGGCCTTCATGGTCTTCGAAGGGTCCGCCTTCGCCGCCTCGAGCTCCTTCTCCTTCTCGGGATCGACCCACCAGCAGAACGGCAGCGTGTCGTAATCGGAGGTGCGCCAGGCTCCCCACTTCGGCAGCCGGATCTTGTTCCAGTAGATCAGCCGCTGGGACGGGTTGTACCAGGTCAGCACGTAGGGGTACTGGTTGTACACGAGGCCGTCGATCTGCCGCACGATCTCGACGCGCTTCTTGACGTCGTACTCCTTGTCGTAAGCGGCGCAAAGCTCGTCGACCTTCGGGTCCCTGAACCCCGTGACGTTGTTGTTGTCGAGCTGGTCGGCGAGGTTGCTGTGGAACGACGTCTCGGGATTCGGGAAGACGAGCGCGCCCCAGGCCAGCGCGGCGATGTCGTAGTCCTTCTGGCGGACGTTCTTGAAGTGGGTGGCGGGCGTCAAGAGCTGGAGGTTGATCTTGATCCCGGCCTTCTTGCAGTCCTCGACGTAGGGTGTGAGGTAGCGCTCGGAGAGCTGGTCCGCATACGTGAGCGTGAACGCGAGCTCGTGGCCGTCCTTGAGGCGATAGCCGTTCGGTCCGATCTCGCGGAAGCCCGCTTGCTCGAGTAGCTCGACCGCCTTGAGCTCGTCGTACTCCACGAGCTCGTTGCTCCGGTTCTGGTAGGTGCCCCCCTGGTAGTAGCTCTGGAGCGGGCGGTATTCCTTGGCGAAGAACTTCTCGTTGAAGAGCGGGAAGTTCAGCAGGTGCCGCAGCGCCTTCCGGACGCGGATATCGTCGAGCGGCGGCCGCTTGATGTTGAGCGCGAACCCCTGGGTGCCGATCGGGAAGTCGCTGTAGATCTTCTTCTTCTGGATCAGGCCCCGCTTGACGCCGTCGATCCGGTCGACGTCCTCGGCCCACCACTGCGCCTTGCGCACCATGAAGAGGTCGATCTCCCCCTTCTTCGCTTTTTCGAAGGCGAGGTTCGGGTCCTTCACCACCAGGAACTTGAACGCGTCGACGTTGTGGAGCCCGGCCCACGCCGGGTTCTTCGCGTCCCACCAGTCCGCTCTCCTGCGCACCGTCACCGACTCGCCCGTGACGATGTCCTCCTTCTTCACGATGTAGGGCCCGGTGTTCGCCGTGAACGCGAACTGGTACTTGTCGAGGTAGTCCTTCGCCGGGATCGAGATCTCCTTGGCGGGGAAGATCGTCATCCCGGAGAAGTAGAGGAAGTTCCGCCAGTTCTCCTCCTTGACCTTCACCTCCACGATGTACTTCGACTTCGCGATCGGCGTCTCGAGCTTTCCGTAGGTCATCACGCTCGACGGGTCGAGGAGCCCTGGGTCCATGCGGAGCTTGTAGCTCGCGACCACGTCGTCGGACGTCACCTCCGACCCGTCGCTCCAGCGTGCCGCGGGGTTGATCCGGTAGCGGTACGTCATCTTGTCGTCGGAGATCTGCCAGTGGCTGGCGAGACCGGGCATGAACTCGAGCGTGTTCGGGTGTACGTTGACCAGCCCCTCGAAGCAGAGGTTGGCGATCATGTAGTTCATCTGGGAGTTCCAGTCCTTCCCGGTCATCCGGAGCGTCGCGGGCCAGTCCGTCTCGTAGAGCGTCACGGCCCCCCCCTTCACCGCCGCGGGATCCCCGAGAGCCTGGATGCTCGTCACCGTCTGCCAGCCCTCGCCCGTGAACCCCGGCCCTCCGAGCTCCGGCGGCACGCTCTTGTCTCCCACCTCCTTGTCCCAGGCATACGTCACCATCGGGATCGTGGTGTCGTACTTCTTCAGGAGCTCTTCCTTCTCCGCGCCTGGCCCGGCGGTCGGCGGCGCTTGCGGCCGGGGCGTCGTCTGGACTCCCCCTCCCTCCGGCGTGGCGACCTTGACGTCGCCGCCGCCGCATCCGATCGGCACGAGGAGCAGGAGCAGCGAGAGGGCGGCGCGCGGGTCACGGAGCGTCATCGGCGAGTCTCCTTCCGGACGCGCCGATCCTACCCCGCGCTTCAGTACTCCTGGCCGAAACGTCCGGTGATGCGCGCCGCGTCGAACGCGGCGACCGACTGCTCGGCGCCCGCATAGACGAACAGCAGCAGGGCCGGGATCGCGAGCAGGGGCCGGAAGAAGAGCGCCGCGATGGCGAGCGCGATCGCGGCGACCTGCGTCAGGAGCGAGGCGCGCGTCACGCCGAGCGCGTGCGACGGGCGACGGAGCACGAGGAGCCGGCCGAGTCCTAGAGGATAGGGGAGGAGCTGGATCGCCGCGAGTCCGACGTTCATCGCGAAGAGGCCGACGAGGCAAGGGCCGCGGGCGACCAGAGCGAGCACCCCCGCCGCCGCCAGCGCCGCGAGGAACGAGAACGGGATCTCGCCGAACGCCATCGCCGAGGATGCGGCGAACGTGGCGGAGGTCGAGTCGTGCGCAACACCCCGCCGAGCGGCGTCAGGCGGATCGCGCACGTGGACACCAACGTCCGAGAAGCACGCGCCGTCCCAGCTCCATGTGAAGCACCGAGACCGCAAGCCCCGCCGACGCGAGGACCGCGCCGCCCGAGGAGCCGTGCCGCCAGATCTGGTGGGCAACGGCGACACGATGGCGGCGCGAAGAACGGGGGTGCATGCGGATCTCCGTTCCCTCGATCGTGGCGATGAGGATGCCTCTCACGACGGCGGATTCTGCCGCTTGACAGCCACTGCCCGAACCTGGTAGGTTATTGCTCGAATTGAGCGAGTGCTAACCATCTCCGCCGATCGTCCGGCTGGGCGACGCACTCATTCAGCGGCATTTACGTCCTGAATCCTCTCACAGAAGGAGATCCAGAAACATGAAGGTCAAGCCTCTCTACGATCGGATCCTCGTCAAGCGCGTCGAAGCCGAAGAGATCAAGAAGGGCGGAATCATCATCCCCGACACCGCCAAGGAGAAGCCCCTCAGGCGGTGATTGCGGTCGGCGCGCCAGCAGTACGACGACAACGGCAAGCGCGTCACGCTCGAGGTGAAGAAGGGCGATCGCGTGCTCATCGGGAAGTACCTGCGGGCACCGAGATCAAGATCGACGGCACGGAGTACCTGATCGTCCGCGAGGACGAGGTGCTCGGGATCATCGACTAGCTCGCGGCCTGGCCGCTCCGGGAGCGGGGCTCGTCCCCGCGAGCTCCTCGGGCGGCAACGAACGCATCATCGACGACATCGAAGATCAAGGAGATCACGAAATGGCTAAGCAGATCACGTACGGAACACGTCGCGCCAGGCGGTGCTCCAGGGAGTCAGCAAGCTCGCGGATGCCGTCAAGGTCACGCTCGGCCCCAAGGGCCGCAACGTCGTCCTCGACAAGAAGTTCGGATCCCCCACGATCACCAAGGACGGCGTCACGGTCGCCAAGGAGATCGAGCTCAAGGACGCCCTGGAGAACATGGGCGCCCAGATGGTGAAGGAAGTCGCGAGCAAGACGTGGAATATCGCCGGCGACAGCACGACGACCGCCACGGTGCTCGCGCAGGCGGTCTACCGCGAAGGCGTGAAGAACGTCACCGCCGGCGCCAACCCGATAGACTGCAGCGCGGCATCGGCGTCGCCGTCGAGGCCGTGACCAAGAGGCGCCAGAAGATCAACGGGCGTCGGTGAGTCCCGTCGAGCGGGTCGGCACCGTGTCGGCGAACAACGACAGCGCCATCGGCAAGATCATCCAGCGCAGGCGATGGAGAAGGTCGGCAAGGACGGCGTCATCACGGTGGAAGAGGCCAAGGGGATGGAAATCCTCGAGGTGGTCGAGGGATGCAGTTCGACCGCGGGTACCTCGCCCTACTTCATCACCGACGCCGAGCGCATGGAGGTCAACATCGAGAACGCCTACCTCCTCATCCACGAGAAGAAGATCTCGAGCATGAAGGACCTTCTTCCGGTGCTCGAGCAGATCGCCAAGCTCGGCCGCCCGCTCCTCATCATCGCGGAAGACGTCGAGGGCGAGGCGCTGGCCACCCTCGTGGTCAACAAGCTGCGCGGGACGCTGCAGGTCGCGGCCGTGAAGGCTCCGGGCTTCGGCGATCGCCGCAAGGCGATGCTCGAGGACATCGCGATCCTCACCGGGGGCAAGTGCATCACCGAGGACCTCGGCATCAAGCTCGAGAACGTGAAGCTCGAGGATCTCGGACAGGCCAAGAAGATCACGATCGACAAGGACAACACGACGATCGTCGAGGGCAAGGGCAAGCAGAAGGACATCGAGGGGCGCGTCAAGCAGATCCGCACCCAGGTCGAGGAGACGACGTCCGACTACGACCGCGAGAAGCTCCAGGAGCGGCTCGCGAAGCTCGTCGGCGGCGTCGCGGTGATCAAGGTCGGCGCCGCGACCGAGACCGAGATGAAGGAGAAGAAGGCCCGCGTCGAGGACGCGATGCACGCCACCAAGGCGGCCGTCGAGGAGGGCATCGTGCCCGGCGGCGGGGTGGCCCTGCTGCGCTGCATCCCCGTGCTCGACAAGCTGAAGACCGACAGCCACGACATCGAGGTGGGCGTCAAGATCGTGCGCCGCGCGCTCGAGGAGCCGCTGCGCTGCATCGCGAACAACGCCGGCCTCGAGGGCTCCGTGGTGGTCAACAAGGTGCGCGAGATGAAGGCGGCCGAGGGCTACAACGCTCTGACCGACACCTACGAGAACATGATCGACGCCGGCGTGATCGACCCGACCAAGGTCACGCGCCACGCGCTCGAGCATGCCGCCTCCATCGCCGGCCTGCTTCTCACGACCGAGGCGCTCATCTCCGAGCTCCCCGAGGAGGAGAAGAAGGGCGGCCACGACCATGGCGCCGGCGGCGGCATGGGCGGCATGGGCGGCGGAATGTACTGAGGCTCCGACGCGAGTCGGTGCGCGATCTCGAGGGCCCCGTCGCGAGACGGGGCCTTTCTTTTTTCGGCCATAGACTCGATGCGATGCGCCGCGCCGTCCCGGACCGAACAGAGACGCGCCCGGGGGGATCGCCGTAGGCCCGCAGGACACCTTGGGGCGGGCGCGGGGCGCGATCGTGTTCGGCGTCGCGCTCGCTGTGCGCGTCTCGATCGTCCTCGGGATGAACGCGAGCGATCCCCTCTTTGCCCACCCGCGCGCGGACAGCATCCTCTACCTCGAGCGCGCGGCGCGGATCGCGGGGGGCGAGCTGATGGCGGGTCAGGTGTTCGAGCAAGGCCCGCTCTACCCGTACCTGCTCGCGCCGTTCGTGCGGCTCTTCGGTCCCTCTCCGGTCTTGCCGGTGACGCTGGTGCAGTGCGTGCTCGACGCCCTGACCGCCACGGTGGTGGGTGTCGTCGCGGCGCGCGTGGCGTGTGTTCCCTTCGCGGGACTCTGCGCGGGGTTGCTCTACGCGGTGGGACGCGAGCCCGCGTTCTACGCGAGCCGCCTTCTGGCCGTGACTCCCCTTCTGCTCCTCCTGATGCTGATGCTCCTCTGCGTCGAGCGCCGCCCGTTCCTCGCGGGGATCTGCGGCGGCCTCGCGGCGCTGCTCTGGCCCGGCGCGTTGCCGATCGCCGCGTTCGTGACCTTTGCCCAGCTTCGCGCTCCCCGCCGGTTCCTCGGCGCCGCGCTCGGTCTCGGCGTGGCGATCGCGCCGGCGACGCTCCACAACTTCGCCTACGAGCGAAGGCTCGTCCTCATCTCCTCCCACGGCGGCATCACGTTTTACCAGGGCAACAACCCGACCGCCGAGGGAACCTACACGCCGGCGGGCTCCGGAAGCGACATCCGAACCCAGGAGGAGGAGTCGCGCAAGTTCGCCTCGCGCCTGGCCGGCCGCGAGCTGTCGTCCGGGGAGGCCTCGCGCTACCTCGCGGGTGCGGCGAGGTCCTGGCTCCTGCACAACCCGCGCGCCGCGCTCCTCCTGCTCGGCAGGAAGCTCTTGCTGATCTACTCGGGTCGCGAGACGGCCCTCATGTACTCCATGACCTTCGAGCGAGGCAGGTTCGCGCCGACCCTCGGGCGATTGCCGGTCACGTTCTCGCTGCTCGGGATCCTCGCGCCGGGCGCCCTGCTGCTTCTCGCCGTCCGGCAACGCCGATCGAGCGCCCGCCACGCGATCGATGGCGTCGGCCCCTCGTTGATGAGCTCCACCAGCGTTGCGGCCGCCGGCACGCTCTTCACGCTCGTCGTGGTCTTCGTGACCACCCGATACAAGATGCCGCTCCACCCGATCGCGTGCGTGTGGATCGGGGCCGCGGCGGCCTCCGTGCCGTCGAGCGCAGGTCTCGCCCAGCTCCTGGCCGCGGTCGTGGCGATCCCCGGCATCGGGCTCGCCTGGTACGACGCGCACCACGTTCCCATCCACCTCCAGTCCTTCTGCGATCTCGCCGACATCCGGATCGAGGAGGGCGACCTCGCGTCCGCATTGCTCGAGGTGGGCATCGCCGCCCATCGCCGCCGCGATTACCCGCCCGCGATCGAGAGGATCGCGTGGCTCCACGCCGCGGCGCCCCGGGCTCCCGAGGAGGCGATGGGGGCTTGCACCGCCGATCTCGACCCGGCTCCTGGCGCGCTCGCGGCGAGCGCCGCGCTCTACCGCGCCCGCGGCAACGACGCGCTGGCGCGGCGTCTTGGCAGGCTCGCGCTCGCCTCGGGTGGCCGCGACCCGGTCACCCGCGCGTTTGCCGCCGAGGCCGTCGCCCCTCGGTGAGCTCCGAGCCAAGCTGACAGGATGAGGCGCCGCGCGGCGATCGGGCTTCTCGCCGCTTTCTCGACCGGATGCGCCGTCACCCGGCGTTCGCCCTCCCTCCTGGTTCGTCTCGCTCGGGGAAACCTCGTCCCTGGCGCCGACCGACCTACGAGCGTACCCATTTCGAGACGTCACACCAGTTCCGACGAAGAGCGTCGTCGTCACCAGAGCGATGACCCACGAACCGGCGGGGGACAAGCCCCCGCCCTACGGACGGGACTTCGCATCGGACGAAGTTGGCAAGGCAATTCGATCACTTGCCTTGGCTTCAGCTACGAGGCCGTCACTCCTGGGAACGAGTCCACCTTGTTCTTGACGGGCGGAACGGTCTTCAGGTAGTCGTAGATCGCGCCGAGGTCCGGCTCGGTCATCCCCGAGTAGGGTAGCCACGGCATGACGGTGTTCTTGCCCTTCTCCGCGACCGGCGCCGTCTCGGCGGAGCGTTGCACGGCGAATGCCTTGAAGCGGCCGATGAACTCCTCCTTGGTGGCCTGTCCCATGTAGGCGTCGGGATCGGGTGTGATGTTGGCGGTCACGTTCACGCCCCACGGGCCCTCCATCTTCCAGCCGCCGGCGAAGTCGCGGCCGGGGACGAGGTTTCCGTGATCGTCATGGGCCGTGTGACACTCCCGGCAACCCGCGATCGTGACGAGGTACTTGCCGTAGGCGAGGTGGTCGGTTGCATCGTCGGGCGTGCTGCGCGGGCCATCGGAGGGCGCGGGCGCGAACTTGATCAGGAGGTTCACGGGAAAGTCGAGCTGCCGCTTCGGCACGGGCTTCGCGATGGGCTTGAACGTGCGCAGGTAGGCCACCACCGCGACCGCGTCCTCGTCGCTCATGGACCTGTAGTACGGATAGGGCATGAACGGGAACAGCGCGGTTCCATCGGGCGTGACCCCTTCCCGAAAGCCGCGGATCACCTCGCCGTCGGTCCACTTCCCGATCCCGTTGTCGGGATCGGGCGTCAGGTTCTGGGCGCACACGAGGCCCGGGATCCCGTCCTTCCGGCCGAACGGGTAGCCGCCCTCGAGCTCGTGGCCAGGCTCCAGCGGCATGCCGAACCTGTCCAGGACATGGCCCGAGTGGCAGCCGTGGCAATCGCAGACGTTCTCGGCGACGTACCTGCCGCGAGCGATGCGCTCGGGCGTGGCCTCGACCTTCTCGGTAGAGGCCGGCCGCATCCTGGGCGACCGCAGCGCGAGCCACGCGACCAGCGCTCCTCCCACCACCACCGCCAGCAAGGCGATCACAGCGACGACTTTCAGGACGGTCTTCATCTGCGGGATCCTAGCAACGGCTGCTAATCTGCGAACCGTGCGCTTGCGCTCCGCCGTCGTGGCAGCTCTCGCCTACGAGGCTGCTTGTGTCCTGGCACTCGTCGGCCTCCTGCCGTCGCTCGCGTTCCACCCGCGCACGGGGACCTGGAGCTTCCACGCGCTGCCCGGAGAGCTCGCGCAGCGCTGGTACGGCATCGTCGCGACCGCGATCGTCGTGGCGATGCTCGCTTGCGCTGTGGCGATCCGCATCGAGCGTACGGAGCGACCGGCCGCCTTCCACGATAGAGCTCCGTGGCTCGTCGTCGGGGCGTGGCTCATCGCGACGGCGTTCGTGATCGCCCGGGAGATCGGGAAGTGACCCGCGCGCTCCTGCTCGTGCACCTGGGCGCCGCCGTCTTGCTCCTAGGAGCGTCGGGGCACGCGGCGATCGCAAGCGTCCAGATCGCACGAGGGCGGGCGGACAAGCAACGGCTGGCGAGGACGTACGCGACGATCGTCGCGGTCGTCTACCCGATCGTGCTCGGCCTCGGCGCACTGCTCTATCCCTCGTTCGGACTCGGCGTGCGCGGGCCATACTTCGACGTCGCGGCGCCGTGGGCGTCGCGCCTGTTCGAGATCAAGGAGCACGTGGCAGCGCTGACGCTTCCGTTACCGATCGTGAGCGTCGCCATCCACCGGGGCTCGCCCGGAGCCGGCCGAGGCGCGCGGCGGGCGCACGTGGCGCTCGCCTGGATCGTGTTCGCCGCCGTCCTCCTGAGCGCAACCACCGGGGCGCTCCTGGTCAGCATCCGATCCGTCGGAGCGGCATCCCTATAATCAAAGCAGACGATGGCGGACGAGGCCCCCTCTGGGACGAGGAACCGGAGCCGATCTCCCCTTCAGGAGGCAACTCTGGGGAGCCTTTGGCCTCTTCACGGCGCTCGTCCTCATCGCTATCGGGCGTGCTCACGATGCTCTACCTTCGCGCCCTCCAGGATCGGGCGCTCTCCATGGCGCTCGAGAAGGGTCAGGAGAGCGCCGACGAGATGGCGCGGATCCTCCAGGAAGAGGCCGAGAAGAAGGAGGGCGACCTCTACAAGGTGGTGCGCGATCGCAAGGTCAGCGACGTCATCTCGAGCACGGCGCAGCGGCGGCAGCTCATCGAGAGCTGGACGATCACGGACGCCCAGGGCCAGCCCATCGCCTCCGGCGTGAGCCGCCTTCCGGCAACGAGCGACGAGGATGCGGAATCGCCGACGACGCAGACCATCACCGTGCAGAGGGATCTGCTGCTCGGCGGCAAGAAGGCAGGGCTCGTACGCCTCTTCCTCTCGGAGCCCGACATGATGCGGCAGGTCGAGGACTTCCAGCGGGGCGTCCGGCGCAACGTCCTGCTCGGCGCGCTGATCACTCTCGTTCTCCTGCTCGCGGGGTTCATCTACACCATGCGTGTCCTCGAGAAGACGCGGCGGATCCACGATCAGGCGGAGCGGCGCATCCGGCTCGCCTCCCTCGGCGCGCTCGCCGGCGGGCTCGCTCACGAGATCCGGAACCCGCTCAATGCGATGAGCCTCAACGTGCAGCTCCTGGAGGAAGACATCGCCGCCAGCAGGATGGCGGACCAGACGAGCTGGAGGGCGTCGCTACAGACGACGCGCCGCGAGATCAAGCGCCTCGACGAGCTCGTCACGAACGTGCTCACGTATGCGAAGCCGTCGGCGATGGTCACGTCCCCGGTTGCGCTCCACGATCTCGCTCGCGAGCTGTGCGCGTTCCTGAAGCCCGACCTCGATCACCGGGGGATCGCCGTCGAGCAGGCGATCGACGAGGGGATCGCCGTCATGGCGGACGCAGCCAAGCTCCGGCAGGCGCTCCTGAACGTCCTGCGCAACTCGGCCCAGGCGCTCGAATCGCGCAGTACCAACGGATCGCCCGGCGGAGGGCATCTCTGGATCTCCGCGCGCCGGGCGGGCGATCAGGTCGAGATCGTCGTCGACGACGACGGGCCCGGTATTCCCGAGACCGAGCGCGCGGTCCTCTTCAAGGCATTCACGTCGAACAAGCCGGGAGGCACGGGGCTCGGGTTGCCGATTGCGAGGAGGATCCTGCGTGCGCACGGCGGGGACCTCTCCGTCGGTCCTCGCGCTCCGCGAGGCACGCGCGTCACGTTCACCCTGCCAACGAGGTCCTGATGCGGCGGGTCCTCGCCGCGCTCCTCGGGCTCGCGCTCTCGCTCGCGGCGATCTTCTTCTCCGTGCTCGGCCACCAGGCAGATGCGCGGCTGAATACGCCAGGCCGCCTCGGTCCGCCCGCGAACGTCTCCGAGCGCGCCGCGAAGCTCCACCGGGCGCTGCGCATCGTGGATCTTCACGCCGATTCCCTGCTCTGGGACCGGGACCTGCTCGAACGTCACGCCTACGGGGCCGTGGACGTTCCCCGCCTCGTGGATGGCAACGTCGCGATCCAGACGTTCACGATCGTGACCAGTGCGCCGTTCGGTCTCAACATCGACCGCAACGACGACCGCTCCGACATGATCCAGCTCCTCGCCGCCGCCAACCGCTGGCCGCCGGCTTGCCTCTCCCGCCTCCTTCCGCGCGCCCTCCACCAGTGCGCGCTGCTGGGCTCGGCGGCGCGCAGGTCCGGCGGGAAGCTCACGCTGGTCCTGACCGCCGCCGATCTCCGCGCCTTCCTGGAACGCCGGACGCGCGAGCCCCGAATCGCTGCCGGCTGGCTCGGTGTCGAGGGCGCGCACGCGCTCGACGGGGATCTCGACGGCGTGGACCGGCTGTACGACGCCGGCGTGCGCATGGTCGGCCCGGCTCACTTCTTCGACAACGACATCGGCGGATCCTCGGCCGGCGTCGAGAAGATCGGCCTCACGGCGAAGGGGCGCGAGCTCGTCGCTCGCATGGAAGAGCGCCGGATGATCGTGGATCTCGCGCACGCCTCGCACGCCACGATCGCCGACGTGCTCCAGGTCGCGTCCCGTCCCGTCATCGTGAGCCACACGGGCGTCCGAGGATCCTGCGACAACAACCGGAACCTCACCGACGAGGAACTCTCGGCGATCGCGAGGAAGGGGGGCCTCGTCGGGATCGGCTTCTTCCCCACGGCCGTGTGCGGACGGAGCGCGGCCGACGTCGCGCGCGCTCTCCGGCATGCGGTCACGATCGCCGGCGTCGATCACGTGGCGCTGGGATCGGACTGGGACGGCGCGACGTCGACGCCCTTCGACGCGGAGGGTATCGTGGCGCTCACGGACGCGCTCGTCTCGTCCGGCTGGAGCGACGACGAGATCGGCGCCGTCATGGGCGAGAACGCGATCCGGTTCCTCCAGGCGAACCTTCCCTAGCTTCGACGCGACGCGCCCGCAGGGCGCGATCACGACCCGTCGCGGGGCTTGCGGCCAAGCGCTGCAGCCGACCGGAGCAGCGGGGCCCACATCGGGTGGCCGTAGAGCCGCCCGCGCTCGCCGCGGGGGAGCTGGCTGGCGAAGCGTTCGAGCTCCTCGAGCGCCCGCACCACGAAGCCGCGGCTCTCGGCGGTGCGTCCCTGGGTCTCCAGAGCGAGTGCGAGGGCGTGCTGGCACTCCGCCAGGAACGCCGGGCTCTCGTCGGTCCTTGCGCTCGCGAGCGACGCGCGGGCGAGCGCCTCGGCGCGGGCGGGCTCCGAGACGGCCAGTGTGCGTGCGAGGACCTGTCCCGCGCGTGTCAGATCGCCGCGTCGCGATGCGGTCTCGTACGCGCGCTCGGCAAGGCGGCGCGCCCCTTCGGGATCGCCGTCGAGCATCGAGATCTCGGCGAGGCTGCGTATGGCCCGCTCCTCCAGCGGGTCCGACCCCGCGGCCGACAGAGCCTCCCTTCCGCCCTGGAGCGCGGAGATCGCCTTCTTGAAGTTGCCCGTGAGGATGGAGACCTCCGCGGACGCCAGCGCTGCGGCTCCCTTCAAGATGGGAAGGTCGCAGGAGGCGGCGATCTCGTGGGCGCGTGCGAGGTACGCCCAGGCCTCCTCTCGCTTGCCGAGCGTCGCGGCAATGCTCGCGGCGTTCGCCGACAGGGTGCCCTCGGAGATGACTTCCTTCAGGTCGTGCATGATGCGCAGCGCGTCGAGGAGCATCTCCTTGGCGCGCACCATCTCCCCGCGCGCGACGTGGACCGCGGCGACGTTGTTGAGGGCGATGGCGAATCCGCGCAGGTCGCCGTCCCGCTGCATGAGCTCCTTGGCCCGGTGGAGCGACTCGAGCGCCTGGTCGTGACGGCCCGCCTCGAGGTGCAGAGAGCCGAGGTTCATCAAGCAGCGCGAGACCATCACGCGATCGCCGCACGCTTCGAACCCGGCGATCGCCTGGCGGTAGTGCTCCCGCGTCGCCTCCACCTCGGACCTCGCGAAGCACGTGAAGGCGAGGTTGAGGTGCGCGCGCGCGCGCAGCACCGTGTGCCCGATCCGCGTTGCCTCGGACAGGAGCTCCGTCCCCGTCGCGAGCGCCTCGGAGGTCATCCCGAGGATCGCTTCGGCGCGGGCGCGGGCGTCGAGGAGATCGAGCCACGCGGTCACGGAATGGACGGCATCGCGCGCGGTCGCGGCGCAGAGAGCGCGCGCCGCCGCGGCCTCTCCCTTGCCGAGCAGGAGCTCCGCCCGCTCGACCACGATCGCGTCCGCGCTGGGCGCGCCGGGATGGGCGATGTCCTCCGCCCGCTCGAGCACGCGCTCGGCCTGCTCCCACTTGCCAACGCTCCGGTAGACCTTCGCGATCCGGCAAAGGCTCGCGGGCGATTCCCGCGTGCCCGACACCTGGGCGAGGCTCGCGATCTCCTCGAAGGTGGAGATCGCCTCCTCGTACTGCTTGAGCTCCGTCAGCACCTCCGCCGAGCGCTCGAGCACCTCGATGCGGCGATGCCACTGATCGGCGGCCAGGCACAGGTAGGCGTGGCGCAGCGCCTCGGAGGCAACGTCGAGATCGCCGAGCGTCCTCGCGCGGGACGCCGCGAGCACGAGCGGCTCCGCCGCGCGTTGCGGCTCGCCCGAGCGCATCAGGTGATAGGCGGCATCGTGCGGGCGGTTCTCCTCCATCGCGCGCTCCGCGAGGGCGGCGTGATCCGCGCGGCCGAGGCCCGGCGGCGCCGGGTCGCCTCCCTGCGCAACAACCAGGCGCGAGGGCGGCAGCACCCGCGCGAGCGCGGCCGAGAGCTCGTCGGCGCCGCCCAGAGAGAGGACGATGCGTAGCGGTGGCAGGCCGGCCCCGAGGAGGGCGAGCTCCTCGATCAGGCGCACGCTCGATGCGGAGAGACCTCCGGCGGGGTGGACGATCCAGATCTCTGCCTCCTCGGAAGGACGCTGCCGCGAGGCGATCGCGCGCGCCAGGATCCGCGGCATCGAGCTTCGCGGCTCGTCGAGAGCGCCCGCCGGCAGCTTCGCCTCGATCTCGTCGTAGGTCGCCGCGGGGAACGCCGCGCGCAGCATCCCGCCGTAGGGTTCGTACGAACCCTCCGGCGCGGCGACCGCCGTCCCACCCAGATCGGGGAGCGTGGCATCGCCACCGATCGCGAGGACCACCAGGCCGCGATCGCGGCTCTTCCCGAAAGCTGCGGCAGCGGTCTCGACGTCCGCGCTCATGGCGTCCACCGCGTCACGTAGATCACGAGCTGGCAGACAACGGGAAAGAGCATGAGGCCAAGGCCGCCCCAGATCGCGAGCGCCCGCGACAGTGGTCGCGACGTGCGCCAGGCCTCCAGGATGCTGGCCCACAGGAACGCGAAGCCGAGGATGATCAGGAGCCCTCCCGCGACGTTGAAGTAGGGCCGCGCCCCGGTCCGACCGAACGCCTGTAGGAGGAACCGGAGCCCGTAGCCCGCGGTGCAGGCGAGGCCGATGACGAGCATCTGCGCGCCTCCCGGGACGCGTCGATCCGCCACGACGGTCATCAGGCCGGTCCGCTTCCAGTGGGAGCGCAGCACCCCGTAGCCCGCGACGGCCGCGGCGAAGGCGACCACGGCTCCCAGCATCTTCCAGATCTCGAAGCGCGCCCAAGAGACGATACGCCCGTCAGGAAGAACTTCCTTGCTCACGGCCATCAGGGGATCGAGCTCGCTCGGGGTCACGATGCGCGGCGTCAGCGACGTGAGCACGCCGTAGAGGAACGTGAACGAGGCGACCGAGAAGAGGGCCGCGACGATGCCGACCCACAGCCGCTCGTCCCTGGGGAGTTCCGCCGGACCCGCCGCGGCGGGCGCTCCGGGGGCCGGCGGCCGGGACGCCGCTCGCAACGAGAACGGGATCGTCGCCATGGCCGCCTCGATCTCGGCGCGCAGGTCCGCGACCGCGGCATGGCGCCGCTCGGGACGGCTGGCGAGGGCCTTGCGCACGATCGGATCGAACGGCGGCGGCGCGGGATCGAAGCTCCCCACGGGGAGCTGGCCCGTGAGTGTCTGGTAGAGCACGACGCCGAGCGAGTACACGTCGGACCTTGGATCGGGCGGGGCGCCCGCCATCGCCTCCGGCGCCATGTAGCTCGGGGTGCCGAGGACCTGGTGCGTCGCGGTCACCGTCATGCCCGCGGCGCCCGGCTTGACGATCCTCGCGATCCCGAAGTCCGTCACCTTCACGCGTCCGTCGTCCGTGACGAGGATGTTGGCGGGCTTCACGTCCCGGTGGATCACTCCCCGGCCGTGCGCGTAGGCGAGCGCGTCGCACACTTGCAGGAGGAGCGGTACGGCGTCCACGGGGTGGAGCGGGATCCGATCGGACAGAGGACGGCCATCGACGAGCTCCATCACGAGGTAGCTCTGATTCTCCTCCTGTCCGAAGTCGTGCACGCGGACGATGCTCGGATGGTCGAGGAGCGCGAGCGCGCGTGCCTCGCGCTCGAAGCGCGCGCGGAACTCGGGCTCCCCGGCAAGGTGCTCGGGCAAGAGCTTGACCGCCACGTCACGCTGGAGCCGCTGGTGCCTCGCGCGGTACACGGTGCCCATCCCGCCCCGGCCGATCTCGTCCAGGAGCTCGAGGCTCCCGCCGAGGACGACCGGGGGCACCTCCGCCTCGAAGAGGCAGGCCGGGCACACCTCGATCCCGAAGTCGGTGTAGCTCGCGCGGCATCGAGGGCACGTCCGCGTCATCGCCGGAGGACGTGCGTGAGCTGGGCGATCTCCGTGTCGACGTCCTCCGGGTCGGGGACCGTGCGCGCCACCTCCTCGCGCACGAGGGCGCGGAAGCGTTCGCGCGTACGGTGCAGGAAGGCCTTGAGCTGGACGACGCTCATGCCGGCGTCCCGCGCCGCGTCCGCGTAGGAAGGCGCTTCCGTGAAGCCGAAGAACCGTACCGCAACGTCGAAGGATCCCTTGCGGCCGCCCGCGTCGAAGTCGCGCCGCAGACGCGTCAGCGCTCGGGCGAGCACGGCCGCCGCCCATTCGCGATCGTAAGCGTCCTCGGCTGACTCCGGCGCCGCGGCGATCTGCGTCTCCGCGAGCTCCACGTCGAGGGGAACCAGGCGAGCCCCGCCGCCGCGCTTCTGCGCCGCGTCCTTCTCGTGCATGTTGACGAGATAGTGGTCGACAGCCGTCCGGAGGTACGACCGGAACCTGCCGCGGCCAGGATCGAGACGCGCGAGGAAGTCCTTCTCCAGCAGCTGCACGCAGAGGCCCTGGATCACGTCCTCCGCGCTCTCGACGCTGTGGCCCTTGCGCCTCACGTAGAAATAGAGCGGCTTCCAGTAGCTCACCAGGAGCTCGTGGAGCGCGGTCCGGCGCGCGGTCGTGCGATCGCGCGAGGACAGGATGAGCGTCCAGGGCGTCTCCGGAAAGAGCGCGGGAGATCGACGTTCCATGGGACCGTCCATCGTTGGAAACCATGTCTATCATGTGTCGGATGCCCGGAGATGCACCGACCCCGCACGGCGCCAGGACGGGCGTCGTTGTCGCATCGCTCGCCATCGCGCTCGCGAGCGTGGCCGGCGGCCTCCTGACGGCGCGGGCGGCGATCCGCTACCGGCCTTCCCTGAACCTCGTCCGCCCCGGTGCGCCACCGGGCGCGGCGACCTACCGTCCCGCACGCCTCGCGCACCGCGTTCTCCTGGTGATCTGCGACGGGCTTCGCGCCGATACCGCGGCGCGCATGCCGTTCCTGCAGTCGCTGGCGTCACGAGGGGCGAGCGCCATCGCCGCCGCCTCCTACCCGTCCGTCTCGCGCCCCAACTACGCGGCCATCCTCACGGGCATGACCCCGCGGTCGAGCGGCGTGCGCACCAACGACTGGCACGCGCCGGTGGCCCTCGACCACCTCGGGACTCGCCTCCCGGCGTCGGGCGTTCCCGTGGCGCTCGTCGAGGACCGGACGCACGCCTTTGCGGAGATGTTCGGTGGCACCCAGGTGATTGACGCGGGTGGGAACGAGGCTCCGGCGGTCGCCGAGTCGGAGCTCGCCACGATGCAGACGACCGGCGGCCTCGTGGTCCTGCTCCTGCTCGCGGCCGACGAGGCGGGCCACGCTCACGGGGGGGCCTCGCAAGAGTACGCCGCCGCCGCGACCGCCATCGACACGACCCTCGCGCGGCTCGCGCGATCGCTCGACCTCGATCGCGACGCGATGGTCGTCACCGCCGATCACGGGCATCTCGACGCCGGCGGTCATGGCGGGCTCGAGCCCGAGGTTCTCCGCATCCCCTTCGTGCTGGCCGGCGCCGGCGTCGAGCGCGGGGCGACGATCCCCGAAGCGCACAACGTCGACGTGGCGCCGACGGTCGCGGCTCTCCTCGGCGCGGACGCTCCGGCGCAGGCGGAGGGGACGACGATAGCCGGCGCGCTCTCGATATCACCCGATGCCCGTCGCGCGCTCGCGACGGCCGATGACCTGCGGCACGAGGAGAACGCGCGGCGGTCGCACGACTTCTTCGCCGCGGAGCTCCGGAGCGCGAGCCTGGCAATGGGCCTCCGCGCGATCGCCACCCTGCTCGCGCTCGGCGCCGCCCTCCTTGCCACGCGCCTCGCGCACCGGACGGGACTCGCCCACGTCGACGCGGCCGTGGCCGTGGTCGCGGGCGGGCTCCTTGCCGCCGACGCGGCGCTCCTCGTCGTGCTGGTCGGGAACGTCCCGAGCGCGAGCCTGCTCCCCACACGGCACGATCTGTTGCCCACGCTCGAGTCTCTCTTCGCCGGAGCTGCGGCGCTGTCGATCCTGAGCCCGCTCGCCGCGCGCCGCGCGGGGCAGCCGGGGCTCTTCGCCCGCATGACGGGCGTCAATGCCGGCACGACCCTTCTCGGCACCGCGCTGGCGGGAGCCGCGTGGATCGCAAGCCCCCTCGCGAGCGCCGTCGTGCCGGGGCCGGTCTTGATCGTCCTCCCCGGGCTCGCGCTCACCGTCGCCGCCGCGGCGCTCCTCGCGGCGCCGCTCGGGCTGGTCTCCGCCGCCGGCGCTACGCTCCTTCGCCGCCGAGCGTGAGCGCGACCTTCAGCGGTCCGGGCAAGAGCTCCGGATCCTCGCCCTGGATCAGCCTGGCTCCGCGGGTCCTGGCCGATTCGGCCGCATCGAGACGCTCCAGTCCGCCGGGGCGATCGAAGTGATGGCTCGCCGCCGGCGGCGCGCCGGCCCGCGCGCGGGCGAGGTGTTCGGCACCGCTCCTGCCGCCAGCGATCTCCACGTGGCCGAGCTCGATCCAGGCGCGGCATTCTTCGGAGGGATGTCCCGATGACGCGGCGATCTCCCGGGCCCCTGACGCCATGCGCGCTGCGAGTGCCGTATCACCATCGAGGCGCGCGATGCGCGCGAGCTCGACGTCGATGAGCACGCCGGACATGTTCCCCCACAGTCCTTCGAGGAGCACGCGCGCCCGTGAGAACAGCTCCCGCGCGCGCGCAAGGTCGCCCCGATCCCTCGCGATACGTGCGAGCTTCTCGAGCGCGGCGCCTTCGAAGCGGCTGTTCCCGAACGTGCGGTGGATCGCGATGGCGGCATCCAGCACCCGCTCCGCGTCGTCGATCCGATCGAGCTCCATGAAGGCGTCGCCGAGGTTCGTGAGGTTCTGCCCCTCGTGGCGGGCGTCTCCCACCTCGCGGGAGATCGCGATCGCCGCCTCGTAGTCGGCGACGGCGCGCTCCGTCTCGCCTCTCGCGCGGTGAAGGTTGCCGCGGTTGCCGAGGACGTAGCTCTCGAAGTTGCGGTACTCGGTCCTGCGTGCGATGGCGAGCGCCTCGTCGTAGTGTCGCCCGGCATCGTCGAGGTTCCCGGCCTCGAGCTCCAGGTTGCCGAGGTTCAGGACGACGGTCCCCTCCCCGGCGATCGACCGCGTGCGACGGGCGCCCTCGAGGACGCCTCCGAGCATCGCGCGCGCCTCCTCGTTGCGGCCCTCCTCCTGGAGGAGGGTGGCGAAGTTGCCACGGACGGAGTAGTCCTCGATGCCGAGGCGCTCGATCCGCTCGAGGGCCGTCCTGGTAGAGCGCCTCCGCTTGGCGAGCCGGCCGTGATCCTGGAGAAGGTGAGCGAGCCCGCCCTGCGCGACCGCGACGCCGGCCTCCACGCCGGCGCTCTCGTAGGCCGCCTGCGCGGCACGCAGGAAGGGCTCGCTCTCCAGGCTTCCCCGCGGCTTCTGCTGCGCGATCTCCATCAGGCACCTCGCCTCGAGGACCCGTGCGCCGAGGGCGCGCGCGATGCCGAGCGCCCGCTCCAGGAGCTCCGCCTCGCGGCGATCGCGGATCGTCAGCACCCTGCGTGTGAGCTCGAGAGCGGCCTCCACGCCGAGCGCGTCCATGGGTCCGTCGGCGCCGATGCAGGCCCGGTAGCCGACCTCCGCGCCATCGAAGTCGTAGTGGGAGGAGCTCCACCGGGCACCCTCGAGATACGCGGTCCGTGCGCGGGAGAGATCGCCCGATCGCTCCCAGTGGAGGCCGAGCGCCGCCTGGCGCGTGGCGGCGTCAGCCGAGAGGTCGATCGCCTGCGCGGCGAGCCGGTGGATCGCAGCGCGGCGGCTGGCCGAGACCGCCTCGTACACCACCTCCCGGATCTTGTCGTGGACGAAACGGTAGCGTTCGCCTTCCGCGTCGAGAAGGCTTCGCGTCATCAGCTCCTGCATCGCACCGAGGAGCCGGTCCATCGCGAAGCCCGCGACGTCGCTCCACGTGGCGAGATCGCCGGAGCGGCCGAGGACCGACGCAACCTCGATCGCGTGGAGCGCATCTTCGCCGAGCGGCTCGAGCCGGCGCGCGATGAGCTCCCGGATGGTCCCCGGCAAGGGGATCGGTGCGTCCGCTTCCCCGAGTGCGAAGCGGCCGCGAGCATCGAGCACGAGGAGGCCCGCCGCCGCGGCCGCGCGGAGGTACTCGGCGACGAAGAACGGGCTCCCCTCGGAATGCGATGCGATGTCCCTGGCCAGCGCGGTCGGGGTGGCGCTGGCGCCCAGCATCCCGGCGACCATGCCCTCCACCGCGCCCCGATCGAGCCCCTCCAGCACATGGACCGCGGCCGCCGGACCCAGGGGTGCCCCGCTCTCCTCGGCGCGGAAGGTCCCGAGGACGAGCGCCGGCATGCGCGCCACGGCCGGAGCGATCGCCGCCAGGCACGAGAGGCTCAGGCGATCCGCCCACTGCAGATCGTCGATCAAGAGCAGCAGCGTCTTGCGCGAGGTCAGGAACCGCAGGCCCTCGGCGAGAGCCCGGTGGAGCCGCCGCTCGGCGTCTACCGCGGGGAGCTCCGCCACCTCGGTGTCCCGCGAGAGTCCCGGAAGCTTCAGCAGGCGCTCCTCGTAGGCACCGAGCACGCGGACGAAGCTCCCGGCGCGGAGCGTCTCGTCCGGGCCGCGCTCGCGCAAGGCGTCACCCAGAGCCTGCAAGAGCGGTCGCAGTGCGCCCAGCGGCGTCTCGTCGCCGCGCTCGCCGGGTACGGGCGGGGCGCACTCCGCCAGGACGGTGCGCACTCCTTCGCGTGCGGCCTGCGCGGCGGCCTCCATCAGCAGGCGCGTCTTCCCGGAGCCGCTGTTGCCGGAGATGCAGAGCATCGATCCTCGCCGGAACGGGCGCGGTCGACGCGTTCGGCGATCATCGCGAGGTCGCTCTCGCGTCCCACGAACGCGGGACGGAAGAGGAACGGCCGGAGCGCCCCGGCCGGCTCGTCGAGATCGATCCCCGCGATGCCCGCGAGCGATCGCTTCACGAGAGACGCGTGACCGATGCGCGCCGCCGGATCCTTCGTGAGGAGGGCCAGGACCAGCTCGTCGAGCGCCTGCGAGATGCCGGCGGCGTGGGTCGAGGGCGGGGGCGGCGCGGCGTTCGCGTGCAGCCACACCATCTCCGGGGCCGACATCGCGGTGAAGGGCGGCGCACCGGTGAGGAGCTCGTAGAGGATGCACCCGAGGGCGTAGAGATCGGCGCGCGCGTCGACGAGCTCGCCCCGCGCCTGCTCCGGCGCCATGTAACGGAGCGAGCCGCCGAGCTGCCCCGCCATCGACACGGAGTCGCGGCTCACGCCGGTCGCCCATCCCGACTGCAGACCGAAGTCCACGAGCACGGGGGTTCCGTCAGGGCGCAGGAAGACGTTCTCCGGCTTCAGATCGCGGTGCACGATGCCCTCCCCGTGGAGGTAGGCGAGGGGATCGCACAGGCGGCTGGCCACGACGAGCGCTTCGCGCAGCGGTCCCGCGGCGCGCCGCACGTCCGGCGTGGTGGATGCCGGAGGCTCCGTCCCCCTGCCGAGCACCCACGTCGATCCGGCGAGCGTCCGCTCGATCGAGTCGTCGCTCCTTGCTTGCGTGGATGCGAGAGAGCCCCCGACGGACCCGAAGGCCAGCTCGAGGTGCCGGCGAAGCGACGTCCCGGCGAGGAGCTCCATCGCAAACCACGGCGCCCCGTCCACGATCCCGTGATCCAGAACGCGCACGATGTCCGGGTGCGATAGCCGCGACAGCGCCTGGATCTCACGGCGCAACCCGAGCATCGCCGAGGCTTCGGGGATGCCGACGCTCTTGAGCGCGACGGTCTGTCCGGTCTCCTCGTGGCGCGCCTCGAACACCACGCCCATGCCTCCCGCTCCGAGCGTGCGCAGGAGCCTGTAAGGGCCGATGCACTGGCCGACGGACGGCATCTACCGCGGTGTCTTCACCGGCAGCGGCGCGCGCCGGCGCTCGGGGAGCGCGTCCGTGACGACGGCGGCGAACGCCATCTCGGCCGGGCGCTGCGACATGGCCGTCAGTCTACGTCCACGGCCGCGAGACGTGCGGGTTGCCGGCGATCGCGAAGCGGTACGGGCGATCGGTTGCGACCCGGATCCCGACCCTGCGCCCCACGAGCACCGCCGTGCCAGCGACCTCTCGTCCCTCCCGGATCACGATCGGCCCGCGCCGGAGATCGCGGCCGTTGTCGGCGCGATCGACGCCGAGCGCGGCGCACGCCTTGCCCGGACCGCTCGCGACGTCAAGGAGGGCCGCCACCCCGCGGCGGGCCCGCATCTCGTCGACTCCGAGGAGCGGCTCGAGGGCGCGGATCAGCACGGCGCCCGCGGGCGCGTCCTCGCGCGCAACGACGTTCATGCAGTGGTGCGCTCCGTAGGTGAAGTAGACATAGAGCCGGCCCGGTGGCCCGTACATGATGGCCGCCCGCGGCGTCGGGCCGCGGAAGGCGTGCGACGCAGGGTCGTCGCGCCCGAGGTAGGCCTCGGTCTCGACGATCGCCGCCGCGAGCAGAGACGGCCCGCGGCGGACGACCACGACACGACCGAGCAACTCTCGCGCGACCACGAGCGTCGGCCGCGCGTAGAAAGCGGCGGGCAGGATCCTGCCCAGGCGCGCGATCAGGAGAGCTTCTTGAGCTCCGCGAGGATGTCCTCGTTGTTGCGCGCGACGCCGATCTCCTGGACCTTGACGTACTTCACCTTGCCGTCCTTGCCCACGATCACGGTCGCACGCTCGCCGAAGTTGTCCTGCTCGCGCAGGAGCCCGTAGCTCCTGAGGACGTCGCGCTTCATGTCGGAGAGCAGGTCGTACTTGAGGCCGAGCTTCTCGCGCCAGGCCTTGTGGCTCCAGACCGAATCGGCGCTGATGCCGAGGATCGCGGCGTCCGCACCCTCGAACTTCGGCAGGTCCGTCGCGAAGCAGGCGTTCTCGTTGCTGCAGACCGGGCTCCAGTCGAGCGGGTAGAACGCGAGCACGACGTTCTTCTTGCCGCGGAAGTCCGAGAGCTTCACCGGCTGCTTGTCCTGGTTACCGAGGGTGAAATCGGGCGCATCCTGTCCAACTTGCACGAGGGGCATGGTTCGTCGTCCTTTCTGGAAATCCAGCATCCCGTCCACGGGACGCCGGTCTTCTGCTACCGGAGGAAGATGTGGGCGAAGGGCGCGGCGCCGGCGAGCAACGCGAAGAAGATCACGCATCCTCCGACGCGCTTCGCAGGCTCGGGCGTCGTGGCGGGAGACGCTGGAGCGGCGGTCTTCGGAGGATCGTCCGACGGGAGCGGCAGCTTCTCGAAAGCCGCGCGACCGACGTAGCTCCCCTGCTGGTGATCGTAGATCGCGAGCTTGAGCGCATCGACGAGCGAGAGCGAGAGCTCCCGCGCCTTCGCGTAGGCGGCGGTCCC
Organism: Acidobacteriota bacterium; assembly: GCA_046331505.1. Lineage (GTDB taxonomy): Bacteria > Acidobacteriota > Vicinamibacteria > JAXLQT01 > JAXLQT01 > JAXLQT01. Next base: position 79,221 of record JAXLQT010000007.1, read on the forward strand.
GCTGCCGGACGGGACATGGACGTAGACGCCCTTGACGTCTCCACCGGCCGCGGTCTCCGTCTCGACCTCGATCTCGATCTTGTAGCCTCCGCCCGCATAGGCGTACTCCTTCTTGCTGACCACCGACACTCCCGCAAGCGCCGCCATCGCCGCGTCGACGTCGGCCTTGGGGATCTTGCGGGTCTGATCCTCGCTCGCGTGAAGGTAGAGGTCGAAGCTCACTTGAAGACTTTCAGGATCACGATGCGGTACTCCGACTGGTGCTCGAGGCCGGGGATATCGGAGTGCAAGCCATAGCCGTAATCGAGGTTGATGATGGTCTTCCAGGGACCGAGAAGCGTTCCGGTCAGTCCCACGCCGTAGAACGCGCGCCAGTCGCTCTCCCCGTCGAGCCCGGCCGCGTCTCGATCGCGCACCCGAGCATAATCGAAGTTGGCGTCCAGACGGACCACCTCGCCGACGTTGAAGCCGTAGTAGCCGCGCGCCTGGATCCCCTGGTCGTAGCGGACGCCCGATCCCGAGAACCCACGGATGCGGTTGCCGAAGTACCCGAAGCTGAACTTGCTGAAGCGGTCCTGGTTCTCGCCCTGCTGGATCGTGAGGTCGGCGTGAAGGCGCATGAACTTCGGGAAATAGAAGTCCTTCCCGGCCGAGAAGGCGCCGTACTGGTAGCTGTCGTGATCGGGGCTGTAGCCCGTGTTTCCCGGCCGACCCCACGGCTCCCACGAGCTCCGCTTGACGTAGGTCCCGTCGAGCGTGGCGCGCCAGCCCGACTTCTTGAAGTCGAACCCGAGCGATGCCGAGTGCTCGAGGTGGTCCTTGGGCAGAACGAAGTCGTCAGCCATGTCCTTGCCGTCGGAATAGCGGTAGAAGTCGAGGGCATAGGACGCATTGAACCGGAAGTACTGGGCAAACGGTATCCCGAGCCGGAGGTCCGCGATCTCGTGTAGAACTTTAACTTCCTCTTCGGGGATCTCCGTTGCGCCAGCATAAACCTTGTCATTCGTGGAGATGCCGAAGCCGATGACGTCGGCCGAAAGCTGGTTCTTGCCCCAGAGATCGGGCTTGTTCACTGTCAGGGTCAAGAGCGGTCCAGCGAAGAACGTGTTCAGCTGCGTGCCGGTATGGAAGAGATCGAAGTTGAAGTAGTTGATGCCGGCCAGCGGCAACGGGTAGTCGAGATCCTGGGTATAGAAGGCGCCGATCGCGCCGAGGAGCGACGAGCGCGTCTCCTTGTTGTTGACGACGCGCTGGCCGTTCTCGCTGTCGAGGTAGCGGTAGCCCTTGTCGGTCTCGCGGAACATGATGTCGGGCGACGCGTACGCCTGCTTCACGGCATCGTCGAAGCCCGGGTCGTTGATCTTGAAGTTCGACATCTCCACCTGCCGCACGACGGGCGTGGAGCTGCCGCCGATGGAGAAGAGCTGCTGGCCGCTGATCCGCGTGGCCATCCAGAACGTTCCGGCGCCTGACGCGACGGGCTCGTAACTGTCCGTCTCCTCGTTGGAGATGACCGGAGGGGTGAGCGCTGTCTGCACCACCGACATCTGGATCCGCGCGAAGGTCTTGCGATCGATCCAGACGCGGCCGCCGTAGGCCGATCTGGTCTCGTCCTTGGGCGTGAACGCGACCACGTAGCACGGGTGGCCGTTCACGTCCTCCTTGCCCTTGAGCTCGTAGTCGAACTCCTTGCCGAGCGTGATGAGGAGGGGGACCGTGACCACCTTCTCCGGCTGGATGAGCGGCAGCTTCGGGCGATCGCCCCACCGCCACTTCACGCCGTTGACGTAGAACGCGGTCTCCCGCCACTCCGTCTCGCCCCCCTTCTTCGTGTAGAAGACGTTGTCCGAGACGACGTCGATGGTCGTACCGACGCTGATCTCGTAGTGAAGAGAGATGCGCTCGTCGGCGATGAACGACTGGAAGCGATCGTCCTGCTCGGCCTGGAACTTCTGGTACCTCGCGATGATCTCGGCGACGGGGAGCTCCTCCTCGGAGGCGACGGCCACCTTCATGGGCTCGATCGCGATGTCGGCCGAGACCTCGCGCGGGAATGTCGCGAGCAGCGGGTAGGCGCGCAGCGGCACTCCCGCGGCGGCCCTGCGCGCCTGGTTGTCCTTGCCGAAGTCGCTCAGGGCCGGCGCCTTCTTCCCCAGGGGATCGACGAGCACCGGCTTCCCGACGTCCGCGGTCTGGAGCGTGAGCGCCACGGCCGGCACGACGCCCGCACCCCACCAGGCGACGACCGTGTCGAGGGACTTCGCGTCGAAGAAGACGACCGCGTCGGTGCCCTCGACCGCCTTTCCGCCGGCGCCCAGCACGTCGGCGTGCCCGCCAGGGACCGGGGTCAAGGTCGATGGGAGGAGCTTCACGAGCGCGCCGAGGTTGCCGGGCTGATCGGCGAGATCCGAGGCCGGCACGGCCATCGTCGCCGCGTAGTAGCCGTCGCGAAGCGCGCGCAGGTACGGGCGCATCGCGATGCCGGCGCCGGCCCCGTCCGGCGGGACCTGGGAGAGCCAGACCTCCGCGCCGGGATCTCCGTCTGCGAGCAGGGCGTCGAGCTTCGCGCGCGTCGCGGCGCGATCCGGCCCGTCGGCGATGCTGTAGACGTCGACGTAGGCCGAAACGTCCTCCTTCATGAGCGCGGCGAGGACGTCGATGGTCGCGCCTCCGACGGAGCCAAGGACGATCTTCGCCTTCGGCCGCACCCCGGTGATCGCGATGGCCGTCTTCTTGAGGAGGAAGGCAACGTCGGAGGTGGGCGCCGGGCTTCCGGTCGCCACCGTCCAGGAGAGCGGGATCTCGAAGAGTCGGACCTCGGGATAGCGGCGCGCCGCGGCCTTGCAGAGCTCCAGCCATGCGTTCTGGTAGGCCGCGTGGGAGGCCGACGGAAATCCGCCCACGGGCTCGTAGGCGTTGCGGCGCGGGTCGAGCTCGACGATGACGTCGTATCCGTTCTTCGCGAGGTGCTGGATCGCGGGATCGACGCTCGTCCAGTCGATCGTGCCCGCGACGCCTTCCACCATCTCCCAGGGCACGCGCACGCGCGCGAGGAGCGACCCGGCTGGAGCGCCGAGCTCTTCCGCGGCCTTGCGCGCGGCGGCATCGCCGGCGTCGATCTCGAGACCTCCGCCGTTGGGCGCGATGCGTCCCTCGTCGGTCTGGGCGAGGGCGCTCGCGGCGAGAAGCATGAGGAGGAGCGGATTCCGTCTTGGCATCGTCGTTCTCTCCGGAACCGTGGGAGTGGGTAGGGCTCTCGGGGTCACCGCGCCCTGACGAATGGGCGGATCAACGCGGACCGGGAAGTATAGCGATCGCGCGCCGCGTGCTCCTCGCGAGCCCTGCCATCACGATCGTCGCGGTGAGGAAGAGTCCCGAGGCCATGGCGAAGGTCGCGCGCGGCGTACCGAAGATCTCGGCGACCGCGCCGCCGAGCGGATGGCCGAGGAGCCCGCGTACTCCCACCAGGGCAACGTGGACTCCCATGTAGCTTGCGGCATCCACCGTTCCCGCGTACTTGATGGGACCCATCGTCCACACCACGTGCACGCACGCCATCGCGCAACCGTAGAGCGCGAACGCGACGTAGACCGCGGGCTTGCTCCCCACGACCACGAGCGACGCGGTGAAGGCCGCGAGCAGCAAGAAGGCGATCGCACCGAGCCGCTCGATCCCCAGGCGGTCGTGGAGCGTCCCGGCGACGAGCGTCATGACCGCCATCGCCACGTAGAAGATCCCGCCCTTTGCCGCGGCCGACTCCTCGTAATCGAGGCGCATCACGTCGACGAGGAACGGCGCCATCACGGGCTGGATCGCCATGAAGGCGAGGCCGTAGACCATGAACGCCGCCTCGAAGCGGCGAAAGGAGCGATCCTCCTTGAGGAGGGACAGCGCCGCGGGGATGGCGTGGCGGCGGGGAGCGACCGCGATCTCGATGGTGCCGGCGTCGCGTGCCCCCTTCTGGCGGACGCGGATGCGACCGAAGAGCAGGAGCGCCACGAATCCCGCGGCCCCGGCGATGGGGTAGATGATGCGGTAGGTGAGCGGATTGCGGTTGAGCGCGTGTCCGACCAGGAACGACGCGGTCACGGTCACCACGAACAGACCCATCGTGGCGCGGCCGAAGAGGCGGCCGCGCTCGTGCGCGCGATAGTTCCACTGGAACACCGAGTTCTGCACCGGGATCACGGCCGTCTGCACGAGAGAGTTCACGAGCAAGAGGGCGAGGAAGGTCCATGAGTCGCTCACCCACGCCATGCCGATCAGGATGAGCCGCCCCAGAACGCCCGACCAGAAGAAGAACCGGCGCGTGTTGCTCTTCACTGTCCGCGGGGCGAGCAGGAGCGCGAAGAGCTGGCACGCCGACGGCGCCATCGTGAGGAGAACCAGGAGCCCCTGCCCCGCCCCGAGCGTCTTGCGCGCCACCACGTCGTTGATCGCGAACACGCCGTTGAGCACGCCCTCGAACAGCGACGAGCGCATGTGGTAGCGGAAGGTGTAGGCCGAGACGCGCCGGGACACGGCCGCGCATTGTAGTTGTCGCCGGGTCTTCACCCCGCGCGCGCTGCTATCATTCCCGGAGCAGGTGCCTGGTGGACGAGACCCTGATCCTCCTGTCCCGGGTAAGCGTAGGGGTCCAGGTTTCCGCCGTCGCGCTGATCGCGCTCTTCTTCAGCTTCCTCGCGCGCACCTTCCGCCTCGAGGAGGTGCGGCTCTGGTCGCTCGCGTGGTTCCTCGACACGCTCGCGCTCGGGGCGGTCTTCGCGAACGCCTTCTTCCCGATGCCGGCCCCGTGGCCGCGCGTCATGCTCACGTTCTACGCCGCGGGCAAGACCGCATTCGTCTTCCTCCTCGTCTCCGGCACCCGCCACCACCTGACCCCGGGCATCGAGCTCTCGATGGAGCCATGGAAGGTCGGCGCGGTCATCGGGCTCTTCAGCATGGCGCTCGGCGCGTTCGCACCCGACCTGACGATGGTCCAGCTCGCCCAGTGCTTCATGGTGGGCATGGTCCTTCTGACCGGAGGCATCTGGGTCTTCCGCCATCCACGAGCGGTGGGATCGCGATGGCTCGGGCTCGCTCTCCTCCTCGAAGGCACGCTCTTCCTCGGCTACGTGCCCGCGCTCGCGCTCCTGATGGTCGGCACCATCGAATCGCCCTCCCTTCTCTCGTCCTCGGGCTTCCTCGACGCGGCGGCCGAGCTGTTCGTCGCGCTCGCGAGCCTCGTCGCGCTCGGCGACCGCGCCATGGAGCAGATGAAGACGATCAACGCCGATCTCCTCGCCGCCCAGGAGCGATTGCGCCTGATGGTCGACACCGACCCGCTGACGGCGCTCTCCAACCGGCGCAAGCTCCGCGGGGAGCTCCGGCGGGTCCAACCCCTGGGCGCTACGTTCCTCTTCGTCGACCTCGACGACTTCAAGGAGATCAACGACCGCCATGGGCACGCCGCGGGCGACCTCTGCCTGAAGCGCGTCGCGAGCGTCCTCCAGGTGAGCTTCCGCCCCGACGACGCCATCATCCGCTACGGCGGCGACGAGTTCCTCGTCATAGCCGTCGGCTTCGATCGCGAGCTTGCCGAGAAGCGCGTCGCCGCGATCCGCAAGTCGCTCGCGGAGCCCCCCGAGGCCGCGCTCCCGTGCAGCGTCTCGGTCGGCATCTCCGTCCTGCTACCGGGCGGCGATCCAGAGGTTGCCGTCCGCCAGGCCGACGAGCGCATGTACGCCGAGAAGCGCGCTCGCCCGGCGCCGGTCCGGGGCATCTCCTGAGGGGGAGACCTGTCCTCGGACGAAGCCAAGAAGGCGGCTGAGGCCCGTATCCTACGAGCCCCAGCCTGGACAACCGCATTCTCTGCAGGCGCTCTTGGTCCCGGAGGCATGGGGGAGGCGCCTCCTACCGTGGAGGCGACGGGCGTCGACTCATGTAGCCACAGCACACACGTACTCCGGTCGCGACAGTGGTTCAGGGCGCGGAGACCTGAGCTAGCTGAGCCTCTAGTCCTCCGGACCGTAGTGCGGTAGCACTCGGCGCCCTGCTTCGGGCGTCCCTCGACGGTGCTTGGCGACCTCCATATTGACCCATATACTATGGATCGTTGTGGGTGGCCGATTGGGCGCGCTCGCGTGATCCGGAAGCTCTCCCTCACCCCTGCGATCGTGCGCCTCGTCGGCGAGATCGACGAGTTCAAGGGCGGATGGCAGGCCGTGAACCGCATCGCCCCCGAACGGCTCGCGACGCTTCGCAAGGTCGCCACGATCGAGTCGGTCGCGTCGTCGACGCGCATCGAGGGCGTCACCCTCACGAACGAGGAGGTGCAGGACCTCCTCTCCGGCGTCGAGGTCCGGAGCTTCCGCTCGCGCGACGAGCAGGAGGTCCTCGGCTACGCCGACGCCATGGAGCTCGTCTTCTCCTCGTGGCGGGAGATCGGCCTCACCGAGAACCACGTCAAGCAGCTCCACGGAGTCCTGCTCAAGCACTCCGACAGGGACGAGCGCCATCGCGGCGAGTACAAGAAGCTCCCGAATCGCGTCGAGAAGTTCGATGCCCACGGCCGCAGCCTCGGCGTTGTCTTCCAGACCGCCGAGCCCGCGGACACCCCGCGGCTCATGAAGGCGCTCGTCGACGCGACCCGGCACCACCTCGAGCACCACGAGCACCACCCCCTGCTCGTCATCGCCGTGTTCACCGTCAGGCTCCTGGCCATCCACCCGTTCCAGGACGGCAACGGAAGGCTGTCCCGCATCCTCACCACCCTGCTGCTGCTGCGGGCTGGCTACGCTTACGTCCCGTTCAGCTCGCTCGAGCGCGTGATCGAGGAAAACAAGCAGGGCTACTACAAGGCCCTCCGGAGCGCCCAGTCGACGCTGGACAAGGGCGAGGAGCATCTCGGAGACTGGGTGCTTTACTTCCTTCGCTCGCTGACCCTCCAGAAGGACTGGCTCCGGAGCAGGCTGGATCGAGAGCGCCTCCTCGAGACCCTGCCGGAGCTGTCCGAGAGAATCCTCGCCCTGGCCCGAGAGCGTGGGCGCGTCACCATGGCCGACATCACCAAGGTCATCGGCGCCAACCGCAACACCGCCAAGTCACATCTACGCCGCCTCGTGGAGCGCGGGCTCCTGACCAGGCGTGGCGAACGCCGCGGCGCGTTCTACGAGCCGAGCAGCGCGTCGTAGCCCGTTCCGGAGTGCGGGCGTGCCCGCGGCAGCTTGCCCGTCCTCCCGCACTCACCTCAGGCGAAACATTTCCCTAAATGGCCATATGGCGAGCTGCGCCAGCGCCACGATCGCGAGTCCGACGCAAGCCAGGACGACCCCCTCAGCCCCGAGTAACCTCGGTCGAGGCTCGTCGGCGTCGAGCTGCGCGATCTCGTCGCGATCTGGCGTCGTTTCCACCGGTGTGGCTCAGGTTGAGCGTAGCAAGTTCGGTTGCCGCTGAGGGCACGATCGACAGCCACGCGTCGGGACAGGAGTCGATGCCGGAGCCTCGAGGAACCGGAGAGACGCTCACGATGTGGGTGCCCCAGGTCCGCGTGTCCGGAGGAAGCGGATCGTGATGCCGTCGAGGTGGTCGACGGGCTCGGCATCTTCGAGGTCGCCGATCTCGTCGGGCGGGATGAGACCGACGGCGTTGTTGCGGCCCGATGCCTTGGCGATGTAAAGGGCCTTGTCGGCGAGGTTGAGCACGCGCTCGTAGGGCAGGGCGTCTGGGGAGCCGGTGAGCCAGGGATAGGGCGCCCAGCCGACGCTGCAGGTCTTGCGGATCGGCCCGCCATCCGGCAGCGTCAGGGGTTTGCCGAAGGCCTCGAGGATGCGGCGCGCGAGGACGTCGCCGTCGGCGCGGTCGGAGTCGCGCGCCACGACCAGGAACTCCTCCCCTCCCCAGCGCACGAGGAGGTCCGTCGTGCGAAGCAAGGCGCCGAGGCGCTCCGCGGTCTGCACCAGGACCTGATCCCCCGCCCGGTGGCCGTAAACGTCGTTGACCTCCTTGAAGTGGTCGATGTCCACCATGTAGAAGATGAGGTCGCGGTTGCGTCCGACGCCCCCGTCCTTGAAGGCGCGCTTCGCGCGGCCGACATCGTCGCCTACCACGGCGGCGAAGAAGCGGCGGTTCCTGACGCGGGTGAGGGGTTCGGTGAACGATGCTTCCTCGAGCTCGCGGTTCTTCGCCGCAAGCTCGGCGCTCCGGGCCGCCACCGCCTGCTCGAGCTCGCGGTGCCTGCGCCGTAGCGCTCGCGTGCGGATGGGGACGATGGCGCCGACGAGCAACAGCAGAGGCACCAGGAGGAGTCCCCTTCCCCACGCCGTCTCCCAGACGTGCGGGCGCACGACGAACGAGAACGCCGTCGGTGGCGCGGCATGTCTCGTCGCGCAAGCCACCTCGAGCCGGTAGCTTCCGGGCGGTAGGGCCGGATAGCTGAGAGTCCGGTCCGCGGATTCGGTCCAGTCGTCCGAGATGCCGACGAGACGGTGGCGAAACGCCGTCCTCGGCCCGACCGTCGACGCCGCGATGCGCACGAGAAGAGATCGATCGCTGCCGTCGATCGCCGGGTCGGACGCGCCACGAACCTCTCGGCCGCCGAGCCGCACGGAGAGGAGCACCGCCTCGACGTCGCGGCCGGCGGGGAGCGGGGTGCTCGCGTCGCAGCGCGTCAGGCCCCGGCTCGTGCCGAGGAAGACCGCCCCGTCCTCTTCTGCGAGGAACGCGCCGGCGCTGCAGTCGTCCCAGAGAAGGCCCCTCGTGTGGTCGATCACGGCGATCGCGTCATCGGGACCGATCACGGCCGCCCCGCGATCTCCACCCGCCCAGACGTTGCCGCGGGAGTCGAGCCCGAGCACGAAGACCTCGTCGCTCGGGAGCCCATCCGACGCGCGCACGTGACGCACGGAGGGCGCGAGCCCTTCGGTCCACTTGAGGTGCGTCACGCCGAGAGGCTCCCGATAACACACCCAGAGCTCGTCGTCGCCTGCCGGCGCGATCTCCGTGACGAGGCCGGCCGCCAGACCGTCTTGCTGATGGACGACGCGAAAGGTCTTGCCGTCGTACCGGGAGAGCCCTTTCGGTCCCGCGCTCCAGAGGACGCCGCCGCGCGTCACGGCCATCGTGCCCAGCGTGCCGCCGGCCTCGGGCGGAACGGCAAGCTCCTCCGCGGAGGCCTTCCCGTCGGATGCGGCGCGGATGGCGACGAGGCGATCACGGTCTTCGATCCAGATGCTGCCGTCGAGCCCGGCCACGATGCTGGTGGGCGCAGAGACGAACGGACCGTCGGTTCCCGCCGGCCGCGGGACCAGCCTTTCGGGATCGATGCGGCAGAGACCGCCCGGGATCGCCAGCGCCCAGATCCCTCCGTCCTTCGCGACGGCAAGCTGCCGGATCGTCCGGCCGGAAGGCCATCCTGCTCTCGCAGGACGCGGAAGGACCCCACCGCCTCGTCCCAGACGGCGATCCCGTCGTTCGTGCCGATCCAGAGGCGCTTTCGAGCGTCGCGCGCGAGGGCCCACACCCCGTTGTCCGGCAGTCCCTCCGCCTTCGTCCAGCCCAGGAACGTGTCCGGGTTCGGCCAGCGATCGAGGCCCGATCCGCCAAGCCCCAGCCAGAGGACGGCATCGCGATCCTCCATCACCGCCGTCACGGCGCTGGATGCAAGTCCCTGATCCTCTCCGACGGAGATCCACCGCCCGTCCCGCTCCAGGTGCAGGCCGGCAACGGTCGGTACGAGAAGCCGGCCTGCGCGATCGAGGGCGGGAATGCCGAAGTCGTTGCTCGACGGAACGTCTTCGCCCACGACCCGCGCTTCTGACGCTCCCGGCTCGAGGCGCGCCACGTGATGGCGTGTCCGGATCCAGAGCCCTCCCAGCGCGTCAGCAAGGAGCGCCGTTGCGTCATCCGGCGCGAGCGATGGCGGAAGCGCGATCGGCGTCACGCCGTCATCGACCAGCTTCCCGATCGCGCCTGGCATCGCGATCCACACGTCTCCCGCTCGGGATGCCGCAACGGCCACGACGCGTCGCGGAATGCCCGCGGCGGCGCCGAAGAGCCGCCCGTCCGCTCCGTCCGGGCCGTCGACCCGCGCCAGCCCCGCTTCTGTCGCCACGTAGATCCGGCCACTGCGATCGAAGGCGACGGCCTGGAGCGATCCTGCCGCCGGTTGCGCGAACAGGGGGCTCTCGAGTGGGACGAATCGCAAGCCGTCGAACGACGCGATGCCGCGCGAGGCCACGGCGAAGACGCGCCCGTCGGGCGCCGTGATGAGCTGCTCGACATATGCGCCGGGCAGGCCCTCCGCCTCGGAGAAGAGCTCGGCCACCGCGCCGTCGAACCGGTAGAGCCCGCTAGGAGTACCGATCCAGATCAGCCCGTCGCCATCCTGCGCGAGCGCCGTCACGGTCAGGGTCGCGAGGCCGGCATCCTGGCCCACGTGATGGATGGCGTAGCGCGGATGCCGCGGGATCGGCAGCGACGTCGCGGGCGCGGCCACGCACAGGAGGACGAAAAACGCTGTGCTACTCTGCACGGCCCTTCGCCGCTTCCGTCCCCACGTGCCGAGTCTCCGGCCTCTCCCCTTCGGTCGTCAAGGCAGGTCCTCATCATGAACCGGATCCATGCTGGCATCATCGCCCCGTTCTTCGCCGCGGCGCTGGTAGGCGCCCAGAACCCGCCGGCTTACCTCAGGTACCCGGACATCCATGGAGATCGCATCGTCTTCTCCGCCGAGGGTGACCTCTGGATCGCGCCGGTCTCGGGCAGCACGCCTGCGAGACGCCTGACGACCCATCCCGCGGAGCAGGCGTTCGCGCGCTTCTCGCCCGACGGCCAGACCATCGCCTTCACCGGAGACTACGAAGGTAACCGCGACGTCTACGTCATCCCGACCGAGGGCGGAGAGCCGAAGCGCCTGACGTGGAACCCGGAGGCCGACGAGGTCGTCGGATTCATGCCGGACGGGAAGATCCTGTTCCGGAGCCGCATGCAGAGTGCCCACGGGGACTGGGAGATGTACCGCATCCCCGCGTCAGGAGGCGATGCCGAGAAGCTGCCGATCGGTTACGCCGGGCGGCTCGACGTCGATCCCGATGGCGGGCAGTGGGCGTTCAACCGCCAGGCGCAGGAGTCGCGCACCTGGAAGCGCTACCGCGGGGGCACTGCCATGAAGATCTGGGCGGGCCATCCGGACCGCGCCGACTTCAAGCTCCTGACTCACTTCGGAGGGAATGACTCGTTCCCGATGTGGCACGCGGGACGGATCTACTTCCTGAGCGACCAGGGCGGCACGACGAACATCTGGTCGATGACGCCCGACGGGAACGACCGCACGCAGCACACGCGATTCGACACGTGGGACGCGCGCTGGCCCGGCATGGGGCCCGACGGCCGCATCGTCTTCATGCTCGCGGGCGACATCCATCTTTTCGATCCGGCGGACGGGAGCGAGCGGCTGGTACCCGTCGACCTAAGGAGCGATCGGGTCCTGGTGCGGCGCCGCTACCCGGAACCCGGCCGCAACATCACCTTCTTCGACGCCTGGACGCCGAGCGCATCTCCATCGTGGATGCGGCGAGGTCTTCTCGGTTCCGGTGAAGGAGGGCGTGACGCTCCCCATCACGCATGGAAGCGGCGCGCGGGAGAGCTGGGCGAGCTTCGGGCCGAAGGGCGAGAAGGTCGTGTACGTGACCGACGAGAGCCACGAGGAGGCGATCGCCGTCGCCGATTCCTACGGCCGGGGCAGGGCGTCCGTCGTGATGCCCGCCGGCGCGTCCGGCTGGCACTTCCCGCCGGTCTTCTCGCCGGACGGCAAGTGCATCGCCGTCGCCGATCAGACGCAGACACTCTGGATCGTCCCCGCCGCCGGCGGTACGCCGACCAAGGTGGACCGAGGCGACCAGGACGAGATCCGGCAGTACACATGGAGCCCCGACGGACGTTTCCTGGCCTACTCCAAGAGAGGGCGGACCGACTACCAGGGCGTCTTCGTGTACGACACGCAGGGCGGCGGGATCCACGCGGTGAGCGGCCCCTACACCAACGACAGCACGCCCGCGTGGGATCCCGAGGGCCGGTACCTCTATTTCCTGAGCGATCGGACGATCAACCCGATGCTCGACTGGATCGATGCCCAGTACACCCTCATCCGGCCCACGAAGCCCTACGCGGTCTTGCTGCACAAGGACGTCGAGAACCCGTTCGCGAAGCTCGAGGGTCTCCCCGGCCGCAAGAAGAAGGACGAGGGCAAGGAAGAGTCCCACGGAGGGGATGGCGACACGCACGAGAAGGAGAGCGGCGGGAAGAAGGACGGCGGCGAGAAGGACAAGGACAAGATCGTTCCGGTCAAGATCGACTTCGAGGGGCTGACGGATCGCATCGTGCCTTTCCCCGTGGATCCCGACAACTATGGCGCGCTGGCGGCGACGGGCAAGAAGGTGTTCTACCTCCGCTTCCCGGTGCAGGGCATGGCCGAAGAGGGCGGCGACGACGGGCCGCGCAACGCCCTCGTCGCGTTCGACCTCGAGGAGAAGAAGGACGCGACGTTCGTCGATCGCGTCGGCGCCTACGCCATCGCTCCGAAGGCGGGCAAGATCGCCGTCCAGAAGAAGCCCGACGAGATCTACGTCGTCGACGCCGGCAGCCCGCCCGGCGACAAGCTCGAAGAGAAGCGCGTCAAGCTCGACGGTGTCGTGCTGGAGCTGGACCCTCGCGAGGAGTGGACGCAGATCTACTACGAGGGATGGCGGCACATGCGCGACTTCTACTGGGACAAGAGCATGGGCGGCGTGGACTGGGTCGCGATCCGCGATCAGTATGCGACCCTGCTCCCCCGCCTCGCCACGCGCGAGGACCTGCGCGATCTCATGGGCGAGGTGATCGGCGAGCTCTCCACATCCCACACCTACGTCTGGGGCGGCGATCCGGGGGTGAAGCTCCCGCAGGTGGCCACGGGCGTGCTCGGCGCGGAGATCGTCCGCGCCGGCGACGCGTTCGAGGTCAAGCGCATCTACCGCGGCGATCCCGCCGACAACATCCGCTCTCCGCTCTCCGAGCCGGAGGCGTCGGTGAAGGACGGCGACTACATCCTCGCGGTCGACCATCGCCCGTTCGGGAAGGACCGTCCCTTCGAGGCGGCTCTCGAGGGGCTCGCCGGGAAGCCCGTCGTCCTCACGGTGAACGGCAAGCCCGGAAGCGAGGGCGCCCGCGACGTGGTGGTCACGCCGGTGAGCAGCGACGGGCCGCTTCGCTATGCAGACTGGGTCCGTCGCAACCGCGAGTACGTCGCGAAGAAGACGGGCGGCAAGATGGGCTACCTCCACATCCCGGACATGGGCGCCGATGGTCTCGTGCGATTCAACACCTGGTTCTTCCCGCAGCTCGACAAGGAGGGGCTGGTCATCGACGCGCGGTGGAACCGCGGCGGATTCGTGTCGCAGATGATCCTGGAGCGGCTCCGCCGCGTCATCGTGAGCTTCGATCGCTCCCGCGGCGGCGGCGTCTATTCCTATCCAGGCCGCACGCTCAACGGCCCGTTCGTGGTGCTCACCAACGAGTTCGCGGGCTCGGACGGCGACATTTTCCCCTACAGCGTGCAGATGCTCGGGCTTGCCCCCGTCATCGGCGTGCGATCGTGGGGCGGCGTGGTCGGCATCCGCGGCGACAAGCCGATGGTGGACGGCGGCGCCCTGACACAGCCGGAGTATGCGTGGTGGGATCCGAAAAGGGGCTGGGACCTCGAGAATCACGGCGTCGATCCCGACATCGAGATCGACGACCTGCCCCAGGAGCTCGGACGCGGCGTGGATGCCCAGCTCGACAAGGGCATCGAGGTGCTCTTGGACCTCCGGGCGAAGCACCCTCCGATCAAGCCGGAATTCGGACCTGCGAAGATGCGGAACCGCGACGCGTACAAGGGAGAGCTCGGGACCGCCACGCCCTGACCGCGTGGCGTTCGCCGACGAGCGTCAGGTGCTCCCGGTCCGGCGCCTGGCCGCGTCGGCCCCGTCGACCGCGGCCCGGAGGATCCGCGACTCGGTCTGGAGCGACTGGAGCCCGTGGCCGGCGCGCGACGGGCCGGCGACCGAAAGGAGCGTGTCGATCTCGAGGTTGCCGAGCATGGCGCGGAGCTTCTCGAGCGCGGCCTCGATGCGCGCGATCTCGCCCGCCAGGGATCGCCGGCGGTCCTCGGAGGCATGACGGGCGGCGTCGCTCCCCTCGGAGAGAAGCTCCAGCATGCGCGCGAGCTCCCGCGACTCCCGCACCGCCGCGTCGATCGACACCTCGAGATCGATGCGCGGCGGATCGAGGAGCGCGAGGCGCTCCCGCAGGACGGAGGCGCTCTGCTCGATCTCTTCGAGCATGACGGCGGACGGCGGAGATCCCGCTCGCAGCGTCCGCAGCCGGCGCCGGGCGGCGACCATGCCGTGCAACGCCGCGCGGGCACCGTCGACGAAGGCCCCGAGCGTCCAGCGCGCCGGTGCGAAGACCGCCCGGAGGATTCCCAAGGTCAGTTCTTGATATCCGACTCCGTGTAGACGTGGGGCGTCTCGGGCGGCTCCGGGATCGTCTCGAGCTTCGGCGGGCCCACGCTTCCCGATCCCTTCGCCATCGCCTGCGCCTCCATCCCCTTGAGCTTGGTGAGCTCCGTCTTCAGAGTCTCGATGTCCGTGTCGAGGTCCCCGAGCTTCTTCTTCAGGTTGCCCTGGAGCTTGACGGCGTCGTCGAGGTTCTTCTCGATGTACTGCACGGCCTCCGCTCGCGTCGCGTTCGGATCGAGCTCGGTGTTCGGAAGGTCGGTGGCGTTGTAGGCGGGCTTCGTCTTTCCGCCGGGAGCGAACTTCCCGAGGGCTGGCCAGTCGATCTCCGGATCGACCTCGTACTTCTCGTCCTTCTTCCAGCCCTTGTCGATGAACTTCCACGAGAGCTCGTTCTTGCCCTCGTTCGCCTTGGCGGTCGCCTCCTTGTCCACGTTCTTCTCCCAGACGAAGGCCCGGAATCCCGTGAGGGTCATGACGATCGCCTTGCCGTCCTTGTACTCGGCGGGCCCGCGAACCTCGAAGCGGGTCCCGTCCTTCAGGACGATCGTGTAGGCCCAGGCGCTCCCGCAGAGGGCGGCGCACAGTGTGGCAACCACGAGGAGCATGGGGAACCGCGAACGGCCGTGCGTCATGCGCTCACCTCCGCGACGGGATTGGCCTTAGTGTAGCGCTCTCCCCCTGGGTGGGGGATCCGAGAGGAGCCCATGAACAGCGCCGACGACGTCGCGAGGACGATCCGAGATCTCAACGCCTGCTGGCTCGACGGCAGGGTCGACGAGCTCCACCGCTACTTTCACCCGGACGTCGTGATGGCGCCCCCGCCGCCGGCGCGCAGGCGCGTCGGACGCGACGCGATGATCCAGAGCTTCCGGGACTACCTCGCCGCGGCACGCACGCACGCCTTCGAGGAGACCGGCATCGACGTGGACGTATTCGGCGGCGTCGCCGTGGCCACGCTCCACTTCCGCGTCCGCTACGAGCTCGACGGCACGGTGCACGACGAGCGCGGCGTCGACGTCTCGGTGCTCGTCCCGCACGACGGCGCGTGGGTCGTCGCGTGGCGCACGCTCGTCCCGGGTCAATCGACGACGGGATAGCTCTCGAGCTCGCGGCGGATGTACGTCCAGCCTTCGTGAGGGACACCGGAGGCGATGTGCTCGGCCGTCTTGAGCGCCATGTCGACGCAGTCGCAGATGCCGACGTACTCGTAGAGCCCCTGGCGCCCGAGCGGGTAGACGTTTCGCACCGCGTCGACCCGCGAGAGGAGGGTCTCGCGCGCGCTCTCGAATCCGGCGAGCCACACCGGGTAGCCGTGCTCGAGACGCTGGGTGTGGGAGTCGACGACGTCGATCTCGGCGATCAGTCGGAGCCGGGCGAGATCGGCGATCACGCGCGCCACGATCTCCGGTTCGGCGCCTTGCGCCAGATCGGACGGCGCCGTCACCTCGGCGACGAGGCTCGTCCTTCCCGGGGGCGCCATGTCGGGGCTGAAGTTGCGTGGCTCCGAGAGCCTGTTGAAGACGACGTCCGATGCCGGGAAGAAGGTCCACTGGTTCTCCATCCCCCGGGGCCGCGCGAGATGGAGGTAGACGAGGATCAGGATGCGGTAGCGCAGCGCCCGCGCTGCGGCGCGCACCTCGGCCTCGTCGAATCCGAAGAGGTCCGGGGCCAGGCCGAGCGGGATGGTGTAGATGACCGCATCTTCCGGGCCGACGGCGAGGCGCTCCCCGCCGGCGACGAGTCCCGATACGAACGCTCCCCCGGTCTCGATGCGCGAGACCGGCGCCCCCGTCCGGACCACGCCGCCGCGCGCGGCGATGCGCCGCGCGAGCCGCTCGGGCACCTCCCCCGTCCCGAGCTTCGGATAGGCGAAGCGAGGCGCGTCGATGCGGGCGCCCGCACCGAGAGCCTGCTTGACGAAGGAGCCCAGGCCCTTCCCGGCGAAGCGCGCCTCTCCCAGGCGCGACGAGAGCGCCTCGTCCTCGCCGAACACCTTCCTTGCCGCCGGTCCGAACACGTCGTCGTAGAGCGCCTTCCCGAACTGGCGCCGCATGAACGCGGCGTAGCTCCCGTTCCCTGCCGGGCCCAGGCGTCCCGCAAGGAACGAGCCGCCGAATGCAAGGGCGCGACTCGGAGGGATGCCGCGCAGAAGCTCTCCCATCGACAGGGGGTAGTTGAACGCGCGATCGCGAAAGAAGAGCTGCGACACCTTGGGCACGCGCAGGAGCTCGCCGGCGCCGAAGAGCCCCTCGACGCGTGCCATCGGCACCGGCTGAGGCGTGTAGAGCTTGTGAGGACCCATGTCGAAGCGGAAGTCGCCGCGCGTGAAGGTCGCTGCCATCCCGCCGAGCCGCTCGCCGCCCTCGAGCACGGTGACGTGGAAGCCCCGCTCGGCGAGCGCGTCGCCGCACGCGAGGCCACTCACGCCGCCGCCGATCACGAACGCCCGGCGTACCACCCGGGCATTCTAGTGCCCCGTACGCGATGGATCGGCAGCGCCTCGACGCGTCGTCCGCGGCACGCAGCCCCCGGCCACCAAGTATGCTGGCGCGCGGATGCTCGTCCTCGGGATCAACGCCTACGGCCACGACCCGGCGGTCGCTGCCCTGGTCGACGGAGAGCTGCGCTTCTTCCTGGAGGAAGAGCGCTGCCTCCGGGTGAAGCATGCGACAGGCGCCTTGCCGGTGCGCGCCCTGGCGGAGGCCTTCCGCCACCTCAAGCTCGGCGCGGGCGACGCCGGGGCGATCGGGTATCCGTTCGACACCAAGCGCTACGTGCGCCACCGCGTCCTCCGGCACGGCCTCTTCGCGCTGCGGCCCACCGCGTTCTGGAAGACCGCGGCCGTCTCGGTGAAGCGCTCCGGGCTCGGCCGCGACCTCGCGTCCGCCACCGGGTGCGGGCGGCTCCCGGTTACGCGGTTCCTCGATCACCAACTCTGCCATGCGGCGAGCGCGTTCTTCTGCTCGCCCTTCGACGACGCGGCGGCCCTCACGGTCGACGGCGCCGGCGAGGATGCGACGATCGCCATCCATCGCTGCGAGGGAACGCGCGTCACGACGATCGGGCGGGTGGTCTACCCGGCGTCGCTCGGCGCGGTCTACTCCTCGATCGCGCTCCACCTCGGTTTCGGCGGGGGGTCGCCCGAGGGAAAGCTCATGGGCCTCGCGGCGTACGGCGAGCCCACGATGCTTCCGCGCTTCCGGGAGCTCGTGGCGATGCCGCGCGAGGGCGAGCTTCTCGTCGACCTACGCGCGTTCGCCTATCCCGGGATGCGGCGGGGCGTCGGCCCCGCCCTCGCCCGCGAGCTCGGGCCCGCGCGCGGCCCCGGTGAGCCGCTCCTCGATCGTCACAAGGACATCGCCGCCTCCGTCCAGGCGCGGCTCGAGGAGGTGATGGTGGCGTTTGCACGGCACGCGCTGGCTCGATGCGGATCGAAGAACCTCTGCCTTGCGGGCGGTGTCGCGCTCAACTCCGTCGCCAACCGCAAGGTGCTCGACGAGAGCGGTTGCGCCGGGCTCTTCGTGATGCCGGCGTCGCACGACGCAGGCGCCGCGATCGGTGCCGCCTTCCTCCTGGCCTGCGAGCGCGGGCCGCTCCGGCGGCCCGAAGGAGGGCTCGGCCGCGCCGCGTTCGGCGCGCTCTGGGACGCCGCCGACGTGGAGCGTTTCCTCGAGGAGGCCGGCGTTCCGTCGACGCGTACCCACGACCTGCCCGCCGCCGTGGCGGACGACGTCGCGAAGGGGCTCGTGGTGGGGTTTCACAACGGGCGCGACGAGGCCGGGCCACGCGCGCTCGGGAGCCGCAGCCTCTTCGCCGATCCGCGGCGTCCCGAGATGCGCGACCACCTGAACCGGAAGGTGAAGGGGCGCGAGGACTTCCGCCCCCTCGCTCCGATGCTGCGAGAGGAGGATGTTCCGGCCTACTTCGTCGATCCGGTCCCCTCCCCCTTCATGCTCCTCACAGCGCGCGCGAACGACCTCGGCCGCGAGAAGATCCCGGCGGCGCTCCACGTCGACGGGACCGCGCGCCTCCAGACGGTGAACCGTCATCACGCGCCGCTCCATCACCGGATCCTCGGAGAGGTCGGCCTCCGTACCGGCGTGCCGGTCATGATCAACACCTCGTTCAACGTTCGCGGCGAGCCGCTGGTGCACTCGCCGGCGGACGCCTACCGCTGCTTTCTCGGGACCGCCATCGACGCGCTCTACCTCGGGCCGTTCCGCATCGCGGCCGGGACGCACCTGCCCGCTCTCCGGGATGGCTCGCCGGGCCGCGCGCGCGGGGGCACCTACCGGACGCTCGACCAGTGAGGTCGAGCGCGGTCGCCGCGATCTTCGCGGGAGCCTTCGGGTACCGGGCGTTGCTGATCGCGCTCTGGCCTCCCTGCTACGGCGGCGACGCCCTCGGACGTCTCGAGCACGCAGGCGACCCGCTGTGGAGCCCGGTGCAGCTCCCGCTCACCGGCATCCTCGTGTGGCTCTTTGCCCACGTCACCTTCCGGCCGCTGGCCCAGCGTATCGGCTTCGCGGCGATCGCCTCGCTTGCCGCCGCGCTCGTGGGAGCCTCGCTCGTTCGCGTGGCGGGGCGGCGGGCGGCGATGCTGACGGCGCTGGTGCTCGCCACGAATCCGGTCTTCACCGAGTGGACGGTGGTGCCCTACGGCGAGGGTGTCCTCGTCGGGACGCTCCTGCCCGGGCTCGCGCTCTGGTACGTGGGGCCAGGCGTGGCGGACCGCGTGGCGGGCATCCTCCTCATCGCGGTCGCGACGACGGTCCGTTACGAGGCCTGGATCGTTTACCCGATCCTGCTCGTCCTGCGGCCGCCTGTGCGCGCGGCGATCCTCTCGCTGCTCTCGCTGCCGCTCGTCTTCCCGCTCGCCTGGACGTGGCACGCGCGCGGCGTGAGCCCGATCGGTCTTCGATCCCTCGACCTTCACGTCGGGCTCTCGCGCATCGCAGCGCTCGTCTATCCCGTCGGCGGAACGGTGCTCCTCGCTACCCCGCCGCTCGTCGCCTTCGCGATCGCCGGCCTTCGCGAGATCCGATCGGCGGCGAAGCGGGATCTCGCAGCCCTCGATCCCAGCGCCCGCCGGCTGCTCCAGGCTCTCGCGCTGGGGGCGGCGCTCGACGTCGCGTTCGTCGCGGCATTCCGGCCCTACGCGCCGATCGACAACCCGCGTCAGGCGATCCTCCCGTGCGCGATCCTCGCGATCTTCGCGGGCATCGGCATCGATCGCGCGGAGCGCGACCTCCCCCGCCTTCTCTATCCCTACCCGCGCCCGCGCCCCTCCATCCTCGTCGGCGTCATGGCGCTCCTGCTCACGTGGCCGCTCCTTCAAGGCGCGCTGCGCGTCCGGCGCTCCGCCCTCGCCGACGATGCGCGCATCGGCTACGAGCTCGGGCGCCGCCTCGATCGCGAGCTCGCGGACGGCAGCACCGCCACGATCTCCGCGCCGCCGCGCCGGGACTTCCCCGACCTCGAGCCGACGGTGATTCGCTGGGTGCGCGTCAACGTCGATCCGAGATGGCGAGGCGCGATCGCGGCCGTGCCGTCCACGGTCCCCACCGTCGGGCTCGACGTGCGCCATCGATGAGGCGCAAGGCCGCCGTCGGCGCGCTGCTCGCCGTCATGCTGCTCGCGCTCACGCTGCGCGCGGTGTTTCGTCCCGCGCCCGGCGACTTCCACAACCAGCGGACCGCCGCGCGCGCCTTCCTCGCGAGCTTCCGCCCCTCCGCCGAACCCGGTGAGCGGCTCTACGACTGGATGGAGTTCCAGCGATGGAGCGATCGTGACGGCAACGCCGGCCAGTTCGGCACGTACGTCCCCCAGCCGCCCGCCGCGCTCCTGCCCTACACGCTGGTCGCGGGGCTCCCGCTCGCGACGGGGAAGGTGATCTTCGCGCTCGCCTCGCTCGTCCTGTTCGCGGCATCGTGCGTCCCGCTCGGCAGGGCGATGAGGGCGACGGGGTTCGAGGTGATCGTCGCGCTGGCGGCGATCGGCGGCGCGCTCCACGCGAACCTCCACAGCGGCCAGGAGATGCTCCTGGTCGCGGCGCTCCTCAACGTGACCCTCGAGCGCCACCTCCGCGGTCGCGGCGCGGCGGAGGGGGCGGCTCTCGGCGCCGCCCTCGCCCTCAAGCTCTTCGGGCTCCCCTGGCTCCTGTTCGTCGCGGGACGGCGGCGCTGGCGCGCTGCCGCCGTCGCAACCGGCGTTGCGATCGCGCTCACGCTCGCCGTCGCGCTCGGATTCGGCCGGGAGATGCTTGCGCGATACGTCGTGGAGGTGCTGCCCGCGAGCCTCTCGGGGAGCTTCCATAACCTCTATCACCCGAGCAATCAGTCCATCGACACGATCCTGAGACGTCTCTTCCTGCCGCACCCGGACTGGAACCCCGAACCGCCTTTCCCCTCGCCGCGCCTCTACGGATTCCTCGATCGCGCGCTTCCGGTGGGTCTGCTCGGGCTCGCGCTCGCTGCCGCGATCGGGGTCGCCGCCGCCGACGCTGCGCTGGCCTACTCCCTCCTCCTCGTGGCGTCGCTCCTCGCTGCTCCCGCGGTGAACCGCTACCACCTCGCCCCCCTCTTTCCGGCGCTCCTCGTGGTGATGACGCGGGCCCGCGGGAGCTTCTTCCGGATCGCCGTGGCGCTCGGCGCGACCGGGTACGCGTGCTTCACCTCCCAGCGCATCCCGGTCGCGCTCCAGGAGCCGCGCATCGTCGGCCTCGTGTTGCTTTTCGGCGTGCTCCTTTACGAGGCTCGCGCGATGCGCCTCCTTCCCATCGCCGCAGGGGCGGCCATCGCGTCGGGCCTCCTCTTGCCCGTCGATCGCGGCGCGGCGCCCGCGTCTTGGAGGCGCGTGACGGCCGTTCCCTTCGAGCCCCTCCTCGCGCGGTGTCCCGATCGCCATGGCGAGGCGCTCGAGATCCACTACGCACCGCTTGCTGGCGGTGGGACCGCATTCTCGTGGGACGGTTTTGCATGGGACAGCACCGAGGATGGGGCGAACCGGGTGTACGAGCGGCTCGACGGCGACGGACGGAGCGCGATCGCGTTTTCCGGCCGGGAGGGGGTCGCGCTGACCCTGATCGCGATGCCCGACGCCGACTGCCGCCGGCCCCGCTTCGTGGACGGCTCGCACGTGCGCTTCGATCTCGAGCAGGGTCCGCTGTCGACCCCCTTTATCATTGGCCTCGGCGAGGCGTCCGCCCGGCGCGCGCCTCCCGACGACGTGCCCCGGTCCCGCCTCTCCGATTCCCCCGACAGCTCCCCCGACGGCAAGCGGACGGCCTTCGTCGTGCGCGCCGGTCGCTTCACGGAGATCCGCGAGCGGGGCCCCGATGGCGCGGAGCGGACGCTGGTCCCGCCCGTGGCCACGTCCGTCGACCCGCGCTACTCCTGGGACGGCCGCTCCCTCTACTTCGCGTCCGACGCCGGAGCTGCGCGGCTGCACCGTGATCTACAGGATCGAGCTGCCGTGAGGCGCGACCACCTCGTCCTCTACAACCCGCTCGCGACGCGGTACGGGCGCCACCGCATCCCGATGTCGATCCTCCAGGCATCGCTATTGACCGAGGGTCCCACGACCATCGTGGACGGCAACATCGAGCCGCGGGCTCTCCAGCGGATCCTCGAGCTGACCGCGCCGCGCGGCGCGGGCCACGTTCTCGGCATGACCGTCATGGCCGGACCGCAGACGACGCGCGCGATCCGCGAGCTCGCGGTCCTGCGTTCGGAGCGACCGGAGCTCCGCATCCTGTGGGGCGGCTACTTCCCGAGCATGCACACCGACACGGTGCTGCGCTCGGGCCAGGTCGACGCCGTCGTGCGGGGCGCGGGCGAGGCCACGCTTCGGGACCTGATGGCAGCCTACCGCGCGGATGCGGACGTCTCGGCCATCGACGGCATCTCGATGCTGCGAGACGGCGAGCCCGTCCACAACGCCGAGCGCGTCCCGACCCACCCCGACGAGCTGCCGCGCCTTCCCTACGAGAGCCTCCCCATGACGCAGTACCTGCTGCGCACCCACATGGGCAAGCGCACTGCCGCCTACCACTCCTCCATCGGCTGCCCGTTCCGCTGCAACTTCTGCGGCGTGGTGAAGGTCTACAAGCCGCGCTTCCTCTACGAGTCGCCCGAGCGAACGGCCGCGACGCTCTCGTTCCTGAAGGATCGCTTCGGCGCCGACGCGATCGAGTTCTTCGACGTCAACTTCTTCCACCACCGCGGCCGTGCCGTCGAGCTCTCGGAGCGCATCGCTCCGCTCGGGCTCTCCTGGTGGGGCGAAGGGCGCATCGACACTCTCCTCAACTACCGCGACGAGGACCTCCGTACGCTGCGTCGATCGGGCCTCACGATGATCTACTCGGGCGCCGAGGCGGCCGACGACGCCCAGCTCGCCGCGCTCGACAAGGACCTGACCGCCGACCAGGCCTTCGCCTACGTGGAGCGCATGCGCCACGTGGGGATCGTGCCGGAGCTATCGTTCATCATGGGCGCCCCGCCCGATCCCGAGGCGGACTTCCACCGCACCGCCGCCTACATCCGCGCGCTGCTGGCGAAGAACCCCGACATCGAGGTGATCGTCTACCTCTACACGCCGGTGCCCCAGATCGACGACTACGTGAAGGGCGGGCTCGAGGGGTTCGCCTACCCGGCGACGCTCGACGAGTGGGCCACGCCGCGATGGGAGAAGTTCGGGACGAACAAGTACCCCAGCACTCCCTGGCTCTCGCGATCGCTCTTCCTGCGGATCAAGGAGTTCGAGGCGGTGCTCCATGCGCGGTACCCGACCAAGACCGACGTCGCGATGACGCCGCTTCTGCGCAACGCGCTCCGGACTCTCGGGAGCTGGCGCTACAAGCTCCGCTTCTACACACTGCCGGTCGAGGTCGTGCTCCTCCAGAAGATGGTGCACTACCGACGCCCGGAGACGGTCGGCTTCTAGGCTGCGCCCGGCGCTCCCCTCGTGAGATCACGCACCCGCGGGACCGCGATCGGCCTGGACGAAGGATACGCGCTGTGGGCGCGAACCTACGACGCCGAGCGCACGGCGCCGCTGCCTGCGATCGAGGAGGCTCTGGTCGCCGGGATGCTGCCCGATCTCTCGGGCGCTCTGGTCGCCGACCTCGCCTGCGGCACCGGGCGCTACGGGGGTATCGCGATCGCCGCGGCGCGCGCCGCGTCGTGTTGCGATCGATCGTCGGCTGGCGATGCTCGCCGCGCTCGCGGCGAAGGGCATCAAGGCCTGCTCGCGCGCGGAGATCTGCCGCCTCCCCTTCCGCACGGGCTCGATTCGATCGGGCCGCCGTGTGCGCGCTCGCGTTTCCGGTCACGCAGGACCTGGCGGAAGCGATCGGCGAGGCCGCCCGCGTGCTCCTGTCCGGCGGGACGCTCGTGCTGTCGGATCTCCATGCTGACTCCGCGCGCGCGGGGCTTGCCCGCAGCTCGACTCCGGTGGGCGCACAGCCGCAATGTCCTTCATCACGTCCACGACGCGGCCGAGTATCGAAGCGCGATGCGCGCGGCAGGGATCGTCGTGCGCAAGTGCCGAGCGGATCGAGAGCGCCAGCGCCGCGAGCCACCCCGAAGCCTTCGCCGGCCGCCGCCGCCTCAAGACGACCGAACGCGACCTCTCCGCATCGTCATCGCGATCTCGGGGACCAAGCTCGCGTGAGCATCCTCGAGATCCGTGGCGTACGCCCTGATCGACGGCCGCTGGTACGAGGGTCCCATCGCGATCGAAGCCGGCCGCGTCGCGGCTGGAGACGGACCATCCGATTCAGGGCCGACCCCGCGGACCACCGTCTCGTGGCGCTCCCAGGTCTTCGTCAACGGCCATGACCACCTCGACTTCGGCGACTTCCCGCTCCTGGCAGGGAACGCGCCCTACGCCGACTACGTCGCGTGGGCTGACGTCACGGCGGCGGCGCGCGGCGGGCGAGCTTCTGGAGCTACGAGAAAAGCCACTCGCGCGGAGGCTCGTCTCGTCGGCGATCCGCAACCTCCGATCGGGCGTCACGTCGGTGGGCACATGAACCCCTACCTGAGGCGCGTCTTCGACCGGGGGCGTTCCCGGTCCGCGTCCTCTCGGCGGGGCGGTGCTTCCACTCGCCCACCTCGGCGGCGACCCGGCGCTCTTCCTCAGGCGCACGCGCGGCCGTCCCTACATGACGCATGTCGCCGAGGGCCGAAGCGAGCGCTCGAGGCTGCGCGCCTCGGCGCGGTCCCCGGCGCGCTCGGCCCGTGGAGCATCCTCGCCCACGGCCTCGGTCTTTCCCGCGACGACGCGCGGCGGGGTCCAGAGCGCCGGCGCGACGCTCGTCCCTCTGCCCGCGTTCGAACGCGACCCCCTCTACGGCGCCGGGCCGGATGTGCCGATGCTCCAGGAAGAGGGGGTGCGCCTCGCTCTCGGGTCCGACTCTCCGATCTCCGGCCCGGGCGACCTCCTCGAAGACCTCGATGCGGCGCGGAAGCTCGGGCTCGACGAGGCTGCCGCGATGGATGCGGTGACGCGCATCCCCGCCGCGACCTTCGGGCGCCCCGACCTCGGCGTGCTCCGGACGGGCGCTCCTGCCGACCTGCTCTTCGCCGACGCCGCCGACGCGGATCTCGGGAAGGGTCGCGCGTCGGTCGCCATGGTGATGACGGCCGGCATCGCGCGCTACGCATCGAGAGCGGGTCTGATCGCGGCCACCGGGCGCGAGGAGACGGCGCTAGGCGGCGGAGGCTGGGTCGAGGCACGGCTCGGTCGATGGGCCAGCAAGCTCTCCGCAGGCTCGCCGCCGGCGACTTAGAATCTACGCATAGCTCCGATGCGCGAGAAGCCCGAGCGAGACTCCGAGGGCCGAGAGGGTCCCGAGCGCGAGGAGGTGCTCGAGGTCGTCAACCGCGTCGGCCGCCTCCTCACCGCGGAGCTCGATCTCGAGAAGCTGGTTCAGGCGGTGACCGACGCCGCGACGGAGCTGTCGCGCGCGGCGTTCGGCGCTTTCTTCTACAACGCACGGGACGATCGCGGAGGCAAGTACCTCCTCTACATCCTCTCGGGAGCGCCGCGTGAAGCCTTCGCGCAGTTCCCCATGCCGCGAGCGACGGAGCTCTTCGGCCCGACCTTCACGGGCGCCGGGCCCGTGCGTCTTCCCGACGTCACGAAAGACCCGCGCTATGGGAAGAACGCCCCGTACAACGGGATGCCGATCGGGCACCTGCCGGTGAAGAGCTACCTCGCGATCCCCGTCGTGTCCCGTTCCGGCGAGGTGCTCGGCGGGCTCTTCTTCGGCCACCCGGACGCGGGCATCTTCACCGACCGCGAGGAGAAGCTCGTGACCGGGCTCGCGGCGCAGGCGGCGATCGCCATCGACAACGCGCGCCTCTTCGAGGAGGTCGGGCGACAGCGCGCGGCGGCCGCGGCCGAGGAGCAACGCCACCGCTTCCTCTCCGATGCGAGCGCGGTGCTCGCGACGTCGCTGCACGAGGAAACCACCCTGGCGGCGGTGGCGCGGCTCTGCGTCCCGACGGTGGCCGACTGGTGTCTCGTCGACGTGATCGACGATCAGGGATCGGAGCGCCGCATCGCGGTCGTCGGGGAGGACGGGAGCGTCGCCGGCCGCCTCGCGCTGGCCACCGGCGCCCCGAAGCGACTCCTCTCCCTCGGGGACGCGGCGGGCGACAAGCCCGAGGCCTTCACGGTGATCACCGCCGACATGCTGGCGGCCGCCGAGAGGGCGAGCGGGGACCGCGACCTGCTGGCGCGCCTCGCGCCGCGCTCCGCGATCGTCATCCCGCTCGTCGCCCACGGGAGCCGCATGGGACGCATCACGTGGATCGCGTGCGGGCCGTCGGGGCGGCGGTACAAGGACGGCGACGTCGCCGTCGCTCAGGAGCTCGCCCGCCGCGCGAGCCAGGCGGTCGAGAACGCCCGGCTCTACCGCGACGTGCAGGAAGCGAACCGCCTGAAGGAGGAGTTCCTCGCCACCCTCAGCCACGAGCTGCGCACCCCGTTGACGGCGATCCTCGGCTGGTCCCAGCTCCTGCGGGAGAACCGGCTTTTGGGCGAGAACGTCGGCAAGGCGATCGAGGCGATCTCGCGCAACGCCCTGGCCCAGAACCAGCTCATCTCGGACGTCCTCGACGTCTCGCGCATCGTCGCCGGGAAGCTCCGTCTGGAGCCGCGGCGCATCGACCCCATCTCCGTCGTGCAGTCGGCGCTCGATACGGTCCGGCCCGCAGCGGAGCACAAGGGGGTCCGCCTCGACCTGACCTTCGACGCCGCGTCCGGCACGCTCTGGGCCGATCCCTCGCGCATCGAGCAGATCGTGTGGAACCTGCTCGTCAACGGTGTGAAGTTCGTCGACCGCGGCGGGCACGTCCACGTCCACGTCCGGCCCGAGGGGCCGCGCCTGCTCATCTCGGTCGAGGACGACGGGCCGGGCATCGAGGAGCAATTCCTGCCCCACGTGTTCGAGCGGTTTCGCCAGGCCGACAGCAGCAGCACCCGCGCTCACCGCGGGCTCGGTCTCGGGCTCGCGATCGTCAAGCACCTGTCGGAGATGCACGGCGGAACGGTGGGGGTTGCCAACCGGGAAGGACGCGGCGGCGCGGCCTTCATTGTGAGCCTCCCGAGAAGCGGGATCGATCACGTCGCGAGCGCGGGCGACCCGCGCCTCGAGCGCGCGAACCCGCCGTGGCTCGCGCCGGCTCCGGAGCTTCACAGCGTGGCCGTGCTCGTGGTCGACGACGAGCCCGATGCCCGGGAGGTGATCAGCGCGATGCTCGGGATCTGCGGCGCGCGGGTCGCCACGGCGGCCTCCGCGGACGAGGGGCTCGAAGCCTTCCAGCGCGAGCGGCCCGACGTGCTGCTGATCGACGTCGAGATGCCGGGAGCCGACGGATACGATCTCCTGCGGCGCGTGCGGGCGCTCCCGGCGGAGAAGGGCGGCAAGACACCGGCGGCGGCGGTCACGGCTTACGCATCGATGGAAGATCGCATGAAGGCCCTGCGCGCGGGCTTCCAGATGCACTGCCCGAAGCCGGTACAGCCCATCGAGCTCGCGAAGATGGTGGCATCGCTCGCCGGGCGCGCCGTCAAGGGGTGATCGCAGTTCGCTACAATTCGGATATGCCCGCTTCCCGGCCAGTGCCGGACGCGCCCGCGTCCGAGGTGACGGGCCCATGATCTTCTCGGCCGAGCGCGCCGTCGAGGACATCTACGACCGCGTCCGCCACCGGAAGAAGACATCCGAAGGGGATCCCGCTCCCTCCCCCTCCGAAGCTCCCGACCCGCTCTTCGTCGAGATGGGACGAGGCAGCCAGGCGCTCTCGGAGTTCATGGCGGGCATCGAGAACAACCGCGACGTCCTCGGGTTCGACCTGAAGAGCCCGATCCCCGTCGTCGGCCCCCTCGTGTCGCTCCTGAAGCGCACGATCCGCCGCGCATCGCGCTTCTACTTGATGCGGCAGACGGGCTTCAACCAGTACACCCTCGAGTTCCTGAAGGTCCTCGCCGAGCAGAGCCTCCGCCTCTCGGCGTGGGCGCGAGAGGAGGAGGCGACGCGGGAAGCCGTCGCGGCCCGCGTCCTGGGCATCGAGGCCTCCCTGGGCATGGTCGAGGATCGGCTGCTCGACGCATCCAGCGATCGCGCGCGGATCGTGGACGCGGTCCGCGACGCCCGCTCGGAGCTTCGCGCCGCGCTCCAGGGGCTCGAGCAGCGGATCGCGGTCCGCGAGGGCGAGCTTCGCGAGGATCGCGCGCGCCTCGACGGCGTCGGGATCGAGCTCGCCCGGATGCGTGGGACCGAGCAGGAGCTCGCGGTGGCTCGGCAAAACGCCGCGGAGCTACGCGAGCGCGTCGCGGACATCGCGTCGCGACCCGCGCCCCGCGCGGATCTCGCGCCGCGCCTCGACGTGCTGGTCGGCCTTCTCGGGGCGCCACGCGACCTGATGCTCCTGGCGCGGGCGGATGGCCCGGTGCCGGCCGTTCCAGCGCGGGAGCGCCCCGTCGCCACCGGGCTTCCCGGAATGGACTTCTCCCCGCTCGACGGGCGCGCGGACACCTACCGCAAGTTCCTGCCGCACCTGCGGGGCTGCCGCCGCGTGCTCGACCCAGGGTGCGGCGGCGACGGCCTCCTGCCCCTGCTCGCCGAGGCGGGGATCGATGCCGTGGGCGTCGATGCGAGCGCGGCCGTCGTGCGTTCCGCGCAAGCGCGAGGGCTCAACGTCGTCGAGGCGGATCTCTTCGCCTACCTCGATGAGTCGCCGGCGGGCTCCTTCGACGGGATCTGCCTGCCCACCTCATCGAGCACTTCGCGCCCGGGGACGCCGCCCACGGCCTCCTGTGCCGCTGCCGTCGCGTGATCGCGCCAGGCGGGACGTTGCTCCTCGTCACGCCGAACCCGGAGAGCTACTTCACCCAGATGGTCCACTTCTGGCGGGACCCGACGCACCAGAGACCCTACCCTCTCGTGCTCCTCGTCAAGCTCGCGGAGGCGACGGGCTTCGCGGTCGTCGAGGCGGCCGCCGATCCCGACACGCGCGAGCGCTGGCTGCCATGGAAGCCCGCCTCCGTCGTGGTGGTCAACTTCAACGGAGGCGACACCGTCCGCGCGAGCGTCGAGCACCTGCTGCGCCAGGACCACCCGGACTTCCAGTCGTCGTCGTCGACAACGGATCCACGGACGGATCGACGGAAGCACTCCAGCGGTTCCGATCGCCGAGGTTGTCGCTCGTCTACAACGGCCAGAACCTCGGGTGCGGGGCGGCGCGAAACGTCGGCATCCGGCACGCGAGCGGCGAAGTGATCGCGTTCGTCGACGACGATGCGTTCGCGGAGAAGAGCTGGCTCCTGCGGGGCAGCACGCGGCTGGCCGAGCGTGAGGACGTGGGTGTCGTCGCCAGCAAGTCGATCTTCGACGGCGATCGCGCCATCCTCAACAGCCTCGGCGGGCGCCTCAACCTCCAGGGCTACGGGATGGACATGGGGTTCGGCGAGCCCCTTGCGTTCTGGGACTCGGGCGAGACGTCGCAGAAGCCGCTGTACGCGACCGGCAACGGGCTCATCACGCGGCGCGAGGTGCTCGCCACCGTGGGTGGGTTCGATCCGCTCTTCTTCAACTACTACGACGACGTCGACTTCTCGATCCGCGCGTGGAAGGCGGGCTACCAGGTCGACGTCGCGCCGGACGCCGTGCTCTACCATGTCCTCTCCCATTCCGACCGGAACGTCGGTCGCAAGGCGCTGCTGTGCGAGCGCAATCGCATCCGGAACGTGCTCAAGCACTACGACCTCCCGTTCCTCGCGCGATGGCTCCCGCGCGAGGTGTCCTACGAGCTCTCGGCCGATCGCCCCGTCGCGCGCTCGCTGTTCGCCCGCGCCTGGCTCTGGAACCTGGGCCACCTGCCGTCGCTTCTGGGATACCGCCTGCGCGGCAAGCGCCGTCACCTCGGCTCGCACCCCGCGCTGGTCTCGACGTGGGGAGCGCTCGGAGGCAAGTACCACAACCTCAAGCCGCGTCGGGTCTCCACGGCGAGCTGCTCTCGTGTCCTCGCCGGCACGGACGACGGCGCCCTTCGGTACGGCTTCTACATGCCGGAGGAGTGCTTCGGCGAGCGCTTCCGCTGGACGGACGATCTCGCCGCCATCTCGATCGAGCTCCCCGAGAGCGCGACGCGGATGCGCATCCGGTTCATGTTCGCTCCCGGAGTCCAGGGCTGCGACGTCCACGTCATCGACGTCCGCGGCGGTCGGGGCGTCTCGGGCCGCCTCCTGCGTCATGGCCGCTGGGGCTTCTCCGAGGAGAGCGCGCCGATGAAGCTGCCACCGTCCACCTACGAGATCCTCCTGCAGCCCGACTCTTGCTATCACGAGCCACGCGGCGCGCGGCGCCGGCTCGGCCTCGGGCTCGCGATGGTCGCCTTCGAACCCTGAGCCTCAAGGTCCTCGCCATCTTTCCGCGCGTGACGGACGAGCCCGAGGGCGGCTCGGAGCGCTACTTCGTCGAGCTGTGCCGGGCCATGATGCGGTCTGGCGCGCGCGTCGACGTGCTCACGACCACCACCCGCGACCTCGCCGCGAGCTCCGTGCTGGGCATCCGCTGGGACCGCGGCGCCAGCGGCGTACCGGCGGGCATCGGATCGGTCTCGCGGCACGCGGCATGGAACGTCCCCGCCAGGCTGGCGCGCGCGATCTCGTCGGCGGTCCTGGACGCGGACGCCGAGAACGACGAGGGCGCGATCGGGCTCGGGCGCGGGTTCCATCCCGTGGAGACCTGGAGCGACGGCGGATTCCCCTTTCGATGGACCGGGTCTCGCTTCGCGATCCACGTGCCCGATGGATCCACGCGCCTCGTCCTGTCGCTGTTCGCCCCGCGTGCG
Organism: Acidobacteriota bacterium; assembly: GCA_046331505.1. Classification (GTDB taxonomy): domain Bacteria; phylum Acidobacteriota; class Vicinamibacteria; order JAXLQT01; family JAXLQT01; genus JAXLQT01. Next base: position 110,101 of record JAXLQT010000007.1, read on the forward strand.
CTGGCGATCGAGAGCCTCGAGCCGTCGCACCGCGTGCGCGCGCGAGCCGGTGCGTTCCAGGACGTGGTCCTCCCGCTCGGTCGCGGGACTGCGCGACTCCGCGTGTCGCACACGATCTCCCCGAAGGACGATCCGCGCACCCTCGGGGTCGCGATCCGCTCCGCGATCGTCGAGGGTGCGGCGGGGCCGCGCTCTCTCGATCTCTTTGGCCGGGACGATGCCGGCGACGATGCCCTCGCGCCGGGCCACCAGACGGTGGCGCGCAAGCGGTCGCTCCGCCACGAGCTCTCGCTCGCGCTCCTGCGGGGCCCACTGTCCCCTTCCCTCGCCCTGGCGGCGCTGCGCCGCGCCCGCGGGTGCGACGCGATCCTCGCCGGGTCGGTGCCGTTCGTCTCGATCGACCTGGCGCTCGCCGCGGGCCGCCTCGCGCGCAAGCCCGTGGCGGTGCTCCCGTTCTTCCACGCCGCCGATCCCTATCATCACGCCACGCGCATCTACGCGTCGCTCGCGCGCGCTGCGGTCGTCTTCAGCTTCACCCGCCACCTGAAGCAGACGCTGCTCGATCCTCTCGGCTGCCGGAGCGAGATCATCCACGGCGGTATCGATCCCGCGGAGCACGGAGACGACCGCCGCGATGCCGCCGGAGCGCTGCGCGAGCGTCTTCGCATCCCGCCCGGCGCGATGCTCGCGGTGTGCGTCGGCAGGACGGCTCCCTCGAAGCGGCTCGACGTGGCGATCCAGGCCGTCGCGCTCGCGCGCAGGTCCGCGCCGGACCTCCGCCTGGTCGTCGCCGGACCCGGGACCGAGCGCATCCCGATCTCGCACGCCGATCGCGCGCTCGGACCGCTCCCTCGGCGCGACGTCCTGGCGCTCCTTGGCTCAGCCGAGTTGCTCCTCCACCCCTCGGAGCACGAGAGCCTCGGCCTCGTCCTGTGCGAGGCGTGGGCGGAGGGGACTCCGGCGATCGCCAATGGGCGCTGCGGCGCGCTCGCGGAGCTCGTGCGCCACGGCGTCGACGGGTGGCTCGTGGATGGGCCGGAATCGATGGCGGCGACCCTGGTCGAGCTCGCAGGCGATCGTGGCGCGATCCGCCGCGCGGGTGCTGCCGGGCGCGAGCGCGTGCTGGCGTCGCGGAGCTGGGACGCGGCGGGCGGGCACGTCCTGCACGTGCTCGAGGAGATCGCGCGCGCGTGATGGAGCGCGCGGCAATCTCTGCCGGCATTGGCCTTTCCGCCCTCTCGATCGTCGCGCTCGCCACGATCCGGATCGAGCGCTTCTCTCCCTGGGCCGCGCTCGGCGCCCTCGCGCTCGGGTTCGCCGCGACGTGGATCGCGACGACGCCGCGACCGCGGGGGCGCGAGCGGACGGGGATCGCCATCCGAACGGCGACCACGGTCCTCGCCTTCATCCCCCTGCTCGTCGCGATGGCGCGCCCCGCCGAGCCGATCCTCGGGCAGTCCGACGCAGGCGTCTACATGGGCGTCGCAGCCCACCTGGCTCGAACCGGATCGCTCTGGATCCACGATCCGCTGATCGGGGCGGTGCCGGCGGAGCTCCGGGGACCTTTCCTGGTGAAGGAGCGGGCGCGCGTCGGCCAGTACGAGTGGATGCTCGGCGACATCGTCGATCCGGGGCTCCCGCTCGCGGAAGGGGACGTGGTGAGGCCTCAGTTCCTGCCGCTCTACACCTCCTGGCTCGCCATCGCCACGTCGATCGGCGGCGCCGCGGCGGCGTTGCTACTCCCCGCCCTTCTCGCGACGCTTGCCATCCTGCTCCTGGGATCGGCGGTCGGCCAGGCGATCGGTCCCGGGGCGAGCCTCATCGCCACGCTCCTTCTTGCCCTCTCGCCCGTGGAGCTCTGGTTCGCGCGCGAGCCCCTCGCGGCCACCGCCTCGCAGCTCCTTCTCGCCGGCATGATGGCCGCGATCGTCGCGTGGGAAACGCGGCCGCGCCCCATCCTTCTCGTGCTCGCCGCGCTCCTCGCCGCCCTGTCGCTCGCGACCCAGGTGACGGCCGCGATCTACGTCCCCGGCCTCGTCGCCTGGGCGGCCCTCCGGCGCGCTCGCATGTTCCTCGCCGTCTGGGTCCCGCTCGGCGTGGCCGCGATCGCGATCGATCGATGGGCGACGCCGTCCTACCTCGAAGGCTCCGTATGGCAGGCCGTCCAGTTCCTCCCCGTCGCGCTCCGGACGCCTGGACGGGCGGCGGCCGTCATCTCCGCCGGGATCCTGGCGTGCGCGGTCCTTCCGGTGCTCCTCTCCCGAGCGCGGCCGGTGGCACTCTCGCTCCTCGCGACGACACTTCTCTTCGCCTACGCGGGCTGGCTCGTCCTGGTGCGGCCGCCGAGCTTTCTCGAGGTCACCCTCCACTCCGAGGACGCGACCAACGTTCTCCAGCTCGCGTGGTACACGGGGGCCGTGCTCCTCTTGCTCGCACTCCTTGGAACGATGGTGGCGATGCGACCGCCCGTCGGCGGGGCGCGCCTGGCCATGCTCTTGATCCTCCTCCCCGATCCGCTGCTGCTCCTCTACAACAACATCGTGCCCAACCTCCATCCCTGGATGCTCAAGCGCTACATCGTCGGGACGATCCCGTTCATCTGCGCGATGGGAGCCGCGGCGATCGCTCCGCTCTTCGATCCCCGCCGCCCCCTCCGCGCGCTCGTCGGGACCGCGCTCGTGCTATGGCTCGTGATCGCACCGCTGCGCGCCAACGCGACCATGGCGACGCTCCCGTCCCTGGAGGGCGCGCGCTCCCTCGTCGGTGTGGCGACTACGGGCATGAACGAGCGGGCCTGCGTGATCCTCGAGGGGAGCGCCGTCAACCTCGGTGCGCCCATCTGGCTCCAGTCGGGGATCCCGGCCCTGGAGCTCTGGGGCGTGACGCTCGAGGATCGGCGGCGTCGCGCCGCGCGATCGCGCGGCTTCAGAGCATCGGGCGCGAGGTCCACGTCATCTCGGATCGGCGGGCGGCTTCGGCGCGGAGCCTGCATCATCCCGGTGGACCTGCGCACGCTCCGTCTCGTCAAGGACGCTCACGCAGGCGACGTGGAGCACGGCACGGCGACCCTCTACGAGACCCTCGTGCCCGCGCTGCCCGCGGAGATCCTACCACGGTCGACGTCGGAGAGCTCGACTTCGGCCTCACCGCCGGGACCTTCTACCCCGAGACCGCCGAGGACGGCACCGCCTACCGCTGGAGCGGCATGCGCTGGGTGCTGTCGTGGCCAGGGGCGGTGACACCTCTGCATCCGCCTGTCCGGCTACCGGCCCGACGGGAGCTCCGCCCGCGCGACGATCACCGCCAACGACACGCTGCTCGCCGCGGGCGTCACGGTGCCGCAGGGCTTCGACGAGCTCGCGCTGCCGCTCCCCGCCAGACCTCGCATCGCCGCTCCAGGTGATGATCGACGTGGCGCCCTTCGTCCCGGCGCTCGCCGGCGAAACGACGACACGCGCGAGCTCGGTCGCCTCGACACGCTCCGCTGCGACTGAATCCCGGCGTCGCGCGGCGGGCGCGAGGACCGGTCAAGCGCCGCGTCCATCAGCCGGCGCGCCGGGCGCCGGACACCGCCCCCTGAGTCGCAGCCATCCGAGAAGAGAGGACGATGCCCGCCGCCAGCATGAGGGCTGGCTCCGGTAGGACTCCCCGAAACGGAAGCGTGACGATCGCGACGGCCAGGGGCAGCGCGAGCGCCACGCCCACCGCCGCGCGGCCAAGGGCGTCGCGCCACCGCGCGACCGGGATCCCGCTGACGGTCCCGACGGCGATCCCGAGGAGGGCGCCGGCGGCGACGTCCGTGCACCAGTGCGAGCGATGCACCACACGGGTGATCGCCACCAGCGAGGCGATCGCGGCCGCCGGAACGCGGAGCCCCGGGCGGTGGCGGCAAAGCACCATGGCAACGGCAAAGGACGTGGCCGCATGACCCGACGGGAACGAGTCGAAGCCGGACCGCATCGTCGGTCCGATAGCGAGCACGTTCTCCTCGAGCAGGGAGAGCCGCCGGCGGCCGATCAGGTGCTTCGCGAGCTGCGCCGAAAGCGCGGCGGCGGCATTGGCGACGAACGCATCGCGCCCCGCGCGGTAGAGACCCGTGCGGCGCACGATGCGACCGGCGACCATCAGGACGATCGCCGCCGCGAAGAGCGCGAGGGCGCTGCCCGCGTAGTTCCAGCCGGCACCGATGTAGTGGCGGGGCAGGTAGAAGATGCGAGGCCATCGCCCACGAGAGGACGAAGGGCGCGCCGACGCCCAGAGCGCCAGACCGATCGCCGCGGCGATCGCTGCGAACGCGCCGGCCCGCCCGCGTTCCGGATCGGCTGGGGTCAGGGAGCCTCGCCCAGGCGATGGTCGACACGCGATTGCGCAGGGCGTCGATGCGGAAGGTGCTGCTCCCGCAGTTGCCGCAGGACGAGAGACGCTCGGCGCGCTCGAGGAGGTACTTCGACCGCACATCACCACCGTGGCGTGGCTCACGTGAGCGGCGACACCGACAGCGGGCATCCCGTCACCGGGTGGACCTGCTCGGCCAGCACGCCGGAGGAAGAGCGTAAGGCGGCGACCCACTCGAGGATCGGCAGCGCTTCGTCAAGCTCGGCCTTCGTCGTCGCCTTCGCGATCGCGTGCTGCGCGAGCCAGAGCGTGCAGATGAACCACGGATTGCCGGCCACGTTGGCGATGTCGTCCGAGACACGGTGGTAGTAGTCGTTCTCGTATCGGGCCACTCCCCCGCTCGGCGCCTTGACCCAGAGACGATCCTTCACCGCCTTCATCGTGGACATCACGCGCGGATCGTCCGCGGGTAGGCCCCGAGCCGAACGCCCCGTAGAGGCTCGCGTCCACGATGGTGGTCTCCTCGGGTGCCGTCGTCCCTCGGCACGATCATGCGCAGGAAGCGCCCGTGCTTCGCGGACCAGAGGTACCGGTCCATCCCTGCCCTCATGTCGCGGGCCACGGACCGGTAGCGCGCGGCGCGCTCCGTCTCTCCGAACTCCTCCGCGAACGACGCCGCCGCCGCGATGCCGGCACATGGACGGCGGACGTCGTGAACGTGAGGATCCCCTGGCGCTCCTCCCAGAGGTCGTAGCTCGGGTTGGGAAGCCCGTGGCCTCGGAGCGGTACTTGCGCCGAACTCCGCGGCCCGGACGATGAGCGACCGGTAAAGGGTCGCCACGAACTCGATGTTGCGGTAGCGGTAGAAGTGGTGCCAGAGCGCCCAGATGGGGAGCGCGGTCTCGTCTTCCTGGATGGGGATCTGGAGCTTGTCGTCCTTGACCCGGGTGCCATGACGACGCGAGAGATCCGTCCGGGTTGTACTTGTGCGAGTAGCCCTCGGGCCGGATGATGCGGGCGCAGAACTGGAAGCGCTCCGAAGAGCTCGCGCAGGTGGGCCTTGCTCGACGCGTAGGCGACGAGCGCGCCGTCCAGGGCCACGGCGTAGCTATGGGTGTCGCGCGCGAAGGTCTGATGTCGAGTCGTTGGCCGCGACGATCCCGCCGGCGTGATCGATCTGCGTGCGTAGCACGATGAGGCTCCGCTTGTGGGCCGCGACGATCGACGGCGAGAGCGCGCCGAAGTTCATGTTCTCCTTGTTGACCCAGAGCCGCCAGTAGTTGGCGGTCAAGCGGATGATCTCGCCGGGGCCCTTGTCGCAGACGATGTTGTTGAGGGTGTTCACCTCCTCGAAGCTCTGCCCGATGCTCATCCAGTAGTAGGCCACCGCCTCGCCGTTCTCCTGCAGCGGGATGGTGATGCCGATGCACGAGTCGACGGCCCCCTGCGCGATCGGGTTGCGCCCGAGGATCCCGTCCTCGGCGTCGCGCCACGTGCCCTCCTTGCCCTGCCCCTTCGTGCCGCACGCGAACTGGTCGACGCCGCGCCGTCCGTTGACGTCGCAGTTCATCCAGAAGTAGCGCGGCCCCTTGTAGTGGATCACGCACCGCTGGTTCGGGCCGTAGAAGGCGGTGTCCCCCACGTCGTTTCCGGAGATCGAGAAGTCGTGATGGAAGAAGATGCGCACCTCGCGCTGGCGCGGGAGCAGGTTCTTCACGGCGATCCGGCGCACGAGGATGGTCTCGTAGAAGTCGACCGTGTCCCGGAAGGTGAGCTCGAGCGCGAGGCGGCTCTGCTTCGCGACCACGCGCGTGACCATCGTCTCGTCCTCGTAGCCGAGCGTCTTCTCCCACTCCGGACCCATCCACGAGAACTGCCCGTCCACCCACACGCCGAGGCGCGAGGGATTGCCGTGCGTGTGGTTCTCCGCGCCGACGTGCGGGTAGAACACCTCGCGAAGCTGGTAGTCGCGATCGAACGCGACGAGGAGCTTTCCGTTGCCGAGGGGGAGATCGCGGGGCATGGGGCGCCTTTCTGCTTCCTGGCCAGACCGGCGGGCGAGCCCGCGGCCCGGCCTGTCGAGCTCACGTCACGGAAGGGGTTGCGGCGAGCCTTCTGCGGTGGGGACCGCCAGGCCAGGCTTCTTGCGTTCGTCGATGATGGCCTGACGCAGCTCGTTCTCCATCGCCGCGTAAGTGCGGCCACCCTGGCCGAGCCTCCGGATGTACGCGTCGAGGATCTCGCGCATCTCGATCTTCAGGCCCCACTCCTCCATCTCCCGCTTGACGCGGCAGAGGAGCCCCACGGGCAACCCGCGGAAGGCCATGTTGAGAAGCAGCCCGAGCGGGATGCGATCGTGAGCCGCGATGTAGGCCAGCTTGACGAGGACGATGGTCGAGAGAACGCCGATGATGGCGACGGGAAAGAGCAGGACGGGCGCCACGCACGCATTGTAAGGTGATACATTTCCCGGATGCCGACTTCCGGTTCCGGCGGGGCCGTAGATTCCGCCCCCAGAGGACGCGACCAGGCGGAGCCGTCGATCTCCAGCCCGAGCGGCTCTCCGCTGAAGCGCCGGCTCGGCTACATCACCATCACCCTCGCGGTCCTCCTCGCGGACCAGTACACCAAGCACCTCGTGTCGACGCGCATGCACCCGCGGGACCGCATCCACATCGTCGACGGGATCTTCGACCTCACCTACGTGCGGAACGACGGCGCGGCGTTCGGGATCCTCGCCGGCCGCGACACGCTCCAGAAGGACCTCCTCTTCTACGCAACGTCGACGCTCGCGTTCGTCGTCCTTCTCTACAACGCGGCAAAGGCCCCCGTCGGCGAGACGTGGCTCCAGACGGGCCTTTCGCTCGTGCTGGGCGGCGCGGTGGGCAACCTCGTCGATCGCATCCGCTTCGGGTCGGTGGTCGACTTCCTCGACGTCCACTACGGGAGCTGGGTCTGGCCGACGTTCAACATCGCCGACTCGTGCATCTGCGTCGGGATCTCGGTGATGGCCTACGAGCTCCTGTTCCGGTCGCGGCAGGCCGCTCCGCGCCTCGAGGAGGGCAAGGTCAAGGGGTAGTCCCGGCCGCCCGATGTTCCCCAAGCTCTTCGTCATTCCCGGGTTCTGGGGGCTCCCGGACTTCCCCATCCACTTCTACGGCGTCTTCCTCGCGCTCGGGTACTTCACCGCCTTCGCCTTTGCGGCCAGGCTCGGCAAGCGCGACGGGATCGATCCCGACAAGATCTGGGACCTGTCGATCTGGGTCCTCGTCTCCGCGGTCGTGGGCAGCAAGGCGCTGCTCGCCGTCGTGGATCCCGAGCACGCCTTCTCGCTACGGACCGCCGGCGTCTTCTACGGGGGGTTCGTCGCGGCGACGGCGGTCGGCATGTGGTACGTGCGGCGGCACGCTCTGCCCTTCTGGCGAGTCTGCGACGTGGCCGGTCCGGCGATCGCGCTCGGGGAGGGCATCGGGCGCATCGGTTGCCTGTCGGTCGGCTGCTGCTGGGGCAAGGAGACCACGAGCGCGCTCGGCATCGTCTTCACGAGCCAGTACGCCCACAGTGTCGTCGGCGTTCCCCTGGGCGTACCGCTCTGGCCGACGCAGATCATCCTGTCGATCAACGGCTTCTTGCTCGCGGCAGTCCTGCTCTTCATCGCGAGGTTCCGCAGGTTCGACGGCCAGGTGTTCTGGAGCTTCGTGCTGCTTCACTCGGTGACGCGCGGCATGATCGAGTTCCTGCGCGGCGACCCTCGCGGATCGCTGGGGCCGCTGTCGACGTCGCAGGTGGTCGCGATCGGCACGGCGCTCGTCGCGGTGGCGGCGCTCGTGGTGCTGGCGCGCCGGCCACGGGGTGGCTCGCCGATCGTGGAGGACCCGGGACGGGAGCCGCGCCGGAAGAGCAAGCGGCGCAGGTAAGCGCCGCCGGAGGGCCGGCCGGCGACCGCCGCCGATCGGACGAGAGCCCGGACACGGAGGATCGAGTATGCTCCCGATCTGTGAACCGCACGGGTCTGCCGGTGGTCGCGGCGCTCATCTCCTTCGCCCTTCCCGTGCTGGCGCAGAACGCTCCCGACGCCTCCACTGCGGCATACCTCGAGATCATCTTCGACGCCTCCGGATCGATGGAGAAGATGACCGAGCGCGCGTACTCCGAGGGGGTCAAGGTCGCGATCGCGCGCGACGAGATGAAGCGTTTCTTCGAGAGGCTGCCGCACGACCCCTCCTTCCACGTCGCGCTGCGGACGTTCGGGAGCACGACCGGATCGGGGTGCGACGGCGTCCGGCTTCTGCGCCCCTTCGGTCCCATCGACGACCAGCTCTCCGCCACGATCGACGGGATCTCGCCTGCGCCGTTCGGCAAGACGCCGATCGCATCCTCCCTCGCCCAGGCGCTCGCCGACTTCACGCCGTTGAAGGACAAGCCCGGGAAGAAGTCGATCATGCTGGTCACCGACGGGGTCGAGACCTGCGGAGGCGACGTCGACGCCGCGATCGCGAAGATCTTCCAGACGGGCATCGAGCTCAAGGTCCACATCGTCGGGTTCGACGTCCTCGACTACCAGGCGCCGGAGCAGAAGAAGCTCCGGGAGGCCGCGGCGGCCACCGGCGGCGAGGCGCTTTACCCGAAGAACCGCGAGGAGCTCGAGCGCGACCTGAAGACGATCGCCGAGAAGGAGGCGCCTCCGGCCCCCGCCGCGCCTCCTCCCGACGAGGGCCTGCTCGCGAAGCTCAAGGAGAACATCGTCCTCGTCGCCATCGGCGCGCTGGTGATCCTGCTCGCGCTGGCCTACGTGCTCCTCCGCCGCGACTCCGGCGAGGCGGAAGAGGAAGACGAGGAGCTCGAGGCGTAGCTCCCGCCCGATGGACCTTGCGCGACGCAAGGTCGACGGGGCTCTGGCGACACTTCCGGGACGCGGTGCTACGTGCGCTTCGCGGTCGAGATGATCCGGATCTTCGAGGCGCGCGCGCCCTTCGTCGTCAGCACGACGTCGTAGCCGACCTCCGTCCCCACCGCGAGCTCCTTCGCGCCGAGCGGTCCGACGAAATCGAGCGTCGGGAGGTAGAAGAAGACGCGCTGGCCGCTCGCTCCCTCGATGAATCCGTAGCCGCGGCTCCGATCGAACCGTCTCACGACGCCGCGCGGCATCTCTCGCGGCGTCGCGCGCAGCGCCTCCTCGAGCTCACGGAATCCTTCGAGCTTCTCCACGCCTCAGGCGTTCTTGAACTCGTCGTACCAGGCCATCTGGATGCCCTCGAGGATCTTCTCGCTCGACCGATCCGGGTCATCGTCGAAGCCAGGAAGCTCGCGTACGAAGCGGTGCAGGTCGGTGAAGCGCACCGTGAGCGGATCCACGCCGGGGTGTTTCTCCAAGAGCTCGATGCCGATGTCCAGGACGTCCGTCCACTTCAGGCCCATGAAGGGAAGATACCTCCTCGCTTGCCGGTGTGCAACGGTGGGGCGGACTGGCCCATGCAGGCGTCCGCGAGCAGTTGGTGTACTATCGACACCATGTCGCTGAAGGGGATCGCCAAGGAGACGCTTGCCATCGTCGAGGCAGGCGCATACGTCGCCCCGTCCGGAGAGCGTCGCGATCTGCGCGCCGCGATCGATCAGTCGATCGCCGGGACGCGCCTCTACGACCCCGCAGACCTGGAGACCCTCCTGGCGGCGCGCCCGGACGCCGTCGCGGTGACCGCGCCGCCTCGCATCGAGGTCACCGGCGAGACCACCGGGGCTGCGGCGCGACGGATCGCCACGTCGGGATCTGTCGCCGCGCTCAACTTCGCGTCGGCGAAGAACCCGGGCGGAGGCTTCCTCGGAGGCGCGAAGGCGCAAGAGGAAGACCTGGCACGCTGCTCGGCGCTCTACTCGTGCCAGATCACGGTACCGCGGTACTACGCGAAGAACCGTGCCTGCGGTTCGCCGCTCTACACCGATCACGTCATCTACTCACCATCGGTGCCTTTCTTCCGTGACGAACGGCTCGAGCTCCTCGAAGAGCCATTCGCGTGCTCCATCGTGACGGCGCCCGCGCCCAACGCCGGGGTCGCGCTCCGCGGCAGTCCCAGAGCCCGGCCTGGCGTGACCGCGGCACTGGCGCGTCGCGCCGCGATGGTGCTCGCGGTTTTCGCGGATCGCGGCGAGCGGCGCCTCGTGCTAGGCGCCTGGGGCTGCGGGGTGTTCCGAAACGATCCTGTCGAGGTCGCGACCGTGTTCGCGACGTTGCTCGCCAGTCCCGCCTATGCCTGCGCGTTCGACCTGGCCGTCTTCGCCATCTACGATCGCCGCCCCGACCAACCCGTGCTCGCGGCGTTCCAGCGGGCCTTCGCCGACAACGGCGGAGCGAAGATGCCAATCTCCACGCCTCCCGACCTGTGACGGATGTGCGATCCTCGGCGCGGGGATGAAGAAGAAGCCGCGTCATCGGCCGCCTCTCACGCCGCCGCCCCACGCGCCTCCCATGCGGTCCGGGCTGCTGCTCCCCGTGTTGGTGCTGGCAGGGCTCGCGGCGATCGCGGCGATGCTCGCAATGGCGTCTCGGTCCAGGACGGCCGCCGTGCCGGCGACGCCATCGATTGCCGCATCACCTACCGCTCCGCCGGCGACTCCCGCCGCACCAGCGGAGCCAGGCTTCACACCAGCGACGCTCGCGCGCCTCGATGCGGCGGTGCCGTCCCCGCTCTTCCGGGCGGCACCGCAAGAGCGGCTGCCGTTCGAGCACGTTCCCGATCCCAAGCTACGCGCCGCGCGCGCGGACGTCGAGGTCCCCGTGGGGCTGGAGGGCGGTGGCGTCGCCGTCGGCGACTGGGACGGTGACGGAGCGGACGACCTGTTCCTTGCCGGGGGCGGAGGCGGGAGGCTCTATCGCAACGTGTCGGGAGCCTTCGAGGATGCCACGGAGGCTGCGGGCCTCCACCTCGCCGGAGAGAGCCGGGCGCCCTTCTTCGTCGACTTCGACAACGATGGCGACGCCGACCTCTTCCTCACGTTCGTCGAGCAGTCCTGCCGCCTCTACGAGAACGGAGGATCGAAGCTCCGCGACGTCACGCGGGAGTCGGGGCTCGAGGATCCCGGCCACGTGTCGCACGGGGCCGTCTGGTTCGACATGGACAACGACGGCCTGCTCGATCTGTACGTCGCGCGCTTCGGACGATGGACGCACGGACTGAACCTCAAGCTCTACCAGGACAACACCAACGCAGAGCCGAACGTCCTCTACCACCAGCTCTCCTCCGACGGCAAGCACCGGTTCGAGGAGATCGGCGTCAAGGCGGGGGTCGCCGACACGGGCTGGACCCACGCCGTGGGCGCATGGGACTACGACGGCGACGGATTCCAGGACCTCTTTGCGATCAACGACTTTGGCTCGAGCCATGCCTACCGGAACCAGGGCGACCGTACGTTCCGCGACGTCAGCAAGGAGATCCACTTCGTGGGCTGCTACAACGGCATGAACTTCACGCTCTTCGACCCCGGAAGCGACGGACGGTTCGCGCTCTACGTGTCGGAGATCACCACGCTCACCGAATCGCAGTCCTTCCTCGCCTCGACATCGACGGCCCGGCCCCTTCCCATCGAGAACGCCAACAAGCTCTTCCGCGAGACGTCCTCGCACGAGCTCGAGGAGGTTCAGTTCCGCATCTTCGAACCGGTGAACACGGGATGGGCCTGGGACGCGAGCGCGTTCGACTACGAGAACGACGGCGACCCGGACGTCCTGGTGGTCAACGGCACCGAGGAGGAGCCCCCGACCCTTCCCGGCGAGGCGCGGCCCGCGCACGTGCTCGGGCGCAACTACGTGAAGCACTACGCGCGCGAGCGAAAGGTCTTCTACGTGAACGAGGGCGGCTACTTCTACGACATGTCGCGCCGCCTCGCCCCCGCGGGGGAATCCGGGGTCGGCTCGTCCCGCGGCGCCGCGTACCTCGACGTCGATGGAGACGGCGATCTCGATCTGGTGATCAACAACTACGCTGGTGCCGCGACGCTGCTACTGAACCAGCAGTCCTCGGGAAGCCACTGGATCCGCCTGCGCCTCGTCGGGACGAAGAGCAGCCGCGATCCGGCCGGCGCGCGCGTCTCCATCCGGGCGGGCGGGCGGACGCAGTACGGGATCGTCACGATCGGGTCGGGCTTCCTGAGCCAGAAGCCGATCTGGCTCCACTTCGGCGTGGGCGTGGCGACGAAGGTGGACCGCGTCGACGTCAAGTGGCCATCCGGTGGGCGCCAGAGCGTCTCGGACCTTGCGGTGGACCGCTTGCACGTCATCAAGGAGACCGCCGTACCCGCATCACCGTAGAACCGTTGACTCGTCACCGACGGCAGGAGCAGCGCCGCCTGGCAAGACCCAGACGGCGCGCTCACCCACTCTTACTCGAAAACTCCGACCGCCACATGGCTCCCGTAGGCGTACCCGACGAACGCGACGAAGTCGTCGGGACCGATCGGCACGAGCTCCGAGCCCAGAGGATCGCCGCCCCAGGCCTTCTTCCACTCCCACGCCCTGATCTGCGCGGGCGCCGCCGGATCGGGACCGGGGGCGGTGACCACCTCTCCGGTGTCTCCCGCGTCGACATCGCCCCCAGCCGGCTCGATGCCGTACATCGTCGTGTACGCTGTCGTGAGCGCGTAGGTCTGCGACAGCCCGACACCGTCGTAGTCGAACATGCGCAGCTCCGCGTCCCACGCGGGCGACGGCCCGCGGCCAACGAACAGCTCGTCCTAGCCGTCGCCATAGGTCCCGGTCCAGTCGTTCTCCGTGTCCGATCGCGCGACCGTCGCCCCATGAGTCGACGATGCGAACGCAAACGCGTTCAGCTTCCCGATGGCCTGCACGCTCGCCCCGTCGTAGTCGAAGCCCTTGATCTGTGCCCCGAACGCCGCGCCTGGACCAGGTGCGACCAAGAGCTCCGCGTAGCCGTCCGCGTCGAGCCTGGGCGCGGTTGCGTTCGCGCCGTACCTGAGTGTCGAGAAGGCAAAGAAGCTCAGCTTCCCCATCGCCTGCAACGTCGCGCCGTCGAAGTCGAACCCGCGGACGTGCGGCCCGAACACGGCGCCGGGTCCAGGCGTCGTCACAATCTCGTCCTTCCCATCCCCGTCGACGTCGCCCGCGCCTGGCTTGGCACCAAAGCGAAGCGTGCCGTAAGCGTAGAAGGACACCTTCGCGATGGGTGCCGTGTCGGGCTGGAAGCCCCGCACATGGGGCCCGAAAACCGCAGACGGCCCCGGTCCGGACAGGATCTCGGATGGAGCATCGAGATCGATCTGGCCGCCACCGACGCTCGCCCCGAGGCTCCGCGAGGAGAACGGCATGAACGCCGCGCCCTGCCGGCCGTCCGGACGATGGACCCGCACCTCTGCCACGTTGCCGGGTCCGGGACCCGGCGCGACGGCCAGGGACAGCGGGTAGAAGAAGCGCCGGAAGACCACCTGCCCGAACTGCGATGCGTAGGCGACGAACACGTCGCCGCTCGAGAGCATCGCAACGTCGGGAATGCCGGCCGTCTCATGGGGGCGCGGGTTGATCCGGAATGGCGGGGTCAACGGCTGCCCTTGCGTGTCGTACCGCCGACCCCAGTCTTGCCAAGTCCCTTGCTCAAGCTCCGCCCAGACGAGGAAGCATCGACCGCCCCCATCCATCGCGGCCACGGGGTCATTGGGACGTGAGACGCCGGGGTTGTTGGGCTCGATCTCATTACCGATCGGGCCGGTTGCGACTTCGACGAACCGGACGCGCGCGTAGACGGTTCCCGTGGTATCCACGTTGTCCCAGCCCACCACGTACCTGCTGCCCGAGGCGGCGATCGTCAGATGCTGGGTGCCGATCGCCTGGACCTGGCTCACGACGAGTACCGGCGCGACCGGAGCTAGGTTGAGATCGTAGCGCCGCGTCATGATGTCGGAGTAACCGCCCACGGGCCGGATCCACGCCAGCACGATTTCGCCGGATCCGAGCTGCGCGATCCGGACGAGCACGCCCGTCTGGGTGCCGCCTGAATCGATCAGGATCTTTGGACCCATCGTGCCATCAGAGGCAACCTGCCTCGCCCAGATCTCTCCGGTCTGCTTGAACGCCCACACAGCGGTCCAGCGATCGGGCTCAGTGGCGATCACGTGAGGCTCCGAATCCGTGATATTCGTGCCCTGCAGGTCGACATCAGGGCCGAGCAAGTTACCCGTTGCGTCAAACCTGCTGGCAAGCAGTGTGTTGCCAACCTCACGAACGACGAGAAACCTCCCGTCCGGCAGCATCGCAAGATCCGTGTCGTTCGAGACACCCGTGCAGCTCGGGTATGGGCTCGCCTCGGAACTGAGGAAGACTCCATCGAGGCCAGCCTGCCTCGTGTGGACACGCAGAGTGCCGCACGATGCTGTGATGTTGTTGAACACGAACCACGCGCTCTGACCGTTCGTCGCGGCCTGGATGAGGTAAGCCTCGTCCGGGATCTCGTTGACGTGGACGACCTGTGCCTGGAGCGCCGTCGCGCCCAGAAGCACCAAAGTTAGTGCGAGGCCGACCCTGAAGGAAGCTCGTTCCATGGCGTCACCTCCGCGCAATCGCCTGGAGCTGCATCGTCCAGTCGTCCAGGACCGAGCTGTTGGTCAGTCCCTCCGTATCTCCGATTGTGGCGATGATCGCGTCCACCTTCACCCGCACTTCGTCCGGCGTGGGCCGCGGGTAGGTCTCGCGGAGGTCGTCCACCGCCGTCAGCGTGTCGCGCTTGCGGGCATCCGATCCCCACACGCTCCACTCTCCACGGCGCGGGTCGTCCCGGCAGCTCTCGCAGCCGGTGGTGGAGTCGGGCGACGTCGCGACCATCTCCATCAAGGAGTCGAGCCGTGCAAGGACGTCTTTGGCCGCATCGTCGCTCGACCGGGCATCGCCGTCGGCCCCCGCTTCCAGGGCGCCGCGGTCGCCGGACGCGCCGTCGACGCCCGCGACGAAGGCCGTCTTCGGCGTCGCCACCGTCACGCCGTCGAAGACGCCGTACGCCTCGAATCTCAGCGTCAGCAGGGCATCGAGGAGTTGCGATGGTGTGGCCGTGAAGTAGAACCCATCGACGCGGCCCAGGATCGAGTCGGGCGAGACCTCTCCCAGGTTGCCGGTGATGCCGATGTCAGGCGAGCTCGCGTCCACCAGCGGACCGGCCGCAACGCTGTTGCCGTACGGAGCGTTGTAGTTGTTGTGCGTGGTGCCCTCCACTCGGGTCGACGGCGTGATCGTCAGCGGCGATAAGGTCCTGTAAGCCGCCACCTTGAGCAAGTTCTGCGCGGGCAGGTCTCCGCGGCCCGCGACGATGTCGCCGAGGCTGTTGCCGTCGATGTCCCCACCGGCAACGCGCACGCCGTAGTAGTCCTGAGGGAACGGGATCAGCGGCGTCGGGGTGAGGTCCGTCTGTCCGAGCCCACCGTCCGTCTCGAAGACGTGGATCGCCCCTTCGTTCGGGGGAGCCATCGGCCCGTCTCCCGCGAGGATCTCGTCAAAAGGCGGGTTCCCGAACGTGTTGCCGAGGTCCGAGCTCGCGACGCTCACACCGTAGCAGTTGCTCGCGCACGACGGGGCGAAGAAGCTGTGCTTCATCTGGATCTGCCGCCAGCGCCCGTCCAGTGCCAGGTCCACGATCTCACGTGAGGCCCGAAGATGGCGCCCGGACCGGCGCCCGTCAGGATCTCCTCGTAGTCCCCCGTCGCGGGATCGTCGAACACGTCGCCCGTTCCGACGTTCACGCCATAGCTGAGCGTGTTGTAGGCGTAGAAATTGATGGACGGGATGTAGTCTGTGATGCCGGTCGCCTTGTAGCGCCAACCACGCACCGGCGGACCAAACGTGGGGCCTGGTCCGGGGCCGGTCACGATGATCGGGCCGTGAAGCGCTCCCGTGCTTGGGTTCCGCGTACCCAGATCGCCGGCGCGACGTTGAGGCCGTTCTTGTAGTTCGGGTAAGCACCTCGGGCCGAACGCGGCCGCCTGATTCCGCTCCTTCCATCCGTACCGGCTGTAGCCGATCTGCGCCCAGCCGTCAGCGGCGCCGAGCGCGACCACGTTCAGGACTACGAATGAATGAATGAGCTTCATTCTGATTTCCCTCATGTCGGACCCTCGCTCTCCGGAAGGACGGACCTTCTTCCACTTCAGACAAGCGCTTGCCGGTCCGAAGTAAGCCGCATCGCCAGGTGTTCGGTCCGTCTTCCTCGCAACCGTGCGTGCACAGCCAATGCCACGCGGCGGCCACGCCATTCCGTGGCTTGGACGGATGCATGAACGGATCGAGTGGACAGCGCGTCAAACTCGCGTGACCGCCTGTCAATGTCCCGCCGGAGAGACCCGCATTCCCTCGCACGTTGGACGAATGCGATTGCGACCGCCCCTTCGCTCGGCGGTCAGTCTTGCTGCGTATGCGGGTGCGGGGCGCCTGGCGGGAGCTGGGCTTCGACCTCGTCGACCTTCTGATGAACGAGGGCGGTCTGGATCGCCGCGTCCATGCGCTTCTGCGCGAAGGGCAGCGTGGCGCGGTCCATCTCCTCGACGCGGTCGCGGATCAGGGCAGCGTCGTGTCCCTTCATCGCCTCTTCGAGACGCCCGCGCGCCATCGCGATCGCGCTTCGCTCGGCATCGTCGAGGAGCCTAGCGTCGGTCTTCGAAGCGGAGTCCAGGGCCATGAGGACCCGCTCGGCCTCGGTGCGCGCCTCGATGAGCATGCGGCGCGATACGTCTTCCTCGGCCTTGTCGAGCGACTCGAGCAGCATGCGCTCGACCTCTTCGTCGGTGAGGCCGTAGCTCGGCTTCACGACCACGGACGCGTGGGTGCCGCTCGTCTCCTCCTTCGCGATCACCTCCAGGAGGCCGTCGGGATCGATGTGGAAGATGACCATGACGCGCGCCATCCCCGCGACCATCGGCGGGATGCCGGAGAGCTTGAAGCGCGCCAGGCTCCGGCAGTCGGCCGCGAGCTCGCGCTCGCCCTGGACGACGTGGAAGTCCATCCCGGTCTGGCCGTCCATGAACGTCGTGAAGATCTGACCCTGGCTCGCGGGGATCGTCGAGTTCCGCGGGATCACCTTCTCCACGACGCCGCCGACGGTCTCGAGGCCGAGCGAAAGCGGGCACACGTCCATCAGAACGATGTCGTGATCGCCGCCCGTGAGCTGGTCGGCCTGCAGCGCCGCGCCGAGGGCGACGACCTGATCGGGATCGATGTCGGCGAGCGGCTCGCGCCCGAACAGGTCGCGGACGAACCGCCTGACGTAGGGGACGCGGGTCGAGCCGCCCACGAGCACGACGCCGGCGATGCGATCCGGGCCGAGGCCCGCGTCCTTGAGCGCCTGGAGGACCGACCTCTCGGTGCGGCGGACAAGCGGCTCCACGATCGCGTCGAGCTCGGCGCGGCGGACCTCGCGCGTGAACGTCCCGGTTCCGCTCGGGTGCGGGATCGCAAAGGCAGCGACGTCCTCGGAAGTCAGGCGGATCTTGACCGCCTCGGCCATCTCCAGCGCGCGGCGCGCGAGTCGGGAGTCGAGGCTCCCGTCGATGGCGATGCCAAGCTCTTCCAGCATCTTCGTCGCGAGCGCGCGATCGATGTCATCGCCGCCGAGCCGCGTGTCGCCTCCCGTGGCCAGAACCTGGAAGACGCCCTTCTCGAGCTGCAGGATCGAGATGTCGAAGGTTCCGCCGCCAAGGTCGTAGATCGCGAAGATCCCCTCGGATCCCTTGTCGAGCCCGTAGGCGACGGCTGCCGCCGTCGGCTCGTTCAGGAGGCGAAGCACCTCGAGGCCGGCGAGCTTGCCCGCGTCCTTCGTGGCCTGCCGCTGGGCATCGTCGAAGTACGCCGGCACGGTGATCACCGCCCGCGTGATCGGCGGCGGCAGCGCCCGCTCGGCGCGGGCCCGCAGCGCCTTCAGGACCTCCGCCGACACCTCGACGGGAGTGATCTGGCGCGGCCCCACCTGGAACCGCACGACGTTCTCGGATCCCTCGACGAAGCGGTACGGCGTGAGCGCCCCCGCGCCGTCGCGCTCGCTTCCGCCGCGTCCCATGAAGCGCTTCGCCGAGTGGATGACCGCGCGCGGGTCGAGCGACTCGTCCTCCAGCGCGTTCCAGCCGACGACGATCCGGTCCGCTCCGGGACCGGCGTATCCGACGACCGACGGCAGGAGGGCGCGCCCGCTCTCGTCGAGGACGACCCGGGGCTTCCTATCCTCGACCCAGGCCACGAGACTGTTGGTGGTGCCGAGGTCGATCCCCACGGCCCTGTCGGTGCGCTGCTTCTCGTCCTCTTGCGGCGCCCCGCCGAAGTTGATCTTGATCATCTGCGATGCTCCGCCGCGCCGAGATCGACGCGGGCGCTCTCGAGGTACTTGAGGCGCATCAGCGCCCGGCGCGCCGCCGCCTCGTCGAATCCTGTTCCGTTGGTCAGCGCGGCGATCGCCGCGAGACACTCGTTCACGCCGTCCGACAAGCGCCGCATCATCGCCGCAGCGCGCGCCGGGTCACGCCGCGCCTCGTCGACCTCCTCCCGCAGCTCCATCATCTCGACGAGGAACCCCTGGTCCGAGGCCGGTACGCGGTCCTCGCCGAGCGACACGCCGTGAAGCGAGAGCACGTACTCCGCTCGCTTCACAGGGTCCTTCAGCACGCGGTACGCATCGTTGATGGCGGTGGTGTGCTCGAGGGCGAGCCGCCGCTCGCGGGGCTCCTTCTTCGCGAAGCGATCGGGATGGAGCAGCCGGGAGAGGCTCCTGAACCGCGCCGAGAGCTCGCCCTCGTCGATCCGCACGGCCGGAGCGATCCCGAGGCGCGCGAAGTGGTCGCGGCCCGGCGGCGGCGGCTGGAGCGCGCCGCATGCGCTGCATGCGTACGCCGCGATCGTGGGCTCGCCTGAGGGGGAGAGCGCCTCCGGCGCGGACTCGTGGCCGCAGCGGTAGCATCGTGTCATGGCCTCGGCTTACCTCGCGGAACGGAGCTCCCGGCTTGCGGCTTAGGCCGAGAAGCTGGATCCGCACCCGCAGGTGCGGTTCGCGTTCGGGTTCGTGAACTTGAACCCCGCGTTCATGAGCCCCTCTTCGTAGTCGAGCGTGGTTCCGATGAGGTAGAGATAGCTCTTGGGATCGACGAAGACCTTGAGCCCGTGCTGCTCGAAGACGCGATCCCCCTTCGCCGGCTCCTTGGCGAAGTCGAGGAAGTACTCGAGGCCCGAGCAGCCGCCTCCCTTGACGCCGACGCGCAGAGCTCCCTCGCCGAGCTTCTGCTGCTCGAACATCCCACGGACCTTGGTGGCGGCGAACTCGGAGATCTTGACCATGCTCAGTTCGCCGCCTTGGCCTCCTCGAGGACCTGGTCGGGTGCCGTCTTCTTCTCGCGCTTGGCCTTGTAGTCGCTGATCGCGGCCTTGATGGCGTCCTCGGCGAGCACCGAGCAATGGATCTTGATCGGCGGAAGCGACAGCTCGTTGGCGATGTCCGTGTTCTTGATCTTCATTGCGTCGTCGACGCTCCGCCCCTTGACCCACTCGGTCACGAGGCTGGACGAAGCGATGGCCGATCCGCACCCGAACGTCTTGAACTTCGCGTCCTCGATGATGCCCTCGTCGTTGATCTTGACCTGGAGCTTCATGACGTCGCCGCAGGCGGGCGCACCGACGAGGCCCGTGCCGACGCTGGGGTCTTCCTTGTCCAGCGACCCGACGTTGCGGGGGTTCTCGTAATGGTCCACTACCTTGGGGTCGTACTTCACGCTCTTGTCTCCTTGTCGTATCTCGTTTGGCTGCGGGCTCAGTGCTCCGCGGCCCACTTCACGGTCTTGAGGTCGATGCCTTCCTTCACCATCTCGTAGAGCGGCGACATCTCGCGCAGCTTCCTCACCTTGTCGCTCACCAGCGCGGCGACGAAGTCGATCTCTTCCTGCGTGTTGAAGCGCCCTATGCCGAACCGGATCGACGTGTGGGCGAGCTCCATCTCGAGGCCCAGAGCGAGCAGCACGTACGACGGCTCGAGGCTCGCCGAGGTACAGGCCGATCCGGAGGACACGGCAACGTCCTTGATGGCGAGCAGCAGCGCCTCGCCCTCGACGTAGGCGAAGCTGACGTTGAGGTTGCCGGGGAGCCGGTGCTCCAGGTCGCCGTTGACGTGGATCTCGTCGAGGTTCTTGCGAAGCTGCGACAGGAGCGACGTGCGCAGCGCCAGGAGCCGCGCCGACTCCTCGGGGAGCTCCTCCTGCGACAGGCGGCACGCTTCGCCGAAGCCCACGATCGACGGCACGTTCAGCGTACCCGAACGCATCCCGCGCTCGTGGCCGCCGCCGTCGATGATGGGCGCGAGCCGGATGCGGGGCTTCGGCCGCACCCATAGGGCGCCGATTCCCTTCGGACCGTAGAGCTTGTGGGCCGAGGCGGACAGGAGGTCGATGTTCTGCTCGTCGACGTTCACCGGAACCTTCCCCACGGCCTGGGCGGCGTCGACGTGGAAGAGCACGCCCTTCTCGCGACAGATCTTGCCGATCTCGGCGATCGGGTTGATCGTGCCGATCTCGTTGTTGGCGAACATGACGCTCACCAGCACCGTCTTTTCGGTGATGGCGTTCCGGACGTCCTCGGGATCGACGATGCCCGACTTGCCCACAGGGATGTAGGTCGCCCGGTGGCCCGTCTTCTCCAGGCGCTTGCAGCAATCGAGGGTCGCCTTGTGCTCGATCACGTCCGTGACGACGTGATCGCCCTTGGTCTGGTAGTACTCCATCGCGCCCTTGAGGGCGAGGTTGATGCTCTCGGTCGCGCCGCTCGTGAACACGACGTCCCGCGCCTTGCCGCCTATGATGGCGGCGACCTGCTCTCGCCCGCGCTCGACAGCCTCCTCGGCCTTCCAGCCGAAGACGTGATTCCGGCTCGCGG
Source organism: Acidobacteriota bacterium (assembly GCA_046331505.1). GTDB lineage: Bacteria > Acidobacteriota > Vicinamibacteria > JAXLQT01 > JAXLQT01 > JAXLQT01. The sequence continues at coordinate 131,321 of JAXLQT010000007.1, forward strand.
CGTTGCCGAAGTCCTCGGTGAAGTAAGGCAGCATCGCCTTCAGCACCCTCGGGTCGACCGGGGTGGTGGAGTGATGGTCCATGAATCCGGGAGCTTCATCCGTGTCTCCTCATTCGTCCTTGCCGGCATAGAGCCGCGACGAGCATCAGGCCGGCAGCTCACGTGATGGGGTAGGGGCACCCCGCGCACACGTGGAAGAGCGTCTCGGGGTTCGAGCACGTTCCGCACTCCTCGAGGTACTCGATCCCGGCGACGAGCTCGCGCTCGAGGTTCTGAAGGCGATCCAGATGATCCCGGGTCTCGCGCAGCTTGTCGTTGAAGATGTCGCGCAGCTTCGCCATCGCCGCGGGGCCGGTCCCGGTGTGCTCGAGCTCGTCCACGAAGTCCTTGATCTGGTGAAGCGAGAACCCCATCGTGTTGAGGAGCCCGATCCACTGGAGGCGGACCGCAGACCTGGGCGAGAAGAGCCGGAAGCCCCCCTTGGTGCGAGAGACCGGGGCGATGAGGCCGAGCTCCTCGTACAGATGGATGGCCCTCGTGCTCTTGCCGGTCATGCGCGCGAGATCGCCGATGCGCAGGTACTTCCTGCTCTCGATGTCAGCGCTGATGACGTTGCTCTGCTCGGGTCTCGGGTCGCTCGGTAGTGCTTTCATGTGAATAAACCCTGACGTAAGAGTCAGAGTTGCTCACATTGTATCCCCGTGTCCGAGCAAGTCAAGCCGAAATCAACGCTCACGTACGCGTCAGGGTCGACGGAACCCAGAGCACACCGAATGCGGCCCCTATCGAGTGTACAACTACAGTCTTTTCTTCAGTATAGCCACGAACCGCTCCACCAGCTTCTTCATGTCGCGAGTCGTGGTACGCCGCTCATCGAGCTCCAGGATCTTGTCGAAGAGCACGTTCGCCTTCTCGTAGCAGAACACGGCTTCCCGGAACTTCTTCCCCTCCGTGAACCCCTTGGCGGCGCGCATCAGCTTGACGGATCGCGCGAGAAGCTCTTCCGCGTCCCGCGGCAGGTCGGCCTCGTCCACGTCCATGCCGAGGACCTTGTAGACGTTCCGCTCGACGCTCTCCATCACGTGGACGCCGGACTCGACGATCTTCTCTTCGAGCTGCTCGGAGATCTCGCGGAGGTTCTTGACGTCGGCGCGGGCGATCGCCTCTCGCTCTTCGGTCTTGGGCGCCTTCTCGATCTTCTCGACGCGGGACTTGTCGGTCTTGGGGGGCATCACGGTCCGCGCCTTCTCGGCCTTCACCTTGTCGGCCTTCGCCTTCTCCGCGATGCGTGTCCCCACCGACAGTCCCTTGCGTGACCCCTTCTCCTCGATCCGGCGGGAGATCTCGCCCTCGATCTCCGACCAGGGATCGGCGCCTCCGGCCGCCGGCGTGGCGGCGACGGCTTTCGCCTTGGCCGCGGGCTTCGCCCCATCCCGCGCGACTCCCTTGCTGTCGCGCTTCTTCGGACCGCCGGCCTGCTGCTTGGCGATGTGCTCCGAGACACCGTCCAGGATCGCCTCCTCGTGGGCCGTGAGCTCCTTCTTCTCGGGCACCTTGCCGCCGAAAATCTTCTTGATTGCCATGGCCTCTCTCTTCGACGCTGCCGGATCTTGCCATTGTACCCGCGCGCGGCGGCACGTCCGATGCGAGCGATCGCGCGGCGGCCGCGCGGAACGAGACGGTTCGTTGACAGTACGCCGCCGGCTCGCGTATCTTGCCCGGAGCCATCCGGCCGGAGGTCGCTGCGTGCAGAGCCCAACACCGATCCGAACCATCCTTGCCTCGTTGCTCGTTGCCGCCGTCGCGCTGCCTGCCGCCGCGCAGGACAAGAAGCTCAGCGTCGTCATGCGCGCGACCGCGCCGTTCTATGACGTGAACGGCCCGATCGAGGTGGTGCTCAGGCTTCGTAACGACACCGGAGCTCCCTTCAGCACGGCGCCGGGGATGTTGCTCGACGACGGGATCGTGGTGAAGGACCACGCGGGCAACGCGCTCGCGAAGTCCGGGATCATCGAAAAGGAAGGGGCGAAGCTCCCCGACACGATCCCACAGGGTCAGGAGTACATCCGGACGATCAACCTCCGTCTCGGCTACCCGCAGGGCCTTGCCGCTCCCGGTTGCTTCACCGCGTCCTGGGAGAACCCCAAGATCTCCTGCGTCCCGGCCGACGTCCGCATCGCGCCGAAGTACGACAAGGCGAAGCGATACTCGGTGGCGATGGAGACGAGCATGGGCGCGTTCGAGATCGAGCTTTCGCCCGACAAGGCTCCGAACCACGTCTCCAACTTCGTCAGCCTTTCGGCGTCGGGCTTCTACGATGGGTTGACGTTTCACCGCGTCGTGGACGGCTTCATGATCCAGGGCGGCGATCCCAAGGGCGACGGGACCGGGACGGCGGGCTACAAGCTCCGGGCGGAGCCGAACGACCTCAAGCACGAGAAAGGCGCCGTGGTGATGGCCCGGGGTGACGACCCCAACTCCGCCTCGTGCCAGTTCTACATCTGCCTCGCCCCCCAGCCAAAGCTCGACGGGGCCTACACGGTGTTCGGCCACGTCGTGAAGGGCATGGACGTCGTCGAGAAGATCGGCAAGGTGAAGACCGGCGCGGAGGATCGTCCCGTCGAGAAGGTGACGATCACCAAGGTGACGGTCTCCGAGAAGCCCGCGTCGTAGATGGCTCCGCCCCGGGCAGCCGTCAAGGAAGGGCGCGCGCCGCGAACCGATCTCCGCGGCCTGTCGCCGGCCCAGGTCGTTGCGATGTACCGCACGATGCTCCTTTCGCGCCGGGTGGACGACAAGGAGATCGCGATGAAGAAGGCCGGGCTGACCTTCTTCCAGATCAACGGGTGCGGCCACGAGGCGATCTGCGTCGCCGCGGGCATGGTCCTGAAGCCCGACCGCGACTTCACCCTCGCCTACTACCGCGATCGCGCGCTCTGCCTCCAGCTCGGGATGACGCCCACGGAGATGCTGCAATCGGCGACCGGCGCCGAGGCGGATCCCAACTCCGGCGGGAGGCAGATGCCGGCTCACTGGGGGCACAAGCGCCTCAACATCGTCAGCAAGTCGAGCTGCACCGGGATGCACTTCCTGCACGCTGCGGGAGCGGCGGAGGCCGGACGGCTCATCGCGAAGCTCGGCCTCGACCTTCCGGCGAGCCGCGACGAGGTGGTCTTCGCCTCCATCGGCGACGGATCCACGAGCGAGGGGGAATTCTGGGAGGCGATGAACACGATCTGTAACCTGGCCCTCCCGGTGCTCGTGCTGGTCGAGGACAACGGCTACGCCATCTCCGTTCCGACCGACGTGCAGACCGCCGGAGGAAGCGTGTCGCGCCTGCTCGAGAGCTTCCCGAACCTCGAGATCTTCCGCTGCGACGGGACCGACGCCCTCGAGAGCTACGAGACGATGGCGCGGGCCGCGGCCCGCTGCCGTCGCCGCGAGGGAACGTCGCTCGTCCACGCGAAGGTCACCCGCCCCTACTCGCACTCGATGTCCGACGATCACAAGAAGTACCGGAGCAAGGAGGAGCTCGAGGCGGAGCGGCAGAACGATCCCGTGACCAAGCTTGCCGCCCTCCTCCTCCGCGAGGGCCTCACGACGCAGGCCGAGCTCGATCGGATCCGCGAGGAGGTCGATGCCGAGGTCGACGCGGCATCGGATGCCGCGGCAGCGTCGCCGCAGCCCCCGAAGTCGGCGGCGCTCCAGCACGTTTACTCGCCCGACGTCGATCCGACGGGCGATGCGTTCGCGACGGCCCCGGCGCCCGGCGGCGACGGGAAGCCCGAGGCGTTCGGCCAGCTCATCAACCGGTGCCTTCACGACGAGATGGAGCGCGATCCGCGCATCGTCGTCTTCGGAGAGGACGTTGCGGACGCGAGCCATGCCGAGGTGCTGTCGGCGCTTCCCGGCAAAGGCGGCGTCTTCGGCTTGACCTACGGGCTCCAGAGGCGTTTCGGCGCCGATCGCGTCTTCAACTCCCCGCTGGCGGAGGCCAACATCGTCGGCCGCGCGATCGGCATGGCCGTGCGGGGCCTGAAGCCCGTCGTCGAGGTCCAGTTCTTCGACTACATCTGGCCAGCCATGATGCAGATCAGAAACGAGCTCGCCACCATGCGCTACAGGTCGGCGGGCGCCTTCAAATCGCCGCTGGTGATCCGCGTGCCCATCGGCGGATACCTGAAGGGCGGCGCCATGTACCACAGCCAGTGCGGCGAGGTGATCTTCGCCCATACGCCCGGCTTGCGCGTGGTGTTCCCGTCCGTGGCGGCCGATGCCAACGGCCTGCTACGCACGGCGATCCGCTGCGACGATCCCGTGCTGTTCCTCGAGCACAAGCACCTCTACCGGCAGGGCTACAACATGAGCCCCTATCCAGGACCCGGCTACATGATCCCGTTTGGAAGAGCCGCGGTCCGGCTCCCGGGCACGGACGCGACGGTCGTGACGTACGGCGCTACGGTGCAGCGATCGATCGAGGCGTGCAAGCGGATCGCGGAGCGCGGCTATGCGGTCGAGGTGATCGATCTCCGGACGATCTCCCCTCTCGACTGGGACGCGATCGCCGCGTCGGTCCGGAAGACGAGCAGGCTCCTGGTCGTCTACGAGGACACGATGTTCTGCGGCTTCGGCGCCGAGATCGCCGCGCGCGCGGCGGACGTCCTGTTCGAGGACCTCGATGCGCCCGTGCGCCGCGTCGCGGCGAAGGACAGCTTCGTGGCCTACGCTCCGGACCTCGAGGACGAGATCCTGCCCCAGATCGAGGACATCGAGCGCGCGCTCGTCGAGCTGCTGGAGTTCTAGCGCGACACTCGGCTCGTCGTCCTCTCCCCCGCCGGTTCGCCCCGTATCCGTTGCGCGCCGCTGCTATGCGAGCCGGCTTGCCTGCTCGTCCATGGCGTAGGCCGCGCGTGAGAGACGCGCCCGATCGCGCTCGGTGAGCCGCGGCATCAACACGTCTTCGATGCCCGCGCCGCCAAGCCTGGCCAGGACGCCGAGGAATCCCACCCGGACGCCCGGAATCGACACGTGAGCCATTGCGGGCATCACCTCGCGCCGACCCCTCACGATCGCCGCGGTCGCGCGCGCCGCCCAGCACGCGAGCTCCGCGCACGACGCCGGCGGACCGCTGCGCGCGACGAGGATCTCGGTGGCGATGCGCTCCTCCGGCAGGAAGGAGTCAAGGGCGATGCCCGCGACGCGCGGTCCGTTCTCGGGTACCACCAGGCTTTCGCCGGTCCCTCCGAGCGCGGGCACGACGACCTGCGCCTCCGCCACGCCGAGCTCTCGCGCGAACCGGCGCCGGAGGCGCTGCGCGCAGATCGCCGCGCCGGCTCCCAGCACCGACGCGACGGGCAATCGCGCCTTGCGGGCCAGGACCGCCGGCAGCACCGCGGGCTCGGCGGCCACCACCACCACGGCATCGGGTGCGAAGATCCCAAGCGCCTCCGCGAGCTTGCCGGTGACGCGCAGGATCGGGGCGAGGCCTTGCCCGTGAGGCGCCAGGACGATCACGCGCGCGCCCGCAAGTGCGATCGGATTCCCCTTCACGCTCGGGATCCGGGCACGGCACGCCGCGGCCATCTCCTCGACCGCGGGCGCGAACGAGGACGCATCGTCATCGAGGCAGAGCAAGGTGGCAGGCCCGATCCGCGCACGGAGGAACGCCTCGGCGAAAGGAGCCAGAGAGGAGCGGTCCGCGACGATGACGATGCTCCCTGTCGAGACGTGGCCCGCGCGCCGATCCATCCGGCGAGCTTATCCTCAGGCACGACCGCCGGTTCGCGCGCTGTGGCCATCGGGCTAGACTTCGCGTTCGTGACGGCGATCCTCGCGATCCTCCTCCGCGGCACGCTGCGCACCTTCTTCGGTGCGCGCGACATCGTGCTCCTGGCGATGCGCCGGGCGTCACGCCGCCGCGGCCCGGTCTGGGGTCGGATCGCGTACAGCATCGCGCTCTTCGGCGTCATCCTCGCGACCGCCTCGCGCGGGATGCAGAACGCCGACCAGCTCCCCCACGCCGGCCGGAACCTCTTCATCGCGCAGACCCTGATCCAGGGGTTCGTGGCCTTCATCTTTCCCCCGATGCTGATGGCGCAGGCGGTCGCCGACGAGAGGCGCCGCGGCACGATCCTGCTCCTGCTGTTGACCCACAAGAACCCGGCGCACGTGGTGCGCGGCCTCCTGACGAGCCGTCTCCTCCTGATGTTCGCCATCTTCATGGGCGGAGCACCCGTCGCCGCGATCGCCGCGCAGCTCGGCGGCGTGTCCTGGCAGGACATCCTCTACCTGACCGCGGGGAGCCTTGCTCTCGCGACGCTCGGAGCCTCCGTCGGAGCCTACTTCGGAGCCGATCTCCCGCCCAAGCTCGCGCCGTTCTTCGCATGCGTCGTCAACCTGGGACTCCTCTGGTTCTTCTACTACCCGGTCCTGATCCTCGTGGCCCTCGGGTTCGGGCTGAGCGCGATCCACGTGCCGGCCGTGGCCGTGGCCGCGATCATCATCGCGAGCGTGGGCGTGATGCTTGCCATCGTCCACAGGTTCCTCACGCGCGAGGCCGGCAAGGCGCTCATCCGGCGGACGGGCGATGCTCATGTGGTTCCCCTTCCTCCGCCGCGCAAGCCGAGCCACACGCGGGCCGCCCGGAAGCTCAAGCGCCTCGAGGCGATGCGAGCGCTCGAGCCAGACGCCGGGATCTTCATCACGCCCCGCATCGCCACCTTTGCCGCCTTGGCAAGCCTCGCGGTCGCGCTCCTGGTGATTGCGATCCCGCATCGCCCGGCCGCCTTCGAGATCCTCGGCGGAGTCCTCTCCGGCGGCCTCGCGTTCGGCGGGGCCACGATCGTCCTCGTCGTGCTCGCCGGGGCCGCCTTCTACCCGGCGATCCGGCTGTCGTCGTTCCGCGGAGATCCGACGACCGTCATCCTCGCCCTCACACCGTTCGACGGATCGCTCCTCCTGCCAGGCCTCGAGCGGCGCCTGCTCGTCCTGTTCGGCGTACCGTTCACCGTGGCGGCCCTGTGGATCCTCCCGGCCTGCATCAACGGCGCGGTGCCGCTTTCGCTCTACGCGCAGTCCGTCCTCGCAACCGCATGCCTCGTCCTCGCTTGCCTCGCACTGTCGGAGCTCGTCGGGATCGGCGAGCGGCGGCCCATCCGGGCGATCGGTGCCATGGTGATCGTGGCCGCCACGGCGCTCGCGACGCTCCTCTTCCTTCCCGAGAAGCTGCAGATCCTCCATCCACTCGCCGTCCCGGTCACGCTTCTCGCCGGCGCCATCACGACGCCGATGCAGGCAGCCACCTGCTACGCGCTCTTGCCCGTCGCCCTCGCCGTGCGGTTCATCGCGCACCGCCGCCTCTCGAAGATGTGGCGCGAGCCGTTCGAGTCCATGGGCGAGGCGCAGTACTCCCTCGGTCTCTAGCGCGAACGTCGGTGCGGGCGGCGCTCGCGCCGCCCGTCACGTCGGCGCCCGGTATCGCGGCGAGATCGTCCTTGACGCGTGGCGACGACCTCCGGGTCATCGACTCTCGGCCCGGGCAGTTACCCCGACAGGCCCTTGAGGACGAGCCCCAGGAGGCCCGCCACGACGATGACGAGTGGCTCCGGCAATCTCCTGATCCTCGTCGAGACGACCAGCGTGGCGAGACAGATGAGCCCAGTCGGAACGTCCACGATAGCTCGTTTGCCCAGCACGCACGCCGCACCGGCGATGGCCCCCGTGGCGGCAGCCGACACACCGTCCACGAACGCCTTGATCCATGCGTTGCCGGCGATGCGGCGGTAGTGCGGCGCCGGGATGATGACGAACAGGTAGCACGGAAGGAACACGCCGATGGCGGCCGCCGTCGCACCCAAGGGACCGGCCACGAGGTAACCGATGAAGGCCACCGTGATGACCACGGGCCCCGGCGTGATCATGGCGACCGCAACGGCGTCGAGAAACTGGCGCTCCGAGAGCCAATGGAAGTCGTTCACCACGCCGCCATGGAGGAACGGGACGATGGCGAGGCCGCTGCCGAAGACGAAGGCTCCGGCCTCCGCGAAGTAGAGCCCGACCTTGAGGAGCGTGGCGGGTGCCGCCGGCGCGCCGAGCCCCGCAAGGAGCCAGGGCGGAACGACGAGGAGTGCGGTCGGCTTGCCCAGTAGCCGGGGCCGCGCCAGAGGAATGAGGGCGACCACGCCGCTCATGGCGAACAGCCAGATGACCTCCGACTGGGTCAAGGCCGTCACGGCGCCATTCACGAGGAAGATGGTCCAGAGCAGCCTGTCACGCGCGATCGTCATCCGCACGAGCTTCATGGCGCTCCGCGCGATGATCGCGATGACGGCGGCCCCGATGCCATAGAAAGCGCCCTGCATCCAGGAGAGCCCACCGAAGTGAACGTAGAGAGCGGAGAGCGCCAGCACCATGCCGAACGACGGCAGGATGAAAGCCAGAGATACGAGGGTGGCCCCGACGATGCCCGCCCGCACCCAACCCAGGTACATCGCGAGCTGGGCCGCCAACGGTCCAGGTGCAAGCTGGGCGAGAGCCAACCCCTCGACGTAGTCTTGCGTCGAGACCCAGCGGCGTCGCTCCACCAGGTCGCGCTGCATGTAGCCGGTGAGCGCGATGGGTCCGCCGAAGCCAAACGTCCCGAGGCCGAGGAAGTACACGAAGAGCTCTCGCACGGAGCATGAAACGGCTGGCTCGGAAGACGCCTGACTCGGTCCGGCCACGGGCGTCGTCACCTCAGCGAGGAGTGCTTCCTCGTGGGCGCGACGGCGAGGCTCGCCTCTCCGGCGCGGTCGGTCGGGAGGGCATCGCCGCGGTTCGCCTGCCTCCCGCATGCCTCCGCGTCAGGTGGCCGTGAAGGTCGTCGAGCACCGACGAGGCGCGCGCGAGACGCTCTCCATCGTCGTCATGGCACCGTGCGATTCCCGCCACGAGGCTCGCGATACCCGGCGTCTCGGGTCGACCGAACTTCTCGTCCTTGAGGTCGATGTCGTGGACGATCTCGGCGATCACCCCGAGCGCCGCGTCCTCGATGCCGAAGCGTTCGAGCAGCACCTCGAAGGTGCAGCGATCGCCCACGTGGGTGAACTCAGCCTCGGACATGTCGAAGCGCAGCTCGCCCGGGACGGGGCGGCGGTCCTTTCCGTCGACGAAGCGGAACCGCGGCTTCGCGTCGATGAAGCGCCGGATCAGCCAGCCGCTCGCCATGCGGTCAACGTGGATTCCCTTGCGCGTGCTCCAGGTCCGCCCCTGGTGATCCTCTCGCCGCAAGGCGGCGGGGGCCTCGGGGAGCGGGGGCTCGGGCCCGGGCAGCAGGCGCCGTTCGAGGCTCGAGAGCAGCCCCTCGGCGCCGACCCGTCCTGGAGCTCCGAAGAAGTCGATGCGCGCGATCTCCGAGGTGCGTCCGCGGAGCCTCTCCACCTCGGCCGCGAGCGTCGCACGCGGCTTGCCGGCGAGCCCACGGCGCGACGCGCGCGACGCGAGGGCGCGGGCCAGCCCGGAGACTCTGGCGTAGTCCGCGTCTCGGGCGCCATTGAAGAGCGCCTCGATCTGCGCGTCCGTCAGCCCGTCGACGAAGTGCGCGGCGCAGATCGAGGCCTCGCCGCCTCCGGCCACGATCGCACGCAAGGTCCACTGGAAGTCTTCCTGTGACTGATCGGTCCAGGGAAGGACGTAGACGGAGCTCTTGATCGCCACCGCCCCGAGCTGCTGGAGCCGGCGCCACGTCTTCACGCGCAGGTAGGCGGGCCGCGGCGGGAGCTGGTGCATGAGGAGGAGCCAGCGCGGCGCCGTCCCTCGCTCCGCGGAACGAGTGGGCGCCGGCGATCCTCTCAGGCGACGACCTTCTTCTTGCAGTAGGCGTAGAGCGCGTCGTAGCCCGGGAATCCCCACACGAGCTTCTGGTGATCGATGAACTTCTTGATGAGCCAGGGACAGGCGACGCGATCGACGCCGACAAGCTGGCGCGTGGTCCAGAACATGAAATAAGTGTATCATGCCGGACCTTTCATATGTCATATGTACCTTCGACGGCGGCGGAGGCGCTCTGGGAGGCCGGGTGGCGGTCGCTCAGCGGCACGGATCAGGAGATCTCGCCGAAGCTCCGTGGGCGTGGCGGCGCCAAGACGCCGCGACAAAGGAGACGATGATGAGCTTCAGACGTACCCTTCCTCTGGCCGCCCTCGCAATCGTCGCGGCGGCCTTCGCCCGAACCGGGGTCCCGAAGCCCGACGTCATCTCATTGCCGGACGGCGACGCCGGCATCGGGTTCGACGACCTCCAGTATGCCGCCTCCGTTCCAGCGATCCTGGCTCCAGGAGGCCGCACCGGTTTCCTCGTGCTGATCGATCCACGCACGAAGGCCCTCTCGCCCGTCGAGGGCTTCAGCTCGGAGGCGAAGTTCTCAGGGGGCCATGGCCAGGGCACGACGTCGGCGGTCGAAGGGGATGGACTCGTCTTCGCCTCTGACCGAGGCTCCAAGGTGATCAAGGCGGTGGACCCGAAGGCGAAGAAGATCGTTTCGTCGGCGCCCCTTTCGGGCACGCCCGACTACGTCCGGTTCGTGGCCCGGAGGCACGAGATCTGGGTCACCGAGCCTGGGAAGAAGCAGGTGGAGATCCTCCGGGTCGATCCCGACACCCACGCGATGCAAGGTGTGGGCAAGGTCGCGTTTCCCGACGGCCCGGAGTCGCTCGTGATCGATGGCGAGCGCGGGCGGGCCTACACTCACTCGTGGCAGGGAGAGACCTACGCCGTCGATGTCGAGGCACGCAAGGTGGTTGCTACCTGGAAGAATGGATGCGAGGGGTCTCGCGGCGCCGCCATCGACATCGAGCGGGGTATGCTCTTCGTCGGCTGCGCCGAGGGGAGGCAGGCGGTGATCGACGTGACGAGCGGGCGCCTCATCGGAAGTGCGCAGGCGGGATCGGACGTGGACAGCATCGCCTACAACCCCGTCCTGCGGCATCTCTACGTCCCGGGCGGCGGAAGCGCCGACCTCTCGATCCTCGCCGTCTCGGGAGACGGGGACCTGTCGCTGCTCGGCAAGGTGCCGACGGGCCCCGACGCCCACACCGCAGCCATCGATCCGGCCACGAACGACGTCTACGTGGGGAGCCCCGAGCACGGTCAGGTCCTCGTCCTCCGAGACCCCTTCCCCGCGAGCGCGCGTTGACGTGAGCGGAGCCGACCGTGATCGCCAGGTCCGCATCGGACGTAGAGCACTTGCTGGAACCTGTCGACGCGAATGGGCGCCCGGCTCACGCCGTAACATCCCCGCATGATCGGCCCCGAAGCGCCGTCGGCGGCTGCTCCCACGAGCGCGCGAACCGTCCTCCGGATCCCGACCGCGGACGGCTGGCGGATCGGGCTCACGCGCCTGCCGGCGGTCCGCCGCCGCCATCACGCGGTGATCCTCTGCCACGGGCTTGCCGCCAACCACGCCGTCTTCGAGCTCGGCGGCAACGCGTCCCTCGCGTCCCGCCTCTCGGCCGCGGGCTGGGACGTGTGGATGCTCGACCTGCGCGGCCACGGCGAGAGCGACATGCCCCGGCTCTTCGGCGAGCGCCGCTACGGATGGTGCTTCGACGACTACCTCCGCAAGGACCTCCCCGCCGCCATCGGCCACGTGCGCGCCGAGACCGGAGCGTCCGTGCACTGGATCGGCCACAGCATGGGCGGGATCCTGCTCTACGGCCATCTCGCGCTCGGAGGATCGGACGGCGTGCGCTCCGGCGTGACGATCGGTTCGAGCCTCGACTACAGCGCGTCTGCGAGCCAGTTCCATCAGCTCCGGCGGCTCCGCTTCCTGACCCGCCTCGTGCCCGCCATCCCTTTCCGGCTCCTCTGCCGGACGCTGGCCCCGCTCGCCGGCAGGACGAGCAACCCCATCGAGAGGTTCCTCTACTGGCCCGGCAACATGGAGGGACGCCTCGTGAGGAAGCTCCTCGGCGATGGGTTCCATGCGATCAGCGCGCCGGTGCTCGCGCAGATGGCGTCGGCGTTCGAGCCCGGGGGACTGCGGAGCGCGGATGGGACGATGCGCTACATCGACGGCCTCGCCGCGGCGACCACGCCGGTCCTCGCCCTCGCAGGCGATCGGGATCGGCAGTGCCCGCCCGACGCCGCGGCGCGCACGCTCGACGCCCTCGGCGCGTCGGAGAAGAGGCTCGCGCCGTTCGGCCCGCCTCACGGCCATGCGCTCTCCTACGGGCACTTCGACCTGCTCAACGGCCGCATGGCGGGCGAGGACGTCCACCCGCACGTCGAGTCGTGGCTCGAGGCCCACGACAGAAGCGCCAGCGAGGGCGTCAGCGACTGAAGAGGCGCGTCGAGAGGTACTTGTCGGCGGCGTCGGGGAAGATGGCGACGATCACGCCGGCGTCGAGGCCCTTCGCGAGCTGCTGCGCCGCGACGAACGCGGCGCCGGATGATTGCCCCGCGAAGATGCCGTCGCGCGCCGCCAGCTCCATCGACGCGTCGTAGGCATCCTCGGTCTCGATGGGGAGCTTCCTGTCGTGGATCTCCGGACGGTAGATGCCGGGAACGATCGAGGACTCCATGTGCTTCAGGCCCTCGATGCCGTGGAAGCCGCTCGACGGCTCGACGGCGACGACCTCCAGCTTCGGGTTCAGCTCCTTGAGCCTCTGTCCCGCGCCGACCAGGGTGCCGCTCGTCCCGAGGGTCGCGACGAAGTGGGTGATCGTCCCGCTGGTCTGGTGCCAGATCTCCGGAGCGGTCGTCTCGTAGTGGGCGCGCGGGTTCATCGGGTTGTTGTACTGGTCGGGCTTGAAGTAGCGATCGGGGTCGGCCGCGTACACCTCGCGGCAGAGCAGGATGGCGCCGTCCGAGCCTTCGAGCGGATCCGAGAAGACCACCTCGGCTCCGTAGGCGCGGAGGATCTTCTTGCGCTCCTCGCTCGCCGAGGCCGGCACGACGAGCTTCACCTTGTAACCCTTGGCCGCGCCGATCATCGCGTAGGCGATGCCGGTGTTCCCCGACGTGGAGTCGAGGATCACCTTCCCCTTCGTCAGGAGCCCGCGCCTCTCGCCGTCCTCGATCATGTAGAGGGCCGCCCGGTCCTTGACCGACCCTCCGGGATTGAAGGCCTCCAGCTTGGCGTAGATCTCGACGGCGTTGCGCCAGCGCTTCCGGTGCTTGATCCGCACGAGCGGCGTGTTGCCGATCGACTCGAGGATCGAGCCGGTGGCCTTCAGCGGCAGCGGCCGGCGGTGGTCCGTGACCAGGCGCTTGACGTCCTTCATCAACTTCAGCGTGAGGCTGTGGGGCGAACGAGTGTAGCAGCGATGGCGTTGGCCGCCACTCGCGCCCCCCGCGCGGACAGGTGGCAGTTGTCGTGGTAGAGGTCGGTGCCGCCCTCCTTCCGGAAGATCGGGAGAAGGTCCAGGCACGGGACCCCTGCGATCCGAACCTCAGCGACGATGGCGTCCTGGGCACGTGAGGAAGCGTCCACCGCGATCTGCTCGCGGTACGGAAAGACCACAACAGCTCCGCCGATGCGCGCCAGACGCCTCACGCCATCGCGAAGATCCCGGAGGGCGGAATCAGGTTCGCGCTCCAGGCGCGCTTCGAGCTCGGCGACGGTGTAGTCGCGTGCGTGCCCCTCGTCGGTCTTGCCTGCGCGCCTCATCAGCGCGTGAGCCCGCTCGCGCATCCAGTGGAATAGCGCGGATCTCCGCCTCATCGACTCGGCGAGCGCCCCCAACCGGCCCACGGGCACCGTGCGAAGCTGGTACTGGTCTTGACTTGCGATGTCGTTCAGACACACACCCAGCAGGATTCCTGGGTCCGCTACGGGAATCCGTCCGAGAAGCGCGATCTCCTGTGCCGTTCCATAGCCGATGACCCCCGCGTTCACGACGGGCTCCCCGAGCACACGCTCGAGGGCACGCGGGAGCGAGTCGTCCTCGCCGACGCCGTACCCCATGACCACCGAGTCTCCCAAGAACACCCAGGCCCCCGGCATCTCCCGGAGCGCCGCGGCCGGGCGCGGATCGCGGAGGCCGGCGTCGGAGATCGTCACGGTCGTCCCGTGGTAGCGGCCCGACCAGCCCGGGTTGAGCACCCATCCGAGCTCGGGATCGTCGCGCGCGATGCCCCAGGGCCACTCGTCCCGCTGGGCGTGGCGCAGGGCCAGCTCGGCCGTGCCGAAGACGAGCACGCTCGGAAGCAGGAGAAGGACGGCCCGCAATGCTAGACTTTTGAGCCTGCTCTCGGACCGAGGACGTTGATCCATACCGCCGACCCGTCTCAGGCGGACACGGCCGGGGGATCCGGACACGTATCGTCGACCCACGCGAAGGGGGGCTGACCTTGAGCGGAAAAGACTACGACCTCGCCATCATCGGGAGCGGACCTGGCGGCTACGTGGCGGCGATCCGCGCCGGCCAGCTCGGCCTCCGCACCGCCATCATCGAAAAAGACAAGCGCATGGGGGGCACCTGCCTCAACGTGGGCTGCATCCCGACGAAAGCGCTCCTTCACAACGCGGAGATCTACCACACCATCAAGCACGCGAAGGACTACGGCATCACGGTGTCCGACCCGGCGCTCGACATGAACGAGGTCCACCGCAGGAAGGACAAGATCGTCCTCAAGAACGCGAAGGGCATCGAGTACCTGATGGCCAAGCACAAGGTCGACATCGTGCGCGGCTTCGCCGTCATCGAGAAGCCCGGATCCCTCGTGGTGAAGGATGGCGGCAACGAGACGGCCGTGCGCGCGAAGAACACGCTGCTCGCCACGGGCTCGTCGGTGAAGGCGCTTCCCGGCATCGCGTTCGACGGCAAGGTGATCCTCTCCTCCGACGACATCCTGAGCCTCCGCGAGATCCCCAAGCACCTGGTCGTGGTCGGCGCGGGCGCGGTCGGGGTCGAGTTCGCATCGGTCTACGTACGGTTCGGATCCCAGGTGACCCTGGTCGAGCTCCTGGACCGCATCGTGCCGCTCGAGGATGCCGACGTCTCGGCCGCGCTCCAGAAGAACTTCGTCAAGCAAGGCATGACGGTCCACACGGGCGCGCGTCTCGAATCCGTCGTACCCGGCCAGGGCGGCGCCAGGGTGACGGTGAAGCTCGCGACCGGGGAGTCCAAGGCGATCGACGCGAGCCACGTCCTGATCGCGGCCGGCCGCAAGCCCAACACCGCGGGCATCGGGCTCGAGAACACGCGCGTCAAGGTCGACCGGGGGTTCCTCCCGGTGGGTCCCAGGGGACAGACCGACGAGCCCGGGATATGGGCGATCGGCGACATCGTGCCGACCCCTGCCCTCGCTCACGTGGCCTCGGCCGAAGGCAAGCTCGTGGTCGAGACGATCGCCGGTCTCGACTCCCCCACGATCGACTACGACCAGATCCCCTCCTGCACCTACTGCGAGCCGCAGGTGGCCTCCGTCGGGCTGACCGAAGCCGAGGCGAGGAAGCGCGGTCACGACGTGAAGATCGGGAAGTTCGCGACCAGCATCCTCGCCAAGGCGCAGATGGTGGGCGATACCGACGGCTTCGTGAAGATCGTCGCCGACAAGACCTACGGCGAGCTCCTCGGGTTCCACATCTACGGCCACCTCGCGACGGAGATGCTCAACGAGGGCACCGTGGCGATGCACCTCGAGGATACGGACGAGGACTTCTCGCGCATCATCCACCCGCACCCGACCCTCTCGGAGTCCGTCCACGAGGCGGCGATGGCGCTCCTGGGACACCCGATTCATGGTTGAAGCTCCCGCGGCGACCGCCGCCCTGC
Organism: Acidobacteriota bacterium; assembly: GCA_046331505.1. Lineage (GTDB taxonomy): Bacteria > Acidobacteriota > Vicinamibacteria > JAXLQT01 > JAXLQT01 > JAXLQT01. The sequence continues at coordinate 147,076 of JAXLQT010000007.1, forward strand.
GCGTGGAGGAGCTGGGTCTTCTCCCCTACGAGGAGGCGCTCGCGATCCAGCGCGATCGCGTGGAGCGCCGCATCGCGGGGACGATTCCCGACACGCTCCTCTTCGTCGAGCACCCGCCGGTCTTCACGCTCGGGCGCAACGGCCGGGCGGAGAACCTGCTGGTGCCGCGCGCGGCGCTGGGCGGGCTCGGCATCGCCTACCACGCGTCCGATCGCGGCGGGGACATCACCTACCACGGCCCCGGGCAGATCGTCGGATACCCGATCATCGACCTCCGCGCCCACCGGCAGGACCTGAGATGGTACGTCTGCAGCCTCGAGCGCGTCCTGATCGAGACGCTGGAGAGGTTCGGCATCAGCGGTGGTCGCTGCGACGGGGAGCGGGGCGTGTGGATCGGAGACCGCAAGATCGCCGCGCTCGGCATCCACGTGAGCCGCTGGGTGACGTCCCACGGCTTCGCGCTGAACGCGGTCAACGACCTGACGCCGTTCCGCTACATCGTTCCGTGCGGGATCGCGGGCAAGGGCGTCACGTCGATGGCCGAGCTCGCCGGCCCCGTCGACATCGCCTCGGTGAAGGCCGCGCTCCTCGAAGGCCTCGCGCGCGTCTTCGAGCTCGCGCCGGAGAACGCGGCGTAGTGGCGACCTACCTCGACGCCATCCGCCAGGCGCTCTGGCAGGAGATGGAGCGCGACGAGCGCGTCTTCCTGCTCGGGGAGGATATCGGGGCCTACGGCGGCGCGTTCAAGCTGACGGAAGGCTTCCTCGAGCGCTTCGGCGAGGAGCGGGTCATCGACACTCCCATCGCCGAAGCAGCGATCGTCGGCGCGGCGATCGGCGCGGCCTACATGGGCATGCGCCCGGTGGCCGAGATGCAGTTCATCGACTTCCTCTCGAACGGATTCAACCAGCTCGTGAACTTCGCCGCGAAGTCGCGCTACCGCTGGGGAGCCGGCGTGCCGATCGTCGTGCGCGGACCCTGCGGCGGGGGCGTGAAGGCCGGGCCTTTCCACTCCCAGAACCCCGAGATGCTCTACGTCCACACGCCTGGGCTCAAGGTGGTCGCCCCATCCACGCCGTCCGACGCGCTGGGCCTGATGCGCGCGGCGATCCGCGATCCCGATCCCGTGGTGTACCTCGAGCACAAGATGCTCTACCGGCTCCCGCGGATCAAGGAGGATCTGCCGGGCGGAGATCACGTCGTGCCGCTCGGCAAGGGGATCGTGCGCCGCGAAGGACGGGACCTCACGCTCGTCACCTACGGAGCGATGGTCCTCACGGCGCTCGACGCGGCGGCGGCGCTCGCGGCGGACGGCGTCTCGGTCGAGGTGATCGACCTCCGCTCCCTGATGCCGCTCGACGAGGAGCTCGTGCTCGCGTCCGTCCAGAAGACGAGCAAGGTGATGCTGCTGCACGAGGACACCCTCACCGGGGGCCTCGGGGCCGAGCTCGCGGCCCGCATCGCGGAGAAGGCCTTCGAGCATCTGGACGGTCCCGTCGTGAGGGTGGCCGCGCCCGACACGCCGATCCCCTACGCTCCCAGTCTCGAAGCCGTTTTCATACCATCGGTCGACCGCGTCGTGGCGAAGGCCCGGGAGCTTTCGCGATACTGAAACGGCGGGCGCCCCGCCGGCGAACGGAGTCAAAGACACATGCGCGCGAACGTCATCATGCCCCAGATGGGCGAGTCGATTGCGGAAGGCACGGTCACCAAGTGGCTGAAGAAGGTCGGCGACAGCGTCAAGCGCGACGAGCCTCTCTTCGAGATATCCACCGACAAGGTCGACTCGGAGATCCCCGCCGCCTCGGCCGGCGTGCTCGTCGAGATCCTGGTGCCCGAAGGGCAGACCGTGGCGGTCAACACCGTCGTCGCGGTGCTCGAGACCGATGCCGCAGCGCCGGGAGCCAGGCCCGCGCCCGCTACAGAGGCCAAGGCGCCGGCTCCGCCGCCCCGGCCCACGCCGCCGCCCGAGCCGAAGCCCCAGGCCGCGCCGCCGAAGCCCGCTCCGGCGCCGCCTCCGGCTCCTGCGCCCGCCCCGCGTCCTGCGCCGCCTCCGCCTCCCGCTCCCGCGCCTCCCGCGGCCGCACCGGGCGGTGAGCCCGTGCGCTCCTCGCCGCTCGTGAAGCGCATGGCGAAGGAGAACCAGATCGACCTCGCGCAGATCCCGGGCACGGGCCGCGGTGGCCGCGTCAGCAAGGACGACGTCCTGCGCTATCTCGACACGAAGGACGCCGCGCCGGCGATGGCCCACGCACCATCCCCCGCGGCGACGGTCACGCTGCCGGCCATCGGTCCCCCGCCGAGCGCGCCCGCGACGGCGGCGGCGGGAGCGGTCGAAGTCCTGCCGATGTCGGTGATGCGCCGGTCGATCTCCGAGCACATGGTGCTGTCGCGCCGCACCTCGGCGCACGTCACCACCGTCTTCGAGATGGACATGACCCCGATCGTGAAGATGCGCGATGCCACGAAGGACGACTTCGGGAAGCGCAACGCCACGAAGCTGACGTTCATGCCCTTCATCTTCAAGGCGCTGGTCGGCGCCATGCGCGAGTTCCCGCTCATGAACGCCTCGGTCCAGGGGACGGACATCCTCCTCAGGAAGGAGATCAACCTCGGGATGGCGGTCGCGATACCCGATGGGCTGATCGTGCCCGTGCTCAAGCGTGCCGACGAGATGAGCCTCGTCGGGCTCGCCCGGAAGGCCAACGACCTCGCGGAGCGCGCGCGCACGCGGAAGCTCCTCCCGGACGAGGTGAAGGACGGGACGTTCACCGTCACCAATCCGGGGATCTACGGCGGCCTCTTCGGCACGCCGATCATCAACCAGCCGCAAGTTGCGATCCTCGGCGTGGGCGGCATCCACAAGCGCCCCGTCGTGATCGACGACGCGATCGCCATCCGCTCCATGTGCCACTTCGCCCTCTCGTTCGATCACCGCTTCATCGATGGCGCGTCCGCGGACAAGTTCATGGCGTCGTTCAAGACGCGGATCGAGGCGTGGAGCGAGAGCCCCATCTGAGGACCGTGGAACAACGCGCTCATCCCCGACCGGCCTGGCTCAAGGCCCGCTTCCCCTCGGGCGAGCGGTACTTCGAGCTCAAGGCGTTGATGCGCGGACTCGATCTCCACACCGTGTGCGAGGAAGCGCGCTGTCCCAACATCGGCGAATGCTGGGACCGGCGCTCCGCGACGATCATGCTGCTCGGCGACACGTGCACGCGGGCGTGCGGGTTCTGCGCGGTGAAGACGGGGCTTCCCGGTGCGGTCGACGCCGGAGAGCCGGCGCGCGTCGCCCAAGCGGTGGAGAAGCTCGGGCTGCGCTACGTCGTCCTGACGAGCGTCGATCGCGACGACCTGCCGGACGGAGGGGCCTGGGTCTTCGCGGAATCGATCCGGCAGATCCGCCACCGCCTTCCGTCGTGCGAGATCGAGGTGCTCACGCCCGACTTCAAGAAGTCGATGGTCGCGTCGCTCGAGACGGTCCTCGACGCTCGACCCGACGTCTTCAACCACAACGTCGAGACGACCCCGCGGCTCTACCGCACCGTGCGCCCCGGAGCGAGCTTCGAGGGATCGCTGGAGCTGCTCCGCGGGGCCACGAAGCGCCGTCCCGATCTCCGGACGAAGTCGGGGTTCATGGTGGGGCTCGGCGAGTCGATGGCGGAGGCGTGCGAGGTCCTCGAGAGGCTCCGCGACGCGCGGGTCTCGATCGCCACCATCGGTCAGTACCTCCAGCCCACGAAGGATCACCTGCCCGTCTCGCGGTTCGTGGCACCGGAAGAGTTCCGGGAGCTCAAGGAGCACGGCGAGCGGCTCGGCATCCCCCACGTCGAGAGCGGACCGCTGGTCCGGAGCTCGTATCACGCCGACGAGCAATCGCACGTCCCGGCCCTCAGCGCCCGCTAGAGTGACGGGTCAGGAGAGCCGGACCGATCCGATCGGCCTCGTGCTCTGGAGCTTCCTGATCCTCCACTTCGAGCTGGTCTTCATCCGGTTCCTGCCGGCGAACGTCCAGGCGCTCGCGTTCTTCACCAACCTCGTCATCCTCGCGACGTTCCTCGGCATGGGCGCCGGGCTCATCCTCGCCGAGCGGCGCCCCTCTCTTCCCGAGGCGTTCCCGCTGCTCCTGCTCGCGACGGCGCTCGCCACGAAGGTGCTCGCCGCCAAGAGGATCGGCTACACGCCGACGGGCGAGTTCCTGTGGACGATCCCGCTCGCGCCGTCGAGCGACCCGCACGTCTACCCGATCGAGCTCGTGGTGCTCTCGCTGTTCGTCCTCCTCGCGCTGCTCTTCGTCCCGCTCGGCTACCGGATGGGTCGGGCCTTCGCAGGAATCCCGACGCTCCACGCCTACAGCCTGAACGTCGCGGGGAGCCTCGCGGGCATCCTCCTGTTCACCGTGTTCGGCTGGCTCGGCCTGTCGCCGTGGGCATGGTTCCTCGCGGGCGCGCTGGTCTTCCTCGTCGCGAGCCTCCGCCAGGCGCGCCCCGCGGCGCTCGCGTTCCATGCCGCGTGCCTGGCCGGGACCCTGCTCGCGGTCCAGTCCCTGCGCATCACCGGCGGGGAGCGCTGGTCACCCTACTACCGCATCAACCTCGCGCCGGTCGTCGGGATGCCGATGACCACGCTCCTCGTGAACCACTCCCTGCACCAGTACATGGTCGACCTCTCGGACGCCGGTGCGGCACAGTCGCAAGTCGTCGCCGACATCCGGTCGCACTACCGCGCGGCCTACGACGGCATCGAGCGGCGCGACGACGTCCTCATCCTCGGCGCCGGCACGGGCAACGACGTCCAGATCGCCATCGGCCAGGGGGCCGGCCACATCGACGCCGTCGAGATCGATCCCGTGATCCTCGCCATCGGAAAGGCGCAGCACCCGAACCATCCCTACCAGGACCCTCGCGTCACCACCTACGTGAACGACGCGCGGGCGTACCTCCGGCGATGCGAGAAGAGGTACGACGTGATCGTCACCGGCACGCTCGACAGCCAGACGCTGCTCTCGGGCATGACCTCGGTGCGCCTCGACAACTACATGTACACGAAGGAGGCGTTCGACGATCTGGTGCGCCACCTCAAGCCCGGGGGCACGCTCGTCACGTATCACATGACGCCGCACGCCGACGTCGCCGAGAAGATCTTCCACCTCTTCACGAGCGCCTTCCGCGCGGAGCCCTCGGTGCGGCTCTTCGCGCCGCACTACCTCTTCAACTACATCTTCCGCTGCCGCAAGCCCGCCGACGCGGAGGCGCGCGAGATCGCGCTGCCGTGGCGGCAGAAGCTCCCGCTCGACGACTGGCCCTACCTCTACCTGCGCATGCCCACCATCCCCGCGCATTACCGTGGCGTCATGGCCGGAATCCTCGTCGCGGCGCTGGCCTTCGTGCTCGCCGCGACGGGCGGCCGGGACCTGCGCCAGGCCGACTTCGCGCTGTTCTTCCTGGGCTCGGGGTTCCTTCTCCTCGAGACCAGCAGCGTCACGCGCATGTCGCTCCTCTTCGGCTCGACCTGGATCGTCAGCTCGATGGTCTTCACGTCGGTGCTCGCGGTCATCCTCATCGCGAACGCCATCGTGATCGCCCGCGGAGCGATCCGGCCCGGAGGGATCTTCGCCGCGCTGGCCGCCGCCATCGCGCTGGGCTACACCGTCACGCCGACGTCGCTCCTCTCGTTCCCCGCGGCGGTGCAGTGGCTCGCGGGCGTGGTGCTGGTCGGGGCACCGGTCTTCTTCGCCGCGCTCCTGTTCGCCCAGCTCTTCCGCACGCGGGCGCGGCCTGCCACCGCGCTCGCTTACAACACGCTAGGCGCCATCGTCGGCGGCCTTTTCGAGTACGGGTCGATGGTCGTCGGGATGCGCGACCTTTACCTCGTCGCGCTCGTGTTCTACCTGCTCGCGCTCTTGGCCCACGGACGACGACCGAGCGCTTGAGCGCGCCCGCCAGGAGGAGCGATGAAGGAAGGCACGAAGCGCCACCCGTTTCCACGGGTGGGGAACTTCCGTGATGGGGGCGGACAATCAAGCTGCGAGAGCCCAGTGACCACTCCGCCAGGGGATCCCAAGCGACTGACACCGCTCTCGAGGGCCACGGTCGATCTCGAGCGTGCCTATGCCGAGCACCGGCGCCACGTGTTCAACTACTTCCGCCGGACGGGCATGGCGCCCGAGACCGCCGACGACCTTACCCAGAACGTCTTCACCGAGCTCGTCCAGAGCATTGGCCGGTACTCGCCGGAGCGGGGAACGCTCCAGTCCTACCTGTTCGGGATCGCACGCAACCTCCGGCTCGTTCATGGCCGTCGGGAGCGGCGAACCTCATGGAGGGAGTCATCCGGCGGCGTGGCCCCCGCTCCGGCGCCTTCCCGCCAGGCCGAGGACGTCGCGATGGTCCGCGAGGCCGTCCAGGGCCTCCCGGACGACTTCCGCGAGGCGCTGATCCTCCGGGAGTTCCACGGCCTGTCCTACCAGGAGATCGCGACCGTGCAGGACGTGCCCGTCGGCACCGTCCGATCCCGCATTTCCCGCGCGCGCGAGCACCTGCGAACGAGCCTTTCGTAGAACAAGGAGTGAACATCACGATGACGTGTCCAGATTCGCGCGAGATCCTCTCCGCTCTCCTCGACGGCGAGGCGGACGAGGACGAATCCCGGGAGAGCGCGGCGCATCTCTCCGCATGCCTTCCCTGCCGCCGCTACCAGCAGGAGATCGCGAAGGACCGAGCTCGCCTGCACCGATGGCGAGACGAGTCGCAGGTCCAGCCCGCGCGCCTTGCCGCGCGCTCGACGAAGCGTCACGCCATCGCCGCGGCTGCTCTTGCCGGCGCCCTCGGCGCGGCCTTTGCCGCCGGGCGGGCCACGGGCACCAGGATTGCCGCGACGGCTCTTGCTGCCGCACCCGTGCGCGAAGCCCAGACGATCTACGACGGCGGCCGTCACGTCACGATCGTCGCGGCCCTTCCTGCAGCGCGCAAGGGTTCCATCCGATGAGGCGCCTGCATCGCGTCGCGCCGCTCATCATCGCCTTCGGATCGGCACTCGCGTCTCGCCTCGACGAGGCGCTGCCACCCACGAAGATCAGCTACAGCGTCGAGCTGCTCGTCGTCGACGGTGGCGGCATTCACTCGATCGGCGGGACGGGCTTCTCCACCCTGGAGTTCAGCGACTCCAAGGACGGTGGAAGCGCCAGTCTCTCGGTCTACTTGACCAAGACGACCTTCCTCTATTGCAAGCTGAACTACGCCGCGGAAGTGGGCGCCCACGCGATGATCACAGTGGAACGCCAGATGTGGGAGGGCGCCGGGAGGACGGCCAGGAAGACCGCCGATCTCCCGAACGCGCAACAGGACCTCGATCTCCTCGAATGCTGGACCACGACCCTCCTGGAAGCCACGAAAGAGCACGGCCGCGTGGTCCTCAGGATCGCCCCGGTCATCCAGGAGGACCCCGTGGACAAAGAGCTCGAGGGAGAGTTCGACTTGTGGATGAACGACTCCCCCGTGCTCGATCTCGGCCCGCCCGGGGCTCCAGACGTCGTCATCTTCCCGAACATCTACCACCGCGGCCCAGGCCTTTCGATCGGCATTCCGGGGATGGGCAACGTGCACGTCGCCCCGTTCCGTTTTCCGAAGGCCGAGCCGTGCGGATGGGTCCGGGGCAACAAGATGGAGTTCGAGCTTGCGGGGCACCGGATTGCCGCCTGGTCGACGACGCCGATCCTGCCCGACGATCCGCGCCGCCCCGGCAAAGGCTGGACGCTCTTCGGCTACTGCGACAAGGATCCCGCGATCACTCGTGAGAAGGGCATGTACTACGGCAGCTTCATGAAAGACGAAGCGCCTTGAGATGCGATCCGCCGATCGCCTCGCTCGCTCGGTCTCGGGTCGATCTCTCCCAGGAACCGCGCCGCGTCCAACGGAACCCGGAGAACGACAACCCGCTTCGACGGAACCAGGCTCCGGAGCTGCGCGAGGATCTCTGGCCGGCGCTTCCGGGGGTAGGTCCAGATCCAGACGATGAACTCCCACGTGAGCCGCTCGCGACAGCCAGGGCTCGGATCCGTCCGCCGCCGGCTCAGGCGGCGGCGTACCACGCGCCAGAGGCACTCCATGCGAGGCGTGTCGAGGAACACGACCGTGTCGCAGGCCGCGAGCCGCAGAGGCAGCGTCCCGCCGTAGTTCCCATCCATGACCCAGGCGTCGCCGCGTACGGTCTTTGCCACGATGCGCGTCCACTCCTGGGGTGCCGTTGCGATCCAGCCAGGTCGCCAGTAGAGAGCGTCGAGATGAACGAGCGGAAGTCCCGTGCGTGCCGCGACCTCGCGGGCAAAGGTCGTCTTCCCGGCGCCGCCCGATCCGATGACGAGCACCCTCTTCACGGAGCCCGCGACGAACCGGGTGGACGTCCCGGACGACGAACGTAGACGTACGACTTGCCTCCCTGGAAATAGGGGCTCGGGAACGTGGCGCCGAGGTCGTAGCCCTCGGCGATGCGGTCCAGGATGCGCTGCCGGCGCTCCGGCCCCTGGTCGACGGAGATCGGGAACGGCTTCCGGTAGGAGTAGTCGCTCAGGAGGATCGCCGCGGGGACGCGCGCGCCAACGAGCTCGAGGATCATCTCGTCGTTGCACACGCCGAACTCACGGCAACGCTCCCGCGTCCAGCTCGGGAAGTACTCGAAGCTCTCGAAGCCGTGGAGGATCTCGCGGCCGGCCATGAACGGGACGAGCTGGGAGTCGGAGGTCATGACCGTCTCGGCGGGACGGGCGGCGGAGCGCACGAAGTCGACGTAGGGTCGAAGCTGCGTGAACGGACCGTGGAGGTGGCGATCGATGTCCATCGAGCCGGTACCGTGGGCAAGGGCCTGGAGCGTGCCGGCGGCCAGGAGCGCGGCCGGTGCGGGTCGCGGGAAGCGCAGGTTGCGCGCGAGGGCGGCGCCGGCGAGCGCCATCGGAAGGGCGATGCCCGGCTCGTAGTAGTCGGCCTGGACGTTCATCGCGACCGACTGCGCGGCGAGGTTGACGAGCGCGACGACCCAGAGGTCGCGCTCCTTCCCCTCGCCCAGGAGCGCGGGGACTCCGGCTCGCCCGCGCGCACCGACGGTGATCGCCACCGCGATGAGGAGGGCGAGCCAGAGGAGCATGTAGTTCGCCGCCACGTCGGGAAGCGTCCGGAGCTTGACGATCACCATGGCGGCGGGTCCGCCGACGTTCCGGATCTCCGTGTGGAAGCCGACGGCCTGGTACACCAGGATGCGCGCGGGAACGACGAGGAGGAACGGGAGGAACGGGAGCGCCACGACGACCGCCGCCGCGATCGCCGCCGCCACCGCGGCGCGCAGCTCGCGCCGCAGGAGGAGCGCGATCACCAGACCCGCGATGGCGGGCGCGGCCGTGAGCCGGAACGCCACGGCAACGGCGAAGCACACCGCGGCCAGGGTTGCGGCAACAACGGGGCGCCGGATCCGCGCGTAGAGGTAGGCGCCGATGGCGAGGAACGCGGCCGTCGGGGCGTAGACCCGCACGATGACCGCGAAGTAGGCGTGGAAAGCGTTGAGCCCCAGCAGCACCGCCGCGATCGCTGCGCCCGCCTCGTTCGAGAGGCGTCGCGCGAGTCCCACCGTGGCGAGCAAGGCGACCACGGAGAACACGAGGGACAAGATCCGACCCGCGTAGGGGGAGCTCCATAGCCCGATGGGAAGGGCGTAGACGTACGGGAACGCCGGGTTCTGGAGGTAGAAGAAGTCGCGATAGAGGGTCTTCCCCGAGGCGACGAGCTTCGAGGCGTAGAGGTAGAACGACTCGTCCGCGAAGATGGCCCCCCAGTAGACGTGCGCGGCGCCGAGCACGAGGAAGCCGGCGCACGCGAGCCAGACGACGCGGCGTTCCGTCAGGACCCTGATGCGCCCCGCCGGGCGTCGATGAACTTCACGATGTCGGTCGTGGTCGAGCCGGGCGGGAAGATCTCGGCGATGCCGATCTGCTTGAGTCCCGGTACGTCGACGTCGGGAATGATGCCGCCGGCGAACACCGTGACGTCGTCGATCCCCTTCTCCCGCAGCAGCGCCATGATCCTCGGGAAGAGCGTGTTGTGCGCTCCCGAGAGGATCGAGAGCCCGAGGAACTCCGGGTCCTCCTGGACCACCGCGGCCACGATCTGCTCCGGCGTCTGCCGGAGGCCCGTGTAGATGACCTCCATCCCGGCGTCGCGCAGCGCGCGCGCGACCACCTTGGCGCCGCGATCGTGGCCGTCGAGCCCGGGCTTGGCGATGAGGACGCGCGTCTTACGCATCGATCTAGTAGGTCGCCGGCTCGCGGTACTCGCCCCAGACCGACCGGAGCGTGTCGCAGATCTCGCCGAGGGTGGCGTACGAGCGTACCGCCTCCAGGATCCGCGGCATCGTGTTGTCCGTGCCCTCCGCGGCCTTGCGGAGCGCCTCGAGCGACCGCTCGACGGCGCCGGCGTCGCGCGTCTTCCGGAGCTCCTCGAGCTTCGCGCGTTGCGCCTTCTCGGCGGAGTCGTCGATGTAGAGGATCTCGGGGTTCTCCGGCTCCTCCGACAGGAAGTCGTTGACGCCGACGATCACCTTCCGCTTCTGCTCGATGGCGAGCTGGTACTGGTAACTCGCCTCGGCGATCTCCTTCTGCGGGAAGCCCTGGAGGATCGCCTCGACCATGCCGCCCATGTCGTCGATCTTGCGGAAGTAGTCGAAGGCCCCCTCTTCCATGTCCTTGGTGAGCCGCTCGACGTAGTACGAGCCGCCCAGCGGGTCGACGGTGTTCACGACGCCCGACTCGTAGGCGAGGATCTGCTGCGTCCGGAGCGCGATGCGCACCGACTCCTCCGTCGGCAGCGCGAGAGTCTCGTCGAGCGAATTCGTGTGCAGCGAGTTCGTGCCTCCGAGGATCGCGGCGAGCGCCTGGACCGCGACGCGTACGATGTTGTTCTGCGGCTGCTGCGCCGTCAGCGAGCACCCGGCGGTCTGGGTGTGGAACCTGCAGGTGAGCGACTTCGGGTTCTTCGCCTTGAAGCGCTCCTTCATGACGCGCGCCCAGATCCGTCGGGCGGCGCGGTACTTGGCCACCTCCTCGAACAGATCGTTGTGCGCGTTGAAGAAGAAGGAGAGGCGCGGCGCGAACTCGTCGACGTCGAGCCCCGCCCGGATCGCCCACTCCACGTACTCGATCCCGTCGCGCAGCGTGAACGCGAGCTCCTGGAGCGCCGTCGACCCCGCCTCGCGGATGTGGTAGCCGGAGATCGAGATCGTGTTCCAGCGCGGCACCTCGCGGCTCGCGTAGCCGAAGATGTCGGTGATGAGCCGCATCGACGGGTAGGGCGGGTAGATGTAGGTCTTCTGGGCGATGTACTCCTTCAGGATGTCGTTCTGGATCGTCCCGGAGATCGCCTGGGGCGAGACCCCCTGGAGCCCCGCGACGGCGATGTACATCGAGAAGAGGATCGGCGCCGGGGCGTTGGTGGTCATCGACGTCGTGACCTTCTCGAGCGGGATCCCCGAGAACAGCGCCTCCATGTCCTTGAGGGAGTCGATGGCGACGCCGCACTTGCCCACCTCGCCGAGGGACCGCGGGTGATCGCTGTCGATCCCCATGAGCGTCGGGAGGTGGAACGCGACCGAGAGTCCCGTCGTACCGTGAGCGAGGAGGTACTTGAAGCGCTCGTTCGTCTCCTCGGGCGTACCGAAGCCCGAGAACTGGCGCATCGTCCAGAGCTTCCCGCGATAGAGGTTCGGGTGAATCCCGCGGGTGTAGGGGTACTCGCCGGGGAACCCCGTGTCCTTCAGGACCGAGACGTCGGTGACGTCCTCGGCCGTGTAGAGGGTGGCCACCGGCTCACCGGAGACGGTGGTGAAATCGATGGGACGCTCGGGGTTCTTCCGCAGGTGCGGCCGCAGCGTCTTGTCCTCCCAGCGATCCTTCTCGATGCCGACCTCGGTCTGAGCGAGTCGTTTTCCCCTGCTGTCGTGCGCCACGTTCTGATCCTCCGACCCTGCGGCGGGGCGATGCCCCGCCTGCTTCATGACAACAAATGCCGCGCGATCACCATCCTCTGGATCTCGGACGTGCCTTCGTACACCGTCACGACGCGCGCATCGCGGCAGATGCGCTCGACGGCGTACTCCTTCGAGTAACCATAGCCTCCGTGCACCTGGACCGCCTGGTAAGCGACGCGGTTGCACATCTCGGAGGCGTAGAGCTTGGCCATGGACGCTTCCTTGGCGAAGGGCTTTCCCTGGTCGCGCAGCGTCGCGGCACGGTAGGTGAGCTGGCGCCCGGCCTCGACCTCGGTGGACATCTCGGCGAGCATGAAACCCACGGCCTGGTGCTCGTGGATGGGCTTGCCGAAGGTCGTGCGCGAGCGCGCGTAGGCGAGCGCCTCGTCGAGGGCCGACTGCCCGATGCCAACGGCCTGCGCGGCGACGCCGATGCGCCCGGCGTCGAGCGAGTGGAGCGCCACATGGAGCCCCTGCCCCTCGGCGCCGAGCAGGTTCTCCCTGGGAACGCGGACACCGTCGAAGGTCAGGGTCGCCGTGGTGGAGGCGCGCAGCCCCATCTTGTCCTCGTAGCGACCGACCACGACGCCTGGCCACCCGGCCTCGACGATGAACGCCGAGATCCCCTTGCTGCCGAGGGCGGGATCGGTGACCGCCATGACGACGTAGATCGACGCCTGGCCCGCATTGGTGATCCAGGCCTTCTGCCCGGTGAGCACGTAGTGGTTGCCGTCGATCACCGCCCGGGTCTTCTGGTTCGCCGCATCCGAGCCGGCCTGCGGCTCGGTCAGGCAGAAGCCGCCGAGGATCTTCCCCTGGGCGCACGGCAGGAGATAGCGGCGCTTCTGATCCTCGGTGCCGAACTTCCAGATCGGATAGCAGCACACGGAGTTGTTGACCGACACCGTGATCGCCGTCGACGGGCAGATCCTCGCGATCTCCTCGATGGCGAGGCAGTAGGTGAGCGTGTCCGCGCCGGCGCCGCCCCACTCGTCGGGGATCGTCATGCCGCACACGCCGATCTTCCCGAGGGCGCGCACCACGTCCGCGGGGAACTCCCCCTTCTCCTCGCGCTTCTTGACGCCGGGAAGGATCTCCGAGACGGCGAAGTCGCGGATGGAGTCCCGGAGCATCTTCTGCTCGGCGGTGAGCGAGAAGTCGATCACGATGCGCTCCCTTCTCCGGCAGATCGCCGCGCGAAGTGAGGACGGAGCTTATCCGCGGTCGCCTCCAGCGACTCGGGGTGGACGCGCGTGCCCGCGACGCTCGCCATGAAGTTCGTGTCGCCGTTCCAGCGGCAGACCAGGTGCATGTGGAAGTGGCCCGGAACGCCCGCCCCCGCGGCTTCCCCCAGGTTCATGCCGACGTTGATCCCGTCGGGGCGATAGACGTCCCGGAGAACGCGCTCGGAGAAGACGACGGCCTCGTAGAACGCTGCGCGGCTTTCGGCGGGCGCCTCCGTGGGAGACGCCGCGTGAAGCTTCGGCGCCACCATCAGGTGCCCGGTGGCATAGGGATAGCGATTCAGCACGACGAGCGTCTCATCCGTCCTGTCGAGCACGAAGTCCGCGCGAGGATCCGGCGCGGCCGCAAGGGTGCAGAAGAGGCACCCCTCGGCCGCGAGGCGCCGGGCGTCCCGCACGTAGCTCGACCGCCATGGTGCCCAGAGGTGCTCCACGGCGGCGGATCAGGGCTTGCCGGACTCGTCGTCGGCGCCGCCCGAAGCGGCTTCCGTCTCGTCATCCTCGCCGCCGCCGTCCTTGGCTTTCGGTGCCGGTGCCGGACCCTCGTCATCGTCGTCGAGGTCTTGACGGTAGTCGTAGTCGTCCTCGAGCTCGCGCCGCCGCCCTCCACCCTTCTGCTTGCGCGGCCCTTCCTCGCCGCCGCGGCCGCGATCGTCCCTGCCCCGCCGCCGGCCCTCCTTCAGCTCCCGCGGCAGGTCGCCGAGCATCTCGCCGAGGCTCACGCGCGTGCGCCGCGGGTCGGAGTAAGCGCGGATGTCGGCGGACTCGTCGGCCGCCTTGACCGAGAGCCCGATGCGCTTCTCCTCCTGGTCGAGCCGGATGATCTTCATCGTCAGCTCTTCCCCCTCGGAGACGCGATCGGACGGCTTCTCCACGCGCTCACGCGCGAGCTCGCTCACGTGGACGAGGCCCTCGACCCCTTCCTCGAGCTCGACGAACGCGCCGAAGTCGGTCAGCCGGACCACCTTGCCCGTGACGCGGTCGCCGACCTGGTGCTTGCCGAAGAAGTCCTGCCAGACGTCGTTCTGGAGCTGCTTCAACCCGAGCGACAGGCGCTGGTTCTGCGCGTCGATGGTGAGGATCATCGCCTCGACGTCGTCGCCCTTCTTCAGGATCTCCGACGGGTGCCGGACGCGCTTCGTCCAGGAGAGGTCGGAGATGTGGATCAGGCCGTCGATGCCCTCCTCGAGCTCGACGAACGCGCCAAAATCCGTGAGGTTGCGGACCTTCCCGCGCACCTTGTCGCCGGGGTGGTAGCGATCGGCGATCGTGTCCCACGGATTGGCCTCGGCCTGCTTCATGCCGAGGGAGATCCGCCGCGCGTGGTCGTCCACGTCGAGCACGATCGCGTCGACCTCGTCGCCGATGGAGACGCGCTTGCTCGGATGCTTGATCCGCTTGGTCCACGACATCTCGGACACGTGGACGAGGCCCTCGACCCCCGGGGCGAGCTCGACGAACGCGCCGTAGTCGGTGAGGCTCACGACGCGCCCGGTCACGCGGGCGCCGACGGGGAACGTCGCGCGCGCCGTGATCCACGGATCTTGCGAGAGCTGCTTGTACCCGAGCGCCACGCGCCCGGTCTCGCGGTCGTACTTCAGGACGACGACGTCGATCTCGTCGCCGATCTGGAAGAGCTCGGTGGGCGACGACACGCGGCCCCACGACATGTCGGTGATGTGCAGGAGTCCCGACACGCCGCCGAGGTCGACGAACGCGCCGTACTCGGTCAGGTTCTTGATCTGGCCGCGGAGCACCGCCCCCTCGGCGAGCGCCTCGAGGGTCTTCGCCCGCTTCTCCTTGCCCTCCTCCTCGAGCACCTGCTTCCTGGAGAGCACGATGTTGCCGCGCTTCTTGTTGAACTTGATGATCTTCATGCGGAATTCCTGGTTCTTCAAGCTGTCCAGGTTCCGCACGGGGCGGACGTCGACGAGAGAGCCGGGGAGGAACGCGCGCACGCCGATGTCGACGGCGAGGCCGCCCTTGACGCGATCGATGACGCGCCCGGTGACGACCTTGTTGTCGCGGTAGGCCTCCTCCACGCGGTCCCACACCTTCATCTTCTCGGCCTTCTCGCGCGAGAGGACGATGTAGCCCTCCGAGCTCTCGGTCTTCTCGACGAGGAAGTCGAACTGATCGCCCGCCTTCACGCGGACCGTCCCGTCGCGGTCGGTGAACTCGCGCAGATCGACGATCCCGTCAGACTTGTAGCCGACGTTGACCAGGACCTCCGAAGGGGTCACCTTCAGGACGGTCCCGCGCACCACGTCTCCTTCGGAGAAGGAGAAGCTGGAGAGCAGGTCTAGGTGGCGCTCGTACTCCTGCTGATCGACATCCGACATCTGCTCGGCAGGCCTGTCGCCCGAAAAGTCCTCCTCCTCTTTCTTGAGGGACGTCTCGCTGTTGCCTGGCCGAGGTTGTTCTCCGAGGCGCGCGCCGGACGCGGCGACCTTGCCGCGAGCTCCCTTTCCGGGCTCCTCGATTTCGCTTCCCATAGCAGTTGCTAATCCTCCTGGATTGGCTATCGACAAAATCCCATGATATCACGGACTTATGCGCGCCCCTGCAAGCAGCGGGCGCGGGCATCGGCGCATCGCGTCGCCGGCGCCTCCGACGAGGGCTAGAGAGTGCCCTCCTCGCGCAGCGCGACGAGCGTGCGGAGCATCTCCTCGTTCTCGGGACGCGTCCCCACGGTGATGCGAAAGTGGGTCGGGAGCCCGTAGCCCGTCAGGGGACGGAGGATCACGCCGCGCGAGAGGAGCGCGGCGAAGACGGGCTCGCAGGGCTTGCAGAGGTCGACGAGGAGGAAGTTCGTGACGGACGGGACGAACGGAACCTGGAGCTTCTCGAGCTCCTCCGCCAGGAACGCGCGCTCGCGGTTGTTGACCCGGTAGGTGCGCTCGACGTGCTCGCGGTCGTCGAGGGCGGCGATCGCGGCGTGCTGGCTCAGGTGGGTCGTGTTGAAGGGAGTGCGGACGCGCTCCATGGCATCCACGAGCGCTTCCGGCGCGAACGCGTAGCCGACGCGGAGTCCGGCCAGGCCGTAGATCTTCGAGAACGTGCGCAGCACGACGACGTTCTTTCCCTCGCGCAGGTCGTCGAGCCCGTTCGGGTAGCTCGGGTTCTTGATGTACTCGCAGTAGGCCTCGTCGAGCACCACGATCACGTCCTTCGGGATGCGCGAGAAGAAGCGATCGAGCTCCTCGCGCGTCGCCATCGTGCCCGTCGGGTTGTTGGGATTGGCGATGTAGACGACCTTCGTGCGCTCGGTCACCGCCGCCGCCATCGCATCGAGGTCGTGGGCGAACTTCCGCGAGGGCACCACCACGGCTCGCCCGTTCACGGCGCGGATCGCGAGCGAGAACATCACGAACGCGTGCTCCGAGACGATCGCCTCCTCGAGAGGCGCGAGGAACGTCCGGGCCACCAGCTCGATGATCTCCACCGACCCGTTCCCGAGCACCATCCGCGACTCCGGCACCTCGTAGACCCGCGCGAGCTTGCGCTTCAGGTGGAAGCCCGACGAGTCGGGATAGCGGTAGACCTCCTTCATGTGGCCGGTGATCGCATCGAGGGCCAGCGGCGAGGGCCCCAGCGGGTTCTCGTTGCTCGCGAGCTTGACGCAGTGCGTCAGCCCGTGCTCGCGCATCACCTCCTCCACAGGCTTGCCGGGCTCGTACGGGGTGAGAGACGCGATGTTGTCGGCGACCAGCTTGCGCATGCGCGATGGGACCCCCAATACTACCCGGTGCGCCGCGGCGCGCGGTAGGGTCCGCGCGGCGCGCCGTTCCCGGCGGGCGCGCGCCTCGGATCGGCACCGTTCCGTGCCGCGGCGTCCCGCGGCCACGAGGCGAGCAGCCGGCGCACCTCGCCGGGGCGGAGCGTGCGGAAGCGGCCCGGGGCGAGCCCCTCGAGAGTGAGGAACTCGATGGCGGTCCGCTGGAGGCGCACGCACGGATGCCCGATCGCGGCGCAGAGCCGCCGGATCTCGTTCTTCTTCCCCTCGTCCATCACCACCTCGACCCACGCGGAGGAGTCGCCGGGCGCGACGACGCGCGCCTCCCGCACGCGAAGGCGCTCCCCTTCGGACGCGATCCCGCGCGTCAGGCGCTCCAGCGACTCGGATGACGGCGTGCCGCGGACTTTCGCGCGGTAGACCTTGCGAGCGCCGTAGCGAGGGTGCGTCATGCGCAGGCAGAAGTCCCCGTCGTCCGTCAGGAGCAGCAGCCCCTCGGACTGGATGTCGAGACGGCCGACGGGATAGACGTGGCGCAGCTTCGGCGGTAGGAGGTCGATCACCGCGGGGCGTCCCTCCTCGTCGCTGCGAGTCGACACGTAGCCGCGCGGCTTGTGCAGCAAGAGATAGGTGCGGGGACGGGTCGCGACCGGATGCCCGTTCACGCGCACGTCGTCGACCGCGGTGTCGACCTTGAGGCCGAGCGCCGTCACCGCCTTGCCGTTGACGGTGACGACCCCGCCCCGGATCAGATCCTCGGCGTGGCGGCGGGAGGCGATGCCGGCCTGCGCGAGCGCGCGGGCGATCCGCATCTCCGCCACGGGACGATCACTCCTCCTCCGCGGCGCTCCCCGCGGCCTCGACGTCGTCCTCGATGCGCTCCCTGCGGTCCTGGGCCGCCATGATCTCCTGCACCTCTCCCGGATCGGCGGCGGCGTCCGGAGCCGCCTCGACGGGCTCGCCGAGCCCGGATGCGACCTCCTCGAAATCCTGGAGCGTCGGCAGCTCCTCGAGGTTCTTCAGGCCGAAGTTGAAGAGGAACTCCTTCGTCGTGCCGTAGAGGATCGGCCGCCCCACGACCTCCTTGCGCCCCAGGATGCGGATGAGCTTCCGCTCCAGGAGGCTCTTGATCGCGCTCGTGCAGTCGACGCCGCGGATCTCCGTCGCTTCGGGGGCGGTGAGAGGCTGCTTGTAGGCGACGATGGCGAGGGTCTCGCGCGCCGCGGGCGAGAGCTTGGCCTTCCGCTTCTCGCGCGTGAAGGCGCGGATCGTGGGATCGAGGTCGGGCTTGGTGACGAGGCGGAACCCGCCGGCGATCTCCTGCACCATCAGCCCCCGGCCCTGCGACTCGAGCGACTGCGCGTAGAGCTCGATCGCGCGCGCGATCGTGTCCTTGTCGGCGCCATCCACGGCGGCGCGGATCTGGCGCACCGTCACGGGCTCCTGCGCGACGAACAGGAGCGCCTCCACGGCGGCGACGAGCTCCTCGGCGGTCTTGGGGGTTTCTGTCTCGGGCTCCGGGTTCATGGCGTCATGGCTCCAATTCGGGCTTGGGCTCGATGGCCTCGCGCGCGGTCTGCTCTTCGCCCCGGCGGAACACCCAGATCGATCCGAAGGCCGCACGCTGCAGCACGCGGATCATGCGCAGCCGGATCATCTCCAGGAGCGCGAGGAAGGTCACGATGATCTCACGGCGGCTCGCCGCATCCTCGAACAGGCGCTCGAACGGGATCGAGGCCTCCTTCTCCAGTGCGTCGGCGATACGCTGGATCCGGTCGGCGACGGTGAGGCGGTCGGCCTCGACCTCGATGGCGATGCGCCCCTTGGCGCGCTCGATCACGTCCCGGAGGGTCGACAGGAGATCGAACAGGCTCACGTCGACGAGCTCGGCCCCCTCCTCCGTGATGGGCGCGCCCGTCGGCCTGCCCCAGATCCGGTCCTGGATGATCTCTCGCTGGTAGAGCTCCTTGGCCGCCTCCTTGTAGCGCTGGTGCTCGAGCAGCCGGTTCACGAGCTCCTGGCGCGGATCCTCGCTCGGCTCGGCGACGGCGTCCTCCGGCGGCCGGGGCAAGAGCATCCTCGTCTTGATGTGCACCAGGGTCGCCGCCATGAGGACGAACTCTCCGGCGACCTCGAGATCGAGCTCCTTCATGAGCGCGACGTACTGGAGGTACTGCTCGGTGATGAGCGAGATCGGGATGTCGCAGACGTCGAGCTCGTTCTTCCGGATCAGGTGGAGCAGGAGATCGAGCGGCCCCTCGAACACTTCGAGCTTGACGCGGTACGCCTTGCTGGAGGGCTCGCCCGCGCGGGGCAGGCTCGGAGATGTTTCGGTCGGCGCGGCCATGGACCTCGGTGCCGGCAGTGGAACGCCCGGAGACGGCGATCCCCGGCGGCTAACGGTTCTTCTTCTGGAGGTGGTTCTGGAGCACCAGGGTCGCCTGGTTGACGCGCGAGACCTTCCGGTTCCGCGCCTTGACCTTCTCCATCTCCCCTTCCGGGATCACTTCCGCGCGAAGCGTCGTGACGATCTTGTCGAGCTCGAGCCGGAGCTGGCCGAGCTCGGCGTCCGTGTAGCGGCGCACGGACACCGCCGAGAGCGTCGAGTACCCCTCGCAGATCTGATTGGCCATGGCGTAGGCGCTTCCGCCGGCGAAAGCTCCCATCTACGGATTCCTCGCGCGTCTCATCGGGCCCCTGAAGTTATCAGCTTTCGGCGAGGCCGAGCTCCCGCCACATCGCATCGACCCTGGCCCGCACCTCGGGGGACATCGTGATCAGGTCCGGCCAGCGCCGCTGGAATCCCTCCTCCTTCCACTTCCTGGTGGCGTCGACCCCCATCTTCGAGCCGTACCACGGCAAGCGCGACGCGTGATCGAGCGTCTCCACGGGGCCCATCACCATCTCGACGTCGCGCTCGGGATCGATGTGGTTCAGAGCCGTGAAGAGCACACGCCGGTAGTCGCGCACGTCCACGTCGTCGTCGAGCACGACGATGCACTTGCTGAACATCGCCTGTCCCATCCCCCAGAGGGCGTGCATGATCTTCCGCGCGTGGCCGGGGTAGCTCTTGCGGATCGACACCACGACCAGGTTGTGGAAGACACCCTCGAACGGCATGTGGAAGTCGACGACCTCCGGGAGCTGCTTTCTCATCAGAGGCAGGAAGATCTTCTCGGTGGCGAGGCCGAGGTAGCAGTCCTCCTGCGGCGGCACGCCGACGACGATCGTCTGGTAGATGGGGTCCTTTCGCTGGGTGATCGCCGTGACGTGGAACACGGGATAGTCGTCGTCGAGCGAGTAGTAACCGGTGTGGTCGCCGAAGGGTCCCTCGCGCCGCAGATCGCCCGGGTCGACGTAGCCCTCGAGCACGATCTCGGCGCTCGCGGGCACCTCGAGGTCGTTGGTGACGCAGCGGACGAGGCGCACCGGCTCGCCGCGCAGGAACCCGGCGAGCATCATCTCGTCGACACCGTCGGGGAGCGGCGCCGTGGCGGCGTACATCACCTCGGGCTCGCACGAGAGCGCCACCGACACCGGGAGCCGCTTCCCGAGCTTCACGGCCTTGCGGTAGTGGCCGGCGCCGTGCTTGTGGAGGTGCCAGTGCATCGCCGTGGTGCGATCGTCGTAGACCTGCATGCGGTAGACGCCGACGTTGCGCTCGCCGGTCTCCGGATCCTTCGTGAAGACCGCCGGGAAGGTGATGAACGGACCGCCGTCCCCGGGCCAGCACCGGAGCGCGGGGATCTCCTTGACGCTGAATCCCTCGGTGCGCACGATCTCGCGGCACGGTCCGTCGCCGACGATCTTCGGGAACATGGCCGAGAGCTCCATCAGGCGCGGGAGCTTCCTTAGCTTGTCGAGGAACGACTCCGGCGGCTTCTCCGAGAGCATCGCCTCGACGCGCGCCGCCACCTCCTCGAGGCGGTCGACCGACAGCGCCGCGGCCATGCGCCGCTCCGTGCCGAAGAGGTTGATCAGGACCGGCATCGACGATCCGGTCACGTTCGTGAACAGAAGCGCCGGGCCGCCCGCCTTCACCACCCGGTCGGTGATCTCGGTGATCTCGAGGTTCGCGGAGACGGGAGCGGTGATGCGCCGGCACTCGCCCTCCCGCTCGAAGCGCGCGAGGAGCTCGCGCAGGTCCCGGTAGGCCACGCTACTCCATGACGTACGAGCGCACGAGCTCCTCGAACGACGAGGAGAGCTCGCGCGCGCCGAAGTCGTCGGGCTTCGCCGACTTCATGAGGTAGAGGCAGCGCTGCACGATGTACTCGAAGTTGTCGATGTACCCCTTCCCCATCTGCTGGCCGTACATCAGCTCGATCGTCCGGAGCTGGATCGCGTAGACGTCCTCGGGGCTCGGGCGCTTGGTGATGAAGCCGCGGTCCTCGCGCTTCACCTCGATCTCCTTCGGGCGCTCCTTCGCGGGCTTGAGCCCGACGTAGAGCGTCTCGAGCTCCTTCAGCCGCTGCTCCGCGGTCGTCGGCGCCGGCTTCACCGGTTCCTTCTTCGGCGCGGAGGCCTCGAGCATGCAGGGCATGCGGCGGCAGTTCGCCTTGTGGATGCGCTCGTCGTCGACGATCCACCCGAGGTTCAGGATCGACAGGCGCGAGCTGACCTTCTGCGTGAGCGACTGGACGAACGGGCTGATCACGGCCTGGGTGGTCTCCGTGAGGCCGTTGAAGCGGTTCAGGACGTAGGAGATCTTGAACTCCTCGATGGAGTGGCGCACGGCGTTCAGGATGCGCTCGTCCCGGAGCACCTCGGAGATCTTCTCGAGGAACACGTCGAAGTTCGAGAAGTTGGGGTCGTAGTCGTCCTCGACGCGGTCGAGCAGGTCGGCGATGAAGTCGCAGTAGCGCGCCATCTCGTTCGAGTAGCGGGCGGCGACGTCCCGGGAGAAGAGGACGCGGAGCTTGCGCAGGATCGCGGCGCGGACGATGTCCGACGCGGCCTGGGTGGCGGCGGGAAGGTGGGGCGTGAAGATCAGGATCCCCGAGTTGCTCGTCGGCAGGAAGTCGAGGACGTTGGGGTCGAGCCCCGCCTTGAGGTCGAGGACGATGTAGTCGCAGTCGAGCGAGTTGAGCGCGTGGATGAGGCGCGCCTTGTGATCGCGATCGAAGTTGCCGATCTCGGCGATCATCCCCTTCGGGGCCGCGACGAACCCGAACTGGCTGAACTCGCCCCGCGGGTCGAGCTTCTTGTCGAGCCTGGTGATGCAGTGCGAGAGCGGGAAGCGCTTGCGGAAGAAGTGGTAGAGATCGTAGGGGACGTTCACCTCGAGACAGTGGCGCACGCTCGAGGTGCCGAGGTCGAGATCGACGAGCACCGTCCGGCCGTAGCGGGACAGCGCGAGGGCGAAGTTCACGGAGAACGTCGTCTTCCCGACTCCACCCTTGCCCGACGAGACCGGGATGATTCGCGCCATCAGCGTTCAGGGCCGCCGGAGGGCGGCGCTCTCATTCCGCCGGCGCACTGCTCGTCGCCGAGCCGCCCTTGCGAAACACCGCGGCCACGAGGCCGAACTTGATCTCGTCCGCCTCCTCGAGGGGACGCATCGCGCCGGTGGGAAGGCGCTCTCCGTTCAGGAACGTCCCGTTCGCGACGCCCACCTCTTCCATCACGAAGAACTGTCCATCCTGCAAGATGATCTTCGCGTGGCGGCGCGACACCGAGCGGACGCGGTCCTCACCGGAAAGATCGATGTCGGGATGGGACCCCGTCACGGGATCTTTCCGGCCGACCGTGACCTCGTTGATGAAGAAGGGATAGTCGCGTCCCGAGTCGCGGACCGTGATCGTGCCCACGGGCATGCGTGGCGGCTCCGGCGCCTGGGCCGCAATCTCCTCGGCCGGCATCGTCGTCGCGGCGCGAGGGGGAGCGGCCTCGTGGATCTCGTCGCGCGGCGGGGCAACCTCCGCCATCTCGACCTCGGCGAGCGACGGCTCGGGGCGATCGCCGAGCTCGGGCACGACGCCCACCGGCATGCCGGCCGACGGGCCTCGGGAGGTGATCCGGATCTGCCCGGCCTTCTTGCGCTGGTGGAGCCGCTCGATCTCCATGTTCGCCTCGCGCAGCCGGATGGAGTACTTGCGCAGCATCCGGATCGCGATCTCGATGTTCGACTTCAAGAGGGCCTCGAAGGTCGCCTTGTTGATCCGGATCAGGATCGCATCCTCGACCACCTCGACCGTCGCCGAGCGCGGGAGGTTCTCGAGGATCGCCATCTCGCCGAAGAAGTCGCCCTTCTCCAGGCGCGACAGCACCGTGCGCCGGCTGTCGAGCTCCTTGCAAACCTCGACGATCCCGGCGTGGACGATGTACATCTCCTCGCCGCGCTCGCCGTCGCGGAAGACGATGTCCCCGGCCTTGAAGCGCACCATGTACTGATCGAAGAGGTTCGGGACGGTCATCGGGGCTCGCGAACGGTGGGCGATCTTAGCAGCCTCGCGACGTTGTTGCAGAGCGATTCGAAAGGCGCGCCCGACCCTGCGACGAGATTCTGTGCAATCCGTGTTAACTCCGCGCCGAGGAACCTCTTAACATGGCGGTCGTGCAGTTTTCCACAGACCTTTCCACAGCTTCTGTGGACGTCCTCGCGCCGCGCTCCCGGATCCTCATCGTCAAGCTCGGCGCGCTCGGCGACGTGGTCTACACGCTGCCGCTCCTGCACCGGCTGCGCGCCGCGCTTCCGGAGGCGTTCATCGCGTGGGCCGTCGAGCCGCGCGCGCGCGCGATCGTCGACGGGCATCCGGAGCTCGACGCCGCGATCGTGCTCGATCGTTCGCGGGGCCCGGCTGGCTTTTGGCGGTTCCTTCGCCAGATCCGCGCGCTCCGGTTCGACGCCGCGATCGACGCGCAGCGGCTCCTGAAGAGCGGCGCGATCGCCGCGATCTCCGGATCGCGCCTGCGCGCCGGCTTCGATCGAGCGCGATCGAAGGAGCTCTCGTTCCTCTTCACCAACCGCAGGACCCCGGGCCTGCCGGCGCCACGCCACATGGTCGAGCAGTACCTCGAGCTCGGGGATCTCCTGGGGCTTCCGCCCGTCGAGACGCGGTTCGTGCTTCCCGCTCCGCTCACCAGCACGGCTGCCCCCGCGGATGCGGAGGTGCTGATCGGCATCGGCGCCGGCAAGCCGGCGAACCGCTGGCCGGTGGCCTCGTGGGCGCGCCTCGTCGAAGGCCTCGAGGCAACGGGCCGCTCGATCGCACTCGTCGGCGGAGGAACGCTCGAGCAGCGGACCGCAGCGGAGATCCGGGCCGCGACGAAGGCCCCCTTCGTCGATCTCGTCGGCCGCACGACGATCGCCGAGGTTGCAGCGCTCCTCTCGCGGGCCCGGCTCCACGTCGGGCTCGACTCCGGCATCACCCACCTCGCGTGCGCCCTCGGGAAGCCCGTCGTCGCGATCTACGGGGCCGCCGACGAGCGGCGCACGGGACCCTGGGGCCCGCGTGCCCGGATCGTCCGCCGCCGCCCGTCGTGCTCCCCGTGCGGCCGGCGGCAATGCCCGCTCGGGACGATCGCCTGCATGCGCGATCTCAGCGCGCAGGAGGTGCTGCAGGCGGCGCGGGACGCGCTCGATCGCTCCTGACGTTCAGCTCCCAGAGCTTCGCGTACTTCAGGTAGACGGTGAACGCCGTCAGCATGCAGAGCACGAGTCCGGGCATGCCGTCGCGGAACCCCTGCTCGAGGACGAAGGTCTTCACGAAGCGCGCTACGGGGTGGAAGAACACGTGGCGCACGCCCGCGCGCTTGCCCTTCCTCGCGAGCTCCGAGGCGCCCCAGTCGCTGTAGCGGCGCATCTTCTCCCAGTACTGGGAGAAGCTCCGGCACGTGTCGTGCGTGAGGTGGCACTCGAGGATCGGGACGGGGCCGGGCGCGAGCACCTTCGCGTGGACTTCCCGTTCTTCGTACCGGACGCGGTCGCGATCGAAGAGGCGCAGCACGCGATCCGTCTGCCACCCGGAGAAGCGGATCGGGTGCCCGAGGAACTGGTTCCTTCGGGGGATCTCGTATCCGGCGACGGGAGGCTCGGATGCGAGGATCGCGCGGATCTCCTTCTGCAGCTCGAGCGTCACCCGCTCGTCGGCGTCGACGATCAGGATCCACCGGTGGGCGGTCTGAGGCAGCGCCCAGTTCTTCTGCGCCGCCGAGTTCACGTACTCGTGCACCAGGACCCTCGCGCCGAACTCCGACGCGATGCTTGCCGTGCGATCGGTCGTCGCGGCGTCGACGACCACGAGGATCTCGTCGGCGAAGCGGACGGACTCGAGGCAGCCCGGCAGGTTCTCTTCTTCGTTACGCGCCGGAATGAGCGCGGAGAGGAGGGGCAGGAGCGATCACTCCACGGCCGGAACGCCGCCGGTGGTGCGGGCTACGACTCGTCCTCTCCCAGGATGTCGAATCCTTCCGGCAGGTCGATCGAGTCCTTGCGCGGCGCCTCCGCCTTTCCTCCGCGCTTGGGCGGCGGCGCCTCGTCGAGGTCCATGTCGAGATTCAAAGCGATGTCGTCGTCGGGCGCGCTCTTGGCCTTCGACCTCGACGGGGGCGGCTCCTCGAATTCGGCGAAGCCGAGCTCGGGAAGCTCCTCGGAAGCGGCGGGCGTGCGCGACAACTTCTTCGATTCGCCGGACATCGTCTGGATCTCTCCCTCTTCGTCGCTCGACGATACGGAGATCGAGATGGGCTGCGCGTGCGCGGGCTCCGCCGCCTCCTCCGCTGGCGCGGCGCCCTCGCCGTAGACCTGCTCGACGGGACGTTCGAGCTCGGGGTTGCGGTAGCGCACCTCGAAGGTCGGGTATTCCCCGAACTTCATCATGTCGCCGTCGTAAAGCTCCACGTTGAACGCATCGACGCCGTTCACGAAG
Source organism: Acidobacteriota bacterium (assembly GCA_046331505.1). Lineage (GTDB taxonomy): Bacteria > Acidobacteriota > Vicinamibacteria > JAXLQT01 > JAXLQT01 > JAXLQT01. The sequence goes on from JAXLQT010000007.1 coordinate 172,932, forward strand.
ACCGGGCACGAGCCCTTGAGCCGCGTCAGCTCGACGACCTTCTTCCCGCCCCTGTTGTAGGCGGCGAGCTCGAAGTTGATCTTGCGCACGTCCTTCAAGATGTCGCCCTTGTCGCCGAACACGACGCGCGCCTTTCCGACCCGCTCGAGCTGTTCCGGCCGGCGCTCCATCGGAACGAGGAACTCCAGCAGGCCATCCACGATGACGGCCTTTCCGGAGGCCTTGCGGCCGGACTTGAGCTGCCCCATGACGAAGTAACCGGCGGCACCGACGAGCCCGAGCACGATGACGGCGAGCAGGAGCATCAGCAGCGTCTTGAGCGGGCTCGTGACCGTGACGTCGTACGAGTACTCGATCGGGCTCCCGCTGTCGTTGAGCTTGGTGCCGACCGACAGGAGCTTGAACGTGAGGCGCCCGCGGTAGCTCTTCGCCCGCGCCTCGGGATCGAGCCCGAGGGTGTAGGTGCCTGCGCCGAGCGCGCCGACGCCCTTCATGAACTGCCCGCCGGCGGCCTTGACGCCGAGCACCGGGGGCTCGGCCTCGAAGTTGACCTTCGTTCCGCTCTCGACGCCATCGCTCATCTTGATGGTGAACTTGGGGCCTTCCCAGCTCCCCGCTCCCCCGGTGCTGACGCTTCCGAGGCGCAGCTTGCTTCCGGGATCGCCCTTCTCCCACTCGAGCTTGATGTTCGCCTCGACGATCGTGAAGGCGAAGGGAACCTCCGGCGGGTCGATCGTCATCGTGGGCGGATCGACGGTGAACTTGAGCCGGCCCTTGTAGGTCCCGGCAATGCAGGAGTCGGGGATCTCGAGCGCGACGTCGGACTGGTAGGAGTTGACCTCCACCCACTTCTGCGTCGTCTCCGGCAGCGCGAACGAGATGCCGTCCTTTCCCGAAGGCCCGGTGTTCACCTCGATCTCGACGCGGACCTTGGCCGTGCGCGCGTCGGGCGCGAACTCGAACTTGAGCGATGGCGAGAACGAGATGCGGGAGATTGGATTCGGGTGGACGAACGTCCCCTGCGCGACGACGCGGATCCCCGGTCCGGCGGCATGCGCCGGGATCGCAAGGAACGCGCCCGCGACGACGGAGAGGATCGCCGCGCACGAAGAGATGGAATTACGACTCTTGCACAAGTGCCACGCTCCTCGGATCGTGTTCGCTAACCGGATCCTGGGTTCCTCGCATCGCGCGCGGGAAAGTCACGACGGCTCCGCCGATCCTAACGCGAGATCGTTCAGGGCGCGATCATCTCGTAGCCCGAGTCCTCGATGGCGTCGCGGATCTCCTCGACCCCATGGCCGTCCGCGTCGTCGAAGCTCACGGCGCCGGTCCCGACGTTGACGCTGACGTTGGTGACGCCGTGCAGCGACTCGAGCGCCTTTGTGACGGTGCGGGCGCAGTGATCGCAGGTCATCCCCTTGACGACGATCTTCACGAGGCTCCTCCCTTGGGGGTCTCGGGCGCCAGCGCGTCCCGGCGCTCCTTCGCCTCGGCCGCGTAGGGAGATTCGGTGTAGGTCTTCTGGATCTCCTTGTACGCATCCACCGCCTTGGTCTTGAGCCCCTGATCCTCGAAGACGAGCGCCTGCATGAAGAGGTTCGCGTCGGGCGGGAACGCGTAGCGCTTGTCCTGGAGGATCGCGACCGCCTTCTCCGGCTCGCCCTTGTCGCGCGCGATCGACGCGAGGGTCAGCCGCGACAGGCCGGCCATCACCGTCACGCGATCCTCCGTGAGCGGCGAGAGCTCCTGGGCCGCCTGCTCGGCATCGCCCAGGTTCACATGGCATAGCGCCACGTAATAGCGCGCCACCTTTGCGGCGTGGGTTCCGGCATAGCGCGTCCGGACCTCGTCGAACGCCTTGAGGGCGTCGCGGTACTTGTCGGTCTCCGACGGATAGGTCTTCGCGGTGGGTGACGCCGCAGGATCGGGCGCCTGGCCGACGACCGTCGCATGAAACGTGTCGACCGCCGCGGCGAGCTCCGTCGACGCCTTGTCCCCGTGGCTCTCCTGGTAGGCGAGGAAGCCCATGACGCCGGCGAACGCCGCCACCGCGATGGCCGCGATGATGGCGGCCTGGCGCCACCTGTCCGCGACGTAGACATAGGCGCGTTCGAATCCGGTGAGGATCTCGTCCTCACGGAGCTGCCGCTTGCTGATGCGCTTACCCATCGTGTCTCCCTTGCGAGAGCGATCCTACCTGCAACTTCCTGCGATTTGGAGATCGTGGCCGCGCGGCGCCATGAGGGTGGTGCGCCTGGGGTGACTCGAACACCCGGCCCACGGTTTAGGAAACCGTTGCTCTATCCATCTGAGCTACAGGCGCGTCGCGCCATTCTCGCACATCATCGTCCCGGGACCCACGGCCGACTTGACCACGGTGCGGTTTGCGCACCGCAGTCTCCTGCGGTTGTTCTTCGCAGGTATGCATCTACCTCGGTGCTCGCGGGGTCCTTCGGTACCCGGGAGCGACAACTCGCGTTCTGTGAATGGGTTGATGCAATTCCGCACATGTCGCCAAAACGGATCGCGCGCAGCCGCACGTGAGCAGAACGCGCCCGCCGGGCCAGCCCCATGCGGTTTCGATACCGCAGTCCCAGCCACCTGGCCGTTGATGTTGATGTCGACGCCATGGCGGGAGCCCAGCTAAGTCTATTTCCGTCAGCGCCGATCATCCTTCGCCGGGCCGATCCGACAGGCGCGCCCCATCCCTGATCGGTGGCGCGATTTGCTGTTGTTGCGCACGAAGGCCATGAGCACGCGTTGTCGTCCCGCTGCTGTCCTTCTCGTTGCCGCGGCACTCCTGAGCACATCCGCCGCGGCGCCGAACCCGGGTCCGTTCCACGCACTTCCTCCCGATGGGTACGTCGTGCAACTGTCCCCCCAGGCAGCCGCGAGCCTGGTGGGGCGCGTGGAGCAGATCCCGGGGATGCAAGGCTTCTACGTGGCCCGCGGCCTTCACGAAGGAGAGCTTCGCGCGGTGGCGGACGCCGTCTACCCGAACGTCCGCTGCCGCACGAGCTCTCCGGACGATCCGTTGCTTCCGTACCAGGCACATCTCATCTCACAGCACGTGGATCGCGGCTGGGAGCTCCAGCCGCGCGCCGAGGGCGTCGTGGTCGCGGTTCTCGACACGGGGGTCGCCTACGAGAGGTGGACTGATCAGACCGGAGAGTACTACCTCGCGAGCGACCTCGCGGGCACCGCCTTCGCCCCGGGCTTCGACTTCGTCAACTGGGACACGCATCCGAACGACGACAACCATCACGGCACGTTCGTCGCCGGCATCGTGGCCCAGACCACCGACAACGCGCTCGGGGCAGCGGGCTTCGCTCCCGGGGCGACGATCCTCCCCGTCAAGGTGCTCGATGCCCAGGGCACCGGGACGCTGCGAGCGTCCCCTGCGGGATCGTCTACGCCACCGAGAACGGCGCCGACATCATCCTGATGAGCTTCGCGTTCGCCCCGGGAGAGGATCCCGACTTCAGCTCGAGCCCTGCCCTCGGTACGCGCGCTCCCACGGCGTGATCGTCGTTGCCGCTTCCGGAAACGACGGGACCGCCATGGCGAGCGCGCCGCATCCTCGCCCCTGCTCGCGGTGGGGGCGGCGCGGACGACGACGGAGGGCGTGATCGAGCGTACGGCTTATTCCAACTGGGGGACCGCACCGGACCTGGTGGCCTTCGGTGGGGACGGCGCCGACCGCGATGGCGACGGGCAGCCGGATTCTCCGCTCGCTCAATCGTTCGGGAGCGGGCACCCCGCCGACGAGGACTACCACTTCATCGCGGGCACCTCGGCGGCCGCCGCAAGCGCCGCCGGGTGCCTCGCGCTCATGCTCGCGGCGGGCGACACTCCGGAGAAGGCCCTCGATCACATCCTCGCGTCGGCGATCGATCTCGAGGATATGGGCTTCGACACGGCGACGGGTTTTGGCGCGCTCAACCCGGAGGGCGCGGTCATGCTCGCCCACGAGGGTGCGCCCAAGCTCCTTCCGAGCTATGCGACCGACGTCAAGCTCTCGATCTCCTACGCCGGTCCGAAGAAGGTGCGTCTCAAGGCCGACATCACGGTGTGGAAGCAGGGGGGCGCTCCCGCCACCGACGTGCGCGTCTACGGACACTTCCTGGGCGCGTTCAAGGGTGCGTCGGGCGACGACAAGACGAACGGGCAGGGCAAGTGCAAGCTCCAGACGGGCTGGATGGACGTCGGATCGCTTCCACCGGCCTGGTGGATTCCCGGGATCGGTTACGGTTTCGCGCTCGATCGCGTGGCCGCCGGCGGCCAAGCCTACGATCCCCTGGCGGTGGCGCCGACGGACGACTTTTCCGGCGCCAACGTCATCATCGATCAGCCCATCCGGGATCAATAGCGCTCGCCTGAGCGCCACCGCGGTTGCCATGGAGGCTCGGACAGAGGGGACAAGAAAGGCGCGGGCGATCGAACCGGGCGCCCGCGCCGCTCAGATCCGGACCGGGAGATGGAACGCGAACGTGCTCCCCTTGCCCGGCTCGCTCGCGACCCAGATCTTGCCGCCGTGGCTCTCGACGATCTCCTTGGCGATCGAGAGGCCGAGCCCGATGCCTGGCACGTAGCTCGCGCCGCCCACCGTCACCCGGGAGAACTTCTCGAACAGGCGATCGATCTGCGACGGATCGATGCCGACGCCGTCGTCGGACACCTGCACCTCGACGAAGTCGATACGAGTTCCCGTGACGTTCCTCGCCATCGCGCTCGCGCGCACGTGTCCGCCGCTCGGCGTGAACTTCACGGCGTTGTTCACGAGGTTCAGCACGACCTGGAGGATGCGGTCGCCGTTCCCCGGCACCGGCGGCAGGTCGGGCGGAACGTCGATCGCGAGGGCCACGCCTTTCTCTTCGGCCTGGGCGTGCAGCGACTCCGCCGCGCGCGAGAGCGTCGCGCCGAGATCCACGAGCTCCACCGACCATGCGGCCTTGCCGGCCTCGAGGCGCGAGAGATCGAGGATGTTCTCCACCAGACGCGACAGCCGCATGCACTCGCTGTCCATCAGCTCGAGGAACCGCGCCCGCTTCGCGTCGTCGATGCGCGGGGCGTTCATCCGGAGGAGCTCGACGTAGCACTTGATCGACGTCAGCGGACCGCGGAGCTCGTGGCTCACGATCGAGACCATCTCGTTCTTGCGCCGCTGGTCCTCGTAGAGCCGGGCGTTGACGATGGCGATCCCCGCCTGGCCCGCGAGGGCCTCGCAGATCTCGATGTCCGAGGGCTCGAACGGGCGATGGGCCCGGACGCTGTCGACGTAGATGGCGCCCATCACGGCCTGCTCCCGCGTGCGGATGGGCACGCAGAGGACGGTCCGCAGCCCCAGCCTGTGGACGGAGGCCGTGCCGAGCATCTCCCGATCGGGACCCGTTTGCTCGATGTCGGCCAGGGCGATCGGTCGCCCCGTGTCGACGACGCTGTTGACGACGGTCATCGACACGTCGAACTCGCGCTCGGGGATCGTGCGACCGGCGGCGTCGCGCCCGCTCCGGTAGCGGAGACGGCGCTCGGCGGGGCTCAGGAGCACGAGGAAGCCGCGCTCGGCGCCGCTGATCTCGATCGACTTGTCGACGATGGTGTCGAGCGACCGGTCGAGTGAAAGCTCCGACGTCACGGCGCGCACGACGTCCATGAGCGCCACCCAGTCCGCCGGCTTGACGACGCCCTCGCGCGGCTTGTCGACCGCGGCACGGAGCCGCTCCATCTCCGGCAGCGCTCCGAGTTGTGCGTAGATCTCGAGGGCCACGTCGGTCGCGCGTCGCGATCGCTCGTCGTTGCCGAGGTCGCGGTGGCAGAGCGCCTCCTCCGCGGCAAGGCGTGCGCGTACCATGTCGTGTCCCGAGCCGACCAGCTCGTTGCGCCCGGCTTCCAGGAGCGAGAGCGCGCCGCCGGGGTCGTGGTCGGCGCGTCGCAACACGGCGCGGAGCCGGTGCGCCAGCGCGGCCTCCTGCGATGCCGGCGGCCCGCCATCGGGATTGCCGGCGCGTCGGCGCTCGACCAGCCGCACGGTCCGGACGGCAAGACGGTCGGCACGTCGCGCCTTTCCTTCCGAGAGGGCGAGCTCGGCGAGCCGCAGGGCGAGCACGGGGAGGAGGTCGTCGGCGTTGTTGCGGATCAGACCGTGCGCCTCGCGGTAAAGACGCCGCGCATCGCGGCTGCGACCGAGACGCGACAGGATGTCCCCGGCGGAGATCGTGGCGTGACCGCGGATCCGCGGCATCTTTGCCGCGATCCGGCGGGCGCGCTGCGCCGCCGCGAGCGCGGTCGAGAGCCGGCCCTGTTCCTTCATGATCTCGGCCACGTTCACCAGGGACGATGCCTGCGACGCGGCGTCTCCAGCCTGGATCGCGAAGAGCGCGCCGCGCCGCCAGCGCTCCTCGGCCGCCTTCCAGTCCCCCGCGGCGTAGAGCACGTTCCCGAGGTTGGCCTCGGCCCGCGCGAGCGACGCGAGCTCGCCGACCTCCTCGAGGAGGCGGACCGCCTCCTTCAGGTGGGAAGCGGCCTCCTCGACGCGGCCGAGCTGGCGCAGGCTGGTCCCGAGGCCGTTCTCGGCAGCGGCGATTCCCTTGAGGGCCCCGAGCTTCCCGTGCAGGTCGCGCGCTCCCGAGAACCACGCGATGGCCCCTTCGTGGTCGCCGCGCATCTGGCAGAGCGATCCGAGCTTCGTGCGTACCGATGCTTCGAGCTCCTTGAGGCCGGTGTCGGACGTCCGCTCCAGCGTCTCGTGTCCAAGGCGCTCCGCATCGTCGTACCGGCCCTGCATCATGCGGATCCACATGAGGGCGTTGCCCGCGCGGCACGCCTCCCGGACGGGGAGGTCCTGGGGCAGCGACGCGAGCAGCTCCGCAGCCTGGTCGTAATCGCCGAGCGCCTCGAGGGCATCGGCCTTCTCGAGGATCGTGAGCGCGGCTCCGGGGGGCATCTCCCCCGGGATGCGCGCGAGGACCGACAGCCCGTCCGCCGGGGCCCCGCCGAGCGGAACAGACGCGCCGCATGGCGCAGGCGGTCCGCCGAACCCCCGTCCGTCCCTTCCGACGACGCGAGCCATCGCGCCGCGCGGAGGTGCTCGCGCGCCCGCGTCAGTGCCTCGACCGCCTCGGGGAGCATCGCACGCGCGCGATCGCGCCACCCGCGGCCTCCAGGAGCTCGACGTGCAGCACGACATCACGCTCCGGCGATGAGCTTCGACGAGCCGGCGTGCGAGCCGTCGTGCGCGCCGATCAGCGTCTGGCGGATGCGCTCCGCGGAGAAGCTCCGGGAAGACCATCACCGTTCCCGCCGCATCGCACGCACGGCTCACCGGATCCCGCTCGCGCAGACCGGCCACCGCGTGGAGCAGCGCCGAGGCACCGCACGAGGTCGCGTGCTCCAGAGCGTCCAGCGGCAGCGGAGCACCGCCGGCGAGTGAAAGCAGGTGGACCACCTCGAGCTCCACCGCCTCGAGGTCTTCCTGGGCCACGTCGCGCTGGGCACGTGCCGTGTCGACCGCCTCACGGTATCGGGCCTGGTGAGCCGCGAGAGGGCTACAGAGCCACCGTCCGGCGTTGCGTATCAGGAGCGACGATCTCTCCATGGAAAGCAGGGCGGCCTCGACGAGCCGCGGCACGCCCCCACTCGCCTCGGCGACGAACCCGGCGACCTCCGCCGCGCCCTGGGCCCCTCCCAGCATCCGGACAACGGCCTCGGACACCACGCCGGTGTCCAGCGGCCCGAGCCGCTCCTCGCGCGCGTGGTCGGCGTCCTCGAGCGAAAGGAGCAGCTCCGCGAGTGCGTCCTGCCTCCTGCCCGCGACGACCAGGAACGTCGGTGCGAACGCGGCATGGGCGGCGAGGAACCCGAGGAACGCTCGATCGCGGGGAGCCCTGCACGCGTGCGCGTCATCGAGGAGGAGCACCGCGTGATCGAGCGGTCGATCGCCGCGGCGACGCCGCGCGGGGCGGAGCTGCTCTTGCCACTGCTTCTGGATGTCCGACCTGAGCCCCGTCGCGAGCGCGACGGCGACGCCCCGGAGCTGGAGCCGGGAGGCAAGCTCGCGCAGCATCCTCGACTTGCCCACTCCGTCGGTACCCGTGACGACCACCACCCTGGTCGGGACCGCGTCCGCGGGAACGGGCGACAGTGCGGACGATTCTCCCGAGCTCGCCACCGCACGGCTCGCCTGCGACTCCAGCGCCGCCACGAGCTCGTCTCGCCCGACGAAGGGAAGCCCCCACGCGCTTCGAGCAGGCGACGGCGCGGGCAGGATCTCGTCCCCGAGGTAGTCCGACAGGGCCTCCCGGGCGGACCGGAACCGGAGACGCGGGTCCTCCTCGAGGAGCCCGCGCAGGAGCCTCTTGATGCGCGACAGCTCTTCCCGTTCCGGCAACGAGACCAGGTCCAGTACGGGGCGCGAGAGGTTCCGGAGCTTCTCTTCCGTCGAGGAGAAAGGCGGCCGTCCAAGGAGGCACTCGAGGAGCGTGAGGCCGAGGGAGTAGAGGTCCGCCCTGGCATCGGGCGCGCCACCCTTCACCACCTCGGGCGCCATGTAGAGAACGGTTCCCCGCGCATGCCCGATCCCCGAGGACGCGAGGCCGAAGTCGCCGAGCTTGAACGTCGTCCCCTCCCCGGTGCCGACCGAGAGGACGTTGGTCGGCTTCACGTCCGCATGGACCACGCCGCAGCCATGAACGTGATCGAGCGCCTCGAGGAGCTGGCGCGCGGCGAGCATGGCCAGCCGTCGGCGATCGGTGTCGAATCGCGCCGCCTGCCCGATGCTCTTGCCCGGAACAAGCTCCATCGTGAAGTAGGGACCCAGCTCGGCGCAGACTCCGAAGTCGTAGACCGCGACCACTCCCGGGTGGCGGAGCTTGCTCAGGATCGCGAACTCCGATGCGAAGTGATGGATGAGCTTCTCGTCCGTCGTGTGCAGGACCTTGATGGCGCACGGGATCTGCACCACGAGGTCGCGGGCGCGATACACCGTTCCCCAGCCGCCGGCCCCGAGCTCCTCCTCGATGCGGTAACGCCCCGCGACCGTCCGCGCCGCCATCGCCTGCAGAGGATCGGTGGTCGCTTCCAGGGACACGTCTACCAGTTCTTGAGGACGACTGAGGAGTGTATCTTCTTCGCGCGCTTCTTCAGCTCGACGGCCGCGTCCGCAATCCCGAGGTAGCTACACTCCGAACCGGGCTGGCAGCGCAGGCATGCCACCGATAGCGTCATGATCGGGAACCGCCGTCTCTCCCCGAAGCGATCCTCGGCCACGATCGACCCGTTCGCACGATCGGCGGGATCGTAATAGAGGGGCACGATGGCGTCGAACTCGCGCAGGGCCTGAGAGAGAACGCGCGGGCACGACTCGAGCGACCCGATGAGCACGAAGTCGTCTCCAGCGATGTGCCCCAAGAGCTCGCCGCCGTCTCCCATGCGGCGGACGGCCTGGCGCAGGATGTCGCCGAGGTGGCGGATGACCGCGTCGGCGCGGGCGTAGCCATAGGTGTCGTTGAACGCCTTGAAGTTGTCCACGTCCACGTAGCAGAAGGCGAACGGCTCGTCCCCCGTGCGGCGCCGCTCGATCTCCCGCTCGATCAGGAACGAGCCCGGAAGCAGCGTGTTGGGAGAGATCGACTCGCGCTCCTTGACGCGCCGGAGCGTCATCTCCACGCGCGTCACCAGCTCCTCGGGGTCGAACGGCTTGGTGACGTAGTCGTCGCACCCCGCCTTCAGCGCCAGCACACGCTCGGTCACTCCCCCCAGGCCCGTCACGATGATCACCGGGATCGAGCGGGTCGCGGCATCGGCCTTGAGCCGATCCAGGGCCGAGATCCCGTCGGTGCCCGGAAGCATGACGTCCATGAGCACGAGGTCGGGACGCGACACGCTCATCAGATCGAGCCCGTCGGCCACGCTCGGCACCGCGTCGACCCGGTACCCCCCGGCGGCCAGGACGGCGAGGCACAGCTCGCGGCACGCCTCGTCGTCGTCGACGACGAGGATCCGCGGGCGGACCGACTCCCGCGGCCGCAGGGTCTCGGCGATCCACGTCGCGATCGCCGGCACGTCCGCGGGCTTGCTCAGGAACCCCGCGGCACCACGGCGGAGAGCCTCCTGCGCCAGCGCGACCTCCCCGACGGCGAGCACCGCGGCGTCGTGGGTGGCAGCATCGTGTGCGAGGACATCGAGGAGCGTGAGCCCTCGCATGTCGGGAACATCCAGATCGAGCAGCACCGCGGCAGGACGCAGCCGGCGGGTGAGGTCGAGGATCTCCCCGCCCGTACTGACGACGCGCACTCCGATCCGCGTCGCCTTCCCGGCGGCCGTGAAGAGGTGCCGCGTCGCGCGATCGCCGGAGACCGCGAGCACTTCGAGAGCCGCCATCGGATCCTGCTGCATGCGGTAGGTGTCGCGTTGCTCCTGTCTCATCCCGGCTCCTCTCGGTACCCGATGCGCCAGGTATCGATCACAAGCAACACGCGTGCCGCCCGACTGGGCGGCGCAACTCGCGCGTGGAGCGCAACTTGAGAGCCGTGCCGGAGCGCGCCTAATGAAGCACGGCGTAGAGCCCGCCGCCGCAAAGCCCTCCGACGATGAGACCGATCGCGACGCGGTAGACCTTGCCGAGCCACCCTTCGTCGGGCCGCGACTCGGAGTTGAGCATCCAGCCCACGAACACGATGAACCCGAGGGCATACGCGGGGAACTTGGGGTCCGCCTTGAGGGTCTCGAACCAGGCACCCATCGCTTCAGTCCGCGGGCAGCGGTCCCTCGAGGGTCTGGGCGCCGTCGGATCCTCCGGTCAGGATCTGCCAGAAGCTGACCGTGTTGATCGTGTTGCGGAGCCGCCGGCACTGGATGCGGGCGAGGATTTCGTAGAGCCTGCAGCCGCCAGGGAGGTTGAGCTCGCAGAGCTCTCCGATCGAGCTGCGGCCGATGGAGAGCAGCAGCGTTCCCGGCGCATTGCCGATCGCGGTGGCGGACCGCGGGAGATCGTCGAACACGGACATGTCGCCGAAGAACTCGCCGGGATTGACGATCGTCAGGGCCTCCTCGCCGAATCCCGCGAAGAACTTGGAGACGCGGACCGCACCCTCCGCGACCACGAAGAGCGTCTCGCCCCGGGAGCCCTCGCGGAAGATGACCTGGTCCTTGTCGACCGGCACCTCGTCGATCACCAGGGCGAGGAGCTCGATCTCCTCCGCCGAGAGGCTCGCGAACAGGTCGAAGGTGCGCAGGAGCTGGGTCACTTTCTCGAAGCCCAGGCGGGCGCCAGGCCGGGGCGGGGCCCCGTCGGGGATGCGCTCCGCCGCGGAGTCTTGCTGGAAGAACGCGTTCAGCCGATCGTTGACGTTGCGCAGGTGGCGCGAGATGGTCTGCGTGAAGATCTTGTAGAGCTTGAGCCGGATCGGGACGGAATCCTCGAGGAGCTTCCGCGCATCGGCACGGCGCGTGAGCGCGAGGATGGCGTCGTCGGCGCACCGGATGCTCGCCGCATGGGGAAGCTCGTCGACGAAGGACACCTCGCCGACGATGTCGCCCGGCTGGAGCCGCGACAGCTCCTTGGCCCCGAAGCCAGGGACGTTCTTGCTCGAGTGAAGCGATCCGTGGATCACGACCCCGAGCCCCTCGTTGGGCTCTTCCTCCGCGAGGATCGGCGTCTCGGTCGCGAAGGCCTTCAGGAAGAAGATGCCGGCGAGGCGCTCGAGCTCGTCGGGCTCGAAGTCGGAGAAGAGCACGTTCTTCGAGAACGCACCGAGGATGACCGGATCGGCGCTCACGACGTCTCTATCGGGACCTCCGCGAAGACCCCGTCCCAGTCCCCGAGGACGAAGGCTCCGACGTCGCCCGCCTTCCCGCGCTCCACCGACACGATCACGTAGGCCCACTCCGGGTAGGCCTGCGCGCGATCCGTCTCCGACGGCCGCGCGGGATGGTCCGGGTGGCTGTGGTAGACACCGACGATGTCGCGGCCTTCGCGCCGCGCCCGCTCGTCGGCCTCGCGGTGGGCCGCCGGATCGAGCGTGTAGCGGTCCTTTGCCCGCTCCGTGTTCAGGTTCGGCACGGCAACGGCTTGCTCGATGCGGAGCCGCCCGGCGGACGCGGCGCCGACCAGGAGGCCACAAGCCTCGTTGGGATAATCCCTCTCGCCGTGCGACCGGAGCGCACCGAGCGCCACCGCCGCGATCTCCACGCGGAGGCTCAAAGGCTCCGGCCGCCGCCCGCGATCGCCGGAACGATCGACACCTGATCTCCGTCCTTCACGGGCGTGTCGAGGCTCTGGAGGAACCGGATGTCCTCGTCGTTGACGAAGATGTTGATGAAGCGGCGCACCTCTCCGTTCTCCTGGCAAAGGCGCTCGCGGAGGCCGGCGTGCTTGCCATCGAGGTTCTGGATGACCTCCCGGATGCTCCCTCCGTCGATCGCGACCGCCCCTTCTCCATTGGTGAGCTTCCGGAGAGGGGTGGGAATGAGGACCTTGACGGGCATTTCGATCTCCTCGGTGTTGCCGGGCGGTAGGTTCCCGCCGGGCTCGAAGTCTCCGGCGTCCCCGCGGGCCGCCGGCGCCTCGATCCTACAGCGTAGCTCTGAGCGCGCGCGATGCGGCGCGGATCGCGACCGCGCCGGGGCTCCGCCCCAGGAACATCCTGGCCTGGCGGATCCCCTGGGCGATGAGCATCTCGAGCCCGTTCTCGATCCCGAGGCCCGCGCTCTGCGCGTCGGCAAGGAACGGCGTCGCCGCGCTCGCATACGAGTGGTCGAACGCGAGGCCCCGCCGCCCGGCAAAGAAGCCCGCCGGGAGCGGCGACCCCTCGGCCGTGGTGGCGTTGATCCAGATGTCGGCATCGAGCCGTGCGAGCGCGGGTCCGCCGAGGTCGACGTACGCACCGCCCCGCGCGAGCGACGCCACGCTGGCGCCGGAAGCCGCATCGCGACCCACGACCGTGACCTGCGCACCAGCCTTCGCAAGTCCCACCACGCACCCGCGCGCCGCGCCCCCGTCCCGATCACCACCGCGCGGCGACCCGCCAGGGTCGCGGCGGCGCCCAGCGCATCGACGAGCCCGGCGACGTCCGTGTTGTCGGCGTGCCACCCGCCCGTCGCCGGAGCAGCGTGTTCGCCGCGCCCACCACGCCCGCGATCAGGTCGCGGTGGCCGCCGCCGCGAGCGCCGCTTGCTTGAAGGGCGCCGTGATCGAGAGCCCTCGCAGGCCCAGGGCGTCGGCCGCGCCGAGCACGTCGTCGAGCCGCGCCGCCGGCGCGATCGTGTAGACCGCATCCACCCCCTCGCGGCCGAAGATGGTGTTGTGAAGGAGCGGGGACAGCGATCCGGAAACGTGCGTCCCCGCCACGGCGTAAAGACGCGTCGAGGAGTCGATCGTACGCACGCGGAAGAGCCCGGCGAGCTCCGCGAGGGTGGGCTGACCCGCAGCGGTGCGCCGCCCGGGCCGGACGGCACCGTAGGTGAGCGCGCTCCCCCACGCCGGGGCGAGGATCCGCGTCGGCACGCCCGGATCGCCCATCGCGAAGAGGACCGTGGGGCCCCGGGAGCGTTCGAGGGCCCGCCGCACGGCCACGGCGTCGGCAAGGCGGCGCGCCGTGCACACGTACTTCACGGGCGCCTCGCCGGCGGCGGCCCGCATCCGCCGCAGGACGCCGCCGATCGATCTCGGAGTACGGGTGAAGTCGTGGAGCGAGATCAGCACGCGACCGCTCTCGAGCAGGCGGCGGCGCTCGCGCTCGGGCAGCGACATCTCGACATCGACCCAGTGCGGGGAGTCGCGCAGGAGCCTGCCGAGGAGCGCGCGGCGCTCCCGCTCGTCGCCCACGAACTGCCCTCCCTCACCCCGCGCACGGACCGTCAGGATCAGCGGGCACGCGAACCTCTCGAAGAGCTCCGCGAGGTCACCGGACCGGATCGCGTCGACGCGCACCTCGCAGACGTCTGCGAGACGAGACGCGGTGCGCACCTCGGCGATCGCCGCCCGGACGGAAGCCTCGCTGACGACCCCGCACAGAGGGCCGGGCAGCTTCAGCTCTGGAACTTCTCCTTGTCGTGCGCCTTCATCCGCGCCTCGTCGCTCGTGATCTTGCCGACCTTCACGAGCTCCTCGAGGTGCTGATCCATCGACTGCATTCCCACCTTGCCGCCCGTCTGGATCATCGACGGCACCTGGGCCGACTTCTTCTCGCGGATGAGGTTCCCGAGCGCCGGGCTGCCGACGAGCACCTCGAAGGCGCCGACCCGTCCCTTGCCGTCCTTCGTCTTGAGGAGCTGCTGCGCGATCACCCCCTTGAGCGATTCCGCCAGCATGCCGCGCACCTGGTCTTGCTGATCGAAGGGGAACACGTCGACGATGCGATCGATGGTCTTGGCCGCGCTGTTGGTGTGCAGCGTCGCGAACACCAGGAGCCCGAGCTCCGCGCTGGTGAGGGCGAGCGCGATCGTCTCGAGGTCCCGCATCTCGCCGATGAGGATGATGTCGGGGTCCTGCCGTCCCGCGACGCGCAGCGCCGCGCCGAACGACTCCGTGTGGGCGCCGAGCTCTCGCTGGGTGATCAGGCACTTCTTGTTCTCGTGCACGAACTCGATCGGGTCCTCGATGGTGAGGATGTGCGCCTGCCGCGTGCGGTTGATGACGTCGATCATGCAGGCGAGCGTCGTCGACTTGCCCGACCCGGTCGGGCCGGTGACGAGGATCAGGCCCTTCTTCGCCTCCGTCATCTTGACGATAGACGGCGGCAGGCCCAGGTCGTCCGGGGTCACGATGGCGGTAGGGATGAGGCGGAACACCGCACCCATCCCCCGGTATTGCTCGAAGAAGTTCACGCGGAAGCGCGCCTTGGTCTCGAAGGCGTAGGCGAAGTCGATGTCGTGGGTCTCGAGGAACTTCTTCTTCTTCTCCTCGTCGACGAGGGCGAACAGGTACTCCTCGGACATCGCCTGGGTGAGGGGCGGGTGCTTCGCGGGATAGAGCTCGCCGTGGATGCGGAACATCGGGGGCAGGCCGACGACCATGTGCAGGTCCGACGCGCGCTGCGTCATCATCTGATCGAAGAGCGCGTGGATCTTCATCGCCTACTGCCCCTTCGCCTTGGCCATGAACTGCTCGAAGATCTTCGGGTTCTCCATCTTCCGGTAGGCTTCCTCCTCCGAGATCTTCCCGGAGCGGAAAAGATTCACGATCGCGGCGTCCATGACGATCATCCCGTCCTTGATGCCGATCTGCATCATCGAGGGGATCTGGTATGTCTTCGACTCCCGGATGAGGCTCCGGAGCGGCGCCGTCCCCACGAGGACCTCGAGCGCGGCGACGCGCCCGCTGCCGTCCGATCGCTTCAGGAGCTGCTGGTAGATGACCGCGCGCAGCGACTCCGACAGCATGGTGCGCACCTGGGACTGCTGGTTGGCCGGGAAGGCGTCGATGACGCGATCGACCGTCTTGTGGGCCGATGCCGTCATGAGCGTGCCGAAGACCAGGTGCCCCGTCTCCGCCGCGGTGATCGCGAGCTGGGTCGTCTCGAGATCGCGCATCTCGCCGACGAGGACGACGTCGGGGTCCTCGCGCAGCGCGGCGCGCAGCGCGCGGGAGAAGCTCCGGGTGTGGTACCCCACCGAGCGCTGGTTCACGATCGACTTCTTGCACGGGTGGATGTACTCGATCGGGTCCTCGATCGTCACGATGTGCAGGCGCCGGTTCGAGTTGATGTAGTCGATCATGGCGGCGGGCTCGTGGTCTTGCCGCAGCCGGACGGACCGGTCACGAGGATGATCCCCTGGTGGTGGTCGCAGAGGCTCTTGATCGACTCGGAAAACTCGAGATCCTCCATCGTGGGGATCGCCTCGGGGATCGCGCGGAACGTGATGTCGATGCCCTTGCGCTGGCGGAGCACGTTGCAGCGGAAGCGGCCGATGCCCTCGGCGGCGTAGGGAAAGTCGAGGTCGTTCTTGTCCTCGAATAGCTTCCGCTGCTCGGGGGTCAGGATCTCGTAGATGAGCTTCTGATTGAGATCGGGGTCGAGCTCGCGGAAGTTGACCTTCTTGAGGTCGCCGAAGATCCGGAGGACCGGAGGCGAGCCCACGGGCATGTGGAGGTCGGAGGCCCGCTGCTCGAGGGTCAGCTTTAGGAAGGCGTCGATCTTGGGCATGACGAGATGCTTGAGTGCTCTTCCGGGGAGCGGCGAGGATAGCACGAAGGGCTGCTAGACTTTCGGGCCCCGAGGTGACGGAGAACGCCATGCTGAACAGATCGCGCGCCTTCCGGGTGCTGACCTTTCTCGCTGCCGCGGGCGCCGCCCATGCGCGCGTCAAGAACCCCGACATCGCGTCGCTTCACGACGTCACGCTCAACTCGCGCATCGTCGTGCAGGGGACGATCACCAAGATCGACGTCCCGCGCCTGGTCGTGACCCTCTCGATCGACAAGCTGTGGCACGGGGAGCTCGTCGTCGATCCGGCCACCGGCCAGGTCGGGACCCAGGTCGGCGATCAGGAGATCACCTACGAGTGCCGCGGATCGATCGACGCGTTCCGCGTGAGCAAGCACGTGATCGAGTTCATCGAGCCGAACGTCCCTTACGGCACGCAGGATCCGAAGACGCTCCGGGCGCCGTGGAGGCCGAAGTCGGTGCGCAATCGCGTCTTCCTGGACGATCCCGACGGCAAGGACTACGCCGCGTTCGTGCTCAGGTACCTCGACCTCTCCCAGGCGGACCGGGGCCGCGCCTGGTCCTCCGCTCTCCAGGAGCACCTCGTCTCCGGCCTCGAGGCCAAGGACGACCGGACGCGGCAGGCCGCGGGTGAGTCGCTTCGCGACCTCCTCACCACGGGCGATCTCCACGGTCAGCCGGCGCGCGAGCTCCTCACACCCGAAGCCAAGGCCGCGATCATCCGCGTGCTCGAGAAGGCCGACGGCCAAGCCGGCCCGCCGGTGATGAAGCTCGCGGCGACGCTCGGCGACCCGCAGATCGCCCCTGCGATGGTCCATGGCGTCCTCTACCTTCCCCAGTCGGGCGTCGAACGCACGGACGCGATCGGCAAGGCCCTCAACCTGGCCAAGGATCCCACCGAGAAGGCGATCGACACCGAGTACGCGAGCGCCCGGACGGATGCATGGCGCGAGTACCTCATCCAGGACATGACGGCCCTCGCCGGGCCTTCGGGCGAGAAGTTCCTCTGGGAGCTCGTCACCAAGGAGAAGCGCGCCGCGCTGCGCAAGGAGGCGCTGCTCGGCTACATCAACCTCGGCGATCCCGCCGTCATGAAGAACATCGTCGCCACCTACCGGAAGGAGCCCGAGGCGAGCCAGGCGGAGCTCGTCCCGAAGATCGCCGCCCGTGGCGCCGACGCGAAGGACTTCGTCCGCGGGGAGCTCAAGAGCCCGCACGAGAGCGTGCGGCGCGCGGCCGCGCGCGTCTGCCCGGACCTCGGGATCGCGGATGGCATGGCCGTCCTGCAGGACGTCCTGTCGGGGTGCCTCGGGCAGGAGGACCCGGGATTCGATTGCCTCGCGGCGCTCAGCGCGCTGCGCCGCATGGAATCCCCAGAGGCGATCCAGATCCTGCGGGGGATCGAGGCCAACGAGAAAGCGTCTCCGAAGCTGAAGGAAGACGCCCATCGCTACCTGGAGGACGTTCCGAGCAGCGGCTCCGGGCAGTAGCCGCCACCCGCGTCACGCGGAGGCGTCGGGGTCGAGGAGCACGAGGACGGGCGCGCCCGTCCTCATGGCCAGGGCGACGGGAAGAGTCGAGGCGGGATCGGACGTCGCCTCCCGCATCACCGCCGCCTTGCCGGCGCCGAACGCTGCGATCGCGACGAGCCGCGCTTGCGCGAGGGTCTTCAGGGTGAGCGTGACGCGCCGTGGCGGGGGCTTCGGCGAGTCGGTCACGCCGACGACCCAGCGATCTCGCTCCCGGAGCGCCGCGTGTCCCTCGAAGAGCGAGCACACGTGGCCGTCGGGCCCAACCCCGAGGAGCGCCACGTCGAGGCGCGGAGGCGCGCCGAGGACCGCAAGGAGCGTCGACTCGTAGCGCGCGGCGCCGGCGTCGACGTCTCCGTCCGGCGCTGCCGCGGGATGGACGCTGGAAGGATCGACGGGGACATGGTCCAAGAGGAGCGATCGCGCGAGCCCAAGGTTCGAGTCGGGGTGGCTCACCGCAACAGCGCGTTCATCTCCGAAGAAGACGGCGACCCGATCCCACGGGACGCGGAGCGCTCGGAGCTCAGGCAGGAATGCCGACGCGACGGAGCCGCCGGGAAGCGCGATCGCGAAGCGCCCACGCGCTGCGACCGCCTCGGACGCCAGCTCCTCGATCCGCCGCGCCAGCGCTCCGGCGAGGTTCTCGATGCGGTCGACGACGACGTGCGGTCCATCCACGGGCATGCGCGCTCCGTATGCGAATATAGGCCAACCGTGACGGCGCCCCACGCGTTTCGTTTCTCGCTTCCCGAGGGTCTCCAAGAGGCCGTGGAGGCACGGCTCGCCGCGTGGGACACGGAGGGAGGAACGCGCCGGATCTGGGACCGGGATGCTTCGGTCTGGACGGGACGCGACGAGGCGAGCTGGCTCGGCTGGATCGGGATCGCCTCACAGCAGCTCGAGTCCCTCCCGGCGCTCCTCGCCTTCCAGGCGTCGGTTCGCGAGGGCGGATTCACCCATGCGCTCCTGATGGGGATGGGCGGCTCGAGCCTCGCGCCCGAGGTGTGGCGGGAGACCTTCGGCGTGCATCCAGGGTTCCCCGAGCTCCACGTCCTCGACTCGACGGACCCCGCGCAGATCCGCGCGATCGAGTCCCGGCTCGATCTGCGAAGGACGCTCTTCATCGTGTCGAGCAAGTCGGGATCGACGCTCGAGCCGAACATCTTCAAGGCCTACTTCTTCGATCGCGCCCGCGCGGTGCTCGGAGCGGAGGCGGCGCGCCGCTTCGTCGCGGTCACCGACCCGGGGAGCGCACTGGAGCGAGAGGCGCGCGCCGACGGCTTCCTCGAGATCTTCGCCGGACGGAAGAGCATCGGCGGCCGCTACTCCGCGCTGTCGAGCTTCGGGATGGTACCGGCCGCGGCGATGGGCCTCGACGTGCGCCGCATGCTCGCGAGCGCGCAGGCGATGCACGATGCCTGCGCCCCGGGCGTGGCGGCCGCCCGCAATCCGGGTCTCGCCCTCGGCACGGTGCTCGGGGTTGCGGCCAGTCAGGGGATCGACAAGGTCACCATCGTCACCTCTCCGGGCATCCACGACCTCGGGGCCTGGCTGGAACAGCTCCTCGCCGAGTCCACCGGCAAGATCGGCAAGGGGCTCGTCCCGGTCGATCGGGAGAAGCTGGGATCGGTCGATCGCTACGGCGGCGATCGCCTCTTCGCCTACGTCCGCCTCGAGAGCGCTCCCGACGCCGCGCAGGATGCTGCGATCGACGCGCTCGAGCGCGCTGGCCGTCCCGTCGCGCGGCTCCCGATCGCGCTCTCGGAGGATCTCGGCGCGGAGATGTTCCGATGGGAGGTCGCCACCGCGGCCGCCGGCGCTGTGCTCGGAATCAACCCGTTCGATCAACCCGACGTCGAGGCGAGCAAGGTCGCCACCCGCGCGCTCACCGACGCCTACGAGCGCGACCGGCGCGCTGCCCGCGGAGGAGCCGCTCCTGGCGGAAGGTCCGCTCCCGAAGCTGACCGAGGGCCTGAAGAAGCTCCTCGCCACGCTCGGGGCCGGCGACTACCCCGCGATCCTCGCCTACCTGCCGATGAACGGGCGCACCGAGACGGCGCTCCAGGCGATGCGCCACCGCATCCGCGACGCGCGCCGCGTCGCGACGTGCCTCGGGTACGGCCGCGGTTCCTCCACTCGACCGGGCAGGCCTACAAGGGCGGGCCCAACTCCGGCGTGTTCCTCCAGGTCACCTGCGACGATCCCGAGGACCTTCCGATCCCGGGCCGGCGCGCCACGTTCGGCGTCGTCAAGGCGGCGCAGGCGCGCGGCGACCTCGCGGTGCTCCTGGAGCGCGGCCGGCGCGCGCTGCGCATCCACCTGGGTCCGGACCTCGAACGCGGCCTGCACCTTCTCGGCGCCGCCCTGACCCAGGCGCTTTCTTGATTCTCGCCGAGGCGCCGCGAGCGCCAGGGAGGTTTCGATGCAGATTGGAATGATCGGACTCGGACGCATGGGGGCGAACATGGTCCGCCGCCTCATGAGGAACGGCCATCGTTGCGTCGGCTTCAACCGCGAGCAGGGCGCCATCGACGCGCTCGTCAAGGAAGGGATGACCGGCGCCGAGCCTGGAGGACTTCGCGAGGAAGCTCGAGAGCCGCGCGTCGCCTGCACGCCGGTGCCGGCGGCGGCGGTGGACGCGATCATCGGGGACATCGTCCCCTACCTCGAGCCGGCGACATCCTGATCGACGCGGGCAACTCCTACTACAAGGATGACGTGGATCGCGCCCGGCGTCTCGGCCCGAAGGGCATCTCACGCCTCATCCGGAACGAGCGGCGGGGTCTGGGGCCTCGAGCGCGGCTACGTTCTACGATCGGCGGCGAGCCCGACGTGGTGCGCCACCTCGATCCGATGCTCGCGACGCTCGCCCGGGCCGCGGCGACGTGGCGCCGTCCCAGCCGGGAAACCTCCGCAGCACCGCGGAACAGGGGTACCTCCACTGTGGACCCGTCGGAGCGGGACATTTCGTGAAGATGGTCCACAACGGCATCGAGTACGGGCTCATGGCGGCGTATGCCGAGGGGCTGAACATCCTGAAGCACGCCAACGTCGGGAAGCGATCGGAGGAGGCGGACGCCGAGACAACGCCGATCCGCAACCCCGAGTACTACCAGTACGACTTCAACCTCGCCGACATCACCGAGCTCTGGCGCCGCGGCAGCGTCGTCGCGTCGTGGCTGCTCGACCTCACCGCGACGGCGCTGGCCAAGAGCCCAGGGCTCGAGGAGTTCGGCGGCCGCGTCTCCGATTCCGGCGAGGGACGCTGGACACTCGCGGCGGCGAACGACGAGGGCGTTCCGGCGCACGTGCTCGCGGCGTCGCTGTTCGAACGGTTCTCGTCGCGCGGCGAGTCACTCTTCCAGGACAAGGTCCTCTCGGCCATGCGATTCCAGTTCGGCGGCCACCAGGAGAAGAAATGACCGAGGAATCCGACGCGCTGGTCTTCTTCGGCGCGACGGGGGATCTCGCCTACAAGAAGATCTTTCCGGCCCTCTATGCGATGGTGCGGCGCGGAAACCTCGACGTCCCGGTCATCGGCGTGGCCCGGTCGGGGTGGACCCGCGATCAGATCGTCAACCGGGCCCATGAGTCGATCGCTGCGCGGGGGCCAGTGGACGAGGGCGTGTTCGAGAAGCTCGCGCGCCTCCTGCAGTACGTGGACCTGAGCTACGAGGACTCCCACGCCTTCGAGAGCCTCCGTGCCGCCATCGGCAAGGCGGCGCGCCCGGCCCACTACCTCGCCATCCCGCCGAGCATGTTCCCGACGGTCGTCGACCGCCTGATGCAGGCGGGATGCACGACCGGCGCGCGCGTCGTCGTCGAGAAGCCCTTCGGCCGGGACCTCGCGTCGGCCAGGGCGCTCAACGTGGAGCTCCAGCGCGCGTTCGACGAATCGCGCATCTTCCGCATCGATCACTACCTCGGCAAGGAGGCCGTCCAGAACATCCTCTACTTCCGTTTCGCGAACGCGTTCCTCGAGCCCATCTGGAGCCGCCACTACGTCGAGAACGTGCAGATCACCATGGCGGAGAGCTTCGGCGTCGCGGGGCGCGGCAAGTTCTACGACGAGACCGGCGTGATCCGCGACGTGATCCAGAACCACCTGCTGCAGGTGGTCGGGTTCCTGGCCATGGAGCCGCCGTCGTCGACCTATCCCGAGGCCATCCGCGACGAGCAGGCGAAGGTGCTCCGGAACGTCCGGCCGATGGACCCGAGCAACATGGTGCGCGGTCAGTACAAGGGCTACCGCGACGAGGAGGGCGTCGCGAAGGACTCCTACATGGGCACCTACGCAGCGCTCCGGCTCCACGTCGACTCGTGGCGGTGGAACGGCGTCCCCTTCTACGTCCGCGCCGGGAAGAAGCTCAAGGTGACGGCGACCGAGGTGATGGTCGAGCTCAAGGACGCGCCGCCCGTGGTGTTCCGGGAGCCGCTCCCGCCGATGGGCAACTACGTGCGCTTCCGGCTGAGCCCGCGGGTCGAGATCGCCATCGGCGCCCGCGCGAAGAAGCCCGGCGAAGGCATGTTCGGCCTGCCCACGGAGCTCTCGGTGGTACACCACACGGGCGGCGAGGAGATGGACGCCTACGAGCGCCTCCTCGGCGACGCGATGGCGGGCGACGCCACGCTCTTCGCGCGCCAGGACGTCGTCGAAGCGGCATGGGCGATCGTGGATCCGGTGATCCACGGTCCGAGCCCGATGTACGACTACGAGCCCGGCTCGTGGGGCCCGGTCGAAGCCGACGACCTCACCGCGAGCGTCGGAGGCTGGAACACGCCCTCCTAGGAAGCACGCTCGTCACTCCTCGGCGCAGGCGGGCGCGCGCACGAGGCATTCCCCAAGCCATCGGCCGACCTGCTAGGCTTGCCGCAGGGAGGACCTGGCCATGCCGAAGCCGACATCGCGGCGGCCCCTGCTCGCCGCCATCACCGCGCTCGCCGTCACGAGCTGCTCCGGGAAGGAGGTCGCGTTGACCAAGGACACGCCGAGGATCGAGGTCACGAGCTCCGCCTTCACGACCGGCGGCGAGATCCCGACGCGCCACGCCTGCAAGGGACAGGGGGGAGAGGATCGTTCGCCCGAGCTTTCCTGGAGCGGCGTGCCCGCGGCCGCGAAGAGCCTCGCCATCGTCGCCGACGATCCCGATGCTCCCATGGGGACCTGGGTCCACTGGGTCGCCTACGGCATCCCCACGACGGTCACCGAGGTCCCCGAGGGGTTGGACGCGAGCGCCGAGCTCTCCGCCGGCGGCAAGCAGGGCAACAACAGCTGGAAGAAGCCCGGGTATGGAGGTCCGTGCCCTCCCAAGGGGACGCACCGCTACTTCTTCAAGGTCTACGCGCTCGACATCGAGCCGGCCCTCGCGAGCGGCGCCACCAAGGACGATCTCGTGAAGGCCATCGACGGGCACGTCGTCGCGGCCGGCGAGCTCATGGGGACGTTCACCAGGAAGTAGCCTCGCCCGCGACCGCCCGAGCGCTTCGACTACCATGGGACCGTGGCCGAGGCGCGCTGCAAGACCTGCACGCGGGACGTCCCGCCGGACGCCCGCTTCTGCCCGCACTGTGGCGCGGAGCAGGGTGCCGCGTGCGCCGCGTGCGGCAGCGCGATCTCGGGCGACTTCGCGTTCTGCCCGCGCTGCGGCGCGCCGCGCACCACCCCGCGCAAGAACCGCTCGTCGTCCGGCATCCCTCGCCAGCTCCTCGATCCGGCCATCCTGCCCCGGACGCGACGGGGCGAGCGCCGTGTCGTGACCGTGCTCTTCGCCGACGTCGTCGGGTTCACCAAGATGTCGGAGCGCTACGACCCCGAGACGCTCACCGAGATGATGAACCGTCTCTTCGAGCGCTTCGGCGCGGTCGTGCGGCGCTACGAGGGCGTGGTCGACAAGTTCATCGGCGACGCCGCCATGGTGCTCTTCGGCGCTCCCACCTCTCACGAGGACGACGCCGAGCGCGCGGTGCTCACCGCGCGCGACATGATGGCGCTGCTGCCGGCGGTCAACGAGGACTTCCAGCGCGCCTTCGGGTTCGACCCGGCGATCGCGCTGCACGTGGGGATCGCGACCGGCCTGGTCGTGGCGGGATCGGTCGGGAGCATGGAGGGGGGCGGTTACACGGTGATGGGGGACGCGGTGAACCTCGCGTCGCGCCTGGTCGATCTCGCCCCGCCGTCGCAGATCTACATCGCCGAGTCGACGCACCGCCTCGTGGGCGGGCGCATCCGTACCGAGGTCGTGCAGACCGTGCGCGTGAAGGGCAAGGAAGATCCGGTCACCGTGCACCGGGTCACCGGCGCCGACCCCGCCGCCGGAGACTCGCGCGGCATCATGTCGCTCTACAGCCCGCTCGTCGGCCGGGACGAGGAGCTCGGCGTGCTGCGCACGGCTCTCGGGAGCCTCGAGACCGGAGCGGGCTGCCTGGTGACGAT
This sequence comes from Acidobacteriota bacterium, assembly GCA_046331505.1. Classification (GTDB taxonomy): domain Bacteria; phylum Acidobacteriota; class Vicinamibacteria; order JAXLQT01; family JAXLQT01; genus JAXLQT01. The sequence goes on from JAXLQT010000007.1 coordinate 197,060, forward strand.
CGCCGGCGCCGCGGGGCTCGGCAAGTCGCGCCTCGTGCGGGAGAGCCTCGAGGGCGTGCTCGTCGACGGCATCGCCCCCAGGATCCACGTCGGGCGGAGCATCTCCTACGGCCGCTCGGTGCCCTACTACCCGTGGAGCCACGTCCTGGCATCGCTGCTGACCGAGTCCCTGATGCACCGCCTCAAGGGCGAGCACCTGCAGGTCCTCCAGCAGGTCGCGACGGGAGCCTTCGGGAGCCGGACGCCGGCTGAGGCGGAGAAGCACCGCGAGCTCGTCTTCTGGTCGTTCGGCAAGCTCCTCGAGGCGGCCGCCGGCGGAGCGCCGCGCATCCTCGTGCTCGAGGACATGCACTGGGCCGATCGCACGACGATCGACCTCGCGCTCTCGCTCGCGCCGCTGCTGGCACAGAACCCGATCATGATCGTGCTCGTCTACAGGCCGGGATCGGGATCCGAGGCCGAGCAAGCGCTCGGGAATGCCCCTCTGCCCGAGAGGTCCCTCGCCCTCCACCTCCCTCCCCTGTCGCTCCCGGACACGCGCATCCAGGTCCAGAACCTCACGTGCAACGTCGTCGGGTTCCCGGCCGAGCTCGGAGAGGAGATCGCGCGACGGAGCGAGGGAGTCCCGCTGTTTGCGGAGGAGATCCTCCGCCACTACGTCGACGAGGGTCTCCTCGTACGCTCCGGCGACCTCTGGCGGTTCGACGCGGACAAGTCGATCCCCTCCGACGCCGCCGTGCCGACGACGCTCCACGCCCTCCTGGCGGCGCGCATCGATCGCCTCCGCGAGGAAGAGAGGACGCGCCTCGAGCTCGGCAGCGTCATCGGCAAGGACTTCGACCCGCGCCTGGTCGACGCGCTGCTCGGGTTTGCCCACAAGCCGGAGCTCTGGGATCGCCTCATCCTCGCGGGAGAGCTCCTGGTGGCTCCCGATCCCGCCGGGGGACGAAACCGCTACCGCTTCAGCCACGTGCTGACCCAGGAGGTCGTCTACAACACGCTCCTGCGCGCGCGACGCCAGGAGCTGCACCGCGCCGTCGCCCTGGCTCTCGAATCGGATGCGGGCGGCCGCGAGGAGAACCTCCACTCCCTCGCCTGGCACTTCGAGCAGGCCGCCATCCCCGAGAAGGCCGCGCCCTACTGGCTCGCGTCGGCACGCCAGGCCGCCTCGGTCTACGCCAACCGCGAGGCGATCGACCTCTACGATCACGCCCTGGAGATCGCGCCGTCGGCGGCAGCCGCCAAGGAGGCGCTCGTCGGCAAGGCCGAGCTCCAGAGCCAGATGGGGCGCCACGCCGACGCCGCCGGGTCGTTCGATCGGCTGATCGAGATGGCGCAGGCGCGCGGCGATCTCGCGGAGGAAGCACGCTGGCTCGCGCGGCGATCGTCGCTTGCCTACGCGATGGGCGACGGCCCGGGGATCCTCCGCTTCGCCGAGCGGGCCCTCGAGAAGGCTCGCGCGTCCAGCGATCCGCGCGCGATCGCGCGCGCCCTGCGCCAGATCGGCGTCGGCCACGAGTTCGCCGGGCGCTACGCGCCGGCGCGGCGCGCCTACCACGAGCTGCTCGCCATCGAAGAGCCCTTCGCCGACAACGAGCTCGTCTACCGCGTCTACAACTCGATGGGCGAGATCGCCCGCGCCTGCGACCAGTTCGACGAGGCGATCCGGTGGTACGACAAGTCGCTAGGCTCGCAGGAGAACCCGATCGACGTGACCTACCTGGGCAACGTCGGGGCGGCGCTCGTCGGCCTCGGCCAGCACGAGCGTGCGCTCCACATGCTCGATCGCGCCATCGCCGAGCGGCGCCGCACCGGCTATCTCGCGTTCATCTCCGAGGCCCATTGCTACCGCGCTCTCGCCAACCTCGGCGCAAACGACGCCGCGGCCGCCTCGTCGGATGCGGCGGAGGCGCTGGCCCAGGCGTCCGCCCATCGGGAGACGGAGATGTACGGGCTCGCGCTGCGCGTCGCCGCTCTCGTCCAGTCTGCGTCAGGCCGCGCGCCCGCCGGCGCACCGCAGGGCGTCGAGGCCTCCCTCAGGGAGTCGATCCGCGTCCTGCACCACAGCGGCAAGCGCGGCGAGGAGGCCCGGAGCCGCTGGGAGCTCGCACGAGAGCTGCGCCGCTCCGGCAACGAGGCCGAGGCGCAGCGCGAGTACCTGAAAGCGCTGCCGATGCTGCGGGAGCTCGGGCTGGACGATCCGGCGCGCGTCCTCGACGCCGAGGCCCGCGCCCTCGCCTGATCGGCGCCCCTGGTGCCGCGCGGCCCGCACGCGGTACAATCCCCGCCACCCATGCTCCATCGTCGCGTCGACGCCCGCGTCATCTCGGCCGTCCTCTTCTGCGTCATCGCCCTTCCCGCTGCCGCCCAGGTGCCGCAATCCTCCGGCGACTCCCTGAAGCCGAACCACGCCCCGCACCGCCGGACCATCATCGGCACGGTCAAGGCAGTCGACACGGAGCGCGGGATCATCGTGCTCGACGTCGGCATCGGCAAGACCGCCGCGACGACCTACGACAAGGACACGAAGATCAAGGGCGAGCTCGCGGTGGGCAAGAAGGTCAAGATCAAGACCTCGATGTCGAGCATGTCGGTGCGCGCCGCGACGTCCATCAAGGTCAAGGACTGACGTCCCGGAAGAACCGGGACATGTAGCTCTCGTGCCGCGCGCGCGCGGCCGCGAAGGCTTCGCTCGCAAGACCGGAGTCTCGGAGCGGCGCGAGCAGCGGATCGCGGTCGAAGTAGGGCGCGCAGAAGAACCCCTGCGCCACGGCATCGGAGAAGAGGCGCGCCGCCAGCTCCTGGTCGCCGAGCTGGGACGCGATCTGCGCGAGCTTGTAGGTCACCTCCCCGTCCCAGATCCGGTTCTCCTCGCGCCGGCGCACGATCTCGCGCGCCACGGCGAGACCCTCCTCGCGCTTCCCGTCGATCCCGAGCGCGAGCGCCCTGCCCATCAGCGAGAACTGGTTCTCCGGATCGAGACGGACCGCTTCGGCGAAGCTCTGCCGCGCGTCCTCCGCGTGCCCGAGATGGTAGTGACCGAACCCTCGGTAGAAGTTCCGGTACGGGTTCGTCCCGACCGGGATCGTGGCGATGAAATCCTCGTACCGTCCGAGGTAGAGCAGCGGGTTGCGCATGCTGAGGCCGAGCTCGGCCCGCAGCGGATCGACGCGATCGGCCTCCGCGAGCTCCCGGAGCGACGCATCGAGCGCGCCGCCGAAGCGATAGGCGTAGGCAAGGAAGTGGTGCAGGTCGGCCACGTTCGGGTTGGCCGCAGCGCCGGCACGCAGCACCTCGGTCGCCTCCTCGGCCTTGCCGGCGTCCACGAGAAGGTTCCCGAGCTGAGCCGATGCGATGCCGAGCCTCGGGTCGAGCTCGAGGGCCTTGCGCGCCGCGGCGATCGCGCGATCGCGATACCCGGCGTTGCCGAAGTAGTAGATGAGCGCCTCGTTCGATCGGCGGGAGAGCTCCACGTAGGCCGGAGCGTAGGTGGGATCCCTGGCGACGGACCGCTCGATCATCGCGAGGGCGGCGGACGATTGCGCCGGCTCCGAGCCCAGGCCGATCGCCCTCAGGTAGAGATCGTAGGCCGCCGCGTCGGTCGGCCTCGAGCGCTGCATCCGCTGCACCTCCTCCGGCGACAGGGCGATCGCGAGCGCGCCCACGATCTCCTCCGCGACGGCGCCCGGAAAGGCCTTGACCTCGTCGAAGGACAATCGCAGCGTGCGTTTCAGGAGGAGCGTGGCGGTCTTGACGCGCGTCATCTCGAACGTGATCGTGACGCGCGCCGCGTCACGCCGGTAGCTTCCGGTCACCAGGTGCGTCACGCCGAGATCGCGGGCGACGAGCGCCGGGTCGATCGAGGACTGGCGATAGCGCGCGGTGTAGACCGACGGCCGCACCGCGAGGGTGCGCACCGTCGAGAGGCGCTCGGTCACGCTGCCTGCCAGCGACGGGCCCAGATAGTCGCTGTCGGGATCCGGAGTCTCGTTCACGAAGGGCAGGATCGCGATCGACTTCTCTCCGACGTCGGGGGCCGGATGCCGCGAGATCGCGGCGGCGATACCGAGGGCGAGCGCCGCGATGGCAAGACCCGCCACGAGCCCGCGCCGCACGCCTCTGGAGGAGGTCGAGGCCTGGTCCGACGCCGGTGCGAGATCGTCGCGCGACGAGAGGACCAGATGCAGCCGCTCCAGGTCCGCGTGAAGCTCCGCCGCTCCCGCGTAACGCCCGGAGCGATCCGCCGCGAGGCATCGCGCGAGGATCGGGCTGGCGCGGTCCGGAACCTCCGGGGCGAGAGCGCCGCCCTCGGGACGGCGGCCGGCGAGCATCTCGTGATACACGACACCGAGCGCATAGACGTCGGAGCGGAAATCGATCTCCTCGCCCCGAAGCTGCTCGGGGCTCATGTAGGGCAACGACCCAACCACGACGCCTGCCTCGTCCGGGGCGCCCGTCGCGCCAGAGAGCGCGGCACGCTCCCCCACGTCCTTCGCGAGACCGAAGTCGAACACCTTCACGCGGTCCTCGGCCGTCACGAGCACGTTGTCGGGCTTGACGTCGCGGTGCAGGATGCCGACCGCGTGCGACGCGCGCAACGCATCGGCGATCTGCATCGCGATCCGCGTGGCCCGCGAAAACGAGAGCGGCCCGTCGCGCATCAGCGCGGAGAGCGTCCTGCCATCGACGTGCTCGAGCACCAGGTAGAGCTGGCCATCCTGCTCGCCGATGTCGTGGATCGCGACGATGGACGGATGGGACAGCGCGGCGATCGCCCGGGCCTCGCGCACGAACCGCTCGCGGCGCTCGGCGGAGCGCCCCAGAAAGCGCGGCAGCCGCTTGATCGCCACTTTTCGACCCAGGCGATCGTCGGCGGCGAGAAGCACCTCGCCCATGCCGCCTTGCCCGAGAGTGCCGACGACCGTGTAAGGGCCGTAGCTCTCGCCAGCCAACGGAGGCTAGGCTCCGAGGACGCGGCGCGCCAGCCCCGGCGCGTTGGTGCAGAGCGCGTCCACGCCGGACGCGCGGCACTCCTTCATCTCCACGGGATCGTCGACGGTCCAGACGAGCGTCCGCAGTCCGCGCGCCCGCGCGCGCCAGATCGCGCGCCGGCTCCCGCGACGGAGCGCGATCCAGGAGCACCCCGAGCGCGCGGCGGTGAGCACCTGGGTGCGCGCGCCGCCCCCGATCGAGGAGGCCGGTCTCGAAGGGGCCGCCGATGCGCGACAGGCGCGCCATCTGCGGACCGTCGAACGAGGTGACGAGCACACGGGTCCGGCGCAGGACGCGGCGCCGCAGCAGCGCCGCCACCGTACCCTCGATGTCCCCTTCCTTCAGCTCGAGGTCCAGGAACACCCGCCGCCGCGCCGACTCGGCCAGGTCGAGCACGTCGTCGATCGCGGCGAGCCGGGCGCCGTCGACGAGGGCCACCTTGCGCGCCTCCGACCAGGTGAGCGACCGGAGACGTTCTCTCCGCCCCGCCACGCGCATCAGGTCGGCGTCGTGCAGGAGCACCAGCGCTCCATCCCGCGTCGCGCGCAGATCGCACTCGATCCCATCGGCGTCGGTCGCGAGGGCGGCGTCGATGCTCGGGATCGTGTTCTCGAGGGCGCATCCCGGCGCGCCCCGGTGGCCGAGGACGAGCATCACTCCTGGAGTGTGACCCCGGCGGTGCGGCACGCCTCGTCGACCTGCGCGTAGATCGCCGAGACCCCTTCGCGGACCTGCTCCACGCGCGCGGGATCGGTGATCTCCATGATCCGCTGGATGTTCCGCAGCCCGTCCTCGAAGCGCTCCTTGGCGCGGGCGTCGATCTTCTCGGCCTCGCGCACGAGAAGCTTCTCGATGCTGGCCGCCAGGCCCGCGGCGCGGTTCTTCTCCTCGACCAGCCGCTTCCTCTGCCGATCCGACTCCCGGTACTTCTCGGAGTCGCGGATCATCGCCGCGACCTCGTCGGACTGGAGGCTCGATGCGTCGTTGATGCGGATGCCGGTCTCCTGGCCGGTCCCCGTGTCGCGCGCCGTGACCTGGAGGATGCCGTTGTGATCGATGCGGAACGTGACCTCGATCTTCGGGACGGCCTTGGGCGCGGGAGGGATGCCCGTCAGCTCGAACGTGCCCAGGCTCTTGTTGTCCTCGGCCATCTCGCGCTCGCCCTGGAGCACGTGGATCCGCACGAAGTCCTGGTTGTCCTCGGCGGTCGACACCACCTGCTTCTTCTCGATGGGGATCGTGGAGTTGCGATCGATGAGCTTGTGGAAGATCCCGCCCTTGATCTCGACGCCGATCGACAGCGGCGTCACGTCCACCAGCACGATGTCCTTCACCTTGCCCCCGAGCACGCCGCCCTGGATGGCGGCCCCCATCGCCACCACCTCGTCCGGATTGACGCCCTTGACCGGCGCCTTGCCGAAGAAGTCCGTGAGCTTGGCCGCGACCTTGGGCATGCGCGTCTGCCCCCCGACGAGGAGGACGCGGTCGACCTCGGACTTCGTCATCTTCGCGTCCGCGATCGCCTTCTCGCAACAGGAGAGCGTGCGCTCGATGAGATCGCTCACCATCGACTCGAGCTCGGCGCGGGTCAAGGTCAGGTCGAGGTGCAGCGGGTTGTTGTTCTTGTCGACGGCGATGAACGGGAGCTTGATCTCCGTCTGGAGCGTCGAGCTGAGCTCCTTCTTCGCCTTCTCGGCGGCGTCCTTCAACCGCTGGAGGCTCATGACGTCGGCGAGCAGATCGATGCCGTGGGCATCCTTGAACTTTCGCGCCATCCAGTCCATGACGCGGCGGTCGAAGTCTTCGCCGCCGAGGAACGTGTCGCCGGCGGTGGAGCGCACGTCGAAGACGCCCGAGTTGACCTCGAGGATCGAGATGTCGAACGTGCCGCCGCCGAGGTCGTAGACGGCGATCGTCCCGCTCTCGTCCTTCCCGAGCCCGTAGGCGAGCGCGGCAGCGGTGGGCTCGTTGATGATGCGGAGCACCTCGAGCCCGGCGATCTTCCCCGCGTTCTTCGTGGCGTGTCGCTGGGAGTCGTCGAAGTAGGCGGGCACGGTGATGATGGCCTGATCGATCGACTCGCCGAGGTAGTCCTCGGCGGTCTCCTTCATCTTCGACAGCACCATGGAGCTGACCTCCTCGGGGCTGTAGACCTGATCGTGGACCTTGACGCGCGCTCCGCCGTCGGGACCGGCGACGATCTCCACCGTGCTCCCCTCCGCGATCATCTTCACCTCGGGCGTGTCGTAGCGGCGTCCCATCAGGCGCTTGACCGCGACCACGGTGGTCCTCGGATTCGTCACCGCCTGGCGCTTGCCGAGCTCCCCCACGAGGCGCTCGCCGTCGCGCGTGATGCCGACGACCGATGGCGTGGTGCGGAATCCCTCCGCGTTGGCGATGACCGTGGGCTGTCCCCCTTCGAGGATCGCGACGCACGAGTTGGTCGTCCCGAGGTCGATTCCGATGATCTTCTTCGTGCTCATGTCCCCAATGCTACCCGGGCCGTGCCCGCTGGCGCGCGGCGCAGACGCCTATCCCTTTCCGAGGAGCTTGCCGAAGAGGCCCCCCTTCTTCTTCTCGTCGTGCTCCGCGCGTTCGCTCTTCGACACGCCGGGCCGCGCCTGGGTGGCGGGCCCCGCGCCTCCACGCATCTCGAGGAGCCTGAGCTCGCGCTTGGCCTCGTGGCATCCCGGGTCGACGGCGATCGCGATCTGGAAGAGTCGCTTCGCCTCGGCGGTGCTCCCCTTCTGCAGCAGGGCGCGCCCCGCGAGGAAGCGGTGGAGCGCCTGCTTGGGCTCGAGCTCTGCGGCCTTCTCGAACGCCGCGACCGCCGCGTCGTACTCCTTGCTCTCGGTGAGGATGCGGCCGAGCAGCGCGTGGTACTTGCCCTTCTCGGGATTCAGGCGCAGCGACCACGCGACGGCATCCTTGGCCTTGGCGAAGTCCCGTTGCTGCAGCGCCACCTGCGCCTCCCCGAACTGGATCTCGGCTCGGATGACGTCGCCCTGGCGCTCCGCACGCTCCGCCGGAGGAGCATCGAGGGATGCCTCGTACTCCTCGCGGCGCTTGCCGTCTTTCAGGGTCTCGAACGCGACCGTCAGCCGCGTGTAGAGGGCGTCGATACGGCGCCGCGTGTCCTCGCTCCCGACCGAGAAGAACTTGTCGGGGTGGTACCGGCGGGCGAAGGCGAAGTAGGACTTCTTGATCGCCTTGAGGTCGGACGCGCGCTCGACGTGTAGCAGCTCGAAGTGGTTCTTCCCCTCGGACTCGGGGATGAGACGCTCGATCTCCGCGATGCGACCGCCGCGACGTCGTCGGACGCGGGAAGATCGATCCACGGCGCCGTCGTACCGGCGCCTGTCTCTGCCGCGGGAGGCGTTCCCCAGCGGCGGGCGCCGAGGTCGCCTCGGCGCCAGGCAGCTCGGCAGGCGGAGCCGTGCCGTCGTCCAGCACGGCCTCGACGATGACATCCTCCCCGGTGACGACGAGGCGATCGCGCGTTCCTCGGACTCGAGCACGAATCCGAAACCGTCCGGCGTGGGAGGACGCGGGATCGCGCCCGTGCGGTGCGGCGCGGGCGTCGCGGTCGCGGGCGTCCTGGCGGAGGGAGCCGCTTGCACCGTGTCCGCGGCCTCCAGCACCCAGACGCGAGCAGCGCGTAGATCGATCGGAGCGTCGAGGCGGGGCTCGCCACGCCGGAGGACAGGAGCTCGCCGAGGCTCTTTCGCCCATCGACCAGCGTCAGTAGCCGCTGCTCCTCCTCCGTCAACGGAAGACTCTGGAAGAGGCCCATCGCGGAGGCGACGAACCTCAGCGCGCGATCCTCCGCCGGGAGCCCGCGACGCACCGCGTCTTCCGGCACCGCGTGGCGCAGCGCGTCGAGGACGAGCTTCTCCATCACCACCTTGAGCTCGCGCGGGCCGCTCGGGCCTTCCGAGAACCTCAGATGATGCGTCTCGGCGGCCAGCATGAAGACGAGCATCTCGCACCCCTTCCCGAGCGCCGCGGACGCCTTGGCCGCATCGATCACGCTCGCGGCCTGGAGCTCCGCCGCCAGATCCTCGGGAGGAAGGGACGCCGCCCGCGGCGCCCACGCATCGTGGACCTCGGCCGCGATCTTGCGCGCGTCCCTCAGGAGACGCAGCAAGCCAAACCTCGGATCGGTGGTACGGAAGGAGACGATGTCTCCCTGCCGCAGAGCCAGGCTCCGGTCCGGACCGCCGATCTCGAGCCGCCCCGTCTGCTTGCGCTTCCAGAGATCGGCAAGGGCCTGCGGCAGCGGCGCCGCTCCGAGGTCCCCCGGATCACGCGCGCCGGGAGCCTCGGGAGCGTCGAAGAACATCTCGTCGCGCGACGGCGCGGATGCCGGGGGGGTGGGTGCGGCCGGCGCTGTTCCCGGGACCCGCACGCTAATGCTGCGGAGACACTTCGGACACCGGACCCGCATCGGCCCTGCCGCCGGCTGCCCCGTGACCCTGACCGTCGCACCGCACGTGGGGCAGCGGATCGTCATGAGCGGCTCATTCTATCCATCTCCGCCTGGCGTCGCGGCCGCGCCCGGTTGCGCCGCGCACCCGCAGCAACCCCGGGCGTCCTCCAGGATCGCCCGCGAGAGCCCCCTTCCGATCTCCGCGTGGAACGCCGGGGTCGGGTGGCACACGTCCAGGAACTTTCCCGCCACGCACCGGGGATCGAACGCGACCACGCGGGTGCCCGGCACCTCCGCCACGAGATCGATCGCGTGGCGGTAGCTCTCCTCGTCGCGGTCACGCGGCGCCGTGCGCACGCGGAGCGCCGCTTCTGCCGTCGCCTTCCGGGCGAGCTCCTCGTCCCCGACCACCGCCGCGATCTCCGCCTGGAGCTCGTAGGCGTCGGGATAGGGGTTGAGCGCGGCGAGCCGCGTGATGGGCGCGAGGACCCGTAGCGCCTCGGCGTCCTTCCCGCCCGCGTGGAGCGCGCGCGCGCGCGCGACCTCCAGAGTCATGGCGGGATTCTCCGGAAGCCACAGCACGATCGTCCGCGCGCCGTGCCCGTGCGCGAGCTCCGCGATCGCCGCCAGGTTCCGCCCGTAGTCCCAGGCCGAGACGCGCGGCACGTAGCGCTCCTGCCGCGACCGGCGCAGCGGGGCGAGGGCGTGCTCGAGAAGCACGAAGATGCGCGATTGCAGCACGCACGCGACGAGCTTGCCGGTGCCGCCGCGGGCGTCGGGAAGCGGGCGCAGCCAGCGATCGTTGTGGCCGAACGCGACGACGACCCAGTCCACCGGGAGCCTCGGGGCGAGCCTCTCGTAGAGCTGCCTTCCCTGGAACGACGACGCGCCGACGGCCCCCGCGTTGATCACCTGCGCGGGGTTGCCCGTGCGGTCGCGGAGGATCCGCTCGAGCACCTGCGGGTAAGCTTCTTCCTGGCCAACCCAGAAGCCGAACGTGGAGGAATCCCCCAGACAGAGCACCCTCGTCTCTCCCGGAAGACGGGCGGCGGGAAGCTCCTCGTCGCGGAACCCCATCGAGTTGAGGTGGTAGGGCATGCCGCTCTCGACCCGGTCCTCGTTCGGATGGCGCACGATCTCGAGGGATCGCCCGAAGCGCGCGTCGCGATCGCCGTAGTGCAGGAGCCTGAGGCCGACCTCGCCGGCGGTCAGGAGGATCGCAGTCGACGCGACGGCGACGACGACGCCTTCGACGATCCGCGACAGGCCGCCTGAGCTCCGCGCGCGGCTCGCGGCGAGGAGCGCCGCCGCCTGGAGGACCGCGGCGGCGGCGAGCGCGGCGTACGACGCCGGGCCGAGCACGATCAGCGGCTGGCCGCGGAGCAGATCGGAGGAATACGCCCAGGCGCCGAGCCCCGCGCCGGCGCCGGCGAGGGCGACCGCAGCCGGAAGCCGACGTCTAGGCGCCGCCCTTGCTCCTCTGCGCTTCGCCGCGCCGCGCGAGACGCGCCTCGCGCCGCCCCTTCGCCTCCTCGAACGCGCGCTGCTCGACGTCGGTCTCGGGGATCACGGGCGGGACGGGGGACGGCCGGCCGAAGCTGTCGAGGGCTACGAAGGTGACGAACGCGGTGGAGGTCTGCCGCGACTCTCCCGTGAGCGGATCCTCGGCGAACACCTCCACGCCCACCTCCATCGACGTGTGGGCGACGAAGTTGACCTGGGCGCGCACGATGAGGAAGTGGCCCACCTTCGCCGGGGCGAGGAACTGGAGGGCGTCGATCGCCGCGGTGACGCAGACCTTGCGCGCGTGGCGCTGCGCGGCAAGCGCGCCCACGACGTCGATCATCGCCATCACCTTCCCGCCGAACACCGTGCCGAGCGGGTTCGCGTCGTTGGGCTGGATGATCTCGGTGCACTCGACGCGCGATGCGCGCACGGGCTTGCCCTCGAGGCTCACGAGTAACGCCTGCGGATGAGGTAGACGATCGCCTCCTTGGCGCAGCGCGCGCAGTAGCCGTAGCGCGCCTGCATCCGCTCGAGCGCGCCCTGCACGTGCGCCTGGGCGTCGGCGTCGAGCATCGCGAACTCGTCGGTCCCGACCGTGAGCAGCGATCGCGATATCTGCTCCACCACCTTCTTGCGCCCGCGGTAGAAGTCGTCCTTCAGGCGCGCGAGGAGCTCGGGGAACACGTCGAGGTAGCTCACCTCCTTGCCTTCGTTCTCCACGATCCAGGCGCCGATGCGGCCGATGAGGTTGGCGCGGAACACCGCCGCATCACCCTTCACGTCGAGGGTCTTCTCCACCTGAGCCATCAGGCGCTCGTCGGGCAGCTCGTAGCTCTTCGTCGACTCGCGGTAGAGCTTCTCCCGCTTGATGAACGCCTTCACGTTCAGCACGTACCGCTCGAAGAGGCGCACGTACTCGTCTTCCGCCACGAGCTCGAGGCTGTCGCGCACCTCTTCGTTCACCCGGTCCAGGTACTCCTCGCGGATGTCCTCGATGAACTTCGCGTGATCGTGGTAGTGATTGTCCGGCTCCTGGCTCACCAGGTGTCAGCGCCTCGAAGAGGTAGAGCGGGTCACGCAGGCATAGCGCCGGTCGTAGAATCCGTCGAGCGAAGAGGTCGCGATTCCCGCGGGGGCTCGCTCCGTAGCGTCCCTCGTAGCGCGGGTCCTCCTGGAACTCACCGCGCATGTCGGGAATCGCGGCGCGGAGCGCGTTCTTCTCCTTGGCGTCGAGGTGTGACGGCGTCTCGAGGCTGTCGTAGAGCTTCGCCTTGGCGAGAGGCGCCAGCTTCCGAACGATGTCCCGCAGGTCGGGCGGGTAGCTCGTGGGGTCGGGGCGCCGCAGGCGGGTCAGCACCGCCCACGTCGCTGCGAGCTCGGTCGTGTGCGGCGCCAGGTGCTTGAGGGAGCGCATCGGCGCCAGGTGATCCTCGTAGATCCGGCGCTCCTTGCCCTTCTCGAGGAGATAGGGCGTCGGGATCAGCTTGAAGCGTCCCTTGAACGACGTGAAGTCGGGGCTCTTCTTGAAGAGGTCGAGGTGCTTCTCGTTGGCCGACCCGATCATCACCACGTTGAGCTGGGCCGTCATGTTCCCCATCGTGATGAAGCCCTTCTCGCACGCCGTCAGGAGGTACTTGTTCGCCTCGACGCTGCGCTTCAGCAGATCGGAGAACTCGACCAGGCCGCGGTTCGCGTCGATGAGGTCGCCCATCATCTCGAAGAGGGGGAGGTTCTGCAGGTACGGGGGAAGGTCGGCGATGCTCCGGTCCATCGTGAGCTGGCGGGCCGACGCGTCGGCCGTGATCTGGGGATCGATGGTGACCGCGCCTGCGCGGTAGCGCTTGCTCACGAAGAACCGCTCCACCTGGACGTGCGCGAGGACGCGCGCGAGGTCGCCCTGGAAGGAGGAGAGCAGCGCGTCGAAGATCGTCTTGCACTTCGGGCAGAGCGCCCCCTCGAGGATCCAGGGCGGGGGCTCCGCGCCTCCTCCCGCCTCTGCGAAGACGTCCTCGAGGAACCGCCGCCGCTCCTGCCGCGGCAGCGTGAAGAGCGGATGGTCCCGAAGCTCGCAGGGCACGCGGGCGGCGATATCCTCGAGCTCGAGGAAGGCGTAGGTCTCCATGTCGGCGACGGCCGCCTCGGCGTGGCGGGCCTCGAATCCGACGCGGCGTCCAAGGTACTTCTTGCTCGGGAAGACCCAGTGGAAGCGGTAGAGCGCGCCCTCGGGGGCGCGCGAGTAGTGCTCGAGCCCCCGGAAGAGCGCGTCGACGATCGAGGACTTCGACGAGCCGTTGGGCCCGTGCATCAGGATCAGCCGGTCGTTCTTTCCCGCGAGCGCGAGGTTACGGAGCGTCTGGTAGATCTCGCCCTGGACCCACTCCTGACCGTGGACCCGATCGCGCCCCTGGTCGCGCTCCGCGTCGAACACCTTGTAGCGCACCACCGGCCCGCCGAGCCCGGGCACGGTCTCGGTGCCGAAGAAGTCCATCATGTCGACCAGGTACTGCGGAGCGCTGCGCGTGTGGGGGACGGGCGACTGCCGGACGTCGCCCAAGAGCTCCGGCAGCGACTTGATCCGCTCCCCCTCCTTGAAGCTCTGCTGCGCCGATCGCGCGATGCCGCGCAGGAGATCGCGAACCTCTCCCATGAGGGCAATATACCTCGCCCGTCGCCTCCGAAGCGGCGTGGGAGCGAGATAATGGCGCCGATGGGACCGTGGCGACCCATGCTCTCGAGGACGCTCCAGGCGTTCGGTCTCGCGGTCACGCTCTTCGGGCTCTGGCAGGGCATCGCGTGGCGCAGCATGACCGGCGAGCTGTCGATGCTCCTCGTCGGCACGGCGAGCTTCGTGCTCGGGCGGACGCTCGCGCGGGGAGTGAGCTAGGTGGCCCGGCGGAAGCGCTTCCGGCTCTCGCTCAACGCCAAGATCCACCTCTTCGCCGCGCTCGTCACGTTGACCTCGGTCGTCGTGGCGGGGACCTTGACCTACGGCGCGCAGCGGCGCCAGGTCCAGACGATCCTGGGAGAACTCCTCATCAACATCGCCCGGACGGGGGCGCTCTTCGTCGACGGCGACGCCCACGAGAGGATCCTGGGGCCGCTCCAGGTGAACGGGGCCGAGTACACGGCCGTCAAGGCGCTCCTCTCTCGCATCCAGGTCGAGAACCAGATCGCCGAGAAGGCGATCTTCACGGCCCGTCGCCTGAACGACAAGACCATCGAGCTCGTGGTCTGTCTCGGGGAGCCGAGGGTGGGCAGCTACTACGATCCCAGGGCCGAGCCGCTCCAGAAGATCGCCGCCCTCTACCGCACCGGCCGCGCCCAGTACACCGCCCCCTACGATTCCGGAACGGCGACGTTCATCTCGGCGGTCGCCCCGATCAAGGGGAGGGACGGCGCGGTGGTGGGGTTCCTCGAAGTCGACTACGACCTTGCCGCGTCCCAGGCGACCCTCGCGCGGACGCTCCGCATCCTCGTCGGCGCGCTCGGGATCGGCGCCGCGCTCGCGGCGCTTGCGTTCCTCGCGTGCTCGCGCATCACCGCGCGTCCGGGAGCTCGAGAGCCTGGTGCGGGAAGTGTCTCGCGGCGAGGGCGACCTGACGCGCCGCGTCGCGATCGACACGCCGGACGTCCTCGGGCGGCTCGCCGCCGCCTTCAACGACTTCGTGGCCGCCCTGGAGCTGATCGTGCGTCGTGTGATGCGCTCGACGCGCGACGTCGGGGCTCCGCGGTGCGGGTGAAGGCGATCTCCAGGCCCAGGTGACCTCGGTGGCCGAGCAGGCCGCGGCCGTGTCGAGACGTCGCGGACGATCGCCAGCCCCACTCGTCGAGACGTTCGAGCGCACGCGCGACCGGTCCAGCTCGTCGCCCGCGAGGCGCGGTCGGCCCACGCCGTCGCCGAGGAAGGGGTGGCGCGCCTCGCGGAGACCGTGCGTGAGATGGAGCGCGTCAAGGCGACCTCCGTCGAGAACGTGCAGGAGACCTACAGCCTCCTCGAGCAGTCGCGCGAGATAGGCACCGTCATGCGCCTCATCAACGAGGTCGCGGCCAAGACGAAGCTCATCGCCTTCAATGCGGCCATCCAGGCGTCGGCCGCCGGCGGCGAGGCGGGCAGGCGCTTCGCCGTGGTGGCCCAGGAGGTGCGGGGCCTCGCGGAGCGCGTCGTACGCTCCACCGGCGACATCGACGCCATCGTCCGCGACATCAGGGGACAGGTCAGGCGCTCATCCTGAAGACCGAGGACAACTACCGGAAGATCGAAGGGCTTCGGATCCCTCGGGAACGCGAGGAGCGCGATCGACCGGATCCTGACCGGCGTCGAGCTCACGGAGGGCGCGGCGAGCGCGATCGAGAGCACGGTGCGGGCCCAGCGAACGGCCAGCGATCAGGTGCTCGCTTCCTCGGGCAGATCGATCAGACGACGCGCGCGTTTCCGCGCCAGCATCCTCGAGATGAAGGCTACCGCCGATGCGCTCCAGGAGCTCTTCGTCGGGCTCCAGGGCGAGATCGGGCGGTTCCGGGTTGCGCCCTCCACGCGGGAATGACGCCGCCCGGACGCGACGATCCCCACGCAGGCGAGGGCCGTCGATCCGGCGGCGTCGCGCTCCTCCTCGTCGGGGTGGCGGCCGTGACCGCGCTCGTCACGATCGGGCGCCACCACAAGGCGAGCCCCTACTGGCCCGACGAGAGTCTATCTGATGACGGCGGCGCGCCTCGCGGCGACAGGGCGCTTCGCATTCGACATCCCCGAGCAAGACGTGCAGCCGGTCAGCTCTCTACCACAGACGCCACGCGGGCTCACAGGTGCCCTTCGCTCCCCCGCGTGGCCCGCGATGCTCGGCGCGGTCTACTGGCTCCTCGGCCCCACGGCCTGCGCCTGGGTGAATCCCCTGCTCGGATCCCTCGGGACCTTCCTGACCTACGCGGTGGTCCGGAGCATCGCGGGGACCCGCACCGCGGTCGCGTCCTCTTGTCTTCTCGCTGTGAACGCGGTGTGGATCGACGCGAGCAACGGCGCCATGTCCGACCTTCCCGCGGCCGTGCTCGCCCTTCTGGCCATGGCCCTGGCCTGCGTCGCCGTGGAGGCCGGCGATCCCCGGAGGCGCACCCTCGCGCTCTGCGCCGCGGGTGCCGCGTCGAGCGACCCCGCCTTCCTGGTGCGATTCCCGGGAGCGCTCGCGATCCTCGCGCCTCTCGCCCGGATCCTCGCGGGACCTGGATCGCGCAAGGCCCGCGCCCGGGACGCGGCGGTCCTCGCCGCGCCGTTCGCGCTCGTGTCGGCGCTCATCCTTCCCTACCAGCTCGCCGTTCACGGAACTCTCCACTCCCATCAGATCTCGGCCACGATGCCGCACCTGTCGGCCGCTCACCTGCGCGACGGGTTCTTCGCGTTCGTGAAGGCGATGACGTCGCTCCGCCTCGTCGCGCTCTTCCTGCCGGCCCTCCTGGGGCTCGGCCTGCTCCTCGCGCGATCTCCGGCCAGGGCGGCGATCTTCGCAACATGGACGCTTCCTGTGATCGCGCTCCACGCCCTCCTGCCCGGCGGCGACGACGCCCAGTCGCTGCGGCTCTTCCTGATGTCCGTGCCTGCCCAGGCCGCCCTCGCAGCATTCGCGCTCGTCGTGGTCGTCGAGGCGCTCACAGCGTCCGCACCGCGGCTCGCGCCGCTGCTTCTGACCCTCCTCGTCGCCGTCTCGAGCATCGCCGCGCTCCGCGAGGCCCGCGCCTCCCTCGCGGCCGCGGACGATCGATACCTGCGGGTCCGGGCGCTCGACCGGATGGCGAGCAGCGCCCCGGAGGGTGCCACCATCCTCGCGATGAGGAACAAGCTCGCGACGCTCGCGTTCCTCCATCCGCGGAGATGGGAGCTCCTCGCCGTCAACCAGGCGAAGGCGTCCGGGCCTGTCGCCGCGACGAGCCTCTCCGATGCCTGGCGCGATCGGATCGTGATCTGGCCCGCCGACTGGAGGGTCCTCGCCCCCAACAACCAGCGCCGCATCGAGAGGCGGCTCGGCGAAGGACGGCGCGTCTTCCTGCTTCTCGACCGGAAATCCGAGGACGCCTGCAAGACCGCGATCGGCCGGACGCTCACGATCACCGAAGCAGGTCCGAAGATGGGCGTCTACGCGCTCTTCGAGCTCACGCCACGGGGCGTGCCCGCATCCGCCGTCCCGCCTTCGCCTCCGGCCGGAGAGCCGGCACCCTCCACGCCTTGAGCCGCTTCCGCCGTTACATGCCGGCGTCGATCGCGGTCCTATTCGCGAGCTGCAGGCCCGCGCCTCCCGCCGTACCGGTGCCCCGCGTCGTGGTGCTGGTCAGCATCGACACCCTTCGGGCCGACGCCGTCTCCATCGATCCGCGGGCGGGGATCCAGACGCCGTTCCTCGCCTCGCTCGCCGCCGAGGGCGTGACGTTCCGCCGCGCCTACGCTCCGAGCTCCTGGACCCCGCCCACGATGGCCTCGCTCTTCACCTCGCTCGATCCGCTCGCCCATGGCGTGCGCTACGGCGTGCTCGACCAGGGGCTCGTCGCGACCCAGCCCGCCCTCGCCGGCGACCTCGTCACCGTCGCGGAAGCGTTCAAGACGGCGGGCTGGAAGACCGTGGGAGTCCCCTCCAACATCCACCTCGCATCCCGCCTCGGCTTCTCGCAGGGATTCGATCGTTACGGTCCCGCGGACACGTTCCTCTCCGCCGAGAAGGTGAACGAGGGCGCGATCGCGCTCCTCGACGAGGAATTCGGATCGGCCGGTCCCGCAAGGGAGCACCTCTCCCACGTCTTCCTGTGGCTCCACTACTTCGATCCTCACGATCCCTACGCCGCGCGGCGACCCTGGATCAAGACGCTCGACCCCTCCTACGACGAGAACCCGGTCCGGTATCCGTCGGAAGCGACGCGCAAGGACCTCAAGGACCGCGTCGCCCTGGAGGGCGCGGCCTTCACGTCGTGCCTGTGGCCGCTCTACCTGTCGGAAGTGGGATTCACCGACGCCAAGATGCGCGAGCTCCTGAAGGGGCTCGGACTTCTCTCCGACGACGTCCTGATCGTCGTGACGGCCGATCACGGAGAGGAGATCGGCGATCACGGAGACCTCGGCCATGGCCACACGCTCTACGAGGAGCTGCTGCGCATCCCGCTGATCGTCCGCTGGCCGCAGGGTCTTCCTCGTGGCGTCGTCCGCAACGAGATGGTGAGCTCTCTCGACGTCTTTCCCACGCTCGCCGATCTCGCCGGGCTGCCGGCGCCCGCGGGTGTCCTCGGCCAGAGCCTGCGCGCCGGTATCGATGGGACGCCGCCCGCGCCACGTTCGTTCTTCTTCTCCCTCTTCACGCCGCAGCCCGACCTCCGGGGAGTGCGCGAGGGCAACTGGAAGCTCATCGAGGACACGAGCGGTTCCAGGCCCTCGATGCTCTTCGACATCGCCGCGGACCCGGCCGAGCTCCACGACCTCGCCGCCGGCAACCCCGACACGGTCTCCCGCATGGAGGCGATGATCGACCGCTGGAACCGCGAGCAGCCCCATCGAGAAGCGCCGCCGGTGAACGTCGACGAGGAGACGAAGAAGCGCCTCGAAGCGATCGGATACATCGGCCACTAGTTCAGCGTCCAGAGGCGTCTGGTAGCATCGGCGCGCCGTGGAGCTCTCCGTCGCGAGCCGCATCGACACCGTCCACGTCTACGCGCGAGGCGCGGTGGTGGTGCGGCGCGCGAGGATCGATGCGGCAGCGGCGGAAGAGCTCACCGTCGTTCTCGGCGGCCTCACGGCCGCGGCGGAACCGGCGTCGTTCCGCGTCTCCGCCCGCGGCCGGGACGTGCTCGCGGTGCGCTGCCGACTCGTGGTCCCCGAGGGGCCAGCGGGTCCTGGTCCCGCTCTTTCGCGCCTCCGGCAGATCGAGCGGGAGGAACGCGCGCTCGAGAGGGAGCGCGACGTCCTGTCGCGGCGGCGCGAGAGGCTCGTGGCCCAGGACCTCGCCACTCCGTTCGGCGAGGACCGGAAGCACGAGCCCCATGCGCGCGCCGGGGAGACTCTGGCGATCGGCGCGATGCTCGACGACGCCGCCGCCCTTCTCGAGGAGCGCCTGAGCGCGCTCGACGATGAGCGCGAGGCCAAGGAGCGCGAGCGGCAGGCCGCGGAGCTCGACCTGGCCCAGGCGCAGAGCGCGGAGCTTCTCGGGGCCGGCCATCCCACGCGCGACCTCCTGATATCCCTCGGAGCGGGAGCGGTGGCGGTGGAGATCGAGGTGTCCTATGTCGTGGCCGCGGCCCGCTGGTGGCCCGCCTACTCGACCAGGCTCTCCGATGACGGGGCGCTCTGCGACTTCGCCTTCGCGGCGCTGGTCGCACAGGCGGCCGGAGAAGACTGACCGGCGTCGCCTCGCTCGACCGCCGACCTCGCGCGCGATGCACGGCTCCCCGAGCTACCCTCGCTCAGGCTCGGCCGGAAGCAGCCGCGGCCGGCACGCGCCTACCGCGCGCTTCCCGAGGGCCTGGACGCCATGTTCGCAGGCTACGACGAGAGCCGGCGCGCGCTGGCCCCACCCCGCCCTGCGATCCCGATGCCCGTGCCTCTCGCGCGCGCGGCCGCGGCCGAGGACACGATCGTGAACGGGATCACGCTCGACGCCGCGGACAAGACCTTCGCGGACGGGAGCGCCGAGACCGGCGTTTTCCCGGCGTTCAAGGCGATGGCGGACGAGCGCGAGCGCCGCGTGCCACTCGGGAGGCCCGCGCCTCCTCCGGCTCCGCCGCAACCGATGGCCGCTCCCGCACCCTCGACGCGCGCCGGCGCGGCGCCCGTCGCGAAGAAGGTCGCCCTCGCGCCGCCTTCGGCGATCGAGCCCGATGACGCCTGGCTCGACTTCGATCTCCTCGCTCTCGCCCCACCGGATGGCGGCCCGCGACGCGGGAGGCTCACCCGGGACACGCCGGTCGCGATCCCCGAGGTCGCACGCGGGATGCACGCCATCGAGACGACGCCCGCGCCGCCGCTCGGCGTCGATCCCCTCCGCTCTCGCGGGACGTTCGACCATCGTTACGACGCGGCCGGACACGCCAGCATCCCGTCGAACGGGCGGCCGCACCGGATCGTCGTCGGCGAACGATCGGGGCCGTCGCAGCCGCGCTTCCGCTCGGTGCCACGGGAATCCCCCGAGGTCTATCGAGAGGTGGAGCTTCCGAACCCCCTGGAGGCTCCCCTGCTCTCCGGTCCGATCGATCTCTTCGTCGGCGGCGCGCTTCTCACGACTTCTCCGTTCCCGTTCGTGGATCGGGGCGGGCTGGTCAGGCTCGGGCTCGGCGTCGACGACCGCATCCGCGTCGCGCGCAACGTGCGCGCCGAGGAAGCCTCCGCCGGTCTTCTCGGCGGTGCCACCGCCATCGAGCACACGGTCTCGATCGAGCTGGCGTCCGCGCTCGGCCACCCCGCCACGATCGTGCTCCACGACCGGGTGCCGGTCACCGACGAGAAGGATCTCGACGTCTCGTGGTCTGCCACGCCGCCAGCCGAGAAGTACGACCAGTCGGACCTGGGCTCGCCGGTCCGTGGCGGTGTGCGCTGGCTCCTGACCCTGCCACCGGGCGGCCGTACCGAGATCCGGATGCGCTACCGCCTCAAGATGCCCGCGAAGGCCGAGGTGCTGGGGGGCAACCGCCGTGAGTGATGCCCCGTCGGCGACGCGGGCCACGCGCGTCGTTCTCTTCGAGGACCGCGCGGAGGTGGTCCGGAAGGCGGAGGTGTCCGTCCCCGCCGGCCCCTCGATCGTCCGCCTCTCCGGCCTCGGACCCGCGGCCGACGATCGGTCGCTCAAGGTCGAGATCGCATCCGGCGGTGCCCGCGTCGTCTCCGCGCGCGTGCAGCGCATCCTGCACCACGTCGCCGCCGCCGGCCGCGAGGAGATCTCGGCCCTCGAGGAGGCGGCGCGCGCGGCCCGCCGGACCGTGGAGCGCGTGCAGCGATCGGCCGAGCGCGCCGGCGCCCATCTACGCCGCTCGGAGGCGCTCTTCCAGCGCTGGCTCGCGGCGGCCGCGAAGGTCCCGAGCGTCTCCGAGATCCTCGAGCGGCTCGGCAAGTGGCGATCCGCGTACGAGCAGATCGATCGCGACTCCGATGCGGCGCTCGCCGCCGTCGCCGCGTGCGATGCGGCCCTCGAGACGGCGCGCGACGCGGAGTCACGCGCCGAGCTGCGCCTCGCCGAGGGGCTCGTCTTGACGCCCCTGTGCGAGACCTTCGTCGAGGTCGAGGTCGACGCCTCGGCCGCGGGCGCGCTCGCCCTCGAAGTCTGCTACCGCACGCCGTGCGCCCTCTGGAGGCCCGAACACCTCGTCCGCCTCCTTCCGGGCCCCGACGCCGCTCTCGAGGTCGTCACCTACGCCACGGCTTGGCAGGCCACGGGCGAGCCTTGGATCGACGTCGAGCTCTCGTTCTCGACCGCGCGGCCGGGCCGCCCGAGCTCCGCACCGCTCCTAGCGGACGACGTGCTGACGCTGCGCAAGAAGACCGACGAGGAGAAGAAGCGCGTCGCCGTCGAGCTCCGGGATCAGGACGTCGCGCTCGCGGGTATCGATCGCGGCGTGCGCGCCGTCGAGGAGATGCCCGGCCTCGACGACGGCGGCGAGCCCCTCCGTTACGCGGCGCCCGCGCGCGCCTCGATGGCGTCCGACGGGAGGCCGCTCCGCGTGGAGATCGGGCGGCGCACGCTCGCCGCGCGCGTCGATCGCATCTCCATGCCCGAGCGCGCCCCCGTCGCGCACCTTCGCGCCACCGCCACCCTCGCTTCGGGAGGACCGCTCCTTGCCGGACCGGTGCGCGTGGGCCGGGGCGCGGCGCTCGTCGGCCTGTCGAGGATCGGCTACGTCGCGGCCGGCGAGCCGTTCGAGATCGGCCTCGGATCCGATGACGCCGTGCGCGTGCGCCGGACGGTCGAGGAGGAGCGCAGCACCGCGCCCGTGATGGGGACGCAGAAGCTCCAGCGCCGGGTCGCGCTCTTCCTGTCGAACCTCTCGGGAGAGCGCCGCGAGGTCCAGGTGATCGAGCGCGTCCCCTGTAGCGAGATCGAGGACGTCGAGGTCGTCCCACCCCAGGGCCCCTGGAGCTTCGACGCGAAGGACGGGTTCGCGCGCCAGACGGTGGCGCTGCCGCCCCGCGGCACCGAGACGTTGCGGCTCTCCTACGAGGTGCGCGCGAAGGCGGCGGTGCAGATGCCGTTCTGACCCGGGCCGATGGGCGCCCTCTACGTGGAGCGGGAGCTCAGATAGTCCCGCAGCATCTGCATCCCGGCCGAGCCCGGCGTCTCCTTGAACTGGATCGCGAGCCGGTAGACGCCCTTGTCGACCGTCTCGGCGCGCGTCACCTCGCCGGTGATGGTGACGAGCTTCTCGCCCAGCGAGATGTCGACCTCGAGTACCGACTCGATGGGGAGCGGCGAGTAGGTCTCGAGCAGGATCCCTGTCTCGCTCATGTTGACCGTGCGCGCGACGCCGCCGTCCTCGTCCACCTTCAGCCTGTCGTTGTGGCGGGCGTAGGACACCAGGTTGATGGACTTGATGCGCGGGGCGCGACGCGACTTGCTCGCCTCGGAGGCCTTCGCTCTCTGCTTCTTGTCTGCCATGGGTGGGTATTCTCCCCGGAATCGCCTGGAACCGCGAGACCGCGAGTGCCGATCAGGCCTTGAAATCCGCGAGCGCCTCCTCCTCGGTGCCGAAGATCTCGATCACCGTCAAGAGCTTCGTGATCTCGAAGAGGTTCTTGATGCGGTCGGTGGTGACCACGAGACGGAGCTTGCCGTTGCGTTCGGCCAGCTTGTTGTAGCTCCTCACGACGGCGTCGACTCCGGAGCTGTCCATGTAGGAAAGGTTGCCCATGTCGACCACCACGCGGAGGCTCCCCCGCGCGAGGAGCTGATCGATGATCTTCTTGAAGAGCTCGTCGCCGTCGCCGAACGTCATGCGCCCATCGAGGTAGACGATGGCCACGGCCGACGGCGAAGCGCCTTCCCTGACGCGGGCCGTCATGTGGCCCAGGATCGACCTCCGCTCCTTCATCGCGCCCGCGATCTCAGCGCCTCCGCGCCCGCGCGGCCTTCGTCGCTCCGTCGAGATCGTCGAAGCACGCGAAGAGCTCGGCGATCCGCGTGATCTCGAAGATCTTCTTCATGTAGGGCGTCATGTTGGCGAAGGCCATGTAGGCGTTGACCTGGTTGAATTTCTTCTGGAACGACACGAAGGCCTCGAGGGTCGCGCTGTCGACGAACTCGATGCGCCGCACGTCGAGGAGCACCTTGAGCCCGTCGAGGCTGATCGCGCCGCGCAGCTCCCCGTCGAGGGCCTGGATGATCGGAGCAGCCTGGGCTTGCCCTCCCAGCTCAAGCACCGTGACCCCGCTGACGACGCTCTTGGTGATGTCCATCGATGCTCCCGCCGGCTACGAGGTGATGGCGAGGACCTCCTCGATCGAGGTGTGGCCCTGGATCACCTTCTGGATCCCGTCGCGGCGCAGCGTCACCATTCCCTCCTTCAGCGCCTGGTTGCGGATCTCGATCGGCCCCGCGTTCGCCATGATGAGCCGCCCCACTTCCTCGGTCATCATGAAGTACTCGTAGACGCCCATGCGCCCCTTGTAGCCCTTGCCGCGGCACGTGGCGCACCCGGCGCCCTTGTAGAAGTTGGGTACCTTGCCCGCGAACTTCAGCTTCAACGTGTTCAGGAGCTCCTGGGGAGGCTGGTAGGCGGTCTTGCAGTCGTTGCAGACGCGCTTGACGAGGCGCTGGGCGAGAACGCCGCGGATCGCCGCGGTGATCATGAACGGCTCGAGGCCCATGTCGAGCATGCGCGAGATCGCCTCGGTGGAGGAATTGGTGTGCAGCGTCGAGAGCACGAGGTGGCCGGTGAGGCTCGCCTGGACGGCGATGCGCGCCGTCTCGAGGTCCCGGATCTCGCCGACCATCACGATGTCGGGATCCTGGCGCAGGATCGAGCGGAGCCCCGACGCGAAGGTGAACTCGATCTTCGGGTTCACCTGGCCCTGGGTGATCGTCTCGAGGTTGTACTCCACCGGGTCCTCCATCGTGACGATGTTGGACTCGGGATCGTCGAGGAAGCGGAGCAGCGTGTAGAGCGTCGTCGACTTGCCCGATCCGGTCGGCCCGGTCACCAGGAAGATCCCGTCCGGCTTCGACACGACCGACTTGATCTGCTTCTCCATCTCGTCGGGGAAGCCGATCTGCTCGATCGGGATCTGCGTGTTGGCCTTGTCGAGGATGCGCATCACGACCTTCTCGCCGGTGACCGACGGGAAGGTCGACACGCGGAAGTCGATGCGCCGCCCCTCGAACATCACGGTGAAGGCGCCGTCCATCGGCAGCCGCTTCTCCGCGATGTCGAGCTTGCTCAGCACCTTCACGCGGCTCACGACCGCGTTCTTGTAGAGCTTCGGGATCGGGTCGCGATCGATGAGCGCGCCGTCGATCCGGTTGCGCACCCGCAGGTTGTTCTCCTTGGACTCGAGGTGGATGTCGGAGGCGCCCTCGGACAGCGCCTGCTTCAGGATGAGGTTGACCAGCTTGATGACCGGAGTCTGGTCGGTCGACTCCGAGAGGTCCACCTGGTCCTGCTCGACCTTGTCCATCACCTCCATCTCGGCCGCCTCGAGGTCCTTGATCGTCTCGCCGTACTCGGAGCCCGAGGAGACGGTGTGGAACCGGTCGAGGGTCTTCTGGAAGTCCTCGGCGGTGACGAGGACGGGATCGATCTTGTAGCCGGTCAAGAACTGCGTCGCGTCGATCGCCTCGAGGTCCGTCGGATCCACCATCGCGACGATGAGCTTGTTGTGGAGCCGGTAGATCGGCAGGACGCGGTTGTCCTTGCAGAACTTCCCTGCGACCGATCGCGCCACCTCGGGATCGACGAACTTCTCCGTCAGGTCCAGGAACGGGATGCCGAGCTGCGCGGAGATGTTCTCGCGGAGCTTCTTCTCGGAGAGGATGCCGAGCTCGACCAGGATCTCGCCGAGCGGCCGCTTGTTCGACCCCTGGACGGTCAACGCCTCCTTGAGGTCGTCCTCGGAGATCGCGCGGCGGGCGATGAGGATCTCGCCGAGCTTCTCCTTGCGGAGCATCTTCATGGGAGCAACTCCGAGCGACGCTTGCGCGATCGGAAAATCATCAGAGGTCGACGACCTGAGGGCCCGGACATTTAAGCATAAGTAGGGCCTTGTTCGTTGAGTGCCTCGCCGCCGGCGCTCGTCCAAGGCATGCTGACTTCTTCGGCTTCAGGAGGCCGCTGCCCGGCGCAGCGACGCCATCCGAAAAGTGGCGCCGCGCCTTGCCAGGCAGCCGCACCAGAAGCGAGCGAGAAACCAGCTCGGCGTGTCCCTGGAGCGCGTTCGCGGGTGAGATGATGAGCCCCTTCTGCCGGGAGCCGTCCATCCGCTCCCGACCCCATGTCCACGACTCGGTCCATCCTCATCACGCAGTGCGTCCAGAACGACTTCGTGCGGCCCCTCTCGCACGGCGAGCCGCTGCCCAACCTCGTCCACGTCGGAGCGCTCGAGGCCGAGAGGCTCGCCGGTCCGACCGGGGCTCTCCCCGCGTTCCTGCAGGCGGCGCACGGGATCGCGGGGGATCGACTGGCGATCGTCCACGTCATGGACCAGCACGATGCCGCGCGCGATGCCGAGCATTTCCGCCTCTTCCGCCCGCACTGCGTCGCCGGGACCGCGGGCGCCGAGCTGATCGATCCGATTCCCTCCATGGCCGCAGCGCGGACCGGCACCCAGATCGTCGCGGCGGCCGACCTGAACGACTTCGAGGACTCGGCGCTGCCGCAGGTCCTCGCGGCGCTGACCTCCGATCCCTCGACCCGCATCGGCGTCATCGGTGTCTGGACGGATGCGAAGGTGGCGATGCTCCTCTACGACCTGGCGACACGCATGAAGGCGCGGAGCCTCGCCACGTGCTCCGCACTGACCGCGTCGCGCTCGCTGTCTTCCCACTTCGAAGGGCTCGAGCGCATCGCGTCGCATCTGGGCGTCGAGGTCTTCCACTCGCCGGCATCCTTCCTGCGTTGGCTGGTTCCCTGCGGAGCCGACGCACCGCGATCGGACGACCGCGAGCGGCTCGTCGGCGCGGTCACCGGCGGCGCCGACGTCGCGCTGACGCCGCTGGCCGGCGGGTTCTCGGGCGCCCAGGTCCTGCTTCTCCGCGCCCCTGGCCGCGAGGCGCGCATCGTCAAGATCGGCGCGCGCGACGAGATCGCCCGGGAGAGGTTCGGCAACGAGAGGATCCGCCGCATCCTCGGCGACACGGTCCCGCGGCTGCACGCCTACCACGAAGGATCGTCCCTCGCCGCGATGGAGGTCGCGCTCGCCGACAGCGGCGATGCGGCCGTGGAGCCGCCGGCGACCTTCAAGAAGCGTTACGAGGCCGACGACGGCGACGTGGAGACCCGTCTGCTCGAGCGCGCGCTCGTTGCCGTCCTCGACCAGCGCCTCGGGCGTCTCTACCGTGCCGCCGAGAAGGACAACGCCGATCTCCTGACCGTGTACGGGTTCACCGACAACCTGTCGCGCCCGATGTTCGCCGACTCCGTCGCCGCAAAGGCGGATGGCATCGCGACGGCGGCGGGCTTCTCGGGAGCGGACGAACTGCTTTCCTCCGCGGGTCTTCCGGAGCCCTGGATGGCGCCGCGGCGGTTCTACCAGGGGTGGCTCCCATCGCGCGAGATGCCGCGCGAGGTCGCGATGGGGCTCGTGCACGGCGACCTCAACCTCGCCAACATCCTCCTCTCGCGCAACGCGGCGTCCGGCGACCTCGCCGCCTTGTGGGTGATCGATTTCGCGCGGCTCGCCCGCATGCCGGTCCTGACCGATTTCGCGAAGATCGAGAACGACCTCGCGTACATCCTCCAGCCGCTTCCCGATCCTTCCGCCCTCGATCGCGCGGCCGTCCTCCAGGATCGGCGCCTTTCGTCCGAGACGCTCCTCGTCGAGGGTCTGCCCGACCTCGCGGCCGACGCGGGCGCTCGCCGCCACGCGATCCTCGTCCGCGCTCTGCGCCGTGTCGCCGCCACCCTCGACCCGCGCGGCGCCGAAGCGATGCGCGACTACCGCATCGCCCTTCTCCGGTTCGCCGCCCACACGCTGGGCTTCGACGAACCTTCGCTGATGCAGCGTCGGCTCGCCCTCCTGGCCTGCGCGCGGCTCGCCGGGTTGATCGCGTCCGTTGCGTAGCCTCGCGGTCTCGGAGGAGACGCTCTCGGAGATCGGTGCGGTCCTTCGCTCCGGAGGGCTCGCGATCTTCCCGACGGAAACGCTGGTGGGCCTGGGCTGCCGGGCGGCCGACGACGCCGCTGTGGCCCGCGTCGTCGCCCTCAAGGGACGACCCGAGGGGAAGGGCCTCCCGCTGATCGCCGCGGACGAGGAGCAGGTCATCGCGGCGTGCGGCCCCCTGCCCGAGGCCGCGAAGCGCCTTGCCCGCCGCTTCTGGCCCGGCCCGCTGACACTCGTGCTGCGCGTGGCCTCCCGCGATCGATGCGCCGCCCTCGCGATGGTGGACGGTACGGTCGCGATCCGCATCCCGGGCGACGCCGGCGCGCGCTCTCTCGCGCTCGCGGCGGGAAGCCCCATGGTTGCGACGAGCGCGAACCGATCGGGTTCTCCTCCCGTGGCGCGCGTCGCCGACGTCGATCCCGCGATCATGGCGGGGGTGGATCTCGTCGTTCCTGGAGAGTGCCCCGGCGGTCCTCCGTCGACGATCGTCGAGGCCTGGACCGACCACCCGAGGATCCTGCGCAGCGGCGCCGTCACCGACGACCGCGTCCGGGAGGCGCTCGTTGGCTGAGGCCGCCGGATCCCCCGCCTGGGCGCTCGAGCTCCGGAAGAAGGGCGGCGGCGAGCGCTACTTCTTCATCGAGGGCGTCCGCTTCGCCCGCGAGGCGATGGACGCGAGCGTGGCGATCGCGGCGGCGTTCGCCACAACCGATGCCGACGACCGTGGCTTGCTCGACGAGCTCGCCCGCCGTGGAACGCCGGTGAGGACGGTGCCGGAACGGATGATCGAGCGGCTCTCGTTCACGCGTAGCCCCCAGGGCGTCGTCCTCGTGGCCGAACGCCCGCGCCCGTCACCGGCGCCCATCCTGGCCGCGCGCAAGGCCCGGCTCGTCTACCTCGACGCGGTGCAGGATCCCGGCAACGCCGGCGCGATCGTGCGCGCGGCGCGTGCGTTCGGCTGGAACGGCGTCGTGGCCGGCGCCGGAACGGCAGATCCCTACTCTCCGAAGTCGGCTCGCGCGTCCGCCTCGGCGGAGCTCTTCGTACCGATCTTCTTCGACCGGGACCGAGCGCTGGCGCGCGATCTGGCGCGCGCCGGCTTCGCCGTGCTGGGCGCCGATCCGCGGGCCGGGGAGCTCTTGAGCTCCGATCCCGCCCCGGCGCGCTGCCTCCTGGTGCTCGGCTCCGAGGGCGCGGGCATCGGAAGCGAGATGCGCGCCCTCGTCACGCGCGCGTTCCGCATTCCCCTCCTGGCGGGAGACTCGCTCAACGTCGCCCAGGCGGCGGCGATCGCGATGTACGCGCTCGCGCTTCAGAAGCCCGCCGCGG
The DNA here is from genome assembly GCA_046331505.1 of Acidobacteriota bacterium. Classification (GTDB taxonomy): domain Bacteria; phylum Acidobacteriota; class Vicinamibacteria; order JAXLQT01; family JAXLQT01; genus JAXLQT01. The sequence goes on from JAXLQT010000007.1 coordinate 225,577, forward strand.
ACCCCGCGTAGCGCGGATCGGCCGCTCCGCGGAAGCCCCCGGACGTCACCTCGATGGCGTGCGAGTCGCTCATCGTCTCCTTCGCCTTCAGCTTGTAACCCATGCGGCACAGCTCGTCCTGGGTCTCCGCCGAGAGGCCGCGCGGCTCGAACAGGAGCTCGTCGGGAGAGCCCTGGTGGTGGATACGTGGGAGGTCGACCGCATCGGCGACGTTCATGCCGTGCTCGACGACGTTCAGGAGCACCTCGAGGACCGTCGTGATGATGCGCGGCCCACCCGCCGCGCCCAGGACCAGCCACGGCTTTCCGTCCTTCATCACGATCGTCGGGCACATCGACGAGAGCATGCGCTTGCCGGGCTGGGGGCTGTTCTCGATCCCGCCCGTGAGCCCGTAAAGATTGGGCGCGCCGGGCCGAGCCACGAAGTCGTCCATCTCGTCGTTGAGAAGGAACCCCCCGCGCTCGACGACGAGCCCCGAGCCGAAGAGATCGTTGATCGTGGTGGTCAGCGCCACGACACCCCCCGAGGCGTCGGCGGTAGCCAGGTGCGTCGTGTCGGCAGGCTCGGGAAGGACGCGCATCAGCGCCTGCGTCTCCCGGGGGTGGCCCGGCGCGAGCATTGCCCGGAGCCTGGCGGCATACGCCTTCGACGTCAGACCCGCGACCGGCGCGTGCGTGTAGGCCGGATCGCCCAGGTACCTCGAGCGATCCACGAACGCCATGCGCGAAGCTTCCGCGATCAAGCTCGCCTCCATCGCGCCGCGCGGCCCGAGCTCTCCGATATGGAACGGCTCGAGCACGTTGAGGATCTCGAGGAGCGTCGTCCCTCCAGAGCTCGGGGGGGGCATCGTCACCAGCTCGAGATCGCGCCAGCGGCAGCGGATCGGGTCCCGCGCCACCGCGTGGTAACCCACGAGGTCCGCCGCCTGGAGAAGGCCGCCGTACTTGCGCGACGCTGCCACGACGAGATCGCGCACCTCGCCGTCATAGAAGCCGCTCCTGCCGCGATCGCGGATGATCGCGAGGGTCCTCGCGAGGTCGGGCTGCTTCAGGATCGTGCCCTCGGAGATCGGCTGGCCGCCGGGGTAGAAGATCGCCGCCGTTTCCGGAAACCTCGTCAGCCGCTTCCTCTCGTCGACGACGTCTCGCGCCAGGCGCCAGTCCACCGGGAAGCCCTCCGCCGCGAGCCTCACGGAGGGTTCGACCAGATCCTTCCACGGGAGCTTGCCAGCGCTTGCGTGGAGCTCCCAGAGGCCGGCCACCGATCCCGGAGCGCCCGCCGAGAAGATGCCGATGGTCGAGCGCTCGGGGATCACGTCCCCGTGCTCGTCCACGAACATGAACGGCGTCGACCGCTCCGGCGCCGTCTCCCGGAAATCGAGGGCGTGCAGGCTCCCATCGCGCCCGTCGCGGAAGACCGCGAACCCTCCCCCACCGATGTTGCCCGCCTGAGGAAGCACCACCGCGAGCGCGAACGCCGTCGCCACGGCCGCATCGGCGGCCGTCCCGCCGCGCTTCAACACCTCGACGCCCAGGTCCGTCGCGATCGGCATCGAGCTCACGACCATCCCCGACCGCCCGTGCACGGGCTCGCGCGCACCAGCCACAGCCGCCAGAAGCCCGATCCACGGCAGCACGGTCCTTCTCCGGTGCATGCTCGCGAGGATACATGACGACGTCGGTGGTCCGGGTCACGACCTCCGGCGCCAGGGCCGGTCCGGACCGGCGGGGAGCCCCCGCCCTACGAACCGCTCACTTGACGAGATCCCCGGCGGGAACGACGGTCACGCCCGCGCGGCTCAGGCCCGGCACGTCTGCCGCGAGCACGCCCAGCGTGTTCGGGTTCCAGTGGCCGATCCCGATTGCCTGACCGTCGCGCCGCGCGGTGTCGAAGAGCAACGCGAGCTGCCGGTGCGTGAACTCGGGGTCGAAGTCCTCGCGATCGAGGAAGACGTGCCGCTCCGCCGACGGGACGCGCATCTCTCGCGCGACGCGGTAGGCGATGGAGCTCGCGGCCGTGCGGCTGTCGACGAAGAACAGCCCGCGCTCCCGGATCACTCCGAGCACGATGTGCAGCACGCGCGCGTCGCGCGTCGCCGCGGAGCCCATGTGGTTGTTGACGCCGGCCGCCTCGGGCACGTCGGCAAGCGCCCGGCGCGTGAGCGCCTCGATCTCCTCCGGCTTCATCTTCCGGAAGATCCCGAGCGGTCCGGGATCGTGGCGGGGGTAGGACAGGGGCTCCATCGGAAGGTGCAGGAGGATCTGGTGCCCCGCCGCGTGGAGCTTCTCCGCGCACTCCCGCGACGCCGAGAGCTCGGGGATCACCGCGAAGGTGAGCGGAGAGTGGATCGCGAGCGCGACCGGGATCAGCTCCGGATGGTCGCCGAGATCGTCCACGATGATCGCTACGGCGGGACCAGCCGCCTCTGGACGTTCCGGCGGGGCTGACCGCGGCCGGCGACGCCGGAGTCGCGGCTTCCAGGACGTGCTGCGGCGCGAGAGCTCCGCCGCGGCGGGCGTCTGGAGCTGCGGCGCGTCGTGGCCATCCGCGACCTCTTCCTCGAACTCGGAGAACGCCCCGCGGATCGTCTTGTCGGGGATCGAGAGCTTCGCCGCGCGTTCCGGAGCCGCGCGCGCCGCCCCCCCGCTCCCGGCGACCTGGACCTCGACGCGGGATCCCTCCGGCAGGGCGATCTCGTAGACCGGGGTCGCATCGGCCCCGCCGTTCTTCCAGATCGACGCGCCCTGTCGCGACGCAACGGCGCGCAGCGTCCGATCGATCTCGCGCACCTGCGGCTCGACCGGTGCCCGCCCCGAGGGCCACACTTTCCAGACGATGCCGTCGCCTTGCTTCTCGCGCGCCGTCACTGTGCCCGGAGCGAGGGACCCGAGAGCTCGTCCGAGATCGTCGTGGAGCGACCGCGCGCGGTAGGCCTGGTAGTCGAACCCCGCGCGGGCGAGGTAGCGCCCGACCGGGGAGGCCGATCCGCGCCGGAGCTCGAGCGCCACGATGCCTACGGCGATCGCGGCGAGGATCGGCGCGAGGAAGAGAGAGAAGCCCGCGACGCTGCGCCGCGGCCTTCCCTTGCTCCGCCGGGCTCGCCGCGGCTTCGGCTCGGCCTTCTTGCCGCTACGCCGCTTTGGGGACGGCGGCATTCGCGCCGTGGATCAGCTCGATGGCGCGATCGAGCACGGGATCCCCCGCGGGCTCGGGCTGGTCGGGCTCGGCGATCTTGTCGTCCGGATCGACGCCGGCGCCCTGGATAGCGGTACCGCCCGGAGCGACGTACTTCGCCACCGTGACGCGCAGCCCGCCCCCGTTGGAGAGCGGCAGGACCTCCTGGATTGACGCCCGGCCGAAGGTCCGTTCCCCCATGATGCGGGCGCGCTTCTGCGCCTGGAGCGCCGCGGCGACGATCTCGGCGGCTCCCGCGCTCCCGTGGTTCACGAGCACGAACAGAGGCGACGTGCAGGTGTCGGTCCCCTTCGTGGCTTCGATGTGAGTCTCGCCCTTGCGGCGATCCTGCACCTTGACGATCTCACCCTGGTCGGTGAAGAGGTCCGCGAGCGCGACCGCATCCGACGCCGAGTCGGAGGTGCAGTCACGAAGATCGAGGAGGATCGGCGTGTCCTTTCCGGACGTCGCGATCTCGGTCCGGACCTTCGTCACGTCGTCGGTCAGAAGGTCGCGCATCCGCACGGTGAGGATGCCGTCCCGGGTCTGGGCGACCGTGGGAGGGCGCCGGATCTCCTCGCGCTTGATCTCGAGGTCCTCGGGATCGCCGCTACGGCTCGTGCGCCGGATGACCGAGAGGCGGCAGGCGCTGCCGGCGGGACCCTTGAAGGCCTCCATCGCCTGGCTGATCGAGAGATCGGACGCGGAGCGATCGTCGACGGTGATGATGTAGTCGCCGCCCTTGATACCGATCTTGGCCGCGGGAGAGTCCTCGACGGTCGAGATCACCACGATGTAGCCGAAGCGCTTGCTGATCTCGAGGCCGAGGGATCCCGCGGGCACGTCCTTCTGTTCCGCCTGCGCCTTCATCTCCTCGGGGGTCAGGTAGGCGCCGTAGGGATCGAGCGCCTCGGCGGCACCCTTGTAGGCGCCGTGCATGATCTTCTTGGAGTCGACGGGCTCGACATAGTTGTAGCGGACGAGGCTCAGCACGTCGCTGAAGAGCGACAGGTAGCGATAGCTCGCATCCGTCGACATCACCTTCGGGAGCACCTTTGCCCCGAGGATGCCCGTGACGCTGAACATCACCAGCGACGAGGAGAGCGACAGGAAGACCACCTTGCGACGCGAGAAGCCACGCTGTCCCATGGCGAAGAAGTATGTCGTTGTCGCGCCTGGCTTGCAAGCCGCATCATCGTTCGATTGCCCCGCGCGGAGCTTCAGGCACCGTAGGGCGGGGGCTCCTCCCCCGCCGGTTCGGACGAATCTCCCGATCGAAGTGACGCTGGATGCCGGTCCGCGATGGCGCGATCGCGACGACGCATGCGGGGACGTCCCCGCAGGTCTCAGGCGGACGCTGGGGACGTCGGGGACACGGGCATCGGGACCGGCGCGGATCTCGCCGCGCGAGGCCGCACGACGTAAGACCAGGCGTGGGCGGCTTCGGCCTTGAGGTAGCGCGCGAGGCCGTGGGCCAGCATGACGAGGCTCGCCGATCGCACGGAAAACCCCACGAGGCCGGGCCGCCGCCCGGCGTTGTGGTTGCCGTAGATCCCGAGCTCCATCTTGCGGCGCGCGATCCGCACGAGGCGCTGGTTGTAGAAGCGGATCGGGTAGAGGCCGATGAACGCGCCGTCTCCGTAGTAAGGCGGCTCGAGGAGGCTCCTCGATCCTCGATACGCCGGGATCACCGCGACGCGGTAGTAGAGGGCGGTGTCCATCAGGAACGCCGAGGTCATCGTGTCGTAGTCGCCCATCACGTAGTACTTGTCGCGGTAGATCGATTCGTAGAAGTAGCGGAAGAACCGTCCATAGCGCAGGTTGTGATCTTCGTAGGCGGCTTCGAGCTCCGGCTTCGGCCGCCCGCCCAGGGCCATGTCGATGAACCGCAGCGTGGCGAAGACGGAGAACGCCATCTGATCGAGCCCCGGCGAGTAAAAGGGATCGAGGAAGCCCGCGGCGTCGCCGACCGCGCTCCAGCCAGGACCGACGTACTTGTCGACGAAGTACGGCAGGTTTCCGTAGAACCGGCAGTCCTCTTCCACCGGCGTGGCGCCCTCGAGGAGCTGGCGCGTCAGCGGGTTTCCGTCGAGGAATCGCTGGAGCTTCTCGAGAGCAGAGGCGCCTCCGGGATCGACGAGGCGCTTGTCCCAGACCAGGCCCACGCTGGTCTCGCCGCCCGAGAGCGGGATGAACCAGATCCAGTAACCCCAACCCGTGAAGTGATTCGTCCCGAGCCGGCGCGAGCAGAGCGGCGCGCGGACATAGGGGTCGTCAGGGTGGTTGCCCATCTCCGGTCCATCCAGGTCCTTCACGCCGCGATAGCGCACCCAGATCGACGCGGTGGGATGGGTCGCGATCGGCTCCACGCCCCCACGCTTGCGAGCGAGGAGGGCCTGCCTGCCGGTCGCGTCGACGATCCACCGCGCGCGCACCTCGCGACGCTGCCCCTCGTGCTCGACCGTCAGCGTCCCACCTTCATGACCCTGGAGCGTGACGTCGTGGATCCTGGCGGGTCGCCACACCGTCGCCCCTTCGCGGCGCGCGGTGTGAAGCACGTGCTCGTCGAGCTTGGCACGGTCGAGCTGGAACGATGGCGTGCGCGAGAGCTGGGTGCCGCCGACCTCCGACGCCTCCTGGATGCGCGTCACGGAGGCATTGTGGAACCAGTAGCGGAACCCCTGCTTCGCGAGCTGCTCTCGCGAGAGGTGGTCGTAAAGCCGGAGCACACGCGACAGGAAGTACCCCGAGACCTCGACCGTCGACTCGCCCACCTTCCAGTCGAACGCCTCGGACTTCTCGACGACCAGCACGCGGTAACCGGGATGCCAGCGCCGGAGGAGAAGCGCGGTCGACGCGCCCGCGATCGCGCCCCCCATGACCACGACGTCGAAGTCGTGCGGCGGCGCCGAGTCGGCGGGTCTCCCATCCTGCGACGCAGGGTCGGTCACATTCGGATGATACGTGCAATCGCCATTCCCCGGGGCCATGACCTTCCGTCCCGTCCGACCGGCGCCGGCAACTCTTGGGAATTGCGGGCGCGCGTAGTTCCTATGTCCGAGCTCCGGCCGGCGTCGAGCCGGCGCCTCGGCTCTCGCCGCACGCCTCCCGGTACGGAGCTTGCTCGCTGACCCGCACTTCGATGCGCCCGCCTCGCACTGCGCCGATCCTCCTGGGCCTTCTCGGGCCGCTGGTCCTTCAGGGATGCATCACGACACGCCTGCGCGTGGAGATGGCCCCCGTACGCAAGGTGGCCTTCGCGCGTCTCATCCCGGCGATCGACGAGCCGGAGTTCGCCACCGTGTCCGAGGCGGCGCGGTTCATGCGCGACGACGAGCCGGTGCTGGGCGTCGCGGAGCCGCAGCCGAAGGCTTACTCCCTCTGGATGCTCGATCGCCACGAGATCGTCGACGACGGTCCCGTCGCGGCGACGTGGTGCCCGCTTGCCGGTTGTGCGATGGTCTACTCGCGCGAGGCCGCGGGACGCACGCTCACCTTTCGCGTGTCGGGTCGCCTCTGGCGCAATGCGCTCCTGCTCGAGGATCGGGAGACGGGAACTCTCTGGAGCCAGATCGACGGCAGCGCCATCGCCGGTCCGCTTGCGGGCGAGCGTCTCGAGACGGTCGCATCCGCGCGCATGACCTGGGGCGAGTGGCGGCGGCTCCATCCCGACACGCTCGTCCTCAAGAAGGAGTGGTACGACCGCAAGGGGCGATCGGACTACACCGCCTACGACGCGGACGGCGATCGGCTCGGCATCTTCGGCGACGAGAACCCCGACCCTCGCCTGCCCGGCAAGATGCCCGTCCTGGGGCTCGACGCCGATGGCTCCTGGGTCGCGATACCGCTCTCCGCCGTCACGCGTGAAGGCCCCCTCCAGGAGACCGTCGGCCACGGCTGCCCGCTGCTGGTGGCGGAGGAGCCTGGAGGCGTCTCGGCGCGGGCCTTCAGCCGGTGCGTCGATGGCGCCGCGCTCAGCTTCGAGGCAACGGGCGCAACGCCCGGCGCTCTGGTCGACAAGGAGACGGGCTCGACCTGGGACCTGGCGACGCTTCGCGCTACCGCGGGACCGCTCTGCGGTCGCGCGCTCGAGGCAATCCCGGGTCAGACGATCTACTGGTTCGTCTGGGCGAGCTTCCACCCCGAAACCGAGATCCTGCTGCCCGGCGCCCTCGAGAAGATCGCATCGCGCTGATCCGCGCTATCCGTCCGTATACTGACGCGATGCTCTCCCCGGGCCCCGCGCTCCCGTGACAAGCGGCGCCAAGCAGATCGTCCTCACCGTCCTCTTGCTCCTCCTGCTGTGCGTCCCCCTCGCGATGCGCCGCCTCGGAAAGAACGAGACGGCCCTGCCGCGTCCCGGGACGCCGGCCGGCGAGGGCGCGCGATCCGGGTTCGCGCTGCGCGACGTCGCGAAGGAATGGGGCCTCGCCTTCCAGCACCGCGCGCCGGTCCTCGATCCGAAGCTCGATCCGATCATGCCGATGGTCGCCTCGATGGGAGCGTCGGTCTCCGTGGTCGATTTCGACCGCGATGGGCGCCAGGACCTCTACGTCACGAGCAGCGCCGAGGGGTCGCAGAACGCCCTGTTCCGGAACGCGGCGAACGGGAAGTTCGAGGATGTCGCCGGCACGCTTGGCGTCGCCTCGTTGAACGAGAAGGGCACCGGAGCCTCCATGGGATCGGTCTGGGGCGACTACGACAACGACGGGTTCGAGGACCTTCTTCTCTACAAGTGGGGCCGCCCGGAGCTCTTTCACAACGACGGCGGCAAGGGATTCACGAGGGTGACCGAGAAGGCGGGCCTGCCGCCCCGGGTCAACGCAGGCTGTGCGATCTGGCTCGACTACGACAAGGACGGCTGGCTGGACGCGCTGATCGCCGGCTACTGGTCCGAGGCCATCGACCTCTGGCACCTCGACACGACGAAGATCATGGCGGAGAGCTTCGAGTACGCCAACAACGGCGGGCGCAAGTACCTGTTGCACAACCGCGGTGACGGGACGTTCGAGGAGGTCGCGGAGAAGCTCGGCGTCACGAGCCACCGGTGGACGCTCGCCATCGCGTCGGGTGATCTGCGCCACACCGGGTGGCCGGACATCTTCCTCGCGAACGACTACGGGGTCTCGGAGCTCTACGCGAACCAGGAGGGCAAGGGGTTCTCGGAGATCGGCGTGCTGTCGGGCGTGGCGGAGGCGCCCAAGAGCGGCATGAACGCCTCCTTCGGAGACGTCATGAACGACGGGAAGCTCTCGATCTACGTATCCAACATCTCGGAGGAGGGCGTGCTGCTGCAGGGCAACAACCTCTGGTTCCCCGCCTGGTCGACGGACAAGGGAGAAGTCCAGTACGAGAACCGCGCGCGCGGCATGGGCGTGGAGCTCGGAGGCTGGAGCTTCGGGGCGCAGTGGGGCGACCTCGACCTCGACGGCAACCTCGACCTCTACCTCGCCAACGGCTACGTCTCCGCCGATCCGAAGGAAAGCTACTGGTACGACTTCGCGCAGATCGCGGGCGGCCATACGCGCATCATCGGCGACGCCGCGAGCTGGCCGGCCATGCGGGGGCGAAGCCTCTCCGGCTTCCAGCCCAAGCACCTCTGGCTCAACGACGGCCAGGGGAGGTTCCGCGAGGTGGCCCAGTCCGCCGGCGCGCGCGATACGTACGACGGCCGCGCCGTCGCGCTCGCCGACCTCGATGGCAACGGCACCCTCGAGGTGATCGTAGCGAACCAGAACGGACCGCTCGTCGTGTACGACACGGCCGCGCCGGCGGGACGGCACTGGGTGGGCTTCCAGCTCGAGGGGAGGGCGAGCAACCGGAGCGCGATCGGCGCGCAGGTGCGCCTGTACCGCAACGGACGCGTGCAGCTCCAGGAAGTCTACGGGGGCTGCGGCTACTCGGCAGAGAACCAGCGCTGGATCCACTTCGGGCTTGGCGCCGATCCCAGGATCGAGAAGGTGGTCATCACCTGGCCTTCGGGCAAGGAGCAGGAGATCGCATCGCCGGCCGCCGGCACGATCCACCTGGTGAAGGAGCCGGCATGACCGGCGCGACCTCGGCGCCTGCATGGAAGCGGTTCCTCTCGCCCGACAACCGCTACCTGCCCCCCGTCTTCATCACGCTGATCCTCGTCGGGGGCAACCTCCAGTTCGGGATCCTCGAGAGCTGGCAGCGGACCGCGCTCGCCATCGCGACCTCCATCGGGTGCGAAGCTGCGCTCTGCCGGTTCGTCCACGGACGCTGGCCCAACGTCGCGAGCGCCTACATCACCGGGATCAGCGTCGGAATCCTCGTCCGCTCGCCCGCCTACTGGCCCTACGTGCTCTGCAGCGCCATCTCGATCCTCACCAAGTACACGCTGCGGATGAACGGGCGCCACATCTGGAACCCCTCCAACTTCGGGGTGAGCGCGATGCTGTTCCTGGCGCCGGACACGGTGGCCGGCCTCTCCATACAGTGGGGAAACCAGATCTGGGCGATGCTCGTCATCTGGGTCCTCGGCTCGATCATCATCACGCGTGCGGGACGCATCCACATCTCGGCGACCTACGTCACCTCGTTCCTGATCCTGTCGAGCGCGCGCGCCGCGATCACGGGCCAGCCCTTCCTGGCCACCATCGCGCCGATCACCGGTCCGATGTACCAGCTCTTCATCTTCTTCATGATCACCGACCCGAAGACGACCGTGAGCACCCGGCGCGGCCGCTGCGTCGTGGCCTTCCTGATCGCGGTCGTGGAGATGGTGCTGCGCCTGCTCCAGATCGTGTACGCGCCGTTCTACGCGCTCTTCTTCGTCGGCTCGACGGCGTTCATCCTCGACCAGCGGCGCGAGAGGCGCATCGCGACGCGGCGCGCGGTCACGGCGAGCGCCGGCTGAGCCATCCGAGCGGATCGACCGCCTGCGCCCCACGGCGGATCTCGAAGTAGAGGCCGCGGACGTCGGCTCCGCCGGGATCCGCCACGCGCGCGATGACCTGGCCCGCGGCGACGACGTCGCCCACCTTGACCTCGAGCTCGTCGACCCGCGCGTAGAGCGAGTAGACCTTGTCGCCGTGGTCGACGATCACGAGCTTCCCGTAGCCCGTGAACCAGTCCGCGAACACGACGCGCCCCGCCTCGATGCACGCCACCGCGGTCCCGTCGGGAGCGTCGATGACGATGCCGCTGCGCACGGTGTAGGTGGGGAACCGCGGGTGCTTGTGCTTGCCGAACGTACCGGCCACCTGGCCCGGCGCCGGCCGGGGCAGCGCGCCTTTCTTCTCGAGGATGTTCCCCGGACCCGCCGCGGGACCCGGTCGCTCTCCGATGTCCTTGACGAGGGCCTCGAGGCGCCTGGCGTGCGCCACCTCCTCCGCGGGGAGCTTCTCGTAGCTCTGCCGCTCTTCGGATCCCGGCCAGCGGCCTAGCGGGCCCGATCGCGCGCCGCACGCTCCTCGCCCTTGCGGGTCTCTGCCTCGGCCGCCGCGCTCCGGGCGGCGTCCGCCCTCTCCTGCTCCACCTCTGTCCTCCGCTCGCTCTCGCGACGCGTCGCATCAGCGGCCGCGGCGGCGCGGGCGCTCCCGGCGCGCCGCCCCGGCCATCGCCCGAACCCGAAGAACGCGTCGTCGACGCCGCGCGCAGCGCGACGGCTCGCCGGCGGATCCTCGACGCTTCGTACGAGGCCCTGGCCTGCGCCGCGAGCGCTCGCTTCACGCCCTCGAGCTCCCGTACCGCCGCGGCGGCAGCCTGAGCCGCCTCGCCATGGAGCCGCTCGGCCTCCGCCTGGATCAGCGCCGCCTCCTTCGAGCGCCGCTCCGCGCGCTGCCTCTCCGCCTCTCTCAGCTCGACCTCCTGGCCGAGCGAGGCCTGGTCTTCGCTCAGGTGGCGGATGCGCTCGGTCAGGCGCGCGATCTCGGCCCGCGCCTTCCCGAGGTCGTCCTCTACGTCGCCGCGCGCCGCCTGCGCGAAGAGCGCGAGGACGGCGAGGAAGGGCGCCGGGACGACTACTCCATCGGCGTGCCATCGACGTCGGAGGGGATCGGAACGCCGAGCGCCTTCAGGATCGTCGGCCCGACGTCGATGACCTCCGGCCCGCCCGGCCGCGCGCTCTTCAGCTTACGGTTGGAGAGCAGGATCCCCTTCACAAGCGACGGGTCGACGGAGCAGTGGTCGCCGCTCCAGTTCTTGTCGTTGTCCTGGATCATGGTCGGGAAACCGCCGAGCGACGTCTGCCACGAGACGCGGTAGTTCTCGGTGTTCGCCACGCGCAGGTCGGGGATGAGCCCCGGATCGAACCCCTTGTACATCTCCTCGCGCTTGTAGACCTTGAACACCGGCTTCTCGCCGGTCAGGATCGACGTAGGCCTCGAGGCCCCTCGATCAGGCGCTGGCGCACGATGTCGTAGTCGGCGGGCGCCACCGACCCCTGCAGCTCGCGACCCTGGAGGTTCACGTAGAGAGCTCCGAGGCCGAGCGCATACGCCTTCGTGCGCGACCAGTCCACGCCGACGAAGAGTCCACCTTGTGGGAGAGGGTCCTCGAGATTCATCACCCGGTTCGTGTCGTCGCGCACGACCATGAATCCGTTCTGGATGAGCCAGGTGTTGTAGTTCATCGAGCGCCGGAACGAGGTGAAGCCGTGGTCGAAGCTGACGATCGGGAGCCGTCGTTTCCGGCGAGCTCCATCCCTGCCCCACGATCTCGTCCATCTTCGTAGGCCTTCTCGTCCTTGTCCCCCACTGAGCGGCCTTGGCGAGGGTCGTAGCGCGGGTGCTGGGGATCGATGAGGCGCCGCATCAGGTGGGCAACCCGTCCGGTGAACTCGAGGGCCTGGACGTAGATGTCGACGTCACCCGCGTTCCCGAGCCCCCTGCCATCATCTCGGTCTCCTTGGCGACGGTCTTCTCGTAGTCCTCCTGGAAGAACTTCTCGTCGCCGAGATCCGAGGAGAGCGTCCACGTGTCGACCGCCCATCCGATGGTCTTGAACAGTCCGAACTTCTTGTAGAGCTTCGTGATGTAGCCCGGAGGCTGGCTGATCGGAGAGTGGTGGAACACGACCGGGTTCTGCGGGTGCAGGTTCACGGGCGAGAGATAGAGGCGAAGCGGATCGACGGAGAGCAGCCGGAACCTCGCGAATCCCTTGAGCTTCACCAGGGAATTGAACGGAAAGTCGAAGGTCACCCAGTCGCTCCAGTCGCCCTCCTTGATCGTGATCGGGGCGACGTCCTCGGGAGTCACGATGACGGTGCGGGCGGTCTTGTCACGCTTGATGTGGAGCTTTCGCTTGATGATCTTGACGTTCCCGTTCTCGTCGACTCCGTCCTTGTCCGGGTCCTTCGTCTTGTCGTAGAAGAGCTGGTTCTGTGGACCGAAGATCTGGTCGTCCCACTCGTCCACGCTCGGCGAGAGGCGCCGCATCTCCAGGCTGAACTCGTTGTCGCCGGTCATCAAGTTCGGATCGTCGGTGTAGTAGGACGGCGTCCCGACGCGCCCGCGGATGTCGGGAACTCCGAGGCCGGCGACGAGCTGGCCGTGCTCCACGGGGCGCGCCGGGAACGTGTCCGGGACGTGGATGACGCGCGAACGCAGCCCCTGCTTGCCCGCGAGCTCCCAGAACGCCTCTCCCTTTGCGTTGTTGATCGCGTACGGGATCTCCTTGGGGAGGAGCGCTGCCTCGCGCGACAGCACGACGTAGGCGACCGGAACGGCGGCAAGGGTGATGGCAAAGGCGATCGGCGGCCGCGATCGCATCGGCCGGAAGAACATGAGGATCATGAGCACGGCCACACCGACGGCCGCGCTCCCGACGGCGACGAGCCCGTCCTTTCCAAGCTCGTGACCGAAGATCGGCAACGTGAAGGGCTTCTTCTTCTCCTCGTTCATCGCGAAGGTCGGGTAGTAGTCGCCGGCGTTGCGCTTGAGGAAGTCGAAGATCTCGGTCTTGCCAGGGTTCTTCCCGGTCGCCCACGCGCTCCAGGAGACCGGTGTCTGCGCCGGGTTGGTCGGCAGCAGCGGCGACACGGTCCCGTTCGCCCGGAGCTTCGCGATGTTCGGCAGCTTGCCCTCGGCCAGGAGCTTGTCCACCATCTTGTAGTCCGCACCATCGAACCCGAGGACCACCACCTTGGGCTTCGATGCCGCGAAGCCTGGAGCGGCGAAGAGCAGGGCAAGAACGAGGGCGGAGAGCCGGCGTGTCGGGATCAAGCAGTCACCTCGACCCCGGATCCTAGCAGCGCCGTGGCGCCCCACTGTATCCGGACAGACACGACGCGACCAGGCCGGAACATCAAGCGCTGCTTTAGATCGGAGCCAAGCTGTTCGCCTGGCTCGCCTTCGGCCATCGTGCGGGTTCCGGCACCGCACTTGCTCGATGGCAATCTCCTGCCCGGTTGGGATCGAAATCCGCCAGACCAGAGGTGACCATGTCCGTTCTTCGACTCTTCGCCATCGGCTTCATCTTCTGCGGCACG
>JAXLQT010000008.1:0-237754 GCA_046331505.1 Acidobacteriota bacterium
GCGATCGTCGGAGCGCCCGAGCCACAGCGATGCCATGAGAAAGGCGTAGGGCACGCTCATGCCGACGAACCCCGTGTAGAGCATCGGAGGGTGGATCGCCATCACGGGGTGCTGGAGCAGCGGGTTGAGCCCGTTGCCGTCGGCCGCCGCCGCGACGCGCTCGAAGGGGTTCGTGGAGAAGTTGGCGAGGAGCAGGAAGAACGTCAGGATGCCCATCAGGACGGCGCCCACCATGCCGTGGAGGACGGGCTCGCCGCCCCTGTTCGTCCGCGCCACGAGGGCGGCGTAGGCGGCGAGGATCAGCGCCCAGAGGACGAGGCTCCCCTTCTGGCCGCCCCAGAGCGCCGCGATCTTGTAGGCCCAGGGGAGGTCGCGGCTCGAGTACGACGCGACGTACTCGAGATCGAAGCGGTCCGTCAGGAACGCCGTCCAGAGACCGATCGCGGTCAGCACCATGAGGCCGAGCGTGGCCTTCACGGCGCGCGTGGCCGCGAGCAGGATCGTCTCGGACCGTTGCTGTGCCGCGACGACCGACATCGTCATCGCGAAGATCGAGGTCAGGAGCGCGAACGGTAGCGCGCTGCCGCCGACGTCGACGAGGAAGGAAGGGCTCATGGTTGGAGTTGCCCTTTCACGCGGCGGGCCAACAGAGTCATCGTCTCCCGTGCCGGTCCGTCAAGGGTGTGCGAGCCATGCCGGTGGCTGACAGCGTGGCGGCTGGATTGACAGCCTGGCAGCCACGCCGGCATGTGCGGACCTCTGGCCCATCTCGCGCCCCCGCGGAGCGCATCGCAGGGAGAGCTCGAGCGCGTCCGCCGCTCCCGGCGGGGACACGCGGGGCGGCGTCCTGGCTTGGATCTGGAATAGCTTTGGGGTGCGGTTCGTCGAATCCACCATGCCCATGGGTGACTCATGGAACCTCGCCACCTGAAGATGCTCGGAATCGGCGTCCTCCTCGGGATCGCCGCGGGATTCCTCGGCGGTCGCGCGATCTACGGGACGGAGCACCGCTCCGCCGAAAGGGAGGCTCCGTCCGCGCCGATGCCCGCTGCCGCGCGACCCGCGGGGCCCGCGGGCGCGGCGACCCTGACCGGGATGGACGGCGATCCGGCGAGCCGCGATGCGCTGCACACGCGCATCAACCTGCTGACGGAGCGTGCGAAGAAGGACCCGGCCGATCGCAAGGCGAGGGTCGAGCTCGGAGACATCACCTTCGACAACAAGATCTACGACCTCGCCGTGAAGTACTACGAGGAGGCCCTGGCGCTCGACGGCCGCGATGCCAACGTGCTGACCGACGCCGGCATCGCCTACCGGGGCCTCGGCAACTCCGCGAAGGCGGTCAGCTACTTCGAGCGCGCGACACAGGTGGATACGCGCCACGTGAAGAGCTGGTACAACATGGCGCTCGTGAAGCTGGACGATCTCCACGATCGTGCGGGAGCCGAGAGCGCGGTTCGAGAAGCGCTGAAGATCGATCCGTCCTTCGCGCCGGCCGTGGAGCTGGACGCCAGGATCCGGGCGACGCCGATCTGATCGAGCCCGCATCGCGGCCCGGGCGCCGCTCGATCGCGCGCGGAGCCGTCCTCGCCGTGGCTGTGCTCGGGCTCTCCGCCCCGGCGCAGGCGCAGCCCGGCGTCGACGCGCACGGCGGAATGCCCGTCGAAGGCATCCCCTGTGCCTCGTGCCATTCTCCCCACTCCTCGCTCGACAAGGCGATGCTGCGGCCGTTCAATCACCTCCGGAAGCAGGAGTGCGCCGAATGCCACACGGTCGAAGGCGGCAAGCTCGGCCTCGCGGCCGCCAGCATCGACGCGCTCTGCCTCGACTGCCACGACGAGAAGGCGGCCGGCGGCAAGACGCCCGTCGTCCACGAGGCGCTCGTCAAGGGATCGTGCACCGACTGCCACGCCCCTCACGCGTCCGACGTGAAGGGGCAGCTCGTCATGCCCGAGAGGGAGCTCTGCACCGGGTGTCACGAGCCTCAGGGCGCCGAGCTACGGATGCCCTTCCTGCACCCGCCGTTCGGGAACGGGCAGTGCTCGAGCTGCCACGCTGCGCATGGCGGATCCGAACCGAAGCTCCTCGCGAGAGCGGAGACGGAGCTCTGCTTCGGATGCCACGAGGACATGCGCGCGCGGCGCGAGGGAGGGAAGCTGCACGACCCGTTCGACTCGGGCGATTGCCTGTCCTGCCACGTGGCGCACGCAGGACGCGAGCCCTTCCTCCTCGCGGGCGAGACCAGCCGTCTGTGCGCCGAGTGCCACGAGGACGTGCCGAAGAAGCTCGCGGGCGCGACGTCGGTCCATCCTCCCGTGCGCGATGGATACCGCGAGTCTTGCCACGATCCGCACGGCTCGCGCGAGAGGGCGATGCTGGTGGCGAACCCCCGCCTGCTCTGCCTGACCTGCCACCACGAGCTCTCCACGCGCATCGGGAAGGCCGGAACGGTCCATGCACCGGTGCGGGAGGGAAAGTGCTTCGTCTGCCACGCCGGCCACTCGTCCGCGTACGAGAGGCTGCTCAGGAAGCCGGAGGCCGAGCTCTGCGCCACCTGCCACGATCCGGCCGATCCGCGGATGGGAGCCGCGCACGAGGACCGCGCCGTAGCGGAGGCCGCGTGCACGTCGTGCCACGACCCGCACGCGTCCCCGAAGCCCGCGGCCGCGTCCAGGCGTTCGAGCAGATCGAGCACGTCGTGACGGCGCACGGCGCGCCGGCGGCCGGCCCCGGCATGCGGATTGCGGCGCCATTTCGGTGGGAGGCACACATGACCTACGAAGCACCGCATCGCGACATCGACGCGCGGATCTACACGTCGGCCGGCTGGATCAAGGGCTCGTTCAGGCTTCCCCAGCTCCACGGCCTCATCGATCATCTCGACCATTCGGGTCCGTTCCTCCGGCTCGCCGGCGTGGTCGTTCCCGGACTCGAAAAACCGTGCGCGGCGATGGCGCTCCGGCGTAACGCAGCGATCGTCATCCTGCCGATGGGCGACGAGGACGAGCTCCAGCTCCGCACGACCGTGGCGGACACCGTCGGCCACCGGGTCTCCTGCATCCTCCATGCGGGAGTGGTGAGCGGCGTCCTCGCATCCCTGCGTCACGTGAACCCGACCGACTTCCTCATCCACCACCCTGGGTTCATCCTCCTGCGCGATTGCCACATCTTCGTCCGGGGCGAGCGCGAGCGGGGCGGGCCGTTCCCTCTGGTGATCGTCAACGCCGCCCGCGTCGTTGCGGTGTCCGGCGAGCCGATGGAGAAATAGAGCGCTTCCGGACCCATGACGGCTACGATCGCGCGGTGGCGCCCCTGGTCCTGCCCCGCGATCGACTCGACGATCTGCTCGTCGCGCTCTCCGGCCAGGGATACCGGATCGTCGGACCCACGGTGCGGGACGGGGCGATCGTCTACGACGACGTGCGGCGGTCCAGCGATCTGCCCATCGGCTGGACCGAGGAGCAGTCTCCCGGCCGCTACCGCCTGAAGCGCCGCGGCGACGAAGCGGTGTTTGGCTTCACCGTCGGGCCTCACTCCTGGAAGAAGCTGTTCCACGTCCCGGTGCAGGTGCTGTTCGAGGCGCGCCGCGGCGGCGACGGCTTCACCGTGAGCCCGACGTTGCCCGAGGCTCCCCGGGCGACCGCGCTCCTCGGTGCACGCTCGTGCGAGCTCGCCGCGATCGCGGTCCAGGACAAGGTCCTCCTGGAGGGGCCCTACGGCGATCCCCACTACGCGATGCGGCGCCGCGACGTCCTCGTCGTCGCGGTGAACTGCGCCGAGGCGGGCGGCACCTGCTTCTGCGCGTCGATGGGCACCGGTCCCAACGCGGGTCGCGCCGGTCATCCGTTCGATCTCGCGCTGACCGAGATCCTCGGTCCGCCTCACCGGTTCCTCTTGGAGATCGGTAGCAACGCCGGCGAGGCGATCGCGCGCTCGCTCGGTTGCGACGACGCCGACGGCGCCACGGTTGCCGCGGCCGCGGACGTCTCGGATCGCACCGCCGCGTCGATGGGACGCCGGCTCGAGACCGAGGGGCTTGCCGGGATCCTCGCGGGCGCGCTCGAGAGCCCGCGATGGGACGAGGTCGCGAACCGCTGCCTTGCGTGCGCCAACTGCACCCTCGTCTGTCCCACCTGCTTCTGCACGACGGTCGAGGACGTGACCGACCTCGAGGGAAG
Organism: Acidobacteriota bacterium; assembly: GCA_046331505.1. Lineage (GTDB taxonomy): Bacteria > Acidobacteriota > Vicinamibacteria > JAXLQT01 > JAXLQT01 > JAXLQT01. The sequence goes on from JAXLQT010000008.1 coordinate 4,179, forward strand.
CGTGGCGACGCGCTCGCGGCGATGGGACTCGTGCTTCACCCTCGACTTCAGCCACGTCCACGGAGGCAGCGTGCGCGCCTCGACGCGATCGCGTTACCGCCAGTGGCTCACGCACAAGCTCGGAACGTGGCACGACCAGTTCGGGAGCTCCGGGTGCGTCGGGTGCGGCCGGTGCATCACGTGGTGCCCGGTCGGGATCGACATCACCGAGGAGGCCGCGGCGATCCGCGCCTCCTCGCCGAAGGCGGAGGTGTGACATGGAGTCGCTCGAGAAGCTCCTCGCGGCGCACGCCTTCCTCAGGGACCTGTCGACGGAGCACGTGCGCTTCATGACGGGCTGCGCGCGGAACGTCCGCTTCGACGCGGGGGCGCTGGTCCTGGAGGAGGGCAAGGAAGCCGACGTCATGTTCCTCGTGCGCGAGGGGCGCGTCGCGCTCGAGATCCACGTGCCGGGTCGCGGTCCCGAGAGAGTCGAGACCGTGGGGCCCGGCGACGTCCTCGGCTGGTCGTGGCTCTTCCCGCCCTACCGCTGGCACATCGACGGGCGCGCGATGGAGACCGTGCGCGCCTTCGCGTTCGACGGGGCGTGCCTGCGGGCGAAGATGGAGGCCGACCACGACCTCGGGTTCGCGGTCTCCAAGCGCCTGCTCTACCAGGTGCACCAGCGGCTCGAGCGCGTGCGCCTCCAGCAGCTCGACGTCTACGCTTCCGGGGAGGCCCGTTGACGCCGTCGCAGGCGCTCGTGCCCCGGCCGATGGAGATCGCGAGCCGCCGCTCCGAGACGGCGGACACGTTCACCCTCACCTTCGACCGTCCGATCTCCTTCGCCCCCGGGCAGTTCAACATGCTCTACCTCTTCGGCGTCGGCGAAGTGGCGATCTCGATCAGCGGGGATCCCCATCGGCCGCTGTCCCACACGGTGCGGGCCGTCGGCTCCGTGACGCGCCGCATGGCGAGGCTCCGCCGGGGCGACGTCCTCGGCGTGCGCGGGCCCTTCGGCAACCCCTGGCCGATGGACGCCGCGCGGGGCGGCGATCTCCTGGTCATCGCCGGAGGCCTCGGGCTCGCGCCGCTACGGCCCGCGATCCTCCACGCCCTCGCTCACCGGAAAGACTACGCGCGCGTCGCGATCGTCTACGGAGCGCGCACGCCCGCCGACGTCCTCTACGCGCGGGATCTGGCGCGCTGGCGCAAGCGCTCCGATCTCGGGGTGTTCGTGACCGTCGATCGCGCCGGCGGCGACTGGACGGGGCACGCGGGTGTGATCACGGCGCTCATCCCGACGATCGCCGTCGACGCCGCCCGCGCCACGGCTCTGCTCTGCGGGCCGGAGGTGATGATGCGGTTCGCGGCGCGCGAGCTCGAGAAGCGCGGCATGCGGCACGATCGCATCCACGTCTCCCTCGAACGGAACATGAAGTGCGCGGTCGGATTCTGCGGCCACTGCCAGCTCGGCCCGGCCTTCGTGTGCAAGGACGGTCCGGTCTTCCGTTACGACCGCATCGCGACGGCGCTCTCGGTGAGGGAGCTCTGACGTGAAGCGCCGTCCCCGGCTCGCGGTCTTCAAGCTCGCGTCGTGCGACGGCTGCCAGCTCACGCTCTTGGACTGCGAGGACGAGCTGCTTGGGCTCGGCGATCTCGTCGACATCCGCAACTTCGCCGAGGCATCGCGAGCGATCGGGCGAGGTCCCTACGACATCACGCTCGTCGAGGGCTCGATCACGACGCCGCACGACGCGGAGCGGATCCGCAAGATCCGCGCGATGTCGAAGAAGCTCGTCTGCATCGGCGCGTGCGCGACGGCCGGCGGGATCCAGGCTCTGCGGAACTTCCGGGACGTGCGCGGCTTCGTCGAGGCGGTCTACGCGACGCCGGCCTACATCGAGACGCTCGCGACCTCGACGCCGGTCTCGGCCCACGTCCCCGTCGACTTCGAGCTCCGCGGTTGTCCCATCGACAAGCGGCAGCTCCTCGAGGTGCTCAGCGCCTTCCTTCAGGATCGCTTGCCCGCGGTGTCGGCGGAGCCCGTGTGCCTCTCCTGCAAGCTGCGCGGGAACGTCTGCGTGATGGTGGCCCACGGGACCGCGTGCCTCGGTCCCGTGACCCACGCCGGGTGCGGCGCCATCTGCCCCGCCTACGCGCGCGGCTGCTACGGCTGCTTCGGTCCCTGCGAGAGCCCGAACGCCGCCTCGCTCGGGAGCGCGCTCGCCGCCGCGGGAATGCCCGGCAAGGACGTTGGACGCGTCTTCGCGACGTTCAACGCCGCGGCGCCTCCGTTCCGCAAGGAGTCGGAGCGTCATGGCGGGTAGGACGATCAAGGTCGACTACCTCGCGCGCGTCGAAGGCGAGGGCGGCCTCGTGATGCGCTTCGCGGGCAAGACCTGCACCGGGGTCGAGCTCCGGATCTTCGAGCCGCCGCGCTTCTTCGAGGCGCTGCTCCGGGGCAGGGCCTGCGGCGACGCGCCGGACGTGACCGCGCGGATCTGCGGCATCTGCCCGGTGGCCTACCAGATGAGCGCCTGCCACGCCGTGGAGGATGCGCTCGGCGTGAAGGTGGAAGGGTCCCTGCGGGCGCTGCGCCGGCTCCTCTACTGCGGCGAGTGGATCGAGAGCCACGCGCTTCACGTCTTCATGCTCCATGCCCCCGACTTCCTCGGCTTCGAGGACGCGATCGCGATGGCGAAGGTCCACCCGGAGCTGGTCAAGAGCGGCCTGCGCATGAAGAAGGCGGGCAACGCCATCGTGGCGCTCCTCGGCGGCCGCGAGATCCACCCGGTCAACGTCCGCATCGGCGGCTTCTACCGCGTCCCCGAGCCCGCGCGCTTCGCCGCGCTGCTCCCGGAGCTCGCGTGGGGATACGAGGCCGCGCTCGCTTCCCTTCGGTGGGCGTCGGGGCTTCCGTTCCCCGCATTCGAGCGGGACTACGAGCTCGTGGCGCTGCGACACCCCGACGAGTACCCGTTCTGCGAGGGGCGCATCGTGTCGAGCAAGGGGCTCGACGTGGACGTACACGACTACGAGCGCGTCTTCCGCGAGGAGCACGTCGAGCGTTCGACCGCGCTTCACTCGACCATCGCGGGGCGCGGCTCTTACCTCTGCGGGCCGCTCGCGCGCGTCGGCCTGAACGTCGATCGCCTTGCTCCGGAGGTGGGCGCCGCGGCACGCGAGGCGGGGCTTCCCACGCAGAACCCCTTCAAGAGCATCCTCGCCCGGCTCGTCGAGCTCGCTCACGCCTTCGGCGAGGCCCGCCGGATCATCGAGGGCCTCGAGCACGGCGGAGCGGCCTCCGTCGACGCGCCGCCGCGGGCGGGGACCGGCATGGGCTGCACCGAGGCGCCGCGCGGGATCCTCTACCACCGCTACGTCCTCGACGAGCGCGGGGACATCGTGGAGGCGAAGATCGTCCCGCCGACGTCCCAGAACCAGGGGTGCATCGAGGACGACCTCCGCGCGCTCGCGCCGCTCATCGTCGAGCGTCCCCACGACGCCGCGACGCGCCTCGCGGAGCAGGCCGTGAGGAACTACGACCCGTGCATCTCGTGCGCGACCCACTTCCTCGACCTCCGCATCGAGCGGGAGGAGTGAGATGGGCGCCTGCGTCGTGGGCGTGGGACAGGAGATGGCCGGAGACGATGGCGTCGGCCTTGCCGTCGCGCGGGAGGCGGCGCGTCGGGGCATCGGCGGTCTCTCGGTCGTCGAGGCGGCAGAGCCGTCCGATCTCCTGCCCCTCTTCGAGGAGCACACGCGCGTGGTGATCGTGGATGCGTTCCTCGGGAAGCCGGAAGGCGAGGTCCGGACGCTCTCGGCGGACGAGCTCTCGAGGGCGCGCCGCCCCGTGTCCTCCCACGGGATCACGGTCGCCCAGGCCATCGACCTCGCGCGCGCGCTCCATGGCGGCGCCACCGAGGTCCGCGTCGTGGGGATCGCGATCGCCCTGGTTGGCGGGCTCGATCGCGCCCTCTCTCCTCCCGTCGCCGCGGCCGTCGCGCCCGCCTGCGAGCTGGCGATCGCGCTTGCTCTCGGAGAGAACCAGCGTGCATGAAGCATCGATCGCGAGGCGCATCGTCGAGCTCGTCCTCGATCGCGCCGCTGGCGAGCGCGTGGCCCGCGTGACGGGCTGATCGCCGAGGACGAGGCGCTCTCGCCGGAGAGCCTCGACTTCCATTTCCGGGCCCATGCGCGGGGCACCGCGGCCGAGGGCGCGGCGCTCGCGCTCGAGCTGCGGCACGTTCCCGCGCACTGCCGCGGTTGCGGAGCGTCGTTCGCGCCCGAGCACCACCTCCACCTCTGCCCGGCCTGCGGGTCGGGAGACGTGGAGCTTTCGGGTCCGACGGGTCTCTCGATCGAGAGCATCACTCTCGCGTAGCGTCGCCACGCTGTCGCCAGTCGTGACAGGCTGTCCGCGCGCGCTTCCCGCCCCCACCGCGCGGGAAGACACGCCAGTTGCTCTCCTCCTTCGTTCCCACGGAGCATGCACGAGGTCGTCTGACAGCGGTGGGGCGTGTTCCATCCGTTCGAGGGAGGCAGGCGCGGACGCGAACGCGGCGGTCGGAAGTCGTGTAGATTGCGTGGCCGCATGCAGCGGCGCCGTCTCGTGCTCGAGGGGATCGTCCAGGGCGTCGGCTTCCGGCCGTTCGTCCACGGGCTCGCTCGCGAGATGGGAGTCTCGGGCTTCGTCAAGAACGGTGCGCGGGGACTCCTCGTCGAGGTGCAGGGGGCCAGCGTCGCCGTCGATGACTTCGTCGCCCGCCTCCGGTTGGAGAGGCCGCCGCTCGCCCGCGTCGAGTCGATCGTGGTCTCCGACGCGCCGGCCGATTCGGAGGATCGGTCGTTTCGCATCGCGGCGAGCGAGGACGGGGGCGACCGCGGCGTCTCGATCGCTCCGGACGCCGCGACCTGCGACGCCTGCCTTCGCGAGCTCGAGGATCCGGAGGACCGCCGGCACGGGTACGCTTTCATCTCGTGCGCCGGCTGCGGGCCGCGGTTCACCATCGCGCGCGGCGCCCCCTTCGATCGCGCGCGCACCACGATGGCCCCGTTCGAGATGTGCGGCGCGTGCCGCGACGAGTACGAGGATCCGCGCGACCGGCGGTTCCATGCCCAGACGATCGCGTGCGGCGCCTGCGGACCGACGCTGTTCGCCGCGGACGCCGCCGGGCGTCGCATCGGCGGTGACCCCATCGCCGCGGCCGTGTCGATGCTGCGCGAAGGCGCCGTGGTCGCCGTCAAGGGGCTCGGCGGCTTCCATCTCGCGTGCGACGCCTCCTCCGAGAGCGCGCTGAAGGCATTGCGTCTAGGGAAGGCGCGTGCTGCGAAACCCTTCGCGGTGATGGTGCGCGACATGTCCGAGGCGGAGGGACTGTGCGCGCTCTCGGCGGATGAGCGCGATCTCCTCTCTTCTCCGGCGCGCCCCATCGTGCTCCTCGATCCGCGGCCGGGAGCGCCCGTGGCGTGCGGCGTCGCGAACGGGGCTCCCTCCCTCGGCGTCATGCTCCCCTACACGCCCGTTCACCACCTGCTGCTCGCGCGCGCGGCGCGGCCGCTGGTGATGACGAGCGGGAACCGATCCGACGAGCCGATCGCCTGCGACGACCTGGATGCGCTCGACCGTCTGGGCCGCATCGCCGGTCTCTTCCTCCTTCACGATCGCGCCATCGCGGCTCGCTGCGACGACTCGGTTGCACGGGTCGCCATGGGGCCGACTCTCCTGCGCCGATCCCGAGGGAGCTGTCCCGCCGGCCTGCCGCTCCCGGTGGTGTGCGCCGAGCCGGTCCTCGCCGCGGGCGGTGCGCTGCGTTCGGCCTTCGCCCTCGGCGAGGGGCGGCGCGCGCTTCCCGGTCCCCACGTCGGGACGATCGACGGTCCCCTGGCGCTCGCGGCCTTCGGGGACGCGGTCGCGGCGCACGAGCGGCTCTCGGGGCTCCATCCCCGCGTGCTTGCTCACGATCTCCATCCCGACGATCCCTGTGCGGCTTGGGCGCGCTCGCGTGCCGAGCTCGAGGGCGGGCGAGCGATCGCGGTCCAGCACCACCATGCTCACGTGGCGAGCTGCATGGCGGAGAACGGTCTCGACGAGCCCTGCATCGGCGTCGCCTTCGACGGAACCGGCTACGGCCCCGACGGCACGGTGTGGGGCGGCGAATTCCTGGTCGGAGGGCTCGCTTCGGTGCGCCGGGCGGCACACCTCGGCACGGTCGCCATGCCGGGCGGGGACGCGGCGGTGCGCGAGCCATGGCGCATGGCGCTCTCTCACCTCGTCGCGGCTGGCCTCCCCGACGCGCCGATCCCGTGCGTCGATCCCGATGCGCGCAGGATCGTCGCGCGGATGATCGAGCGCCGTGTCAACGCACCCGGGACGTCCAGTGCGGGCCGGCTGTTCGATGCCGTCGCCGCCCTCGCGGGAGTGCGCGCGCGGGTGGCCTACGAGGCGCAGGCCGCGATCGAGCTCGAGGGGCTCGGGGCCTCGGTGACCGACGATGCCGTCTACGACTTCGAGCTCGCGGCCGGCGATCCGATCGTTGCGGACGTCGGGCCGCTCGTCCGCTCCCTCGTCGCGGACCTCCCGCGCGCCGGCGCCGCGCGGGCGGCGCGCCGCTTTCACAACACGATCGCGGCGATCGTCGGGGCCGTGTGTGCCCGGCTGCGCGAAACCACCGGCATCGATGCGGTGGCGCTATCGGGCGGCGTCTTCGGCAACCGCCTCCTGCTGGAAGGCGCGAGCGCGACACTGTCTCTCGGGGGGTTCCGTGTGTTCCGCCACAGGCTCGTGCCTCCCGGAGACGGCGGGCTCGCGCTGGGACAGCTCGCCGTCGCCGCGGCGGGCGGAGCGCGGTAGGAGATGTGTCTCGCGGTTCCGTGTCTGCTGCGCGACGTGGGCGAGGACGCGGGCCTGCGCGTCGGCCGGGTCGAGCTCGGCGGAGTGTCGCGGCGCGTGTGCCTCGACCTCGTGCCCGAGGCCAGGCCGGGAGACTACCTGCTGATCCACGTCGGGTTCGCGATCGCCAGGCTGGACGAGGCGGAGGCGCTCCGCACGATCGCGCTCCTCGATGCGGGAGCCGCGGCATCCGAGCTCCGCGGGCCGGTCACGTGAAGCACGTCGACGAGTATCGCGATCCGGGGGCGGCCCGATCCCTCGCCGAGCGCATTGCCCGCGCCGCGACGAGACCGTGGACGCTGATGGAGGTGTGCGGCGGGCAGACCCATGCCATCGTCAAGCACGGGATCGACCGGCTCTTGCCCCGGGACATCGAGCTGATCCACGGGCCGGGCTGCCCTGTGTGCGTGACGCCCATCGAGACGATCGACGCGGCGCTCGCGATCGCCGCGAGACCGGGCGTGACGTTCTGCTCCTTCGGCGACATGCTTCGCGTTCCGGGATCCCGCGGCGATCTGTTGCGGGCCAAGGCCGAGGGCGCCGACGTCCGCGTCGTCTACTCGCCGCTCGACGCCGTCGCGATCGCGCGCCGGAGCCCCGAGCGTGAGGTGGTGTTCTTCGCGATCGGCTTCGAGACGACGGCCCCCGCGACCGCGATGGCGGTGCTCGCGGCGCACCGGTCCGGCATCCGCAACTTCTCGATACTGGCGGCGCACGTGCTTGTGCCGCCCGCGCTGGCCGCGATCCTCCAGGCGCCAGGGTGCCGCATCCAGGGCTTCCTCGGCCCCGGCCACGTGTGCACGGTGACCGGAGCGAAGGCCTACGAGGCCATCGCGCGGCGCTTCGGCGTCCCGATCGTGATCGCGGGGTTCGAGCCGGTCGATCTCCTCCAGGGCATCCTCCGGCTGGTGGAGCTCCTCGAGGAGGGTTCGGCGCGCGTCGAGAACGCCTACGCGCGGGTCGTCGCGCCCACGGGGAACCCGGCGGCGCGGTCGGTGGTGGACGAGGTCTACGAGGCCTGCGATCGTCCGTGGCGCGGCATGGGGCTCCTCCAGAAGAGCGGGCTGCGGCTGCGCTACGAGCTGCGGGAGCACGACGCGAGCGCCCGCTTCGACGTGGCGCCCGGCGAGGCGCATGAGTCGCCGCTCTGCATCAGCGGGCAGATCCTGCGCGGGCTCAAGAAGCCTCCGGAGTGCCCGGCGTTCGGCGGTGCGTGTACTCCCGAGACTCCGCTGGGCGCGACGATGGTCTCGAGCGAGGGCGCGTGCGCGGCCTACCACGCCTTCCGCGGGAGCTCCCGGTGAACGACGCGCTCGTGGCGTCGGTCCTCCGGAAGTCGCGCGAGAGCGCGGAGACGACGGCGCGCTTCTTCGAGGAGAACGGCGCGGCCATCGTCGCGTGCGCCGGCGCGCTCCGCGAGGTCTTCGATCGGGGCGGGCGGCTGCTCGTGGCGGGCAACGGCGGAAGCTCGTGCGATGCGCAGCACCTCGCGCTCGAGCACCTGCATCCCGTCATCGCCAAGCGCCCCGCCCTTCCCGCGATCGCCCTGGGCCAGTCCGCGCCGTTCCTGAGCGCGGTCGCCAACGATCGAGACGCCTCGCTCGCGCTCGGAGAGGAGGTGCGGCTCCTGGCGCGTCCGGGCGATGCGCTCGTCGCCATCTCCACGAGCGGCGCATCCAGCAACGTCGTCCGCGCGCTCGAGATCGCGCGATCCCTCGGGCTCCTCCGCGTGGGGCTCACGGGCAAGGATGGGGGGAGGCTCGTCGAGCTCTGTGACCACATCTTCGTCGTCGGGAGCTACGGCATCCACAGGATCCAGGAGACGCACGCGGTCCTCATCCACGTGCTGTGGGACCTCGTCCACGTGATGCGTGGAGAAGACGACGTGACGGGATGACGACCGACCTCTCTTGCCCCGTACCGTCCGGAGCCTACGAGCGCGTCGTCCTCGGCCACGGGAGCGGCGGCCGGCTATCGCAGGAGCTCCTGGCACGGCTCTTCCTGCCCCACCTGGGCAACGAGACGCTCTCCTCGCTCGAGGACGCCGCGACGCTCCCCGTGGAGATCTCCGGCGGAGCGCGCCTCGCCGTGACGACGGATGGCTACGTGGTGAGGCCCGCCTTCTTCCCGGGCGGTGACATCGGCCGCCTCGCGGTGTGCGGGACGATCAACGATCTCGCGGTCAGCGGTGCGGCACCCATGTGTCTTGCGGGAGCATTCCTGCTCGAGGAAGGATTCCCGCTCGGCGACCTCGAGCGCATCGTGCGGTCGATGAGCGACACCTGCGCCTCGGTGGGCACCCCGTTCGTGGCCGGCGACACGAAGGTGCTGGATCGGAAGCGCGGCGACGAGATCTTCATCGTGACGACCGGGATCGGAATCGTCCCGGCAGGGCGGTCGCTGTCGATCCACGCGGCCCGTCCAGGCGACCGTATCGTCGTGTCCGGCACCCTCGGCGACCACGGCATCGCGGTGATGGCCGCGCGCGAAGGGCTCGAGCTCGAGACGGAGCTCGCGAGCGACTGCGCGCCGGTCCTGGACCTTGTGAAGGCGGTGCTCGCCGCGTCTCCAGGGGTGCGGTGCATGCGCGATCCGACGCGCGGAGGGCTTGCCGCGACGCTGCACGAGCTCGCAGGCGCCTCGCGCGTGGGGGTCAGGATCCAAGAGGCGGACATCCCGGTCCGTCCCGAGGTGCGCGGCGCGTGCGAGATCCTGGGGCTCGATCCGCTCTTCATCGCGAGCGAAGGGCGGATCGTCGCCGTCGTTCCGCCGGAGGATGCCGACGCGGTGGTGGCCGCTCTCCGGTGCCTTCCCAGTGGCAGCACCGCGGCGGTCGTCGGCGAGGTCGCCTCGGAGGAGCCAGGAGTGGTATCGGCGGCGTCGGCGCTCGGCGTCTGGCGCCTCGTGCCGCTTCCCGCCGGAGAGCTCCTCCCCAGGATCTGCTGACGCGCCGGCCGTGCGCCAGCTCAGGCCTGAGGGAGTGCGGCGCGGATCAGGAGCACCGGGACCTGTGCCCCCTGGAGCACGCGCGTTGCGACACTGCCGAAGACCCAGCGAGCGACGCCCGATCGCCCGTGGGTCGCGATCACGACGAGCTTGGCGTCGGACTCGGCGGCAAAGTCCACGATCGACGTGGCCGGCTCGCCGGTGCGGCAGACGCCCTCGGCGCGCAGTCCCTGGGCGCGAAGCTCCTCCGCCTTGCGAGCGACGTACTCCTGAGCGGCCCGCGTCTCGGCCTCGAGGAGGCTCTGGTAGGTGTAGGGGTTCGGTCCGTAGGCGAGGTCGCCCGGTCCGATGATCGGCACGACGACCCTGAGGACGACGAGCCGGGAATCGAACCTGCGGGCCACCGCCGCGGCGTGGGGAATCGCGCGCTCCGACAGCTCGGACCCGTCCAGTGGGAGAAGAATCGCTTCGTACATGGCTCACCTCCCGGATGAGTGTCATGAGCAAGCACCGTTCCAGTGTCACGGCGGCACGGTGGCATCGCGGTTGCTGTCGCATCCGTGTGGACGTGCTCTATCGCCCGCACCGAAAGGAGACACGACGATGGCTTCGATGGTCCCGTGGTTCCGGAAGGAAGGCGATGCATTCTCGACCCTCCAGAAGTCGATGAACGCGCTCTTCGAGGACTTCTTCCAGGGTGGCGCTCCGGCGGTGATGCCGGCCTTCTCGCGCTCCGGCTGGGTTCCGAGCATGGACGTGGCCGAGGACGAGGAGTCGTTCAAGGTGACGGCGGAGCTCCCTGGCATGACCGAGAAGGACATCCAGCTGACGGTGAACGATCACGCGATGCTCCTGCGGGGGGAGAAGAAGGAGGAAAAGGAGGAGAAGAAGAAGAACTGGTACCGGATGGAGCGGACCTATGGCGCCTTCGAGCGCACGCTTCCTCTTCCGGTCGAAGTCGAGGCGGAGAAGGCAACGGCGACGTTCAAGAACGGCGTGCTCAACGTGCTGCTGCCCAAGTCGCCGAAGGCGAAGGAGCAGCACAGGAAGATCGAGATCAAGGCACAGTAGCGCCGCGGCCTCGCGGGGCCCGGGCAGTGTGGAGGGCGCACCGGGCCCCACGCCGTCAACCTGGCGAAGATCGTGACAACGCGTCAATGCGCTCGTGGGCAGTCCGCGGGATCACGGAGCTCGTCGCCTCTTCGGCGAGTCAGGGAAAACGATCGACACACTGTGGGGTGACCATGCAACAGGAACGAAGGGTCAAGAAGCCCGTGAAGGTGATCGAGCCGACCTTGCTGCGAGATGAGCTGAAGCGGCTCCCCGCTCCGGTGGACGGGCTCGCGTGGCTCATTCGCCGCCGCGCCTACGAGCTATGGGAGGCGGCGGGGCGGCCGGACGGACGTGCAGTGGACCACTGGCTTGCCGCCGAGCAGGAGGTGGTGGCGCGGGAGATCAGACACTGACGGGCCTCGTTCTCGCCGGGCGCCGGTCGCCGGGCGGCGCCCTGCTGGCTGTCAGGGCGCGAGGTCTGGCCGCAGGACGAGCACCGGGACGGTGGCCCCCTGGAGGACGCGAGCCGCGACACTTCCGAAGAGCCACCTGGCGGCTCCCGTCCGACCGTGGGTCGCGATGACGATGAGACCGGCGCTCGCCTCGGCGGCACAGGCGATCACCGCCGCGGCGGGCTCGCCGAGGTGGCAGATCCCCTCGGCGCGAACGCCTCCGAGCGAGATCTCCGCCGCCCGGTCCTTCGCGTAGGTGAGGGCGTCCCGCTCCTCGTTCTCGAGCGCGCTCTGGTAGATCGGGCTGGATGCGAACGCGAGGTCGCCGGGACCTGCGAGCGGTGCCACTACGCGCAGGACGAGGAGGCGGGCACCGAACGTCCTGGCGAGCGCGGCCGCGTGCGGGATCGCCCTCTCGGAGAGCTCCGAGCCATCGAGGGGCAGCAGGATCGTCTCGTAGGCCGCATCGCGAGACGGACGAGGCGCCAGGCGCGTTCCATCGAGCCCGTTCGCCGAGCCGGGGTGAGGCGGCTTTCCTGACGTCATGGCCGTGGGGCCCGCACGAGGTGAGATTGCCGCGGCGCGCTCTTGTCCGGGGTCGGCGCAGCTCCCATGCTCTCTCCGAGGAGCAAGGTGGGTGCCACTGGACGCCGCGGCAACCACTCGTCCCGCTTCCCGCTTCTCGTGGCACCTCGCTTGCTGGATCGAGAGAGCGAGCCACGGCTCCGGGGGCGCCCGGGGGCTCCGAGACCCTGAGAGGAGGATGCCATGTCCATCATCTTCGGTACGGACTTCTCGAACGAGGCCATGAAGACCGGCCACTGCGCGGCCGCGATCGCCGCGAGGCTCGGCGAGCGCATCGTCCTCGTCCACGTCGTGGATCCGATGAGGCCCGGGACAGTCGTCGAGGAGCCCGTACTGGGCCGCGCCGCGGACTGCCTGCGAAACGAGGCGGATGGCTTGCGCGCCCTCGGCGCGGAGGTGGAGGAGGACCTGCTGATCGGCGCTCCCGACGAGGCCATCCTGGAGGCGGCGCGAGCGCGGCGGGCGCGGTTCGTCATGCTGGGCGCCCTGGGGCGTCGTGCCGCCCCGCGGTGGTCGGTCGGAAGCGTCGCCGAGCGAACCGTCCAGGACTGTCCGGTCCCGGTCATCGTCGTGCGCGACGCGATGCGAATGGTGGGATGGGCGCGCGAGCAGCGTCCCCTCAGGGTGATCGTCGGCGGCGAGCGTTCCGCGACGTTCGACGCGGCGGTCCACTTCCTGCGCGAGCTGGAGCGCGTCGGCCCGCTCGAGCCCACGGTCGCGCACGTCTTCCACCCGTCCCTCGAGGCCGATCGCCTGGGCCTCCGGGGCCATGGCGACGACGAGAGAGTGCGCGCCGTGATCGCACGCGATCTCTCCGCGCGGCTACGGGAGATGGGGGAGTCCTTCCGGATCGTGACCCGCGCGAGCTACGAGACGACCGGGCGGGAGCTCGTCGATCTCGCCGCGGAGGAGCGGGCCGACCTCCTCGTGGTCGGCACGCACCAGCGCCACGGTCTCGCCAAGCTCTGGTATGGCTCCGTGTCGCAGGCGGCCCTGCAGCTTGCGTCCATGTCGGTGGCCTGCGTTCCTCCGCAGTCGGACGCATCCCACGTCGAGGAGCGTCTGCCCCGCTACCGCGCGGTCCTCGCAGCGACCGATCTGTCGACACTCGGAGACCTCGCCGTGCGTCATGCCTGCACGGTGGCGGGGGCCGAGGGCGAGGTCCATGTGTGCACCGCCGTTTCCGCGGCGGACCGCCGGGACAGCGAGAAGATCGCCAAGGAGATGAAGGAACGCGTTCCACGGAGCCGGGCGGCTGGCGCGCGGACGTTCTTCCATGTCGAGCGCGGCGACGATCCCGCACGCGCCATCTGCCAGGTGGCGGAGCGCATTGGCGCGGATCTCGTCTGCGTCGCATCCCACGGCCGTTCCGGAGTGGAGCGCGCCGTTCTGGGATCGGTGGCACAGGAGCTGCTGCGCCTGACCGAACGTCCGGTCCTGGTGGTGCGCGAGGCCACAGACGTCTGAAGGGGCCTCGCACTCCGCTCCCCGTCGCATCACGACCTTCTGGAGCGAACGAGAACGGCCGGATCGATCGGCTTTCGCGGGATCGGTGGTCAGCGACGCAGCGCAGGCCCCTCTCGTTCCCAGGTGGCGACCAGGCCACCGTCACTGTCCGACCAGGAGTACGTCGCGCGGCCGGCGAAGGCCTTCTCGAGCTCCCGTGCGATGCGGTGCGCGAGCTTCTGCGACGTCGTCGCCACCTCGACCCCGCCCTCGTCCCGGCGGACCTCGACGATGCGGTGCTCGGGCTGAGTGAAGGCCGCGCGGGATGCGACGTTCGCGATGCGTCGCAGGATCTCGAGCTCGTTGCCCGGGGGCAGCGGGCCGCGTAGCACGACTCTGCCGAGAGCCAGCTTCGTTTCGAGCTGCCGGCACGCAGGGCACAGTGCGGGCGCTGCGTGCGCGAGCCGCGAGGCATCCGCCCGTCCGCGCCTCCAGGTCTTCTTCGTGTAGACGGCGCCGCAGCCCACGCACAGCGTCGGGTCGGCGTAGGGTCCCGCCTTCCGAACGACGGTGGGGCTCCGGTCGGCCCTCGTGGCGACGCGCACGGTCGCGCGGATGGCCGCCTTCCGGGTCCTCTTCGGCAAGGACGGCTCGCACCTTCGTGCGGTCCGCCGACTTGCGGGCCGCGGTGCGGTACGGGACGACGCCGCCTTGCCCGTGCTCCTCGTCGGGATGGTGTTGCTCATGGCTCGCTCCTGGCGGCCGGAGAGCACACGGTAGGCGTGTCGCTTCACGTGCCTTTCTGCTCCCCGCCGGATCTCCGATCCGGAGCAATGCCTGGGCCAGGCGCCGTCGTACGCCTCCGGTCCTGCCGAGCCAAGGCGATCGACGTCCCGGGAGGTGAGGCGCGACAGTTGCACGCTCGAGAACGCGGGGAACGACCGCTGGTGCACGAGACGACGACCGGACCGATCGGACATGGCGCGCGCTTCTGGGAGAAGGACGAGGCGGGGCGAGTGCTCTGCACGCTCTGCCCGCGCCTGTGCCGGCCGGGTGAAGGGCAGGCGGGCTTCTGCTTCGTGCGGCAGAACCACAGGGGCGAGCTCCGGAGCATGGGATACGGGCACCTGGTGGGGATGTCCGTCGACCCCATGGAGAAGAAGCCGCTCTATCACTTCCTGCCCGGGAGCCGGATCCTCTCGTTTGGAACGGTCGGCTGCAACCTCGGGTGCAAGTTCTGCCAGAACTGGGACATCTCCAGGGCGCGGGCCGAGTCGTTCCGCACCGCCGCGCTGGCGCCCGCCGAGGTCGTGAACCTGGCGCGCCACGCGGACTGCCCCGCCATCGCGTTCACCTACAACGACCCCGTGATCTGGGCCGAGTATGCGATGGACGTTGCGGCGCTCGCCCGCCCGTGCGGGATCGACTGCGTGGCCGTGACGGCGGGCTACGTCTCGGCGGAGGCCCGCGGCGCGTTCTTCCGCGACGTGGCCGCCGCCAACGTCGATCTGAAGGCCTTCAGCGAACGCTTCTACTCGAAGCTCTGTCTCGGCCACATCGAGCCCGTGCTCGACACGCTGCGCTACCTCGTGCGAGAGACGCGCGTCTGGGTCGAGATCACCAACCTGGTCATCCCCGGCTGGAACGACGACTCTAGCGAGATCGCCCTCATGTGCGACTGGATCCTCCGCGAGCTCGGGCCCGGCGTGCCGCTCCACTTCACGGCGTTCCATCCCGCCTACCGGCTCACCGACGTCCCGCCAACGTCGCTGCAGACGCTCCGCAGCGCGCGGAAGCTCGCCATGGAGATGGGACTACGGTTCGTCTACACAGGCAATGCGTGGGATCCGGAAGGCTCGGCGACCTCGTGCCCGGACTGTTCACGCGTGGTCGTCGCGCGAGACGGGATGCGAGTACGGCGGATGGACCTCGTCGGCGGATGCTGTCCGGAGTGCGGGCACCGCGTTCCGGGCAAGTGGGCGGCGGCGGCACATCCGAGCTGACCCCTCACGGGACGCGGCGCACTGTCAGTGCGGCCATGACGTGCCTTACTGTCGAAACACTCGCCATTCTGTCAGCCGCGGAACGGTCGCCATTGTTCCGCAATTGCACACCGCGGTTCGAACGTTGCGATCGCTCCGTCGCGCGAGTCCCTGTCGGGTGGCACGAGCGATGCTGGATCCTCTTGCGGTGCAGCCATGACGGGGACACGGAACCCGGCAACATTGGATCTCGGGGGCGGATTCGCTGGATCCGGGTGGTCCTTCCGGGCCGGAGCCATCGCGGGAATTCCCGTCTACGTTCACGCCACGATCGGTCTCCTGGCTTGCTGGGTGATCCTCCTCGCCGCGTCCTCGGGGCGCGGAGCCGAGGGCGCGCTGCGGGACGTCGTGCTGCTGGCCGCGGTGTTCGGGTGTCTCGTGCTGCACGAGCTCGGGCACGCCCTGGCGGCGCGGCGCTTCGGGATCTCGACCGTCGACATCACGCTCCTGCCGATCGGTGGTGTCGCGCGCCTCGAGCGGATGCCCAGGCGCCCCGTGGAGGAGCTCCTGGTGGCAGTGGCGGGTCCGGCAGTCAACTTCGCCGTCGCCGGGCTGCTGCTCGCGTGGATTTGGGCCACGGGGTCGGTCGCTGCTCCGGAGCTCTGGGGAACCGCCCTGGCGCGAAGGCTCGGGACGACGAACCTCGTGATCGGCGTGTTCAACCTCGTCCCGGCGTTCCCGCTGGACGGTGGCCGCGTGCTCCGCGCGGTTCTCGCTTGGAGGTTCGGCCACTTGGCCGCCACACGGATTGCCGCGAGGGTGGCGCGGGGGCTTTCGGTCCTCCTCGGCGTCGCCGGCGTCATCGGAAGCCCCGTCCTCGTGGTGATCGCGATCTTCGTGTGGGCCGGGGCGGGCGCCGAGGCGGCCCTGGCAGAGGTGCGCGAGGCGCTGCGCGGCGTGCGCGTGCGGGACGCGATGCTCACCGAAGTGCACACGCTGCCGACGGCGTCCAGCGTCGCGGAAGCCGTCGCGGTGGCCTCCCTGACTGCGCAGCCCGACTTTCCGGTGGTCGAGGGTGGGACGGTCGTCGGCCTCCTCACGCGCGCGGATCTCGTCGGGGCCGTCGCGCGCGGAGCGACAGCGGACGGGGTCGCTTGTGTGATGAGCGGCATCGTCGAGACGGCCGCCGAGGAGGACCCGCTACGCCGCGTGGCGGCCAGGGCATTCCGGGGCGGCACGATCCTGGTGCTGCGCGGTCCAACGGTGATTGGAATGCTGACGCCCGAGCACGTTCGGGACGTCGTGCGTCTGCGATCCGCGCTACCGCCGCGGGCCACGGCGCGGCCGGACCAGGCGCGTCTCGGCGGGCCCGTGACGTGCCACGCCCGTGGTGCTTGAGAAGGGCGACGCGGCACGTCAATCGCACTCGATCGGACCCGGAGGCGATCCATGAGAAGCATCAAGCGCATCCTGGTTCCGATCGACTTCTCGTCCGGGGCGCGCGCGGCGCTGGAGCTCGCCGCGCTCCTCGGCGAGAAGCTCGACGCCTCGATCGACGCGATCCACGTCTGGCAACCACCGGCGTCGGCGTCGCCGGGCGCTCTGGTCAGCGTCCCGGGGCTGGCCAACCGTCCGATCACGGAGCTCGCCCGGGGTGAGGCGGAGCGCGAGCTCGCCTTCTTCATGACCCTCGAGAAGCCCGATGGCCCACCGATCCCGGCGCGGCTCGAGGAGGGAGATCCGGCGCCGGTCATCCTGCGAGTGGCCAGGGATGGCGACTACCAGCTCATCGTGATGGGCACGACGGGTCGTACGGGCCTCAGGCACGCGGTCCTCGGGAGCGTGGCGGAGCGAGTGGTGAGGCACGCCCATTGCGGAGTGCTCATGGCCCGGGGACAGGAGGAGGTGGGGCGGTGAGGGCGATCTCAAGGGTGATGCGGCGAGAAGTGAAAACGTGCGCGCCTTCGGACCCGTTGAGCGCGGCGCTATCGATGATGGACGCGATGCGCTGCGGGTGTGTCGTCGTGGTGGAGCAGGGCAGGCCGGTCGGGATGCTCACCGATCGCGACGCCTGCCTCTGCCTGGGACGCAAGGCCAAGGCCCCGGCCGACGTGCTCGTCCGTGAAGCCATGAGCCAACCTGTCGTCGCCGTTGGAGTGGGCGCCACGGTCGATGCCGCTCTCGATGCGATGACGCTCCACCGTGTCCACAGGGTCCCGGTCGTCGACGATCGGGGAGCGCTTGCCGGCCTGATCTCGCTGCACGACATCGCGAAGGAAGCGCTCGACGAGCTCGCGCTCGTCGAGCGGGGCGAGACGAGGACGCGAGCCGTGCGCTGCCGGGACGTGGGGCGCGCACTGGGCGAGACCGCCGGGCAGAACGGTCGGTAGCGCGCGGCGTGGTCCGCGGGACGCCGCCGCCGCCACTGGCACTCGCATTGCTGTGGAGAGGAGTGCGCGAAGAGAGGAGGAGTCATGAGCGTACCTAGATTCCTGGTCCTGACCGTCCTGCTCCTCCCATCGCCGGCAACGGCGAATGGCGTGGCGGACCGCATCCATCTCTGGACGCGGATCCCTGGAAGCGATCTCGTGGTTGCCGAGGGGCAGGCGTTCGGCCTGGCATTCTCGGTCTCGAGGGAGTCCAACGTCATGATTCTCGCCCTCGACCGGACGGGCGGCGTTCGCGTCCTCTTCCCGAATCGCATCCATACGTCCGGACGCGTCCAAGCCGGTACGGTCGCGACGATCGACGCCATCTACCCGGACGCGGCGCTGGGCGGCGCCCTGCCGCAGCTGTCGTCGAGGCCACCCGCCGCGGCGCTCGTCGCCAAGGCGACGGGCCGGAACGTCGTCGATACGCCCGTCGCCACGGCGCGGGCGACCGGATGAGGAAAGCGCGCGATCGTCGTGCAACCGGCGGAGCGGCGTGCCGCTCCGCC
The DNA here is from genome assembly GCA_046331505.1 of Acidobacteriota bacterium. Classification (GTDB taxonomy): domain Bacteria; phylum Acidobacteriota; class Vicinamibacteria; order JAXLQT01; family JAXLQT01; genus JAXLQT01. The sequence continues at coordinate 22,455 of JAXLQT010000008.1, forward strand.
GTCCTGCGTGGCGCCTCGCCAGGAGCCGCAGCAGAGAGTGGCGTCCCCACGGGCCGCTCCTCCGAAGCCGGCACCGCTCGTCTCGCCGAGGCCCGCCCCTTACCAGCCGCCGAGGCTGCCGCAGGTCCCACCGCGAAGGCCCGTGCCGAAGGCACCCGCGACACCCGCGCCCCAGAGGCGATAGAGGCGCTACCGAGGAAGACCACCATGATGTTCCACAACCGAAGCCATGCCGCCAACCTTCTCGTGCAGGAGCTTGCGGCGCATCGAGGGCAGGGGCCGCTCGTCCTCGGCATCCCGGGGGGAGGCGTGCCGATGGCCCGCCACATCGCGGACGCTCTCGGCGCTGATCTCGACGTCGTGCTCGTCAGGAAGATCGGACACCCGTCGTCGAAGGAGGTCGCCATCGGCGCGATCGGGGAGGACGGCGAGGTCCGGCTGGGGCCGGGCGCGGCCGGCGTCTCCACCGCCTACGTCGATGCCGAGGCCGCCCGGCAGTTCTCGAGGATCGCCCGGATGCGGGCGCTATTGACCCCGAGCCACGCCGCCGTCGACGTCCGTGGACGTACGTGCATCGTGGTGGACGACGGCGCAGCCACGGGCCACACCATGCTTGCGGCGGTGCACTCGCTCCACGCGCGGGGAGCGAAGAGGGTCGTTGCGGCGCTCCCGGTGGCTTCGGTCGAAGCCTACTGGCTCCTTGCGTCGGTCGCCGACGACGTGGTGTGCCTCCACGCCCCGGAGGGGTTTCACTCCGTCGGGCACTTCTACGAAGACTTCAGGCCCGTGCGGGACGACGAGGTGGCGGCGGCGCTCGGATCCTCGGAGGCGCGCGTCACGGCCTGACGCGCGGCGGCGCGCGCACCCGCGGCTTCCCGCGCCTCGCGGCCGGCTTCTACCGTCAGGTCCCGGGCGCCGAAGGCGACGCCGATCGCCTTCAGGAACCCGTTGGGAGGAACGCCGCCGGCGAAGATCCAGGCGAAGTCGTTCGGCAGCTCCTGCCGGGCCCCGTCGACCTCGAGGATCGCCGCGTCCGGCGTGAAGCACACGGGATGCGAGCGGAGCAGGACGCGGAGCTTCCCGGCTCTCCGGCACGCCTCGAGACGGTGGGCGTTGCGCTCCTTGATGCGTGAGAAACGGTCCTGGCGGTAGGACAGTGTGACGTCGTTGCCGGGCTGCGATGCGAGCCCCATCGCCGCCTCGACCGCGCTGTCGCCTCCGCCCACCACGAGAAGGCGCTTTCCCGTGTAGTGATCCGCCTCGATCAGACGGTACATGACCTTGGGAAGCTCCTCACCCGGGATGCCGAGCTTGCGCGGCGTACCTGCGCGTCCGAGAGCGAGGACAACGGCGCGCGCACGGTAGGCGCTCCTCTCGGTGACGACCTCGAAGAGCCCGTCCCTGCCCTCGATGGACTGGACGGGCTCGCCCGTGCGTATGCTCACGTCCTCGCGCGCCAGGAGGCGCCGCCAGATGGCCAGGAGCTCCTCCTTCGAGAGCTCGGTCTTCCGGAAGCGGCCGTAGAGGGGGAGCTCCACGGGTGAGGTCATCACGAGCTTCTGTCGTGGGTACTTCGACACCGTACCGCCGATCTCGTCGCGCTCCAGCGTGACGTAGCGGAGGCCCCGCTCGATCGCGCGCAGCGTGGCGCTGATCCCCGCCGGCCCGGCTCCCACGATCACGACGTCGAGGGGACCGGCCTCGGCGCGCGGGGCGGTGCGGCGGGCGGCGATGATGTCGATGCAGTCGCGGCCCTGGTTGACGGCATTCTTGATGAGGGCGAGGCCTCCGAGCTCGCCGGCGATGAACTGGTTCGGCAGGTTCGTCTCGTTTTCCCTCGTGAGGAACGGGAGGTCCGCGGCATACCCGGGCTTGCCATCGTCATCTCGATGGCACCGACGGGGGCAGGCGTCGGCGCACAGGCCGTGGCCGATGCAGCGATGGCCTCCCGATCCGCGCCTTGCCGCCGAGGAGCGCGAGCACTTCGCCCTCGGGACAGACGCTCGTGCATCCCCCGCAGCCGATGCAGCGGGACGTGTCGATGTGAGGGGTGCTGGCGGCGCGGGCCCTCGGATGACGCCTTCCCGCGCTCCGACGCGCGGCGCGCTCGGTGCTCCCGCGCGGCGGCCGCCTTCTGGTAGCGAAGGACGAAGACGGCGGTCAGGAGGCTCGCGAGGGCGAACGCGACGGCGGTGTCCACGTCAGAAGTAGCCCATCGTGATGACGACGCCCACATGGATCGCGACCAGGATGGCGAGCGTGTAGCTGAAGGGCCGGTGGACGACGTGCCACAGGCGGAAGACCTGCTGGGCGCGGCCGAGGAAGATCACCTTCTTGGCGGTGGATGCCTCGCGCCTCGCGGTGGCGATGGCGTGCTCGAGATCGGCTCGCGAGGTGGAGAGAAACCCGCCGAGAGCGCGCACGCGCTCCGGGAACGGCACGGCGCGCCGCCGAAGGCGCGCGACGCCGACCGCCTGCCGCACGTCGACGGCCACCATCGTCCCCAGCGCCGCGAGGGTGGACATCTCCTCCACGCGCGCGGGGCTTGGAAGACACAGGAGCAGGCCGAGATGCTCCTCCGGGACGAGCCGCTCGTCGGCGAGCGCGGCGGATGCGCGCGCCAGTGTCTCCTGGATCTCCTTGAGGGAGAGCTCCGCCCGCGCCAGGCGGCGCGGGATCTGGGCGTAGAGATAGCGCCCGATCACGCCGCTCAGCGCAACCGCGACCATGATCCAGAACGCCATTCCCGCGAAGCCGCGCGACTTGAAGGACGCGTGAAATGCAACCACGACAGGCGTGAAGAGGCCGAGGAGCACGTGGTAGTCGAGCCAGCGCCGGGAGCTTCCCCTCCGGGAGAGCCAGCTCCAGCGCTTCCGGAGCGGGTAGAGGAAGATGCCGAGAAGCATGGCGAGGGCCGCGAACCCGAGCCGCAGTCCGAGCGTACCGGTGGGGCGCAGGAGGGCGTGCCTCTCGGAGAAGGGGCGCTCCGCGAAGGGCAGCATGTAGTAGCGGGCTCCAAAGGCCGCGAGGCCGAGGAGCGACGCGATGGCCACCGAATAGGATGCGGCGAGCCGCCGGCGATGGCCGCGTTCGGGATCGGCAAGACGCGGCGCCGCGATCGGGCGGGGGAGCGTCGCGGTGCTCACCGTGTGGGTTCCGGCTCGGCACTCGCCGAGATCCGCTCGTCCGTGGAGACCGAGAAGCGCCGGTAGTCCGTGAATCGATGTGTGTTTCGCCAGTGCTGCCTCGGCGTCGCGACCTCGATGCTGGCGACAGAGGGGAACCAGTGCCGCTCGGCGACGTCCGGAAACACCGGTGCGAACTGCTCGTCCGCGCGGAGCACGTCGAGGCCCACGTCGGTCATGCTGTCCTCGACCGAGGCAAGGATGCGTGCGATCACGCCCGTGCGGACGTCGATCCACGCCGTCCCCGAGAGGTCGAGCGGATACTCCCGCCCGCGGAGCGTGAGGGCCGCGGGAGATCGCGTCCCTCGCAGATGGTGGAACGCGATCTTCTCGAGGGAGCGGCCGCCGACGACCTCCCGGCCCGTCGCGGAGAACTGGAAGGACGACGCATAGGCCGGGTGGAAGATGAGGAACAGCATCGCGAAGCCGTTGCTGACCAGCATCGATGGCGTGTCCGCGTGGGTTGCCGCCTCGGCCACCGGGTGGCGCGATTCGTCGACGGTGAGATCGCCTCCCGAATCGCCGAGGAGGACGAGGTAGTGGTACCTGGAGGCCAGCTCTTCCTTGACGCTCTGGTCCGGGCCGAGCTTCTCCTGGCGCACCTCCTCGACACACTGGACGTCGGAGAGCTGGTCCAGGAATCCGGCCACCTGCTTGCCGGTGCGGTCCAGCACGACGCCAAGGTCGACCGCGTCCGGCGTCCCGCCGAGCGCCAAGGGCGATCGCGCGGGGTCGAGACACGCAACAATGCCAATGGCGATGCGGGCCGCGGGCCTCATCGGCTCGACCGCCTCGTGTCGAAGATGTACCCGACCGATGCCATCCACTGGTCGTAGCTGAACTGTCCGCGGCTCATCGTGTAGCCTCCCTGGAGGAAGTAGTGGGTGCCGAGGACCACGTCCAGGTTCGCGGTGACGAAGGCCGCGCGATCCGCCGTGGCGAGCGGCGAGCTGAAGGACTGGACGCCGGCGAGGACCTCGACGCGGAGCGCCTCGGTCATGCTACGCGAGAGCGAGAGCGAGGCGTAGGAGCCGTCGCCGAGCGAGCTGTTGAACCTCGCCCAGTGGGCGTCCGCGCGAGCGCCGAGCCACGGGACGCGGGCCCACGTGACGCCGTAGGTCTGGTTCCACGACGTGCGGGCGTCACCCGTGCGATCGCTCTGGCCCACCGCGCCGTAGATCCAGACGCCGCGCACGGCCTCGACGCGGGCTCCCAGGTTGATCCCCTGGAAGAGGTAGCGGTCGAGCAACCCGGTGCCCACGAGCTTGGGATCGAACGCTGGAAGGTCGCGGAAGTAGTTGTGCTGGAGCGAGAGCTCGAGCCTCGGCACCGGCTGGAGGCGGACCGTCAGGAAGTGGCGGGAGAGACCGGCACCGGCGGAAGGGTCCTGGCCGCGCGCCCCGTCGATCTGCAGTGAGTCGTAGATCGAGAGCACGCTCTTGAAGAAGAGACCGTTCTCGAAGAAGACGAACGGGCGATCGACGGTCCATCCGAGTGTGCTGACGCCGAGCCCCGACGTGGTCGTGTAGCGGAACCCTTCGTAGCTACCGCCCTCGAGGTTGACGAACCCTCCGGCGATGCGCCGGTCGGGAGCATAGCTCCAGGACGTCGGATCCGGAGTCGTGCCGGCGAACACGCCGACCGTGCCGCCCCGGCCGAAACGGCGGCCGCCGTAGCCGCCGTCGATGGTGTCGAGGCTGGGCGCCCAGGGGAGGTAGATGCGCCCGATGCCGGCGACCCACCGAGCATTCGGGTTGTCGTAGGTCAATCCGATGTGGTAGGTCCGGTTGACGATGTCCTGCAGCGTCTGCGAGCCCGTCGACGAGCCCGATCCCTCCCGGCCGCGGAAGTACCCCGAGAGGTTCCAGTAGCTGCCGCCGATGCGGGTGAGGTCCGGACGCATCACGATGCCGAACGTGGAAGCGCTCGATCCGGCATCGCCGTGCTCCGACGTCGAACCGACGTCCAGCCCCAGGCGCATGCGGAAGCGGTTGACGGACGGCAGTGGCGGGCAGGGCACCTCGTCGCGCACCTCCTCGTCGAGGGGATCTCCCTCGGTGAAGGTGACGACGGCCGGGTAGCGCCGGCTCGGGCTCAGGGTCCGCTGCTCCACGAGCGCGCGCGCGTCGAGCGTCGACAGTATCGCGACGTCGCCGACGGCGAGGGCACGCGACGTCGATGGCACGTCGGCGACCGCCGAGACCTCGGCGACGCCGGAGATCGTGAGCCGCGCGACGATCCGCGGATCGGATGGGTCGACGGTGGCGCCCGGGAGGTCGGGAGGGCCTCCGTCCCGGATGAACAGGGTCATCCCGATCGAGAGGCCGGCGCTGCTGCCCCCGTCGAGGTACAGCACGCCCTGCGCGACGTACTTCACACGGAACGTCGTGCGAACGTCGGGCGCCGCGGCGCCCGGATCCGGCTCCTGGGCGATGGCGGCCATCGCGGCGCGGAGAAGGACCGCGCCGGAGATCGCGGCCCGCCGTCGCGCGCGGGAATGCGGCTGGTGCGCCATGCGGCGAAAGGATGGCCGGCAGATGGGCGGCGCGCTACTGTACGACGCGCCAGATCTGGTACAGGCGCGGAGCTGACCTCGAAGACAGGCTCGGAGAAGAGCTCGAACGGTGGCCTCAGGATGCCTTGCTCTCTCCCTGCCACCAGCGCGCGATGAGATCGCTGCGGCGCTTCACTCCGACCTTGCGCAGGAGGTTTCCCACGTGGAACTTCGCCGTGCGCTCGGAGATGTGGAGCCGGGATCCGATCTCCTTGTTGGAGAGGTTGTCGAGCAGCGCGCGCAGCACCTCCTGCTCCCGCCGGCTCAGCTCGCCGAGGTACGACGAGACGGGATGGCGCGCGGGCGTCACGAGGGAGTCGACGAAGACGGAGACCACCTCTCGCGACGCCCAGAGCTTCCCGCGGGCGACCTGGTCCACCGCTTCGCGAAACCGCCTGGGAGCGTCTCGGTAGGAGAGCAGTCCCTTCACGCCGAGCCGGAGGAACGGGATCGCGTTCGCAGCGCCGAACGTCTCGCTGAGGACGAGCACCGAGGCCGAGGGCATGCGCTCGCGGATCGCGCGGACCAGCGCCAGGTCGTGATGGAGCGACACGCAGGCGTCGATGGCGTAGACCCGGCATCGGGGCAGTGTGGCGCAGAAGGCCTCGGTGTCGGCGCCGAGGGACATGCGCGCCGCCGCGACCGGGCGATGGCTCTTTCCGAGGAGCCGCGCGAGCTCGGCGGCCACCATCGGGTGGATCGCGACGACACAGGCGCCGTCAGTCTCCGCGCGTCGCTTGGACACGGGAAGAACGTAGCCGAACCGCGGCCCAGGGTCAATCGTGCGGCTGGGCCGGACCGGCCGGAAGGACAGGTGGGCTGCCTGTACCAGGACTGTCATGGCGGACAGTGGCGCCCGCGGCAGGGTTCGTGCATTCTGTTTTCGAGGCACGAATGACCGCCCGCCCGGGACGACATGAACAGGCGCTCCCCGCGGGCACACTCTCCGGCGACTGCACCGCGCGGGGGCGGCCACCGCGAGCGCGGCCCGGAAGCACGAGCAGAGGAGTCGAGATTGAGACGTCCTCCCGCGGATTGCACAGGTCGGTTTCGCCCGGCATCACTGGGCCGATGGGTGCTCGTGGCGCTGGTGGCGGGAACGACCCAGGCGTTCGGCCAGATCTCGCCCGGCGCGCTTTCCGTGGCGCACCGCGACCTCGAAGGGCCGACGCACTGTCAGGAGTGTCATGTCATGGGGAAGGGCTCGAAGTCCCTCTCGTGCCTCGAATGTCACACGGAGATCGCTTCGCGGCTGTCGCGAGGAGCCGGTCTCCACGCGGCGTACGTCCGTGACGAGCCGTCCGCGCGCGAGTGCGTGGGATGTCACTCGGAGCACAACGGGCGGGAGTTCCGGATCGTGAACTGGGACCCACGTGCCCTCGACCACGCAAGGACGGGTTACCCGCTCGTGGGCAAGCACCGAGGACTCCCATGCGAGCGGTGCCATGCGGGGGCCCACGTCGCGCCGTCGGAGAGGAGCAGGATCCGCGTGAAGGACCTCGATCGCACGTTCCTGGGCCTCGACGCCGATTGCCGGAGCTGCCACGTCGATCCACACGACGGTCGGCTCGGCGGGACCTGCGTCGCGTGCCACGGGAGCGACGGGTGGGGGCAGGTCGACTTGAAGGCCTTCGATCACGGACGGACCCGCTACCCTCTGGAGGGGCGTCACTCTGGCGTCGCCTGCGTGGGGTGCCACGGGGCGAAGGACGGCGGCAAGGCGCGGTACACGGGGCTTGGGTTCGACACGTGCAAGGCCTGCCACCAGGACCCGCACGGGGGAACGTTCGCGGGGGGCTGCGAGTCGTGCCACACGACGGCGGGGTGGAAGGTCGTACCGGCCGCGGCGGTGAAGCAGCGATTCGACCACGGCAGAACACGCTACCCGCTGCGGGGCAAGCACGCGTCCGTTCCGTGCGCGGGGTGCCACGCAGGGGGCGACTTCAAGGCGTCGGTCGCCTTCGACCGTTGTACGAGGTGCCACACGGAGGATCCGCACCGGGGCGAGCTCGCCGCTCGCCAGGGCGGGGTGGAGTGCTCCGGGTGCCACACGGTCGACGGGTTCGTCCCGTCGACGTTCACCGTCGGCGACCATGCCAGGGCGCCCTATGCCCTTGCTGGCCGCCACGCGGGCGTTTCGTGCCGCGCCTGCCACGTCCGCGAGGGCAGGACCACCTTCAAGCTCTCGTTCGCTCGCTGCGACGATTGCCATCGCGACGCGCACGCCGGGCAGTTTGCCGTGGCTCCTTACGGCAACGAGTGCGAGCGGTGCCACGTGATCGACGGCTTCCGCCCGTCGACGTTCACGCTCGCGATGCACGACAAGAGCCGCTTCCGGCTCGTGGACGGGCATCTTGCCGTGCCCTGCGGAGACTGCCACCGGCCCGGTCCTGCGGGAACGGTCGCTCCCTATCGCTTCCCGAGCCTCTACTGTACGAGCTGCCATGCCGACCCGCACGAGGGACGGTTCCGCGCGCGCATGGAGGCTGGCGACGCGAGACGGGGCTGCGAGGCCTGCCATGGGACGAAGTCGTGGAAGGACCTGTCGAGGTTCGACCATGCCACGACCCGCTTCGCGCTCGAGGGTACGCATCGAGGAACACCCTGCATCGACTGCCACCGACCTCCGAACCTCGAGACGACGATGCGCCACGTCGACTTCGGCGCGGTGCCGGTGGAGTGCGCGGGATGCCATGAGGATCCGCACGGGCGGCAGTTCGAGCGCGAGGGCCGCACCGACTGTGCCGATTGCCATGCGCCGGCGAAGTGGGTCCCCTCGACGTTCGACCACGACCGGAGAACCGCGTTCTCGCTCGAAGGAGCTCACAGGAACGTCCCTTGCCGCGGATGCCACGCCGTGACGCGGCCGATCGACGGCAAGGCGGTGGTCTTCTACCGGCCCACGCCGAGCGCCTGCGAGGCTTGCCATGGCAAGGCAGGCGAGCCGAAGGAGGGCGCATGATCCCGCGACCGGCGAACACGTGGGCTGGCGCCGGGGGATGCGGCCGACCGGCGGTGGCGGGAGCACCATGAGCCGGAGGTCGAAGATCGCCTACGCCGTCGTCGCCGCGGGCGTCTCGCTGCTCCTGCCCGCAGGCCGAGGCGCCTCCTCGCCCGATGCGACAGGATCCGCGACGCAGAGCCCGCACGGGAAGCTCAACGTGCCCTGCCAGAGCTGCCACACGCAGAGCGGCTGGAAGCCGATCCGCAGCGCTCCGGACTTCGATCACGGGCAGACGCGCTACCCGCTGCGTGGGATGCACCGGGACGTCCCGTGCGTGCGGTGCCATGCCAAGCCGGTCTTCAAGGACGTGGGGAGCAAGTGTGCCGACTGTCACGCCGACATCCACAAGCGCCAGTTCGGAGCGTCGTGCGAGCAGTGTCACAACGTGCGGGGCTGGCAGGTCTCCCTTCACGAGATGCGGGAGCACCAGAACCGATTCCCGCTCCTGGGAGCGCACGCCGCCCTTGAGTGCATCGCGTGCCACAAGACGGCGGCGACGGGCCAGTTCCAGGGATTGCCCACACAGTGCGTCGCATGCCACCTCGAGGACTACAGGAAGGCGACGCCGAGCCACGCCGACGCCGGGTTCCCGGCCGCCTGCGAGCAATGCCACGGCATGAACACCTGGTTCGGAGCGCGGTTCGACCACTTCCGGAGCACGGGGTTCGGCCTCACCGGCGCACACAGGTTGCTCGACTGTCGCTCCTGTCACGTGGGCGGCCAGTTCAAGGGGACCCCCACGGACTGCGCGGGATGCCATCTGGGCGACTACCGAGCGGCGACCAACCCCAACCACATGGCGCTCGGGTTCCCGCAGACGTGCCAGACCTGCCACAGCGACATTGCGTGGCGCCCGGCGCGCTTCGATCACGCCACCACCGGGTTCCCGCTGACGGGGGCCCACGCCTCGGCACCGTGCGAGAGCTGCCACGTGAACGGTAACTACAACCTCGCCGACACCTCGTGCGTGTCCTGCCACCTGAAGGACTACATGGGGACGACGAGCCCGAACCATGCCAGGGCCGGCTACTCCCAGGCGTGCCAGACGTGCCACGACACGAGCTCCTGGTCGCACGCCACCTTCGACCACTCCCAGACGGGATTCCCGCTCACGGGCGCGCACGCCGTCACGCCGTGCGAGAGCTGCCACGTGAACGGCAACTACGACCTGCACGACGCCGCGTGCGCGTCGTGTCACCAGAAGGACTACGATCGGACCACCAACCCGAACCATGCCAAGGCGGGCTTCCCGAGGACGTGCGAGGCGTGCCACAACACGAGCTCGTGGAGCAACGCGACCTTCGACCACGCGAAGAGCGGCTTCCCGCTCACGGGTGCCCACGCGCGGACGCCGTGCGAGAGCTGCCATGTCGACGGCAACTACAACCTGCACGACACGGCCTGCGTGGCGTGCCACCTGAAGGACTACCAGGGGACGACCCGGCCCAACCACGCGCAGGCGGGCTACTCCACGACGTGCGAGGGCTGCCACAACACCTCGTCCTGGGGAGGCGGGACGTTCGACCACGCGAGTACGGGATTCCCGCTGACAGGCGCGCACGCGACGACGCCGTGCGAGAGCTGTCACGTGAACGGCAACTACAACCTGCACGACACGACCTGCGTGTCGTGCCACCTGAAGGACTACCAGAGGACGACCCAGCCCAACCACGGGCAGGCGGGGTTCCCCACCACCTGCCAGACGTGCCACGACACGTCGTCATGGGGCAGCGGCACGTTCAACCACGCGCAGACAGGCTTCGCGCTGACGGGAGCGCACGCGCGCCTGCCGTGCCAGGCGTGCCACGTCAACGGCAACTACAACCTCCACGACACGACCTGTGTGTCGTGCCACCTGAAGGACTATCAGGGGACGACCGATCCCAGTCACTCGCAGGCAGGATTCCCGACCACCTGCGAGACGTGCCACACCACGAGCTCCTGGGACGGCGCCAAGTTCGATCACGACCGGACGGCGTTCCCGCTGACCGGCGCGCACGTGGGGTTGAGCTGCTTGAGCTGCCATGCGAGCGGCGTCTACAAGGGACTTCCCGCGAGCTGCGTGTCGTGCCATCTGGACAGCTACAACGGCACGACGCAGCCCAACCACTCCCAGGCGGGCTTCCCCCAGACGTGCGAGCTCTGCCACAACACGTCGGCCTGGGTGCCCTCGAGCTTCAACCACGACAACACGGCGTTCCCGCTCACGGGCGCCCACGTCCGGACGCCGTGCGCGAGCTGCCACGTGAACGGCAACTACCAGAACGTCCCGACCGACTGTTACTCGTGCCACAAGACCGACTACCAGAACACGAGCGATCCGAACCACCAGGCCGCGGGTTTCCCGACCACTTGCCAGACCTGCCACACGACGAACGACTGGAGCGCCACCTTCGATCACACCTGGTTCCGGATCCCCCACCACGGGATCAATCTCTGCCGCGATTGCCACACGAACCCGTCCAACTACACGGTCTTCTCGTGCCTCACGTGCCACGCCCACGACAAGACCACGATGGACGAGAAGCACCGGGGAGTGAACGGCTACTCGTACGACAGCGCCGCCTGCTACCAGTGCCACAAGGATGGTGGCGGCGGCGGACTCCGCTAGCGTGAGCGACGCGTCACCGGCTCGTCCGCGTCAGCCGCGGGATGCGGCCAGATCCGCCGCGGAGGTGGAAGCAACGGCGCTCTGCCGCGCGGCGGGCGCCAAGCTCCCCGTCATGATCGGGATGGCCATCTTGCAGAGCAGCGTGAAGACCAGGAATCCGACCGAGAAGATGGCGGCGCCGATGCGCAGCTCGTGCAGGGTCGGCCGGTACTCGTAGATCTCTCCGAGGACGTCCGGGGTGAACGCCGGAATGACGAGGCCCATGCCCTTCTCGATGTAGACGCTTGCGTAGATGAGGAGGCACCCGATGTTCAGCGTCAGGACGTTCTTGCGCGTGGCGGGGATCAGGAAGAGCAAGAAGGCGGTGACGCCGCACAGGACGAAGCTCCAGGCATAGGGGACCAGGGCGCGGTGACCGTGGACTCCGACGAAGAGGTACTGGAGGTGGATCAGGTGCTCGGTGCTCGAGTAGACGTCCTTGAAGATCTCGGCCCCCAGCAGGAAGAGGTTGAGGAACATCGCGTAGGCCATCAGCTCGGCGATCTTCCAGATCGCCTCGTCGCGGATCGCGATGGGCGTGGTGCGCTGGAGGATCTGCAGCAGGATGAGCATGATCGCCGGGCCGGAGCAGAACGCCGAGCAGAGGAACCGCGGCGCGAGGATCGATGCGTTCCAGTAGGGCCGCGACGGGAGCCCCGCGTAGATGAAGGCCGTCACCGTGTGGATGCCTACGGCGGCGGGGATCGAGAACATCACGAGCGGCACGACGAAGCGCTGCTCGTAGGGCCGCCGCTGCACGCCGCGCCAGAGCAGGTGGGTGACGATGACGACGTTGAGTACGAGGTAGAGGTTCAGAACGAGAACGTCCCACGCGAGCAGCGATCGCGGGAAGTTCATCCGGCCGATGCCGGGGATGAGGTGCCAGAAGCGCTCCGGCCTCCCCATGTCCACCGTGACGAACAGGAGGCACATCACGATGGAGCTGATCGCCAGGATCTCGCCGAGGATGGCGATCTCCTTGATCGGCTTCCAGTGGTAGACGTAGGCGGGGATGACGAGCACGACGGCAGCGGCGGCGACGCCGACGAGGAACGTGAAGTTGCCGATGTAGAACGCCCACGACACCTGGTCGCGCATGTTGGTGACGATGAGCCCGGAGGCGAGCTGGTCCCTGTAGGCGAGCCCGCCCCACACGATGAGGCCTCCCAGGAACGCGAGCCATGCCCAGTAGGCTGCGTTGCCCCGCATCACCGAACGGGTGAGCAGAGCGAGGAGCTCGAACGGGTGCGTCGGCCGGCGCGTGGGCTCCGCGGTCATCCCCGGGGCTCCGGGAAGAGCGGGTCCGTGCCCGCTTGCGGATCGCGGACGCGGGCCGATCGGCATTGCGGTCTGTAGGGCGGGGGCTTGTCCCCCGCCGGTTTGCTGGTCGCGGGACGGGGGCCGGATGGGCATTGCGGTCTGTAGGGCGGGGGCTTGTCCCCGCGCGGTTTGCTGGTCGCGGGACGGGGGCCGGATGGGCATTGCGGTCTGTAGGGCGGGGGCTTGTCCCCCGCCGGTTTGCTGGTCGCGGGCGGGGGCCCGATCGGCATTGCGGTCTGTAGGGCGGGGGCTTGTCCCCCGCCGGTTTGCTGGTCGCGGGGCGGGGGCCCGATCGGCATTGCGGTCTGTAGGGCGGGGGCTTGTCCCCCGCCGGTTTGCTGGTCGCGGGGCGGGGGCCCGATCGGCATTGCGGTCTGTAGGGCGGGGGCTTGTCCCCCGCCGGTTTGCTGGTCGCGGGGCGGGGGCCCGATCGGCATTGCGGTCTGTAGGGCGGGGCTTGTCCCCCGCCGGTTTGCTGGTCGCGGGGCGGGGCCGATCGGCATTGCGGTCTGTAGGGCGGGGGCTTGTCCCCCGCCGGTTTGCTGGTCGCGGGGCGGGGGCCCGATCGGCATTGCGGTCTGTAGGGCGGGGGCTTGTCCCCCGCCGGTTTGCTGGTCGCGGGACGTCGGCGCCATCATCATCATCACAGTCCGTAGAAGTAGTAGAACTTCGGTTCGGTCTTGAGCTCGGCCTTGAGCACGAATACGCGCTTCTCACGCAGGATGCGCGACACCTCGCTCTGTGGATCGAGGAGGTTTCCGAACTTGCGCGCCCCTACCGGGCAGATCTCGACGCAGGCCGGGTAGCGGCCGTCGCGGACGCGCTGGATGCAGAACGTACACTTCTCGACGACGCCACGGGGACGCGGGCGGTTGCCGAGGACGTGCATGTTGGGGTTCAGCTCCTCGGCCGGGACCGAAGGCTCGCCCCAGTTGAAGTGGCGGGCGCCGTAGGGACAGGCCGACATGCAGCACCGGCATCCGATGCACCAGTCGTAGTCGATCACGACGATGCCGTCGGGTTCCTGCCACGTGGCGTTCACCGGGCAGACCTTCGTGCACGATGGCTCGCGGCACTGCTGGCACGCGACCGGGACGTAGAAGTGATCGGGATCGGGCACCTGCTTCTCGTCGTAGTAGGGGTTGGCCGCCTCGAAGTCGATGCCCTTCGCCTTGTCCATCTCCAGGACGCGGATCCACTGGATCTGGGGATCCCGGGAAGGGTTGTTCTCCCGCACGCACGCGTAGACGCAACGGCGGCATCCGACGCAGCGCGAGAGATCGAGGGCGTACGCGAAGAGGACGCCGGGCTGCGCCTCCTTCGCGCTCACCTTGACGTCCTTGCCGAAGCTCGCGCGGCACTCGGAGCGAATCCGGGCCAGGCGCCGCTCGATCTCGTCCCCCGTCAGCTCGTGGAAGTGCTTGCGAAACCACGCCTCCCGGACGTCGTCGGGCCAGGTGGCCATGACGCCCACGGCGGCCGCCCCGAGAGCGGCGAGGAACCCCCGGCGGCCGTTCTCCGGCGCATCGGGCTGCGCATCTTGGCACGTCGGCTCAGCTCGGTCGTCCATGGGGGTGGTCCTTGCTCCCGTCACTCGCGGCGCCGAGGTACTGAGGCCGCACGGGCGGGGGAAGCGGCGCCAGCGGTTTGAAGTGCGGATCGTGCGGGCTGTGGCAATGGACGCAGAGCAGGTATCGCTTCGTGCCGTTCCAGTAGCCGGTGCGCTTCCCGTGGATCCCGTTCTTCCAGTCGCGGTACTGCGGACCGTGGCACTGACCGCAGAGGCGGTGGGACTCGGTGAACGGCACGAGCTCGCCGCTGGCGAGGCGAAGCTGGTCCCGGTCCTTCAGATCGTGGCAGTCGAGGCACCAGCGGTGCTCCTCGTCGTGGTGCAGCTCGATGTCGTCGTGCTCGGCCTCCAGCTTGCGGCGCCGCGCATCGAGCTTCATCGTCCCGTCGTGACAGTCGCTGCACGGGTAGATCCCGTCCGAGAATGGTGGCGGCGGAACCTGGAAGAGCGCCCCCGAGGTTCCTCCGGGAGTCGCGGGCGCAAGGCCTTGGAGCGCCTCGTCCGTGCCGAACACCTGGGGGAAGTCGTGGGGCCCGTAGGCCCGCTTCGCCGGCGCGCCTTCGTGGACGTCCGGCGGCTTCGACCACACGATCGCACCGATGATGCCGAGGACCGCGAGGCCGAAGAGCACGAGTGGAGGAGCCAGTGCGTTCGATCGCGAGATCGTGAATTCGCTGCCGCCCGGCTCTGATGGAGGTGTTGGCTCCGACATTTGCGAGCGCCGTCAGGAACGGACCCGATCGGCACAGGAACGAACGCAGAGCAACGCGCGTGCCTTCGCGCGATACCTCTCGCGAGTCGGCGCGCACCGGCGCCCTGGTTTGTCACGGTGGCGAGCTTCATTGCCAGCCTGTCATCGCCGGCGGCGGCGGGCAGGGGTTGGGGACCCCCCCCTCCGTCTCCGGCGCCGGGAGGGGCGATGGCGTGAGGGATGCAGGGGATGGGCTTCATGAGATCCACGCTGCGCGCGGCCGTCCTGGCGCTCGCGATCGTGGTCGCACACGCCGGCGACGAGGATCTCGCGTCGATGCCCAAGGGCGTGCGGACGGGCGCGCGGCTCTATCAGGAGCATTGCGGGTCTTGCCACGCCCTGTGGGGCGAGGGCTCGGGGACGGGGCTCGATCTGAGCCTCGCTCCGGCGCCGACGGGAGCGTCGCTGTGCCGGACCATCTGGCGTCACACCCCGTTGCTTGCTCCCACGCGCGGTTCCGGGGACGAGCTCTCGCTCGCGGACATGGAGGCCCTGTACGCATTCCTCTATTACGTGGCGATCGTGGACGAGCCGGGCGACGCCGCGGCCGGCCGGAAGGCCATCGAGGACAAGGGGTGCCTCTCGTGCCACAGCGTCGCGGGACGGGGCGGGACCGTCGGTCCGGACCTGGCGCGCTGGGCCGCCTTCGGCCACCCGGTGGTGTGGGCCCAGATGATGTGGAACCACGCCCCCAAGATGGCGGAGCGGGCGAAGGAGCTTGATCGGAAGTGGCCGCGCCTGGAGGGACGCGACATGGTCGACATCATTGCCTACGTGAGGAGCACGGCCACCGAGCTCGAGGCGGCCGCGCTCTCGCCTGGAGATCCCGGGGCGGGGCGCAAGGTGTTCGAAGGCAAGGGGTGCGCGGGATGCCATCGCGCCGATGCCGCGGGAAAGGCGGTCGGACCCGACCTCGCCCGTCCCTCTCCGGAGGTCCGGACAGTGTCGCAGCTCGCCGGCGAGATGTGGAACCACGCGCCGGAGATGCTCCAGGAGATGACTGCGCGGGGGATCCCCTACCCGATGCTCTCGCCGCAGGAGATGGCGGATCTCACCGCCTATCTCTTCACGCTGCGCTACTTCGATCCCCCGGGCAACGCGGAGAGGGGGCGGCTGGTCTTCGAGCGCAAGCACTGTGTCCTGTGTCACGAGGCCTCGGACGGCAGTCCCGCCCGCGCCCCTGCGCTCCGCGCGGGAGCCGTCTCGCCCATGGACCTTGCCCGCGAGCTCTGGAATCACGGGCGGGCCATGATGGACCGCATGGAGGGCGCGAAAGTCCCGTGGCCGCCCCTCGAGCAGGCAGAGGTGATCGACCTGCTCGAGTACCTGAGCTCACCCCGGGTCGCTTCACAGTCCCCCGGTCCCGGAGGGAAAGAGCCGAGCTCGCCCTAGAGACACACCCAGGAGAGTCCCATGTCCCTGTTCGCGCAGCGCGCCAGTCTCATCGACACGGAGAACGCCTTCAAGCTCGGCCCGCAGATCCGGAAGCTCGAGGACGCCGGCCACCGCGTGATCAAGTGCAATCTCGGGGAGCCGGACTTCCCGCTGCCGTCCCACGTCCGGGAAGAGATCAAGCGGCAGCTCGATCGCGACAACACGCACTACACCGATCCCCAGGGTCTGCCGTCGCTGCGTCGCGCGATCGCCCGCCAGGTATCGGAGACGCGCGGCATCGCGGTGGACGCGGAGCGGGTCGTCGTGTTCGCGGGAGCGAAGCCCCCGATCGGGTTCTGCCAGCAGACCTACTGCGATCCCGGGGACGAGGTGATCTACCCGTCGCCGGGGTTCCCGATCTACGAGTCGTTCACGCGCTACGTGGGCGCCGTGCCCCGTCCTCTGCACCTGTCGGAGGAGCGGGGCTTCGCGTTCGGCGCGCAGGACCTCGAGCCGCTCCTCTCGGCGCGCACGAAGCTCGTCATCCTGAACTTCCCCAGCAATCCCACCGGAGGCGTCGCCGCGCGGGACCAGCTCGAAGAGATCGCGGAACTGCTGAAGCGCCGCGCGGCGGACGGAGCGCGGGTGTACTCCGACGAGGTCTACGAGCACATCGTCTACGACGGGGAGGAGCACCGCTCCATCGCGACCCTGCCCGGAATGGCGTCGCGCACCATCATCGTGTCCGGCGTCTCGAAGAGCTACTCGTGGACAGGCGGACGGATCGGATGGGCCGTCTTCCCCTCGAGTGCCGAGGCCCAGGTGTTCAAGAACCTGAACATCAACTACGTGTCGTGCCTTCCGGGCTACAACCAGGAGGGAGCGCGTGAGGCGATCGAGTCGCGCGAGAGCGCCGCGGCGATCGAGGGCATGGTCGCCGCCTTCGAGAAGCGGCGCAACTGGCTCGTGCCCGCGCTGAACGCCATTCCCGGCTTCCATTGCCAGATGCCGCGAGGCGCGTTCTATGCCTTCCCCAACGTTGCGGGGGCGTGCGAGCACCTCGGGGCGATCGGCGCCTGGGAGAGCCTGGGAGATGCGGTCCGGCGCGCGACGAGCCCGTCGACGTTGCTCCAGCGGTTCCTGCTGTCGCGCTACCAGGTGGCGACGATGGATCGACCGTCCTTCGGGCGCGTCGGATCGGAGGGACGGCACCATCTCCGCATCTCCTTCGCGACCGGCCTCGACGACTTGCGGGAGGGCGTCGCGCGCATCGCGCGCGCCGTGGAGGACCGCGCCGGGTTCGAAGCGTTCGTGCGGGAGGAGGCATTCTCGTGAGCGCGCCCCCAGCCGCGACCGCCGACGTGCGCGCTCCGAGGCGCGGCGTCTTGATCGACGCCGGGAGAGGACCGTCCGCCGCCGAGCGCGAGGCGGCGGCGGATCTCGAGGAGCTCGATCTCCTCTATCGGTCCCTGTGTGCCGTGCTCTACAACTACGTTCCTCTGTCCGGCCACCCCGGCGGGTCGATCTCGTCGGGCCGGATCGTGGGAGCGCTGTGCTTCGAGACGATGGCCTACGACATGTCCGACCCCGACCGCGAGGATGCCGACGTTCTGTCCTACGCGGCCGGGCACAAGGCGCTCGGCCTGTATGCGATGGGCGCTCCGCAACGAGATCGCCCGGATCGGCGCGCCCCGTCTCCTGCCCGTCGACGAATCACGCCAGCTTCGCCTGGAGGACCTCCTTGGGTTTCGCCGCAATCCGGCCGCACGCGCGCCGCTCGCCAGCCGCTTCTCGGCGAAGGCGCTGGACGGCCATCCCACCCCCGCGACGCCCTTCGTCCGCCTCGCGACGGGAGCCTCGGGCGTGGGACTCTGCGCGTCGGTGGGCCTCGCGCTCGGCGCGCTCGACGTCATGGAGACGCCGCCCCGCGCATCCACGTCCTCGAGGGCGAGGCAGGGCTGACGCCGGGCCGCGTGGCGGAGGCGCTCGCCGCCGCCTCGACCGCCGGCCTCTCGAATGTGGTGCTCCACGTCGACTGGAACCAGGCCTCGATCGACTCGAACCACGTCTGCGGCGACGGCGATGGGCCGGGGGACTACGTCGCCTGGTCGCCGGTGGAGCTTCTCCATCTCCACGGCTGGAACGTCGTCGTCGCCGGTGACGGCCTGGACCTCGGCCAGGTGCTCGTCGCGCAGCGCGACGCGGCGGCGCTCCGTACCACGCAGCCGACCGCGATCGTCTACCGGACCGTCAAGGGCTTCCGCTACGGCATCGAGGGACGCGCGTCGCACGGTGCGGGCCACAAGCTGTGCTCCGCCGGCTTCTACGAGGCGATGGCGCCGTTCACGCGCGACGCCGCGTTCGATCTGCCGTCCTGCGGCGTGGTGAAGCGGTGCGTCGGGGAATCCGGGGGCGCGGTGATGGAGGAGTGCTTCTGGGAGGCGCTCATGCTGGTGCGCGCGAGGCTCGAGGCGGAGCGGCCGCTCGTGGATCGCCTCGCCGCGCGCCTGTGTGCGGCGCGCGATCGTCTCGACGACCTGCACCGCTGCTCCCGCCCGGGTGCTCCGCGCGCTTCGGTCGTCTTCGACATGGCCAGGGGCGCGGGAGAGGCTCCTCCGGCGCTCGCGCTCGCGCCGGGAACGATGACGACGCTGCGCGGCGAGCTCGGCCGCGTGCTCGGCTACCTGAACCGATCGAGCGGAGGCGCACTGTTCGCCGCCGCCGCGGACCTCCTCGGCTCCACGAGCATCGAGGTCGTCGCGGAGGGGTTCGATCCCGGCTACTTCCATTCCGCGCGCAATCCCGCGTCGCGCCTCCTGTCGGCGGGCGGGATCTGCGAGGACGCGATGAGCGGGATCCTGTGCGGGCTCTCGAGCTTCGGCCATCACATCGGCGCCGGCGCGTCGTATGCGGCGTTCCTCGCACCTCTCGGACACGTTGCGATGAGGCTTCACGCGATCGGCGCCCAGGCGCTCCGTGATCGGACGGGCGCGCCGCTGCGGACGTGCATCCTCGTGTGCGCGCACGCCGGCCTCAAGACGGGGGAGGACGGGCCCACGCACGCCGACCCCCAGGCGCTGCAGCTTCTCCAGGACAACTTCCCCCGCGGCGCCTCGATCACGCTCACGCCATGGGAGCCCTCCGAGATCTGGACCCTGGTTGCGGCCGCGATGGCGCGCCGCCCCGCGATCCTCGCTCCGTTCGTCACGCGTCCCGCGGAGGTGGTGATCGACCGCCCCGTGCTCGGGCTCGCGCCCGCGAGTGCGGCGGCCCGCGGCGTCTACGTGCTGCGGGACGGCGACGACGGGACGATCGTGCTGCAAGGCAGTGGCGTCGGATATGCGTTCGTCCAGGAGACGTTGCCGAGGCTCGAATGGGCGGGCATCCGCCCGCGTGTCTACTACATCGCGAGCGCCGAGCTCTTCGATCTCCTGCCTGAGGAGGAGCAGCGCGCGATCTATCCGGAGGAGCGTGCGCGGGAGGCGCTCGGCATCACCGACTTCACGCTCGGGACGATGCTGCGCTGGGTCTCGTCGGAGCGCGGGCGCAAGGCGACGCTGCACCCCTTCGCCCACGGTCGCTACCTCGGTAGCGGCCCAGGGGCTCGGGTCATGGCCGAAGCCGGGCTCGACGGCGAGAGCCAGTTCCGCGCCATCGCGAGCTACCTCCGGCCCTGATCGCCTGCGAAGGCGCGCGTCGGCTCGTCACGGCGTCTTCGGCAGGTTCTCGGTCTGGCAGGGGGTGAGCGAGACGCCCTGGAAGCCGTCCGCGCGCGGATCGCTCCACGTGGCGAGGAGGAAGCGCGCCACCTGTCGCGCGGCGCCGCCACGCCCGGTGTCCGCGCCGATGGCCGCGAGCGCGTCGCGCACCGCGGGCGTGTCCCGCGTCAGGAGGCCCGCCGCCGCGACGAGCGGAAAGCTCGGCGGATAGCCCGTGTACGAGGCGGTCCAGCTCGGGCCGGGGGCCTCGCATCCCGTGTACGCCGGGGCGTCCGACCAGCGAAGCGCGGCGAGCCGCGCGCCCGTCGCGGCGCCCGGATCGAGGAGATCGACGGCGCCGGCAATCCGGGCCCAGGCGGCGAGCAGCTCGTCGTCGAAGTCCGGCGGACCCGGCTCGGGCAGCACCAATCGCGCGGCGAGAGCGGGGGCAAGCTCCTTGACGCCGAGCTCCATCGCAAGCTCCGCCAGGGTGGCGTCGGTGGCGTCTCCGGGCCCCTGGCGGGGCGCGAGGTCCGCGGCGATCAGATCCCGGACGGTGTCCTGGCCCGCGGCGGCGAGCGCGGCGCGCTGCGGCGCGCAGCTCTCCCGGAGCGCGCCCTCGTAGACCGCGGAGATCGTGGAGGCGTCTGCCGCGATGAGCGCCCGGGCGATGGGCTCGTCGAGCTTGCAGGACCTGGCGAGCGCCGCGAGCGGCGCGACGTGGCGCCTGGCGATCGCGGGGTCGGCGAGGAGCGCCCACAACCCGTCGTCGCGCGGGAGGCCGCCGGTCAGCACCAGCTCGCGCGCGAGCTTGGCGTCGAGGGCGGCGTCGAGATCGGGCACCTTCGCGAGCGTCGCGGCGGGCACGGCCCCGTCGCCGCGATCGACGCGGACCCAGCGGCCCTCCGGCTCGATCAAGAGCAGCGCCGCCCATCCGCTCGCCGGTCCGCGGAACGAGGCGACCACGCGGTGGATCGTGCCGTCGGAGCGGACCTCGATCTCGCCGCTGGTGGCATCGGCTCTCGCGCGTGCCTCGCGGCACGGGACGCCGGTGTCCGGCGTGGCGAGCGCGATCGGCGGCGCGTTTCCCCAGGAGAGCTCCACGGTTCGCGAGCAGCCCGACGGAAGCGGATTGCCGGGGTACCTCGTCTCGCGCACCTCGCACTCGAGGCGTACCGTCTGTGTGCCGGCGGGCTTCTCGGCGAGCGGTGCCCTCGGGGGCGCCGGACCGCCGCACGCGACGGACAGGGCGGCGATCGCGACGATGCCGCGCGGCGCTCGCGGTGCGGAGTCCACGGCCCAACGTAGCACGAACCTCGCCCTCGACGTCCCCGCGGGTGGCGTCCTACGCCCGCGCCCGCTTGACGTAGACGTCGCGCGCGACCTCTTCGTCCATCGCGACCGTGGTCTCGCCGACCTCGAGCACGACGGCGGGGCGCGTCTGGCGCAGGCGGATTCCCGTGCCCGGCACCAGCCCGAGCACGGCGAGCTGATCGAGGCGCCCCGGGCGGCTCGAGTGCAGGTAGACGATCCGCGCGGGGGCTCCGAGCGGAAGAGACGTCAACGGGAAGACCGCCGCGGCGGCTTCGCGCTGCATCCGGGAGCAGCAGCCTCCGCGCGGGATCGGGCGGCCGTCGGGGGAGGCGGGAGGATGGCCGAGAAGCGTGCAGAGGCTGTCGGCGAGCTCCGGCGCGATGGCGTGCTCCAGACGGCACGCATGGCCCTCGATCGCCCCCGCCGGGATCTCGAGGACATCCGTGAGGAACCGTGCGGCGAGACGATGGGCTCGCACGACGTGCCGCGCGGTATCGCGGCCGGCTGCGGTCAACGTCAGCCGCCCGTGATCGCGCGCGATCAGGCCATCGGTGGCCAGGTGCTCGATCTGGAGGAGGACCTTCTCGCGGGCAGCGATCGCGCCGATCTGCTCGACGATCGCCTCGGCGGACGCGGGCTCCGACTCGGCGACGTTCCAGATCCGCTCGAGCACCTCTTCGCGCAGATCGTGGAATCGCTCGCTCATGCCCCGGGCTCCGGGCGGCGCGGTGCATCTGGGCCGATCCGCGCGAGCCAGCTCGCGAGCCACGCGCGCGTGGGATGGGGGAACTCGTGGCCGCAGGAGGGGCAGCGGAGCATGGCGCACCCCCCGGCCATCGGGCAGCCTCCGCAACCGCTGCGGGGGGAAAACGGCTCGCGGCACGACGGGCAGCGGACGGGGTCGTCCGCGCACGCGTTCACAGCATCACCGCGCGAAGCGCCGCGTTGAGCGCCGCTCCGATCCCGATGGCGAACGGGAAGATGAAGGCGGCCATCGCGACCGCCGCGCGCGCGCCGCGCTCCTTGACGACGACCATGAAGTTCGCGACGCACGGCACGAAGAGCGTGATCGTGACCATCGCGACCACGATCTGGATCTCCGTCTCGGGCGCGACGTGGCCGGAGCGCAGCGCCGGTCCGAAGAGATCGTAGAGCCCCGCCGCTCCGTAGTCGCGGCGCAGGAACCCGAGCACGAGCGCGCTGGTCGCCGCGGTGGGAAGGCCGAGGGCGCCGGTGACGATCGGCCTTGCCAGGCGTTCGATCCCACCGAGCAGCCCGATGCGATCCGCGATCCAGAGGATGAGCGTCCCGAGGAGGAAGAGCGGCACCGCCTCGCGCAGGTACCACTCGATGCGCGCGACCGTCTTGATCACGATGTTCCGCAGGACGGGCCGGCGCATCGGAGGGATCTCCAGGACGAAGTCGCCGGCGTCTCCCGGAAGGAGCCGCGCGGCCACGTGGCCGACCACCAGGATCACGCCGCACACGGTCCCTCCCCACACGAGCGTGGCAAGCGGGGAGAGCGCCGAGAGCATCGCCATCACCACGCCGAGCTGCGCCGAGCACGGCACGCCCAGCGCGAGCAGGAGCGTGACCAGCATCCGTTCCTTGCGCGTCGGGAGGATGCGCGCGGTCAAGGTCGCCATCGTGTCGCATCCGAGACCGAGCACCATGGGGAGCACAGCCTTGCCGTTGAGCCCCATCACCTTGAACGCGCGGTTGAGCAGGATCGCGAGGCGCGGCAGGTATCCCGAGTCCTCGAGCACCGCGAAGGCGAGGAAGAAGAAGCCGACGATGGGGAGCACGATCGCGACCGCGTAGGAGAGGCCCATCGAGATGACGCCGTAGGAGCCGAAGAGGAGCCCGGGGCCAGCGCCTGGCGCCGTGCCCGCCGGACCCGCGGCCCACGTCTCGAAGGGTTCGGGGAGGACGAAGCGGATCGCGGCGTCCGCCGCGGGCGTGACGTAGGCCGCGAACACGACGTTCTCGAGGAAGTCGACGGCGCGGCCGGCGCCGAGAACGCCGACGAAGAGGTACATGGCGTAGAGGACGGCGGCGGCGACGGGGACGCCCCAGAGGGGGTGCATCGCAAGATCGCCGAGCCGCGCCAGCCAGCCGGGCGAAGGGGGACGGCCGCGCCTCGCGACCCGCGCGACGATCCGATCGGAGGCGTCGATGCGCGACCGCGCGATGACCAGCGCGGGCGGCTCGCCGAGGCGTTGCTCGAGGTCGCGGGCTGCGGCCGCGATGCCGGCGAGCTTCTCGGGGGCGAGGCTCGCGGCAAGCACGCGGGGCGGCTCGCCAGCGATCGCCATCAGGGCGAGCCCGCGCGCGCCCGGCGTCCGCGCTGGGAGGAGGGTCTCGACGCTTGCCACGGCCGTCTCGATCGCTTCGGGATAGGCGACCCGAACGGTGGGGACGCGGAACCTCACGCGATCGTCGAGCAGCGGCGCCATCCCGGCCCCTCGGTCGCGACCGTGTCGAGGACGTCGACGGAGAGCTCGGTGGCGAGCTCCCGCGTGGAGAGATCGATGCCGCGCGCCCGGCACTCGTCCATCATGTTGGCGAGGATCGCCACCGGTACCTGGAGCTCCGCGAGCTGGATCGTGATCGGAAGGGCCCGGCGGAGGTTCTTCGCGTCGCACACCTGGACCACGCGCGCGTGGCCCGCCGCGGCGCGTTCGAGGAGCACGTCGCGCGTCACCTGCTCGTCCTCGGACGAGGGCTGGAGGCTGTTGGCCCCCGGAAGATCGAGGACGACCTCGGCCGCGCCGCGCCTCTGCCCGCAGGCGATCTCGACGGTCGTCCCGGGATAGTTGGACACCGTGGCGTACCGCCCGGTGAGGTGGCCGAAGACGACGCTCTTGCCGACGTTGGGGTTGCCTACGAGGAGGAGCGCTTCTGCCGCGTCGGTCGCGAGGGCGGCGCTATGGCCGTGCATGCCGGGGCCCGGGAGGCGAGCCTGCGGGACCGTCCGTCCTCGAGGCGCGTGGGGCGTTCGCGAGGATGGCGCCGAGGCGATCGAGGAGCCCATCCGCGCCGAGCGGCTTCGGGAGGATGTCCGTCGCGAGCTCGCCGGCACGGGCCACCACGGAGTCGTCGCCGTGACCCGACACGAGGAGCACCGGGATCCCGGGTCGCTGCCTCCGGAGCCGCTCGATCATCTCGAGGCAGGGAAGCCCGGGCATGACGATGTCCGACACGACCGCGTCGATCGCGCCCCGGTGTACGGAGGAGGCGTCCACCGCCTCGGAGCCGTTCGACGCCTCGAGGACGCGATACCCGCCGCGGGTCAGGATGCGCGATGCGAGGCCGCGGACCTCCGGGTCGTCCTCGACGAGCAGGATCGTCGCTCCGTCTGCGACACGCGACGTGACCGGGCGGTCCGCGCTGGAGGCGGGCTGCGCGGGCAGCGCAGTGGCGGGGGGAAGGTAGATGTCGAAGCGCGTGCCATCTCCCGGGCTGCTCTCCACGGTGATCGCGCCGCTGCTCTGCTTCACGATGCCGTAGACCGTCGACAGGCCGAGGCCGGTGCCCTTTCCCTTCGGCTTGGTCGTGAAGAACGGCTCGAAGATGCGCGCCATCGTGGCGTCGTCCATGCCGGTGCCGGTGTCGCTCATCATGATCTTCACGTAGCGGCCCGGCGGAAGCTCGCCGCGCTGCTCGCCGTTGTCGACGACGCTCGTGCTGATGGCGAGGGTTCCACCGGTGGGCATCGCGTCCCGCGCGTTCACGGCCAGGTTGACGAGCACCTGCTCGATCGCTCCGCGATCCACGTGGATGTCCGGGAGGCCCTCGCCGAGCACGATCGACAGATCGATGTCCTCCTCGAGCAGGCGGCGCATCCATCGTCCGACCTCCGAGACGACCTCGTTGACGGGGAGCCGCGCCGGCCGCATCACCTGCTTCCTGCTGTAGGCGAGGAGCTGGCGCGTAAGATCGGCGGCGCGTTGCGCTGCGTCGCGGATGCTCTCCATGTCTTGCCGGGCGGTGTCGCTCGCGACCTCGGGCAGCACGAACTCCACCCCGTTCAGGATGATGGTGAGGAGGTTGTTGAAGTCGTGCGCGACTCCGGCGGCGAGCCTGCCGACCGCCTCCATCTTCTGCGCCTGGAGGAACTCCTCCTTCAGCTTGCGCACCTCGGTCAGGTCTCTCAGGCCCACCACGCGCGTGTGGCGGCCCGCGTGCGCGTAGGAACGCGCGACCACCTCGCACGGGACACTGGTCCCGTCGCGGCGGACCAGCTCCGTCTCGTAGCGCGCACTGTCGCGCGCGCGGATGCGGTCTGCCACCGTCGTCCGGTGCTTCTCGGCGATGAGGTCGAGGGCGGCGCGCCCCTTGAGCTCCTCCAGTCCGAATCCGAGCATGCGAGCGAGGCCGGGGCTCGCGTCGACGACCACGCCGTCCTCGTGGACGAGGATGCCGTCGAAGGACGCCTCCACGACGCTGCGGTACCGGAGCTCGTTCTCGCGCAGCATCTCCTCCGCGCGGGAGCGCTCGGTCACGTCCCGCGACACGGCGATGACCACCGTCTCGCCGTGGAGCTCTGCGAGGGAGCCCGTGGCGTCCACCCTTCTTTGCTCCCCCCCGGGAACGTCGATCAGGAGGCCCAGGGCCGTGCCCTGTCCTCTGGCGAGGATCTCCTGGAAGATGCTCTGGGCCTCGGCGCGCGCCGAGGGGGCGACGAGCGCCGTGAAGGGTCGTCCGACGATGTCGGATCTGGGGCGGCCCGCGAGCGCCTCGGCACGGCGGTTCACGTCTCGCACGAGACCGTGGGTGTCGAGCACGGTGATGGCATCGCTCGATCCGTCCATCAGGGTGGCGCGCGCGGCTTCCGAGGCCCGGAGCCGCTCGGCGGCTTTCTCGTGCAGGCTTGCTCGTTCGAGCGCGATGCCGACCTGATGGCCGAACGCATCCAGGAGCTCGATCGTCTCGTCGTCCCACGCGCTGCACGCCAGGTTCAGGATCCCGACGCGTGCCTGGCGCGTCCAGAGGGGGACCGTCAGATGGTGGCGCGGACCGGGGATCGCGGGGTCCATCGCGGCGAGGCGCTCGCACTCGACGATCGACGTGGTCATCGAGGGATGGCCTTCGAACAGCCTGCGACACGTGCAGCCGGTCTGGAGCGCCCCGGGCTCGAGGAGGCTCGGAGGGAGGTTGCGTGTGGCTGCGACCCGGAATCCACCGTCAATGCGCACGATGACCATGCCGAAGGCGGCCCGCGAGAGCGTCATCGCTTCGTCGAGCGCGGCATCGGCGACGTCCTCGATGGTCACCGAGCGATTGAGCTTGCGCGCCAGGCGCAGCATTGCGGACGGTCCCGCGCCGTCCTCGCGGGTCATGCTCGCTTGTGGCGTCGGGACCATGCTCCCGCCGGGTGCAATCGGCGCGCCCGTCGCTGAACAGGCTCGAATGCGCGCTCCGCCCGGTTTCGCGGACACGAATGCCCGGACAGTGTGACGCACGTCGTGACAGGTTGTCGGGTGGGACGGTAGACCAGCTACGGACGAACCCCGTTGCGGGTGGCAGGAACGGAGCCGGAGGAGCCCCGACGACCGAGGCTGCTCAGGCGACCGCCGTCACCTTCACCTCTTCGCCGTACCACTCCTTGTGGAAGCGGACGAGATCCTCGTCGCTGAACCCGTCCCAGCCGAAGCAGGTGTCCCGGTCGATCATCTGGGCGTCGCACGGGAGGTCACACCCCAGTGCTTCGGTTCGTCCGAGCTTGTACCGATTGATCACGTCCTCGAGCTCCTCGCGCGAAATGCCGGGGCGCGCGTCCGCGATCCAGGCGAACTTCTTGCGGAGCTCGTCGTCGCTCCACTGGGCGAAGCCCTTGCAGAAGATCCCCTTGCGCGCCGCGACGAGGCAGAGGGAATGCTCGTCATCAACCAGCTTCTTGAGGTAGTCGCGCAACCTGTAGATGAGGTTGGCTCTTGTCAGGTGTCGCATTGGCTCGTCCCCCTCGACGGACGATTCGTGCAATTCACCTGCCGGACGTCTCAGCAACCGATCTCGACCTGGAGGTCGCGCAGGCCCGGCAAGAACTCCAGCGCCTGGCGAACGCGTGCCTCGATGTGGCCGTCGTGGGAGCAGTGGTGCGGCGTGCAGAGCCGGATCGCCACGCGGCCGTTCGGCGCCACCTCGACCGAGGCGACGAGCCCGAGGGCCACCAGGTCCTGTCCGAGGACGGGGTCCTCCACGGTGGCAAGGACACGGAGCACGGTCGGAGCGTCGATCGAAGGCTCTGGCCTCGCGGCAGCCGGGCGAGCAGGAGCTCGGGCCGTAGGCGCCGGCCGGCCTCCGCCCATGAAGCGAACCAGACGGTCGAAGAGAAGGTCAGGCCGCACCTTCCACCCTCCTGAGCTTGTCGTAGAGACGGTGACGGGAGATCCGTAGCATGCGCGCCGCCTGGACCTTGTTGTTGCCGGTCGCCTGCAGGGCGCGGCGGATGAGGTCGACCTCGGCCTCGGCGAGGGTGGGGAGCGCCGCGTCCGCCGGAGCCGGGCGAAGCGGTGCGGGGAGATCGAGAGCCCGTAGCGAGGGATGGTTCCCCACGGAGACGGCGGCGGCCACCACATCTTCGAGCTCGCGGACGTTGCCCGGCCACCGGTGGTGGGAGAGCGCGAAGAGCGCCTCGGGCTCGATGGTCTCGACACGCCGCTGGCCTCTGCGCGCCATCGCGTCCACGAAGTGCGACACCAGGGCGGGGATGTCCTCGGCGCGGTCGCGAAGCGGCGGCAGATCGATCCGGTGGATGGCGATCCTGTCGGCGAGCGCTCGCGCGACCTTGCCCGATGCGACGGCCTCGGCGGGATCGGTCCGGGTCGTGGCGAGGAGACGGCCGCGGCGATCCGACCCTGCCGTCCCTGGGAGCGCCATCGAGGCCGCGAGACGCTCCTGGGCATCGCGCGGCAGGTCGGCGATCTCGTCGAGGAGCACCGTCGCCTCGCTGCCACCCGCCAGAGCTCCCACGCCCTCCGATCGCAGCGACCGGCAGTCGATGACGGCGAACGTCGACCCGTCGCCGCGATGCTCGTGAAGCACCCGCGCGGCGAGCCGCTTGCCGGTCCCCGGCTCTCCGACGAACAGGACGGGGGCGCGGCCGGCGGCCGCCGCGGCGATGCGCTCCCAGACACCGCGCATGGGTCCGCTCGCACCGACCAGGCCGTGGAAAGCCGTGGGGGCGAGACCGCCGTCCGTCGCGAAGTAGGTGGCGGCGAAGATCATGAGCCGCGCGTGGCAGAGCTTGTCGATGCCGGGGTCCGGGACGTCCGCCGCGCTCGCCGCGGCGACGATCGGGGCGGCGGCCTCCTCGAAGAGGTGGATCGTGGCGATCACGTCGACGAGCGGGATCCCGCGGGAGAGAAGCGCCCGGCCGGTCGCCGCGGCGCTCGCCTCGAAGCGCACGAAGTCGCGGTGCAGGACGCTCCCCGCCAGCTCCTCGAAGTCGCGCCCGAACGTCTCGGCGAAGGCCGGTGCCGGCAGCGCATGGCCGCGAACGAAGCGCGCGGAGTACGAGGCGTACCACGATGCGACGAGGCGATCTCGTTCCCGCAGCAGCATGCCGAGCGCCGGGTCGAGGAGCGCTACCTGGCGATCGCTCAGCAGATGGAAGTAGAGGCTCGGGTCCCGGGATGGAACGGGAGAACCCTGCGGCCCCCGAGGTCCCCGCGGCGGCGCAGACCTCTCAGGCCCGTCCGAGGCCGAAGAGGATCTCTGTGGCGTCGGCAAGCTCGTCCGCCCGGCCGGCACGCGCGGCCTCCTTGAGTGAGGTGAAGAGCTCGTGGAGAATCTTGCCCGTCAGCCCTCGCGTCACCCGCTCGAGCTCTTCGGCGGGCAGGCGCGACGCGAACCGCTTGACCTCCGCGGCGCGCAGCGCGTCGAGCTTGTTCTGGAGAGCGACGACCAAGGGCGTCACGTCGCGCTCCCGTTCCCTGGCGGCGACCTTCTCGGCCTCGCACGCGACGGCGGCTTCCGCGCGCTCCACCACCTCGCGGCACTCTTCCCGGCGCTGTGCGAGGACGCGCCGGAGGTCGTCGAGGTCGTAGAGGAACGCGCCTGCGGCCGATGCGATCGCCGGATCGACGTTCCGTGGCACCGCCAGGTCCAGGAGAAGGATAGGACGGCCGAGCCGCTCGCGGCGCGCTGCCAGGAGCATCTCGGAAGAGATGATGGAAGGGGTGTCCTTCAGTGCTGTCACGACGATGTCGGCCTCGGGCAGCGCGGTGCCGAGCTCGTCGAGCGTTCCCGGGGTCGCGAGCTCCGAGAGCCCCTGCGCGGACTCGAGCGTGCGCGAGAGGACCTTGATGCAACGTACCTCCGGCCGGAGCTTGCGCGCCATCCGCATCCCGATCTCGCCCGCGCCGAGGATGAGCACGCGAACCGCGCCCAGGTCCTCGAAGATGCCTCGCGCGATGTCGACCGAGGTGCCGGTGAGGGACTGCGCCACGCCAGTGAGCCCCGACTCGACGCGGACCTTGCGGGCCACGTGCAGCGCGCGCTCGACGGTGCGGCCCAGGCGTCCGGATGCCAGGCCGCGCCCGCGGGCGGTGCGCAGCGCCCCGGCGACCTGGCCCTGGATCTGGGGCTCGCCGACGGCCGCCGAATCGAGACCGGACGCGACGCGGAAGAGATGGTGGACCGCGTCGTCGTCGAACCGCAGCGCGTGGGGGGCGATCCTTCCCGCTTCGCCGAACAGCTCCACGAATGGATCGAGGGTGGGATCCCCGGTCAGGACCGTCACTTCGGTGCGCTGACACGTGGCGAGGATGAAGGCCTCTTCCACCCCACGCTCTGCGAGCTTCTCGAGGGCTCTCTCGACCGCATCGTCGGCCAGTGCGAACCGTTCTCTGGCTGCCACGTCCGTCTGCTGATGGCTGATGCCGGCCTGGATGAGCCTCATGATTTCGTTCGCCACCCCACGACGAAGCAATCGCCGGGCCACGCCGTCACGGGCGCCAGGCCGGGCGCTTCCGCCCGCGGGCGGCGCGCTTTCCTCGTCAACCTGTCATGCGCCGCTGCCAGGGTGTCCGGAGCCGGGCGTCAATCGCGGATGCTTCGAGGTGGAATGCCCGGTGGCGCGCCCCTTGCTCAGCAGTTGGGTGCGAGGTGCTCCCATGAAGCCCACCCAGATCAAGATCGTCGTTCTCTCGATGGCCATCGTGACGGGCATCATGCTGCTGGCAGCCGACGGGTCCCGATCCAGCACGGTCTACTACCAGACGATCCCAGAGCTCATGGCCTCGCCCTCGGGCGGCGGCGGAACCGTGCGCGTCACCGGCCACGTCGTGGCGGGGTCGATCCAGCGCCCGGCGGGTGCGCCGCTCTCGTTCCTGATGCAGGATGCCTCCGGGGCACAGCGCCTCGCCGTCCGTTACGGAGACGTGGTGCCCGACACGTTCAAGGACGGCGCCGAGGTCGTGGTGGAGGGGGCGCTCTCCGCGGACGCGACCTTCGAGGCATCGACGCTCCTGGCGAAGTGTCCGTCCAAGTACGAAGCGTCGAAGACCGCTCGAAGCTGATCCCGGACCCGCGCCCGGCCGTCCACCGTGCACGGGCTCGGCGCGTCCCTCAGCTCGGTTCGCTCGGACTCTCCGTCGTCTCGGCGGCGTTGTCGCGTTCGCGCCGGTAGAGGGTGCGCGCGCTGACCCCCAGGATCTCCGCGGCGCGCGTCTTGTCCGAACCGGTCTGCTTGAGCACGTACTGCGTGTACTCCCGCTCGATGGTCTGCAGCGTGATCCGGTGGGCGTAGAGCTTGTCGAGCCCGGGCACCGTGGGCTTTGCCGGCGCGAGATCGAGGTCCGACACGCCGATGCTCTCGCCCGCCGACATGAGGCATGCGCGCTTGATCGTGTTCTCGAGCTCCCGCACGTTGCCGGGCCACGAGTGCTTGGCCAGCGCCGAGCGCCGCCTCGGGCGACAGGTCCTTCGGGCGTCCGGCGACTTCCCCCTGGATGCGCTCGAGGAAGTGGTCGATGAGCAGGGGGATGTCCTCGACGCGCCGCCGTAGCGGAGGGATGCGTAGCCGGATGACGTTGAGCCGGTAGTAGAGGTCCTCGCGGAAGTTGCCGCGCTCGACCTCTTCCTTCAGGTCCCGGTGCGTCGCGGTCACCACGCGCACGTCGACGGTCTTCTCCTCGGTCGCGCCGACGGGGCGGATCCCCTTGTTCTCCAGGACGCGCAGGAGCTTGGCCTGGAGCGCCTTCTCCATCTCGCCGATCTCGTCGAGGAAGAGCGTGCCTCCGGATGCGGCCTCGAACAGCCCGCGCTTGCTCGTGGCCGCGCCGGTGAAGGCGCCGCGCACGTGGCCGAAGAGCTCGCTCTCGAGGAGCTCACCGGGGAGCGACGAGCAGTTCACCGCCAGGAAAGGCTTGTCCCGCCGCGGGCTGTTGTAGTGGATGGCGCGGGCGACGAGCTCCTTGCCCGTCCCGCTCTCGCCCAGGATCAGCACGTGGTCGTTCGACGGCGCGACCCGTTCGATGAGGGCGAACAGGTCCTGCATCTCCTTGCTACGACCGACGAGGTTGCCGAAGCTGTAGCGACCCTCGACCTCGCGCTGCAACCGCACGTTTTCCGCCTTGAGCCGGCTCACCTCGACGGCCTTCTCGACCGTGGCGAGGAACTCGGACATCTTGAACGGCTTGGTCACGAAGTGGAACGCCCCGCGGCGCATCGCCTCGACGGCGGCGTCGATCGTGCCGAACGCGGTGATGACCAGGGTCACCAGTCCGGGATGGAGCTTCGTGGCGTGATCGAGAAGCTCCATGCCGTCGATGCCCTTCATCCGGAGGTCCGTGATGAGGAGGTCGGGTCGGGTCCTCCGCAGGGAGGCGAGCGCCTCCTCTCCCGAGGATGCCTGCTCGACCACGAGGCCGCGCTCGGAGAGGACGTCGACGAGAAGCGAGCGCATCTCGCCATCGTCGTCGACGCACAGGACGGTTGCGGCATCGCTTCCCACGGGGCGTTCGATTATAGCGGCGCCCGGCCCCCCATCTTCCTCGTGTCCCGGTCCGGTCAACCGCGCGGCCCCCGACCTCGGAGGCTCTCGATCTCGCCGCGTAGCCTTCGCTCGCGCGATCCGAGGAGGATCGCGTAGAGCGCGATCGCGGCGTAGACGACGGCGTAGGCGATGCAGACGGCGGTGAAATCGTTCTTCATGACTCCCTCGAGGCGGCCTTCATCTCCTGGATCTCGTCCTCGCAGCGAAGCAGGCGCGCGCGGCGCGCGACGAGGCCGGCGAAGAGGAGGAGGAACGCCGCGCCGCACGTGAAGAGGGCGCCCCTCATCTCGGGGGCGAGGCCGCCCCCTCGGGCGCCGATGACCGGCGCCGGGTGCTGGGTACGGAACCACTGGATGGAGTAGTAGACGAAGGGCACGTCGAGGAAGGCGACGATGCCGTAGATCGCGAGGACGCGCCGGATCCTCCCGGGGTCGAGCGCGTTGATGCGGATCATGAGGTAGCCGACGTAGGTCAGCCAGAGGACGAAGGTCGAGGTGAGGCGTGCATCCCAGGTCCAGTAGACGCCCCAGTCGTTCTTGGCCCAGATCGGGCCCGTGACGAGCACGAGGGTCGTGAAGAGCACGCCCACCTCGCAGGCGGCCTGCGCGGCGCGATCGAAGGCCTCTCGTCCCGTGGCGAGGTAGAGCGCGCCCGCCCCGCCGACGATGAGGAACCCGAGGAACCCGGCCCAGGCGCACGGGACGTGGACGTAGAAGATGCGCTGGCTGTCGCCGAGCGTTGCCTCGGTCGGGGCGACCACCAGAGCACGGTAAAGCCCCCAGGCCATCAGCGGAACGGAGAGGAGAAGCGCCGCATCGGCGATCGACCACGCGAAGGCTCGGGTCGCTGCTCGGGGTCGCGGGAGGACGGTCGCGGTCATGTTCTTACGACGCTTCAAGAAAGGGGCCAAGCAGGGTCCGCGAAATGCATCGTGCAAAGGACATGGACTGGAAACTCTTCGGAATCACGTTCGCCACCGTGTTCCTCGCGGAGCTCGGGGACAAGACGCAGATCGCCACGCTGACGTTCGCCGCCACGGAGCAGAAGCCGTGGACGGTTCTGCTCGGAGCCGCCCTGGCGCTCGTGTGCACGAGCGCCGCCGGCGTGCTCGCGGGAACGTTACTCGGACACGCGGCCTCGGGTCCGTGGATCAAGCGCGCCGCGGGCGTGCTCTTCGTCGTCATGGGAGTGCTCTACCTGATCGGTCGAGCCTGAGCGTCTCGCTCCTCGTTCGTCAGCATGGCAAAGGGCGTGACAGCTTGTCGGGACACAGGATCTGGCGTCGGCATGTCCTGAGAGATGCCATCGTCGTTGGCCCGGAGGTTGCTCGACACACACCGCCGAGGAGACATTCATGGTCGATTCCGGTCGGAAAACCGAGGGGACCCTGCTCGCCCTCCTGTTCCTCGCCGTTGCCGCCATCACCGTGGTCGCGTTCAAGTGGAAGACCTGGCTGCCTCCGGTGGCTTCGGTCCATGGCCACGGCGTCGATCGCGTCATCGATTACCTGCTCGTTGCGACCGGCATCATGTTCGTCGCCGGGCACCTCGTGCTGGCCTTCTTCGTGTGGGCGGGCGCGCGGCGGACCGCCGACGTGGAGGGAAGCGTGAGCACGCGCATGGAGTGGCTCACGGCGCTTGCTCCCGTGCTGATCCTCGCCGGCGTGTCCGAGGTCGGTGTGATGGTGATGGGGCTTCCTGTGTGGGCGCAGGTCTACGGCGAGCCTCCGGCCGACGCGCTCCGCGTCGAGATGGTGGGACGCCAGTTCAACTGGACGGCGCGTTATCCCGGCAAGGACGGTGTCTTCGGACGAACCGATCCGCACCTGGTCGACGACGAGAACATGCTGGGTCTCGATGGAAAGGACCCAGCGGCGCGGGACGACATCGTCACGCTGGGACCGCTGACGATCCCTGCGAACCGTCCGATCTTCGTTCAGCTCCGATCCCACGACGTCATCCACAGCTTCTCCGTCGTTCACCTGCGCGTGAAGCAGGACGTGGTTCCGGGCCTCGTGAATCACACGCGGTTCGTGGCCGACACCGAGGGAACGTACGAGATCGGCTGCGCGCAGGTGTGCGGGCTCGGCCACTACCGCATGCGCGGCTTCGTCCATGTGGTGAGCCCGGCGGACTTCGAGACGTGGCTCTCCGGCCAGTCGCCGGCGCTCGATCAATAGGAGGCGCATTGTCCCACTCGCACCACCCGCAAGGATTCCTCGGGAAGTACGTCTTCAGCTTCGACCACAAGGTGATCGGAATCCAGTACATCGTGACGGCGATGATGATGGCCCTGGTGGGCGGGGCGCTGGCCCTGATGATCCGCATGCAGATCACCTGGCCAGGGAAGGCGATCGTCTCCCCCGAGACCTACCTGAGCCTCGTCACCATGCACGGGACGATCATGATCTTCTTCGTGGTGTCGCTCGCGCTCGTGAGCGGGCTGGGCAACTTCGTGATCCCGCTTCAGGTCGGAGCGAAGGACATGGCTTACCCGCTCCTGAACATGCTCTCCTACTGGGTCATCGTCCCCGCGTGCGCGCTGATGGTGGGCTCCTTCTTCGTCGAAGGCGGTGCGGCGTCGGCCGGATGGACATCCTACCCGCCGCTCTCCGCCGTCAAGGGCGCGGTGCCCGGCTCGCAGATGGGGCAGACGCTCTGGCTCCTCGCGATGGCGCTCTTCATCGTCTCCTTCACCATGGGCGGGCTGAACTACCTGACCACGATCCTCTGTTGCCGCGCCCCCGGGCTGTCGATGATGCGCCTGCCGCTGGTCATCTGGCACTTCCTGCTCGCGACGATCCTCGGGCTGCTGTCGTTCCCGGCGCTGACGGCGGCCGCGGTGCTGCTGCTGTTCGATCGCCATCTCGGCACGAGCTTCTACCTGCCGAGCGGCCTCATCATCGGCGACACGGTGCTCAAGAACGGCGGCGGGACCCCGCTCCTGTTCCAGCACCTCTTCTGGTTCCTGGGGCACCCCGAGGTGTACGTCCTGGTGTTGCCGGCAGTGGGGGTCGCCTTCGACGTGATCCCGACCTTCACCCGGCGGCCGCCGTTCGGCTATCGCGTCACGGTGACCGCGCTCATGGTCATCGGGGTGCTGTCGATGATCGTCTGGGGTCACCACATGTTCCTGACCGGGATGAACCCGTACGTCGGGGAGTACTTCTCGGTCGCGACGGTGCTCATCACGGTTCCCTTCGCGGTGCTCGGGGTCAACCTCCTCGCGAGCCTCTGGCGCGGCCGCATCCGCCTCGCGGCACCGATGCTGTTCGCGCTCGGCCTCATCTCCACCATCGGAGCCGGCGGCTTCGGAGGACTGTACCTCGGCACGGCAACCTCGGACATCTACCTGCACGACACCTACTTCGTCGTGGGCCACTTCCACCTGATGATCGGCGTGACGACGCTTCTCGCGACCTTCGCCGGGATCTACTACTGGTTCCCGAAGATGTTCGGCCGGCACATGAACGAGACGTTCGGGAAGATCCACTTCTGGCTGACCTACGCGCCGATGCTGCTCCTGTTCGTCTCGATGCACCTCCAGGGGCTCGGAGGCGCGCTCCGCCGTCAGTACGACCCGACGAGCTACGAATACGCCCGCTCCGTGCGCGAGATCGATCCGATCTTGACGGCGCTGGCGATCGTCGTCGTGTCCTCCCAGTCGATCTTCGTGGTGAACTTCGTCTGGAGCGCGTTCAAGGGCAAGAAGGCGGCCGAGAACCCGTGGGAGGCGACGACGCTCGAATGGACCACGCCCTCGCCGGCGCCGCACGGCAACTGGGATGCGACCCCCGTCGTCACGCACATGCCCTACGTCTTCGGGAAGAACGGCGCCAAGAAGGACTACGTGATGCAGGGCCAGGTGCCCGAGCGGGAGAAGGTCGCGTGAGCGCCGAGGCGCTCCGTTCGCGGACGAACGACGTCGCGCTGCTCGCGGTCCTTTCGATCGCGACGATGCTCTTCACCTCGTTCACGGCGGCCTATGTCATCCGCCGCACCAGCGTCGACTGGGATGGGCTCGCCCTTCCCGGCATCGTCTGGCTGAACACGGCCCTGCTCCTGGGAAGCAGCGCGACCATCGAGGCGGCGAGGCGGAGGGATGCCGGCCGGTGGCTCGCCGTCACAGCGGTCCTCGCCGCAGGCTTCGCCTGCGGGCAGGTCGTGGCGTGGCGGATGCTGACGGCCGCGGGCACGCCGCTCGGCGCTGGGCCGCACGCCGCGTTCTTCTATGTCCTCACCGGCGTCCACGCGGCGCACTTGGCCGGCGGGCTCGGCGCCCTGTGGCGCGTGATGTCACGAGGCGCGCGCGCCGAGGCCGTGCGGCTGCTCTCGATCTACTGGCACTTTCTCGCGGCAGTGTGGCTCTACGTCCTGCTGCTCTTGACCGCGCTGTAGGAGGCGATAATGGCTTCGGCGTACGAGCTCGGCCACGACACATACTCCGACCGCTCGGACTGGCGGGGCGGGGTCTCGCCATTCGGCACGTCCTGGCAGAAGACGATGATGTGGTTCTTCATCGTGTCGGACGCCCTCCTCTTCGGCGCGTTCCTCGCGGCCTACGGATTCAAGAGGCTGGCCGCCGGGACGTGGCCGGACCGGACGCACGTCTTCCACATGTCCTACATCACGGTGATGACGTTCGTGCTCATCACGTCGAGCGCCACCATGGCGTCTGCGGTCGCGGCTGCCAGCGCGAGCAGGAAGCAGGCAGCCTCGCGGTTCCTCCTGTTGACGATGCTCGGAGGCGCGGGGTTCCTCGGGATGCAAGCCTACGAGTGGTCGAGCGTGATCCGCGAGGGCGCGCGGCTCCACGCCAATCCGTGGGGCGTCCCCGACTTCTCGAGCTTCTTCTTCGTCATCACGGGCTTTCACGGAACACACGTCCTCATCGGAGTGATCGTGCTCGCGGCCACGCTCTTTAGGAACGCGACGGGCCGCGTGTCGCGCGAGGGCGTGGAGCTATGCGGGCTCTACTGGCACTTTGTCGATCTGGTCTGGGTGTTCATCTTCGGGTTGTTCTATCTCGTGTAGGGAGCGAACCGGCGGGGGACAAGCCCCCGCCCTACGGACGGATCACGGAACCGGCGGGGGACAAGCCCCCGCCCTACGGACGGATCACGGAACCGGCGGGGGACAAGCCCCCGCCCTACGGACGGATCGCGGAACCGGCGGGGGACAAGCCCCCGCCCTACGGACGGATCGCGGAACCGGCGGGGGACAAGCCCCCGCCCTACGGACGGATCACGGAACCGGCGGGGGACAAGCCCCGCCCTACGGACGGATCACGGAACCGGCGGGGGACAAGCCCCGCCCTACGGACGGAACACGGAACCGGCGGGGGACAAGCCCCCGCCCTACGAACGGATCGCGGAACCGGCGGGGGACAAGCCCCCGCCCTACGAACGGATCGCGGAACCGGCGGGGGACAAGCCCCCGCCCTACGAACGGATCACGGAACCGGCGGGGGCAATCCCCGCCCTACGGACATCGAGGTACCGGCGGCAATGAGCCCGCCTTCGGAAGTCGAGCTGCGGGCACACGCCCCGGAGAGGTTGGTCATGGCACCTTCGTACAAGAGCTACTGGATCGCTTGGTCGATCCTCCTCGCCATCACCGTGGTGATGGTGTCCATCGCCACGCCCGCGGTCCTCCTCGCGGGGATCGCCGTGAAGGCGAGCATCATCGCGCTCTGGTTCATGCACCTGCGCCACGAGCGCCTCGCGCTCACGGCGACGGTGATTGCGGCGAGCCTCCTGACCTGCCTCCTGCTGTTTGGCCTGATCGCGACCGACGGGCTGGCGTCGTGATCGTCGCGGTCGCGCCGTGCTGTCTATCGGGGGGCGCGACGGCCCGCCTCGCTTCCGGGATCAACGCGGCGACCGTGTTGATGCTCCTGGTGCCTTTCGTCCTGATCGGTCTCTCCGCGCTCCGGCTCGCTCGGTGGGCGGCGAAGGATCCGTCCGCCGCCGCCTCGACGGCCGAGGAGGCGCCAGGAGCCGTCTGATCCTGGCACATGCGGTGCAAATGGATCGGGGAGAGGGGGCGAATCCGATGGCAACCGCGGCGGCCGAGAATCCAGATGCCTGGAGGTTGAGAAAACGCGGGTTCCCCGCGAACGGCACACCGTCCCAGAAGCTCCGGTACCTCGTACACTACGCGACCCTGGCTCCGTCGAGCCATAA
This sequence comes from Acidobacteriota bacterium, assembly GCA_046331505.1. Taxonomy (GTDB): domain Bacteria; phylum Acidobacteriota; class Vicinamibacteria; order JAXLQT01; family JAXLQT01; genus JAXLQT01. The sequence continues at coordinate 61,061 of JAXLQT010000008.1, forward strand.
CAGCCAGCCCTGGCTGTTCCTCGTGAGCGACGACGAGCTGTCGCTCCTCGCCGACCGGAGCCGGGCGCTACCCGTCGTGGATCCGACCGATCGCGAGCTGACGATGAGCTGCGGGGCGTCGCTCCATCACCTGCGGGTGGCGATGAGGCGCTTCGGCATGACTCCCGAGCTCCTGCTGTTTCCGGACGCCGCGAGCCCGGATGTCCTCGCCCGCGTCCGTATCGGCGCCCGCGTGGAGCCCACGTGCGAGGACCGCGAGCTCTTCCGCGCCATACGCAAGCGCCACACGAACCGCCATCGCTTCGAGGAGCGTGTCGTGCCCGGCGACGTCGTCGCGACGCTCGAGCACGCCGCGCGCCTCGAGTCCGCATGGCTCGTCCCGCTCGACGCGGCGGCCCGCGAGGTGGCGGCGTCGCTGGTGATGGAAGGCGATCGCGCACAGGCGAGCGACCCGCGCCACCGGCGGGAGCTCGCGTCGTGGATCCACCCGAACAGGACGGCGAGCCGGGACGGGATGCCTGGGTCGGCCATCGGGCTCCCCGATCTGATGTCCTACGTCGGTCCGTTCTACCTGCGGACCTTCGACTGGGGCGACCGGCAGGCGGCCCAGGACTGGCAGCTCGCGCTGGGATCGCCGGTACTCGCCGTTCTCGGCACCGCGCGGGACGACGCGCGAGGCTGGGTCGAGGCGGGCCAGGCGCTCTCGCACGTGCTGCTCGCCGCGGCGGCGCGGGGGCTGTCGGCGTCCTTCCTCAACCAGCCGATCGAGCTTCCCGATCTGCGCCTCCGGATGGCAGTGCTCATCGAGGGGCGCGGGCATCCGCAGGCCCTGCTGCGCATGGGGTACGGACCTCCCGCCGAGCCCACGCCGAGGCGCTCGTGCGCCGACGTGCTGGTGAGCTAGGACGAGCATGGACCAGAGAGAGCGCCGCCCCAGGGTCCGGATCCGGCACCATCCCGAGACGGCCGCGATCGCCGACGGTTTCGACCCGGCGCTCTCGGTCATGGCGGCACGGCCCCCGATCTATCCCGTTTCCACCTATTGCTTCCACTCGGCTGCCGAGGCGAAGGCCTACTTCGACTCGGCGATGGGCCGCGGCAACGGCGACACGGGCCACGGGCTCATCTACGCCCGGCTGAACAACCCGAACGCGGAGATCTTCGAGGACCAGCTCGTCCCGCTGGAGAAGGGAGCGATGGGCGCAGTCAGCTTCACCTCGGGGATGGCCGCCATCACGGGAGCGTTCCTCGCGTTCCTCCGCCCAGGCGACGTCGTGCTCGCTCCGCGGCCGGTGTATGGCGGCACCGAGCACGTGCTCCACGAGCTCCTGCCGCCGTTCGGAATCACGGCGCACTTCGTTCCGGCCGGCGATACGGCGGCCATGGAGAGAGCTGCCTCGGAGCTCGGGTCGCGGCTCGCAATGGTCTACGTCGAGAGCCCGGCGAACCCCACGCTGGTGATGACCGATATCGCCGCCGCCGCGGTGATCGCCCACCGGGAGCGCGGCCACCGCCGCGCGATGGTGGTCGTCGACAACACGTTCCTCGGACCGGTGTTCCAGTCGCCGCTCATCCACGGCGCGGACCTCGTGCTCTATTCCGCGACGAAGTACATCGGCGGCCACTCCGATCTGGTGGCCGGGGTCGCGCTGGCGAGCGACCCCGAACTCCTGGTGGCGCTACGGGGAGTCCGCACGTTCTTCGGCACGATCTGCGAGCCCTTCACGGCGTGGCTCCTCACCCGGAGCCTGGCGACCATCTACACGCGCACGATCAAGCAATCGAAGAACGCCTCCCGGATCGTCGAGCACCTCTCCGGCCATCCGAAGCTCCTGCGGCTCCACTACCCGACACTGATCGAGGGCGAGCAGCGGCGAATCTACAAGTCGCAATGTACGGCTCCCGGAGGGATGCTGGCCCTCGAGCTCCGCGGTGGCCGTGACGCCGCGTTCCGGTTCCTCGACGCTCTGCGGATCCCGAAGCTCGCGGTGTCGCTCGGCGGTGTCGAGAGCCTCGCCACCCATCCCCGGACGACGACGTCGTCGGAGATGAGCGCGGACGAGCTCGACAGGAGCGGCATCACGGAGGGGATGGTGCGCTACTCGGTGGGCGTCGAGTACTGGCGCGACCTCGTGCGCGACATCGAGTCGGCGCTCGAGCAGGCCTGAGGGCGGGCCGCCGGCCCGAGACCGGCCGCGAGCGCCGCTGCGGCGGCACGGCTCTTCACACCCAGCTTCGCGTAGAGCTTCTTGACATGGGACCCCACCGTGTGGACGGAGACGCCGAGCTCCACGCCAATGGCGGCGTTCGACAGGCCCCGGGCGAGGTGCGCGAGCACGTCCGCCTCGCGACGCGTCAGCGGGGGCAAGCGTGCCGGCGTCTCGATCCTCGTGGCGAGCGACGCGAGGCGGCGCGCGACCTCTGCCGACAGCTCGAGATGGACGCGGCGCTCGTCGGAGATGTCGCGCAGGAGCAGCGCGCGACCGATCACGCCGCCGAGGTGCGACACTGCAGGGCGAGACGCTCGCGCGCAGCATCCGCCCGCCGTCGAGCTCGAGCTCGGCGGTCGCTCCCTGGTCCTCGCCCTGGGACTCGCGCCAGAAGCGCGCCAGGGCGCCGTTGGGAATCAGCGCGCGCAGCGGGACACCCGCCGAGCGCCGGCCCGCCAGGCCGAGGAGTGCCTGCGCCGTGCGGTTGATCTGTACGACGCGGCCGGTGGGGTCGACGAGGACCAAGCCGTCGGTCATCCCGGCGATGGCTGCGCCGAGGAGACATTCGGCGCACCGGCCGTCCTGCAGCGGGCTGTAGCGCTCCCGCGGCCGCCGGATCGGATCGGGGACCTTGCCGGGCGGGGGCTGGTCTCCCGCCGGCTCGGTTCGGATACGCGCCGGTGAGCCCGTCCGGTTCGGATCGGATCTCAATGTCGAGGCAACCGCTCGAGGAGCTTGAACACGTGGACGCCGTAGGCAATCAGGCCGATCCCTCCAGCGAGCAGCGCGAGGCCCATCGCCAGGCTCGCCAGGTTGCTGTTGAGGAAGTAGTCGTTGATGGCCCAGGCCCCGATGATGTCGGCGCCGGCGATGCAGAGTGTGATGAACGCAAGGTGGAACGCTTTGAGCGACATGGCGCACCTCCCCTTGCCCGGATCGCAAGCAGCTTTCGTGCCTGGAGAGCCCGGTCAGGGCTGCGGAGGACCGGTGACCCGGGCGGCAAGAGCGCGGGCGCGGGCGCGAAGCGGCGCGTAGACGGCGTGGACATCGGACAGGGGAGCCTGGCCGGCCTCGGCGCGTCGAGCGACGTCGGCGGCCAGATCGCCGAACAGCGTCTTGCCCATCGTCGCCGCCAGTGGCGGGGCCGGGGCAGGCGTTGCGGGGGCAGGCGTGCTTGACTTTCGATCACCTTCGCCCACGACGCTCGACTTCGCGGGCGCCGCGACCGCCACCGCGGCCCTGTAGAGGGCGGCGGCACCGGCCGCGTCACCCGCCTCGTAGCGCAGGTAGCCGGCGAGGAGCCGCGCCTCGACGCTCTTGGGATTGGTGCGCACGGCTCCCTCGAGCAGGCGCGCTGCCTCGCCGCGCTCGCCCTTGACGATGAGCAGCTCGCCGAGCCGCACGATGGGGCCGGTCTCCTCGCCGTTGATGGCGTGCGCGCTCCTGAGGTGCTCCTCGGCCCCCGAGACGTCGATCGGCGTGCCCTCGTCGGGCGACGCGAGGAGGGCGGCCAGCGCCAGATGGCCGCGCGCGCTTCTCGGGTTCACCAGCACCAGCCGGTCGAATGCCGCCCGCGCTTCGGGCCTCTGTTCGAGCTTCTGGCGGCACTGGCCGAGGTAGTAGAGCGCGTCCTCGTGCCGCGGATCGATCGTGAGGGCCTCTTCGTAGGCGCTCGCGGCTCCCGCGAAGTCCTTCCGCGTGCGCCGTCCCGTCGCCTCGTCGAGCCTCTGCCAGAATAGCCGTATGTCTTCCCGGCGCGCGACGCGTGCGGGGGCGCGGCCCCGGCGACCTCGATCGCCGGGTTCCCTTCGGTGATCCGCAGTGTGTGATCGACCGGCAGGTTCTCGAAGGACTGGGTGGTGCCGCTCGGCCACGCCACCTCGATGCGATCGATGGATGAAGCCCCGGCGAGGCCGAAGTGGACCTCTCCGGGAGACGATTGCGACAGGTAGGACGGTCCGCCTCCGACGGCGCGCACCTGCACGCCGGCGCTCGATCGGAGCGTCACGAGCGCGCCATTGGCGAATGTGGTGCTGGCAGGGAAATGGCTGCCCTTCGCGCCCCGCAGCACCAGGCGGGCGAAGTGGTGGCCGGTTGCCTGCGTGTTCTGGAGGAGCCGGGCGTCGCCGCCGTTGACGGCGATCGCGCAGTCGACGTCGCCGTCACCGTCGTAGTCGGCGCAGGCGGATCCGCGCCCGACGTGCTCCGTCTGGAAGGGGGCTCCCCCGCGCGTGCCTGCCTCGAAGAACCCCTCGGCCTTTCCCGCGTTCCAGAAGAGGAGGTCCTTCATCGGCACGAGCCGCGACGCATCGTCCTCGCGCTGGAAGGTGCTTCCGTTGACGACGAGGAGATCGAGCCGCGCGTCGTTGTCGTAGTCCAGGAACTCGGTTCCCCAGCCGACGTAGTCGAGGGCGATCTGGCCGAGCCCCACGAGGTCGGCCTCGTCGGTGAAGTGGAGGGGATCGCGTGGCGAGGCGGCGATGTTGCCCTTCTGGTTCACGTAGAGGGCGTTCTCCTGGGCGATCCAGTGCGTGATGAAGATGTCGAGGTCGAGGTCTCCGTCCCAGTCGCCGATGGCGAGGCCCATCGCGCCACGGTAGTCTGCCACCCACGCCGAATGGCTCACGTCCTCGAACGTCCCGTCGCCGACGTTCCGGTACATCGCATTGTCCGAGATGTCGTTGGCGACGTAGAGGTCGGGCCAGAGGTCTCCGTCGAAGTCCGCCCAGGCGGCGGACAGGGATCTCCCCGAGGGGTTGTCGACACCGGCGCGCGCTGCGCTCTCGGCAAAGCGCATCCGCCCCTCGTTGTGGAACAGGAGGTTCCGCTCGGGGGTGAAGCTCGAGGGGTTGAGACTGGCGGGGACCGTCGCCTCGTACATGCGAGACGCGCCAGACGCGCTCGCGACGTACCGGACGTATCCGCACACGTAGAGATCGAGAGCGCCGTCCCGGTCGTAGTCACCCCAGGAAACGCCGGTCCAGAAGCCCTCGGGCTCTCCCATTCCACTCTCGCGCGACACGTCGGCGAAGGTGGCGCCGTCGTTCCTGTAGAGGGCGATCGTGCCGAATCGCGAGACGGCGAGATCCAGGTCGCCGTCGCCGTCGGCATCCCCCCAGGCGGCGCCCATGCCGAGGCCTCTCGCTCCCACGCCGGCCTCCGTGGTCACGTCCGTGAACCGGCCCCCGTCGTTCCTGTAGAGCGCCGAGCGGGCGGGCGATGCCTCGATCTCCACCGCCGTGGCCGTCAGCGGGCCAGACTCGTTGACCAGGAACAGATCGGGATCGCCGTCGCCGTCGTAGTCTCCCCACGCCACTCCCGAACCCATGTCCTCGGGGAGCTGCGTCGACCGCTTGCCGTGGAAGTGGTGGAACGCGATGCCGGCGTCGGCCGCCACGTCCCGCCACGCAACATCGGGGATCCCGTTCGGCGCCGGCCGTGCGAGGTCGTGCGTGATCTCGTCGCTCGATGCGGCCTCGACGCCCGGGGTGTAACCGATGACGCGGGGCCCGCGCAGGAGGAGCAGAGCGGCACCGGCCGTCGCCGTGACGCATGCGTAGAGGATGCGGCGCTGGGTGCGGCGGGTGAGGGGACCTCGTGCGATCACGTCATCTCGGCCGCGGGGGATCCATGGCCAGCGCCAGGTGCCCGGAGGCGATGGGCACCGTCTTCTCGGCCCTGGCCATCTCGGTGACCGGCGACGTGAGGCCCGCCCCCTCGCCGAACATGAAGTTGAGGAGGTACTGATCGATCTTCCGGTACATGAGGCGCCCCTTCACGTGGAGCGTCGCGACCCCTCCGGGCACGGCGACGCCGAAGCTCTGGCTCTGGGACTCCGGAACGGTCGCGTTGCTCGCGCCGCCGGGGCAACGGAAGGCGTACTCGGCGGTGTCGGAGAACCCGGGAAACAGCGAGCGCCGGTAGCGCACGCCCACCATCTCCCAGAGGTTGTGGCGGTCGATGAGGTTCCCGTACTGGTCCACGGGCTCCGCCTTGAACATGAACGATCCGGGCGCGATGAAGTGGCGATCGTCGACCGAACCCGAGGAGAAGATCTCTCGCCCCCCGTCGTCGGAGACGGTGATCTCGATCCACGACTGGATGATGTCGAGGGGACCGGTGGGGAAGTCGTGGCCGACCTTGTTCGAGGTGACGACGGCCTTCACCTTCATCTCCTCGCCTGCGCTCGCCTCCGGTGGCACGTCGAGCTCGATCGCGACGGCGGGGCCCGTTCGCCACTTGCCGGCGATCTCGGGCACCTCGAGCTGGCCCTTGAGCCAGCTCTCGGTCAGCGCCACCTGCTTGTCGGCCCCGGGGATCTTGAGAAGGGCCGGCATGAGCTGGTTCGCCCCGACGAATCGGTGGCTCCGGTGGCGCCCGTCGAGCTCGCTCCGGTTGTAGTCGGCCCCGTCTCCGGCCGCCGGGTCGCTGGAGGCGACCAGCGGCATGTGGCACTCGCGGCACTCGATGGTCTTGCGTGGATCGCCGGGATGGTTCCAGCGGCTCTTGCGCCAGTTGTCGTACTGGTTCTGGAGCTGCACCCAGCCGACGTTGTTCACCTCCTGGTCGATGAACTGCTTGTGGCACGCGGCGCAGTACTCGGGAGTCTTGAAGAGCCGCTTGGAGAGGTCGGCCTGGTGGGCCTTGGGATAGGAACGGATGAGGAAGTCCCGCAGCGCCCGTGCGCCGTTGCCGTCGTGGAGCTCGAAGAGGTACCGGCGCGGCTGCCCGACGACGTAGTTCGCGTTTCCGAGAACGTCGGTCTTGCGCACCGAGTGGCACACGAGGCACGACACGCCCTCGTCGTAACCCGCGAGGCCGCTGAGGTGCTCGGTGAAGATGTTCTTCGTCCCCGAGAAGAGCGAGATGGGATCGTGGCAGCCGCCGCAGTAGCGCGTCGACTCGGCGCCGTTCTGCTTGGCCATCTCCTCCTGGATCCGCTGGAACCCGGGGTCCATGGACGCCCAGCGGTGCGCGCTCACGCTCCACTCGGCGGCGATCTGCTCGTGACAGCGCGTCGTGCCGCAGGACGCCGATCCCGAGAACGAGCGTGCGTCGTACGCGCCGCCCGAAGCGGTGTGCGCGAGGCTCGGTGCAAAGGGGCGGTCACGGCCGAGCTTGTAGGAGTAGTCGTCCGGGAACCGGTCGATCATGCGGTCGCCCGGATAGGCGCGCCAGAGGGCGGCGATGGGCGCCGCCATGACGAGCGCGAGGACGGAAGCGAGTACGAGCGCCCGCCTCTGGGCGGCGAGCAGGTCGGTCGCCCCGCCGAGGGCGCGCAGGCCGAGGTCTCGCAGCAGCACGATCCCGACGTGCGGCAACAGGAAGCCGCAGAGTGCGTAGGTGGCGAAGAGGTGCGCCTTGCTCCATCCGTATCCGATGCGCGTACCGAAGATCGCCTGGAACGTGAGCACGCTTCCGGTCGCGAGCGCCACCGTCGTCGCCAGCGCCGCGGCGTATCCCATCGCCTTGTTGGCCGAGAGCGGCCGCGACCAGTACACCCGCAGGTGGCGGATCTGGTAGGCCAGGACCGGGACGAGGAAGAGGAGACCGATCCCGGTATGGACGATCACCGTCCACTGGCTGGCTGCCGAGAACGGAAGGAACGTGACGGCGAGCCCGCTGCCGGTCTCGAACATGAGGTAGGCGAGCGTCGCGACGGCGAGGCGTTTCCGCCACTCCGCCGCCCGCGACGAGATGCCTCGATTCGGGCCGGATTCGCTCGGTGGGACGTTCATGGTACGACCTCCCGCCGTGGAGCGTAGGCGGCGTCCGGGTTGCCCGCAATCCCTCGTTCGAGGGATCTCCATGCCGCGAATGCGTGATTGCACGCGCGTCGTCCCTACCCGCATCGGCGGATGAGTCGCTCCCTCCCTCGACCGGCTGCCGCCTCCGGGCTAACTGTTCTGATCCGCAGGATCCATGAGACCGACCCCCTGGGCTGCTCCCGGTGCCAGGGTCAGATCCGCATCATCGCCTTCATCGCCGACCTCGAGGTCGTCAGGAAGAACCTCGGGCACCTGCGTCGTCCCTCCGGGAACCGTGCTCCTCGCAACGAAGGCGTCGCGGTTCCGATCCAGCGCTGATCCGCCATCCTCCCGATACCAAGACATCGGACATGGCCGAGGACCGCCACGACGCGCCCGCGCTCTTCGCCGCGGGGACAACATCATGCGCCACCCCGCTCCGGTGCCCTCACGCGGCACGCCTGTGGACGCCGAATCGCGTCGAATCTTCCCTCGCCGACGCCTAGGAGGGACGGGAGACAACGAAACGCTGCCCAGATGCCTCGCCGCACCGGAAGGAAGTCCCTATCCATCCGGAGGTGGAATAGAATCTCGACCGGCGGAGGTGCGATTCGGGCATGAGGGGAGCGGGCCAGGTGAGTGCAGCCATGGCGGCATTGATGGCCGCCGCCCCGTCGGCCGCCGCGGTCGTCATGCCCTTCGAGGAGCGCCTGAACGCGCTCGAGCGAATCGAGCGGGTCTACGACGCGCGGCGCACCTGGCCGGAGGTCAATCGTCGCCCGAAGCCCGCCTTCACACGGAGGCTTTCTCGCGAGGCGCTGGCGCGCAAGGCGGAGCGCGCCCTCCGGGAGTCCGCCGCGCTGGACGTCTTCTTCGAGGCGCCGATCACCGCCGGCGATCTCCGCGCGGAGTGGTCGCGCATGTCGCGCGACACCCATGACCCCGCGATGCTTCGCGAGATCCTCGAGGCCGCCGGGCACGACGAGCTCACAGTGCTCGAGTGCGTCGTCCGTCCAGGCCTCGCGGCGAGACGTTTCCGTGAGCGGTATGCGTCGGATCGGCGCACCCACCCGGCCGTGCGAGACGCTGGCTGCCTGGGGCTGGCCATCCCGATCCTCACGACTCCGGGGGAGTCGCCCGACGCATGGCTGGAGCATCTGCCGATGCCGCAGGACTGGAGGACTCCAGCCATCGATCTCGACGCCGCCGGGCCCCATCGTCCCGAACGCGCTGGCATCCACAGCGACCCAGATCCGCGAATCGTGGGACAGGCGCTCTGGACGGGATCCGAGATGCTCGTCTTCGGGAAGGGCGCCTGCCGTGGAGGACGCTACGACCCGGCGACCGACGAGTGGCACTGGATCCCGTCCGTACCAAGCAGCCTCTACCCGAACGCCACCGTCGTGTGGACGGGCAGCGAGGCGATCCTCTGGGGAGGCTCGGACGGCCAGTACTACTCGAACTGGGGTGCGAAGTACGACCCCGTTGCCGAGACCTGGACACCCATCGGTGGACTCCCCGCGGCCCGCTACCGCCACTCCGCCGTCTGGACAGGGACGGAGATGATCGTCTGGGGTGGTCAAGTCGCGAACCACTTTCCGACGAACACGGGAGGCCGGTACGATCCGGTGACCGACTCGTGGACGCCCACGGGACTCGGCGCTGGCACCCCTTCGCCGCGAGAGGTCCACACGGCAGTGTGGACCGGTCAGACGATGATCGTCTGGGGCGGCCAGTACTTCGGGACGCTCGGGGACGGAGCTTCCTACGATCCCGTAGCCGACTCGTGGAACACGTTGCCGTCGTCCCAGGCTCCGTCGGCCCGCGTCGGCCATTGCGCGGTCTGGACCGGCTCGACGATGCTCGTGTGGGGAGGAGAGACCTTCTCTCCCTCGCAGGAGCTCGGAGACGGCGCCGCGTTCGATCCCGTCGCGAACGTCTGGCGTCCCGTGTCCCTGTTGAACGCGCCGTCTCCCCGGCACGGTCACACGATGATCTGCACCGGTTCCGAAGCCATCGTCTGGGGAGGGAGCGGTCCGGCCCAGCTCCTCGAGGACGGCGGCCGCTACGATGTTGCCTCGGACACGTGGCGCCCGACCGCGGTGAACGGATCGTCGCCAGTCGCGCGGATCGATCACTGCGCCGCATGGACGGGCACCGAGATGATCGTGACGGGCGGCACTCCCGCGAGCGGGACCGGCGGCCGTTACGACCCGGTCGCCGATTCCTGGACGCCGACGCGCTCAGAATGGACCGCCCCGATCTTCGGAAGCGGCGTGGTCTGGGATGGCGCGGAGATGATCGTCTGGGGTGGGAACGATCTTGCCGGGAACGTGACGAACCAAGGAGGACGCTACGATCCCGCCTTGGACGCCTGGACGCCGACGGCGCTGACCACGGGCGTGCCGCCTCCCGCCATCCTGGGTGCGGCCGTGTGGACGGGAACGGAGATGATCGTCTGGGGGGGCTCGAACGGGCAGGAGGGTGGCCGCTACGATCCGCTGACCGATTCGTGGGCCGCGACGACCACCGGCGGCGCTCCGGAGCCACGCCAGTACCCGACTGGCGTGTGGACAGGAACCGAGATGATCGTCTGGGGTGGGGAGGGGAACGGTGGCGGCCTGGACACCGGGGGCCGATACGATCCCGTTTCCGATTCGTGGCGGCCCACGTCCACGGGTGCCGGATGTCCGGCTCCTCGCTACTGGCACGCCTGCGTCTTCACGGGCTCGCTCATGATCGTGTGGGGGGGTGCGAAGTACGGGGTCTACTACGGGGACGGCTCCCTGTACGATCCCGCATCAGACTCGTGGCTTCCCATGACCGGGGCGGGCGCTCCATCGGCTCGATGGGGCTCGACGGCCGTCTGGACGGGAGTGGAGCTCATTGTGTGGGGAGGATACGGTGCGGGGGGGCCTCTGAACACCGGAGGCCGCTACGATCCCGTGGTCGACTCGTGGAACACGATGGGTGTAGGCGCCGGCACTCCGGTGTGGCGCTCTGGACACACGGGCGTCTGGACCGGCCAGGCCCTCATCGTCTGGGGGGGCGATTCGGGCAATTACAATTATCTCGACAGTGGAGGGCTTTATATCCCCGCGACGGACGCCTTTGGCAACCTACGCCGCTGGCGGACGCGCCGTACAGACGTCAGGAGCACGCTGCGGTGCGGAGCGGCACAGAAATGATCGTCTGGGGAGGAAGATTCTCGCTGATGGGTGGGCGTTACGACTCCGGTGTCCGACACCTGGAGTCAGGGACCGACGCCCCTCGGGGACGACGTGCTCGTTGCCAAGGGATCCTCTTCCGGTGCCGGCTACGACTCGACCGTCGCCGGATACCGGCTCGATCGCGGCGCCCCCGCCTTCTGGGGATTCCCGATTCCCGACGCTGGTAGGTTATGGAGCCAGCGTCGCCGGCGGGGACGTCATGGCCGGGGCCCTGCCGAGATCCTCACCGGGCCCGGTCCTGCCCCCAGCATCTGCCAACGATCCGCGGGTTCGACCGCGCGGCGGCGCGCCGGTCGCGGGCCTCGACTTCCAGGCCTAGCGGCGCGACTGGCTTCGCGCCAACGGCCTCCGGCGCCATCGACACGGACGGCGAGATCCTCAACGCCCCGGCCCCTCCCCACCTTCGGCCCCCACGTGCGCGCCCAGGTACTTGGGAGGCGTCGTGTCGGCCATCTCGAAGGTTAGCTTCTACTCGTACGGAACTCCTCAAGTACGGCGTCGGCGTCGCCTCGGGGGATCTCGAACAGGACGGATATGACGAGATCGTGACGGGGCCGGGACCCGGTCCGGTGTTCGGACCGCACGTTCGTGCGTTCGACTTCGACGGGTCCGTCATCGCAGCAAAGCAGAAGATCAGCTTCTTCGCCTACGGCACGCCCCGTTACGGAGTCAATGTCTCGGCGGACGACGTGAACGGTGATGGCGCGGCGGACGTCACCACCGGCCCCGGCCCGTCTCCGCCTGCGCCGCACCCGCGGCTTCGACGTGACGAACGGCGCTCCGGCTCCCATTCCCGGACTGTCGGCCTTCCCTCCATCCGCGCACCGGCCTGAACGTCGGCGGTGGAGATCTCGACAGCGACTTCAGGGACGAGATCGTCGCGGGTCCAGGACCCGACCCGACCTACCCATCGCGCTTCTCCGCCTACGACTTCGACTCGGGCGCACTCTCCGCAATCCCCGCCCTCGATCTCGATCCTTTCCTGCTCTCCTGCGGGACGAACGTCGGTGCCTCGAACCTGGGCCTCTGAGCGGATCGTTCCTCTCGCCGCCGTGGTCCTGGCGGTCGCGCACCCCTGCGATGGCGCCGCGCGCTTCCACGACGACGCGCCGATGACCGGCAAGGCCCTCTGGACGGGCACGGAGATGATCTTCTGGGGAGGAACGTCGGGATCGGGCGCACGCTACGACCCCGCCGCGAATGTGTGGCATCGGATGTCGACCGCCACGAACGCTCCGGGTTGGCGGAGCGGCTTCGGTATGGTGTGGGCGGGATCGGAGCTCCTCGTCTGGGGAGGCCTCCTCGGCGGCGGTTACACGAACACCGGAGCGCGCTACGAGCCGCGTTCCGACTCGTGGCGTCCTCTCTCGACCGCGGCCGGTTGCCCGACGGCGCGCGGCAGCCACTCCGCCGTCTGGACCGGCGCGGAGATGATCGTCTGGGGGGGCTACGACGGCTATTCCTACCTCGACGACGGCGGGCGCTACGACCCTGCGACGAACGTCTGGCTTCCCATCGCCCCGACGTCGTCCACGCCAAGGCCGCGAAGGGACCATGCGGCGGTCTGGACGGGGAACAGAATGGTCGTCTGGGGAGGCAGGGCGTTCAGTAACTACGTGACGGGCGGAACGTACGATCCCGTGACCGACGCCTGGGCCCCGACGTCCACGGGTCCGGGCTGCCCCACGGCACGAACCGACTTCACGACTGTCTGGACGGGCTCGCAGATGATCGTGTGGGGAGGACAGGACGGTGCCTACGGCAATTCTGGTGCGCGCTACGACATCGGCACGGATACGTGGACTCCAACGTCGATCGGCGGGCCGAGTCCGCCCACGGGCCGGTGGGCACACACAGCGGTCTGGACCGGAGCCGAGATGATCGTGTGGGGAGGCGAGTCCGCCGGCGGCCAGCTGGGTGACGCCTACGATCCTGCGACAGACGCCTGGCGGCCCGTTTCGTCCACTGGCGCGCCGAGCGCCCGTTCCCACCATGCTGCCGTCTGGACCGGCAGCGAGATGATCGTGTGGGGCCAGTGGATGGAGGAGCCTGCCTCGGACGGAGGAAGTTACGACCCAGCGACGGATGCCTGGGCTCCCGTGCTTGGGGAGGATGGGCCAGACGTCGACGGCCCCGCGGTGTGGACCGGAACGGAGCTCCTCGTGTTCCCCGTCTATCAGGCCTCGGCGTGGCGCTTCGATCCGGATCGCGAGGCTTGGAGCGTCACCTCGCCTGGGCCGACACCGACGAGCCCCGAGTCCGTCGTCTGGACCGGGGTCGAGGCCATCACGTGGGGCGGAGCGACAGTGCGTGCCGGCCGGCGTTACGACCCGTCGCTCGACACATGGGGTTCCGTCAACCCGAACAGTCCGGCGGCGCTGTATCTCACCTCGGCAGTGTGGACAGGGACCGAGATGATCACCTGGGGGGGCGCGACGGCGGCAGTCCAGCAGAACACCGGCGGTCGTTACGATCCCGTCTCCGACTCCTGGCTCGCGACCTCGACCAGCCCACCCGTTCCTTCGCCGCGATGGGGACATGGAGCAGTGTGGACGGGTACGGAGATGGTGATCTGGGGAGCCCGCTACCCGGCGCCGACCGACACCGGTGGCCGCTATGATCCCTCGACGGACTCGTGGCGGACCACATCGACGGGGGCGGGCGTCCCGAGCCCTCGCATGGGATTCAGCGCGACATGGTCCGGGACGCGCATGATCATCTGGGGTGGCGACGCCCAGTCGATCGGGGGCGCCTACGACCCCGCCGCCGACTCGTGGCAACCAATGGGTACGTCGGGTCAGGTCCCGTCCGCGCGGCGGTTTCATGGCGCCGACTGGACGGGTACGTCGCTCGTGGTCTGGGGAGGGGAATCTCTCGCTTCGCTAGACCTCGACACCGGCGCCCTCTACGACCCAGTGCTGGACACGTGGCGCCGCGTCACGACCGAGGATGCTCCCGAGGGTCGATTCGCTCCCCATGTCGTGTGGACCGGACGCGACGTCCTGGTCGAGGGCGGCGGCAAGCCAGGGGGTGGTCTCTACGATCCCGCACGCGACGTCTGGAACCACGGTCCGAGGACACGCGGCGACGTGGCCCTCGCGGGCAAGGGTCCCGGTGGAACGGCCCTCTACGACGCGGCGTTCGACGCTCTCCGCGTCGACGGCGTCCAGCTTCCTTGGACGCTGGATCCCTTCCCCGGCGAGACCGGCGGCGGCGTGAACCTCTGCGGCGCGGATGTCGTGGCCGGCGGAGCGGAAGAGATGCTGGCGGCGCACGGACCGTCTGCCCAGTTTTCGCCCCGAGTCCTTGGCTTCGACCGTGCCCGGGTCCCGATCACCGGTCTGGACTTCCTCGCCTATGGCGCAAACGGTTTCGGCGTCAACGTGGCCGCAGGCCCGATCGATGGCGCGGAGCGCATCGTCACCGGAGCGGGGCCGTCGCCCGCCTACGGACCCCACGTTCGTGGGTGGCAGTACGCCGGGGGCGCGGTCACTCCCATCGCCAAGGTCAGCTTCTTCGCCTATGGGACCCTCCGGTTCGGGGCGAACGACGCCTGCGGCGACACCGACGGAGACGGATTCGACGAGATCCTCGCGGGGCCTGGCCCGGGAAGCGTCTTCGGACCACACGTCCGTGGGTTCAACTACGACGGCGTCTCGACGAGCGCCATCTCGGGCGTCAACTTCTTCGCCTACGGAACGCTGCGCTATGGCGTGAGACTCGCCACGGGCGACGTGGATGGAGATGCCTTCGCAGAGCTCTTGACCGGTCCAGGACCGTCGAACGCGTTCTCGTCGCAGCTTCGCGGGTTCGACGTCGACGGCGGCCCGGCGCTCCCCATTGCTCGGATCAACGCCGTCGCGTTCAGCGGATCGCGTTACGGTCTGAACGTGTCGGCCGGCGATCTCGAAACCGATGGCTTCGCAGAGATCGTGTGTGGCGCGGGACCCGATCCAGCGTTCGGATCCCGCATGTCCGCGCTCGACTTCGATGGGACGGTGCTGTCTCCGATCCCGCCGCTCCAGTCCGACGTCTTCGGCCTTGGTTTCGGCATTCGCATCGCTGCCGCCGATCTCGCCTACTAGACCTAGTCTAGTTCGACGGAAGCAGCTGGCGGAGCTGGTACAGGAGGACGCAGGAACAGAAACCCGATCCCGGTGTACTACTCAATTCAGTTTGCAGAATGTGCAACAAGATTTCCTTCGATGCGACGGCAGGACGACTTCGAAGAAGCCCTTCGAAGGCACATAGCCGCGAAGCCTCCGCCTTCGGCTGCGGCTGCGCCGCGATGTGGACGATCACCGTCCAATGCGTAGCCGCCGAGAACGGGACGAACGTGATGGCGAGCCCGCTGCCTGTCTCGAAGAGCGGGTAGGCGGACGCCGCGATGGCGAGGCGCTTCCGCCACTCCGCCGCTCGCGACGAGATGCCGCGGCCCGGGCTGGATTCGCTCGGTGGGACGTTCATGGTGCGACCTCCCGCCGTGGAGCGTAGGCGGCGTCCGGGTTGCCCGCAATCCCTCGTTCGAGGGATCTCCATGCCGCGAATGCGTGATTGCACGCGCCGCGGCCGCCGCTAGAGTCACGCGAATGTTGCCTGCAAGCGGCCGAGCGCGGCGTGTCCTCTTCACGAGCGTGTGCCGCCCGCTGGGCGAGCGCTACGGCGACGGTCCGAGTGTGGGCTACGAGCTCCTCTTCGGGCAAGTGACGCGCGCGCAGGGCATCTTCAGCCCGCGGTCCAACAACGTCCAGTTCGCGCTCGACTACGTCGCCGAGAACCTCGACTGTCCCTCGACCGTGCTCCATTACCCGAGCCGGCGCGAGCTCGTCCGCGAGCTATGCAAGGGCTACGACGTGGTCGGCATCTCGTTCGTGCTCGCGACGTTCCATCGCATGAAGGAGGTGGCGGCCCTCGTTCGCCGCCACTCTCCCGGGAGCACGATCGTCCTGGGCGGGTACGGCACCGTGCTCGGGGACGACGTCCTGCGCCCGCACGGGGACGTCGTATGCCGGGAGGACGGCGTGGCCTTCATGCGGCGCCTCCTCGGGCAGCACGAGGTGGCGATGCCCTACCGCCACCCGCTCGTCGTGAGCCGCATGCGCGTCTTCGGCGCCGAGGCTTCGCGCACGGGGATGATCTTCGCCGGCCTCGGCTGCCCGAACGGCTGCGACTTCTGCTGCACCTCCCACTTCTTCCGCCGGCGCCACGTTCGGCTGCTGCCGACGGGGCGCGACGTTCACGACGTGATGATGCGGTACGTTGCCGACGATCCCGACGTCGCCCTCGCGATCTTCGACGAGGACTTCCTGCTCGACCGCCGGCGCGCCCTGGAGCTGCGCGACGCCGTCCTCGAGCAGGGGACGCCGCTCTCGACGTTCGCATTCGCGAGCGTCCGCGCGCTCTCGCGCTTCACGGTGCAGGAGATCCTCGAGATGGGCATCGACGGCGTCTGGATCGGCTACGAGGGAGCGCGCGCAGGCTACGCGAAGCAGCGCGGCCGGCCGTTCGGCGAGCTCGTGCGCGAGCTCCAGGGGCACGGCATCACCGTGCTCGCCTCGATGATCGTCGGCCTCCCGTACCAGACGCCGGCCATCATCGACCAGGAGCTCGCGGAGCTGCTTGCGGCGGAGCCCGCGCTCTGCCAGTTCCTGATCTACGGGCCGACGCCGGGCACGCCGTTCTTCGAGAGGGTGATCGCGGAGGGGCTGCTTCACGACGAGCTTGCGCGCGATCCCGAGAGCTACTACCGCTCCTGCACGGGGTTCCGCGCGATGGTGCGCCACCCGGCCATGAGCGCCGCCGAGATCGAGGCTGCTCAGGAGCGGTGCTTCGCCCGGGACTTCGGGCTCCTCGGGCCCGCGATCTACCGATCGATCGACGTGTGGCTGCGCGGGTACGTGACCCTCCGGGAGTCGGGGAGCGCCTACCTGCGGCGCAAGGCCGAGCGGCTCGCGCGGAACATCCGCAAGGCGTACCCCGTGTTTCGCGTGGGGGAGCTCTTCGGCCCGACGCGCGAGGCCAGGCGCCGCGTCGCGAGGCTCCGCGAGCGGGTCCATGCCACGCTGGGCTCGCCCACCGGCGGCGAAGTGGCCCGATCGCTCCTCTCGGTCCCGCTCGCCGCGTGGACGGGGGTGTGCCTGCGGCTCGGCTTCTGCCAGCACCCGCGCCTCATCCGTAACGAGCGTTCCGGCAGGATCGGCGTCCGGTCCCGGGCGCTTCCCGTGCTCGAGCCCTGCGCGACGGATATCTGACGGTGGGGCGTCCTTGCCACGGTGGCAGCGTGCCTGACAGCCTGGCACTCGGGACGGCCGAATCCCGCGACAGGTTGCGCCGATAGGGCACACACCTCGGCGCCACGCTTGGCTCGGATCGTGCTCTTGATCGGGTCGAGGACGTCGATGCTGCGACTCTCGATGACCGTGCTGCTGACCGTTGGCCTCGTTTGCGGGGTTCCGGCGCGTCGGGCTTGCGAGAGTGCTCCGTCGGTGTGCGGCGATGGGCGGCTCGAGCGCATGCAGGGCGATCCGTGCGGCGAGGCGGAGGACGCCGTGTGCTGCTGCTGCGGGTCGGCAGCCGGCCGCGAACCTGCGTCCATCCCCGCCAGCGATGCCATTAGGAGCAAGCTGGATCCATCTCCGCTCGCGGTGGAGACGGTCGATGACCGCCTCCCTCTGCCATCGAGCGCGCCCGTCGCCCCCATCAGCGAGATGGGACGACTGCAGGCACGACTCCACCTCTCGCTCTGTACGCTTCGCATCTGATCTGACCACCCGCGCCCCCGCGAGCCGGGACGGGCCGCGGAAGACGGCGCCACCGATGCGGACGTAGGTGCGAGCCCAGCGAGGGCTCTACGCGTAGTGGACGGAGTGTGCCGCCCGCGGCGGCAGAGGTCGAGGTGGATGATGCAGTCGCTCTTCTTCAGGACGAGTCTCGTGTGCGCCGTGGGCGCCGTCGTGGCGAGCGCGCAGCCGGCGCCCGGAGTCGAAGACCTCGTGGCGATGGCGCTCGACAGCTCACCGAGCATCGAGGCGATGGGCGCACGCCTCGAGGCCGCCCGCGAGATGGTGGCTCCCGCGGGCGCGCTGCCCGATCCGATGGTCGAGACCATGTTCCAGGACGCCGGCTTTCCGAGCAACACCGTGGGGAAGGAGGAGATGTCGATGCTCGCCCTCGCGGTGCGGCAGGAGCTTCCCTATCCGGGCAGGCGGCGTGCGCAGCGAGACGCCGCGGCGGCCGAGGCGGACGTCCGCGCCGCCGACCTCGAGCTCGTGCGCCGCCAGGTCGCGCTCGCGGTGCGGCAGGCCTACGCGCGACTCTACGCGCTCGACAGCGAGGCCCGGTCGCTCTCCTCGGCGCGCGAGCTCCTGGACCTGCTCGCGGCCACCGCCGCCGCGCGCTACGGCGCGGGCGAGACGGAGCAGGAGGCCGTCGTGAAGGCCCAGCTCGAGGTCTCGCGGCTCGACGAGCGTCTCGCCGACATCGCGGCGGAGCGGGCCGCGCTCGCGAGCGGGGTCGACCGGCTCCTGGATCGCGCGGGGGACGCGCCGATCGGTGAGGTGGTCTCGTTGCCCCCGGTCGAGGCACCGCCGGGGCCGTGGGAGACCGCCGCGATGGCGGCGTCCGCGGAGGTCGCCGTGCGGCGCGCGTCCGTGGCGGCCGCGGAGCGGCGCGTCGCGGTCGCGGAGAAGGAACAGAAACCGACGTTCACGGCGTCGGCGAGCGTCGGCGAGCGTGGCAGCCTGGATCCCGTCGTCACGGCGTCCTTCGGCGTGGTGCTTCCCCTCTGGAAGGAGCGCAAGCAGGAGCCGATGCTCCGGGCCGCCGAGGCCGAGCTCCGGATGGCGCGCCTGGAGCTCCGGGATGCAGAGGCGATGGCGCGCGCGGAGGCCGCGCGGCTCTTCGCGCAGTGGCAGCGTCTCGAGAGCCAGGTGAATCGCTTCGAGCAGGCGATCGTGCCCGGAACGAGCGCCGCCGTGGACGCCGCGCGCGCGTCCTACCTCGCGGGGCGCGGCGACTTCTCCGTGGTGGTCGAGGACTTCAACACGTGGCTCGACGCCCGCGTCGAGCTGGAGCGCTTCAAGGGGGAGCGCTACCAAGCCTGGGCCGAGCTCGTCGCCCTCGCCGGGCCTGGACGGACGGAGTGATCGCCATGCGAACACGGAACATCGCCTTCGTCACCGTCACCATCGTCGTCGCTGCCATCGCGATCGCCCTGGCGATCGGGATCGGGAGCTGGTCCGGGGGCGGCGCCGCGCCTGCTGCCGCGAAGTACCGCTGTCCGATGCACCCCACCTATGTTGCCGATGCGCCGGGCGACTGCCCCATCTGCGGAATGCGGCTCGTCCCGATGTCGGAGGAGGGCGCGGCGGATCCAGAGGAGACCGCCGCCGCTCCGGGAAGCGGCGCCGGAGGGCTCGCGCAGGTCACGGTCACGCCCGAGGGAATGCGGCTCGCGGGGATCAGGACCGAGGCGGCGACGCGGCAGCGGCTCGGCCGCACGGTCCGCACCGTCGGCCTCGTCGTCCCCGACGAGACGCGCATCCGCCACGTCCACACGAAGCTTCCGGGCTGGATCGACAGGCTGTACGTCAACTTCACCGGGCAACAGGTCAAGGCCGGCGAACCCATCCTCGCCATCTATTCGCCAGAGCTCCTCGCGTCGCAGGAGGAGTACCTGCGCACGCGCGAGAGTGTGGCGAGGCTCGGGACGTCCGGGCTCGCGGAAGTGCAGCGAGGTCGCGAAGAGCTGCTGCGCGCCGCGAGGAGGCGGCTCGAGCTCTTCGACGTGCCGGCGAGCTTCATCGCGCAGATCGAGCGCACGGGGAAGGCGCAGCGCACGGTCACGCTCGAGGCCCCGGCGTCCGGGTTCGTCACGGCGAAGGACGTCTTCCAGGGCCAGCAGATCGAACCGGGCATGGAGCTGTATGCGATCACGGACCTTGCCCGCGTCTGGATCGACGCGGCGTTCTACGAGTTCGAGGCGCGGTCGCTCTCGGTCGGGCAGGAGGCGCACCTCACGCTTCCGTTCGATCCCGGCGTCGAGCGCTCGGGGCGCATCTCGTACATCTACCCCTATCTCGACGCCGAGAGCCGCACGCTGCGCGCGCGCCTCGAGGTGGACAACGCGGACCTCTCACTGCGTCCCGCCATGTACGCCAACGTCGAGATCGAGGTCGACAGCATGGAGACCATCGTCGTCCCCGACTCGGCCGTGATGGACACGGGGGAGCGCCAGGTGGTCTTCGTCGAGACCGCCACGGGGACATTCGATCCGCGCGAGGTCAAGGTCGGCTCCCGCAGCGCTGGGATGGCGCAGATCCTCGCGGGCGTCGCCGAGGACGAGCGGGTGGTCACCCACGCGAACTTCCTCCTCGACTCGGAGTCGCGGCTGCGAGCCATCTCGGGCGCGGGGGAGGCGCATTCCCACGGAGGGTCGGACCGATGATCAAGAAGATCATCGAGTTCTCCGCGACGAACCGGCTGATGGTCCTCATCGCCGTGGCGGCGCTGTCGGCGATGGCCTGGTCCACGCTCCGGACCGCCCGGCTCGACGCCCTTCCCGATCTCTCGGACACGCAGGTCATCATCTACTCGCGCTGGGACCGCTCGCCGGACATCATCGAGGACCAGGTCACCTACCCGATCGTGAGCGCGCTCCTCGGGGCGCCCAGGGTAAGGGCCATCCGCGGCTTCTCGGACTTCGGCTTCAGCTACGTCTACGTGATCTTCCAGGACGGGACCGACCTCTACTGGGCGCGATCGAGGACCCTCGAGTACCTCTCCAAGATCTCCCAGAGGCTGCCGCAAGGAGTGGCGACCGAGCTCGGTCCCGACGCGACCGGGGTCGGTTGGGTCTTCCAGTATGCGCTCGTCGATCGCAAGGGCGCGCACGGCCTCGACGAGCTGCGCTCGTTCCAGGACTGGACCCTCCGCTACGCGGTCCAGTCGGTGCCGGGCGTGGCGGAGGTGGCGAGCATAGGCGGGTTCGTGAAGCAGTACCAGATCACCGTCGACCCGAACCGCCTGCAGGCCTACGACGTGCCGCTCGACGAGGTGGTGATGGCCATCCGGAGCTCGAACAACGAGGTGGGGGGGCGGCTCATCGAGTGGAGCGGCAAGGAGTACATGGTGCGCGGCCGCGGCTACGCGCGCGACCTCCAGGCGTTCGAGAGCATCGTCGTGAAGGTCGCGAAAGGAGGTGTTCCCGTACTGCTGCGCGACGTCGCGCGCGTGGAGCTCGGTCCCGAGATCCGCCGCGGCGTCTCGGATCTCGACGGCACGGGCGACACCGTCGGCGGGATCGTCGTCATGCGCCACGGGGAGAACGCGCTCGAGGTGATCGATCGCGTGAAGCAGCGCCTCGAGGAGCTGAAGCCGTCGCTCCCCGACGGCGTGGAGGTCGTGACGACCTACGACCGCGCAGACCTGATCCACCGCGCGATGGAGACGCTCCGCCACGAGCTCGTGGTCGAGATGATCGTCGTCGCGGCCATCATCCTCCTCTTCCTCTGGCACGTGCCTTCCGCGATGGTCCCCATCGCCACGATCCCGCTGTCGGTGCTGCTCGCGTTCATTCCGCTCTACTACATGGGTGTGACGGTCAACATCATGTCGCTTGCCGGCATCGCCATCTCGATCGGCGTGCTGGTGGACGGCGCGATCGTGGAGGTGGAGAACGCCTACAACAAGCTCCAGCGCTGGGAGGCGTCCGGCCGCAAGGGCGACGTCCACCAGACGCGGCTCAAGGCGGCTCAAGGAGGTGGGACCCTCGGTGTTCTTCTCGCTGCTGGTGATCGCGGTCGCGTTCCTTCCCGTCTTCGCCCTGGTCGACTGGAAGGCGGCTCTTCAAGCCGCTCGCCTACTCGAAGAACCTCGCGATGGCGCTCGCGCGGCCTTCTTGCGATCACGCTCGACCCGGCGATGCGCATGCTCTTCTTCCGGATGGACCCGTTCACGTTCCGGCCGCGATGGCTCGCCTGGGTCTTGACGAAGCTCCTGGTCGGCACCTATCACTCGAGGAGCGGCGCGATGGCCGCGCCATCTTCCGCGTCTACGAGCCGGCCTGCCGGTTCGTCCTGCACCATCCCCTGGAAGGTGATCATCGCGGCAGCGCTCGTGGTCCTCGCGAGCCTACCGGCAATGCTGAGCTCGGCAGCGAAGTTCCTTGCCGCCGCTCAACGAGGAGCATCCTCTACGTACCCACGACGCTTTAAAGAGGATGTCAGTCGCGCAGGCGCAGGAGCTGATGCAAACGCGGGATCGCGTCCTGAAGGGCTTCCCCGAAGTGGACCGGGTGTGGGGAAAGGCCGGGCGCGCCGACACCTCCACCGATCCTGCCCCGTTCTCGATGATGGAGACCACGGTCGTGCTGAAGCCGTCAGCGAATGGCGGGCAAAGCCGCGCTGGTACTCCGCGCGCTCCGGAGTGGCTGAAGCCCGTCCTGCGCCCGATCGACGACCCATCTCCTGGGACAAGCTGGTCGACGAGATGGACGCGAAGCTCGCGATCGTGGGCGTCACCAACGCCGTGGACGATGCCGATCGAGGAGCGCATCGACATGCTCACCACAGGTGTGCGGACGCCCATCGGCATCAAGGTCTTCGGCGGACCTTGCGAGATCGAGGCGATCGGCGCGCACCTCGAGTCGATCCTGCGCGGCGTCCGCGGCACGAGGTCAAGTACGCCAGGCCTGGTAATCGCCGGCGGCTACTTCGTCGACTTCGTGCCGCGCCGAACTGGAGCTCGCGCTACGGCCTCCCCTGGTGGAAAAGCTCCAGATGGTGATCACGAGCGCCATCGGCGGCGACAACGTCACGACCACCATCGAAGGGCGGGAGC
The DNA here is from genome assembly GCA_046331505.1 of Acidobacteriota bacterium. Lineage (GTDB taxonomy): Bacteria > Acidobacteriota > Vicinamibacteria > JAXLQT01 > JAXLQT01 > JAXLQT01. The sequence goes on from JAXLQT010000008.1 coordinate 84,086, forward strand.
GCTTCCCGGTGAACGTCCGCTACCCGCGGGAGCTACGCGAGGACGTGGACCGAGTACGCGCCGGTGCTCGTGCCGACGCCGCTCGGCCTCCAGGTGCCCATCAGGCGGCTCGCCGACGATAAGCTCATGCAGGTCCCTCCATGGTGCGCGGCCGAGAACAGGCCTGGCCATGTTCGTCGTCGACATCGGCGGGCGCGACATCGGTGGCTACGTGAACGAGGCCAAGCGCGTCGTTGCGAAGGGCTCCCGCTGCCGGTCGATGCCGCCTCCAGTGGAGCGGACAGTACGAGAACGATCCGCGTCAAGGAGCGCCTCAAGGTCGTCGTGCCCGGCGAAGCCCTCGGCCTCATCCAGGCGTGCTCCTCCTCGCGAACACGCGGTCCGCGTTCAAGGCGTCGGTGGTGATGCTCGCCGTCCCATTCTCGGCAGTCGGCGCGATCTGGCTCTTCTACCTCCTGGGCTACAACGTGTCGATCGCCGCGTGGGTCGGGATGATCGCGCTCCTGGGCCTCGACGCCGAGACGGGCGTCTTCATGCTCCTGTTCCTCGACCTTGCCTACGACGAGGCCAAGGCCCTCGGGAAGCTCCGCGACCCCGGGGACCTCGACGAGGCCATCGTCCACGGGGCCGTGAAGCGCGCGCGCCCGAAGGCGATGACAGTGTGCGCGGCATTCATGGGCCTGGTCCCCATCATGTGGTCCACGTCGGCGGGCGCCGACGTCATGAAGCGCATCGCCGCGCCGATGATCGGGGGGCTCGTCACGTCGTTCGCGCTGGAGCTTCTCGTCTATCCGGCCATCTACAAGATCCAGAAGAGCCGCGAGCTGGGCCGGCACGTTCCCGGACCGGCGATCGCCGTCGCCGCGGGGCAGGTGGCGTGATGACCGCCGACTTGGACAGGTTCGCCGCGGAGGGCGAGGAGCACAGGAAGCGTCGCCAGCCGGATGGGGACGAGGTTCAACCCCTGGAGGGGATGCGCGTCTCGGCTCCGGGGCTTCAACGGGCCGGCGCAGCTCGCCGCCGGGGTCAGGTTGCGCGGGCGACGGTCTCGGCCTGTGCGAAGCGCGCGGTGAAGTGGCGCAACGCGGGCTCCGACGCGGCGATGCGCAGGCCGCGGATCTCGTGGCGCCGCTCCTTGACGATGGCGAGCGCCTCGAGCACGTAGTCGATGTGGCTCTGCGTGTAGACGCGCCGGGGGATCGCCATCCTTAGGAGTTCGGGGCCGCCGTGGCCGTCGCCGCGCAGAAGCGTCCCCACCTCGCAGGTGCGGATGCCGGCGACGCGGTAGAGCTCGATCGCGAGCGCCTGGGCGGGAAGCTCGCTGGCGGGGATCTGCGGGAGGAACCGTCCGGCGTCGAGGTAGATCGCGTGCATGCCTGGCGGGTGTACGTAGGGGATGCGCTCCGCGTCGAGCGTGCGGCCCATGTAGCGGGTGATCGCCGCGCGGTAGGCGAGGTAGTCGGCGTCGGTCGACTCCTCCATGCCCTGCGCGAGCGCCTCGAGGTCGCGACCGGCGAGCCCTCCGTAGGTGGGGAAGCCCTCGGTCAGGACGAGCACCGCGCGGCAGCGGCTCAGGAGCTTCTCGTCGCGTAGCCCGAGGAGTCCGCCCGTGTTGCTGAGGGCATCCTTCTTGGCCGAGAGAAGGAACCCGTCCGCCATGTCGAGGTAGGCGCGCACGACCTCGCGCAGCGTGAGCGCCGCGAGGGCGGGATCGCGCTCGCGGGCGAGGAAGGCGTTCTCCGCGTAGCGCGCGGCGTCGAGGTAGAGGGGAATGCCCGCGGCATGGCAGATGGAGCGCGCGGCCCGCAGGTTGTCGAGCGAGACCGGCTGGCCTCCCAGCGCGTTGTTCGTGATCGTGATCAGAACGCAAGGGACGCGCGCCGATCCGTGCTCGTCGATGCACCGGGCGAGGCCCTCGAGGTCGACGTTCCCCTTGAACGGCGAGCCGTCCTCGGGGTCGAGCCCCTCGCGTACGGGGAAATCGAGCGCCCGCGCGCCCGACGCCTCGATGTTGGCGCGGGTCGTGTCGAAGTGCGTGTTCCCGGGGATCACCATCCCGAGCCCGCCGATGACACCGAAGAGGATGCGCTCCGCGGCGCGTCCCTGGTGGACCGGGAGGATCGACGGGAAGCCGAAGAGGTCGGCCACCACGTCGCGCAGCCGGAAGAACGAGGGAGAGCCGGCGTAGGACTCGTCGCCGCGAAGCAGCGCGCCCCACTGCGCGGCGCTCATCGCGCCCGTGCCGGAGTCGGTCAAGAGGTCGACGATCACCGCGTCCGAGGGGATCTGGAAGAGGTTGTAGCCGGCCCGCTCGAGCAGCGTCTCGCGCTCTTGCGCCGTCGTCATCCGGATCGGCTCGACCGTCTTGATCCGGAAGGGCTCGATGATCGTCTTCACGCGTCGCTCCACTGGGGGGCGCGCTTCTCGAGGAACGCGGCGATGCCCTCGCGCCCGTCGTGGCTCGCCATCAGCTCGCCGAGGTACAGGCGCTCGAGGGTCGAGAGCGCGGCGGCGATGCGCGGCAGCGACACCTCGCGCGCGGCGCGCAAGGCGAGGCGCAGCGACGACGCGCTCGACGGCAGGAGGCGCTTCTCGCAGAGGGCAAGGGCGGCGGCCTCGGGGTCCGGGGCGATCTCGTCGACGAGGCCGGCCGCGGCGGCGGTCGCCGCGTCCCAGGCGGCGCCGGTGAGGAGGAGCCCTTCCGCCCGCGCCATCCCGACCTTGATCGGGAGCATCACCGACGCCATGGGCGCGAAGACGCCGAGCCGGATCTCGGGTTGGCCGAACTTCGCATCGGGCGAGGCGACGACGAACGACCCGCAGAGCACCAGCTCCAGGGCGCCGCCCAGGCACTGGCCGCGCACCGCGCTCACCATCGGGATCCCGAGGGTCAGGAGATCGCGGAAGAGGTCGTGGAGGTTACAGAGCATCTCCGGCGCGCGATCGGGGAGGTGCTCCTCGACCGACGCCCCGAAAGAAAAGTGCGGCCCCCGGGCGGAGAGAATGATGGCCTTCAGATGGGGATCCGTGGCCGCCATCTCGACCGCGGCCTGGAGCGCCCGCACCATTGCCGCGTCGACGATGTTTCCCTTGCCGCCCGAGAGCCGCAGGAGGAGTAGGTTGGGTCGCCGCTCGACCTCCAGGGGCTCGGTCATGTCCCGCTCCCCGTCGGCACGCGGCGCCCCGGTTGAATGCGATCGCACACGTCGTCGGTGAAGGGCTCGCCTCGCGCGATCGAGCGGCGCAGCTCGACGAAGTCGACTTCGCGCGCGCCCTTCGGCCCCTCGTGGAAGGCGCGGAACCCCGCCTTCGCCTCGCCCATCATGTTGAGGGCGAGCCACGCCCTGTTCGTCTCGCGGTTCCGGTCCCACGGCAGGAGCTTGTGCTTGCGCAGGCTCTCGAGCGTCTTGGTGACGCACTCGGGCATGAGGTTCACGAAGCGGTCGGCGAGGCGCGCGACCTCCGCGTCGAGGAGCGCGAGATCGATCTCGCCGCGCCGCACCGTCTCCTCCGCCGCGGCGCGCTCTGGGCCCGTCTTCGTCTCGCCCAGCACGAACCGGCCGTGCTCGTCGATGACGCGGTCGGTCACGACCCGCGGGTTGGCGACGAAGCGCCCGTCGACCTTGAGGGCGGGCACGATCGCCGTGAGGAGCCCCAGGCGGTAGGCCTTGTGGGCGCTCCACGGCTCGCACAGTGCCACCGACTCCATGGCGCGCTCGATGCCCGTGAAGAGCGGCAGGAAGTCCGTGGCGCCGCCGTCAGGCGCGGAGCCGTGGCGCGGGCCTGCCTGTCCGAAGACCGCCAGGTCCTGGGCGACGGTGAAGTCGCATGCCATCCCGAGCTCCTGGCCGCCGGCGACGCGCAGGCCATTGACGCGGCAGATGACGGGCTTGTCGCACTGGAGGATCGACGTGACCGCGTCGTTGAAGAGCCTCATGTACTGGCGGTACTCGTGCGGCCTCCCCGCATACACCTCGGCGTACTCGCGAGTGTTCCCGCCGGAGCAGAAGGCGCGATCGCCCTTTCCCGTGAGGACCACGGAGACGCAGGCGCGGTCGCAGGAGGCGCGGCGGAACGCGACGATGAGCTCCTTGAGCGTGTCGGTCGTGTAGCTGTTCAGCTCGGCGGGGTTGTCGAGCCAGATCCAGACGTGATGGAGGTCCGGGATCGCGGTCCCCGCGGCGTCGTGCGCGGGACGCGTCTCGTAGCGAACGAGCGTGAGGGGAGCTCCGTCGACGATCTCGTGGTTCTTCATGGTGCCTCCGTGCTGGCCGTGCCGGCGGTGCTCCCGCCAGGGACGAGGATGGCGCGGCGCCGGAGCTTTCCGGAATGGGCCTCGGCGACGACCTGGTTGACGTCGGCGAGCGCCCGCCGCTCGACGTAGGGTCCGATCTTCACCTTCCCCTGCCTCACGAGGTCGATGGCCTGGGGGTAGAGCTGGGGACGGCAGCCCCAGATGCCGACGGCCTGTGCGTCGAACGCCATCAGGGTCGAGAGTCGAAGCTCGATCCGGTCGCGACAGTAGCCGACGACGCACAGTGTCGCCGCCGGGTTCAAGAGCTCGAAAGCGATCCGCTGTCCCGGCGGCGTGCCGGACGTCTCGAAGATCTTCCAGCCCGCCTTCGGCACGCGCAGCTCGTCGGCGAGATCGCGGACGCGCGCGCGCACATCTCTCTCGGCGAGCCCCTTGACGTCGAGCGTCGCCAGGGCGCCGTGCGCCGCGGCGAGCGCGAGGCGTTCGGGGTCGACGTCCAGGGCGATCACCGAAGCCCCAAAGGCCGCGGCGATCTGGACCAGGAAGCCGCCGACGCCTCCCGCTCCCACCACGACCGCAAGCTCGCCCTGGGACAGGGCGACGCGGTGCGCCGCCTCGTAGGGCGTGGCGACCGCATCGGCGACGACGGCGAGCTCGACGAGCTCGGGCTCGGGGAGGGTCCCGGACAGCGGGGCGAGGCACCACGCGGGAGCCGCGACGTGAGACGCGAACCCGCCGCGCACGTCGTTGCCCGGCATGCGTTGCCGGGTACAGGCATTGGGACGCCCGCCGCGGCAGAGCGCACAGTCGTTGCACGGCCACACCGCCGGCACGACGACCTGGCGGCCGACGAGGGACTCCCAGCGGCCATCGGCCCAGACCACGGTGCCGCTCACCTCGTGGCCAGGCACCAGCGGCCCGTCCGCCGCGCGGCGCCACCGATCCGTCGAGGAAGGCGAGGTCCGTGTGGCACACGCCGCAGCCGGCGATCTCGACGACGGCCTCGTCAAGGACCCGGCGCGATCCCGTGGGCCTCCTCGGCAAGGGTGCCCTTCGGCTCCCGCTGGACCCATCCCAGAGCCTCGATCATGACGATCCTCCTTGGGCGTCGAACCGGCGCTCGACGACACGCGTCCGTGCGTCCTGGAACTCCTGGGCCTCGAGGAAGCGGCCGAGCGCGGTGTCCGTGGGCTCGAGCATGGTGCGCACGGACTCGACGCCGAGCAGCCGCGCGTGGCGCAGGAAGTCCTGGAGCAGGAGCGTGCCGACGCCGTGGTGGAGCCGGTCGCGCGCGACGCCGATGGTGTCGATCCAGGCGACGGGCGCCACGCGGCCGAACTCCCCGTGGGTCACCTCCCCGAGCAGGAACCCACAGACCTCGCCTGCGCTCTCGCACACGCGCGCGAGGCTGATCCCGCGAGGGCGGAGCGCCCGGCGCAGCCTCTCGCCGAGGAAGGCGCGCCTCTCGTGGTGCGTCCACTGGCGATCGATGGCGCAGATCGCGTCGAGGTCCTCGACGCGCGGGTGGCGCGTCTCGAGCGCCGGCGTCTCGAAGGCGTGCTCGGTCCCTCCCGGGTCGTGGTCGAGGTCAGTGTCCGGCATGGATCTCCTCGGCCCCGGCGCGCGCCGTGGCGCTCGCGCTGTCCGCGCGGAATGCGCCCCATATGGCGGCCCCGATCGCGCCGGCGTAGAGTGCGTCGTCGGGCGCGAGAACCTCGAGCCCGAGCCGGTCGGCGCCGCACTGATCTCTGAGCGCCGCGAGGAGGCCGGCGTCGGCCGCCATGCCTCCCGTCACCGCCACGGGGCCGTCGACGTGGCACGAGCGCAGGAGCTTCGCGAGACGCGACGCGATCGAGGCGTGGATGCCCTTCAGGATGGCCGCGGCGGGCACACCGCGCGCCACCATGTTGATCACGTCCGTCTCGGCGAGGACCGCGCAGATTCCCGACACCGGCTCGGCGTCCCGCGTCGAGAGGGACAGCGGGCCGACGTCCTCGAGAGCGACGCCGAGGTAGCGCGCGATGTTCTCGATGAACTGGCCGCTGCCGGAGGCGCACTGGCTCGTCATGCGCGAGCCGAGCACGCGACCCCGCGGATCGATCTTGATGGCGCGCGCGTGGAGCGCCCCTCCGTCGAGGACGCTCCGCGCCTCCGGGCAGAGGAAGAGCGCCCCGCGGCCGTGCGCCGTCATGCCGTAGAAGTGGCCGTGGCGCCTCGGAGCGAGATCGCCCTCGCCGGTCGTCGCGAGGTAGGCGAGATCGGATTCGACCGCGCCCGCCCGAGCCAGCGCCTCGGCGACGGCGTTCTCCACGACGGAGCCTGGTGTGCGCCTCCGGTACCGCTGGACGCCGAGCGCGGCGACCCGGGGCGCCGGACCGTGGCCGCTCTGGAGGACGGCCACCTTGACCGAGGAGGATCCGACGTCGACGCCTGCGGTCAGCATGCGGCCCGCTCCATCCTCGCGAACAGCGCCGCCCCCAGGGCGCCATTGTGAATGCTGTCCGGGGAGACATTGATCGTGATCGCCCCGTAGTGTTCCGACACCAGCTCTCGCAGGAACTTGACGACCGCCGGATTGCGCCCGACGCCGCCGGAGAAGGAGAGCTCGTCCTTGACTCCAGCCCGATCGGGCGAGCAGGACATGGCCCATGCACCGGCGCGGTGCAGCCCGGCAACGACGTCCTCGCGGAGCTCGCCGAGCGCAGGCCGCTCGCGGATCTCCGTTCCGGCGAAGACGGTGCAGGTGGAGTTGATGCGCGCGGCGCTCCGCGAGCACCATCGCCATCGGTCCGAGCTCGGAGAGCTTCATGCCGAGCTCGTCGGCGACGTAGCCGAGATACCGGCCGCAGCCGGCCGCGCAGCGATCGTTCATCTGGAAGGACGTGACGAGCCCATGCTCGTCGAGCTGGATCGCCTTCGTGTCCTGGCCGCCGATGTCGAGCACCGTGTGCGTCGCCGGGAAGAGGCTCTTCGCACCGAGGCCGTGGCAGAGGATCTCGGACCGGATCTCCTCGCTTCGCGAAGGGGAGCCGGTGGCGCCCGTAGCCGGTGCCGGCCCTCGCCTCGATCTCGAGCGGTTCGGCGAGGCAGCGTTCGAAGACCGCCGCGAGGGGGGCTGGCAGGTCCGGCGTGCAGAAGAGCGCGATCGCGTCGCTCGGGTCGAGCGTGGATGGGTCCGCCTCGTCGGCGACCAGGGCTCGCTCGAAGACGCCGATGAGGCTCTCGTAGGGGATCGATGCGCGCAGCGACGCGTCCTCGGCGATCTGCGCCGCCTCGGCGTGGAGCGCGTCCCCGAACAGCGCCTCCGGAGCGGCCCGGGAGGTCCGCTCCGAGAGCTCATCGAAGAGGGCGACGACGGCGCCGTGGAGCTTCGATCCGCCGGCTCCGGGCACCAGGGCGGTGCAGCGGCCGCGCAGGCGCGACAGGCGATGGCGCCGGCCCTCGCGGCGGTGCGCCGCCCGCGCGTCGCCCGCGAGAGCGAGGGCGCCGGGTCCGAGGTCGGCGAGCTCGCGCTCGAGGAGCGCGAAGCGGGCGTCTGCCAGCGCCTCGGCGCGCGCGATGGCGCTCGCCGTCTCGAAGTTCGCGCGCGTGTTCGTGAGTCCGCGCCCGAGGATGCGGCCCGCCTCGTCGAGGTAGACGGCCTTGGTGGTGGTCGAGCCGAGGTCGATGCCGAGGTCGCCCCTCACGCGGCGCCGCCCTTCCGCGACAGGGCGAGCGCCTGGAGGTAGCTCTCGAGGCGGTTCCTGAAGTGTGCGTGGGAGAAGTAGCGGCTGTCCACCAGGTCGCTCTCGAGGAAGCACCCGGGCTTTCCCGTGCGCCGCTCCAGCTCGCGCAGGAGCAGCACCTGACCGGCGCCGAAGGCCTTGCACGACTTCACGGAGTGCACGACGAAGCCGTCGGCGTCGTAGTCGCGCATGTAGCGCTGCAAGAGATCCAGGCGCGTCGGCAGCGACAGGTTCGTATAGCACCCGAGACAGTATTCGGCCAGCGACTCGAGCGGCCGGTCCGGGTCGTGGCGGAAACCCGTGTCGTAGAGGCCGCCGACCTTGCTGTAGGTGGAGGCGACGATCACGGCGCCCTCGTCGGAGAACATCTTCCACATGTCGCGGAAGGAGGTCCAGCAGGGCGTACCCTCGGCGACGAGCCGGAACCGCTCCCGGGCGAGCGGGCCCTCGGGAGTGATGGGTCCCTGCCCCTGCCGGACGCGCTCCTCGACCTCGTCCCGCAGGGCGCGATAGTAGGCGACGGCGTCCTCGGTGCCGCGGAACGCCGAGAAGATCGGGCCGACGTAGTAGACCGCGCCGAAATAGGCGTCGATCGGCGAGGGACGGGATCGCGCCGCCTCCAGCACCGCCACGAGATGGTCTTCGGCCTCGCGCGACCGGCGGAGGTGCTCGCACAGGCGCCGTTCGTCGTAGGGCTGTCCGGTGAGCCTCTCGAGCGCCGGGATGACCTCCTCGCGGATCTGCTTGACCACGTAGTCCCGCATCTCGCGAGTGATGATGCCGTCGGCCTGGTAAGGCACCTGGAGCATGGCGATGGGAGCGTCGTACTGGCCGCGCAGGTTCTCGAACCACTTGAAGAAGGTGGCGCACCCGGTGAACGAGAGGAGGAGCAGATCGGGGCGAGGGAGCTGATCCCTCCCCTCGCCGACCGCCCCCGCGAGCCCCATCCCCACATCCGACTTCACGTACGAGCACACGTCCTCGGCGTGCCCGATGCGCTCCGCCTCGCGGATGTAGCCGTCGGATGCGCGCCGCATTCCGGCCTGCAGCGCGTGGATCTCGGGATAGGCGGGAACGACGCCGAAGGAGAGGAGCAGCTCGGTGAGGTTCCCGGGCACGAAGGTGTAGACCACCTTCCGCCCTGCGGCGTGGGCCTCGCGCAGCCGCTGGGCGTGCCCCGCCATCAGCTCCTTCTGACGGATCATGGCCATGTCCTTCTGGACGTTCGGGGCGACGCTCATGCCACCTCCCACAGCCGGAGCGCGTCGGCGAAGGTGCCCGCCTGCTCGCGCACGGAGCCGAAGTCGACGCTGTTCTCGGCGTACTGGAGCTGCACGCAGGGGATGCCCGCCCGCTCGAGCGCGGCGAGGATGGCGGGACGATCGAGGAGGGCGGGATCGCAGAAGGACGGGGTCGCGTAGATCACGCCGGCGGCTTCGTGGCGGCGGACTGCGGCGACGATCGCGTCCCCGCGGCGCGCGTGGCCCTCGTAGCGGCAGGGCGCGAGCGGGCTGTGCTCCAGATAGGCGCGGGCCAGAGCATCGAGGGGATCGCCGGTCTCGTCCACCGCAACGCGAAGCCACCTCATGCCGAGCAGAAGGTCGTCGGACACGATGGCGCATCCCGCCCGCTCGAGCGTGCGCAGGAACCCGAGCGGCGGCTGCTCGCAGAACGCACCGGTCACCACCACGCGCGCGACGTCGAGCGGCGGCCGCTCCGCCCGGCGGCTCGCGTCGAGGAACGCCTCCAGGAACGCGACGTGCTCCGAGGGTGTCATGACCGCTCCGACCCGTACCGCGAGCCAGAAGTCCGACGTACGCACGCGCCACGGCTCGCGGTCGCGCATCGTCTCGAGCTCCCAGACGATCCGGCGCCTCCGGTTCCCGCGGGCGATCGCTTCGCGCAGGCCGTCCTCGGCGATCGGCGCGCCCACCGCCCCGGAGACGTCCGCCGCGAGAGCGGCGAGCTCGCGGCGATAGAAGGCGAATCCCTCGGCATCGTAGCGCTGGGGCAGGTCGAGGAATCGTACGCGCTGCGCCGGGAAGAGGAGCTGCCACATCCCGGTGAGGTTCCGGAGCACGTCGCAGGTCGAAGGGACCACGACGAGCGAGAGCGGCGCGAGGGCGCCCCGGAGTCCGAGCTCGACCAGGCTTCGCGGTAGATGGCAGATCGCCGACTGGAAGTAGGCGTCGCCCTGGACGACCTCGAGGCTGGGACCGGCGCCGAGGAGGGACACCGGCACGGCCCCGGCCGCGTCGATGATCTCGGCGGGCACGTATGCGGGAGCGCAACCGACCGCCGCAAGCCCTCGCTCCTTGACGCGCGCGAGCGCGTCGAGCGCGGAGTCGCGGTAGTGGGCCTCCGCGACCTCGACGAGCGCTTCGACGGTCTGGAGCGTGGCCATTCAGCCCGGTGTTCCTGCACGACACATGCCGGAGCCCGCCGATCCACGTGCATGGCGTCGCGATTGCAATTCGACTCCGCGTTCCCGCGAAAGGGAAAGGAGCAGCGAATGACCACCACCACGACACTGAGCCCGACGGACGTCCTGCGGCACGAGCACGAGCTCATCAAGAAGGCCCTCGCCATCCTGTCCTCGATGGGCCAGCGGATCGCCGGGGGAGGCGAGGTCCCGAGAGCGGACGTCGAGGGGGTCCTCGACTTCTTCAAGACGTTCACCGACGGGTGCCATCACGCCAAGGAAGAGAAGGCGCTCTTTCCCGCCATGGAGGCTGCCGGCTTTCCGCGCGACGCCGGTCCCATCGGGGTGATGCTGCACGAGCACGAGCTCGGGCGCTCCTTCATGGGGGCGATGCGAGACAGTGTCCCGACACTGTCGGCCCCAGAGTCGCGCAAGCGATTCGTGGAGGCCGTGGAAGGCTACGAGAGGCTTCTCTCGGAGCACATCGAGAAGGAGAACAGCGTGCTCTTCCGCATGGCCGAACAGGTGCTCGCAGGGGATCGCATCCGCGCCGTGGCGGAAGCGTTCGAGCGGCACGAGCAGGAGCTCGGACCGGGGGTCCACGAGAAGTTCCATGCGCTCGTGCGCGAGCTCTCGACGCGTTACGACGAGGCGAGGCGTCCCGAGTCGCTCCTCCCGAGGAGCGGTTGCTGCGGCGGCGGCCACTGCTCCTGACAGTTTGACAATGCGCGCGACAGGTTGTCGTCGTCGCGCGCGTGCCGTTCCCGCCACCGCCGGGATCGAGCCGGCCGAGCGCCGACGTCGGTTCGTAGGGCGGGGGTCGTCCCGGGCTCGTCCCCCGCCGGTTCGTCGGAGCTCTCATCGCGCGGCGACACGGCTGTCCGTGAGTATCCCGATCAACGGCTGCGCGGATCGCTTGCCGTTCGTGACGCTCGGAACCTCCTCCATGGCTTCGACCGACCCTGCGAGCGTACCCGTTTCGAGACGTGACACCCGTGGCGACGGATAGCATCGTCGTGACAGCAGCGATCACCGCCGAACCGGCGGGGGACGAACCCCCGCCCTGCGGACGGGATTCACGTCGCACGAAAGTTGGGAGAGAAACCCGAGCCTAGGAAGCCTCGTCCTCTCCCTTGATCGCCTTCTTGAAGCCCAAGATCCCTTTCCCGATTCCCGAGCCGAGCTCGGGCAACCGCCGGGCGCCGAAGAGAAGGACGACGATACCGAGGATGAGGAGGAGCTCGCTGGGCCCGAGAGAGAACATCGCTACTTCTCCATCCGGAAGGGGACCCACTCGCTGACGGCTTTCTGGCCGTTGCGATCGCCCGCGGCGCCGTTCCAGACGGCGAAGGCCACGGTGTCGACGCCGTCGATCTTGGCGTCGCGCGGGTCGGAGGAGGCGAGGCTCCTCACGAACACCACGCGCCACCGGCCGTCTCCGTACACGCCCTTGCCGTTGACGTTCTGCTGGTCGCGAGGCTGGGACGTGAGGGTCGAGAACCCGGTTGCGTCGAGGTCCTCGATGGGGCTCTCGCGCGGGGCGATGGGCATCAGGTTGCCGGCGTCCGCTGCGGACCGCGACGCCGCGTCGGGGTACATGTCGACCGCCATGTTGGGATGGCGGCTCGCGACGTCCGCGACCTTGACGACGTCGCTCTGCCAGTCGGCCTTCCAGTGCCAGATGTTGGTGGCCATGTTCTTCTCGCCCATGCCGAAGAAGATCGTCTCGCCCTTCGGCACCGGCGCGAGCGGGAACTGGATGGCAGCGCCGTCCCGGAACGCGTCCACCGTCAGCGTATCCTGGTTCGCCACGGGGTCCGCCCATTCGAGGAGGAACGCGACCTTGGCGCCGTCGCTCATGGCCCGGACCTCGACGCGGTCGATCGTGAAGGAGAGCGCGTGCGTCGGCCGGAGCGGGACGACGGTGGCGGCGACCTTGCGCCAGGCCGCGTCGTTCGGCTCCGTCGCGACCGCTCCCGCCCTGGCGATCGTGAGCGTGCCGGCGGACGCAGGCGGAGGCGCTCCCGGTGCGGCGAGAGACTTGACGTAGGAAGCCAGGGCCCAACGATCGGCGTCGGGGAGCGCCTCGACGAACGACGGCATGGGCGTCCCGTCGACCCCGGTCGTGAAGGTTCGGTAGATGTCCGCGAGCTCGCTGCCTCCCTTCATGCTGCCGCCGCGCGTGAAGTCGAAGGGCCGGATCGGCAAGCCCGCCGAATCGAAGGGTCTTCGCGGGCCATCGCCCGTACCCTTCTCCCCGTGGCAGGCGGCGCGGCCCATCTTCGCGTAGACCTCGCGTCCCTTGGCAACCAGGGCCTGACCCGGTGCAGGAGAGCGCCCCGACGGCGATGGGAGAGGTTGCATCCTTGAAGGCGGCGAGGGGCGAACGACTTGAGGTGCCGATGAGCGCCGCGACCCTGCTCGTCCGAGAAGTCGCGCCCGCCGGCATCGCCGTGCCGGAGAGAGCCGCCGCCCGGATCGTCCGCGCGTGAGGTCAGCTCCGTCGAGACCGACCCCGACGGCACGTGCTCAGACGAACGTCCCGGTCGTGAAATCGCGCGGCTTCGGGTAGAGGAGATAGGCGGCGGGGCCCCTGCCGTCGCCCGCGACACCTTGACGAGCCCGGCGCAGCTCTTCTCGTAGATCGTCTTTCCCGCGTCTTGCGCGCGGGCGGAAGAACCAGCAGGGCGAGTGCGACGAGGAGGGTCGGGATGGTGCGATGGGTCATGCGATGTCTCCCAGGCATGCCATCGGGCCGTACTCCATGCCCGTGGCGGGGATGCGCGCGCGCACGGTCTCGGGGACCGGCAGGAAGAGCCGCGCGTGCTCGACGAGGAGCAGCTCGTGAAGGACGGAGGCCCACGCGAGGAAGATCGGCGGCGCCGAGCGCGCGCGTAACCCCTCGACGACCGAGAAGAGGAACGGACCCACGTAGTCGCGGAGGAACCGCCGCTCGGCCTCGACCGTGACCTCGGTCTTCTCGGGATCCTCCTCGGCGAGGGCGATCCTCTCCTTGAAGCACAGGAGTGCCAGGAACTCGAGCTCGACCGACAGGTGATCGGGACGCTCCTTGCGACCGGGATCGACGCCCACTCCGAACGCCTTGTAGAAGCCGGCGATGTCGGCGAGGTCGTCCTGCTCGCGGAACATCGCGCCGTCGCCGTAACGGGTGCTGTAGGGCGGGAAGTCGGGCAGGAGGATCGTCGATGTCACCTGGTCGCTCTGCAGCAGCAGGCCGTCTTCCCCGGCGTCGAGCAGCGCGCCGCGCAGGAAGAAGCGCAGGCGCGGCGCCGACGGCCGTCGAGCGCGATCGCGGCGGCTCCACCTCGCGGAAGGCCCGGACGATAGCTTCTGCGTCGTCTCGTCCCGTCACCGCGGAGAGGTCCGCCAGGATGCCGTAGGTCGTCGACGCGGCGGCGAGGCCTCGATCTCAGATGGAGTTCTGATGCTTGCTTGGTCTCTCGTGGAAGGCTCCTCGACGATTCGAGGGGGGGGGGGGGGGGGGGGGGGGGGGGGGGGGGGGGGGGGGGGGGGGTGATGACCGTGCCGTCCTCGGCGTAGCCCACCACCGTGTCGTTCCACAGGGTCCACGGCTTACCCGGCGACGGTCGTCTCGAGCGGCCTCTTCCCTCCCGGACCTCGTACCTATGAATGATGCGCTGCGATGCGCGGAAAGGCTGCATCACGGCCAGGGACTCGCGATCGGGTGCGACGTAGGCGTCGATGGCGTCGATGACCGGGCAGGCATCACCGCAGGTACGGGCGCGGCACCCGGCGCGGCGGGATGTAGTAGCTGGTAGACGCCGGTCACGAACTGGGGGTAGAGCGGAAGGGCGACCTTGGCGACCTTGACGGTGATAGAGCGGGTTCTGGCGATCGGCCCAGTCGCCGGTCTTGGAGTCGACGGCGACCAGTTCCCTGGAGCCGGATCTTGCCGACGCGAACTCATGCAGCGCATCTCCATGGGATAGCCCTCCGAGAGAGGGTCCTTCCCTTCGACACGCGGGTAACAGCCGATGCACTTCTCCGACGTCCGCGTCTCCGGACGAACATCGCCTTCTTGTAGGGGCGGGCCTCCATGCACTTCCGGTAGCCCCGGCAGCGCTCCTGGTCGATCAGCACGATGCCGTCCTCCAGGCTCTTGAATCGCCTGGCGAGGGCAGGCCGCGAGGCGAGCAGGGTGGCCACGGTGGTTGCAGATGCGCTGCAGGTAGAAGAACCACATGTTGTCGTGGGTGGGGTTGCCCTGGCCCTGGTGGAACATGCCGCGCTTGCCCTCCGCGCCGCGCGCACGTCCTCGTGGATGTTGGGCGAGCGCCACTCGTCCCTCGCCGGGAAGGTAGCCGAGGACGCGGCGCTGGCCAGCTCCGGCAGGAGCCCGGCCGCCTCGAAGACCGTCTTGCCGGGGAACGTGCCGTTCTCCCACGCACGTCCTTCGGGATCCGCCTTGCCGAGAAGGGACAGGGTCTTGACGTCCCAGTGCTGCGGGTAGCCGCCGTAGGGCTTGGTCTCGACGTTGTTCCACCACATGTATTCCTGGCCGCGCGAGAACGTCCAGGTGCTCTTGCACGCCATCGTGCAGGTCTGACACGCGATGCAGCGGTTCGTGTTGAAGACGAACGCGAACTGACGCTTGGGGAACGCCGCTTCGTATGGGTAGTCCATGTCGCGGCCGATCTGCCGGTTGAACACTTTGGGCAGGCTGCTCCCTCTCGCGGCGCGGCAGCGCTCGTAGGCCTGGGCGATCGTCGGCGCCCGCACGCGCGCTTTTCTCCCCGCGGCTCCTGTAGATGCCGTGGGTCATCGCCGAAGAACGGATCTCGAAGAGCTTCATCATCTCGGGCTCCCGCATCCCCATGCGAACGTACTCGTCGATGATGCACGCCGCCATCTCGTCGATGGCGGCGGGGTCGTCCGGGGCGGTGCCGCCACGAGCATCATCCGGATCTCCGCTTCTACTTCGTCGTACATAGCATCGTCCTCTTCCGTCCTATGTGGTGGTGAGCCCGCCGTCGAGGTAGCTCTTCATGTCGTCGCTCTCGTTGCCGGGCGAGTAGCCTGACGTCGCCGGCTTCCAGACGCCCTTGCCGCCCATGCCTCCGTCCTCGGCCTTGGTGATGCGCACGAGCGTTTCCTTCGGCGTGGTGTTCACGGCGTGGTTGTCCGCCTCGCCCCCGACGAGGAATCCCATCTTGACCTTGGCCTTGTGGACCAGGGAGTCCAGCTGGTGCATCGGCATCAGCCACCCGCGCGTGATCGACTGTTGCGAGCCGTAGCGGAACGACGCCTGGTAGCCGGTCGGCGAGGAGAGCGCCCGGCCGTCGGGCCGGGTCTCGTGGGCGTGGACGCTCTTGGGCGTGGAGATGAACAGAGGGCGTGCTTCATCATCACGACGTTGTAGGGGTAGGAGGAGTTGTACTTGACGCGCAGCATCAGACGCGCCACGCGGTAGAAGGGGTCGCTCGGCTTCCAACCGACGTAGGGCCGGTCGGCGGGGTTCGCGTCGACGTAGCAGTAGTCGCCCTCCTTCAGGCCGAGGTCCTTCGCGGCCGCGGGGTTGACGTGGAGCTGGTGCTCGCCGACCGGCTGGCCGCTTGTCGGCACGGTAGGGATCCCCGAAGAAGTCGTTCGACCAGATGAACTGCCAGTCGACCTGCCAGCTACTGTGGGTCGAGTGGCGCGTCTTGGGAGTGGTGGTGAACTGGTAGCCGCCCGCCACCGAGCAGGTTCTTCGTCTGCTTCACCTGGGTCCACGGCATCTTCACGTTGCGGACGTGCCGCTCGTCGACCCCATGCCCAGTCGAGCGGGATGCCGTAGTCGTTCGGCAAGCCGTAGGGGTTCGACGTCACGATGACGTTGGGCAGGTAGGGCATCGCCTCGGGACCTTCCCGGTGCACGATGAAGTTCTCGCTGTACTCGAGCACCACTCGGGCTCGTCGTTGTACGCCTGCATCCGTCCGGTGGCCGTGTAGAACGGGATCGAGTCGTGGACGTTCTCGTAGAGGGGACGCGCGGGGGTAGGTCCGGAAGAGCATCAGGGCCGCCCCGGCTCGCCGTACTTCCCGGCCATGATGTCGTCGTAGCGGTAGCCGCGCGGCGTTGTCGATGGATTCGTCGAGGAGCCGCTGGATGTAGACATCGGTGCGGCCGTCGAGCGAGAACTGCCAGTAGCGCGCGAACCGCTCGTCCTTCAGGTGCTCGCCGATCTTCTTGGCGAGCTCCGCCATGATCATGATGTCGTCCTTGGTGTCGAAGGTGGGCTTCATGCTCCCCTTCCAGATCTGCAGGAAGGGGTTGCTGCAGGAGCCCGTGATCTCCGGCTGCCCGAACTCGCACCACGCGTTGGCGGCGAAGGCGATGTCGGACGACTCGATCGTCGCGGTCATCTCGATGTCGCTCGAGATGATCATCTCGATGCCCGGGTCGACTTCTTGATCATCTCGTAGGCCATGGCGTTGTTGATGAGGTTCACGTTGGTGAACCAGAGCGCTGGTGGGGCTCGGCATGTGGGTCTTGCCCAGTGAAGCACTTCCGTCCGTCCTTCGGGTGTTGCGATGAAGAGGGCTTCTCGCCCGTAGTTCCAGTAGGCCGGCTCCTCGTCCGCGCTGTAGGGCTTGGGCACGATGTCCTTGCCGTCGGTGGCGGGATCGAGATTCGGGTTGAAGGGATCTCCGCGACCCACCCCTTGAACCCCGGTCCGACGCCCTCGGCCCCCTGGAACAGCGCGGCCTTGTAGTTCCCCGCCCAGGTGTGGGATCCGGCTCCCGGCTTGCCGACGTTGCCCGTCAGGATCACCGGCAGGTAGGCGGCGCGGTTCATCTCCGTGGCGTGGAACCAGTGGTTGAGGCCCTCGCCGACGTGGATGGCGACGGGCTTGATGGTGGCGATGTCCTTCGCGAGACGCAGGACGAGCTCCTTGGGCGCCGCGGTCATCTCCACGACCGAATCGACGTCGTAGTCCTTGAGGTGGACGTCCTTGTAGAGGCTGAACAGCGTGCTGACCTCGACCCTGGAGCCGTCCGCGAGATCGAGCGTCCACTTGCCCTCGAGCGCCGGAGACAGGCCCTTCGTGTCGAGGACCTCCCCGACGTCGGCGTGGCACAGCGCCACGTGCTTGCCGCTCTTCTCGTCGAAGACGACGTGGTCGGGGACGATGGCGCGCTCCTCGGGATGGAGGTGCAGCACCTTGTGGGTCGCGGTCTCGTCGAGATCGGCGTCCTGGTAGCCCTTGAACAGGTCCTTCGCGAGGAGGCGCTTGCCGTTGTCGAGCCGGACGAGGAGCGGGAAGTCGGTGAACTTCTTGACGAAGTCGGCGTCGTACCACTTGTTGTCGATCAGGATCTTCGCGATGCCCAGCAGCAGCGCCGTGTCGGCGTTCGGCCGCACGGAGATCCAGTAGTCCGACTTGGTGGCGGGCGGGCTGTACTCCGGCGAGACCACCACGATCTTCGCGCCGCGCTCCATCGTCTCGATGAAGAAGTGGCTGTCGGGGCGCTTGTTCTCCACGAGGTTCTTGCCGATCTGCACGTGGAGCTTGGTGTGCCGCAGGTCGTTGAAGTCGCAGTCCGAGGCCTGCAGGCCATGGACGAAGGGGTGGCCCGGAGCCTGGTCGCCGTGCCACGTGTAATTGGACCAGTTGCGACCGCCCTTCGCGTCCTTTGGCTCCACCCCGCGGATGTGCGTGTCCATGATGGCGAGCATGTTCGCGAAGCGGTACATCCCGTACTTGCCCATGACGCCGAGCAGTCCCATGCCGCCGCGGAGCTTGCACGTGCGGGTGCCGGCGCCCTCCCAGTGGGTCAGCATCTCCTCCGGATAGCCCTGGGAGAGCAGGCGCTTCTTGCCCTCGTCACCGCTGTAGCGGGTGGCGATGGCGATGAAGCCCCGCGCCGCGTAGTCGAGGGCCTGATCCCAGGACACCTTCACCCACTCGTCGTTGCCGCGATCGTCGAACTTGTACTTCGACTTCAAGGCGGGGGAGAGCTCCGGGAAGCCCGCGTCCGCCCAGCTCTTCCAGCCCTGCCGGACGATCGGACCCTTGAGGCGGTAGGGCCCGTAGACGCGGCGCTGGTAGGTGAAGCCATTGGAGCAGCCCCGCGGGTTCCACGCCGCGGTTGCGACGTTGCCGTAGAGGTCTGCGATGCGGTGGTTGTCGTAGTTCTGCTCCGAGCGGATGAGGACGCCGTTCCTCAGGAAGCCGCGCATCCGGCACTCGTGGGTGCAGTTGGGGGAGCACACCCAGGTCGACGTCGCGTCGTAACGGTACTGATCGAGGTACACCTTCTCCCAGCCACGGTTCGGATAGACCGACAGTGGGTTCTCGACCTCGACGGTGGGTGCGAGGCTCGCGAAGGCGAAGCTTCGCCTTCCGGCGATGGCGAGCGATGCGGAGGTCGTCGCGGAGAGCTCGAGGAAAGTTCGGCGTGTCAGTGGCATCGGAGGTCCTCCGAGAAGTGTCGAGAAGGTCGCGTCGCGGGCACGAGGCGGATCGCGGGGTCGTCGTTGACCAGGCCACAGGCGGCGATGCAGAGGCCGCAGCCGTCACAGTCGGCCTGGATCTGGGGTCCGGAATCCGTCATCCTCATCCCGCGCTCGCCGAGCGGGCAGGCGTCGGCGCAGCGGCGGCAGTCGGCGCCGACGAGCGCGACGCACGCGCTCGGATCGAAGAGTGCGACCGCGGCAGCAGGGTTCTCCATCGCTCCCGTCGGAGCGAGACGGGCCGCGGACCGCCCGAACGCCTGCGCCAGGAAGGCGCGGCGAGACCCGGTTTCGTGTCGCAGAGACTTCATGACCTTCCTCCTGTGGACGCCTGGGTGAGAGCGAAGGACTCGAGGCAGCGGCGGCGTGCGCCGTCTTCGCTGCTCCACGATGGGAAGTCGGAAGCGATGGCGCCTGCGGCCGCCGCGATCTCGCGGGCGTCCGCCCAGTCGCTCGTCGGGAATCCACAGAGCGGGCACGGCGCTCCCTGGTCTCGCCGCGGCCCCGCCGCGCCTCGGCAGGCGAGCTGTACAGGCTCGGGGAACGTCGTGGCGGGATCGGTCGCCGCCGCAGGGGTGCTGCCCGGGGCGTCCGGGTCCGCGAGCCCACGGCAGGCCAGCATGGCGCGTGCGTGCTGGTCCCAGAGCTCCTGGAGGCGGCCCATCACCATGCGCCGGGCATTCGGAGAGATTCCTGGGAGCGCGGGCGCGGGGTCGTACCCGAAGGCGGGATCGAGGATCTCCTCGAGGTGCTCGAGCTCGACCAGGAGGAAGGGGCGTAGCGTGCCGTCCACGAAGCGCTCGGGCCGCACCGCGATCGTCGCCTCGGAGAGAGGGGCGATGGACGGGCGATTCAGGAAGTCCGCGCCTTCCGCTCCGCGATCCCTCGCGAGCAGGAACCGGAGGGTGCGCTCGCCGCCGTGGAGCCGCGCCATCGGACCGAGGCAGTGGCGTACGCCGGCGATGTGGCCGAGCTCATCGAACGCGACGAGTGCCAGCGCGGCGAAGCGCTCGCGCCGCCCGCTCTCGAGGTGATAGAGCTCCTCGCAGGCCTCGCGATAGCGCCGCGCCCAGAGGTCTCCCGACTCGCGTCGCCACATCTCCAGGTCGACCACGCGTTGAACGAGCACGGGATCGAACGACAGCGTCGGTCCGTCCGTGGGCTTCGGTGACGGCGGCATCATCGTCAACACCTGTCAGCAAACCGCATGCCTCGCGGAGGTACAGCATGGGGCGTCGTCGGTGGTGCTCGTTCGGAGCCGCTGCACCCGTTCGACGCAGTGCTGTCCTTGCAGGGACGGTCGCCCCGAGCAGCGACACTCTGTCAGTTTGCCGGACAGGTTGTCGTCTCGCTCTTGCCTCGGATCGAGACGATTGCTCCCATCCGGGACACGCAAGGAAAGTCATCCCGAACGAGTGCGAATTGGAACGCCGAGCCGGCGATGTCGGACGGAGGTGGCCGGTGAGTTGCAACGCGCCCGAAGCCGAGGCACGCGATGATTTCTCGAATCCTCCTGGCGACCGACTTCTCCCCATCCTCGCGGAGGGCGGAGCGAACCGCGCTCGATCTGGCGAAGGCGATGGGGGCGAGCGTCGTCGTCCTGCACGCCATCGAGCCGATCGATCCGGATGGCGACCAGGCGCCGTTCCAGGGCTTCTACGCGTCGCTCGGAAGGAAGGCCGAGGATCTGATGAAGGAGATCACGGGTCGGTTCGTCGGGGCGGGAGCGCGGTGCGACGGGCGCATCACGGTCGCGCGCCGGTGGCGGGCGATCCTCGATGCGGCCGAGGCCGAGGGCGCGGACCTCATCGTGCTCGGAGGCCGGCAACAGTTCGGGGCGGGCCACGTCGACATGGGGACCACGAGCCACAAGGTGTTCCTCGCGTCGGCCGTGCCTCTCCTGGTCGCGCGCGAGGGAGAGGAGCTCCGATGACCGAGCCTTCGTCCAACCCGGGTTTCCTGAAGCTCGATCTCTACTGTCGCGGCATGCGGATCGGGGAGAGCTGCTACCTCGCCTCGGACGGCGCACGGGACGTGATGCGCACGCGGGCCGGTCTGGGCAGCGGGCTCGAGCTCGTCCTTCCCGGAGGCCTCTGGACGAACGTCCCCGTGGCCGAGGACTTCGCGCGCGAATCGCCCTACGAGCTCGCGCGTCGCGGCGGGCGTTACTTCGTGATGCGCGGCGGCACGGAGGTGGCGGAGGTCGGTCTTGCCCCCAAGCCGGGGTGGTACGACGCCTCGACGTCGACCGGCAAGAAGATGTCGCGCATCGGAAGCCTCCAGGGCACCTACCTCGGCGTCTACCCGGCGAAGGTGTGCGAGTACTGGACGGAGGACACGCGCACCAACTGCAAGTTCTGCTCGGTGGGGCTGAACCTCGGTCAGGACGATGCCGACGAGAAGTCGGTCCAGGAGGTTCTCGAGGTCGTGCACGCGGCGGTGCGCGAGTCGAACATCACCTACGTCGACTTCAACACGGGCCACTACACCGGCGAGACCTACCTCGACATCCTGGAGCCCTACATCCGCCGGATCAAGGAAGAGACCGGGCTCCTGGTCGGCGTGCAGACGCCGCCGCACGCCGATCTCAAGCGGTACGACCACCTGCGCGAGATCGGCGTCAACCGCGTGTCGTTCTGCTTCGAGCTCTACAACCCCGACCGCTTCCGGGAGGTTTGCCCCGGCAAGCACCGCCAGTACGGGCTCGATCGCTACCTGGCGGCGATGGAGTACTGCGCGCGGCTCGGCAAGGAGAACCGGAGCCTCGATCGCCCGTGGGTCTGCAACGGCGAGATCATCGCCGGGCTCGAGCCGCCGGAATGGTCGATCAAGGCGATCGAGCACATCACCCGCGTCGGCGCCATCCCGACGGTGTGCGTCTTCCGGCCGCTCAAGGGGACCGACTACGAGCGAGAGGCGGCGCCCAGCGCCGAGGACCTCGCACCGGTCTTCGAGAGGATGTACACGGCGTGCATGGAGCAGGGATTGCCGATCGGAGTGGCGCCCAACGTCCGGGTGAGCCTGGTCCTCTTGCCCGAGGAGGGTCGTTACTTCGTCAAGCGCCCGTCGCGCTACCTTCTCGGAGAGCTCAAGCTCGCGGCGATGGCGCGGCTCTTCCGCGCGCGCTTCTACCGGCAGCGTGACCGGCGCGTGCGCGCCGCGGTGGCCCGCGCATGAGCGCGAGCGTTCCCCCGCAGAGGGTGGCATGCGACGTGCTCGCGGCGGGGATGGTGATCCCGACCGAAGGCCCCGCACGAAAGCGTGTCCTGGTCGTCGAGGACGACGCCGAGATGCGCACGCTCCTCCACGAGTACCTCGAATCCCGGGGCTTCGACGTCGCCACCGCCCCGGATGCTGCGGGGGCCGTCGATTGGCTCAGGGAGTCCCCGGTGGACGTCGTCGTATCCGATCTCTCGCTTCCCGGTGATTCGGGGATCATCCTCTTGCGCCGGCTGCGGCAGCTCGCGATCTCCGCGCCACGCTTCATCTTCATCACGGCCTTCGGCGACTGGCGCTCCTGTGCCGAGGCACTCTCGCTCGGCGCCAGCCGCTCCATGACCAAGCCGTTTCGCATGGACGACCTCGTCGCGGAGATCAGGTCGACCCTCGCTGGCTGAGAGTCGCGCCATGGACGCCGATCGGATCCAGAGGATCTGGGCGGATCACGAGAGGATCCACCGGCACACGCGGGGGATCCTTGACGCGATCGTGGAGGGAGCGGACCACGAGGCCGTCGTCGCCCGCCTGGACTCGCTGGGGTCGGAGCTCGTCGCGCACTTCCGGCTCGAGGAGAGGGATGGCTACCTGCGCGAGGTGAAGGAGATCGCTCCCGAGCAGGGCCCGCTGATCGATCGCCTCGGCGGCACGCACGCCGATCTCGAGGCGCGCCTGCACGAGCTCCGGGACCTCGTGGCGCACGAGGCCGACCGCTCCGTCATTCGCAACGTCGCGATCGCGTGGGTGGACGCCCTCGGCCTCCACGAGGCTGCCGAGAACCGGCTGCTCGCGCTCTGCCGCAGAGCCCGCCGGGATCAACCGCGCGCCGCGAGCTAGGAGTCCGTCGCAAAGGCCTTGAGGGGTTCAAGGCTGGCCGTAGGCTCCGCGAGGACCGTCTGGAAGCCGCGCCAATGGCCGCTTCTCGGGCTTCGAGGCTAGTCGCCTCTTCCCATCATTCGTGACCGGTGCGCTGGAGCTTCATGTGGCGATCGAGCGCCTGGGCGCGTATATGGGAGCGGCACGCCTGGCAGATCAGCTCGTCGGACGGGCCCGCGCAGACGAGGCAGCGCGCAACGTGAGTGAGGGATCGAGGCGGGGGCGGCCCCTCCATGCTGGGCGGCACGGTGAGCACCGGGCACGGAGCGGTGCGGGCCACCTTCTCCGCGACGCTGCCCAGGAGCGCATGGGAGAACCCGGTGCGCCCGTGGGTGCCGACGACGATCATCCCGATGTCGTGGTCCGTCGCGTAGCGGACGATCGCGTCCGCCGGCCGGCCTGGCTCCACGACCCAGCTCATCGTCGTGCCGGGGAGGCGATCGCCGGCCCATCGTTCCGTGTGCGCCACCGCGTCGATCTCGCTTCCGACGTGGAGCACGTGGAGCCGCGCTCCCATGCACCGGGCGTAGTCCGCCGCGACGCGCAGCGCCTGCTCGGACTGGTCGGAGAAGTCGGTGGCCATCAAGATGTCCCTTGGCTCCCGTTGCGTGGCGATCATGTCCGCACCTCCTCCCCGATCACGGAGCATGGCCCGTGCCACCCGGCGTGAGTACGCGGCCGGGCGTTCGAGCGCGGACGCTGTCAGTCGCTGTGAAGCGCAGCGAAGCGGAGCAGATCCATCGCCGAGAGGATGCCGACGATCTTGCCGTCCGCGTCGACGACGGGCAACCGGTGGAGCCCCTCCTGGTTCATCACGCCCGCCGCCTCGGCGACGGAGGTCCCTTCGGAGATCGTCAACGCGATCGGCGTCATCACGTCCCGCACCGTCCGCGCGGCCGGGACGCTGGCGGCCGCCTTGCCCGTGCGCGTCTTTCGCCGGCGCGCGACGTCGCTCGCTTCCGAGCGCATCCGGACCAGATCGGTCTTGCTCGCGATGCCGATGGGCCGCCCCTCGGCGTCGACCACGGGCACGCCGGAGATGCGCTTCTCCGTGAGGAGGGTCTCGAGAACGGAAACGGTCAAGCTCGACGGAACGCAAACGACCGCGCGCGTCATGATGCGCGAGACCGGCGTCCGGGCCGCTCTGGGCAGCGGCTCGGCCGTTGCCGGCGCGCGTACGGGCGCGGGATCCGATGCGTGGGAGCACACGACGTAGGACCTCCGCCCTTCGGTGTCCAGCGACATGCCGCTGAAGGACGCGCACGCGGTGCAGGTGTCGATCGTGACGTCGCGCCCCGCCTCGCGTGGGCAAGGGATGGCGGAATCGACGTCCCGCGCGTCGCTTCCGTGAGCGCGCACGTGGACGGGGATGAGCCGTGGCTGGCGCCGCATCCTCGCCCGCCGGTCTTTCGCGTCGGCCATGCCCGTACGGACAGCAAGCCTCGTGCCTCCGGCCGCGCCGGGGATCACTGGTCGGCGATGGGGAGGCGGACGGTGAAGGTGCTGCCGCGGCCGGGATCGCTCTGGACGGAGATCGATCCCCGGTGGCGCTTGACGATCCGCGAGACGAGCGCGAGGCCGAGCCCGGTTCCGTGCTCCGTCTCCTTGGTGGTGAAGAGGGGCTCGAAGATCCGCTGGATGTTCTCCGGTGCGATTCCGGTGCCGGTGTCGGCAATCGCGATCAGCGCCTCGTCGCCCTCGAGCCTCATCGAGATCTGGAGGCTGCCGCCGCGCGGCATGGCGTCGATGGCGTTCTGGATGAGGTTGAAGAGGATCTGCTCCAGATCGATCCGGTTGAGAGCGAGCTTGGGGGCATCGGCCGCGACGTCGCACAGGATGGAGATGCGCCGCGACACGAGCTTCACCTCGAAGAACTCGAGGACCTCTTTCGCCGATTCGAGCACGCTCGCGACGAGGGGTTCTCCGCTGCCGGCGGCCGGGTCGCGCACGATCTGGAGCGCCCGCCGCACGACCCGCGAGATCCGGTCGATCTGGCTGACGATGATCTCGAGCGGCTTCCGGCGCGGATCGCCCACCGGCATGCCGTTCAGGAGATGCTCGGCCCTCCCCGAGATGACGTTGAGCGGTGTGCCCACTTCGTGCGCGATCTCGGACGCGAGCCATCCGAGGCTCGCGACGCGCTCAGCCTTGTGCATCCGCTCCTCGAACGACCGCATGGCCGTGATGTCGCGGACGATGGCCGACGATCCGATGGGCTGGCCGAGCTCGTTCCTGAGCTGCGTCCGCGTGATGCTGACGAAGACGCGGCGCCCGTCCTTGGCCACGCGGACCGTCTCGAAGTTGCGGATCGATCCCGCGCGGCGAAGCTCCGCGCGCAGGAAGTCGAGCTCCTTGCCCGCGCCCTCGGGCACGAGGGCCGCGACGCCCTGGCCGACGATCTCCTCGGCGGCGTACCCGAACATCAGCGCCGCGCCGCGATTCCAGCTCCGGATCCGGTCCTCCTCGTCCACGAGGATGATGGCGTCGGCCGCGTTGTCGACGATGCCACGGTACTTCTCC
Source organism: Acidobacteriota bacterium (assembly GCA_046331505.1). Taxonomy (GTDB): domain Bacteria; phylum Acidobacteriota; class Vicinamibacteria; order JAXLQT01; family JAXLQT01; genus JAXLQT01. The sequence continues at coordinate 109,579 of JAXLQT010000008.1, forward strand.
TCGGACATGCGCAGCTCGCGCGTGCGCGCCTCGATCGCGCTCTCGAGGCTCGCCGAGTGCTCCTCGAGGCGGAGGTTGCGGTCGAGCACCTCCGACTGGAGCTCGCGCAGCTTGCGCGTGTAGGCCCAGATGTAGGCGTCGAGCGCCAGCTCGCTGTCCAGGAGGAGGACCTTGTCGAAGGCGAGCAGGTGGGAGGCACCGTGGTCGGGTCCGGCTCCGAAGCGCTCCAGGATGCGCGGGACGAAGGAATCGCGGTAGATGCCGTACCCGCCGAGGTGCCACTGCGGCTCGAGCCCGATGCGGACGTGAGCCTCCCCGATGCGGTAGCGGCTTTCGAAGTAGGCGCCGTCGTACCGGCCCGAGAAGAGCTCGCGAAGGTACCGGCGCTGGAATCCCTTGAGGCGCGCGAGCACCTCTTCCGACTCGAGGAACTTCTGGACCGGGAACTGGCGCAGGTGAACGTAGAACCGCTCCACCGCGGGGTCGATCAGATCCTCGACCTCCCGCCCGATCTCCACGAGCCTCGCCGCGTCGGCAGGGGAGAGGCCGAGGTAGGCGAGGCGCTGCTCCCGCTCCGCGGCGCTGTCCGCGGACCCGGGCAGGATGGCGTCCGGGGTAGGATCCGTGCTCACGCCCCTGATCTCCGCGCCGCTCGATCGCGGCGCGTCGCCTGCTCCCCATCCGCGCGATGCCCGAGCTCGCCGCCTCCACACGTCTCCTGCGCGACCTCCCGGTGCTGGAGGCGATACCGGCGTTCCGCCGCGCGGGCTTCACGACGCTCGAGCTCTGCGCCGCACCACGGCACTTCGACCCATCGGATCTGGCGCTCGCCCGGTCCGTGAGGGCGGAATGCCGGCGCTCCGGGATCCGCGTTCTCTCGCTTCACGCTCCCTACAGCGCTCCTCTGGACATCACCGTCATCGCGCGGGGAGAGCGATCCCGCGCGGTTCGCGAGGTGACGGACGCCGCGCAGGCGCTCGCCGAGATCGGCGGCTCGATCCTGGTGATCCACACCGGCAGCGAGCTCCGTCCGGACGCGAACCTCGAGATGAGGATGGAGGCGCTCGCGGAGAGCTTGCAGCGCGTCCACACCCGGTGCCGTGCCCTCGGGATCAAGCTCGCGCTCGAGGAGATGGCGCCGCACATGTTCGGAGGGCGGGACGAGGACCTCGATCGTCTCGCGCGCCTCGACCCGCGCCCGTTCGACGGCTTCTGTCTGGATGTTGCCCACTCCTTCGAGTCGGGGTCGCTCGCGAGGCGCGTGAGGTTGCTCCTGGATCGGCTGGTCTTGATGCATCTCTCGGATACCGCGGGGGCCGTCCAGCAAGGTCATCTCTTGCCCGGAGACGGCCGCGTTCCGTGGCGAGAGCTCCTCACGGCGGTCGGGCCGCGAGGAAAGAACGTGCCGTTCGTGCTCGAAGCAGATGGCTGGGGAGCGCCGCCGGGCGAGACCCTGAAGGTGGCCAGGGACAGGCTCGAAGCGCTCCCCTGGTGAATCAGACCGCGATCGCCGTGCGGTTCGCGGCCGCCGGGGCCAGCACCTCCGCGCTCGTGCCTACCAGGTCGGCGATGGAGGTCGCCGAGAGGGCGGACTGGATGCGCTGGTTGAGGGCCCGGAGCCCCGACGCGAGACGGTCGTTGCTCGCGACACCGGGCAGCGTCAGGTCGAACGAGATCGGCTCGTCGCTGCCGAAGGCCATCACGACGCGCCGCACGTCGATCGCGCTCGCGGGAAGAGCGAGGGCGTAGCCGCCTCCGCGGCCGTGCCTCGAGGAGACGATGCCGGCGTGGCGCAGCTTGAGGAGGATCTTCGAGAGAAACGGCGCCGGGAGACCCTGCTCCGCCGAGATCTCTCTCATCTGCTTCACGCTGCCGGCCGGCGTGCGGGCGAGGGAAACGAGCGCGACGAGGGCGTACTGGGCTTCGAATGTGAATCCTTGCAACTTCGTGTCTCCTTCCGGGAGGATCGAAAAACCTACCAGCCTCGTCGTGCATCGACCGTGCCACGACCCGCGGCGGCTCATTGCGCTTCGCCCCCGATCGTCCGGAGCCCGCCGGTCCTCGTAGTTGCCGGAGCCATCCTCCACGAACGTCTCCGGAAACCAAGCGGCCGTCCGACAGATTGTCGTGGTCCGTGACAGGTTGTCATGGGCGGCGCGCGCCTGTCAGCAGCGTCGCGACGCTATACTCGACCCGTCCCTCGTCGATCCAGCAAGCTCATCGTTGCGCGGCCAGGAGGTCTCCCATGACCCGTCTGCCTTCGTACCTCGCGAGCGTCGCCCTCGCCATCGCTCCCGCCATTCCCGCGTCGGGCGCACCTTACTGGAGGCAGGGCCCCGTGGCGCCGGGTGGCCTGACGGCCCGGAACGCGGTCGTGATGGCCTTCGACGGTGCCCGCGGCCGCGTCGTGCTCTTCGGCGGGCTTGCGGGTGCCGCGTACAAGAACGACACCTGGGAGTACGACGGGTCGGCGTGGGCGGCTGGTCCCGCCGCGCCAGGGGCGATGGCCGGGCGCTGCGCCCACGCGATGGCCTACGATGCCGGGCAGGCGAGGATCGTGCTCTTCGGCGGGCTGGCGGCCTCGGGGTTCAAGAACGACACCTGGGAGTACAACGGTGCTGCGTGGACCCAGGGACCGGCGGCTCCCGCGGCGCTCGTCGCCCGCGCGTCGCACGGGATGGCGTATCACGCACTGATCGGCAAGACGGTGCTCTTCGGAGGCGTGACGGCGGGAGGCGGCGGCAACGAGACGTGGGAGTACACGGTCGGCACAGGATGGGCGCAAGGGCCAGTGCCTCCCGCGGGACTCACCAACCGCAGCAACCAGGGCATGGCGTACGACCCGGCGCGCGGCGTCATCGTGCTCTTCGGAGGCTTCGACGGCGCCTACAAGAACGACACCTGGCAGTTCGATGGCGCGAGCTGGACGCCGGGCCCGAGCGCACCCGCCGGGCTGACGGCGCGCAACACGCTCGGCATGGCCTACGACCTGCTCCAGGGGCGCACCATCCTCTTCGGTGGGCACGATGGCACGTGGAAGAACGACACGTGGTCGTTCGACGGGATCTCCTGGAGCGCCGGGGCGCCCGCGCCGGCGGGCCTCGTCCCTCGGCGGGGCCTCGCCATGGCGACGGGGCCGGCGGGAGGTGTCGTCGTCTTCGGAGGTGCCGCCGCCACCGGAGCCCTCAATGACACGTGGGATTACCTCGGACGCATCGTCGATCACGTCGTGGGGGAGGGCCTGGGCTTCCCGAACCCGAACCGGGTGCGCGTCTTCACCGCCGCCGGGACGGCGACGGCCACCGACTTCTATGCTTATGCGGCCGGGCAGTTCGGCACCAACGTCGCCTCGGGTGCCATCGACGCCTCGATTCCGTACGAGATCCTCACAGGACCAGGACCCGGTGCGGTCTACGGGCCCCAGGTTCGCGGCTGGCAACGCGATGGCACGGCCGTCGGCAAGGTGAACTTCTATGCCTACGGGACCCTCAAGTACGGCGTCAACGTCGCGAGCGGGGACCTCGACCGGGATGGCCACGACGAGATCCTGACCGGGCCCGGTCCCGGGACGCCGTTCGGCCCGCACGTCCGCGGATGGAACTACGACGGCGCATCGGTCTCCGCGATCTCCAAGATCAGCTTCTTCGCCTACCCGGCGACGCAGTACGGTTGCAACGTCACCGCGGGCAACGTCGACGGCGACGGCTACGCGGAGATCGTCACGGGCCAGGGTCCGGGACCGTCGTTCGCGCCGGAGGTCCGCGGCTTCAACTACGACAATGCTGCCATTGCCGGGATCCCGTCCATCGACTTCAACGCGTTCACGACGATCCAGTACGGCGGGTTCGTCGACCTCGGAAACGTCGACGGCGATGCCTACGACGAGATCCTGTGCGCGCCCGGCCCGGGCCCCGCGCTGGCGGCGCGGTTCCTCGGGTTCAACTTCGACAATGCGAGCATCTCCGCGCTCGCGGGCTTCGACGTCACGCCCTTCGCGACCCACTACGGAGGCCGTGCCGGCGAAGGCGAGCTCACCGGCGACACCGGCGACGATCTCGTCGCGGGCGCTGGACCCGACCCGCCGCCACCGCCGAGGTCAAGCCCTTCGCGTACAACGGGGCCGTGTTGACGCCATTGACGCCGGCGTTCGTCCCGTTCACCGGCGCCTACGGCGTCAACGCTACGGGAGGTGCTCTGGGTCTCTGAGCGTCCGTGGACCGGCGCCCCTTGCGCCGCATGAGATCCTTCCGGCTGCCATGCACGTCCTCGACGCGATTGGCGGGACGTCGCTCGTCCAGCTCCGCAGGGTGGTTCCCCCGGGTTGCGCGCAGGTGCTCGTCAAGCTCGAGTGGGAGAACCCGACGGGGAGCGTGAAGGACCGGATGGCGCTCGCGGTCATCTCACGGGCCGAGGCCGACGGCAGGCTCGGGCCCGGAGACACGGTGGTCGAGTACACCGGCGGCAGCAGCGGAGCGTCCCTCGCGCTGGTGTGCGCCGCCAGGGGATACCGGCTCCGGATCGTCACGTCGGATGCGTTCAGCAAGGAGAAGCTGGATCAGATGGCGGCGCTGGGAGCAGAGCTGACGCTCGTTCAGAGCGAGGGAGGCCGCACGACGAAGAAGCTCATCCTCGACATGATCGCCGCGGCGCGCGAGCTCGCTTCTGGGCCGCGGACCTACTGGACGAACCAGCTGGAGAACCGGGACAGCATCGCGGGGTATCACGCGCTCGGCGAGGAGATCTGGCTCCAGACGGGCGGCGAGGTCGACGCCTTCGTCCATTGCGTGGGCACGGGCGCATCGTCGCGCGGCGTGGCGATGGTGCTGAAGCAGCACCGGCCCGGAGTGAAGATGGTGGTCGTGGAGCCGGCGGAGTCGGCCGTGCTCTCCGGAGGTCAGCCCGGCCCGCACAAGATCGAGGGCGTCGGCATCGGCTACGTCCCGCCGCTCTTCGACCGCACCCTCGCGGACGAGATCGTCGCCGTCGCGACGGACGATGCCAAGGCCATGGCGCGGAGGCTCGCGCGCGAGGAGGCGCTCTTCGCAGGCACCTCTTCGGGAGCGAACGTCGTCGCGGCGATCGCCGTCGGCGAGCGTCTGGGTCCCGGTGCCAAGGTGGTGACGCTGATGGCGGATTCGGGCCTGAAGTACCTGAGCACCGATGTCTACGCGCGGCGGTCGGCTGCGCCTTGACCGGTGCCCCCCATAGTGAGGACCGCCGCGCCGAGGATGCGTCCCGCACGGAGGGCGTCGAGCGCCTCGACGGCAGATGCGAGCGGGTAGGTCGTCGTCTCGACGGAGAGTCGCGTTCGAGTCGCCGCGGCCATGAACGCCTCTCCATCGGCCCGGGTCAAGTTGGCCACGGAACGCAGCACGCGCTCGCCCCACAGGAGTCGATAGGGAAACGAGGGGATGTCGCTCATGTGGATTCCGCCGCAGACGACCGTTGCGCCGGGCGCGACTGCGGCGAGCGCGGCGGGAACGAGCGGGCCCGCGGGCGCGAAGATGATGGCGCCATCCAGTGGGCGAGGCGGCATCTCGTCCGAGCCTCCGGCCCAGACAGCGCCGAGCCGTCTCGCCTGCGCCTGGGCCGCGTCATCGCCTGGACGGGTGAATGCGAAGATGGCGCGGCCGTCGGCCGTGGCGAGCTGGCACAGGAGATGGGCCGCGGCGCCGAATCCGTAGATGCCCAGGAGCGGCGCCGCTCCGGCGAGTAGGTACGCGCGGTAACCGATGAGACCCGCGCAGAGCAGCGGGGCGGCCTCCACGTCGGAGTAGGCGGACGGCAGCTTCAGGGTGTAACGCGCGTCGGCGACGCACGTCTCTGCATAGCCGCCGTCGATGTCGAAGCCCGTGAAGCGTGCCGATGGGCAGAGGTTCTCCCGTCCCGATCGGCACGCGGGGCACGCGCCGCAGGTGAAGCCGAGCCACGGGATGCCGACCTGGTCGCCGCGCCGGAGGTGCGTGACGCCGTCCCCGACCTCGCGCACCGTCCCGGCGATCTCGTGGCCCGGAACGAGCGGGAGCTTCGCATGGGGAAGCTCCCCGTCGACGATGTGAAGGTCCGTGCGGCAGACCGCGCACGCCACGACGTCGACGAGCACCTGGCCTGGACCGGCGGAAGGCTCCGGGAGGTCGGCCAGGCGCAGGCATCGCGCCGTTCCCTCGAAGACGACCGCGCGCACGCGAGGCGCGCCTACCCGTTCAGGAAGAAGATGTCGGGCCGATCCATCACTCCCGCCTTCGTCATGGTCTCGCGCAGGTCCGGGGATTCGGCGAAGGCGCGGGCGCGGCCAAGGTCCTTGGCCTCGAAGAGGAGGATCACGTGGTTCGGATCATCGTCGGCGCGCATGAGCTGGCGCTCGGTGAGACCGGCTTCCTGGCGCTTTCCGATGTGGGCGTCGTAGAACGGCTTCCATGTCGCGAAGTCCTTGACCTTGTGGCGCACGAGAACGAACGAGGGCATGGGTGCTGCTCCTTGGGCGAGCTCGCCGGCAGACCGGCGGCCTCGCTACTATAGCCAGCGTGAAGACCGCCTCCGCGATTCGCGCTACGATTGCCGGATGAGCGATCATGACGACGAGAAGGACGAAGGTCGTGCCGAGGGCGGGAGCGAGCCGGGCTCTCCCGATCCGGCGAAGCGCGGTGACGACTGGGCGGCGTTCCACGACAAGGCTCACGGCGCCGGAACGTCGCTTCGCGACGTAGCGCTCGACGGCGTCGACGCCGTCGCGGGCGCGGCGAGCACGCTCGCGGGAGCGGTCGACGCCGCAGCCCGGAAGGTCCTCGAGGCGAAGGATCCATTGAAGCAGAAGATCGGCGAAGCCGCGGCGATCGGCGCGGCGATCGCGACCAGGGTCGCGAAGGACGGGGCGAGCGGCGCGAGCCAGGCGGCCGGGGTCCTTGCCGATGGCGCAAAGGAGCTGGCTGCACGGCGTGGCGAGATCGCCTCCGGGGCTGCGGCGATCGCCAGGAAGGGTGTGGACTCGGGGGCCGCCGGTGCGAAGGCCGCTGCCGTGGCGGCGAAGGCGGCCACGGAGCAGGGAGCGGCCGTTGCGACGGACGCCGGGAAGGCCGCACTGGCGGCGGGCACGGCGGGAGTCGCGCTTGCCGGATCGGCGGCATCGACCGCCCTGGAGAAGACGGCGGGCGTGCGCGCGGATCTCGCAAGCGCCGGCAAGAACGCGGCGACGGCTGCGCGCGACGCGGCCGCGGCGGGCGCTCACGTCGTCGCCACCGACGGAGTCGCTGCGGCGCGGAAGGCGACGGAGCATGCGGTGACGGCGGGGCAAGCAGCGGGCTCCGCGATCGCATCGGCTGCGCCCGGGATCGCCCGCGGCGCGGCGGATGCCGCCGCGACCGGGGTCGAGATGGCCAACAGAGCCGCCTCTCGCGCCGTCGATGGCGGTGCCGCGATGGCATCGCGCGCGGCCGACGCGGCGAAGGCCGCCGCGTCGTCCGAAGCCGCACAGGCGGCGGTTGCAAGCGCGAAGGCGACGGCGAGCGCGGCGAAGTCGGCTGCGGTGACGCACGGGACCGTGCTGAAAGACAGCGCGAAGCGCGGTGCCCAGGAAGCCGGGGAGTGGCTGAGGGACGAGGCGCTCGACGACGCCAAGGCGGCGCTCGACGGGGCGAAGGACGTCGCCGGGAAGGGCGCGCAGGCGGCGAAGGCCGTCGGGGCGGCCGGCCTCGACGCCGCGACCGTCGCCGCAGAGGAGGCGAAAGCAGCAGCCGGGAAGGCGGCGGAGAAGGCACGGGCGCTCTACGACGAGACCGCGGAAGCCCGCGCCGAGGCCGCCGAGAAGGCGAAGGCGCTGGCCGAGAAAGGCAAGGACGTCGCCGCGGGCCTCGCCGGCGGAGCGAAGGCGTTCCTCCGCGGGCTGAAGGGCAAGTAGGCGGTTCGCGTCCGTGGGAGGAGCAACCTCGAAGCGACGGCGGTTCCCCGAGATCAGCCCGACCGCATTCCAGCACCCGCTGGACCGCACGGCGCTGTCGACGCTGCGCAAGGCCGCGGGCCTCGACTGGCTCATCAAGAACTTCTTCACCGTCATCGGCGAGAAGCGCTTGCGTCTCCTGTTTCTCGCTTCCGCGGTGCGCGTCAACGCGCGACAGTTCCCGGAGATCCACTCCATCTACCTCGAAGCCTGCCGGACCCTCGACATCGCGGATCCTCCCGAGCTCTTCGTCACCCAGAAGTTCTTCGTGAACGCGGCGGCGATCGGCGCGAGAAAGCCCTTCATCGTGCTGACGTCCTCGCTGGTCGACATGCTGAACGAGGACGAGCTCACCTTCGTGCTGGGCCACGAGCTCGGGCACGTGATGTGCGGCCACTCGCTCTACACGACACTGCTCCTGCTGCTGATCGGCGCATGGTACGCCCTCGTCGGCGTCCCGGGCGGCGCCTATGCCGTGCTCGCGATCCGGATGGCGCTCCTGGAGTGGAGCCGCAAGGCGGAGCTCACCGGCGACCGCGCGGGGCTTCTCGTCACCCAGGACATCGAGGTGAGCCAGCGCGTCAACATGAAGCTCGCTGGCGGACGCCGCGCCGACCAGATGGATCTCGAGGAGTTCCACCGTCAGGCGGCCGAGTACCAGGAGGGCGGCAGCCTGCTCGACGGCATCATCAAGCTCGTGACGCTGCTTGGCCAGACCCATCCCTTCCCGGTGCTGCGCGTCAGCGAGATCGAGAAGTTCGCGGCTTCCGCCGAGTACGCGCGCATCCTCGCGGGCGACTACCCCAGGCGCCGCGACGAGCGCAATCGCCCGTGGATGAAGGATCTGAAGGATGCGGCGACCTCGTATCGCGACGGGGCGGTCGCCACGGCGGATCCGTTGCTGCGCGCGCTGCGGGATTTCGGCAACAGTGCCGCCAGCGCGGGCGCGGGCCTGGTCGACACGATCCGCCGTGCTGTCCGCGGCAACAAGGGCAGTGCTCCGGAGCCGCGGCAAGAGGAGAGGCCTTCCGAGACCGTGGCGGCGAAACCCAGGGCGCGGCGCAGGGTCAAGAAGCCCGTGGTGAAGAACGCGCGAGCTGCCAAGGCTTCGGGCCCACGCCGCACGGCGCGCAAACGGAATGGGAAGGCATAGCAGCCCGTCCGGGTTTCAACGGATTGGCAGGGCTGCCGCCCTAGGCGGCGAGGGAGTCCGCTTCGGGGCGCCCATGGCGGGATCGGGCGGGCGGTGGCTGGGTCGTTGGCTTCTCGTTCAGGGCACGAGCTCGTCCACGGTCACGTTGACGCCGTAGCGCTGGCCCGCCGCGAACGCGAAGAAGTCGAGCGTCGAGATGGCACCGACCGTACCGCCGTCGTAGTTCCAGCCGCGGACGTGCGGGCCGCCGCTGGCACCGTCGTACCCCATGCCCACGACGATCTCGGCGAAGCCGTCCGCGTCGATGTCGTAGGCGTCGACCGTCGCGCCCTGCCGGTTGACGCCGGGCATGCCGTCGAAGTCGACCGCGGCGATCGCGGTCAGGTTGGCGCCATCGTAGTTCCAGCCGCGGATGCGGGCATTGGCGGCCGGATCGGGGCCGGGCGCCGTGAGGATCTCCTCGATGCCGTCCGCGTCGAGGTCGCCGCCCTCGACGTGCGTGCCGTAGACGAACGCGTAGGCCGTGTAGTTGACCTTGGAGATCGCGCTTACGGTGGCGCCGTCGTAGTTGAAGCCGCGCACCTGCGCGCCGAAGGCCGCCGACGGCCCCGGGCAGGCGAGGAGCTCCGCGTAGCCGTCGCCGTCGATGTCGGCGCCTGCGACGCGCGCGCCGTAGCGCAGCGTCCCGAACGCGAAGAAGCTGATCTTGCTGATGGCGCTCACGGTGCCGCCGTCGAAGTTGAAGCCGCGGACGTGCGGGCCGAAGACCGCGCCTGGTCCCGCGCCGGTCACGATCTCCTCGACGGAGTCGCGCTCGACGTCGCCGGACGAGACGTTCACCCCGTAACGCAGCGTGCCATAGGCGTAGAAGTTGACCTTGGCCGTCGACGCGCCGCTCCTCCGGAACGCGCGCACCTGGGGCCCATAGACCGCTCCCGGCCCGGGGCCGGTCAAGATGTCCCCCGTCTGTCCGGCGCCCCGGACGTCCGCGAGCGCGACATTGGCGCCGTAGCCGCCCGCCGCATAGGCCGTGAAGTCGGTGGCGCCATTGGCGGCGCCGGCCGTGTCGAACCCGCGCACGTTCGGCGCGTTCGTGGGACCGGGCCCCGGTCCCGCCACCACGTTGGGGCCGCCGCTATTGCCGCCGCCGCCGAGGATCGTGATGCCGTTGCCGAAGCTCGTCACCCACACTTCGGACGTGTTGTAGGGGTTGTAGAACACGCGTTCCGGGTGGCGGAACCCGTAGCCCGCGACCTGCGTGACCGTCGGTGTCGCCGCGTCGAGGTCGGAGCTCTGCCATAGCCCGTCGTACTCGGTCGTGAGGTACCCGGCACCCGGAGTCACGGGGCTGATCGTGCAGCCATGGACCCGGTCGAGGGCGCTGATCCGCGTCCAGCTCTGGCCGCGGTTGGTGGTGCGGTAGAGACCCCCCAGGCCGTTCGGAGGCCCGCCCCATCCCGAGAAGACGCCGACGAACCAGGTGTTCTGGGACGCGTCATACGGATCGATCGTGATGTCGCGCGTCCAGTACTGCATGCCGGCGTCGCTGACGTCGGTCCAGGTCCCGCCGTTGTAGACGAAGGTCCCGGAGCTTGCCGTGAACGCGCTCGTGCGGTGCCCCGAGTAGGTGGCGACGACGCTGCCGTCGTTCAGGACGACGATGTTGCACGGGTGCCCCTCGGTGCGCGGAGGCGCGGGAAGCGGGTTCCACGTCGAGCCAGCTCCGTTCTGGATGTCGCTCGACACGAAGACGCCGCCTTGCGTCGAGTGGATGACGCTCGCGTACATCCTGTTCTGGTTCGTGGGGTCGAGCGCCACCCAGTAGACCGGATGTCCGAACACGTGCAGGTCCTGCCAGGTGGCGCCGAGGTCGGTCGAGAAGATGATCTTTCCGTTGCTGTCGGCGGCGTCGAGGTAGGCGTCGGTGAGACGCGTGCTCTCGTAGATGTCGTGGATGTTGGAGGTGGCCGCATAGAGCGTACCGGTCGCGGGGTGTCGCACCGCGCGGTAGGTCGTGTTGCCATTGAGACCCGTGTAGGCGAACGACCACGAGGCGCCGCCGTCGGTGCTGCGCGTGCCCCGGATGTCCGTGTAGGGCGCGAAGAGGTTCTGCTGGTCGACCCAGAGCACCTGCCAGCACGACGTGTCCTCGGCGCCGACGGAGTGGTAGGCCTTGCCTTGCGGCGTCTGGCCCCCGGCTGCGTTCTCGTCGGACTGGCTCACGTAACCCTGCCGCCATGTCGTCCCGCCATCGGACGAGAGGTGGATGAAGCCGTAGTCGGTGATGGCGATCCGGTTGGCGTCCGTGGGCGACACGCCCACGCCCAGGGTGCACTCACCGTAGCCCCATCCCCGGTCGCCTCCGTCGCCGGACCATCCCGTCACGACGTTCTGGTTGTTCGTGGCGAGGAACGTGTTCGACCACAGGCCGCCGGCGTTGGTGGTCTTGAGAACCAGAGGCTCACCTGCCGTGCTGCTCCCGGTGGCGTAGACGGTGTTTACGTCGTTCTCCGCCATCGCGACGAACATCGGGAAGTCGTTGCCGACGGAGATGCCGTTCATGCGGCTGACCCAGGTGGGCGCACCGAGGTCGAGGGAGTAGATGCCCGACAGGAATCCGTAGTAGTCGGCGCCCGTCAGCCCCGCGTAGATGTTGGCCGGATCGGACGTCAGGCAGAAGAAGCGCGTCGTCCCGCCTTGCTTGGCGCCTGCGAAGGAGAAGATCGCCTCGTTGCCGGGGATCCCGCCCGCCGGGCTCGTCTGGAACGTGGCGCCGCCGTCGCTCGAGGCGAGGAGCCCGTCGTTGGTCCCCAGGTAGACGTTGTTGCCGTCGAAGAAGGCGCCGCCGACGACGCAGCCTGACCCGTTGTTGATCGCCGTGTGGACGAGCGAGAACGTCGCCCCGCCGTCGTTGGAGACGTAGATCAGCCCGTAATAGGCGATGACCACGCGGTTCGGGTTCGCGTAGTCGACGTTGATGCTGTAGGTGTGCTCCGTGCCGTCCGGGTTTCCAGGGACGACGGTGAAGGTCGCGCCGCCATCGGTGGACTTCACCGGGGTGCCGACGTCGTTGATGTAGGCCGTCGTGTAGACGATGTTCGGGTTGTTCGTGAACCTCACCCGCGAGTCGACGCCGCCCTGGACCTGGCGGAAGTCGACGAGGCTGTAGGCCGCGCCGTAGTTCTGCGAGTGGAAGACGTCGCTCATGTCGCTCGACACGTAGAGCTCGGCGCCGTTTCCCGGGTTGATCGACGGCGAGTAGAACGCGCCGCCTCCCCCGGGTCCGATCGGGCCCGCAAGGGCGGGGATTGCAAGAAGGACTGCCGCGACGGTGGCGACTCGACTCCGGGTGGGGTTCATGTCTCGCTCCTCAGTGACACCGCGTCAAGGTTCGTTGCCGCTTCCAGGGTGCCGCGACAGCTCGGAGATTCCGGACGTGCTTTGACCAAAGCATATCGACTTGCGTGCGCTCCTGGCGGGCCTAGGGAGCGGCGGGGACGAGTTGAAACCCCTGCTCCTCGAAGTCGGGATCGAAGCTGAAGGCTTCTTCGATGTCGCGCTCGCGCATGATCTCGAAGCTCGTCCAGTCGGTGAGACTGACGCCTCGCCGCGAGGCGGCGATGAGCGCGGCGAGCGCGCGATCGTGGATGGGGGCGCCGACCCACACGATGTCCAGGATCGGCTGGAGCTCGGCGCGGAAGCGGCGGACGGGGGCGAGCCCGATCCGGTGCTGCAGGAGGGCCAGGGTCTCCAGCACGACGTAGGAGGATGTGACGAGAGACGTATCGTCGGGCTCGAACCCCGCGAACGCCCTGCTCGCGGCGCCGTGGAACCGATCGTCCCGATCGAGGAGGGCGTAGAACGCGGACGTGTCCGCGAACAGCGACCTCACTTCCGGAACGCTTCGGCCAGGTAGTCGTCGTGCCTCTCGGCCACGTCGCGCTTGCGCGATCGGAACGCGCCGACCATGCGTCGCGCGCGCTCCCAGCTCCGTCGTCTCTTGCGCTGCGCGAAGGCCAGGTCGACCGCGCCGCGGACCACCTCCGCCATGGAGACTCCGAGCTCGCGTGAGAGCTCGCGGACTTTGCGGTAGCGGTCCTCGTCGAGCTGGATCTGAGTACGGATCATGTATTACAGCACTTCATTGCACCATGATAACACCCGTCGCGAGGCCAGCCTCCCTCTAGGTCGGCGGCGCCAGCATCACGATGCTGTACCCGACGGCCGTGGAGGCTCCCTTGTTGTGGTAGCTGTGGCGCTGGTCGCCGCGGAAGACGACGACGTCGCCTGGCGTGAGCTTCCATTTCTCGCCGGCGGCGACCAGCACGATCGTCCCCTGCTCGCAGGCAAGGTACTCGCGCGTGCCGGGCATGTGGGGGATGCCCGTCAGCCGCGAGGCGGGCGGCAGCTCCATGCGCTCGATCTCCATGCCCGGGACCTTGTCGGGCAGGAACTTCCGGATGACGACGCCCTCGCCGCGGACGTGGGTCGGAAGCGATCCTTTCGGGTAGAAGCGGCAGGCGGCGCGCGGCTCGGAGATGAGCTCCTCGAGCGATACGCGCAGAGCGCTGGCCACGCGGTGCAGCACCTCGAGGGTGGGGTTCGCTGCGCCCGACTCGACGTGCGACCACGTGGCGCGCGGGAGGCCTGACAGCCGGGCCATCTGCTCCTGCGTCAGGTTGCGCGCGGCGCGCAGGTCGCGGATGTTCCGTCCGACGCGAGACCTCAGGTCGGCCATGGCGAGGTGGAGGGGCCCGCGCCGGGCGCAGGCCGGGCGCAGCGATCTCCGGGGGGTCCCGGTGGCCGCGAGCAATCCGGCGTTGCCCCGGTCAGGACGTCGCGCGCCGTAGCCCGCATGCACGGATTCTAGCCGGCGCGCGGTGCCGCCAAGGCGATGGCATTCTGACAATGTACTGTCAATCGTGACGGCATGCTGTCATGACGGCCGTAACCTCGTCATCGCAACCACGAAGGAGGTGGCGTCATGGAACTCTCTGGCACGGCGGTTCTCATCACGGGTGGAAGTCGGGGGCTCGGGCGGGCGCTGGGGCAGCGCCTCACGGAGCGGGGCGCGCGGGTCGTGCTGCTCGCGCGGGGGCGAGAGGAGCTCGGGAGCGCGGTCGAGGCGATCCGCGCGGCGGGCGGCGACGCCCACGGGATCGTGGACGACGTGGCCGACAAGGCCGCCGTCTACCGCATCGCCGGCGCAGCGGCGGAGCTCGTGGGCCCGATCGACGTCCTGATCCAGAACGCGAGCACGCTCGGTCGCCTGCCGATGCCGCTGCTGCTCGACACGGACTGCGAGGACCTCGCCGCCGTGCTGGAGGCCAACCTCGTCGGTCCTTTCCGCCTGGGCAAGGCGATCGTGGGCTCGATGGCGGCGCGCGGCCGGGGCGTCGTGGTTCACGTCAGCTCCGACGCCGCGGTGAACGGCTATCCGCGGTGGGGAGCCTACGGCGTGTCGAAGGCGGCGCTCGACCATCTCGCGCGGGTGTGGGCCGCGGAGGTCGAGGGGTTCGGCGTACGCTTCCTCAGTGTCGATCCGGGCGAGATGGACACGCGCATGCACGCCGACGCCATGCCCGACGCGGATCGCTCGGTGCTCGCCGATCCCGGCGCGGTCGCGTCCCGGATCGTCACGATGATCGAGCGCGCAGAGTCCCTCGAAAGCGGGGGCGGTTCGAGGCGGCGACCTTCGGACCGGCGCTCGCCGGGGTGGCGTCGTGACGCCGGCCGTGTGGCCGCGGGAGCATCCGGAGGAGGACCGGATGCTCCACGTGGATCCGGCTCGCGACGAGATCGACGACATGCGGGTCGGTGATCTGCCACGCCTTCTCGTCCCGGGCGACGTCCTCGTCGTCAACGACGCCGCCACGATTCCTGCGTCGCTCGCCGGCACGACCGCGACGGGCGCGGCAATCGAGGCGCGGCTCATGGCGCGCCTGGGTGCGTGGACCTTCGCGGCTGTCCTCTTCGGCGCCGGCGACTGGCGCGCGAGGACCGAGGATCGGCCCGCGCCACCCCGGCTCGCCGCTGGCGACGCCCTGCGGTTCGGCGATCTCGACGGGCGGATCGCGCGCGTTTGGCCCGAATCTCCGCGGCTCGTCGATCTGGCCCTTGGCTCGGAGATCGAGGAGCTCGCCGTCGCGATCCAGCGTCACGGCCGGCCCATCCAGTACTCGTATGTGAAGGGCGACCTGGCGCCGTGGCACGTCCAGACGCTGTTCGGCGCGCGGCCGTGGGCGTTCGAGCCGCCCTCGGCCGGACGGCCGCTCACGTGGGGGCTCCTCCGTGCGCTCCGCGCTCGCGGCGTCGCGCTCGCGACCGTCACACACGCCGCCGGGATCTCCTCGACGGGTGACGCCTCTCTCGACGCGTTGCTACCGCTCCCGGAGCGCTACGACATCCCGCGGCGCACGGTGACCGCCGTCAGCGCGGCAAAGGCGGCTGGCCGCAAGGTGGTCGCCGCGGGCACCAGCGTCGTGCGAGCTCTCGAGGGCTGCTTCGCGTCGCACGGGCGGCTCGTGACGGGAGAAGGCGTGACCGATCTCCGGCTCGGGCCGGGATTCCGGCCGCGCGTGGTGGACGCCCTGTTCACCGGCATGCACGAGCCCGGCACGTCCCACTTCGAGCTCCTGCGCGCGTTCATCGACGACGCCCTCCTGGCGCGCGCCCACGCGCGGGCGGAGAGCGGCGGCTACCTCGGTCACGAGATGGGCGACTCGAGCTTGATCTTGCCGAGCTGACCGGGTGGTCACCGCCCTCCGCTCCAGGCGGTGCGCCACGCAGGCGTGTCGACCGTGAGGCCGCCGGCGGCGTCCCGGGCCACGTGGAAGACGAGCTCGAAGCCTGGACGCGCGACGAGGGGGTCGTTGTAGCGCATGTCGGCCAGCGACACCTCGCAGGAGTTGCCGTTCCAGGTCGCCGTCGCGTACGGAGTGTCGGCCCACCAGTCGAGGAATCGCCGCCCGCGCAGCGTGCGGGCCACGGCATCGACGGCCGGCTCGCCGAGGTTGCGCGGCTGGAGGCGGTCGAGGACCGTGGCGCCGTCCCGCCGCAGATCGATGGACGCCATGTGGAGGTAGCCTCCGTCCACCACCACGCCGTGCCACCGCGCAGGCGAGAAGGGCGTCGGATAGGCCTGGACGTAGCGCGCCGCGATTCCCTGGCGTGCCGCCGCGTCGCGCACGCGCGTCACTGCCATGTGGTGCAAGAGCCCGTTGCCTCCCACGTAGCCGGTCAGGAGCCCGATCGCGATGCGGGATAAGACGGTGGTGCGCCGGCGCAGCACGATGCCGAGCCACGCCGGGAGCGTGAGGACGACCCAGAGCCACGGATCGACGATGAAGAGCCAGTGCGCGGCGAAGCGCCGGTCGCTCCAGGGCAGGAGGACCATCGTTCCCCAGCTCGTGACCCAGTCGAGCACGATGTGCGAGGCGTAGGCGAGGGTGGCGAGGAGCCAGAGGGGCCGGAACGAGGTCTTGCCGGTGGCGCGGGCGATCGCCGCGGCGAGGAGCGGCGGCGCGACGGCGAGCGCGGCCAGACTGTGGGTGATCCCGCGGTGCCAGTCCCTGTAGTAGTCGGGACCGGCGACGAAGGACGTCACGAGGTCCACGTCGGGAAGGTTGGCCGCGACGATCCCCACCGCGAGCGCCGTCTTGCGCCCGACTCGCGCCTGGAACCCCGCGCTCGCGAGACAGGCACCGGTGAGGGTGTGGGCCAGGTTTTCCATCGAAAGACGAACGGGCCGGGCGATTGTCGGGCAACCGCGCCGGCCCGGGCAAGCAGGACGGATGCGGGGGCTTGGTCAGCGTTCCGCGGCGACCACCACGGTCTTTCCCTTGCCGAGCTCGACGTTGACGTTGGTCGCCTCGTTGCTGCGCGCCTCGACGTGGTAGCTCGCGGTGAACGTGGGGTAACCCTCCGCCTCGACGGTCACCTCGTAGTTGCCGAAGCGGACGTTGGGGATGCGGTACTGGCCCTTCTTGTTGGACTCCGCCTTGAGCTCGATCCCCATGTCGACGCTCTTCCAGCTGATCTTCGCGGACTCGACGACCTTCTGGGTCTCGCGGTCCTTGACGACGCCGACGACGCGCGTGTTCTGGGCGTGGGCGCTGCCGGCGGAGAGCGCGGCAACGACGGTCAGCGATGCGATGCCGATCCCGAGTCTCTTCATGAGTGGGCCACCTCCGTGGGGAGAATCTCGAACGTGCTACCGAGCATCTGGTCGAAGGTTGCGCGATCGCTGAAGGTCGCATCGAGCTTCTTGTCGAAGTCGAAGGTGATGACCGTCGAGCTGCTCGAACCGTCGGCGCGAACCTTGATCTCGATCGAGGACCGGCCGAAGTCGACGTCCTCGACGATCAGGGCCGAACCCTTGGGGGCAAAGAGCACCTCGTGGGCGTGCGCCTCGTCGGCGTAGGAGACGCCCGCCGCGGTGACGATGGTTGCGTCCTTGAGCTGCTCGAGGCTGTCGGTCCCTGCGAACCCGCGAGCCTGATCTCCCCAGACCTGCTTCTTGATCTTGATGACCTTGACGTCGACCTTCGGGACCACCGTCCGTCCCTTGAGAAGGCCCGCGTACTCCTCTTCGATCTCCTTGTTCACGCCGGCGTGGGCGAGGCCGCCCATCGTCACCAGCAAGAGCGCCATCAGGCTCGTTCGTCGCGCGTTCATCTCAATCTCCTTCGTCGGCGATTGGTACAACGCCGCGAGTTACGACGAGCCGCGCGCGGAAGTTCCGTCGAATCAGCGAGTCGTGACGCTGGTCACCGGAATGATGCTCCGGCGATCGGTCTGTCGGCCCGTCAGGAGATTGGAGGCGGCGATCGGAATTGAACCGATGGTGGAGGTTTTGCAGACCTCTGCCTTACCACTTGGCTACGCCGCCGGAGAAGCTGGAGCGGGAAACGGGATTTGAACCCGCGACTTCAACCTTGGCAAGGTTGCACTCTACCACTGAGTTATTCCCGCTCAGGGTCTGCCGCGAGGGCCGAGGGCTCCGGAAGTTAGCACGGCCCCGTCCGCCGGGTCAACGCACCAGATGCGGTCGAACACGGTATCCTTGACCCATGTCCGCGCGTCAACGAGCGGCCGGGCGCGGCCGTAGATCAGGACATGCGTAGGCGTCGATCGCCGCGGGCGAGCCGCGGGCACCTGCTCGCCGTGCTCATGGTTGCGCTCGCCGTTTCCTCGGTGCTGCTCGCGGCCGCGATGCCCTCGTGGCAGGCGATGGCCAAGCGCGACAAGGAAGAGGAGCTGATCTTCCGGGGCGAGGAGTACAGCAACGCGATCGCGCGGTACCAGAAGAAGAACGGCCGGCTGCCCACGAGCCTCGCGGACCTGCACAAGAAGCCCATCAACTTCATCCGCAAGCTCTACAAGGACCCCTTCATGAAGAAGGTGGAGGATTGCGACGAGTGCCTGGGCTGGACGTTGATCTTCGCGGGACCCAACGGGCAGCCGATCCTGCCGGGGCAGACCGGGCAGGGGACGAACGGCGGACCCGGCGGGCTTCCGGGGGGAACGCCAGGCAGCATTCCTGGTGGGACCGGTAGTCTTCCGGGCGGGACGCCGGGCGCGCCGGGTCAAGGCGACAAGCCGGATCCCAACGCCACGAAGCCGCCCGGCAAGGCAGAAGAGAGCGAGAGCACGTTCGGCGGCGAGCCCAAGGCGACGGGTCCCATCATCGGCGTGTACGCGAAGCACGACGAGGAGTCGATGAAGATCTACGAGGGCAAGGATCACTACGACGAGTGGTTCTTTCTCATGAAGCAACCGACTGCCGCCGGGCGCGGAGGTCCGGGTCAGGGCGGGCAGGGTGGCCAGGGCGGGCAAGGGCAGCAAGGCGGCCAGAAGGGTGGGCCCGGCGGCTCGACTCCGCCGCCGCCCGGAGGCGGGCGGGGCTAGACCTTGGATCGCGTGTTCTTCGCGGCGGGCTCGCTCTCGGCGCTCGTCGCGGTGGCTGCCGGGGCCTTCGGCGCACACGGCCTGAAGGGTCGGATCGACGACGGCATGCTCGCCGTGTTCGAGACCGGCGCGCGTTACCAGATGTACCACGCCCTCGCGATCATCGCCTCGGCCTGGGCGCAGACGCGGTGGCCGGGGGCGATGCCGAGAGCCTCCGGCTGGCTCTTCATCGCCGGGACCGTGCTGTTCTCGGGAAGCCTCTACGCCCTCAGCCTCTCCGGGGTCCGGAAGCTGGGTATCGTGACGCCGTTCGGCGGCCTCGCCTTCATGGCAGGCTGGGCGTGCCTTGCCATGGCGGCGCTTCGCGCTCGTTGACGAACGGGCGGGGGACGAGTCCCCGTCGAGGGCGATGCGCTACCTTCCGTCTTCCGTGAGCGCGACGAGGATGCGGCGAAGGGCCGCGACGCTCCATGCTTGCGCGAAGCAACCACCCGCGCGGTGCGGCGGATCGCCGTCGAACACCTCGCTGCACGATCCTAGGCACGCGTCGTTTGCGAAGTGGTCGAGGATCGGATCGAGGAACTGGCGCCACGCCTTGCGATCGATCCGGCCGGAGCCCTCCCAGAGTAGGGACGCCGCGACCATGGGCTCGAGCAGGAACGGCCAGACGGTCCCCTGATGGTAGGCGGCGTCACGCGATTCCGGTGGGCCCGTGAATCGTCCGCGGTATGCCGGATCGGACGGCGGGAGGGTGCGCAGCCCGAAGGGCGTCAGGAGCTCGCGCCGGATCGCGGCGATCGCGCTGCGTCCTTCATCGCGGGAGCAAAGCGGTGGATCCAGCGGGAGGGCGAGCGCGTAGAGCTGGTTCGGGCGCAACGCCGCGTCGAGGGCTCCTTCGCGATCGAGCCGGTCGCCGAAGCAGCCCGCGTCCGGTCGCCAGAAGCGCCGGAAGGACCGCCGCGCCGTCGTCGCGGCGCGCGCGCAGCCACTCGCGAGCGCGTCGTCGCCGTGCCGCGCGAGCAAGGGTACGCTGGCTTCGAGCGCGGCGATCCAGAGAGCCTGGATCTCGATCGGCTTTCCGTCGCGTGGCGTGATCACGTGGTCGCCGACCTTCGCGTCCATCCAGGTGAGCTGCACTCCTGGCTCCCCGCAGCCGAGGAGACCATCGCCGTCGGCCTTGATGCCGAAGCGGGTCCCCTCGAAGTGGCGCGTGAGGATCTCGCGCGTCGCCGGCAAGAGGACCCCGCGTTCCCAGGCGTCGTCAGGATCGGCCGCGAGGGTCTCGTGCGCGGCGTGCAGGAACCAGAGCGTGGCGTCGACCGTGTTGTAGTCGGCGCCGCCTCCGTCGCCGAACCGGTTGGGGACGAGCCCGCCGTCGAGGTGACGTGCGAAGCCTTCGAGGACCGCCCGCGCCTCGTCGTGCCGCGCGTCGACCAGGAGCAGCCCGGGGATGCTGATGCACGTGTCGCGGCCCCAGTCCGTGAACCATGGATAGCCCGCGATCACGGTCGGGCTGCCGTCGGCGCGCCTCACGACGAAGGTCCGCGCAGCGCGCCGGAGCCTCGCATCGATCGAGCGATCGGCGGCGTCCGCGTCGTGCCGGGCGCGCTCGCCGTCGAAGACGCGGTCGGGGGCCTCGATGCCGCCGAGGGACGCGGCGATCGTGGCGCTCCCGGAGCCAAGGTCGATGTCGAACGACCCCGGCGTGAAGAGGTCCTCGACGAAGTCCAGGCCGCGCTCCCGTTCCACGCCGTAGGTGAACGAGCGGTACCAGTCGGGGCGCGCCGTCCACGAGAAGGGCGCGCCGGCGATCTGGAGGACGAGCACGGGCAGAGCGTCGTAGGCGCGGTACGCGATCCCGCCAGGGGCTGGGCCCGCGTCGCGGCGGATCGCGCCGTTCTCGTGGGCGAGGGCGTGGTAGTCGCGCGGAGCGAGGAGCGGTGTCAGCGACAGGCGCAGGGCGCGGCCGGAGCGCACCTGGTAACGGACGAGCGTCGCGTTCCGCCCTGGGACCATGACGATGCTCTTCTCGATCACCGCGCCGGGCATCTCGAAGGTCCAGGTCGGGATCGGCTCCGCATCCATCGCTTGCAGATGGCGGAACCCGTCGGGATGGACGACGTCGCCGTAGTGGTTGCACGACAGGGGAAAAGACCCCGACGGCGTGGTCACGACGTCCTCGAGCTTCGAGAGCATCACGAAGCGCTCGACCGGCGGCCGAAGGGCCGCGACGAGGAGGCCGTGGTAGCGGCGGGTGTTCGCGAACGAGAGCGTCCCGCAGGCGAATCCGCCGATGCCGTTGGTCGCGAGCCATTCGCGGTCGTCCGGGTTCGGCGCTAACATTCGGCCATGGCGCTCGCGGCGAGAGACCCGATTCTCTACTCGAGACAGGACCACGACGACCTCGTCGACAGGGGGAACCTCACGGAGGGCGACCGGGTCGAGCTACGGGAGGGAGTGATTGTAACGATGTTCCCGCAGAACCCGCCTGACGCCTGGAGCATCACCCACGCAACCCTGGATCTCGTGCAGGCTGCGGGGAAGCGAGCGCTGGCCCGCGTGCAGCTCCCCGCCGGGGCGCCCGATCTCTCCGTCTCCGAGCCGGATCTCGCGTGCGCGTGAGCGAGCTCCTCCCAGCAAGGAGATGAGGAGCCCCATCGAGAGCGCTCGCGACCGTCGTCGCGCGCCGGCGGCAAGCCGCGGCCGCGGGGCCGAGCCCTACGTGCGACGGACGCTCGGGAGCGGCATCCCCGTGATCGCGGAGCGGATGCCCGAGCTTCGCTCCGTCAGCATCGGCGTGTGGCTCCGCCAGGGCTCGCGCCACGAGTCGGATCCCATGTCGGGCATGAGCCACTTCATCGAGCACATGCTCTTCAAGGGCACGAAGAACCGCACCGCGGAGCAGATCGCCAAGGAGATCGACGCCGTCGGCGGCGGACTCGACGCGTTCACCGGCAAGGAGTACGCGTGCTACCACGCCAAGGCGCTCGATACCGAGCTGCCCGTGCTCGTCGATCTCCTCTCCGATCTGATCAAGAACCCGCTCTTCGCCCAGCAAGACCTCGACAAGGAGCGCAAGGTGATCGAGGAGGAGATCAAGATGGCGCAGGACGCGCCCGACGACCTCGTCCACGAGCTATTCGTGCAGGGGCTCTGGAAGGCGCATCCCCTCGGGCGTCCGATCCTCGGGACGCGGCGTTCCGTCGCGCGCTTCGACGGCCGCGCCATGCGCGGCTTCTGGAGCCGGATCTACGGTCCTGCGAACCTCCTGATCTCCGTTGCCGGGCGCTTCGAGCCAGGGAAGCTCTTCGACCTCCTCGAGGAGCGCTTCGGGGATCACGCGATCGGAGCGGAGCCCGCGGCGGAGAGCGCGCCCGAAGCGCAGCCCGTCTTCGTGGTGAAGCCGCGCGCGAACCTCGAGCAGGTCCACCTCTGCCTCGGAGGCCCGGGGATCCCCCACGGCCACCGGACGCGCAACGCGGCCAACGTGCTCAACACGATCCTCGGCGGGAGCATGAGCTCGCGGCTGTTCCAGAGCATCCGCGAGTCTCGCGGGCTGGCGTACACCGTCTACTCGTTCCTCGGAAGCTACCGCGATGCAGGCTACGTCATGGTCTACGCGGCGTGCTCGCCCGAGAACGTGCGCGAGGTGTCGCTCCTGTGCGTGAAGGGCATCGCCGAGATGACGCACCGGAGGGTGAGGGCCGACGAGCTGGAGCGAGCGAAGGGCCATCTCAAGGGCAACCTCATGCTCGGGCTCGAATCGAGCGGGAGCCGCATGAGCAACCTCGCGCGCCAGGAGATGTACTTCGGCAGGCAGACCTCGCTCGACCAGATGGTCGCGGAGATCGATCGCGTCACGGCGGATGACGTCCGGAACGTCGCGCGGGATCTCTTCGGCGGGAAGACACTCTCCGCCACGGTCCTCGGTCGCGTGAAGGACCTGAAGCTCCACGCACGCGAGCTCGCGGTCGCCTGAGCCCGATGGGGGAGGGCCACCCGGTGCTCCTGGTCGCCCGCGTGCCGGGCGCAGGCGATCTCCCGTTGCCGCAGGCGGCGACGGAGTGGTCCGCCGGGATCGATCTCCGGGCCGCGGTGAGCGAGCCCGTCGTCATCCCGCCCCTCGGACGCGCGATCGTCGGCACCGGGATCCGGGTCGCCTTGCCCGCCGGACACGAAGGGCAGGTGCGGCCCCGCAGCGGGCTTGCGCTTCGCCACGGGATCACGATCCTCAACAGCCCGGGCACCGTCGACGCGGACTATCGCGGGGAGATCCAGGTGATCCTCGTGAACCTCGGAGCCGAGCCCTACACGGTGAGCCGCGGCGATCGCGTCGCCCAGCTCGTCGTCGCGCGCGTGGCCTCCGTCCGCGTCGAGGAGGTCGCGGAGCTGCCGGGAAGCGATCGCGGCGACGGCGGCTTCGGCCACTCGGGGTACCGCTGATGGCGCGCCTCACGGTGCTCGGCACCGGAAGCGGCGGCAACTGCTTCTACGTCGGATCGAACGGGCGCGGGATCCTCGTCGACGCGGGCTTCCGCGCGAAGGAGATCGAGGCGCGCATGCGATCGCTCGACCTCGAGCCTCGCGCGGTCGACGGCATCTTCCTCACGCACGAGCACGGCGATCACGTCCGGGGTGCCGCGAACTTCGCCACCCGCCATGCTCTGCCCGTCCACTCCACCCGCGCGACCTATCGATCGGTGCCGTCGCTCCGGCGCCGCAAGGTCCGGTTCCAGGCGATCGAGCCGGGCCAGGCCTTCACGACGGGTCCGTTCACCGTGACGCCCTTCTCGATCCCTCACGATGCCCAGGATCCCGTCGGCTATCTCGTCGACGTCGACGGCGTGCGCATCGGCATCACGACCGACCTCGGCCACGTGACCCCCGTCGTCCGCACGGCGTGGTGCACCGCCGACGTGCTGGTCGTCGAGAGCAACCACGACATCGACATGCTGCGCCTCGGACCATACCCGGCATCCCTGAAGGAGCGCGTCCTGTCGCTGCGCGGCCACCTCAGCAACGACGCGCTCGCGGGGTTCTTCGCCGAGCGCCTCCTGCGGCCGCTCAACCGCGTGGTGCTCGCCCACCTGAGCAAGGTCAACAACCATCCGAACCTCGCGCTCGCCACCGCAAGGCGAGCGCTCGGCGGCGCGGCGGTCCATCTCTCGGTGGCGGCTCAGGACGAGCCCACGCCGATCGTCGAGCTCTAGCGCGGAGCGAAGCCGTGCGAACCTGATGCTGCGGCCCTGAACCTGCACTGGCGCCGGTCCATCGGCCCGCAGATCGCGCCGAGGCCGAACCCGCCAGGTCGATGCCGGTCGAGGATCTCTTCGCCTGATGACGACGGGCGACGGGTCAGGCGGGGCGCTTGCGCGCCTCGGTCACCTGGATCCCGGGAGTCGGCTTCGCGACGGCCGGGAGCTTCACGACGAAGGTCGATCCTTCGCCCGGCTTGCTCTCGACGGTGATGTCGCCGCCCATCATGCGGCAGAACCGGCGGCTGATGTGGAGGCCGAGACCCGTGCCGCCGAACCTCTTGGTCGTCGAGGCGTCAGCTTGCGAGAAGACCTGGAACAGCCTGTCCTTCTGCTCGTCGGTCAGGCCGATCCCGGTGTCCCTGACCGAGAGCGTGATCCAGTCGCCGCCGTCGCCTGGCTCGCGCCGTCCGGAGAGCGTCACCGTGCCTTTCTCCGTGAACTTGAGGGCGTTGCTCTCGAGGTTGAGGAGCGTCTGGCGCACCTTCGTCGCGTCGCAGATCATCTTGCCGAGCGCTGGGCCCGCGTCGAGGACCAGCGTGTTGCCGTTCCTCGGAGCGAGCGGCTTGACGGTGGCATCCACCTCGCGGAGCAGTTCGGCGACGTCGACCTCCTCCAGGTAGAGCTCCATCTTCCCCGCCTCGATCTTCGAGAGGTCGAGGATGCCGTTGATGAGGCCCAGGAGGTGCGTGGCCGACTGGTGGACGCGGTCGAGATCGGGGGCGAGGTCCTCCTGCTGCCTCTCGATCACTTCCTCGGTGAGTAGCTCGGTGTAGCCGATCACCGCGTTGAGCGGCGTCCGGAGCTCGTGGCTCATGTTGGCGAGGAACGCGCTCTTGTCCTGGTTCGCGGTCTCGGCGCGGTCCTTGGCCTCCGCAAGGCTTCCTGCCATGCGCTCCTGCTCCCGCAAGGACGAGTTCAGCTTCGCCGTGCGGTCCGCGACGCGCGCCTCGAGCTCCTCGTTGGCGCGCGCGAGGAGGACGGCGGTGCGACGCACGCGCAGCATCGCCCATGCGCTGTAGGCGAACAGCAGGAGACCGAGGACGTAGAGGTAGAGGCGGTAGGTGTTCGACGCCGAGAGCGCGGCCTGGTACTGGCGCCCGTAGGCGGTGTGCAGGTTGTCGACGACCGACTCCGGCGGGAGCTGCACCAGCTCGTCGATGAGGGCGTTCACGGTGCCGTGGTGATCGAGGATGCTCTTCGCGTGGATGGAGGCGAAGGACCACTCCGGCTGCTCGCGGAGCACCGCGCCGGCTTCCCCCTGGTCGAGCGACGCGAGCGACGCCTTGACCGGCTCCCCGGGCGCGACGTCGCTGCGCATGCCGTAGCGCAGGACGTCGCGCTCGAGCGGCACCAGCATCACGATGACCTTCTCGGTACCCTGCTCGTCGGAGAGCTTCGTCTGGAGCTGGTCCATGGCCTTGGGGAAGTAGTCGACGGAGTTCCTGAGGATCGAGTACTCGGATTCGAAGTCCTCGACCATCGTGCGCTTCTCGTTCAGCGCCGACCGGTACTTCGCGAGCGCGTCGCGCACCTCCGCCGAGCCGGGCTCGTTGCCCTTGAAGCTCGCGTCGAGGTAGCCGAGGATCCTCTCCACGCTGTTGACGGTCGCCGCGACGCCGTCGAAGTCGCGCCGGAGCCCGTAACGGACGCGCAGGATCTCCTCGTTCAACCGGCTGTCGAGCTGGCTCAACTGGCGGAACGCGTCGGTCAACCCCTCGTACCGCTTCACGTCGAGCGCCCGCGTCCTCGTGAAGAGGTAAGTCAGCGCGATCAGGAGGGTCGCGAGGACCGCCGCCTGGCGGCGCCAGCTCATGGCTTCTCTCCGGCGGCGACCGGTCCGGTCAGCGACTTCAGGAACTCGACCACGAGGTGCCGGTCCTCGTCGGACATCGGCCGCCCGAGCTGGAACTCCGCCATCACCTTCACCGCGTCCTCGAGCGTCGCCGCGGAACCGTCGTGGAAGTACGGTGCCGTCAGCTCGACGTTGCGCAGCGTGGGCACCTTGAACTTGAAGCGATCGCTCTCGCGGCCCGTGACGTTGAAGCGGCCGTAATCGACCTTGGTGATCGCGCCCCGCGTCTCGAAGTAGCTCTTCATGGCGCCGAGCCGCTGGAACATGTTGCCGCCGACGTTGACGCCCTGATGGCAGGAGACGCAGCCGTAGGTCCGGAAGAGGTCGTAGCCCTTCTTCTGATCATCGGTCAGCGCGCCCGCGTCGCCCTCGAGGAAGCGATCGAAGGGGGCGCGGGTCACAAGCGATCGCTCGAACGTCGCGATCGCGTCCTTGATGGTCTTCTCGTTCGGGCCCTCCGGATAGGACGCCTGGAACTTCTGCATGAACGCCGCGTCGGAGCGGAGCTTCCCGGCAGCCTCGTCGAAGCTCGATCCCATCTCCTTGGGATGCGTCACGGGCCCGCTGATCTGGTCCTCGAGCGTGTCGGCGCGGCCGTCCCAGAACTGCTTGAAGTTGAATCCGCTGTTGAGGACCGTCGGGGCGTTGACGTCGCCGAGCTGGCCGCCGATCCCGACCGACTTGGCCATTCCGTCGTCGCCGCCCTCGGCGACGACGTGGCATCGCGCGCACGCGACCGAATCGTCCTTCGAGAGCCTCGGGTCGTTGAAGAGCGCGCGCCCGAGGGCTACCTTTCCGGCGTCGAGAGAGACGGACGGCGGCAGCGGCTTGAAGGGGCCGGTCGGCCCCTCAGGCTCCGCCTTCGCGAGGGTGTCGGGGGACGGGACCACCGGCGGGGCCGCGTCGGGCGCCTTGTTCGCACAACCGGCGTGCAGCAAGACGAGCGCGGCAACGACCGCCCGGAAGGAGCGACCGCCGGAGCACGCGAACGCTGCGGGATGACGTGGAGACGGACGGCCGGAACGCATGCGAGCGGGCGATCTTAGCTCGACAGATTCGATCCGGTTCGCGGCGATGTCGCGCGTCGTCGCCCATGGGTGTCCTCACAGACGAGGAGGAGCGTCCATGGGGAAGGACACCGTCCGCTCGACCGCCCGTTTCGTCACAGGCGGGACGCCGCGCCGTGGTGGCATGTCTGTTGAAGCTACAGGCTCGAGACCATGCGCATGCTCACGCTGCCCGGCTGCCTTGCAGTCTTCTCGATGCCCCTCGCGCTGGCGAGCGACGGCCCCGCGGATCTCGCTGGCGTCGTCGTCGCGCGCTCGGGTGATCCCGTGGCGGGCGCGCGGATCGAGGTTTTCGAGAGATGCGACGGTTGCGTTGCGTTCGTCGCGCAACGGCTCGCGGTGAGCGAGACGGACGGGTCCGGCGCGTTCGTGTTCCCGGAGCTCGAGCGCGACTGGGTCGTGCTCCACGTCTTCGCCGAAGGATTCGCTGCCCGAGAGGTACCCATCCTGGAGCTGCCCTGCTTACCGATCCGGATCGAGCTCGGCACCGGGACCAGGCTTCGGGGGAAGGTGCGAGATGCCGCGTCGGGCGAAGCGGTCGGTGGTGCCAGCGTCACGATCGTGTCGGAAATCCGGGAGGCCGCGGGGCCGCTCTGGTCCGGTGCGACGGACGCGTCCGGGGGCTACGAGACAGGTGCGCTCGATCCGGGACGGTACGTCGTCGTGATCGGCGGCGCGGGCCATCTGTCCGTGGAGGTCTCGCGGCAGATTGGAGTGTCCGCTGGGCCCGTCGAGGTCACCGATCTCCAGGCGGGATCACCGGCGACGCTCCGGATCCTGGACGAGGATGGAGCACCGCTGCCGCACGCCCGCATCGCGCTCGACTCCCCAGAGATCGTGAGACAGCACGGGATCACCGACGACGACGGGGAGGTCGCGCTGGTCCGCGATCCTCTGGTCGCCGAGTACGACCTCTTCGTCTGGGCGGATGGCGGGACCTGGTCGCAACACGCCACGCTCGATGGAAACGACACTGGGCGCGTCGTGCAGCGGCAGCGAGGGGTCGTCGTGTCGGGGCGCGTCGTGGACGAGGTCGGGCGGCCTGTCCCGGGAGCCGACCTCGATCTCGATGACGAATCCGCGGTGAGTGACGAGCACGGGCATTTCGCGCTCGGGCACGTCGAGCCCGGCGCCCGACAGATCTGGGTGTACGCCGATAGCCACGTGTGCCTCGACGATTCGATCGACCTCGACGTGCCGGAAGGCGGACGGGACGACGTCTCCATCGTGCTCGCGACCGGGGATGCGGTCGCCGGTGTCGTTCGCGACGCGGACGGCGCTCCGATCGTGGATGCGGTCGTCCACGTTTGGAGCAAGCACCCGGTCCGGACCGGCAGCGACGGCCGTTTCCGTGCGGTGACCGGAGCACTCTCCGTGCCGAACACCTACGCGGAAGCAAGTGCGCGAGGATTCGTCACGAACACCGTGCCTCTCGCACGCGAGATGACCATCGTGATGCGGCGTGCCGGTGCGACGATCGCGGGACGGGTGCTCGATTCGCGGACAGGCCGTCCGGTCGCCTTCGCGCCGATCTACCTCCACGAGCGTCGATCCGACGGTAGCTTCTCTCTCGACGACGTGCTCCACTGGGACGACAGCGCGACGTACACCCGCGCCGACGGCACGTTCGTGGCGAACAGCATCGCGTCCGGAACGTATGCCGTCGAGTCCAACATGCACGCGAAGGAGGGGTGGTTCTGGTCTGCGTCGGTGCCCGTGGTCAGCACGGGCGAGCGGGCCGGGTCGAACGTCGAGCTTCGCATCGGCCCGGTGGCGAAGGTGCGGTTGCGGGCGACTCGAGACGGCGTTCCTGTCACGAGCTTCGAGGTCGTCCTGCTGAGGACCTCGCAGCCGGAGTGGCTCATGAGTGGTTGGCACTGGCCCTTTCCGTCCGATGCGAGTGGCGTTGCGACACACCACAATGTGCCCGCGGGCCTCACGACGTTTCGGGTGACCGTCGACGATGCGTCGATCGACGTGACGTTCGACGTGCGACCTGGAGAGGAGCAGACCTTTGATGTTGAAGTGCCGCGGCGCGCGCGGGTCCTCCGCTCGACGATCGACCGAACGTCAGGTGATCGCCGCCGCCGGCGTTCCCTGGACGCTCGTCAGGAGTCGGGCAGGAACGCGGCGAGGAGCGTCAAGAGATCCCCGAGGGCGGACTCGGCGCCCTGGAGGCTACCCATGGCGTCGCCGAACTTGAGCGACGCGAGGTCGCGCTGCGCCGCGGCGAGGAGGCCGGAGGCACGATGCTGGAGCTCTGTGGCCTGGGTCGGCGTGCGGGACCCGGCCAGGGCTTCCTGGCAGAGGACGATGCAGTCCGCGCAGATGGCGACGCCGCGGCCGGAGATGAGCTTCCGGTTCTCCGACGTCCGGCCGCAGAACGAGCATGCGGCGAGCGCCGGCGCGGCGGCGCGGGCGGCGCGGGCCCGGGCGCGTTGCTCGCGCGTCGGGAGCCGCTCGTGCAAGCGCGCGATGTGCGGCTCGAGCGCGTCGGCGACGGGGATGGGACCGTCGTCGCGGACGATGGCGACCACGTAGCCGCTGTCCAGGGGAAGGAGCGTGAGGGTGCTCTGGATCGTCGGCCACATCCAGCTGGGAAAGGGGTCGAGCGGGGACTGGCGGGCAAGCTCGCCGATACTCCGCCGCTGCCGCGCGTTGAGGGCATCGCCCATGGTGGCGAGACGGCCGACGTCGTCGTCGAAGAGGAACACGGATCGGGCGAGAGCCGCGCGGCGGAGGAGCTCCATCGCTTCGAGCACCGCGTCGGCCAGGTGCGCGACGGCGAGCGCCGTCGACGGCTTGACGGGGGTCATCGCGCCGCCTCGAGGATGCGCGGGATGCCCGCGAAGTCGGGATGGATCGCGACGAGCCGGAGCGGCGTGGCACCGACGATGGCGCGCGCGGGCCCGGCCTGGCCGAAGCCGATCTCGACGAGGAGCGACCCGCCCGGGGCGAGGCAGCGCGCCGCCGCGGGGATCCAGCGCTCCAGGTGCGCGAGGCCGCGCGGGCTGTAAAGGGCGACGGCGGGCTCGAAGTCGCGGACCTCGGCGGGTAGCGACGCGCGATCCGTGGCGTCCACGTAGGGCGGATTGGCGACGACGAGGTCGAACGCGCGATCCCGCAACGCATCGAGACCGTCGGCCCGCGCCAAGGTCACGCGCGCGCCATGGCGCTTCGCATTGGAGCGCGCGACCGCGAGCGCGTCGATCGAGACGTCGGTGCCGGTGACGCGCGACCCGGGGTGCTCGATGGCGAGCGTCACCGCGAGGCAGCCCGTGCCGGTGCCGACGTCGAGGATGCGGCGCGGGCGGAGGGCTCGGGCGCGCGCGACGATGTCCTCGGTCTCGGGGCGTGGGATGAGGGTCGCGCGCGAGACGGCGAAGGGGCGATCGCAGAACGTCGCCGATCCCGTGACGTAGGCGACCGGCTCTCCGGTGGCGCGACGCGCGGCGCCGTCGTGGAGCGCGGCCCGGGCGTCGCTGCCGAGCGGCTCGTCACCGTGGGCGAAGAGCCAGGAGCGATCGCGCCCCAGGATCGCTCCGAGGATCTCCTCGGCCTCGCGGCGGGGTGACGCGGCGTGGCCGGAGGTCTCGATCGCGCGCGCGGCCGCCCCGAGGGCCTGCGCGACCGTCACGACGCGGGGGCGCCGCCCTCTCCCTCGGCCTCGCCCTTCAGCCCCTCCGACTGGAAGTAGAGGGCGCAGCGATCGAGCAGCTCGTCGAGGTCGCCGTCGAGGATCGTCTGGAGCTGGTGCACCGTGAAGTTGATGCGGTGGTCGGTGAGCCGGTTCTCCTTGAAGTTGTACGTGCGGATCTTCTCGCTCCGCTCGCCGGTCCCCACCTGGCTCTTGCGGTTCTGGCTGCGCTTGGCTTGTTCCTCGGCCATCGCCCGCTCGTAGAGGCGCGACCGCAGAACCTGCAGCGCCCGCGCGCGGTTCTTGATCTGGGACTTCTCGTCCTGGCAGCTCACGACCAGGCCCGTCGGGATGTGGGTCATGCGGACCGCAGAGTAGGTCGTGTTGACGCTCTGGCCGCCCGGCCCCGACGAGCAGAACGTGTCGACCTTGATGTCCTTCTCGTCGATGTGGATGTCGACGTCCTCTGCTTCGGGAAGCACCGCGACGGTCACCGTCGAGGTGTGGATGCGGCCCGACGCCTCCGTGGCAGGAACGCGCTGGACCCGGTGCACGCCGGACTCGTACTTCAGGCGGCTGTAGACGCGCTGCCCCTCGGCCAGGCAGATCACCTCCTTGATGCCGCCGATGCCCGTGTCGTTCGTGTTCAGGATGCTGAGCTTCCAGCGGCGCCGCTCGATGTAGCGCGTGTACATGCGCAGGATGTCCGCGGCGAAGAGCGCCGCTTCGTCGCCGCCCGTGCCCGCGCGGATCTCGATGACGACGTTCTTCTCGTCGTTTGGATCCTTCGGCAGCAGCAGGCGCTTGAGGTCCGCCTCGCAGGCCTCGATCTTGGCGTCGAGCGCAGCCACCTCGCTCTCGGCGAGGGCGCGCATCTCCGCATCGCCGTTGGCCCCCGCGAGCATCTCCGTTGCGTCCGCGTGCTCCCGCTGGAGCTTCCGGTACCCGCGGTAGCGCTCCACGATCTCCTGCATGTCGCGGTGGGCCTTGGCGATCTTCCCGTAGCGCGAGGGATCGCTGGCGATCGAGGGGTCGCCCATCTGGGCTTCCAGCTCCTCGTACTTCTGGACGATCCGATCGAGCTTGTCGAGCACGGTCTTCTCCCTCCCGCGTCGCGGGTGGGCAGCTCCCTAGGGGACGTTACGCCTTGGCGGCCGCGACGGGCGCGGTCCTGCCCTGGTAGCGCTTCTCGAACCGCTCGATGCGGCCGGCGGTGTCGAGGAGCTTCTGCTTTCCGGTGAAGAAGGGATGGCACTTCGAGCAGATCTCGATGCGCGGCTCCTTCTTCGTGGAGCGGGTGGTCCAGGTCTCACCGCAGGCGCAGTGCACCTCGACGACGTGGTAGGCGGGATGGATGCTGGGCTTCATGGTCCTATGCGGCTCCTAGATGATGTCGCTCGGGACGCCTCTCTCGTTCCCGCTTGCGAGCCCTCCATTATAGATAAGTGTCGCGGCCGCGGCGCTTCGCCGCCGGCGCGGCCGCTGCTTCATGAGCCGGCCGGGCGGGTGGCCAGCACCTCCGACAGCGACGGCGGTGCGTTGGAGAGCAGCTCCTGCAGGTCCCTTGCGGCGCGAGGGGCGAGGGTCGCCGAGGGCGCGGTAGCAGAGGGCGCGGCGCGGTCAGGAAGCTTCGCTCCCACGGGACATGGGGCTCGACCTGGTGCAGCGCGGCCTGGGTGCGCGGTCCGGGCGTGGGCTCGAGGACCTCGGCGACCTGCATCAGCGACTTCTTGCGCGAGTCGTCGAACATGTGGACGGAGAAGGGCTTCTCGAGCGCGGCGTAGAGGCGCGCGGCGCCGGAGGGATCGGCAGCGGCGATCTCCGGCACGAGCGAGAGCGCGCGCTCCATGACGAGGACCAGGGGCCAGGGGTCGTCTCTGTAGGCGACCAGCGCGGCCTCCATCCTTGCCGTCGCCGTCGCGGCGTCGCCCCGGCGCAGCGCCTGTCGCGCCCGAAGGACGTCCGCTTCGACGGCGTCGACGGCCGCGAGCGCGTCGATCTGGGCGCTCGCATCCGTGCCCGCCTCCGCAGCGGCGTCCGACCAGAGGGCGAGCTCGTCGAGATCGCCCGCGGAGGGATCGAGCAGGGGAACCGCCGCCAGCGCCGCGCCGGCATCGCCGTGCAGAGCGGCGAGGAGCGACCGGATGCGGGCATCGGACGCTTCGGGAAGCCCCGGGGGAGCACCGTTCACCAGGCCGTCGATGGCGAACATCGACAGTCGCTGCTCGTCCACCGCGGCCCAGTCCACCTCTCCGGTGGCCTGCGGGCGGTCCGCGCTCATACGTCGGGCCGCCTGCCAGAGATCGGCGAGGTTCACGCGCGCCGACGTGCCGACGCTCCGCGCGAACGCGAACTCCACCAGCGGCAGGTCGTCGGTGTTGAGCGCGCCGTCGCCGGACCCTGCGAGCGCCGTCGCGAGCGACGGTCCCGCGAGGCGGTGGGCGAGGAACCCCTCGAGACCGCGGACGCGCCAGGTCTTCGCGAGGGCGCTGCGGAACGGTTCCTCGGCGGCGCGCTTCCGGAGAGCGCCGGCATCGTAGGGAATCGGACGCACGGTCGCGACCAGGAGCATGTCGTGACCGTTGGTGGCCCACGTCTCGACGTTCCCGAACACGGAGGTCAGGGTCGAGAAGATCGTGCGGGCGGTGTCCGTCTCGATCTCGTAGGCCTGTACGAACTGCAGGAAGATCCCGCCATCGTTCAGCCGCTCGCGCGCCGACGCGTAGAACTCGCGCGTGAAGAGGCTCGCGATGCCGGCCCGGTAGGGGTTGCTCGGCTCGGCGAAGATCAGGTCGTACCGATCGCGCGTCGCCAGCAGGTACTCGCGGGCGTCGCCGATCACGACGTGGACGCGAGGATTGGCGAGGACGTCCTCGTTGACCGGAGTGCAGGCGCGGGAGATCTCGACCATCGCGGGCTCGAGCTCGACGGCGTCGACGCGTTGCATCGTCGCGACCTTCCCGAGCCACCCCGCCGTGCTTCCGGTGCCGAGGCCGACGACGAGGGCCCGGGCCGGCTCCGGGTGCAGGAGCGCGCCGGCGAGCCCGCTCATCACCTGGGTCGATGCGTCGCCGCGCGCATGCCCGTCGACCTTGCCGTTCAGCACGAAGGCGTAGCCGCCCGACGCCGAGAGCGCGACGCTCGACTCCACGCCGTCCACCTCCCAGGCGATCGACCGGCGCTGGGATCGGATCCACGCCGCGATGCTGTTCCGGGTCGGGCTGTCCTGATCGGCGCGGCCCGCTCCGATGGGGCTGTGGCGCCACGCGGCGGTCGGTCCGGTGGCTCCCAGCATCACCACGATGGCGATCGCCGCGGCCGCGACGCAGGCGATCGGCAGAGGTCTCCGGTCGCGCGCGACCGCGAGCCAGAGGAGCGAGAGCGCGAGCAGGAGCGCCGCCACCAGCCGCCAGGTGCCCGGCGCGGTGAAGAGCGGCAGGAGCCCGAAGCCTCCGGCGAGCGATCCCACGATCGCGCCGACCGTGTTCCACGCATAGGCGAACCCGACGTGGCGGCCGACGTCCTTCCGCCCCTGCCCGAGGAGCCCGATGAGGAGCGGGAACTGGAACCCCGCGACGACGGCGGCCGGGAGCACCACGAGCGAGGTCACGAGCGTCCAGCCCACGACGTGGCCGTAGAAGCCGAAGGCGCCGAGCGGTCGGAGCAGCAGGGCGAAGACCGCGACGCGATCTCCGAGCGCGTAGGGGAGCGCGATGGCGGCGGCCTCCAGCGCGCACGTCGCGGCGAAGGCGAGCGCGCTCGCGCGGCCCGCCGCGGTCAAGGCGTAGAGCGCTCCTCCGATCCCGACCCCCAGCAGAGCGACCGCTAGGATGAGGCCGAAGGTGTAGCTCGATCCGCCGAGGACCGGGCCGAGCATCCGGTACCACACGAGCTCCATCAGGAGGAACGCGAAGCCCACGAGCCCCGCGGAGACGAGTACGAGCCATGGCGCCGCGCTCTCGCCCGTCGCGGTCCCTTCCTCCCCGGCGTCGCCCGACGGGAGCCGCCGCGCGATGCTCCGCGCGGCGATCGCCACCAGCACGTTGCTGGCACATGCGAGCCAGAGCGTGCGGCGGTTCCCGAAGAGCTCGAGCAGCACGAACGTCGGCAGCGCCGCGCCGGTCACCGCGCCGAGCGTGTTGGTCCCGTAGAGGAGCGCGAGGTTCCGCCTCCCGGCGTCGCTCGCCGTCTCGACGGCGCGCGCGGCCGCGGGGAGGGTTCCTCCCATGAGGAACGTCGGGACGCCGAGCACGATCGCCGAGAGCACGAGCCGGGCGATGGTCCCCCCGAACATGCCGAGCACCGGCGTCCCGCCGACGCTCAGGTAGACGGAGCGCGCGAGGGTGACGAGGAAAGGCGTCGCGGCGGCGGAGAGAGCGATGGCAAGCTCGAGGTTGGAATAGAACGCGAGCGGATCCCGCCGCGCGTCTGCCTTCTTGCCGAGCACCGCGCTCCCGAGGCCCAGCCCGCCCATGAAGATGGCGAGCACGGCGGCCGAGGCGGCCGTCGACGCGCCGAACACGAGGCGGAGCTCCCGGAGCCAGACCGTCTGGTAGACGAGCGCGCAGGTCCCGGATCCGAAGAGGAGCGGGGCCACGCGGGCCACGCGGGAGGTCGTCGCCACGCGGCGATTCTTGCACGGGCCTGCGAGGCGCCGCGCGCTGCTATACTCCCGCGAAAGAGCGGGCTCGCCCGGGGGAGAACATGCTCACCGACGACATCCGTGAGGGGCTCACGTTCGACGACGTGTTGCTCCTCCCCAGTAAGTCCGAAGTACATCCGAATCAAGTCGACACGACCACGCGCCTGACGCGCCGGATCCAGCTCCAGATCCCGGTCATCTCCGCGGCGATGGACACGGTCACCGAGTCGCGGCTCGCCATCGCGCTGGCCCAGCAGGGCGGCATCGGCATCGTTCACAAGAACCTCTCCATCGCGGAGCAGGCGGCCGAGATCGACAAGGTCAAGCGCTCCGAGAGCGGCATGATCGTCGATCCGATCACGATCCAGCCCGACGCGCGCATCGGCGACGCCCACGAGCTGATGGGGCGCTACCGCATCTCCGGGATCCCCGTGACCACCAAGGAGGGGAAGCTCGTCGGCATCATCACCAACCGCGACCTGCGCTTCGAGTCGCGGATGCAGCTGCCCGTCAGCGAGCTGATGACCAAGGACGATCTGGTGACCGTGCCCGTGGGCACGACGCTCGAGGAGGCCAAGCAGCACCTCCACAAGCACCGCATCGAGAAGCTCCTCGTCGTGGACGATCGCGGAAACCTCCGCGGCCTCATCACCGTCAAGGACATCCAGAAGAACATCAAGTACCCCAACGCGTGCAAGGACGCCTACGGGCGCCTCCGCGTGGGCGCGGCCGTCGGGACGACGCGGGACTACCTCGAGCGCGCCCAGGCGCTCGTGGCCGCGAAGGTGGATCTGCTCGTGATCGACTCGGCCCACGGCCACTCCGCCGGCGTGATGAAGGCGATCGAGAAGCTCCGCGAGGCCAACGGAAGCGTCGACATCATCGCAGGCAACGTGGGCACCGCCGAGGCGGCCCAGGACCTGATCGCGCTGGGCGTCGACGCCGTCAAGGTCGGCATCGGGCCGTCGGGCATCTGTACGACGCGCGTCGTCACGGGCGCCGGCGTCCCCCAGATCACCGCCATCTCCGACTGCTCGCGCGCCGCCGAGGCCGCCGGGATCCCGGTCATTGCCGATGGCGGCATCAAGTACTCGGGCGACGTGACCAAGGCGATCGCCGCAGGCGCGCGGGTCGTGATGATCGGGAGCCTCTTCGCGGGCACCGACGAGAGCCCCGGCGAGACCATCCTCTACCAGGGGCGCACCTACAAGACGTACCGCGGCATGGGGAGCCTCGGCGCGATGAAGGCGGGGAGCAAGGACCGCTACTTCCAGGACGACGCGGCTTCGGACAGCAAGCTCGTCCCCGAGGGTATCGA
The DNA here is from genome assembly GCA_046331505.1 of Acidobacteriota bacterium. Taxonomy (GTDB): domain Bacteria; phylum Acidobacteriota; class Vicinamibacteria; order JAXLQT01; family JAXLQT01; genus JAXLQT01. Next base: position 146,348 of record JAXLQT010000008.1, read on the forward strand.
GGGACGGGTGCCCTACCGCGGGTCGCTCCAGGAGAACGTGTTCCAGCTCGTCGGCGGACTCCGGGCGGGTATGGGCTATTGCGGGTGCCGGTCGATCGACGAGCTTCGCACGCGCGCGAAGTTCATCAAGATCACGGCCGCCGGCCATCGCGAGAGCCACGTCCACGACGTCATCATCACCAAGGAAGCGCCCAACTACCGGATGGAGGGGTAGCCCCTCCGTGCGGAGCCGATGCTGACGCCCGGGGAGAGGGCCACGCTCCTGCGCATCGCGCGCGCCGCCCTCGGGCACGCGGCGCGCGGCGCGGACGCTCCGCCAGCATCGATCTACGAGGAGGCGCTGGCCGATCCGGTGCTCGGCCAGGACCGCGGCGTGTTCGTGACGCTGCACGCGCACGGCGAGCTGCGAGGGTGCATCGGCTACGTGGAAGGCCACGGACCGCTGGCGAGGTCCGTCGCCGAGAACGCGGTGAGCGCGGCCACGCGAGACTACCGTTTTCGATCCGTGACCCCGGCGGAGCTCCTCGACATCGACATCGAGATCTCGGTCCTGACTCCGCTGCGTGACATCGCGGGGCCGGAGGACGTCGTGGTCGGACGCGATGGGCTCGTCGCGAGTCAGGGTGGCCGGCGCGGGCTACTGTTGCCGCAGGTGGCGACGGAGCACGATCTCCCGGCGGACCGCTTCGTCGAGGAGACCTGCCGCAAGGCCGGACTGCCGCGCGACGCGTGGCGCCACGGAGCGCGCCTCCAGGCGTTCTCGGCGGAGGTGTTCGGTGAGAAGGAAAGGGAGGCAGAGTGAGACGCTTCAACTACCTGGTGCTCGGGGCGGGACGGCAGGGGACGGCGATCGCGTACGACCTGGCGGTGCATGGCGAGGCGAAGCGCGTCGTGCTCGCCGACGGGATCGCGCCGGTCGCGAAGAACGCTGCGGCGCGGGTCGCCGCGATCGCGGTCGGGACGCCGGAAGTCGAGGGGATCGCCTGCGACGTCGGCGAGCCTGCGGAGGTGGCGCGGCTCCTGCCCGGCTTCGACGTCGTCGTGAGCGCGGTGCCTTACCGGTTCAACGTCGCGCTCGCGCGCGCCGCCGTCGAGGCCCGGTGCTCCTTCACGGACCTCGGGGGCAACACGGCGATCGTGAAGCAGGAGCTCGCGCTCGACGCTCTCGCACGCGAGAGGGGCGTCGCGGTCGTTCCGGACCTCGGCCTCGCGCCCGGGATGGGCAACGTCCTCGCGGCGTGGGCTCTTGCCGAGCTCGACCTGCCGCGCGAGGTCCACATCCGGTGCGGTGGGCTTCCCCAGCACCCGCGCGGCCCGCTCAACTACAAGCTGGTGTTCTCGGTGCTCGGTCTGAGCAACGAGTATGCCGGGATGGCGATGGCGCTGCGCGACGGCCAGCGCGTGGAGATCCCGACGCTCACGGAGCCCGAGGAGCTGGACGTTCCGGGCCTCGGAACGCTCGAGGCCTGGGTCACGTCCGGAGGGACTTCGACCTGCCCCGAGACCTTCGAAGGCAAGCTTGCCACCTACGACTACAAGACGCTTCGGTATCCCGGTCACTTCGGCGTGTTTGCGGCGGCCAAGACGCTCGGCCTTCTCGACGAAGAGCCGATCGACGTCGGCGGAACGAAGGTCGTGCCGCGGGCGATGCTCCACGCGCTCATCGAGCGGCTCTGCACCTACGACGACGAAGACCTGGTGGTGCTTCGCGTGTGGGCCTCGGGGAAGAAGGGCGGCAAGGACGCCACCGTCACGCTCCAGATCCTCGATCGCCAGGATGCCGCCACGGGGTTCACGGCGATGGAGCGTACGACCGGGTTTCCGACGTCGATCGTCGCCATCATGATGGCGCGCGGCGAGATCGCCCCCGGCGCTCGTCCCTGCGAGCTGGCCGTGCCGGGAGGCGCTTTCCTGGCGGGGCTAGAGGTGCGCGGTCTTGCCCCCAGGATCTTGTGGAGCTGAGCGAGGAGTGGACGCGATTCCGTAGGACGCAGTTGCTTGGATCCGGAACGCGACCTGCGGCGGCGACGGGGAGGTGCTCTCGGGCGGGCGGTGCTCGTGGCCGGGTCGGCGACGCTGGCGGTCGCGCTCCTCGAGGGAGGATTGCGGCTCGCACCGTCGAAGAGCCGCATCGCGATCGAGTCGGCGCCGCTGGCCGCGACCAGCCTGGGGCCGCTCATCGAGCCCGATTCCGACGCGAGGATCGTCTTTCGGCTGAAGCCCAACGTCTCCGTGCCCTTCCTCGGGACCACGGTCCGCACGAGCTCGCTCGGGTTCCGGGGCGCGGAGCTCTGCGACGGTGGCACCTTCCGCATCGTCGGCATCGGTGATTCCGTGATGTTCGGCTGGGGCGTGGAAGAGGAGGAGACGTATCTCCATCGCGCCGGTGAGCTGCTCCGGCCGTCCCTCCCGGACGTCGAGACCGTCAATCTCGGCGTTCCTGGTTACAACACGATCCAGGAGCTCGCTCTCCTCGAGCGCCATGTCGTCGACCTGCAGCCGGCGTGGGTGGCGCTCGGTTTCATCGGAAACGACTTCGAAGCGACGCGCGCGGTGCCGGGACGCCGTTCGCTTCTCGAGCGCCACTCCTATCTCTACAGGCTCGTGGCCCGGAGGTCGCGCGCGGCGTGGCCCGACCCTTCGCTGGATGCCCGCATGGAGGCCGTGTACGCCGCCGTGCACCGGCTCGGGGAGCTCTCGAGGAGCCACGGCTTCCGGACGCTGGTCACCTTCTACACGTCGACCAACGATCCGCACACGACGTTCCGCGAGCTTCCCCATCCGAGGGTGCACGCGATCTGCCGGCAGGAGGGGTTTGCCGTGGTCGACTTCCAGCGCCTGCTCCTCGATGCGATGGAGCGCGGCGAGGCGACCAGCCTCCCCGACGTCTGGCTCCACGCGGCACCACCGTTCGATCCTCACCCCAACGTCCGCGGTCACGAGCTCTTCGCACGAGGCGTTGCCCAGGAGATCGCCGCCGCACCTTGACCCAGCTGCCGTTCGTTGCTAGCAACACGGCCCGGATCGAAGAAAAAAGCTGTTGAGCCATCAGGGACTTGAGTGCTAATCTCGGGCATCCTTCGTCGGCCTTCTGTGCCCCGCGCGCGGATGGGAAGGACTACGTTCCTGGAGAAAGAATGAAGGTCGCCCTCGTCTCACCCTATTCCGACGTCACGAGCATCGGGATCCGCATCATCGCGGCCTACCTGAAGCAGCACGGCCACGAGGTGCGGCAGGTCTTCATCCCGCACGAGCCGTCGGAGAAGCTCCTCGAGAAGCGCAAGCGCTGGGAGGCTCCTCCGGGGGAGTACGGATCCGATCTGCTCGATCAGTTCGGCGAGCTCATGGCCGACCGCGATCTGGTCGGGATGACGTTGATGACAAACTACTTCCACCGCTGCGCGGCGCTCGTCGGAGCGATGCGTGGACGGTCGAAGGCGCGCGTCATCTGGGGAGGGATCCACCCGACCGTGAGGGCCAAGGAGTGCCTCGAGCACGCCGACTTCGTCTGCTCGGGCGAAGGCGAGGACACGATGCTCGAGCTCGCCGACAACCTCGACCGCGGTGGCGACGGTGTCGGGCTCGCCGGCCTCTGGTGGCGCAAGAAGGCGGGGGACTCCTACGAGAAGACCGAGGGGCCGAAGCGCCCGAACCCTCAGAACCTCGACGCCTTCCCGTTCCCCGACTACGAGCTCGCCGACGACTACTACTTCGACGAGAAGGACAACCGCTTCGTCAAGGCGGACTTCAACGTCCAGAAGAAGTTCATGGCGATGGGCCACATCAGCCGCATCCGCAAGAAGGTCGCCTACCAGACTCTGGCGACGCGCGGCTGCCCCTTGAACTGCTCCTACTGCGCCAACAACGCGCTGCGCGCCATCAACGTGGCGGGGAAGTACCTGCGCCGCCGCAGCAACGAGAACTTCATCCAGGAGCTCGAGACCGCCGTCAAGAAGATGCCCTACGTCGAGGTGATGGGCTTCTCGGACGACGTCTTCTTCCACGCCCCCGAGCGCGACATCGCCGAGTTCTCGCGCATGTACAAGGAGCGGGTCAATCTCCCGTTCTTCGCGCTGACGAGCCCGCTGTCCATCACCGAGACGAAGATGGAGAACCTCGTGAACGCCGGGCTCTTCGGCCTTCAGATGGGGATCGAGAGCGGCGATCCCGAGACCCTGAAGCTCTACATGCGCGGCATCGAGGACAGCAAGACGCTCGAGTCGGCACGGGTCATCTCGAAGTTCGTGAACCGGCCCGGGAAGCCCTCGATCGATCCCCCGGTCTACGACCTGATCGTCGACAACCCGTACGAGACGGAGAAGCAGGTGCTGCGGACGTTCCGCTTCATGCTCCTGATCCCGCGCCCGTACCGGCTCCAGATCTTCTCGCTCGTCTTCTTCCCGGGGACGGCGCTCGCCGACAAGGCCGCGCGCGACGGCTACATCACCGACGCTTCGCTCGAGGGGTACACGAAGGAGTACCACATGCGGCGCGCGAGCTACCTGAACATCCTGTTCGGGATGGCGCGCCTGGGCGTGCCGGTGTCGATGCTTCGCTTCCTGTCGGAGGACACTCCGGTCAAGTGGATGAACCGCGAGATGTTCAACAAGTTCTATGCACTCGTGTACGGCGCGTACCGCAAGCTCAAGATGCTCACCGGCGGGCGCGCCCTCCTGGCGGAAGATTCGTAGTCGTCGTAGGTTGAAGGACACGAAGGAGCTGTCATGAAGCTAGCCCTCATCGAGATCACCTGCCCGGACATCAGGGCGTACGGCGTGCGTTGCCTGTCCTCGTACTTGCAATCGCGCGGTCACGACGTTCGCCTGCTGTTCCTTCCGCCGGGGATGGAGATGCTGCGCCACGAGACCGGGATCGTCCCCGACTACGAACAGGACCTGCTCGACCAGGCCGCGGAGGTCCTGAAGGACCGCGACATGGTCGGCGTGTCGTTCATGACCTACTACTTCTGGCGCGCGACCCAGCTCGCCGACTTCCTGAAGAAGAAGCTCAAGGTGCCCGTGATCTCGGGCGGCGTCCACTCGACGGTGCGCACGGAGGAATGCCTCGAGACCTTCGACTTCGCGGCCCAGGGCGAGTCCGAGGAGACGCTGGCCGAGCTCTGCGACGCGATGGATGCCGGCAAGGATCCCACGAAGACTCTCGGCTTCTGGTTCAAGAAGCCGAACGGCGACGTCATCCGCAATCCCATGGGTCGTCTGGTGCAGAACATCGAGGACCTCGGGTATCCCGACTGGCACCTCAAGGACCACTGGTCGTTCTTCCACGACACGAAGACGATCAAGCGGCTCGACGACGAGAACGTGAAGGAGTTCTTCCGCGACGGCCCGCTCCAGCCGATGGGCGACTTCTACCACTACAAGACGATGGGGAGCCGCGGCTGCCCGCACAACTGCTCCTACTGCTGCGTGTCGACCTACCGCGAGGCCTACGAGAAGCAGCGCTTCCTGCGGTGGCGCCCGATGGACAACTTCATCGGCGAGCTCGAGCAGATCAAGAAGCGCTTCCCCTATATCAACGCCTTCGGCTTCTTCGACGACGCCTTCTTCTCCACTTCGGTGAAGAAGATCAAGGAGTTCGCAGATCTCTACAAGGAGCGGATCGGCTTGCCGTTCGCCGTGCAGACGAGCCCGACGACGACCACCGAGGAGAAGCTCGATCTCGTCTACAACGCCGGCATGCGCTACATCGAGATGGGGATCCAGACGGGATCGACGCGCATCAAGGAGCGCTACGACCGGAACTTCCCCAACGAGCGCGTCGTCGCCGCGGCGACCTACATCAACAAGTACAAGGGCAAGATCCTGCCGCCCGACTACCACCTGATGCTCGACAACCCGTGGGAGACGCCGGAAGACGTGAAGGACACGCTGGACCTGATGCTGAAGCTCCCGCGTCCCTTCATGCTGAAGCCGTCCTCGCTCGTGCTCTATCCCGGCACCGGCGTCCACCAGGCCGCCGTCGAGGAGGGAATCGTCAAGGACGAGAAGGCGCAGGTCTACCGGAAGGCGTTCGGCGCGCCGCACGCCACGTGGCTCAACTACCTGATCCTGATCTCGGGCAATCCGATGGTGCCGCGGCCGATGATCCGCTTCCTCGCGAAGGACGTCTTCGTGAAGATGCTCCAGAAGGAGCAGTACACCAAGCAGATCGGGACGCTTCGCGAGAGGACCGAGCTGCTCTTCAAGGCGGGCCGCGGCTTCCAGATGCTCTTCAAGGGCGATTTCGGGCGGCTCTACCGGCGCCTCTTCGCCCAGCGCGCGATCGAGCACGCTCGCTACTAGTCCCGCCAATCTCGTCATCGCCGACACCCGTCCCGCGGAGCACAGCTTCCGGGACGAGGTGCTCGCGGGGCTCTCGCGGGCGCGGAAGGAGATCCCGCCCCGCTTCTTCTACGACGAGGCGGGATCGAAGCTCTTCGACGAGATCTGCGAGCTCCCCGAGTACTACCCGCCGCGCGTCGAGATCGGCATCCTGACCTCGCGCCTTCACGAGCTCGCCGCGCGGGTCGTGCCCGGGGCGTCGGTGATCGGATTCGGCAGCGCGAGGGCCCGGAAGGTCCGGCTGCTGCTCGATGCCCTGCGCGAGCCCGCCGGCTACGCCGCGATCGACATCTCGCGCGAGGAGCTTCTCTCGTCGTGCCGCGCCCTGGCCCAGGACGAACCGCGCATCCGCGTCGTCGCCATGTGGGCCGACTACATGGAGCCCCTCGACGTCTCCGTGCTGGCGCCGCTTCCCGATCCGAGGATCGTCTTCTTCCCCGGATCGACGATCGGCAACCTCCATCCGGAGGAGGCGCTCGCCTTCCTAAAGCGGATCGCGCGCGTCGCAGGTCCCGGGGGGCGGCTCGTGCTCGGCGCGGACCTCGTGAAGGACCCGGCCGTCCTCCACGCCGCCTACAACGACGCCCGTGGCGTCACCGCTGCCTTCAACCGGAACGTCCTCGCGCGCGCCAATCGCGAGCTGTCGGCGGAGTTCGATCTCGGAGAGTTCGAGCACCGCGCCTTCTACGACGCGGGCAGGGCCCGGATCGAGATGCACCTCGTGAGCCGGCGCGCGCAGAGCGTGGTGGTCGCCGGGCGGACCTTTGCGTTCGCGGAAGGCGAGACGATCCTCACCGAGTGCTCGTACAAGTACACCGTCGACGGGATGCGGGACTTCGCGCGCCTGGCGGGGTTTCTCCCCTGCGACGTCTGGGTCGACGAGCGCCGCTGGTTCTCGGTCCACGATCTCGTCGTCGCCGCGTCGCGTTGAGCCGGAGGCCGGGCGATCGTGCGGCTATACTTCGTTCGATGGGAAAGCCGCTGCGCGACATCGTGATCGTCAGCGTCGAGGAGCTCGAAGCCAGCGTGAAGGCTCTGTTCGACACGGGATCCTTCTATTCGATCGTGAGGGATGACAGGTTGCCGCGAGGCGCGGCGATCCTCCGCTACAAGACGCCCCGTACGATGCGGGCCGCGTCGAAGGGGAGCGTGCTCACGACCGAGGGCGAGATCACGCTCGTGCTCCGGATCGGGGACAAGCAGGTGAACGATGTCGCGCTCGTCTCCTCGTCGCTCTCCCAGGAGATGATCGTCGGTGCCGGGACGATGCAGAAGTGGGACATCAGCATCGTGAGCACCAATGGCCACACCGACGTGGTCGTGGGCCACGACATGCGGGATCCCGACATCACCGAGGTCGATTGACGCCGCCGGGGGGCTCCTCTCGCGAGGTCGAGGCGGCCTCGCCAGCGGCGACCCTTCGCCCCTCGCTGCTCCAGTCGCTTCGCTTCGGGCTCTCACGGCGCTGTCCGCGGTGCGGGCAGGGTGAGCTCTACCGCGCAGCCATGACCCTCGCGAGCAGGTGTCCCGCGTGCGGCATGAAGTACGTGGAGAGCGAAGGCGATCCGTGGGCGTTCTTCCTCATCGTCGATCGGATCGCCTTCGTGGTGCCGGCCATCGTCGGTCTGTACCTGGGGTTCCTGTCCGAGGGCCGCGTCGATCGCGTCCTCCTGTGCGCGAGCCTGGCGCTGCTGCTGATCGTCACGACGCCGCACCGTTACGGGATGTCCGTGGCGCTCGACTACCTGGTTCGCCGCGCCACCGGCGGCATCTGATCCGCGCACGGTGCGTGCGAGAGAATAGGGGCATGCGGACGACGTGGGTCGCCTGGCTCGTGCCGCTGCTGCCGGCCTTCGCTTCGGCGGGCGAAGCGGGGATCGGTCCCGGCGGTTCGGGCGCCGCGCTCGCGTCCGGTCTTCACTCGGACGGCAAGTGGATCCGCGACGATGCGGGGCGCGTCGCGCTCCTGCGCGGGATGAGCTACTCGGGCCTCGAGTTCGGCAACTTCCCGGGTGATCAGAACGGCCCCGAGGAGGCGGACTTCGCGCAGATGGAGAGCTGGGGTGTGGACGTCGTGCGCGTCCCGATCGCGTGGAGCTACCTCGAACCGGCGCCAAACGCATTCGACGAGTCCTATCTCACGGATCACGTCGATCCCGTCGTGGGCTGGGCTGCCGCGCACGGCATCGGCGTCGTCTTCGACATGCACCAGTACCTCTGGTCCGAGTGCGTCGGCGGGCTGGGCGCGCCCGGCTGGAGCTGCGACGGCTCCCGGTACCCGCCGCCGCCGCTCGGGGCGTTCTACGCGCAGGCCGACTTCTGGAACAACGCCTTCGGCCCCGATGGGAGGCCCCTTCTTTACCATCTCCTCGACGCCTGGTCGCTCGTCGCGCGCCACTACGCGGCGGCGAGCGCGGTGATCGGCTTCGACCTCTTCAACGAGCCGTTCGGCATGCCGCAGACCGGAACGTTCGAGCACGAGCGACTCTACCCGTTCTACCGGAAGGCCATCGGGCGGATCCGCGCCGAAGGCGCGCTGCAGACGATCTTCCTCGAGCCCCCGATCACGCGGAACGCCGGCGTCCGCGCCCACCCGGAGCCGGTGGGCGATGCCGACATCGTCTACGCCCCTCACCTCTACACCGAGACCTGGGGAGATCCCAGTCGCAAGTACGACAGGGACCGCGCCGCCGTCGACTCCGACTACGCCCAGTCCGTCGACGAGGCGGCCGAGCAGGGCGCCGTCCTGTTCGCGGGGAGCTCGGGGGCAGCACCGATCCGGCCAACGGGTTCCTGGCCTCGACCGAGCTCTTCCTGCGCCACAGCGCCGAGGAGCAAGAAGAGCGGCGCGTCGGGGGCGCCTTCTGGGCCTACTTCCCCGGCGACAACGTCTTCTCGATCGTGGACGCGGACGGTCACGAGAAGGAGAGCTCGTGGACCTCTTCTCCCGTCCTTACCCCGCGCGCACCGCTGGGATTCCCCACGCCATCCTCTACGACCCGGACCTGCACGATCTCCGCTACTGGTTCCTCGAGGATCCCCAGCGCGCAATACCCGATCCCACGGTCATCTACGTGCCGATCGCGCGCCACTACGGCGCCGTCCTCGTGGAGGTCTCGCCGGGCGACACCGCGATCGTCGATGCGGCGCGAAGCCGCGTCCTCGTCTCCCGCGACCGATCGTCGCGGCGCCACTTCGTCCACCTGCGTCCGGCACCGTGATCGTGTGGCGCGCCGGCCAGGTCGTGGGCGTCGCCGCCCTCATCGTGCTCCTCGTCGGGCTCGTCGCGGCGCCGATGCCGACGCGGATCCTGTTCTGGAACGTCGTCGTCCCGATCCTGCCGCTGACGTTCCTCGTGAGCCCGATGATCTGGCGCAACCTCTGCCCGCTCGCCACGCTCAACGTCGTCGGCGGAGGGCGCCGCGTGCTCCGGGCGGACGCGATTCCGGCGGCGAGCGCCGCGGGGATCCTGCTCCTCCTGGTGATGGTGGCGCTCCGCCGGATCGTCTTCAACCAGAACGGTCCCCTGCTCGAGATCGTGCTCGCGCTGGTCGTGCTGTCCGCGCTGGTGTCGGGACTCTTCTTCTCGGTGAAGGCGGGGTTCTGCAACTCCGTCTGCCCCGTACTCCCGGTGGAGCGACTGTACGGGCAGCATCCGGCGATCCACCTTCCGAACCCTCGCTGCCGGCCGTGCACGCTCTGCACCGAGCGCGGCTGCATCGACCTCGAGCCGACCCTCGCCATGCCCCAGGCGCTCGGACCGGGACGTCGCACGCGGGCCTGGCTCGGGAGCGCCGACGGGATCTTCGCCGCGTCGTTCCCGGGCTTCGTCCTCGGCTACGGCTTGACGGCGGACGTGCCGTTCATGGGCCCCGGAAACGTCCTCGCGCGCCTCCTGCTCTGGCCCGCGGTGAGCTACGCGGCCGTTGCGTTGCTGGTGGTGCTGACGCGCGCGAGCTCCCGCGCCGCGACGACGCTGTGCGGCGGAGCAGCCGTGGCGATCTACTACTGGTTCGCGGCTCCGGTGATGGCTTGGGCCGTCGGCGCGCCCCGATCGGGATTCGCATTCCGCGCGGCCTTCCTGGCCGTCGTCGCGCTGTGGCTGGCGCGCGCGATCGTGCGGCTCCCTCGTTACGGGCGCCCCTCCCTCGATGCGGAGGCGGCCGTCGTTGCTGGCATCGGCGGCGTTCGCCGGGTCCTAACCAGCTCGCAGCACGATCCAGGCCGCTGAGCCGCCCGCCGCGAGCGACGAGACCAGAACGGTTCGCGCCGGGGGCGGCGGCGCGCCCTCCCACGGGCGCATGCCGCAGGCAGGGTCGATGATCCCGAGCCCCTGACAAGGCGCGATCGCCACGCCGCGCGCCGCCAGGGCGGCTGCCGCCAGGAACGCGCCGCCGTACTCCCCGAGGAGGGCCTTGGGCGTCAGGATCGGCGGGAGCGCATCTTCGCCGAAGACGGACCTGAGCGTCCGTGCTTCCAGGCGATCGCCTGCGATCGATCCCGACGCGCCGGATACGACGCGGTCGATCCCGCCGAGCGCGATTCCCGCGCGACCGAGCCCGCGCAGGAGCGTCCGCGCGAAGGCTTCGTGGCCGTGTCCCCAGCTCACGGGAGTCGCGGTTCCATCGAAACCCGAGATCCAGGCAGCGAGCTCGGCATGGATCGGCGCGCCGCGCGCGATCGCGCTCGACGCGCTCTCCAGCACGAGGATCGTCGCGCCTTCCGCCATCAGGAAGCCGTCGCGGCGCGCGTCGAAGGGCCGCGCCGCCTCGATCGCTCCATCGCGGGGGCGGGCGAGGGCCCGGAAGCGATCCGAGAGCGCGTGCAGGAGCGGCGCGCACTCCTCCACGGCTCCGGCGAGCGCCACGCTGGTCCGTCCCGCGGCGACATCCGCCGCGGCGCGGGAGAGCGCGATCAGCGCGCCGCTCTCGCGCTGCGTCACCGTGACGTTGGGGCCGCGCGCGCCGATCGCGATCGCCACCTGGGCGGCGGGCGCATTGGCGACGGACTCCGAGAAGAGGAACGGAGAGGCCGCCTGCGGCCCATCGAGGAGGATCGCACGCATCAGCGCGGCGGCATGGGCGACGGCTCCGAACGAGGTCGACAGGTAGACGCCCAGGTCGTCGCGCGGGTGGGGTGTGGCGATGCCCGCGTCCTCGCACGCGGCTCCAGCCGCGGCCACCGCGAACCGGGAGAGAGCGCACATCCGGCGCGCGGCCGCCGACGGGACCCAGCGGTCGGGGGTTCCCACCGGAACGAGGAGCGCGCGCTCGGCGCCGCCCTGGGGATGGTACGCGGCCGATCGATCGATCGGCGCGGTCCGCGCGTCTTCGGATGCGAGCGCGCGTGCGACCCCGTCGAGGCCCGCGCCGTGCGCGCCGATCGTCCCGATGCCCGGGACGACCACCCGCTCAGGCACGTTCGTCGTCACCGATCGAAAACACGATCGCCGCGTTGGATCCTCCGAACGCGAGATTCGTGGAGAGCGCGGACCGGCAGCCCGGGACCGCGAGCGGACGGCCGGTGACCAGGCGAAGCGGCGTGGCGGGATCGACGGCGTCGGGCCCTGGGGTCGGATGGACCTCCCGCGCGACGAGGCAGAGCACGGTCACGACGGCCTCGATGGCTCCCGCCGATCCAAGGAGATGGCCCACAGCGCCCTTCGTCGCCGTTGCGGGGATCGTCGAGGCGCGATCGCCGAACACCGCCGCGAGCGCCCGCCACTCGGCCGCGTCGTTGTGAGGCGTCCCGGTGCCGTGGAGGTTGACGAAGGCGATCGCGGCGGGAGGAAGCCCCGCTGCGGCCAGCGCTTCGCGGATCGCGCGCGCCGCTCCGGCGCCGTCGGGCGCCGGTGCCGTCATGTGGTGGGCGTCGCAGGTGGAGCCGGTCCCGGCCACCCAGGCGAGCGGCACCTTGCCGCGCGCCCGGACGTGCTCGGCGCTCTCCAGGACCAGGGCTCCTGCGCCCTCTCCGAGAGAGAGTCCCGCCCGATCGGCGCGAAAGGGCCGGCAGCTACGGGGATCGACGGCCCGCAGCGCGTTGAATCCCGCGTAGGTGAGCTGGCACAGGGAGTCGGCGCCGCCCGCGATCGCAACGTCGACCTCGCCCGCGTCGATCGCCTGGGCTGCCGCCGCGATCGCCAGGGCGCCGGACGTGCATGCGGAGGAGAGCGTCACGACCGGTCCGCTCGCTCCGAACGCCCGCGCCACGGCGTCGCCGGGCCCGTCGTGCTGCTGCGCCGCGAGGAGCGACGGGCAGGGCCGTCCCGGGACGGCGCCGATGAGCCGCGCGAAGTAGAGCTCCGACTCCCAGAATCCTCCCGTGCTCGAGCCGAAGAAGACGCCGGTCTGCGCGTCGAGGCGCCGCGGGTCGATGCGGGCCGCGAGCAGCGCCTCGAGAGACGCCGCGAGCGCGAAGCGATCGGCGAGCGTGACGCGACCGGGCCGTGGTCCCAGGAGATCGCGCGGCACCGCCTCGTGGACCTGCGCCGCGATCCGGGTGCGATGGCGCGACGCATCGAACCGATCCAGGGGACCGATGCAGGTGCGGGCCCCCCAGAGCCCGTCGCGCAGCGCCTGCACGCCGAGCCCGAAACCGGATACCGCTCCGACGCCCGTCACCGCCACGGGCTTCATCGTCTCCTCAGCAGGTCGAGTGGAACAGGCCGCCCGCGCGCTCGCCAGCAAGAACGAGGCGGTTGTAGAGCTCCACGGCCTCCCGCGTCTCGAGGACGTGGACCGGGATCCCGATCTCCCGCAGGTGCGCGAGCGTCTCGGGGCAGGTCTGGAGCACGAGCTCCATTCCGCGCGAGAGGACGATGACCTCGGCTCCCTGCTCGCAGAGCTCCCGCACGTCCGCGATCTGGATGCCCGGGACGTGGCGTGTGCCCGTCTCCCCCCAATCCCATCGACGACCTCCGCCTGGCCAGAGCTTCATGTCCTTTCCGAGAGCCAGCCCGGCGACATCCATCTTTCCCCACTCGACGTGGAGGATCTGAGGCGACCGCCCGCGCTCGTCCATCGGGACCATCATAGCCTCCGGCGCTGCGGCGATACCGCGTGCTGACCGGAACCGATCTGTATACGATTTCGTATACAGTTGGCAGAGGCAGGATCTCGTGCAGGTCGTGATCGACAGAGAGTCGGAGGAGCCCGTCTACGCTCAGGTGGCGCGCCGGTTGCGGGAGCTCTGTAGCGACGGGCGGCTCGCTCCAGGAGCGGCGTTGCCCGCCGTGCGCACGCTTGCCTCGGATCTCGGCGTGAACCTCAACACGGTGGCGCGTGCCTACCGGCTGCTCGCGGACGAGGGGTTCCTGACGATCCGCGGCCGCTCCGGTGTGGAGGTCGCGGCTCCTGCGCGACGCGCGGCCAGCACGGATGCGATCGAGCCCCACCTGCGCGACCTGCGGATCGCGCTCGCGCGGCTCCGGCAGTCGGGGATCGACGAGAAGAGGATGCGGGCGATCACGGACCGGGAGATCGGCCTGCTCTTCGAGGAACGGAAGGGTTGACCATGGACGATGCGACGCTCGTGACGCTCATCGCGGTGTTCGAGGTGCTCCTGGCAGGGACGCTCGTGGCGGTGCTTCCGCTCGTGTCTCGCCGGGGGCTTCTCTTCGGCGCCTACGTCGGAGAACGACACGATCGCGGCCCATCGGCGCGGGACCTCAAGCGTTCCTGGTTCCGCCAGACGACGGTCCTGATCGCGGCGTGCCTCGGGGTCTCGCTCGCGGTCGGGCTCACGGGCCATCCCATCGCCGCCGTGTTCGTGGCGCTCGGGACCGAGATCGCCGGCCTCACCGCGATCTACGTGCGCCATCATCGCCGCGCGCTTGGGCTCGCCGTGCCGGCGTCTTCGCCTGGGCTCGCGGCGGCGTCGCTTCTGCCCGTACCGGCCGGGACGCTGGTGTTCCCGGCGCTCGCGCTTGCGATCAACCTGACGCTTGGTGTCGTCGTGACCGCGTACGCTGCGCGCCAGTACGACCGCCTCCCGGGCGTCGTGCCGATCCACTTCAAGGGATCCGGCTTGCCCGACGGATGGGCGAAGAAGAGCTTTGCGAGCGTGATGGCCATGCCGCTCGGGACGCTTCTCATGGGTGCCATGGTTGCCGGCATCGGCCTTCTTACCGCTCAGGCCAAGCGGTCCTTGCGGGCCGACGATCAGGGGATCTCGCTCTACGCGCAGCAGCGCTACCGGAATGCCCTCGCGAGGTTCCTCTCGGGGATCTCGCTCGTGATGACGGCCATGCTGTCCGGCATGTCCTACGACGCCGTCCGGATCGGCCTCGGCGACCCGCCGACCTTCGGACCGTGGCTCCTCGCATGTGGCGGCCTCGTCGCCGCGTGGGCGATCGGCGGCTCGATCTACCTGATCGTGCGCTACGGCCAGGGCGGCGCTCGCCTCGAGGCGGCGATCGCCGATCGACCGCTGACCAACGGCCTCGCCGACGACCGCAACTGGAGGTGGGGCGTGTTCTACGTCAACCGCGAGGACCCATCGCTCATGATCGAGAAGCGCTTCGGCGTCGGCTACACGCTCAACTTCGGCAACCCCCGGGCCATCGTGATCATGATCGGGATCGTCGTGGTGATCGGGACGGTCCTCGGCCTGGCCCTCGCGGCGGTGCCCGCTCGCCACTGAACCAGCGCCTACGAGTGGCGGCGCGGGCGGCTGGTTGCGCTCGCACCCGGCGCGCCGTAGCCTCGACAGCGATCGCACCCCAGGCCGCGCACAGAAGAGCACTCCCGTACGCGCCTGGGTTGTGGCGTGTGAGCTCCTTCCCGGCACGCGCGGAGATTGCACGTCTCCGCCCGCGCCTCCGGGCCTGACGAAGAGTGTCACTCCGAGTGACGCGCCGCGTCCCGGAGTTGGGAATGGGAGCCATCTCTTCGAGGGAGGTGGCCGGCACCGAGCGTGGCACGCGGATTGAACGCATGACGAGGAGAACAAGGCAGGGATCGCGGAACGCTCAGGCCGCGGTTCCGGAGGAGACGTCATGGACCCAGCGAAAAGTGGGAGGGGGTACCTCGCTCTCACGGCAACGCTCTTCGTCATCAGCTTCGCGGCATCGGCAGCCTGGAAGTTCGTGCCCGTGAAGATCGCGCACGGGGCGCTGCGCGACTGCATCGGAGAGGAGCTGAAGTTCGCGGGCCGGCCCGGCAACAGCGAGAAGAAGATCCAGGAGAGCGTCTACGACTGCGCGCGGAGCCTTGGCCTCTCGGACGTGATCGAGAAGGGACAGATCCGCGTGACGCTGGAGTCGAGCCGCGTGCGCATCGTCGTGGACTACGAGCGAAAGCTCGTCATGCCCGGCTGGACGTACGTCTGGCCATTCCACGTGGACGAGACGCGGCCCCTGTTCTGATGGCCGGCGCGACCGGCAGCATCCGGGCGCGAGACGTTATCCTCGGGTCATGGGTGAAGCCGCCACGCGATGAGCCCGGAGGTCCACGCATGCCCTGACGCGCACGCGCTCCATGCGACGTTCGTGGCGCGGCTTCGCGAGGCGGTCTGCGGGAGGCGCCATCCGCTGGATCCGATCACCGTCGTGGCGCCGACCACGAGGCTCCTCGCGGCGCTCCAGGTCGCGACGGCGCGCGACCTCGGGGCGGTGGCGGGAGTCTCGTTTCTCCCGTACGGACGGCTCGCGGAGCGGCTGCTGGAGCGCTCCGGGGAGCCGCCGCGGGCTTTGCTTCCGCCGGTGGCGATCCAGGCGCTCATCGGATCGATCGCGCTGGAGGTCGAGGAGCTGAAGCCGCTGGGCGAGCTCCGCCGCGCGGGCAGGGCGCTCTCGCGAGCGATCCGGGCGATGCGCGAGTCGGGCGTCGGCGTCGTTCCTTCCGCGGCGAAGACCGAGCCGCTCGTGCGCGTCCATCGCGCGGTCTCGGAGGCGATGGCGCGCGGGGAGCGAACCGACGAGCCGGAGCTGATGCATCGGGCCGCGAATGTCGCGCGCGCCACGGCCGCGAGCCTCGGGCGCGTCCTTCACGTGGGAGCCTACGACGTCATCGGCGTGACGGCACGGCTCCTCTCGAGATCAGCTTGCGCGACGCGCGTCGAGCATCTCGTCCTGGGCGCCGGCGGCGGACCGGCGTTTCGCTGGGCGGCGACGGCGGCCGCCAAGTCGGGGATGGAGACCGGCAAGGACGAGCGTGCGCCGCGCGCCGGACGCCGCCGCTCGCGCCTCCTGGACGTCCTCTTCGCCGGAGACGCGACAGCGGAGCTCGCGCCTGGAAGGCTCACCGGGTTCGAGGTCGCCGGGACGATTGCCGAGCTCGAGGTAGCCGGCACGATGGCGCTTCGCTGGCACGGTTGCGGGGTCCCGCTGGAGGAGATCGCGATCGTCGCTCGATCGCTCGACGACTACGCGCCGCATCTGACGCACGTCTTCGGACGGATGGCTCTTCCGTTCACCAGCTCCGCGTCGCTTCCTCTGCTTCGTCGTCCGGCGGCGCGCGCGGTCCTCGAGCTCTTCGAGCTACCCGGGCGCGGCTTCTCGCGCGATGCGGTGTGCGAGTTGCTGCGATCGCCGCAGGCGTCGCGCCTGCGGATGGCGGCGCGCGTGGCCGAGCCGGACGGGGACAGGCCGCGGCCCACCGGAGCCGGCGACGGGGATCGCCGCGGCGAAGATCCGCCCGCGATCGAGCCAGCAGGGGACGACGCGGACGCGGTGGATCGGATGGCGCGGCGGCTCGGGCTGCGGCGGGGGCTCGACGGATGGAAGCACGCATCCCCCAGGCACCCGGCGCTGGGCTCGATCGCCACCGTTCTCGAGGATGCGTATGCGAGCCTCTCGCGGGCGCTGGAGGCCCGGAGCTGGATCGCAGCGCTCGCGGGGCGCGGGGCTCGTGTCGGCGCTCCTCGGAACTCCGGAGACCGACGGGGAGCTCGCGTCGCCGTTGCTCGCGATCGGGACGCTCGCGCTGCTCGAGGGTGTGGCGCCTCCGCCGGATGACATTGGGTCGCTCGCGTCATGGGTGCGTCACGTGCTCTCGGAGGCGCGCGATCCCGTGTGCGGGCGGGATCGCGGAGGGGTCCGGGTGCTCGACATGATGCAGGCGCGCGGCCTCGCGTTCCGTCGCGTGGTGATCGCGGGCGTCCACGAGGGCGCCCTGCCGCGGATCCCTACGGAGGACCCGTTCGTCCGCCATGTGGCCGGCACCGTGACGCCGGCAGCGAGCACGCCGCCAGATGGGCCGGACTCGGATGACGCGTCCGATCTCGGGGAGGAGCGGCTCCTGTTCGGCCTCGCTCTCGCCGCGGCAAGCGAGGAGGCGTGCGTCACCTGGCAGCGCGCCGACGACGCCCAGCGGCCCCGCAGCCTGTCTCCCTTCCTGCGCGAGGTGTGGCGCGCGATCGGGGATCCGGGGCCAGGGCACGACCTCTCCGCGTTCCAGCGGTTGCCGACGCATCCCGCGCTGTTCGCGTCCCAGCTCGCCGCCGCGACGGGATTGCTCGAGCCTTCGCGCGCGCTCTCGGCGATCGGGATGCTGGCTCCGACCGATCGATCGGCCGCGGTCGCTGGCGTCGCGCGCTCTCTCGGCGTGATGGATCGCGGCCTCGACGCGGGCCTCCGCCATGTCGCGGCGACGGATGCGTTCGAGGCGCGGCGCGGGCGGGAGCCGGAGGATCTCGCCTTCGACGGATGGGTGGGCGAGGCGCCCTCGGAGTCGACACGCGCGCCGATGGCCGTCTCGCAGCTCGATCGGCTTGGCGACTGCCCGTTGAAGCACTTCTTCGGTGGGCGTCTCGGGGTCCGCGCGCTCGAGTCGCCCGAGGACGAGCTCATCGAGCCGCGCGCCATCGGGATGGCGGTCCACGGCTTGCTCAAGACGCTCTACGAGCGGCTGCCGCTCCCGTGGAACGACACCGCCGCGGTGCTCGCCGAGGCGCGCCGCTTGCTGCCGGCGCTCGTTCGCGAGGCCCTCGCGCCCGTCGCCCATGGCCCTCTGCTGGGCTACGACGCGCTCGCGCGGGCCGAGGAGGGGAAGTGGCGCGTCGCCGTTTCGGAGCTCCTCGGCAGGGACGTCCCGCTCCTGGCCGAGCGCCGCGTCCGCGAGATCCACGTCGAGAAGGAGGTTGCGCAGACCATCGCGATCGGGCCGCGTGAGGTGCTCATGACCGGACGCTACGACCGCGTGGCCACGTTCGCCGCGGCGGGAGAGCCCGAGGAGGTCGCCGATTACAAGACGGGACGATCGGCGGTCACCCGCGTCGCGAGCGCGGCGGATGCCATCGGCGGACGGAACCTCCAGCTCTTCGTCTACGCGCTGATCCGGGAGGCGGAGAGCGGGCTTCTGCCGTTGATCTCGGCGCTCTCGGTGCGCCCGCTCGATCGGCGCGGACGTCCCGTGGGCGCCAAGGAGGTTGCGAGCGGCACCCTGCGAGCCGAGATCCGCCCTTCCGTCGTGGCGGCTCACCGCGTCGCGCTGGAGCGGACGATCGGCACGCTGCTCGATCTCCGCGCGCGCGGGCTCTTCCCCATCTCGCCCACCGACGAGAGCTGCCGCTTCTGCGACTTCCGCTCCGCGTGCCGTACGTCCCACGCACCGACACGCGCCCGCGTCGCCTCGGCCGCGCCCTTCGCGGCCTACTACGCGCTCTCCAGGAGGAGCTCGCGATGAGCCGCCCGCGGCCGCGCGATCACGCGCAGAGGGAGCGGGCCGTGCTCGCGCGCGATGCGAACGTCGTCGTCCTGGCGGGCGCGGGCTCCGGGAAGACGAGCCTCCTGTGCGAGCGCGTCCTCCATCTCGTGATCGGGCGGGGGATCGACGCCGCGCGGATCGCGGCCATCACGTTCACCGAAAACGCGGCATCCCAGATGCGCGACCGTCTCGCCGCCGCGTTCGACGGTCTTGCCTCGGGTGGATCGGACGTCCCCGTCGAGGCGGAGCGCGTGCGCGTGCGGCTCGCGTCCGCGGGGTCCTTCCCCGTCGCCGCCGCGGAGATCCGTCGCCGCGCGCGTGCCGCCCTGGCGGCGCTCGATCGCGCGAGCATCGCCACCATCCACGGCTTCTGCGCGCGCCTGCTGCGTCGCCACCCGTGCAGGCGGGCGTGGCGCCTGGCTTCGACGTGGACGCCGACTTCGAGCGCGATCGCCGTGCGCGCGACCTCTTCCTCGGGGCGCTCCGCTCCATCTGCACCGCGGCCGCGACGCGGGATCGCGCCGAGGCGATCCTCGGCACGCTGACCGTCGAGGACCTCCGGGAGCTCTTCGTGGGGCTCCTCGGAGGCACGGTGCCGCGCGGCGCGCCGGGACGCGACCTGCTCTCCGTCGATCGCACGGGCGAGCTCCTGCGCCGGCATCTGTTCCGCCTCGCGGGCGAGCTCCGTCCGTTCCTCTCGCCGCGACCGACGACGCGGTATGCGACCTTGCTCGGAACCGTGCTCCAGCGGCTCGAGCACGCGATCGAGCACGGCCCGCGCGACATCCCGTCGCTCCCGCCGCTCGGCCTTGTCCCCAGGCCCGGCAAGGGGGACGATCCCGAGGGCCGGGACGCGCTCGCTACGGCGGTGCGGTTCCTCGACAACCTCGCCGAGACCGACGACGCGCTGCTCGTCGAGGCCATCGACGTGCTCGCGCCCGAGGTCGAGCGGGCGCGCGCCGCCGTCGAAGGCGAGGGGCTCCTGTCCTTCGACGACCTGCTCGTGCGATCGCGCAACCTCCTGCGCGATCACCCGGCTGTCCGCCGGCGCGAGGCGGACGCGCTCCAGGCGATCCTCGTCGACGAGATCCAGGACACCGATCCTCTCCAGTACGAGATCGTCTTCATGCTCGCGGAGAGCGCGTGGGTTCGGCCCGCGCGCGACCCGTGGAGCGTGCGCCTCGCGCCGGGACGGCTCTTCGTCGTAGGGGATCCGAAGCAATCGATCTTCCGGTTCCGGGGCGCCGACGTCGCGGCCTTCGATCGTGCGCTGCGCGTGATGGAGGGACAGGGCGCCGACGTCCTGATGCTCCAGTCGAGCTTCCGGAGCCCCCGTGCGATCCTCGATCCTCTCGATCGCCTCTTCGCGCCCTGGCTCGGTCCGAAGGACGAGCTGGAGCGCGAGTGGAGCGCGGCCCCTTCGTATCATGCGATCCGCGCCGAGCGGGCCGCGCCCGATCCGGCGTTCGGATGCGGCCCGCGCATCGAGATCTGGAGCCTGCCCGCCGACCTTGCGGCGGGCGCCCGGCGCGTGGCCGAGGGTCGCGCCATCGCCACGCATATCGCCGCTGCGGTCTCGAACGGCCTTCGCTACGAGGACCACGCGATCCTGCTCGCGGCGTTCTCGGACGTCGCCGCCTACGCGCGCGCCCTCGATCGGGCAGGAATCCCGTTCACCCTCGAGGGGGGGCGCACCTTCTACGAGCGTCCGGAGGTGACCGATCTACTCGCGCTCCTGAGGGCGCTCGCCGAGCCGAACGACCGCGTGGCGCTCCTGTCGTTCCTCCGATCGCCGGTGGGCGCGGTGCCCGACGCCGAGCTCCTCCGCCACGTGGAGTCGGGCGGCGCGATCGCCGTCGACGGGGAGCCCGATCCCGCGTCGCTCCCCGCGCTCGCGCGCTCTCTCGGCCTGTACCGGAGGCTCGCCAGGCGGATCAGCGGCGTACCCGTGGACGAAGCGGTCCGCGCCGTGATCGGCGAGACCCGCCTCATGGAGATCCACGCGGCAGGGTTCGATGGGGCCCAGCGTGTGGCGAACCTCCGCAAGATCGAGGCGCTCGCGGCGGACCTCTCCCGCGATCGGTTCCTGTCGCTCTCGGGGCTCGTGCGCGATCTCGAGGCGCGGGAGAAGAGCTCCGGCGGGGAGGGCGAGCCGGCGCTGGCGGACGAAGGGCTCGACGCGGTGCGCATCGTGACCGTCCACCGGGCCAAGGGACTCGAGTTCCCGGTCGTCTTCGTGGCCGACATGGCGCGCCACGATCGGGAAGGCGCCCAGGAGAGCCACGCCGGCTACACGGAGCGCGAGCCGGGACCCGGGCTCGCCGTGCGGCTCCTCGGCGCGCACGTGCAGAGCACCCTCGGGGCGCTCGCCCGGGGAACCGAGGAGGTCCACCGGCCCGCCGAGCACAGGCGGTTGCTCTACGTTGCCGCCACGCGGGCGCGGGAGAGGCTTGTCCTGATCGCAGGCTCCGCGCGCGGGACGCGCTCGTCGTGGGTGGAGGCGCTGCGATCGTGGGGATACGATCCTCGGACGCCCCCCCGGGACGGCGAGCGCCTGCTCGGGTCGCGCGTGCTCCACCGGAGCATCGCGGACGACGTCACCGCGCCGCCCCGGCGCGCCATCGCCGCGCCCGATCTCCATGCTCCCGCCGCCGCGTTCCTGTCCGCGGCGCGAAGCGTACGCGCGGTGAGGCGCATGGGGTCGCCGACGGCGCTCCGCGAGGAGCGCGAGGCGGCGCGATCGGAGGAGCACGCTCTCTCGAGGCCCGTCGCGTTCGCGATCGGGCTCACCGTCCACGCGGCGCTGGAGGCGATGGACTTCGCCGATCCCTCCCCGGCGCTGGCGTACGGGCGCGTCCTGGCCCTCGCGTCGCGCGCGTCGGACCAGCACGGCGTCGATCCCGCCACCGTCGCCCCCGCAGCGGCGCGGATCCTGGAGAGCTTCGCGTCGGGGCGATTGCGGGCGCGGCTTGCCGCGGCACGCATCGTCGGCAGGGAGGTCCCGCTCATCGCCCGCAACCCCGACGGGAGGCCCGAGGTGATGACGGGCATTGCCGACGTCGTGTTCGAGGAGCGGGGCGAGATCGTCGTCGCCGACTGGAAGACGGATCTGGTCGGTGACGACGCGCTGGTCGCGGCAGCGGTCGACCGCTATCGTCCCCAGGTGGCCTGGTACGCGGAGGCACTCTCTCGATCGCTCGATCGCCCGGTGGCGGCCGAGCTCTTCTTCCTGACCCGCGACCTCGGAGTGCGCGTGTGACGGCGTCGATCGTCGCCATGGGCGTGGCGCTCGCCGGCATGGTCGCGGCGCCGCCCCCGGACGTGGTGCTCCTCACCCTCGACACGACGCGCGCGGATCGCGTCGGTGCCTACGGTAGCCCGGCCGCGCTCACGCCGCATCTCGACAGGCTCGCCCGGCGCGGCGCGACGTTCGAGGAGCCGTTCGGCTCGGTGCCGATCACGCTGCCGTCTCACACGACGATGTTGACGGGGAAGTACCCGTGCCGGACCGGGATCCGCGACAACGGTCTCGCGAAGCTCGACGGCGCGACCGACACGCTGGCGACGGTCCTGAAGGGCCGTGGATATCACTGCCGGGCCTACCTCTCCTCGGCGGTGCTCGACCGCGCCTTCGGTCTGGACAGGGGATTCGAGATCTACGACGACGAGCTACGCTCCGCCGGCCGCCGGGACGAGCGCTCCGCGTTCGACACGATCGCCCGCGTCGCACGGGACGCTCCGAGCGCTGCCCGGCCGCTCTTCCTCTGGGTCCACCTCTACGACCCGCACCTGCCCTACGCGCCGCCAGCGCCGTTCGATCGGCTCGCCCCGGGGCTCCCTGGCGCCTACGCCGGCGAGGTCGCCGTCATGGATGCGGGAGCCGGACGGCTCCTCGCCGTGCTGCGGGCGCGCAAGATCCTGGACACGGCCGTGATCCTCGCGGCGGGAGATCACGGAGAGGCGCTCGGCGATCACGGGGAGACGAGCCACGGCGTCCTGCTCTACGACCCGTGCCTCGAGGTTCCGATGATCCTGGTCGAGCCATCGCGCGGGATCGCGGGCCGGACGGTGCGTGGCCTCGCCCGCCTGGCCGATGTTGCGCCCACGCTCGCGGACTACGCGGGGGCGCCGCCCCTTGCTTCCGCCGACGGAACCTCGCTGCGCGGCTCCGTCGCGGCCGGCAAGACGGCGGTCGCGCACGTCTACCAGGAGACGTGGATGCCGCCCAACAGCTTCGGCTGGAGCCCTCTCTATGCGCTGCGCCGGCCGGACTGGCACCTGGTGCACGCGACGGCGAACGAGATGTACGAGGTCGCGGTCGATCCCGGCGAGTCGCGCGACCGCGCGAAGGACCCGGCCGCGCCGACGGCGGCGATGGAGCGAGTGCTTCAGGGCTACGTCGCGGCCCGCACCATCGCCCCGGCGGCGGAGCCTCCGCCGGATCTGAAGGCAGAGCTCGAGAGCCTCGGCTACCTGAGCCCCTCGAGCGGAAAGGCGGGGACGCTCGACCCGCGCGCGGGACTTCCGCTCCTGGAGAAGATGAGCGAGGCCAAGGAGCTGATGGCGCGGGGATCGCTCGATCAGGCGATCGCGCTCCTGCGCGACGTGCTCAAGGTCAATCCCGAGAACGTCGTGGCGAGGAACGACCTCGGCATCAGCTACCTCCGGAGCAAGCTCTTCAGGGAGGCGGCGCGCGAGTTTTCCGCGGCGCTCGGCGTTCGCGACCTTGACTACATCAACGTCAACCTGGGGAAGTCGCTCGAGGCGCAAGGCCTTCTCGATCCGGCGCGGGCGAGCTACCGCCGCGCGCTCGCGAGGAACGGGCGCTTTGCCGACGCCTACGAGGCCCTCGCGGACCTCGAGGTCGCTGCGGGCAAGACGGCGGATGCTGCGGCGGTGATCGGCCAGGCGGAGAAGAACGGCGTCCGCGATCCCATGCTCATCGTCGTGCGTGGGCGCCTGGAAGCGGCCGCGGGCGACGTGCCGCGCGCTCTGAAGTCGTTCGAGGAAGCCGCCGCGATCGATCCCGCGAGCTTCGACGCGACGGTCGAGCAGGGCCACGCCCTCTACGTGCTCGGGAAGAAAGCCGACGCCGTGCGCAAGCTCGAGGATGCGCTCCGCATCCGGCCCGACGACGTGCCTCTCCTCAAGACGCTGGCGTCGATCTACTTCGAAGAGGTGCCCAACCCCGCGCGCTCGCGCGAGTGCTTCGAGCGCGTCCTCCGCGTCGCACCGGACGATCCCGACGCGCCACGGATCCGCCAGATCCTGGCGGCGCCGAAATAGCTTCACGCTCGGGGATTGTCTCCTCGCGATGACGGCGCCGTTCCTCGCTGTCACCGCGATTCCCACGACCAACGACACGTCGTCGACGTCGACGCCACCAACTTCCGGCCGCGCGACGTCATCGTGGCGGCGTCCGCACGATTCCTCACCCGGACGTCCCGTTCGGCCGCGCCTTCGGACCCGACCGAGATGCCCGTCAGCGGGAAGCGCAACGACCGACGCATCGATGCTTGCTTCGATTCGAGCCTGCGCGGCGAGAAGATTCCGCCTTCCGCGGCGCGACGCGGACGGAGACGCGGAGGTTCGGCCCCCTCGGTTCCAGCTCGGGATACGGCTCGCATTCTGATCTCTGTCCCCGCCGGGCGACAGCGACGGGCGAGCCGTGTCACCGCCTCGGGTCGCATTGCGATGCACGCGCCTGCTGCGGCGATCGCTGCAATGCACGTCCCGCAAGGGTTTCGGCCGCCGGGACTCGGCTGGCAGGGAGCTTGCTTCGGCGACTGGGCACGACGATCGGCTGAAGAGGGGCCATGGAGGTCCCGGGATGCTCCTGAAGGGAGGCATGGGCCGCGGTGCAGCCTCGCGCGTGCATCGTCCGACCGCGGCCACTGGGGAGGACTGTGTCGTGCCACAACGGAAAGGAAGAACAACACTGATGGTGATGGTCGCCGGCCTGGCCGCCGGCGCCGCATGGGGGAAGACGGAAGGGTCGCTCTCGGGAGTCGTGAAGGACACGTTGGGGAGGGCCGTTCCGGGCGCGACGGTGAAGGTGGCCTCGGATCAGCTCCTCGGCGGTTCGCGGGCGACGACCGCCGACGCCGCGGGGAACTACCGGTTCGCCGCACTGCCGCCGGGCCGCTACAGCGTCACGGCGGAGCTCACCGGGTTCGACGCCTACCATGTCGATGGCGTCGAGATCGGGATCAACCAGCCGGTGAGCCTCGATCCGGTGCTCAAGGCGCCCGAGATCGAGTACGTGGTCACCGTGCGCGAGGAGATCGTCGCGCCCGAGAAGGTGGGGATCTCGACGGTGCTGAACCCGGCGCTCGTGGAGAACATCCCGGTCCTCGGCCGCTCGTACCAGAACCTGCTGCTCATAGCTCCGGGAGTCCTCAATCACGACGGCCTGGGCTCGACGTTCGGAAGCGGCAATCCCAACAGCCACGGGGCGCGCGCCGACGCGAACCAGTATCTCTTCGACGGCGCGAACACCGGCGACACCGCCTACGCGACGTTCGGCCAGAACTTCAACCAGGATGCCGTGAGCCAGATCGAGGTCATCACGGCGGGCTACAAGGCCGAGTACGGCCGGTCTGACGGCGCGATCGCCAACGTCCTCACCAAGCAGGGCGGGAACGACTTCGAGGGAAGCATCCGCGTCGACCTGCGCGACAGCTCCCTCGACAAGCACGGGTCCGGCAAGGACGCGGTCCAGAACAAGGACTTCTACCGGCGCTACTACTCGGCGACGCTAGGCGGACCCTTCGTCAAGGACCGCTTCTGGTTCTTCGCGTCGGCCTACTACCAGGACCGGAACGACGTCCTGCTCTACGACGGTGGGGCCTACCCGTCGCAGGACGCGCCGGCCGAGTTCCTCGACTACTTCGCGAAGCTCACCTACCAGCTCACCGACGACCAGCAGCTCCTGTTCTCCTTCCACCACGACCCGGCAACGATCCACAACGCCTACCCCGACGGCAACTACCCTCCGTCGTTCCGGAACCAGCAGGAGCAAGGTGGGTTCGTCTACGTCCTCAAGGAGACCGCGGTCCTCTCGCCGACGGCATTCCTCGAGTCGCTCCTGAACGTCATGGACGGAAACGAGCTCCACGTGGGGCCCGACGCCGGCGCCCCGGGTACGGGTGATCCCTTCAATGGGTACGACCGGAGCACGAACACCTACTACGGCCACTCCGTGGACCGGACCGACACCAACCGGGATCGCACCGAGCTGCGCGAGGACCTCTCGGTGTACGTCGAGGGGGCGGGGGGCGCGCACGACATGAAGCTCGGCGTGAGCTACGACCTCGAGCAGACCTTCCTCGACAAGGCTCAGGACGGCGACTTCTACACGCTCGAGAACGGCGTCTTCACCTCGAAGACGTTCCCGTCGACGGATCCGAAGTTCGTCCAGGACGCGAGCACCCACACGCGCGTCGCGAGCGCGTACGCGCAGGACACCTGGACGCCAGCGAAGGGCGTGGTGCTGAACCTGGGCCTCCGGCTCGACTGGCAGCAGATCGAGTTCAACGGTCTGACGGGATACCCCGACATCCTCCTCGATCCCTCGCTGACCTTCGACGACGTTCACCACACCGTCGACACGGTGGCCGACTACGGGATCGCGCCGCGCCTCGGCTTCTCGTGGAGCCCGGAGAGGGACCGGCGCGGCGTGCTGCGGGGGAGCGCGTCGCGCTTCTACTCGACGATCCCCGGCTTCGCCGGGAACTGGGACCGGAACACGATCTCAGAGGGGCAGGAGTGCACCACCGACGCTCTCGGCAACTGCATCTCGACCGAGACGCCGGCTCCGTCCGCCTACCTCTTCATGGACCGCGGCATCGAGATGCCCTACACCGACGAGCTGACGATCGGCTACGAGCGCGAGGTCGTACCCGAGCTTGCGGTCGGCATCACGGGGATCTACCGCAAGGGCCACGGCATCCTCCAGGACGTCGATCGGGGCTCCTCCTTCGTCGACGGGGACGGCGACGGGATCGCGGAGACGCGCGTCCGGCGCAATCCGAACTTCACGAAACCGGTGTTCGTCCTGGGCAACAACGACAGCTCGCGCTATCGCGGCGTCGAGCTGACCGTGCGCAAGCGCCTCCAGGACAACTGGCAGCTCCTCGGCAGCTACACCTACTCCATCGCCGAGGGCGACGGCGAGTGGGCGGGGACAGCGGAGGGCGACGACCCGCGCCAGAAGGACGCCGAGTTCTCCTACCTGTCGTACGACCAGCGCCACGTGGTGAAGGTCGACGGCACGTACTTCCTGCCACTGGACTTCATCGTGTCGGCGTCGGCGCGCTACGCAACGGGCACGCCCTACTCGGTCACCGGCAAGGCGTTCGACGACCTGAACGGCAACGGGGTTCCCGATCCCGGCGAGGTGCCGACCGGCGCACCCGGCGTCTTCGTGGGCAAGCGCAACGGGCAGCGCAACGACAGCTACTTCGATCTGAACCTGCGTGGCGAGAAGGACTTCGTCTGGAAGGGCGTGACCGTCGGCCTGTTCGGCGACGCCTTCAACGTCCTCAACAACCAGGCCGTCGTCGACACGACGGCGCTCCAGGCGGTGGATGGCCTGGGCACCATCAACAAGACAGAGACCAAGCGCTTCGGCCGCCGCTTCCAGCTCGGCATGCGACTCAGCTTCTGACCGCGTCCAGTGCTCTCGCTTCCCGTGCGGACGGTCGTGGACGGACGCACGGGGAGCGGGGGCCGATTCTCTCGTGCGCCTCCGGGTGGCTCGCCGGGGAGGCCGATGGCACTATGCTCGCGTGGGCATCGAGCCACGATGACGTCCCGGACGCGGCGCCTCTTCCCGGTCTTCCTCGCGCTCTCGCCCCTGGCCCTGATGGCGATGCTCGAGATCGGCGCGCGCTGCGTGGTCCCGGAGTCGAGCGCGGCATCGCTGCAGCACGTTCACGCGCTCGCGCACGAGGCCCTCTATGACGGCGGGAGCATCATGATGCGGCCGCACGCGCGCGTCGACATGCGCGCGTTCCAGGGGGGCTGTCACGGGGAGGTGACGACGAACGCGCTCGGGATGCGCGGCCCGGAGGTGGCGGCCGAGAAGCGAGGGCTGCGCGTGGCGTGCCTCGGCGACTCCGTGACGTTCGGCTGGTGCGTGGACGAGAGCGAGAGCTACCCGCGCCGTCTCGAGGCCTTGCTCTCGCGCAAGCTCGGAGGCCCGGTGGAGGCGCTCAACTTCGGCTTCCCGGGAATGACGAGCAACAAGGGAGTCCAGGTGAGTCAGGTGCTCGCGCCCCGCTCGCGCCCGACGTGGTGGTGATCGGCTATGGCTTCAACGACTCGATGTGGTTTCGCGAGGGCAAGCGCACCGCGCCCGTCGTCGCCGGGCGAGACGGGTGCTCTCGGGAGCGCGCTCTTCCGCGGCCTCTCAGGGCTCCTCGCGCCCATGGTCGCGCGCGCCCCTCGCGCTCGCGGTGGTCGCCGCTCCCAAGCGGGGAGCTTCGCTACAACGTCTTCACCATGGTGGTGCGGACGCGCGATCGGCGCGCTCCCCGTGCTCTGCGATCTCGACCTTCCGAACTGGTACGCGAGCGACGTGCTCGAGGTCGTGGCGGCGAACCAGAGGATCCCGCTGATCCACCTGCGCGACGTCCTAGGTCCGCGGGCCGTGCATCCGCCGGTGCCGTCCGGTCTCGCCGGGGCGGGAACCCAGCCGGCGCCGGAGCGCGCGCTTCTCGTGCGCGCCCTGTCGGGGGATGGCCGTCCTCCGTCCCTGGTGGGAGAGCTCCCGGAGCTCGGAGCACTCGTCCCCGGCAAGCTGCTGCTCCATGACGACGGCGAGGACGGGGACGAGATCGCCGCCGATGGCGTCTTCAGCATCCGCGTTCCGCTTTCCGCGACGACAGCGCCCGCCACGGTCGACTTCACGCTGGTGGGGAACGGCCCGCAAGGGGTCTGGGGCGACGCGGATCTTCCCGGGTTCCCCGCGCCGCCGACGTGGTCCGTCTTCCATCGCGTGGTTGCGGGCGAAGGGCTCACGATCGCGCCCGTCGAGCAGGTCGACGCAAACCCCTTTGCATCGGTCTGTGTCCCCGGGGACGTCGTGCACCCGACCGCAGGAAGGTCTCGACATGCTGGCCCACGCCCTGGCGGAAGCGATCGCCGATGCCTTGATCTCGCCCGATTGCGGGCCCCCGCGCTAGCCGGAGGCTCGTCCCCCCGCCGCGGCTATCATGGCGCCATGAACTGCATCGCCTCGCAGGCGGCGCGCATCGCGATCCACGGTCTGGTGGGCGAGCGCCTGCGCGCGGATCCGGCGCTGATCGCGATGGCGCGGCAGCGGATCGAGGACTGGCAAGAGAAGGGATCGATCCACCCTGCCTATGCCCTGGAGTGGCTTCGCGTTCTCGCGCTTCCGATCGACCTGCTGTGCGCGTTCCTCGTGGATCCTGGCGAGCATGCTCGCGCGGTGCGGCAGTCGACGCCCTTTGCGGGCGTCATCGATCCCGGACGCGCTGGCGGGTGTGGGACGACGTTCGCCGGCGATTCGAGGCCGAGGGCGCGGAGCCGCGGGCATGAACCGCCAGCAGCTCGAGCACGTGATCCGCGCGAGCGCGAACATCGCCGAGGACGACGACATCGTCGTCGTCGGGAGCCAGTCGATCCTCGGCCAGTTCCCCGATGCCCCCGCCGAGCTTCTGGAGTCGATGGCGGCCGACGTCTATCCGAGGAACAAGCCGGAGGCCTGGGAGCTGATCGACGGTTCGATCGGCGAGCTCTCGCCGTTCCATCGCGCCTTCGGCTACTACGCTCACGGCGTCGGAGAGGAGACCTCGACCCTGCCGGCGGGCTGGAAGGAGCGGCTCGTCCCGATCAGAAACGAGAACACCCGCGGCGCGACGGGGTGGTGTCTCGAGGTCCACGACTTGCTGATTGCGAAGGCCGTTGCTGGGCGCGAGAAGGACCTGTCGTTCATCTCGGCCGCGCTGTCGCAACGCCTCGCGGATCGGGCGACCCTCGGGCGCCGCCTCGCGGAGACGTTGCTGGCGAGCGAGCTTCGCGCGATCGTCGAGGCGCGGATCGCACGCGCGTGATCGAGACGGGTCCTTCGCTCAAGGCGGTCATCCCCAGTAGATGGCGTTGCGCCACTGGAGGTTCGCGTTCTTGAGCCGCTCCGTGAGCACGAGGCAGAGGTTGCGCATCACGACGTAGCCCGTCTCGGGAGCGCTCTCGAGGTGCTCGTAGAAAGCCTTGCCCGGAATCGCGATCACCTCGACGTCCGTGGCGGCGAGGCAGGACGCCGAGCGGCGCGAGCAGTCCATGGCGGCGAATTCGCCGAACGAGTCGCCGGGCGCGTGCGTCGCCAGGCGCTGCTCGTCGCTCATGAGCTTCATCAGCACGTCGACCCGCCCCTTCGTGAGGATGTGAAGCTCCTCGCCGAGCGAGTCCTCGGAGAAGATGCGATCGCCCTTCCGGTACTTGCGCGCCGAGCCCAGGGCGAGGATGGCGTCGACCTGCGCCTGGGTGAGGCCTCGGAAGATGGATGACTTGGTGAGGTCTGTTGCCACGGGGTCCCGACGCTATCGCATCCCGACCTGGAACGCGGCAGCGGGCCGGCGGCACTTGCGTCCCGCGACGGTCAGGTTCTTCGCGACGATCCCCACGATCGCGATGATAGACGAGTCGGGCCTCGGGGTCAGCGGTCGTCCCGCAGTCCCTTCGCGAGCGGCCACGCGAACGCGAGCGGCTGGCCGAGCGACTGGAACGAGTGCTTGCGGAAGCGAGCGTCGTCTCTCGTGGGGAAGTCGGAGCGGTAGTGGCCCCCGCGGCTCTCCTTGCGCGCGATGGCGGCGTCGACGACCAGGCGCGCGAGATCGAGCATGTCGAGCGCCTCGACCGACGTGCGCGCGAGCGTCCGCGGGCGGAAGCGATCGCGCAGGCTCGCGATCTCGTCACGCGCCAGGCCGAGGCCCGCTGCGTCGCGCACGATGCCGGCGTGGTCCCACAGGACCTCGCGCAGCCGGCGCCGTACGGCGGGCGTCTTCAACGTGGCCCGGGGAGGCGCGTCGCCGCCGCCGAAGGGGAGCGGCGGGAGCGGCAACGCTCGCGGCGCCGGTCCCGACTCGTGCCGCGCCACCCGCCCGGCGCGGGCTCCGAAGACGAGCCCCTCGAGAAGGGAGTTGCTCGCGAGGCGGTTGGCGCCGTGGACTCCCGTGCAGGCGACCTCGCCGGCGGCGTAGAGGCCGGCGACGGACGTGCGGCCGTCGGTGTCGGTGGCGACGCCCCCCATGAAGTAGTGGGCGGCGGGGTGGACCGGGATCGGATCGCGCGTCACGTCGACGCCGAAGGCCAGGCACGTGCGGGTGATCTGCGGGAAGCGCTTCCGTACGAAGTCGGCTCCGAGGTGGCGGAGGTCGAGGTAGACGTGCTCCGTTCCGGTGCGCTCGAGCTCGGCGACGATGGCGCGGCTCACGACGTCGCGCGGCGCGAGCTCCTTCGCGGGATGGTAGCGGTGCATGAAGCGGCGCATCGAGGCGTTCAGGAGATAGCCGCCCTCGCCCCGGCAGGCCTCCGAGAGGAGGAACCGTGGCACGCCCGGGCGGAACAGCGACGTGGGATGGAACTGCACGAGCTCGAGGTCCGCCATCACCGCGCCGGCGCGCGCGGCGATCGCCATGCCGTCGCCCGTGGCGACGGGCGGGTTGGTCGTCTCGCGGTAGAGGCACCCGGCTCCGCCCGTGGCCAGGACGATCGCGCGCGCGGCGAGCGTCGCCAGGCGGCCACGTCGCTCGTCGAGGTACACGACCCCGACGACGCGATCGCTCTGGGCGATGAGGTCGACGGTGTAGGCGAACGGGTAGAAGTGGACGCGTCCCGTCGCCCGCGCCTTCTGCAACAGCGCCCGCACGATCTCCTTGCCCGTCGAATCGCCGCCCGCGTGCAGGATGCGGCGGCGGCTGTGCGCCGCCTCGCGCGTGAACGAAAGCTGGATGCCCTCGCGATCGAACGCGGCTCCCCAGCGGATGAGCTGCCGGATGTGGAAAGGCCCCTCCGAGACCAGCGTCCGCACGGCGCGCGGATCGCACAGGCCGTCGCCCGCCTTGAGCGTGTCGTCGTAGTGGATGCGGACCTGGTCCTCCTCGGAGAGCGCGACGGCGATCCCTCCCTGGGCGTGCTCGGTGTTGCTCATCTCCGGGCGGTCCTTGGTCAGGAGCCACACGCTTCCGGCGCGCGAGAGCGCGATGGCGGCGCGCAGGCCGGCGATGCCGCTTCCGATCACCACGAAGTCCGTGCGCGAGGGGCAGGCGACCGCCGGCACGGCTCTGGAGCTAGACGCGCCTCACCGGACGGCGTGTCCCTTGAAGCTCCCCAGCGCGGCGCCCTCGTTGTCGAAGATCTCGAAGATGGGAAGGAGCTTGGCGATCTGCAGCGTGCTGTAGACCTTGTTCGAGAGGTTCTCGATCTTGAGGTGGCCGCCGAGGTTCCTGAGCGCCTTGAAGCTCTGGACGAGCTCCGAGACCCCCGAGCTGTCGATGTAGGTCACGCCCGAGAAGTTGAGGAGCACGTCGTGCCGTCCCTCAACGATGAGCTTGTCGATCGACTGCCGGAGCTCGCGATCGCCCAGACCCATCGTGATCTTACCCTCGAGATCCAGGATGACGACCGAGTCATGGCTGCGGGCCGAGATCTTCATGATGGTGCGCGTCTCTCGACGTTCTCGGGGTCCAGGATGGCCGCGGTTCCGGCCTTTCCCGTCGCGCGGAGTCTGGCACGAATCCGGGCGCGTCCCGGACGTTGCAGGCGCTCGTACGCCAGGTCCCGTGGCGGTTCCAGCGCCTCGCCGACGTCGGAAGCGGCAAGATCGCGATCTTCCCGGCGCGGCGCGCGCCAGCACGAGATCGAGATCCTCGCAGCGGGCGATGGGCGGAAAGCCCCCCAGCCGGTCGAAGGCGGCGCGGGTCATGAAGAGCCCCTGATCGCCATACGGCAGAGAGAGGAGCCGCGCGCGGAGGGTGGCACCGCCGCCCACCAATCCGAGCGAGAGTCGCGTCCACCACGGCGCGTGGGTCGCATCGATCGCGAGCGCGAAGGCACCGAGCACCACGCGTTCCCGGGCGAGGGCGGCCGCGATCGCGTCGGAGGCGCCCGCGGGCAGCCGCGAATCGGCGTGCAGGAACAGGAGCAGCGGCGCACCCGCTTCCGCCGCGCCGGCGTTGAGCTGGACGCCGCGGCAGCGCGTGGTCACGACCACCTTCGCGCCCAGGGATCGCGCGACGCTTGCGGTGCCGTCGGGAGAGTCGCCGTCGGCCACGATCACCTCGTCGATGCCCTCGCGGCGGAGGTCCTCGACGAGCCGCGGGAGGCTCGACCGTTCCTCGTAGGTGGGGACGATGGCAGCGATACGCGCCGCGCTCATGCGACGATGCGCGTGCCGCGCTTCCCTTCGAGGATCGGCTCCGCTTCCTCGCCGAGGCCGATGCATGCCATGCGCCCTCCCGTCTCGAGGAACTCCACGCCCGCGCGGATCTTGGGCGCCATCGAGCCCGCGGGGAACGTCCCCTGGGCCAGGAAGTCCTTGGCCTCGGCGACCGTGATCTCGTCGATGCCGCGCTGCCCGGGCTTTCCGAAGTCGAGGTACACCCGATCGACGGCGGTGAGCATCAGGAGGACGTCCGCGCCGATGTCGCGTGCGAGCACCATCGATGCGAGATCCTTGTCGATCACGGCGTCCACGCCCTCGAGCGTGCTGTCGGGCTCCATCATGACCGGGATGCCTCCGCCACCCGCCGCGATCACGATGCAGCCCGATGCGAGCAGGAGCCGGATCGCGTCCTTCTCGACGATCTCGAGGGGGTAGGGTGACGGGACGACGCGCCGGTAGCCCCGGCCGGAGTCCTCGACCACGGGATAGCCGCGCGCTCTCAGCTCGCCGGCCTGCTCGGCGGTGTAGAAGGGACCGACAGGCTTCTCGGGGTTACGCAGGCTCGGATCGCTGGGATCGATCACCACCTGCGTGAGGAGCGTGATCACCGGTCTCTGGATGCCTGCGCGCCGCAGCTTGTTGAGGAGCGACTGCTCTACCATGTAGCCGATGCCGCCCTCGCTGTCCGCGACCAGGACGCCGAGCGGGATGTCGGGAACGAGGCCCTTGCCGAGCTCGTTTCGGATCAGGCTGTTGCCGATCTGGGGACCGTTGCCGTGGGTCAGCACGATCTGGTAGCCGCGCTTCACCAGCTCGACCACGCCCGTGAGGATCGCGCGGGTGTTCGCGAACTGCTCGGCGATCGTGCCCTTCTGGCCGGGGCGCACGAAGGCGTTCCCTCCCAGGGCGATGACGGCGGTGACCGGGCGTGATGGCATGCTCTCGAACGCGAGGTGGGGTTCGCCCCGCGAGCTCCTTTGAGAGCAAGCCAAACTATCAGAAGATCCCCCCATGGCTCTTGGTCTGGTCCTCGCAGCGGCGGGGGTCAACCTCCTGGTCCAGCGCGTCGATCCGCACGGCACCGGCGCCTACCAACTCGGCAAGGAGGGCGCGCCGCTGTCCCTGAAGCTCGTCGAGCAGAAGAAGATCGACAACATCGGGAACCCGCAGTTCCGCTACAAGTTCGGGCTCCCGGCGGCGCAGGACAGGCGCGTTGGTGCGCCCCACGCTCCGCGGTATCCAGACCTCGGCGAGCCGGTGTTCCTGCGCGGGGACGGGCGCGGCGTGACCGTGGTCTATGACAAGGAAAGCCAGGTCCCGGCGATCGATCTGTACGACACGCACCACGCCTACAAGGTGATCTACCAGGTCGTGCGCTCCATCGACGGCAAGGAGCCGCCGAAGGACCGGCCCGAGTGGGTGGTCGACGTCGAGGGACTGTTTCCCGGCGTGCTGGAGATGCTCGATTTCGAGTACCAGGACGGCCGTCTCTACCTCTCCATCGGCATCAACGGCTACGCGAAGATCCTGAAGGGCGAGACGGCTTACGTCGCTTGCATCGACCCCGCCACGGCGAAGCTCGTCTGGCGGACGGGACCCCTGGTCAGCAACGGTCCGATGCTTCCGCTCGGGAAGCACATCATCACGGGGTACGGGTTCACGGCCGAGAAGGACGCCCTGTACGTGCTCGACGCGGGCAATGGCGCGACGGTACAGAAGATCGACGTCCCGAGCGCGATGTCCGACCTCGCGGAGAAGGACGGCAAGCTTCTCGTGGAAACCTACGGGCAGTTTCTTACGTACGAGATCAAAGGCCTGACGAGGTAACAGCATGACGCTCTCGATGGTTTTCCTGACCTGCTTCCTGGTCGGGTTCTTTTACGCCATCGCGACGTCGTTCCTGGGACTCGGCGGGCATGGCCACGACGTCGGCCACGTTCACGACCTGGGCCACGACCAGGGGCATGGCCACGGAGAGTCGAGCGGCTTCTCCTGGCTCTCGCCAGTCGTCCTGGCGTCGTTCGTCACCGTCTTCGGCGGCGCGGGGTTCATCTCGAACAGGGGCCTCGGCTTCGGGAGCGTTGGCAGCATGCTGATGGCGAGCGGCATGGCCCTCCTGGTGAGCGGCGGCGTCTTCATGGTCATGGACAAGCTCTTCGCCTCCACCCAGGCGTCGAGCGAGGCGGAGATGGCGACCATCGTCGGAAAGGAAGCCGAGGTCATCACACCGATCCCCGCGGGTGGATTCGGCGAGATCGCCTACCTGTGCAAGGGAAGCCGCCTCACCGCGCCGGCCCGATCTCTCATCGGCGATCCCATCGATCGCCGCGAGATGGTGCGTATCGACAAGGTCTCAGGATCGACACACTACGTGACTCGAATCGCGACGTTCTAGGTTCGGGGCGGGCGCGTGCCCGCCGCTTCCGCAGGGCGGGGCTTCTCCCCGCCGGTTACCGTGAAGGAGGCAACGACATGACCGAGGCACTGATCCCCTTCATCGCGGCGGGGTCCGTCGTGGCGGTGTTCCTGCTCACGCTCACCTCGATCGCCGCCCGCTACAAGAAGGTGGGGCCCAACGAGGTGATGATCATCTCGGGCATGAAGCACACCGTCGTCGGGCCGGACGGCACGAAGGAGAAGGTGGGCTACCGGATCCGCAAGGGCGGCGGCGCGTTCGTCATCCCGCTCCTCGAGAAGATGGACATCCTCTCTCTCGAGCTCCTGACCCTCGACGTCGAGACGCCCGAGGTGATCACCGCGAAGGGCGTTCCGGTGATCGTCGACGGCGTGGCGCAGATCAAGGTGCGCGGCGACGACCAGAGCATCCGCACCGCCTCGGAGCAGTTCCTGTCCAAGGGGCAGGAGGAGATCATGCGGATCGCGCTCCAGACGGTGGAGGGTCATCTCCGGGCGATCCTCGGGACGATGACGGTCGAGAACATCTACCAGAACCGCGATCAGTTCGCGCAGAACGTGCAGGACGTGGCCGCCTCGGATCTCGCGAACATGGGCCTGCAGATCGTGAGCTTCACGCTCCGGAACATCCGCGATCAGCACGGCTACCTCGACGCGCTCGGAAAGCCGCGGACCGCCGAGGTGAAGCGCGACGCGCAGGCGCTCGCGGACCGCGACGCCATCAAGGCGGCGGAAGCGGCGCGAGGAGTCCGCCAAGATCCTGGCCAGACCCAGATCGCCGAGGCGGAAGACGTATCAGATCCAGAAGGCGGCTACGATCTCGAGAGCCAGCAGAAGCGCGCGGAGGCCGATCTGTCGTACGACCTCAAGTACAAGACCGGGCAGCTCGTGAAGAAGGAGGAGGTGCAGGTCCACGTCGTCGAGAAGGAGATGGAGATCCAGGTCCAGGAGAAGGAGATCCTGCGCCGCGAGCGCGAGCTGGACGCATCGGTCAAGAAGCCCGCCGAGGCGGAGAAGTACAAGATCGAGGTGACCGCGGAGGCGCAGCGTTACAAGTACGAGGCGGAGGCCAAGGGCCTCGGAGAGGCGACCAAGCTCAAGGGGTTCGCCGAGGCGGACGTCAGCAAGGCGAGGGGCACCGCGGAGGCCGAGGTGAGCCGCGTCAAGGGCCAGGCCAACGCCGACGTCATCAAGGCCACCGGCCTCTCGGAGGCGGAGATCATCCGCGCGAAGGGCGAGGCCGAGGCCGAGGCGATGAAGAAGAAGGCGGGGAGCTTCCGCGAGTACAACGAGGCGGCGGTCGTGCAGATGGTCTCGGGCATCCTCCCGGAGATCGCGAAGGCGGTCAGCGAGCCGCTGTCGAAGGTGGAGAAGATCGCGATCGTCTCGACCGACGCGCTCGGTGCGTCGAAGATCCCGGGCGACGTCGCGCGGATCATCGCGTCGTTGCCGCCCGTGGTCGAGTCGCTCACGGGGGTCAACCTCGGAGAGCTCATGGGCAAGCTCCCGAAGCTCGGAGCGAAGGACGACAAGCCCGGAGAACCGCCGCAGGGCGAGAAGCCCTCCACCTAGACAAGGGCGCGTGGACGATCGCACGATCCCGATCGATCCCTCGAACGCACCGACGGCGGACGCATCGGTCGCGCCGTTGCCCCACGCCGTGGCGCCTGGCGATGCGTTCGGCCCCTACCGCGTCGTGCGCGCGCTCGGGGCCGGAGGCTTCGGCGCCGTGTTCCTGGCGACCCACCCGATCCTCGGCGAGGTCGCGCTCAAGATCCTCCGGCGCGGATCGTCGGAGTCCCTCCAGCGCTTCGTCCGCGAAGGGACCCTGGTCCTCGACCATCCGGCCATTCCGCGGATCCTCGATCAGGGGGAGGTCGGCGGCGTGCGGTACCTGGCGCAATCCTACGTGGCGGGGCGGAGCCTGGAGCGGGTGCTCCGCGATCGCCCGATGACGGAGGCGGAGGCGATCGCGCTCGGCAGCGAGATCGCCGGCATCCTCGCCTACACCCACGAGCGCGGCGTCATCCACTGCGACCTGAAGCCGCAGAACATCCTGCTCGACGACGCGGGGCGCGTGCACGTGCTCGACTTCGGCATCGCCCGCATCCGGAGCCTCGCCGACGGGCCGGATGCCGACGCGGGAACGCCAGGCTATTTCGCACCCGAGCAGGCCCTGGGCCAGGAGGTCGGTCCACCGACGGACCTCCACGCGCTCGGGATCGTCCTGTACGAGGCGGCGACGGGGCGTCTTCCGTACGAGGCGGAGAGCCCGGTGGGCCAGATTGCGGCGCTGATCCACGGGGTCGCGGTGCCGGCAGGCCTCCGGCGCGCCGATCTCAGCCCGGCCTTCCAGGCCCTGCTGATGCGCCTGCTCGCGAAGGACGCCGCGGAGCGGCCGCAGAGCGCGGCGGAGGTGGGCCGGACGCTCGATCTCCTCGCCTCGGGCGTTCATCCCGCGGGACGGTTCGTCGCGATCGCGAGGCTGCGGGCGGGATCGGGAGGCGTCCTCGAGATCGCCGGAGGATGCCGCGAGGATCGCGAGGAGGTGATCGCGTCCCTCGCGCTGGAGGCCGATCGCTTCGGCGTTGCCGTCGTGTCGGGAACCGGCGAGGCCGTCGCCTACGGCGCGCTCTCGCAGGCGCTCGGTCCGCTCGTCGAGCTCCCCGCCGCGCCGACGCGGCAGGACGTGCTGGCGTCGTTCCGGCGCCGGCTTCTCGGACGATGTCGGGAACGCCCGCTCGCGCTCGTCCTGCGCGCCGCGCACCAGCTCGACGATGGCACGCTCGCCCTCGTCGAGCAGATGGCGCCGTCGCTGCCCTCGATTCCTCTCCTCGTGGTTCTCGCGGGGCCGGCGACCGACGGTAGCGTTGCCGCGCTGTGCGGGAGGCTGCAGCCGACCGGCGTGCTGACTCGCATCGCCCTGCCGGGGCCGGCGGGAGCCCCGGACGAGGACGACGCGCCGGACGTGGCGCCGCGCGAGATCCGCGCTCGCGCGCGCGAGGCGCGGCGCCGGGGGGTCCTGCGGCTCGCGCTCGCCCTCTTCGAGTCCTACCTCGCCACTGGAGATGGGGAAGGAAGGCAGGAAGCGCTCACCCAGGCCGCGACGCTCCTTCGGCTGACGCGCAGGTTCTCCGAGGCGCGGGCGCGCCTCGAGGAGTTGCGGGCGGCGTTCCCCCACGATCGCGTCAGCTGGGGACGTGCGACGCTCGATCTCGCCATCGTCGAGCACGAGAGCGGCAGCCGGGACGCCGCGCGCTCTCTCGTGCTGGACGCCATCGATGCGGCGTCGTCGGTTCCCGATCCCGTCTCGGCGCGGCTCCACGCCAGCTGCCAGCTCCTGCTCGGGACCATCGAGGCGCGCGCCGGGCGCCACGTGGAGGCGCTCGCCTGCACGGAACGCGCGCTCACCCATGTGATGAATCCTGGTGAGAAGCACAACCGCGTCCGCGTGCTGAACAACCGCGGCGCCACTTCTCCCTCGGCCGCCTCGTCGACGCCCGGGACGGCATGGAGGCCGCGCTCACCGTGGCGACGGAGATCGGCGATCGGAGGGCGAGGTCGACGGCGGTCATGAACCTCGCGACGCTCCTTCCCGACGTGGGGGATCCCGTGACGGCTCGGACGTTCCTCGACGCCCTCGCGCTCAAGCGGCACGAAGGGGATGCGTGGGGCATCGCCGCGTCTCTCGCGAACCTCGCCAGCTTCATGGCCAGCGAGGGCGAGGTGGAGGCGGGCACCGCTCTCGTTCTGGAGGCCGAGGCGCGGTTTCATCACCCGGACGATGCCCAGGGAGTCGCGGCAGTGAGGGCCCTGCGCGCGCGCCTGCGCGCCGAGGCGGGCGACCTCGCGGGATCGGAGGCGATCTCCTCGGGCTCCTCGACGAGCATCGCGCCTCGGGCAACGCCGCCGAGGAGGCGACCACGCTGCTCTGCCTCGGAGCCGTCCGGCATGCGATGGGACGATGCGATGCGCCCAGGACAGGCTCTCCGCGCCGTCGAGATCGCGGGATCGACGGGGCAGCGGGCGATAGAGATCAGGCGCTGGCGGGGGCTCGGGCAGTGCCGCGCCCTGGCATCGGACGCTGGCGGTATCGCGCTGTGCGAGGAGGCCGTGGCGATGGCCGCCAGCAGTGGCCAGAACGAGATTTCCAGCTCTTCCCTTGCACAGAGCTATCGGCTGCGAGCCCGGGAGTCGCGCGTGACATGCTCCGCGCGATCGTCGAGGAGGCGCGACGGCGGGGGTTCCGGAGGCTGACCCAGGACGCGATGAGGCTCTGGGAGCGCCTCGCGGCGAAGGCCCATCGGGACGCGACGACGGCGGCGCGGCGCCTTGAACGCGGATGGCGGCGGCCGTACTCTGCGCGGCTGCCCGCGGTCCCGCGGAGCGGCCAAGGAGAACGCATGCTTCGCAAATCGCTGCTTGCTCTCGTTGCTGTCGCCTTCTTCTGTTCCCCCTGCTCGCCCAGAGCCAGACCGAGCAAATCAGGCCACAGGCTTCCTGAAGGTCAAGACCGACAAAGGCCGAAGCACACGCCGAAGATCACGGCCCCCGACAAGGTGGGCGCGGGTGAGTGGTTCGACGTCGTCGAGGTCGGAGAGGAGCGCGCCATCCGTCCCTCAACGACCACCACGTGATCTGGGTCGCGCTCCAGAAGGCGGCGTCGAGCTCGCCCGCGCCTACTTCCACCCGGTGATGGCCAGCCCCAGGTCACCTTCACGGTGTCGCTCACCGAGTCCGGGAACCTCGAGGCGGTCGAAGTGCCGACCCACACCGCGCCGTGGATCTCCACGAAGAAGATCGAGGTCACGCCCGCCGCCGCGCCGGCCGCGGCTCCCGCGACCGACCAGGGCGCGGCTCCAGAGGAACGCAGCCCTCGAAGTAGCTAACGTGCCCGCGCTCGCCCGAGGATGGCGAGCAGGATGCCTCCCAGGATCGCCGCGCCTGACCCGATCAGGCGCGGCGTCGCCATCTCCTGCAGGACCAGGACCCCGAGCGCCGCGGCGAGATCAGGACGGCGAGCTGGAGGATCGCGGCCCGCATCGCCGTGAGACCCGGAAGCGCGGCGTACCAGAAGCTGTAGCCGACGCCGGGTGATCGAACCGGAGGCCGCCGCGAGCGCACCCGCGCGCCGAGAGGCGCTTCTCGGCGAGGAACACCGCGCTCGACGCGAGGGCGAGAGGAGCACGGTGCGCGCGAAGTTGCCAGCCGTCGCGTGGAGAGGGGCTTCGGGCTCTACGACCGAGGAGCGAGTAGATGCCCCACGAGGCTCCGGCGATCGCCCAGCGCGGCCGCGACCGCCGGCGGCGCCGCGAGTCCGGGCCGCGTCAACACGACGGAGCCGGCGAGCGCGATGACGAAGCCCGCCCACTCGATGGAGCGCGGCCGCTCGCCCCGCAGGAGGCCCCACCCGATCATCGTGATCTGTACCGAGGCGAAGAGGATCAAGGCGCCGGTCCCGGCGGGAAGGCGCCGGTAGGCGTAAGAGAACGCGATCGCATAGGAGAAGAGCGCCGCCGCGCCCGCCCAGGTGCCATCGCGCCACGGATTGCGCCGCCCCGCGGCGGCGGCGAGGAGCCAGAGGGTCGCGGCGCCGGACACGAGGCGGACCGTCGTGAAGGTCGCGGCATCGACGGACCGCGGGCCGAGCGCCATGCGGCAGAGGATGGAGTTGAGCGAGAACGAAACCAGGGCCATCCCGGCGAAGAGCGCCGTCGGCGTCGTGCGCGAACTGGTCGGGGACAATCCCCGCCCTACCTGGGGGGCGCGGGGAGCGCCACGTCGAGGATCAGCGGCTTCTTGTTCCCCTTGATCTCGATCGGCTTCTCGACGCGGCCGAGCTTCTCGTGGACCACCGCCAGCGTGTACTTGCCGTCGGGGAGGTCGTCGATGCGGTAGAGGCCGTCGGCTCCGGTGACGTAGTAGAACGGGTTCTCCGCGACGACGATGAACGCGCTCATCCACGAGTGGACGTCGCACTCGACGCGGAACGCCTCGGGCTTGTCCCACGTGCGCTCGAGGTTCTTGACCGCCGGAGGCTGCGCGACGTTGCTTGCGGCGTTCACCTTGCAGAGCGTGTGGAAGTTGTGGAGGATGCCGTCGCTGTTGCCGACGACGAGCTTCTTTCCCACCGGCATCACGACGATGTGCGGCACGAACTCGCACTTCTTCTGATCGAGCTTCCACTCCGTCTCCTTCCACGTTCCCTGGAGGGGCCCGAGGATCATCACCACCGCGTTGGCGACGCGTCCCTCGGGGGTCACGACGAGGGAGGGATCGGGCATCGTGCCCGTGCCGCAGGTGTCCTTGTCGAGAGTGATGGAGAGGGGCGCGGGCGGCTCGACGGGGCCGTCGACCGAGATCGCGCCGCCGACGGTCCCGGCAGACGCGCGGGTCGCGACGATCGAGCATGCAAGGATGACGGAGCTTGGGCGCTTCATCCCGCTAGGTTATCGTCCCGGCGGACGATCGCGATGACGCTCCCACCGCCCCGGAGAGGGAACCTCATCCTGGCGGCTCTCTCCACGACGCCCTCCTTGCCGGGCCGTCGAGATCGCGCTCCAGGTCCTCGGCGTGCCGCGAGAAGGGATCGGCTCGGCCGTCGTGACGACCGACTGCGCTGCGGGGGCGCTGGGTCCTGTTCCCGAACGCGCCGTGGATGAGGCAGGACCCCGACCTCTGGAGCTGCTCGCCCGGCGCGCGCCCACGACGGTTGGGAGAACGCAGTGCTGGTACACGATCAACCGTGACGGCCTGGAGCGACGAGGTGCCGGGAGCTCCCAGGGCGTCCCCTGGTTCTGTGCGCCGGCGACTCCGTGACAGCGGGGTGGCGCGTCCGCGCGACACCTATCCGCGGTGCTGGCGTGCAGATCGCCGCGCGCGCGCCTGGGCTCGCGTCCGCCTTCGTGATCAACACCGGCGTACGGCTACAGCTCCGAGCAGGGCCGCCTCAGCCTGGTGACCGCTCGCTGAAGCCGGACGTCGTTCTCGTGGGCTTCGGCATCGACGACGACTGGCCCACGCCCTTCCCGGACGAGCTCGTCGGGGACGCCTGTCGGCCGGACGGACCTGCGCGGCGCAAGGCGCCGGAGCCATCTCTACTGCCTGCGGGACGCGATCGTCGGCGCCAAGCGCGAGCGCATCGAGGCGCAGCGCGGCTCGCTGCGCGCGTGGCGCGCCGGACCGCTACGTCGCGAACCTGCGCGCGATGGCGGCGATCGTGCGCGAGAGCGGGGCAGATCGTCTTCGTCGCCCTGACGTCTGAAGAAGAACACGTGATGGAAGCGAAGTCACGCTCCACGCGCCGTTGCCATCTACCGCACGCTCGCGCACGCCGTCGCCTTCGAGGAGAACGCCCCCGTCTCGACGTCCCGCTCCTCCTCGGGGCGGCTTCCGAGCAGCCGCCGCTACTTCGTCGACTGGTGCCACCCGGACGTCGAAGGGTCGCTGGCGGCATCCCGGCGGGAAGCCTGGGCCGCCTGTCGAGGAGGCGCCTGCGCCTCACGGGCCGTGAGGTCCGCGGGCCGTCTCCGCGCGCTCTTGCTCGGCGCGTCGTGCTGGCGCGCCGCCGCGGCGTGCCCCTTCGCGCGTCTGGTGGCCGTCGACGGCCTTCCTGTTCGATCCGAGCCGCACGATCGCGCACACGCCCGCGGCAAGCTAGCGCCCGTCGCCCGAGCCGCCTCGACGCCACGGGGAACACGGCGAGCGGCTGGCGGCGGATCGGGGCGCGCCCTGGACCGCCGGTCGCGCACCTGCTCATCTTCGCACGGTGCTGGCGCGAACCCGGGACCGCGCGCACTTCCTCGCGCTTCTCTCCGGCGAAGGGCTCGACGTGCTGGCGATCGATTACCGCGGCTACGGCACCTCGACGGGGAAACCGAGCGAGCGCGGCACCTACGCCGATGCCCGGGCGGCGCGCGCGGCGCTGCTCGCGCGGGACGGCGCCGATCCCGAGCTGCGTCGTGGCGCAGAGCCGCCGGCGTGCGCGATCGCCATCGAGCTCCTGGTCGAGGCGCCACCCCGCGCGCTCGTCCTGCAGTCCACGTTCACGAGCATCCGGGATTTCGCAGCCATTCACTTCCCGCACGTCCCCACGATCCTCGTGCCGGACCTCTATCCGAGCGCGTCGCGCATCGGGCGCATCGCCGTTCCCCTGCTCTACGTTCACGGCGCCGACGATCGGTTCGTGCCGCCGTCTAACCAGGACCGCGCTCCACGACCGCGCGGCGGGGCCGAAGGAGCTCCGATCTTCCCGGCGTGCCGGGTCACGCCGACCCCGTCAACGCATCGCCTGTTCGCGAAGCTCGCCGGCGAGTGGATCCGGGGGCGCCTCGGAGAGCCCGCTACTCGATCCTGATCTCCTCCACGTCGAGCCCGAGCTTGCGCGTGTCGGTGTTGCCCGGGAAGGTGATGGCGGGGCCGGAACGCCACCTGAGGCCGAGCTCGACCCTCGCGATCCCCGCCGGCAGCCGAAGACAAGGCGCGCAGATCCGCGGTCCGCAAGACGAGCTCTTCGGCCGTCGATCGCCGCCCGCAGGTCGATCGCCTGGGGATTCGGTCGCCACGGTGCTCGCCGCGTGTCGACGACGAGGCTTCTCGCGCCATGGGGGACGTCCATCTCCATGCGCACGTCGCGACGGCGCCCATCCAGGCGCCACCATCGAGGAAGCCACGCGTTCGATCCAGGCCGTCCCGGATGCGCATCGAAGCGGCCGGCCGGTGGGCGTTGGGGTCCTTCACCGGCTCGTCGAGCGCCACCGGTGGCCCGTCGATGCGGGCGGCAATCCACGCGGGATCCAGCAGATCCACCTGGGCGTTCCGCCTCCGTATCCTCCCGCGCCGATCCCGGCTCGCAATCTTCGTCACCACCAGGTAGTCGCAGCGTGCGAGGGCGGCGGGCATGTCGGCGGTATCGATCTCCTCGAACGGACCCAGGCGCCGCCGATCGAGCGGGTGGAGCGCGACGTGGCTCGCGATGCCGACGAGGAGGTCTCGACGCCCGTCGCGCCGCGCGAGGTCGTTGACGAGCGCCACCGCGCGGGACCGCGACTCCGGCTGCGGCAGGCGCAAGCGCCGGAGCGAGGGGATGCCCTGGGTCAGACCCACGACGCAGAAGGCGGCGAGCACGAGCATCGCGCGGAGCCTCGGCTCAGCCGGCGCGCGTGCGCCCAGCCGGCGGTGGAGGCTGCT
Organism: Acidobacteriota bacterium; assembly: GCA_046331505.1. Taxonomy (GTDB): domain Bacteria; phylum Acidobacteriota; class Vicinamibacteria; order JAXLQT01; family JAXLQT01; genus JAXLQT01. The sequence goes on from JAXLQT010000008.1 coordinate 191,344, forward strand.
CGCGGCGAGCCGGCTCCCGGCGCCGACGAAGTGGCCGAGGAAGAGGACGAGGAATGGATAGAGAACGAGGAAGTTCCGGTGGAACGACGCTCGCTGCGAGCAGATGAAGGCGAGCTCGACGATCGGGAACGCGAGCATCAAAGGCCCCGCCGGGAGGCGCGCGAGGGCGAGCACGGCACCGGCGAGCGCCGGGTAGAAGAGCCAGGGGGACATCTCCGCCACGAGCTGCGGTGCCTGGAGGCGGAGGTGCGCGAAGCCCGGATACACCTCCGCGGTCTCGTGGCCGAGCACCTTGTAGTGGTGGACCTCGTAACCCGCGCCTCGCAGGAAGGAACCGAAGTCGAGAAACGCATAGGGATCGAAGGCGGCGAACACGGCGCCGGGGACGATCGCGAGCACGAGGGCCAGCCGCCACCGTGGCCTCCGCGCGAGGGCGAGGGCCGGCAAGAGAAGGACCGGGGCGCCGCTGTACTTGGTGGATACGACCATGCCCGCGAAGACGCAAGCCAGCACGTGATCGCGGCCGTGACCGCACGTGGCGTACCTGACGGAGAACAGTGCCGCGAGGATGACGAAGAGGACCATCGGCACGTCGGTGGTGACGAACCGCGAGTGGGCGACGTGCAGCGACAGGCAGGAGATCGCGAGGGCGCCGATCAGGCCGGCGACGATGCCGAACGCCGCCTCTCCGAGGAAGTAGGTTGCGGGGATCGACAGTGTTCCGAGCACGACCGTGAGGGTCCGGTTCCACGCCACGAACGAGGGATGGGAGATCGAGGCGCTGCCGGAACGTCCGAGACACTCGATGCGATCGAGGCTACCGAGGTACCCGGGCGACCAGGGGCCCACTCCCATGAGGACGACGTAGTGGGCGGCGTCGATCGCGGCGTTCGCGTAGAAGAGGAACCCCGGGTAGTTGAAGCAGTGGGGGTTCCAGTCTCCCGTCTGGATGATGTGGATCGCCGGGAACACGATGGCTGGCTCGTCCCAGTGCCGTGTAGGGCAGGCCGAAGCCGCTACCGAGCGGCGCGAAGAACCTGCAGAGGTGATGACGCCCAGAAGCAGAAGGGCGATCTTGCGCGAGCCGCGATGGGGGCAACGCCTTCGGGTTTCTGGCGGTTCGCGGCGATGTTGAAGGCCGGCCAGCGGCGGCGGGAGGTTCGTTGTACGCTCCCGGCCCGCGCCTGGACATCGCGCGGCGAGGAGGTCCCTTCCTCACAGAAACCAGGACCTCGGAAGGAGCCATGATGAACCGAGCCCTGCTCGCGTCCCTGCTGACCCTTTTCCTGTGTGCCTGCCCGAGCGGCGCGATACGACCCAGCCGGCGCCCGGCGGCGCGGCACGACCAACTGAGGCCCAAGACCGACGCTTGACGACCCCGGCCGAGGCCCCGAAGACCGAGGCCGCCGCGCCTGCCGAGGCGCCCAAGATGAGACCGCCGAGGTCCAGAAACCCCTGGGCTACAAGCTCAAAAGCCCGGTTCGCGAAGCTCAAGGCGACGTCCACGATGGAGGTTGCCGGCAACAAGACCACGACGACCACCGAGATGAGCAGACGCTCGTCGACATCAACGCGGGACGAAGCCACCATCGAGACGGAGACGACGATCCCCGGCATGCCCGCTCCCACCAAGGCCACGGCGAAGATCCCCTCGAGCACGGTCACCGGTCAGGTCGATCCCAACGCGCCGAAGCCCAAGGAGGGCGAGGAAGACGTGACGGTGATGGGCAAGACTCTTCAAGTGCAAGTGGACGGAGATCGACTCCGAGGCCAACGGCGTCAAGACCCACGTGAAGGCCTGAAGCCGCCCTGGCCCCTGGCGGCGCGGTCAAGTCGGTCTCGGTCTCGAAGATGGAAGGAACCGTGAACGGCGAGACCACCATGGAGCTGGTCGAGTACGGTGGTAGCTTCTTCGCAGGGCGGCCTCGTCCCGCCAACGGCGTGTCGACGCCTTGAGGCGGGCTTCGTCCCCGCCATCTCAGTCGGTAGCGCGACGCTCGCCGCGAGCCGCTCGAGGCCTTCCAGCTCCAGTGCGTGTCGTCCGCGTAGAAGACATCCTTCTCGCCGCCGACATCATCGGCTGCCAGATCTTCCTTGGTGTCGGCGTACGTAGCGGATGGTCGAGCCCGGCCATCTCCTCGAAGAGCCGCGCCTTCGGGTAAGGGTTGTTCATGATCAGGGGCTCGTAGAGGTCGTACTTGTCGACCGAGAGCATGAAGACGAGCTTCTTCGCGCCCCGCCCGGCCAGCCGGTCTGCGAGCGGCTTGATCGCCTTGCTCACCGTCTGCACCGAGCCGGGCGTCGCGAGGGCAGCACTTGAGGTCCTCGTGGAAATAGGGTGTTGAGGAGCCTCCTGTTCCGCTCGGCACGGAGAACATCGGGCGATCGAGCGCTCGCGTGAGCGCAGACCTGCGAGGCGAACGCGCTGACTGGAGAGACTGCAGGAGAGGAGGTTGGCCAGGAGACCTGAGGTTCCCGCTGTTGATGAACTTCACTGGCGGAGCGGGTTGACGTAGCGCGCCTCCCTGTAAAACGCCCCTCCACGTCCTCGAGCGGAAGCCTGCGACGGATCGACGGATGGCCGTACAGGGCACGGTGACGCGCTGCCCGGTCTCGAGCCAGACGATCCTGGGCTTCACGCGATCGAGGTAGCCGCTGTTGAGCGATCCACAGGGTGTCGAGCGGGGGCTTGTTCTTGTAGAGCTGTTCATCACGCTCGCCCTGAACCGCATGCGAGGTAGTCCTGGTAGAAGCGGCGCCCTTCCGCTGCCCAGGATGTGCTGCTGTTGCTCACGCCGACCGTCAGATGTCGATAGCCTTCGCCGCGCCAGTCGGCGTTCGATGCGCGGAGGTCGTCCCCGTTGTGCCGCGCGGGGGCAGGTCGATCCCCAGATGTACCCGAGCCGCGTCAGGTCGCCTGCGAAGCCGTGGTGCTCGGTCAGGAGCGTTTCGGTCACGCGCGTCCAGGTCACCCAGTTGACCAGGATGAAGACGCCCAGGAAGGCGAGGAAGGCGTGGAAGAAGATCTTGCTCGCGCGTTCCATCAGAAGATGAAGTAGAGGAACTCGCGAACGCGGCCGATGCCGGCCAGCCCGCCGATCGCGGCGATCGCGAGAAGGAGCCACGTGCGGACCGTGGGCTTGAAGCGCGCCGCCATCTCCATGGAGTTGTCGAGGCAGAGCACGATGACGAGGCCGAGGATCGTCATGAGGATCGTCGACCGCGTCGTGACCACGTTGCCGAACGTGACTCCGGCGCGCGCGAGCGCGCCGAGCCTGCCCTGCCAGAACTCGGGGAGCATCACCCCGTCGAGGCCGATCATCCCCCCGAGCACCTTGCGCATGTCCTTCCAGCCGTTCGAGCGGAACGGGATGTGGGAGAGGTTGAAGAAGTTGAACGCGAGAAAGACGTTCACGAGGTAGGGGATCGGGATCTTCAGCTTCTGCCACTGGCGCAGGAGCGCGATGCAGACGCCCTGCATCAGTCCCCAGGCGACGTATCCCCAGGCCGCGCCGTGCCAGAGGCCGCACAGGACGAACGTGATGACGAGGTTGCGGAACGTCATGAGCTCGCTGCCGCGGCTGCCGCCGAGCGGGATGTAGACGTAATCGCGCAGGAAGCGTCCCAGGGTCATGTGCCAGCGGCGCCAGTAGTCCTGGATGTTGAGCGCCTTGTAGGGGCTGTTGAAGTTGGCGGGGAGCTGGATGTTCACCATCAGGGACGCGCCCAGCGCCATGTCGGTGTAGCCCGAGAAGTCGAAGTAGACGTAGAGGCAGTAGCTGAGGCTCGTCGTCCAGGCGTCGATGAAGGTCAGGAACTTCGCGACGTTGTACCCCTGGTCGGCGTAGTCGACGAAGTAGTCGGCGAGGACGACCTTCTTGAAGAGGCCGATGAAGATGAGGAAGAGACCGACGCAGAGGTTCCGGTAGCTGCACACCTTCTCCTTGATGGTCTCGAACTGCGGGATGATCTCGCGATGGTGGAGGATGGGGCCCGCGATGATGTGGGGGAAGTAGCTCACGAAGAGGTAGTAGTCGAGCGTGCTCGCGCGCTTCGCGGTGCCGCGGTAGGCGTCGACGATGTAGGAGATCTGCGTGAAGGTGAAGAAGCTGATCCCCATCGGCAGCAGCACGTGCGGCCGCGCGATGTGCGTGCGCGCCACGGCGTTGACGTTGTCGACGATGAAGTCGAGGTACTTGAAGTAAGCGAGGAGCGCGAGGTTCACGGCGACGCCGGCGCAGAGCAGCGCGTAGCGGCGTCGCGCCTCGGTACCCTTCGCGCCGGAAGTCCGGTGAAACGCGCGGCCGATCGCGTAGTTCAGCGTCCCGCTGCCGAGGATCACCGGTAGGTAGCGGACGTTCCAGTAGCCGTAGAACACCATCGACGCGAGGAGGAGCCACCCCTTCGCGGCCTCCGACCACCCACGCCCGTTCAGGAGATGGAATCCCGCGACCACGATCGGCAGGAAGACGAACAGGAACTCGTAGGAGTTGAGGTGCACGCGCGGCGGCCTGGGCGCGGCACGTTATGCCAAGCCGGCACGGATCGCGAAGGCTGCCGGGCACGGTCGTGTCCTCTTCCGAGGCAGCCGGTGTCACTCCCAGGCGACGTTGGCGATGCCGAGGAGGTGAGCGGTCCCGTAGCGCCGTGAGGCACATTGCGTGCATGTCGCGCAAGCGATGGTCGCAGGGCCCATCAGGAGTACGTGCCGTCTTGCTATCGCGCCTTGCCGGTCCATCCAAGCGGCGGGGTTGCGGAGCTGTCGATCGTCCTCGCGCGCGGTGCCGAGCTCTCCGGGACCGTCATCGATGGCGATGGCAATCCGGTTGCCGGTGCGCGCGTATCGGACTCTCTGTCCGGTTTCTTGTGCGACCTCTGTCGCCGGTGCGCCAGGACCGGAACGGACGGCTCGTTCCACCTGGCCGGACTTCGGCCGGGCGAGGTCCACATCGAGGTCGAAGCAAGAGGCTACGAGCCGCGTGAGCGCGCGATCATCGAAAGCGAGCGCTCCGCGATCACGATCGCCCTCGCGAGGGCACTCACGGGCAACGACGACGTGAAGTCCATGAGGACCGGGCAGCTCGAAGGCGCTGTCGTCGACGATCGGACTTCTCAGCCGATCGTCGGTGCGGACGTCGACGTCTCTGGTCTGCTCGCCTCCGGTGGTCTCGACTCGGCGGTCGGCCACGCTGTTCATTGCGACAACGGCCGCTTCTCGTTCTTGCTTGTGCCGGGGCTGTACGAGCTCGCCGCCTCGGCACCCGGCTACGAGGTGCGAAGAATCACCGACCTTGTTGTCGGAGAAGGCAGCGCGATCGTTCGGGAGGTCCGGCTCGATCCGACGCGGCGTCTCCGTGGGGTCGCGCGCGATGCGGCGGGGCGCCCCGTTGCGGGCGCAAGGGTCGAGACGCGTGGCACCGCGGAGGTGATGCCGGTGGTGTTTGGGTGGCACATGACCACGGTTTCGATCTGCGGTCTGGCAGGAGTCGTCGCTTACAGCGATGGCGGTGGTCGCTTCGATCTCCCCGCCGCACGGCCGCCGTATCTCGAGGTGACGCACCCGGACTTCGCTCCGCTGCTCTTGACCGAGCCGATGGCGGGGCGTCGGCAAGATGCGTTGCTCGGGTTGACTCTGCGTGCGGGCAGTACCGTCCGAGGAGTGGTCACCGAAGATGGAGCTCCGGTCCAGGATGCGCGCGTGTCGCTTGCAGGAGAGTCCCAGCGTACGGAAGCCGACGGTAGCTTCGAGTTCGTCCACGTGCCGGCCGGAGAGCTCCCGCTGGAGGTTCTCCACCGCCGCGACCGCGGCGGCGATTCGCCGCTCCGGGATCCTTGCTGGGCTCGTGGGAGTGGCACCTACCTGAGACGGGAGAGCGTGGCGTCGGTCGATGGCGCGATCACCGACGTCCCGGTCGAGCTGCGGGAGGGCACGCTGCTTCGAGGGCGTCTGATCTGCGACGGCGCCGGGTCACCGCACGTCGACGTGCGCATCGGCGACCTCGTTCACGTCGAGACCGACGACGAGGGACGATTCGAGGTGCCGTGGGTGCCGCCTGGGCTGCTGGAGGTTGACGACGAGACGATCCTCGTCCCTGACGAGGCGACCTTCGATGTCACGCTCGGGTGTGCGCGCGATGCCGAGCCGACGCGCGAGCGCGATGCCGCACGGGACCCGATGCCGTCCGTATCCCTGGCCGGCAGCGTCGTGACGCCGGACGGTGGTCCGGCAGAGTATGCGAGCGTACTCGCCTGGCGGCACGGTCGCATCGAGAGCTGGGCCACCACCGACGCCCACGGCCGATACTCTCTCGGCGATCTCGAGCCGGGTACCTACGATCTGTTCGCCAGGGAGGTCTCGGCGTGCGGATCGCGCAGCGGGGTCGTCGTCGACGCGAGCGGCACGCTCCCGATCATCACTCTCGAGAAATCGGCCGTGCTGGAGGTCTTCGTGCGTAGGGATCGCCCCGCGGTCGGAGCCACCGTGACGGCAGAGCCAGTCGAGCCACTCTGGCCAGGCCACGGGTGCGACGATCGTCCCCACCCGACCGACACTCAGGGCCTCGTGCGTCTCGACTACCTTCCGCCGGGCCTCGTCCGGCTCACGATCGAGCACGCAGGATCGGTGAAGCAGATCGAGCTCTCGCTTCGAGCAGGCGAACGGAGACGTCTCGAGGTCCGGATCTGACGTGACCCAGTGCCTGAGGCATCCGCCGCAGAGCGAACCGACGCGCTCGAGCGACGGGATGGGATCGCTTCGCCGAGTCGAGAGGTCGAAGTAGGGGCTCGGGTGTGCGGACGGCGGCGAGGCGCACGGGATCGCCGCGGATGTCGGCGACGAGGCGGCCGGCCGTCGCATTGCCGGCGTCGAGCTCCAGGAATCGCGCGGCTAGCGATGGTCGCGATCGTCGCGAGAACACCACGCGCGGCGGCGGCCTGAAAGGCAGGCGTCGCGGCGATCGATGCGACGCCGGCGCACATCGCGGTCGCGTACCATCGCTCTTCGTGGTGGACCGCAGGCGTCAGATCGGGCCCTACCGCGTGCTGAGACCGCTGGGGCAGGGAGGGATGGGGATCGTCTACGAGGCGTTCGACGTGCGGAGCGCGGCGCGCGTGGCGCTGAAGGTGGTGCGCGTCGGAGACGGGGCGACGGTCGGATCGATCCGGCGTGAGATCGCGGCGCTCGCGACGCTTCGCCATCCGGGCATCGTGCGCATCGTCGACCAGGGGCTCGTGGATGGTCTGCCCTGGTACGCGATGGAGCTCCAGCGCGGGACGACGCTCGCCGATCACGTCGTGGGCTTGATGAGCGGGGACGTGCCCTCGCGGCCCTCGGACGGGTCGGACGCCACCGAGCAGCTGAGCGGCGCGGACGCATGGCTCGGGGGCGGGCAGGCTCCCGGCGACGTCGTCCCGGGCCCCAAGCCCGAGGCCGCGGGCGGGGCGCTCGTCGCCGTGCTGACGCTCCTCTCGAGGCTCTGCGCGCCAATCGGCTACCTGCACGGCGAGGGTCTGGTTCACAGGGATCTCAAGCCGTCGAACGTCGTCGTGAGACCGGATGGGACGCCGATCGTGATCGACTTCGGGATCGCGGGTGCCGGAGGAGGCGCGCGCGAGGTGCTCGACGTGGACGCGCCGGTCGTGGGGACGGCCGCCTACATGGCGCCCGAGCAGGTACGCGGCGACCCGCCCGACGCGCGGGCGGATCTCTACGCCTTCGGGTGCATTGCCTACGAGCTCGTCACGGGCCGGACGCCGTTCCGGGGTGAGAGCGACGCCTCCATCCTCCACCAGAAGCTCCAGGGAGCTCCGGAGGCGCCGTCGTCGCTTGCGACGGGCGTGCCGCCCGGGCTCGATGCCCTCATCCTCTCGCTTCTCGCGGGCGATCCGCGCGATCGCCCCGGCTACGCGGACGACGTCGCGCGGGAGCTCAAGGGGCTCGGCGCGGGGGACCTGACCTACCAGGCCGTGCGGGCCCGCCCCCACGTCTACCGACCCTCGCTCCACGGCCGCGCCGCGGATGGCGTTGCAGCCCGACGCCCGCATCCCGGCGCGCTGCGGGACGGTCGTGGAGCATGGTCGTCTCCGAGGGCGAGAGCGGCCTCGGCAAGACGCGTCGCGATGGAGGCGGCGCGCGCGGCCGCTCAGGGGATCCTCGTGTCGCGGGATCCTGATCGCGATGGCGCGTCGCCGCTCGGCGGGGTCTCCGAGGCGCCATCGGCTCGGTCCGTGGAGCGGTGCCGGAACAGCGACGACGCCGATCGTTTCCCGGACGGCGCGGCAAGATCCGGCGGCCGTCGATCCGGCGCTTCGCGATCTCCCCGGACAGTCCCGGCACGCATCCGCCGGAGCTGCCGGAGGCCGGGAAGCAGCGCGTCCTCGCTGCGCTCTGGGACACGTTCGTCGCGCTCGGGCAACCGGTCCTTGGTGATCGACGAGACGCCCAGGGCGGACCCGCTGACGGCCGACGCCCTCAACTACCTCGAGCGCGTCCGGGAGCACTGCTCGCCAAGGGCTCTGCTCTTCGTGTTGACGATGCGTCCAGACGGCTCCGGAACCGCTCCTCGCCTTCCCGGCGGCCGGGGTGAGGAGGCTCGCCCTCGAAAGCGCGGCCGACGACGACATCGGAGACGTCGCGGCAAGGAGATGCTGGCGCTTCCGCGCGCGTCGGGACCCAGAAGTGGGTGTCCTCCTGCTCGACGATCGGCGGGCATCTGTTCTTCGCGGCGAGTACGTGCGGGCGGCCCTGGCGCTGGCGCACCTTCACCAGATGCGGACGGTCACTGGCAGGCTGGCGCCGGGGATGATGTCGCGGCGAATTGAGGAGCATTGCCCGAGCCCGCCGGTGCTGTGGAGATCGAGGGCCTCCTCGCCCGGAGGCTCCATGCCCTCTCGCCGTCCAGCCGCCGTCGCCGGCGCGCATCCTCCAGTCCTGCCGCGAGGTCGACCCGTCCATCGTCGCCCGCGATGGAGGCGGACGACCTTCTCCACCAGGAGGGGCGGAGCTGTGCGCTCGCGGGGTGATGGAGGAGTGCCGGGGCGGTCTCCATCGCCTGGAGGAGCGCCTCGTCGGGCTCGCGTATGCGGCGCTCGATCCAACGCTGCGGCGCGCGCATCACCGTCGCGCCGCCGAGGCGATCGTGGCATCGCGGCCTGGGACGGTGGAGCTGGGACGGCAGGAGGGGTGCGGAGAACGCGCCCGCGCCGGAGCTGCTACCTCGAGGCGGCGTAGTACGCCCGCTCGCGCTACTCGCTCGCGGAGTCGGCGCGGCTCCTTCGGCTGCGTATTCGACATTCCGCCTTCGGCGGAGGCGCGCTTCCAGCCATGCTGACGCGGCCGGCGCGCGCATCGGAGGAGCTCGGATACGGGGTCCTCTCGACGCTCAAGAGCTCGCGGAGGCCGAGGAGCAGTGCCTGCGGGCGTGCCGCCGACGCGGCCTCGATGCGCGGGGAGGCGCCGCGCGCCGAGGACTCGAGCTCGAGGGCCGTGCGCTTGGCGCGCTCGGGACCGTCGTGTCGACCACGGGACGCTCCCGGCGAGGCGCGGGACCTCATGGAGCGTGCTCGGCGTTCTCTCGTCCACGTTCGAGCGCGACCGCGCTGCGCGTCCACGTCGACCTCGGTGTCCAGTCCTGCAGTCTCTCGATGGCGGAGCTTGCTCGCGAGAGTACGCACGCGTTGACGCTCGCCGAGCACCTGGGCGATCGCGCGACCGAGGGTCGCATCTTCGCCAACCTCGGCACGAGCAGAACCAGGGGCGCGTCGATCGCGCGGCCTTCGCCTTCGAGCGGGCATCGAGATCCACCGCGAGATGGGCAGCGGCGGCCTCGGCCTACGCGCTCGGATCTCGGTGCGCTGCACGCCAGCCAGGGCGCCTTGACGATGCACGCCGTCTCTACGAGGGACGCTGTCGGGACGTTCCGGGACGTCGGCGATCTCGGCGAGGGCCGTTCTCCTCAACTCGGTAACCTCTGCTGGCACCTCGGGGTGATCGGCGCTGCGACGGAGATCACGAGCGTGCCCTGCGCGATCATGCGCCGCAGGACGATCGACGGTGCGAGTGGCTGGCCGTCGGCAATCTCGCGTCTGGACGTCTGGACGAGGGGCGCGTGGACGAGGCGTGGAGATGTTCGACGAAGCTCTCCGCCTCGCTCGCGAGATCGCGACCGCCGCTTCAAGGCATCTGGCCGCGACCTCGCGGGGTGCTGCTGCTCGCAGGTGATGTGGAGGCCGCGTCGGATCTCGCGGGCGCGGCGATGCGCGTCCTCGAGGAGATCGAGGAGCCGCTTCGTCGGTCTCACGGCCTGCGTGCGCGGCGAGATCGCGCTCGAGCGGGGCCAGGACGCGCGCGATCATGCGGGAACGGCACGGGCGATCGCCGCGCGTATCGGAGCGGACCCGGAAGCGGGCTCGGCTCCAGCATCTCCCGACTCGAGCGCGCGATCGAGGCGTGCGCGCGGCGAGAGGATCGTGCGGGGCGCGCCTGCTGTCGATCATCTGCAAAGGGCCGTGCTGGCGGCTCTCCACACACCATCGCGGCGCCGAGGGGGCGGCGCCAAGTGACGGCGAGCGCATCGCCAGGGTCGGTCCGTATCGCATCCTTCGCGCGGCGGCCGCGGCGGCATGGGAGTCGTCTGGCGCGATGCATCGCGGATAGACGCGCGTCGCGCGGCGCCTGGGCGTCGCGGTAGACGACGCCGTTACGGTGCGGCGCCATCCGCGCCAGATCGCGACGTCGTCGGCTCTCCCATCCCGATCGTCCGCGGGTCGATCAGGACTGTTCGAGGAGATGCCGTGTACGTGATGGAGCTCGCCGAAGGGACGACGCTGTCGGACTACGTCGATGCCTTCGGTTGCGAGCCGAGCCCGACGGCGAAGGGCCGACGCGACGGAGCGGCTCGCCCGACCGATGCCACGCGCGCTGATCGGCGCCGGCGGACGGCGTGGGGACGCCGCGCGCGACCTGGCGGCCGCGGGAGGAGCTCTCCGCTGCCGTGCTCACCTTGATCCGACGTCTCTGCGTTCCCTTGCGATACCTTCACGGCGAGGGGTTCGTCCACCGGGACCTGGAACCGTCCAACGTCATGGTCACGGCGGACGGTACGCTCGACCCGGGATCGACTTCGGGATCTCGGCGCCTGCATGGAGACGCGCGGGAGATCCACGTCGGCCGTCGGTCACGGGGACGCTGGCCTACATGGCGCTGGAGCAGGCGCGCGAGACCTCGTGACGCGGGCGGACTACGCGCTCGGGTACTCGCCTACGAGCTTCATCGCCGAGGCTGCCAGTTCCTCGGCGATGCACCGATCGCGGTGCTGCACCAGCACCAGGCCGTGAGAGCCTGCGCCGCCCTCCGCGCTCGTGGACGGCGTGCCCCCGGCTCTGGACGCGCTCGTGCTGTCGCTTCTCTCGAAGGAGCCGCGCGATCGCCCCGCCTACGCCGACGACGGCGCGCGCTCTCGGGCGGCTCGACGCGGCGGACGTCGGCTACGACGCTCCGCGGCCACGGGCGTACGTCTACCGTCCGGCGCCTGCGGGTTGGACGATGCCCTGCGCAGAGCTCCGTGTGGTGCCGTCGCGCGGCTCGAAGCTCCGCGCCGGGGCAACGCCCTGCTCGCGTCGGAGATGGCATGGGCAAGACGCGCGTCGCGATGGAGCCCTGCGAGCGGCGCCGGTGATGCGAGGATCGCCGTACTCGTGGCGCGTTGCGATCGCGGCACCTCGGAGCTCCTGGCGCCGTTCCGGGCTGGTCTCGACGTACTCGCGGAGCGAATTCAGGAACGAGGTGGCGGAGTCGATCGTTTGCCCGGGAGCCGCGCGAAGGTCCTCGCAGCCTACGCACCCTCGCCGCGATCCTCCTGGGCATCGGCCGGCACGCGGATCCGGAGGAGCTTCCGGAGCGGCCGGAAGGAGCGCGCCGTGCGGATAGCTCGCGAGACGATCGCGGCGCTGGCGCGCGAAACGCTGGTGCTCTTGATCGTGGAGGACGCGCAGTGGGCGGATGCGCTCATCATGTCGGGCGATCGAGCACTCCGGCGGCTCGAGCATGGATCCGGCGCCGATCCTCGATCCTGACGTACCGCGAGGACGAGGCGCCGTCGGCTCCGCGCGCTGGCCCGGGGCGGCGGGGTGAGCGCGGTGAGGTTCGGCGCCGCTCACGGAGGACGAGGTGGTGCTTCCGTGGGGGAGATGCTCGGGCTCGCGAGGTCGCCGGCGCTTGGGGTCCTCGGCGGAAGCGTATTCGAGAACTCCGTTCTTCCTCGGCGGCATGCGCGCGGCGATCGATCGGGGCGTCCTGACGCGTGACGACGCCGGTCGCTACTGGATCGGCGCCGGCGAGGCCGTCACCGAAGCGGCCCTCGCCGCTCTACGGTGCCCCGCGCGATCGAAGATCTCGTCGCGTCGCGCCTCGATGGGCTCGGAGGATGCGTCGAACCTCTGCGGCATCGCGTCGGCCTCGGCCGCGATTGCAGATGCCGAATTCTCGCAGCCGTGGTCTCGACTGGAACGATCTCCTCGGTGCCTGGGCAGAGCTCTGCGCCCGGAGGGTCGTCGAGGAATCGGGGCGCGACGGATTCCGCCTTCGTCCACGGGCGGCTGCGAGACGTTGCGTACGAGCGGCTTGGTCCTGGCGCGGATCGATCTCGGCATCGCGGAATGCGGCAGCCATGGCCGCGGGCGGGGCGCGCCGCGTCCTGACCACGAAGGAGCTTGGCCGCCACTGGGAGGGAGCGGGCGAAGGAAGTGTCGCGCCGCGCGCCAATTTCCACGAGGCCGTGGACGGGTCTCCGTGGCGCGGTACGCGCGGGCGGGAGCGGAGGCCACTACTGCGCGGCCATCGCTTCCGAGGACGACGCGCGCGAGCGTGCGACCATGCGCCTCGAGCTGGCCGGCGAGGCGTTGCTCCGCCGCGGCGCCCTCAGGAGGCGGAGGGCGAGGCGGCGGCGGCGCTTTCGAAGCCACGGGGCTTGGCGATCCCCTGCTCCACGCGCAAGCGCAGCCGGAGTCGCTCGGTTCCGCGGTGATGGAGCTCGGGAGGATCGACGAGGCGCGCCATCACTTCGAGGCGTCCCTGCACCTCCTTCGCTTCATCCGGCTCCCGAAGCGTCGATCGCGGGCGCGCGAGGCGCCTCGCGGACGCCCTCGACCTCCTGGGAGAGGTGGCCGCGGCGCGAGCGCACTTCGAGGCCGGCGGCCCGCGCCTGCGAGGCGACGCGGTTTCGCGCAGCGACGTGCCTGGGTCCCCGGCAGCGAGAGCAGGACGCGGCAGGTCGACACTCGACGCCAGCGCTACGAACAGGCGCTCGCCATGGACCGGTCGCGCGGCGCGCGCCGGGCCGAGGCCGCGGCTGGACCAACATTGGCAACCTCGAGACGACGCAGGGCAACCTCGGGCGCTGGGCTGCGAGCTTCTCGAGCGGGCAGCATCGATCCCTCCGGGAAGATCGTGATCCGCGGACGGAAGGCATCGCCCAGAACCTCGGTGCACGCCAATGCGGAGCGGGGCGATGTGGCCGCCGAGCGCGATCACGATCGCGCCGCGGCCATCGCGCGCCGGGTCGGAGATCGCCGGCTCGAGGGCATCGTTCTCGGAAACAAGGCGATTCTGCAGGAGGACGCCGCGCAACTCGTGGAGGCGAGTGCGGCGCGCCTTGCGGCGCTCGCGATCGCTCGCGAGCTAGGCGACCGCCTGTTCGAGGGGATATGGCTGCGCGACCTCGGCGGGCAGCGCTGCCGGGAGGGCGCATACGGCGAGGCCGGCGATCTCCTCGACCAGGCGGAACGCATCTTCGTCGACCTCGATCAGAAGCTCCATCTCGGCTTCACGATCTGCGAGCAGGGGCGTCTTGCGCAGGCCCGCGGAGGCTCCGCGCGCGACCACGTCGCGCGCTCGAGGGAGATCGCGCGGACGCTCGGCGCCGGACCGGACAGCGCGCTGGGTGGCAAGATCGCCGATCTCGCCAGCGGGGAGGATCAGTATCCCAGGGCGGCCGAGGACACGTTGACGCCGTAGCCGCCCGGGAAACGGAGTGACGCTGGCGCCGGGGCCATGCGGGAGCCCGGATCTCGTGTATCCAGCGGAGAGCACGTTGAGCTCACCACGGGAACACGACCGGCAGTCGAGCGTTCGACGTCGAGCGTGATCGCGTACGTGAAGCTTCCTTGCAAGCCGGTGCACGGAGATCCAGAGGGCTTCGAACAGGGCGGCGATCCCACGATGGGTGCCCGTGGTTCCCGTCCGGATGACGGAAGCATGGCTTCTGATTGACGAGAGGGCGATCCGCCTCGCGGCAGGAACCCCGACGGCCGCGTTGCCCTGGGGATTCCACGGCCTGCGGCACTCGAGGGGCTCCCGGATCCGAAGACGTCGCTCCGCCGAGCGCTCGAGACTGCGGGGCAGAAGCGAGGGCGGCATCTGAAGCGATTCAAGCGGGACATCGATGAGCGGATCGAGCGCGTGGCGGAGCTGATCGAGAGTTTCGAGCGACTTCGCCAGCTATCTGCCTTCGCGGCATTCGAAACCGCAACGCACGACATTGTGGCGAACATGTGATCCCGTGCTCACGATCCCGAGCGCAGAGCCGCCGATCAATACCCGAGCGCAGCCGAGGACGCGTTCACGCCGTAGCCGCCCGGGAACGGAGTGAAGCTGGCGCCGGCGGGTACGAGCGCGGATCCCGAGTAGGCGAAGGAGAGCACCGTCGAGGTCGCCACGGGATCACGACCCGCGCCGGTCAGAAGCTCGACGTCCGAGTTGCCGTCGACGTCACCGCTCCCGACGCGCCCGCCGTAGTACGTCGCAAACGGCGTGACGGCGAAGCCCGGCATCGCCGTCACGGTGGCGCCGGCCACGTCGAAACCGACGAACTGCGAGGTGAGTGCGGGCCCGGGGCCGGGCGTGGCTGCGAGCTCCGCGAGGCCGTCGCGATCGAAGTCGCCCGCGGCGACGTTGACGCCGAACTGCGGCGGCAAGAACGCCTGGAACGATGCTCCGACGGCGATGGCGTCGTCGTCGTAATCCCAGGTGCGCACCTGCGGCGCGAAGACCGGGGACGGTCCCGCGCCGGTGACGATCTCCGCGTAGGCGTCGCCGTCGATGTCGCCGCCGCTCGCGTTGACGCCGTAGCGCGGCGTCGCGTAGGCGAAGAAGCTGACGCCGGGGATCGGCGCGACGGCGACCCCGTCGTACGTGAACGCGCGGACATGGGGTCCGAAGACGGGCCCCGGTCCCGCACCCGTGACGACCTCCGCGAAGGGGTCGGTGTCGATCGACGCGGCGGCGGCGTTGACGCCGTAACGCAGCGTGCCGTAGGCGAAGAAGGTGACCTTGGAGATCGGCGATCCGTCGAATCGGAAGCCGCGCACGTGGGGTCCGAGCGTGGCGCCGGGTCCAGGCCCGGTCACGATCTCGTCGTGAGCGTCGGGATCCACGTTGCCGCCCGAGACGTTGACGCCCCAGCTCCCCGCCGAGTAGGCGCGGAAGTCGACGGGGGTCGGCGCCCCGGTCTCGTCGTAGGCGGCGACGCGGTTCTCGTTTCCGGGTCCGAGCCCCTCGCCCGTCACGTAGTCGGGAACGGGCGTCACCTCGAGCACGTAGCGTCGCGAGCCCGCGTTCCCGCCCCCGTCGCTCGCCCGTACGAGGAAGGTCGCGGTCGATGCGATCGCAGGCGTTCCCGAGAGGACGCCGCCGGCAGACAACGTGAGCCCGGCAGGAAGGGATCCCGCCGTGAGCGCGAAGGCGCGAGGGGCAGATCCGCCAGTTGCCGCGAGCGTGATGGCGTAGGGCCGGCCGATCACGGCGCGCGGCAGCACCGGAGGATCGATCGCGATCGTCTGGTAGAGCCACGTGTCGGCCTTCGACTCCGCGCCGTCGTAGCCGCCGAACAGGATGAGACCGCCCGCCTCGGGGAAGGCCGCCATTGCGAAGCTCTCCCGCGCGTCGAGCGCCGGACCCGCCGTGGCGCCCGGGGCCCAGGCGGTGCCGTCGTATTCCCAGGCGTCGTTGACGTACCCGGTCGCGGTCTTGCCGCCGAAGGTGACGGAGAGCGCCCGCGCGGCGTCGTAGGCGATCGAGGGCCAGAACCGCGGCACCATGCCCGCCGGTGGAGGAGCGCCGGGCGACCAGGCGATGCCGTCGTACTCCCAGGTGTCGTCGAGCGGGGTCGTGCCGTCGTTACCTCCGAAGATCACGATCCTCGATCGTGCGGCGTCGTAGGACATGCAGATTGCGTCGCGCGCCGTCAGCCCCGGAGGCGCGGCGGGTCCGGGGAGCCACGCGACGCCGTCCATCTCCCACGTGTCGTTCCTGGGTCCCGACGAGTCCTTCCCGCCGAAGATCACTGTCCGCGAGCGCGGGGAGTCGAAGGCGGCGGCGAGACTGTGGCGCGGCGAGCCCGGGTGGCGCCGCTGGACCCGGCGTCCAACCCGCGGCGTCGTATTCCCACGTATCGTTGTACTCGACGATCGAGTCGTCCCCGCCGAAGAGGATCACCTTGGCGCGGGCCGCGTCGAAGGCCATCACCGGACAGTCTCGCGGCGTGAGGCCTGGCGGGCCCGGCGCCTGGAGCGTCCACGAGATGCCGTCGTGCTCCCAGGTGTCGTTCATGTAGCTCGCCCCGAATCCGCCGAAGAGGACGACACGCTTCCTCGCGCTGTCGTACGTCATCGCATGGCCCGCGCGTGCGAGCAGGGCCGCGGGCGCGGCACCGTCGCTCCGCCAGAAGGGAGAGGACGACGCTCCCCGCGCGATCGCGAGGATCCCAAGGAACGCCGCCGGGCGGAACGCCGAGGCTGCCATCGCCGATCTCGAACCTAGTCTACCGGCGCGGGGCCTCGTAGATCGTCACACGTCCGACGGTCGACTCGAAGCGCGCCGCCGGGCGGAGGCCAAGGCGATGCACGACCGAGCTCTGCATGTCCGGGAACATCGCGTCCTCGGAGGCGTAGAGGAGGTCGAAGTCGGAGAGCTTCACCGTCGCGGCGACCGGCGCGAGGTAGACCACGGGCAGCGGGCGCGGGACGTAGCCGAGGTAGGGGTAGCGGGCCGCGAAGACGCCGGGCCAGTTGGCCAGGACGCGCGCGCCGGGCCGCTGCTCCCCGATCCAGCGCATCGCTTCCCCGTGGAGGCGCACGACGGCGAGGTAGTCGAGGGTGTTCTCGTGGCTGTCGTTCTGGGCGGCGACCGGCTCGGGGACCGGCACTCCCGCATCGCGAGAGTCGGTCGCTATCACGCAGAGACCCAGCGGTGGGGAGCGCTGGAGGCGAGACAGGTTTCCTTCGAAGACGGGCCACGTGTAGTCCTCACCGGCCACTTCCGCCCCCACGCTCTCCGTCACCACGACCGGCGCTCCGATCTCCGCGCGCGGCTCGCGGGCGACTGGAATCTGCGCTTCGCCGCCGCCGCCCCCGGCGCGGGTGAGGAGCTCCGTACCGAGAGGGAGCTCGCCGAGGTCGTCGTCACCGATCCGCACGCGGAGCCGCGCGTTCCAGTACGCGCCGCGGTCCTTGTACTTCGAGACACGCACGAGCCCCGCGGCCTCCGCGATCCGAAGGAGCGGATCCGTGCCCCACCAGGCGCACACCTCGAACGTGATGGCCGGCAGGATCGCGATCGCGATCGCTCGCGCCGAAGTGACACCGAGCGCGCGCAGGCCGCCGACGCCGAGGAGGATGACGAGCGGAAGCGTCACCAGGAAGTAGCGAGCCCCGTTGTTCCGCAGCGGCGTCTGCACGGCAAGCACGGTGACGACGGGAAGCACGAGCAAGAGCGCGATCTCCGCCGCCCCCGATCCTCTCAGACGACGCTGCCACGCGAGGACCGCCAGCGCCAGCAGCGCGGCTCCGGCGAAGAGGAACGTGCCTCGCTGCACGAGCCCGAAGTAGATGCTGCGGGCTGCGCCGTGGGCGAGCGCGCCGAGGCTCCGCAGCGGCTGTGTGTTGTAGGCGTTGTGCGTCACGAGCGTCCCCGTGTCGAGCACGAACCACGCCTTCCAGACGAGCCACGCGAGGACCGGCGCATGCCACACCGCGATCTCTCGCGCCGCGATCGCGCGCGTCGCCGCGCGCCTCCTCGCGCGCAAGACGACGTACGCGGTGATCGCGGGCTGGAGCAGGACGGCCTGCGCCTTGACGAGCATCATCGCGGTGGCGGCCACGAGGAACGGCCCGAGGCGATCCGAGCGATCGCGGCGGGCTCGCCACCGCGAGCCCCGGCGAGCGGGAGGTCGAGGTGCGCGGTGCCGCTCTGGGCGAAGAAGAGCGGGTTGGCGGCGAGGGCCAGCGCGGCGGCGACGCCGGCGATGCGTCGAGGAGGCGCGCGCCGAGCGCGGAGGTGCTCGCGATCGCGACGAGGGCGAGGGCGAGCGCGAGGAGCCGGGGCACCACGGCACCGGACCGGTGAAGGCGCCAGAGCGCCGCGACCGCGAGGTAGAAGAGCGGCGGGTGGCCGGGTCGACGGAGAGCCGCCTCAGGAGGTCGTCGTGCGTCTCGAGGTGCGCGATCGGGTAGAGCCCGGTCTCGTAGTAGTAGTAACTGATCGTCGCGACGTAGCCCATCTCGTCCCAGTGGTAGGGGACGCTGGCCAGCGGGAGCTTGACACGGCGAACGCCGCAAGGATGACGAACAACAGGATCCTCGGCCGGCGATCGGACGATGTCATCGAGCTGACTGTAGCGGTCAGGAGACGGAATGAACGCCGGGTTGTAGACGGAGATGGCAAGGCAACGCCTGTCCTTGCTTGCGGGGTCGATGCTCGCGGGCGACGCGCAGGCGTCGGTCGTGGCGATCTCGCAGGCGCCTCCGGACGGGGACCTCGAGATCGAGCGGATCTCGAGCCCCCCGGGGGGACCATCGTCTCGCGAGGCGCCGCGCCCGGCGCCGCGATCTGCACCCGGCGGGATCGTGGAAGCTCTTGATCACGAACGTGAGCGATCCGCAGCCCGGACGTGCGAGCGTCAAGCCGCTGCCGGCGCTCAGTCCACGCGTGGATGCCTCGCTGTCCACCTCCAGCGTGCCGAACCTGTCGCCGAACAAGACGCCGGGAATCGTGAACGGATCGCCGGGCGGGGCGTGCCCACCGCGACGAGGAGGCGGTCCGGGATCTCGATGCCGGCGCGCAGCCGCTGGCCGCGCACGGGCGCCGCGGCGACACGGATCTCCTTGCCGAGGGCGAGGAGGTCCCGCACGAGCCGGTGGGCCTGCTTTCCCTGGGCGACGGCGAGCAGCCGTGGCTCGTCGATCGCGAGCCCCAGGACCGTTGCCGTGGTCGGGGCGTACACGACCTTGCCCCCGGCGCGCGCGAGGTAGTAGCGCTCGTCGGGAAGCACCATCTGAGGTGGGCAGAGCACCGCGATCGTCCGCTCCGGCTCGCGCAGCGTGCGGATCCAGCGTGCGGCTTGCTGGAAGGGCACGGGGGGGTTGTTGCTGCTCGATCGAAACGCCTGGGTCACGAGGATCGACGCCAGGATGACGAAGAGGATGGAGCCGGCGGCCGCGAAGGTCCGCCGTCCCCGGCCCATCGCGCCCGCGACGCTCCATACCTCCGGCGGGAAGAAGAGGCGCGCCAGGAGCAGCGCCCAAGCCGGGTAGGCGGGGTACTGGTACCACGGATGCTTGACCCTCGCGAGCGCCCACGGGACGGTGAGCGCGAGGGACCAGAGGACGAGCCAGAGATCGAAGGGACGGCTCATCGCTCCAGCGGCCGCCGCGGCGAGCGCGAGAAGCAGGAACCAGCCCATCACGCCGAATCCCTCGCGAAGCCAGATCGCGTACTGCCACGGCGAGTGCTGCTCCTGCCACTCGCCCACCCGGGCGACGAGGTTGAACCGCACTTCGCCTGCCAGGTTGGCCTGCGAGAGGTAGTAGGCGAGCCAGGGGAGGATCGAGATCGCCACGGCGGCAAGCCACGCCGCGACGCTCGCGGATCGCGACACCGCCTCCCTGGCGCGGGCCCCCGCTGCCCGCCGGTGCAGGAGCCATCCCGACACCACGAACGCCGCCATCGGCGCGTAGGCCAGGAAGGCGACGACGGATTTCGTCATCGCCCCCGCGCCGATGCACGCCCCGATGGCGATCGTCCAAGCCGCCCGGTGGCGCCCGGCCGCTTCCCTAGACTCGAGGAAGCACGCGACGGCGGCGGTCATCAGGAGCGTGAGCATCGCCTCCGTCATGCCCTGGCGGTAGCCATGGACCGAGAGCGGGTAGGGGGCGGTCGCGAAGACGATCGGCGCGGCGATCGTCGCCGGCCCTCCGGTGTGGCGCCGCGCGAGCCGCCACACGAGCAGCGTCGCGAGCGTCGCGCAGACCGCGTCCGGGAGCCGGACGATCCACTCGGACTCCCCGAGGAGCGCGAAGAGGGCCGCTCCGGTCCACATGCGGAGTGGCGGCTTGCCCGGGTAGCGATCGTCGAAGTACCAGGGGTCGAGCCAGTCGTGGCGCTCGAGCATGTTCCGGGAGACGTCGAGGTAGACCCGTTCGTCGACCTCCTGGATGGGCAGGTCGCCGAGGCGGTGCCAGAGCGCCGCCCAGACGACCGGCGCCAGGCCACGCGGAACGGGCGAAGCGGCTGTCGCCGAGGCCCGTGACGCTCCCAACGCTCGCGAGGGCGACCATGCGTGCGATCCTACGGGCGATGGAATCGGTTCGCCGGGCGATCGTCTTCGGCGGGTACGGCACTCGGCTCGATCGTCAGCCGCGAGCTCGCGCGCCGGGGACGTCGTCGTGACGGTCGCCGGCCGCGACGAAGCCGCTCGGAGGCATTCGCGCGCGAGCTCGGTGCCGGGCACCAGGGCATGCGCTCCGATCTCTCGGATGCGGCTGCTGTCCTCTCCGCCCTCGACGGTCAGGGCGTCGCCGTGAGCTGCGGCGGGCCGTTCAGCCGGATCGATCTCACCCTTCCCGAGGCGTGCCTCCGGGCGAGATGTGCCTACGTCGACATCGCCGACGATCGACGCTACGTCGCGCGGCTGCGGGAGCGGTCCGCGGCGTTTGCGGAGCAGGGCGTCGCGGCGGTCTTCGGCTGCTCGAGCCTCCCGGGGATCTCGGGGGCTCTCGCCGCGGTGGCGAAGGACGGAGTCGCCGCCGCGATCGCCCGGGCCCGCGTGACCCTCTTCATCGGCAACCAGAACCCCAAGGGTCTCGGCGCGATCTCGTCCCTGGTCGAGAGCCTCGGCCGCCCGATCGAGACCGCCGAGCGCGGGAGGTACGTCTTCGGAAGCCCCGAGCGCGTGCCCCTGCCGGAGCCGCTCGGCCCGCGGTGGGTCTACGACGTCGAGAGCCCGGATCTCGACCTCTTCCCCGAGGTTCTCGGCACGAAGGCCGTCTCCGTGAAGGTCGGGTTCGAGCTCGGAATCGCCTCCCGCACCTTCGCGCTCCTGGCACGGCTCGGTCCTCGCTGGGGGCGGCGGACGGCCGCGTGCTTCGAGGTCGTCGGGCGCATCGGAGCCGGCGGAGGCACGCCGGTGGGGGCCGTCATGTCCGAGCTCTTCTTCTGGGACGGCACGGCGCGGCGCGCCGCGCTGACGGCGGAGCTCGGGCAGCGGATGGCGGCGCTACCCGCGGTCGTCGCGGCCATGGCTCTCTTCGACGGCGCAACGGCGCGGGGCGTGCTCACCGCCTACGAGCTCTGTGGCGCGCGGCCGCTGCTCGACGCGCTCGTTGCCGAGGGCTCTCGCCTGACGGTGTCCCCACTGTGATGCCGCGCCTCGCGGGGCCAAGCCGCCTGGCGCCCTTCACGCTCGTGATCGTGCTCGCGGCGTGCGGGCGCGACGTGGTGACCTTCCCGCTGCATGGCGATGGCGGCAGCGCGCTCTCGATCGTCACGGGGGGGTACGAGGCACGATGGGTCTCCGGGGGGCTGCAGATCGATCGCGGCCGTGGCGGGCGGGACGTGTCGCTCGCGCTCGCGGGCGGACCGTTCGATCTCCGCGCGACGCCTATCCTGCTCGTCCGGATGCGCCGGCTCGACGGCAGGATGGAGCCGATCACCGGCTCCGTGAGAGGGAAGAGGCAGGCGTCGGGACCCCGGGGCGAGCCTCCCGCGCCCGATCACGCCATCGCGCTCTATCCCTTCGACACCGGCATCGTGGCGGCGGGAGCGCCGTACGACCTCTGGCTCGATCTCGGCGCCGTCCCGGGAGCGCCGGTCCCCGATGCGTTTCACTGCGTCGTCGACGGCCTCGCGATCGACGTGACGGCCGCGCCCGGGAGCTTCTCGATCGACGAGGTCTCGCTCCACCGTCGCGGGATAGCAAGCTCGCTCGACGTTGCGTCGTGCCGGGTCCGCGTGCCCGGCACGTTCGCGCATGGCGCGCTGCCTCTCGCGTTGATGGCCCTCGGGGCGGCCGTCGCGGAGACGCTGCGCGGAGCTGCGGCGCGATCGCCTGCGGGCGCGCTCGCGGCGTTCCGGCGCGATGCGTTCGTGCTCTCGATCCTGGGCGCGTGCGCCATGGCCGCGGCGGAGGCGGCGCGGCTCCTCGATGCCGATCCCGGGGCGTCTCCCGGCGTCGCCCTCGCCGCCATCATCGCCGCGACCGCCCTTCCCGGCGCGGCGATCGCGGGACGTGCCGATCCGCTTCGCCGGGCGAGACGAGACATCGCGGAGCGCGGCGTGGTCGCCTACCTCGCGGCGCTCCTGGTTCTCCTGGCGCGCGCTGGCGGCGGGCCGATGTCGGAGTGGCTCTGGCCATTCGCGGGAGTCGCCGGCACGGTCGTGCTGACGGTGGTCGCGCTCGGACGCTCCGCCGTGGGCCGCCGCGCTGCGCTCGTGGCGGCTGCCCTCTTCGCGAGCTCTCCCGCCGCGGGCCGATCCGCGGCGACGGCGACAGCGGCGACGCCCGTCGCCCTGCTCGCCGTCACCGTGACGGCGCTCCTCGTGCGCTCGTCGCCGCACGGGAAGAGGCGGGGGATCGTGGGCCTCGCGCTGGGATCGTCCGCCCTGTTCGGTCTCTTCGGCTTCTGGCGGCTCTCCCTGCTGTTCCAGCCGGCGAACGCGGTCACGACGTCGCTCGTCGCCTCTTGCGTCCCGGAAGCGATCGTGCGTTCGATCTCCTACCTGGGACGCGAGCTCGCGCTCGGGTGGACACCGCTCGTGATCGCCTTTGCCGCCGTCGCCGCCACCGCCCGCGGCGGGATCGTGCGATCGCACGCATGGGTTCCCCTTGCGATGGCCTTCGTGCTCGGGGTGTCCGAATCGATCGGCTCGCTCCTCGTCCGGGCGCCCCACGAGGAGCTCCTGGCCACCGGCGCCAGGGAGATGGCGTTCCAGCTCGCGCCGCTGCTCGCGATGTCGGGAGCGCTCGCGTTCGAGCGCGAGGCCGGAGGGTGAGTCCGACGCCGGCGACGGCGCCGCAACGGGCATGGCGCCGCGCGGCGCTCGCCGCGGTGGCGCTCGCGTTCCTTGCCGTCGCGTTCTTCCGCAAGGGCGAGGTGATGGTCGACGATGCGTTCATCACCTTCCGCTATGCGGAGAACCTCGCGGCGGGCAAGGGGCTCTGCTTCAACGAAGGGGAGCGCGTCGAGGGCTACTCGAACCTCTCCTACACGCTCCTCCTCGCGGTGGCGCCGGTCCTCGGCGTCTCGACGCTCCTGGCGGCCCAGGCCATCGGCGGCGCCGCCGCGGTGGCGGGCCTCCTCGCGATGCCCGGTCTGGCGCGGGGACTCGGGTCGTCTCCCTGGCGAGGCGTGGGCGCCGCGATCGCGGTGGGCGTCACCGCGACCCACGCGAACTGGGCGTTCCGCGGCCTCGAGACCCCCGTCTTCACCGCGCTCCTCCTCTGGGGCGCGGCGCTCGCCAGCTTGGATCTGGAGGCGGGCCGCGATCCGGCGTGGAAGGCAATCGCCCTCTTCGGGATCGCCGGGATCACGCGACCGGAGGGCCCGGCGTATGCCGTCGCCGCGGCGGTGGCCATCGCGAGCGCGCGGGGCTTGCGATCCGGGGCTCGGTTCGTGGCGCTGTCGTCGGCCTGGATCCTCCAGATCGCGTTCCGCCTCTCCTATTACGGCGACGTCTGGCCCAACACCTACTACGCGAAGGTCTGGGCAGGGCCCGAGCGTTGCGCCGCGGCGCTGCGATACGCGGGGTCGTTCGCCCGCGGCTCCGGCGCGCTGACGGCGGCATGGCTCCTCGGGCTCGGCGTTCTCGCTCTCGGGATCAAGAGGAGAGCGGCGCGGGTTCCGCTCGCGCTCGTCGCGACGTCGCTCTTCTTCGTCGTCCAGAGCGGCGGCGACCGCATGGCGGACTTCCGGTTCTTCCATGCCACGAGCGCGCTCCTCGCCGTGGCGGCGTGCTGCGCGTTCCGCGGCGTGGCCTCCGTGGCGGTGGCTATCCTGATCCCGATCGTCGCGATCGCATCGCCGGCGGCGGCCGGCGCGCGCAGGACCGTCGCATCGGTGCTGGTGCCGGCGGCGATCGGCGACCCGGCCGCGCGCGCGTGGATCGGCAGGCGCTTCGCGCTCCTCACCGAGGTGCAGGACGTGGCTCAGAGAGAGGTCGGCACCTGGCTCGCGCAGCACCTCCCGGAGGCTCGCTCATCGCCATCAACGACTGTGGCATCGTTCCCTACACGAGCCGCCTGCCGACCCTCGACACCGCGGGGCTCATGGACCGTCATCGCGCGCCTTCCGGGGCCGCACGCCCGGCGCGTCGATCTGCGCTACGTCCTCTCGCGGCGACCCGCCGCGATCGTCCTGGCGCTACGCGGCGTGCAGAGCGCGTCGCCCTATGACGCACGCATGGCGAGCTGCCCCGAGCTCCTCGCGAGCTACCGGCTCGCGAAGGTCGTCCTCTACACGTCCCACGCCTACTGCGTGTTCGTCGCAACCGGCGCGCCGGTCGCGCTGCCTCCGGAGGGCATCGATCTCCTCTCGGAGCTGCCGCGCGCGCGCGAGGTCGAGCACGCGGCGGCCGTCCACGACGTCGTGACCCTCCCGGAGACCCGCGTGGCGGAGCTGATGGCGCTCGCGCCGCGCCCCGGCGATGCCGTCGGCGACGCGGCGGTTGCGACGCTCGACGCCGCGCTGCGCGAGATCGCGCCGGCAACCCATCACGGCATTGCGTTCACGCTGGCTCCTGGCTCCGGCCGGGGTCACGTGAAGTTCGTGCTGCCGCGCCTGGAGCCCGGCAGCCGCCTCGAGCTCGGCCTCCTGAGGCGCGGTCCGGGCGCGGCCGAGCTGCGCGTTCGCCTGGAGGGATCGGGCGGCGTCGCGATCGATCGCACGCTCGCCGCGGGCGCGCGGGGCGAGGTCGTGCGTCTCGAGGAGGAGATCCCACGTCTCGTGGACGGCGCCGAGCTCGAGCTCACCGTCGCTCCATCGCCGGTGGCGGACGGTAGCGTCGAGGTCGACGTGGTCGAGCCGCTCCTCTCGTCTCCGCGCGGCGCCGCTCAGAAGCCGAGCAGCGCTCCCACGATGTTGACACCGTAGGCCGAACCCGGGAAGGCGACGAAACCCGCGGGCAACGGCGTGAGCGTTCCGGACGCATAGCCAAGAGGCGCGACCGTGGAATCGGCCGATGGGTCCTGGCCCGCGGCCGCCAGGAGATCGCTCGCGTCGTCGGCGTCGATGTCTCCCAGCCCGACGCGCCCGCCATACAGCGTCGCGAACGGAGTCACGTCATAGCCGGGGAGCGCGGCGATGGCGACGTCGTCGTAGTCGAATCCGACGAACCGGGACGGGAAGCTCGCGCTCGCACCCGGGCCGGGACTGCAGGCGATCTCCTCGAAGCCGTCGGCGTCGACGTCGCCGAGCGCGAGGTTGACGCCATACTGAGGCGTCGCGAAGGCCTGGAAGTTGACGCGACCTCCCATCGTGTCGATGGCCACGTTGTCGTAGTCGAAGCCGCGCACCTGGGGTCCGAACATGACGCCGGGGCCCGGTCCGGTGAGGATCTCCTCGACGAGGTCGCCGTCGACGTCCCCGCCGCCGACGTTCACTCCGTAGCGCAGCGTTGCGTAGGCGTAGAACGCGATCCGCGCCATCGGCAACGGCCAGATCCCGTCGTAGTTCCAGCCGCGCACGTGCGGGCCGAAGACGGCACCAGGTCCGGGACCGGTGAGGATCTCCGCGATGTGGTCCGCGTCGACGTCGGCGGCCCCCACGTTGACGCCGTACCTGAGCGTCCCGTAGGCGTAGAAGTTGACGCTGGAGATGACCGTGCCGTCGTTCAGGAACGCGCGCACCTGCGGGCCGAATGCCGTTCCGGGCCCGGGTCCTGTCAGGATCTCTGCGTGGAGCACGCCCTTGATCGCGCCCGAGGCGACGTTCACGCCCCACTGTCCCGCGCCGTAGGCGAGGAAGTCGATGCTCGTCGGTGCTCCCGAGCCATCGTGGACGCGGACCCGGTTGGGGTTGGGCGCGCCGAGCCCCTCGCCCGTGAGGGGATCCACGGGATCGGTGATCACGAGATCGTAGCCCTGGGCTCCGATGCAGCCCTGGAAGTCGGTGGCCGTGATGGCGAAACGATAGACGCCGGCGTTGCCGAGCGTGCCCGAGAGGAGTCCGCCCGGCGTCAGGGTGATCCCCGGCGGCAACGTCCCCGCCGCGAGCGCGAAGACGTACGGAGCCGTGCCCCCGCTCGCGGTCACGTTCTGGTTGTAGGCCGTACCCACGGGACCACCCGGGATCGAGGGCGGCGCCAGCGTGATGACGGGGCAACCGGGCTGGTTCACGAGGATGCTGTAGACGCGGCTCCCCTCGCAGTCCGAGGCGTCGGTGGCCATCACGGTGAACGTCGAGAGCCCGGGGCCAGCGGGGATCCCCGATAGAACGCCGGCCGGTGCCAGCGTGAGACCGGGCGGTAGCGACCCCGCCACGACCGCGAACGTGTAGGGCGCGGCGCCCCCGCTCGCGGTGATCGTCCGCGAGTAGGGGACTCCCATCGTGCCGTTGGGCACGCTCGCCGGCGCGAGCGTGATCGCGGCGCACCCGCCTGCGCGCGCGGTCGCCGGCGCGAGGACGAGGGAAGCCATGGCAAGGAGGATCCGCGGAGCCTTCGAAGCACCGTTCATGGGGTCATTCACTGGCTCGCCGCGCGGGATCCAGGAGAGCGGGATCCGTGCCAGCGCGAGCGCCCTCGAATGCTCGCGCGGCTGGAGAGGGGTGGCCGTCCGGCCGGACACCAGCCGGTCCGTCCCGTCCGCCCGAGCGGACGCTCGATTCGAGGCGCGCCAGCGCGCGCCCGAGCCGGCTCGCCGGGGCGACGCCCAGCGCGGTCGCGGTGCGTCGAGCCTCCACGAGATGGCGCGTCGCCTCGCCGCCGGCAAGGAGCTCCACCAGTCCGCGCTCGCAGAGAGCACGCGCCTCCTCGAGACGGTCCCAGCCATCGGCGGCGGCGATCGCGGCCTGCCGGAGCTCTTCGCGGGCGCGGTCGATGCTGCCCTCGGCCGCGTCGATCCGGGCGAGGTTGATGCCGCTCGTCGCGTCGGCGCGCGTGTTTCCAAGCTGGCGGTGGAGGGCGCGTGCCTCCATCTCGAGCTCCCGGGCCTTCACCAGCGCGCCGCTCTCGATGTGCGCGAACGCGAGGTCGGAGAGGGCCGATGCGACGTTCCTGAGGTCGCCCGTCTCGCGGAGGATCGCGAGCGCGCGCTCGCCGTCGCGTAGCGCCGCGGTCGCGTCGCCCCGCGCCTCGGCGACCCGCGCCACTGCCCCGAGCAGGATCCCCTCGTGAGGCGTGTCTCCGAGGGCGCGGGCGATCTCCCGCGCGGAGGAGAGCTCCGCGTCGGCGGCATCGAGATGGCCGAGCGCCTCGTCGATCGCGCCGAGGTTCCCGAGCGCCACGGACTCGGTGCGCCGATCGCCGACCTCCCGTGCGATCTCGAGCGACTGGAGGTAGAGCGACCGCGCGCGCGATCCCTGCGCGCATTCCCAGACGCAGCCCGCGAGGGCCCCGAGCCAGGTGCTCTCCAGGAAGCGATCTCCGATCTGTCGGGAGAGCGCGAGCGCTTCCTCGTAGCGCGCCCGCGCCTCCTCGAGCCTTCCGGCGTCCTGGCACAGGACCGCGATGTTGCCGAGGTTGAGCCCTTCGGCCTTGCGATCCCGCGTGGCGCGCGCGAGAGCGAGCGCCTCGTCGTAGAGCGCGCGGGCGGCATCGATGCGTCCCTGATCGCGGTGGAGGTTCGCGAGGTTGACCAGGGCGTTCCCGAGCCCGGCCGCGTCGTCGCAGTCCCGGAGCGTCGTGACGGCGCGCCCGGCGAGCGACACCGCCTGCTCCATGAACCCGAGGTGGCGGTGGATGCTGCCGAGGCCGTCGAGCACGCGGCCGGTGGCGCTCCGATCCCCGTCCGTTTCCGCGAGACCGAGCGCCTCCTCGAGCGCGCCCAGGGCGGCGTCGAGACGACCCGCCAGGAGCTGGATCGTGGCGAGCGCGCGAAGGCTCGCGACGATGCTCGCGCCGTCGCCGCCGGCGCGCGCCTGCGCGAGCGCCTCCTCGCACTGACGGCGTGCCTCCAGGAGCATGCCACGCGGGCGTAGGACCTTGGTGGCAAGCTCGGTCCTGAGGGCCACGACGTCCCCGTCCGGCGGACTCGAGAGAGCGAGGGCCGCGTGGTAGAGCTCGAGCGCATCGCCGAGGGCATGGGAGCCGGTGGCGCGCCGCGCCGCGCGGACGTAGGCGGTGCGTGCACCTGCGAGATCGCCGGCCCGCTCGCGATGGTGGCCGAGCTCCCCCTGGCGGTGGGCGGCGTTCTGGTGTGCCTCGACGAGGTCCGCGGCGCGGCGGTGGAGTGCGACGCGCGCGGCCGGGACGATCTGGTCGTAGGCGACCTCGCGGATCTTGTCGTGGACGAAGGAGAGGCGTCCCGCGTCACGCGGCTCGAGGACGTGGCGCTTGACGAGGAGCGCGATCGCATCCATCGTCCGTTTCTCCGGCAGCGCCGCCAGGCTCGCGAGCAGGGGCTCGTCCGACTCGCGACCCAGCACCGCCGCAGCCTGGGATACGACGAGGGCATCCTGGTCGAGACCGGCGATGCGGTACGCCACGAGCTCGTGCAGCGACCCGGGGATCGGGAGGCTCGCGAACGCGCCGTCGCCGGCCCCCGCCTGCCAGCGGCCGCTTTCGTCGCGCTTGAGGATTCCGCTCGCGACGGCGGCGCGCAGGTACTCGGCGACGAAGAAAGGGTTTCCCTCGGAGTGACGCGCGAGCAGCGTGACGAGCTCCGGCGGCGGGGTCGTGGCGAGCATGTCGGCCGCCATCCGGGAGACGCCGCGCGCGTCGAGCCGCGAGAGCTCGATGCCATCGACGCCTGGGAGCGATCGCAGCGGTGCCGTCCGCCCGGACGCATCGTCGCTCCTCGACCCGCCGGCCACGAGCACGCGCTCCGACGCCCATCGCGCGAGCGCCGCGGGCGACTGGAGAAACGCGAGAGTGAGATCGTCGGCCCACTGGAGGTCGTCGATCACCAGCAGGAGCGGGTGCGCCTGCGCGAGCCCGGCGAGCGCGTCCGAGAGGGCCGCGAAGAGGCGATGACGCGCCTCGCGGGGCGGCAGGTCCGGCGGGGCTTCCGCGTTCCGGAGCGCGGGGAGGCACGCGAGCGACGGGGCGTACGCGGCAAGGACCCTCGCGCCACGTCCCAGGATCCGCTCGACGGCGTCGCGATCCTGGGAAGGGGCCGATCGGCAGAGGTCCGCGAGGACGTCGAAGAGCCCGGCGAGCGCTGCGAGGGGCTCCATCGCCGCGCGAAAGGCCGCCGGGGGCTGGCACTCGCACGCGACGACGCGGACGTCCCGCTGGCGCGCCAGCCGTGACACCTCCGCGAGGAAGCGGGTCTTCCCCACGCCGCTCTCTCCTTCGACGATCACGAGCCCGCCGCGACCCTGCTCCATGCGCTCGATCGCGGTCCGCGCGGCGGCCAGCGACTCCCGCCGTCCCGAGAGGCCGGCGCGGTAGAGGTAGCTCGACGCAACCGCGTGCCGCGGAACCTCGGTGGGCCCGAGCGCGTAGAGGACGCGCGCCACGTCGTCGGCATGGCCGACGCGGTCGGCGGGGTCCTTCGCGAGGAGCTTCCCGATGAGCTCGCCGAGCTCCGGGGGAATCTCGGGAACGCGGCGCGACGGGGGCTCGGGAGCTTCCGCGAGGTGCTTCTGCAAGACCTCGACGAACGTCGCGCCACGGAACGGTGGAGCGCCGGTGACGATCTCGTGGAGGATGCACCCGAGCGCGTAGAGGTCGGCCCGCGCGTCGACCTGCTCGCCGCGCGCCTGCTCCGGAGAGAGGTATTCCGCGGTGCCCATCGTGTCGCCCGCGATCTGGAGGGCCTCGCGGCTCGATGCGCCGCCGAACCGGGATGCGAGGCCAAAGTCGAGGAGAACCGGCATCCCGTCCGATCTCACGAGGACGTTGGCCGGCTTGAGGTCCCGGTGCACGATGCCCTCGCCGTGGACGTACGCCAGGGTGTCGCAGAGGGAGATCAGCGCCGGGAGCGCCTCGCGCCAGGGACGTGCCGCCGCGAAGGCCTGGAGCGTCCTGCCGTCGCAGAGCTCCATCGCGTACCAGGGCAGCCCCGCGTCCACTCCCTCGTCGACGATGCGCACGACGCCTGGATGGCGGAGCGATGCCAGAGCGTGGATCTCGCGCCTCAGCCCCTGGAGCAGCGCCGGCTCCGGCACATCGACGGCCTTGAGCGCGACGATCTCACCCGTCTCCACGTGGCGCGCTCGCGACACCACGGCCATCCCCCCGCGCCCCAGCGTGTCCAGGATCTCGTAGGGACCGATGCGCGGCGTCTCCATGGGGTTCCTCCGAAGTCTACCGCCGGACCACGCGCCACGCCGGAAGCGGCGCGACCGGCTATCATCCTGCCCCGTCCATGGACGCCGACGAGGGTCGCGAGCTCGAGCAACTCCGCGCGGAGCGCGACCTACTCCTGAAGCTCCTCGACCTCGCGGCGCGCGAGGACCTGCGTCCGTTCCTCGAGGAGGCGCTCGCGTCGATCGTGGCCGTGACCGGCGCGCGCAAGGGCTACCTCGAGATCTCCGGAGGTGCGGGCGGAGCGCCGTTCTGGATCGCGAGCGGCTTCTCCGACGCGGAGATCGCCGACGTGCGGCGCGAGATCTCGACCGGGATCGTCGCGGAGGCGCTGGCGACGGGGCGCACGATCAGCACCGCGAGCGCGATCGACGATCCGCGCTTCCGCGATCGCGCGAGCGTCCAGGCGCAGCGGATCCGGGCGGTGCTGTGCGCGCCCATCGGGCCCCTGCCGTCGCTCGGCGTCCTCTACCTCCAGGGACGCGACGAGCCCGGGCCGTTCCCCGAGACGGATCGAGGCTACGCGGAGGTGTTCGCCCGCCACCTCGCGCCCCAGGCCGATCGGCTCCTCGCCAGGGAGCGGAAGGAAGAGGGCATCGATCACACGGCGGAGCTCCGTGCCGAGCTCTCGGTGCGCGACCTCGCGGGCAGGAGCCAGGCGATGGCCCACGTCTTCCGCCAGGTGCTCGTCGCCGCTCCGGTCCCCGTCGCCGTCCTCCTCACCGGCGAGAGCGGCACGGGGAAGACCGCGCTCGCGCGCGCGCTGCACGAGAGCTCTCCCAGGCGATCGGGCCCCTTCGTCGAGGTGAACTGCGCCGCAATCCCCGAGACGCTCTTCGAGAGCGAGCTCTTCGGCGCGGAGAAGGGGGCGCACAGCACCGCGACGCGGCGCCTTCCGGGGAAGATCGAGGCCGCGTCCGGCGGAACGCTCTTCCTCGACGACGTGAGCGAGATCCCCTTGCCGGCGCAGGGCAAGCTCCTGACGTTCCTCCAGAGCCATGCCTACTACCGGCTCGGAGGGACCACCCCCGTGAAGGCGGACGTGCGCGTCGTCGCCGCCACCAACCAGTCGCTCGAGGACCTGGTGCGCGACAAGCGCTTCCGCGAGGACCTCTATTACCGGCTCAACGTCCTGCCCATCCACGTCCCGCCGCTGCGCCAGCGATCCGAGGACATCGGCGCGATCGCGGACCACGTCGCGCGCCAGCTCGGGAGCCCCGGCGAGGCGCTCCCTCTCTCGCGCACGGCTCGCGTGGCGCTCTCCGAGAGCGAGTGGCCCGGCAACGTCCGGCAGCTCGCCAATGCGATCCAGCGCGGCTGGGCGGTGGCGCGAAGCGAGCGGGCGCCGGCGATCGAGCCGCGGCATCTCTTCCCGGAACGCTTCTCGGGAGCCGATGCCCCAGAAGGGGATGCGCTGCTCTCGTACCAGGATGCGCTGCGTCGCTTCCAGGCGCGCTACCTCGGAGAGGCGCTCGCCGCGACGGGCTGGAACGTGAGCGAGACCGCTCGCCGTATCGGCATCGCGCGCTCGCACCTGAACGATCTGATCCGGGCCCACGGCCTGACTCGCCCCGAGCCGTAGGCGGGGGCTCGTCCTTCGCCCGGTCCCGCTGCCGGTCAGAACGGCAACAGCGGCTGGACGGGATCGGCTGGACGGGGGCGCTTCTCCGGAGGACGCAGCGGCGCCTCCGGGCGCTGCGTGGCGATCGCTTCACGGACCTCGGTGAACGACAGCGCCTCGCGGAAGGGTGCGATCGCCGGATCGGGCGCCGGCTTCGGAAGCTCGCGCTTGACCATCGCGCAAAGCGAGCCGAGCCTCTTGTAGAAGTTCTCCGAGTGCACGGTGTCGCGGAGCTTCAGGTAGGTGAGGTCGTAGTGATGGAGGAACTCGTGAAGCAACGTGTCGAGGAACGTCAGGAAGGCGACGCGCTGGCCCTTCTTGGCCGTGCGCGCCCAGATGCGGATCTTCCCGGGCGGCGTGTAGTCGCCGTGAAGCTCCCCGGAGAAGCGTCGCCCGCGCAGGCTCGGGCGCGGGCGGTCGAAGACGGAGACCTGGAGCGCCGGCACGCGGTAGGTGTCGGCGAGCAGAGCGAGCGTGCGGGTGGCGCCCACGCGGACCTGCGTCATCGCGTCGGAGGCGAGACCGGCCCGTATGTCCTCGAGCGACGAGGCAAACGATGGGGTCTCGTGCGGGATCGCGATCCGCGTGGGGCCGAGGAGCGACGGGGGCGTCCGTCCGCGCGCCACTACTTTTGCATCAACCCGGGGCGGCCAAGGCCGAACCGCCGCTTCGCCTCGCGCTCGATGGCGTCGACTTCCGCCTGGATCTTCCCGAGCTCGTGCTCGAGCTCCTCGAGGCGGATGCTGTTCGGGCCGTCCTTCACCGCGTCGGTCACCACTTTCGTCGGGACCCCGTTCACGAGGATGAAGGCCTCGCCGAGCTCGCGCGACGCCGCTTCGCGCACGGCGGGGAGCTCGGCCTCGATCTCGTCCTGCCGCTTGCGGAGCTCCTGGTAGCGTGCCTTGAGCTCGGCGATCCGCTGGTCGCGCGCGTCGTCCCGATCGTCTTTCCTCTCGGCGGGCAGGTCGGCCTCGTAGCTCGTGTCGTCGGCGGGATCGGTGTAGGTGAGGTTGCCCTCGGACTTTGCGAGGTCGTCGTTGGTCACGACCTTCTTCCCGTCCTTTCCGTCGTCGGCCTTCGGCGGCGCAGGGAGATCCTTGTTCGTGTAAACCTTGGCGTCGTCCGCGAAGGCGGGAAGCGCGACCAGGCACAGCGGAAGGACGATCGTGAGCGGGCGCATGACGATGGCTCCTCCCGAGAATTGTAGCGTCGCGCGCGGCCGAGGGAAGGCGCTATCATTGGTCTCGGGGGGAGCCATGAGAGAGTCCAAGAAGCGCGTCCGGCTAGGTTGCGCGATCGTCCTCGTTGCGGGCGCGTGGGCCCGGGCGCAGTACACGATCTGCCACTACTACCCCACCCCGGCCAACGGGCCGCTCATGCCTGGAGTCGCGGGGACGTTCTACCAGGAGTACTACAGCGACTACGGAGACGGGATGGTCTACGTGTGGTCGCTCGGGGGAAACCCGCCTCCCGGGTTGTCCCTGCGCGTCGGCGGGCCGTACGGGTACGGATACGATGCCTGGCTCGAAGGAGTCCCGACGGCGGCGGGGACGTACGACTTCACCGTCACCGCGACCTCGACGTACTGCGGTGTCTGGACCTTGTCCAACACCCTCCAGATCGACAACCCCCCCCGGCTGTGCGGCGGTGGCGGTTGCGCCCGCGACCCTCCCGGGCGGTACGGTCGGCGCTCCCTACGCACAGACGATGAGCGCGAGTGGTGGCACTGCGCCCTACGCGTTCACCGTGACGATCGGCGCGCTCCCGCCAGGGATCAACCTCTCAACTGGCGGCGTGCTCTCGGGCACGCCGAGCTACGTCGGAAGCTATTCCTTCTCGATCACCGCGACGGACGTCAACGGGTGCACGGGCACGCAGGGGCTCTCGATCGACATCTCCAGCAATTGCACCGTGGTCGTCCCTCCGGCCGCTCTCCCTGCCGGCGCGGTCGGGGTGGCCTACGACGTCACACTCTCCGCTTCCGGCGGCGCGCCGCCGTACTCCTTTGCACAGACCAGTGGGGCGCTCCCGTCCCACATGTGGCTCTACTCCGACGGGAACCTGTCAGGCACGCCGACGCAGTGGGGGATCTACTCCTTCACCGTCACGGCGACGGATCAGGTCGGGTGCGTGGGGACAGGGGCGTTCCAGCTCGCGATCACCTGCGGGATGACGATAGCGCCCTCGACGCTTCCCGAGGCGACGGCGGGGTTGCCGTACGCGGCGCAGATCCAGGCCTTCGGCGGAACGGCTCCTTACGCGTACTCCGTCTTCGCCGGCGCGCTGCCCGCCGGTCTGACGCTCCATCCTGACGGGCTCCTCGATGGGACGCCAGCCGCGCACGGGACGTCGTCGTTCACGGTTGCCGCCGCCGGGACGGACGGTTGTCCCGCCATCCAGGATTACGCGCTCGCCGTGCACGGCCGCCTCGACTACCTCGCGGGGCTCGGTCATGGCTATCCCAACGGCAACCGTCTCAAGGCGGTCGCGCCTTCGGGGTCGACATTCGTCGATCTGTATGCCTACGCAGCGGGCCACTGGGGCATCGTCGTCGAGGGTGGAGATCTGTTCGGGGACCTAGCCGACGACATCGTGACGGGACCTGGGCCAGGCCCGGTCCTCGGACCGCAGGTCCGGGGCTTCGACGAGATCGGCCGTCCGATCTCGAAGATCAACTTCTACGCCTATGGCACCCTCAAGCATGGCGTGAACGCCGCCGCGCGGGACATCGATCGCGACCCCTTCGACGAGATCCTCACCGCTCCAGGAGCCGGGGTCGTGTTCGGCCCCCACGTCCGGGGGTGGAGCTTCGACGCGGCCAGTGTGATCCCCATCCCGGCCATCAGCTTCTTCGCCTACGC
The DNA here is from genome assembly GCA_046331505.1 of Acidobacteriota bacterium. Taxonomy (GTDB): domain Bacteria; phylum Acidobacteriota; class Vicinamibacteria; order JAXLQT01; family JAXLQT01; genus JAXLQT01. The sequence goes on from JAXLQT010000008.1 coordinate 226,559, forward strand.
GACACCGGGCTTCGGGGCCAGCGTGGCGGCGGGAGACGTCGATGGCGACGGGTATGCGGAGCTCCTGACGGCGCCAGGCCCCGGGCCGAACTACGCCCCGCTGATCCGGGGTTGGTACTACAGGCTCGCCCCGGTCCGGGCGATGGGCAAGGTCGACTTCGACGCCTTCACGATCCCCCAGTACGGCGCCAACGTCCGCAGCGGCGACGTCGAGGGAGATGCGTACGACGAGGTCGTCTGTGGCGAGGGGCCCGGGCCGGCGATCCCCGCTCAGAGCCGCGGATTCAACTGCGACGACGCCACCGTGGTCGCCCTGCCCGGATACGCGATCAAGGCGTTCTCGTCGATGTACGGCGCGAGGCTCGCGATCGCCGACGTCGCGCCCGACGGCAGGGCCGATCTCCTGACCGGCGCAGGATGGGATCCCGCCGCCGATACGCGGATCCGCGTGTTTTCCTACACGGGGACGTCGCTCAGGCTCGAGCCCGTGTTCCTCACTCCGTTCGGCCCGTCATTCGCCTACGGCGTCGACGTGGCAGCGGGCGGTATGGATCGGTAGGGGGAGCAATGGCACGGAAGTCAGTCATCGGAGCCGCCGTGATGGCCGTAGCGTTCGTGGGACAGGCGGTCGAGATTCCGAGCAACGACGGGCGCGAGATCAAGATCGTCTCCACGGGTCCAGGGGAGTGGTTCGTGGCGTGGTTCGACAGTGCCCTCTACCTCGGATGCGCGCGCGTGGACGATGACGGGAACCTGCTGTATGGGCCCGTACAGCTCGATCGCGCCGGCAAGACACCGGACCTCTACAACTCCGGGATGGCCTGGGACGGGGCGAGGATCGGCTGGTGCTACACGAACTTCCTGGGGCAGAGCTACGAGGCGTGGTTCCATCTGCTGGATCGCGATGGGAACGCCGTCTCCGCGCCTGTGCTGGTCAGTGACGATGTCTACCCGTCGTACCCGCTCGTGCGCGACCTCGTGTTTGCAGAAGGGCAGTACCTGGCGGGCTACGCGTATCAGTCGAACACGAACACTCCTCCGACGCAGATCCGCACGCGCCTTCTCGACGCTTCCGGGGGCATCGCGTCGCCGGAGATCACACTGTGGTCCGCGCAGCCCGGTGAGGGCTCCACCGGTCCATCGGTCGCCCGCCTCGGGAACACACTCGCGGCCGCGTGGCACCGGTGGTCAGGGATCGAGACGATCATGATGGCGATGGCGGATCCGCAGGGCAACCTCCTCGTCCCTCCGGCCGTCTACGTATCCCCCGCCTCGGGAGGAGGCCCGTACGTCACGGGCTTGATCGCAGAGGACGATCGATTCGACTTGACGTTCGTCGAGAGACTGTCCGGAGGAGGGTCGATGCCACTGGAGATGATCCAGGTGGACGGCCAGGGGTTGGTCCTCGAAGACCGGACCGTGATCCTCGAGAATTCGCAGAGCTCGGCCGCCTTTGCGTCGACGCGCTCCGGTGATGGCATTGGTACGGCGTTCATGGAAGCTTACGGGCCAGGCTGCCCCTGCATCTACGTCAGTCGCGCTCCTGGCGACGCGAGCTTCGTCGCGGCCGGCCCGTCGGCCGGCGCGCGGGTCGCGTTCTCGTCCTGGAACGATCGCGACGCCGCTCTGGAGCTGTTCGTGACCCGCGGCCCGTCACCCGCCGTGACCAGCGAGGTGCGCGTGGCCGACGATGCTTCGGCCGGGTTCGCACTTCTTGCCTCCTACGAACCCTATCCGGGGGCGACGCACGGAGCCGCGCTGGCCGGGCTCCCGATGGGATACTGAGAGCGCCAGCGAGGATCGCGTCAGCTCGCGAGCTCGTTCCACTCCCAGTAGAGCGCCTGGAGCTTCACCTGGATGGCCTCGTAGCGCGTCTTGAGCTCTCCCGCGCCGGCACCCCCTCCGGCGAGCTTGTCGGACACCTCGCGCATCTCCGTCTCCAGATCGAAGATCTCCCGCTCGACGTCGGCGACGGAGCGTCCCTTTCCCTTCTCGCCCTTCTCGCGCTTGCCCTTCTTCTTCGGGCCTGGAGGCGGGGCGGCGGGCCTCGGTGCCGCCGCGGCCTTGGGCGGGGGCGGCGCCTTTGCGGGCTTCGGGGCCCCCGGCTTTCGTTCCGGCTCCGGCTCCGGAGCCGCCTCGCCGCGGCGTTCGAGGGCGTGGTGGTAGTCGGTGAAGTTCCCGGGGAAGGGTTCGAGGCCCGCCGGCTCGATCGCGAGGATCGTGTTGCACACGCGGTCGAGGAAGTAGCGATCGTGGGACACGACGATCATCGTCCCGGTGAAGCGGGCGAGGGCGTCCTCGAGCGCCTCGCGGGTGTGCAGATCGAGGTGATTGGTGGGCTCGTCGAGGAGGAGGAGGTTGGGAGACAGCTTCACGATCCGGGCGAGCTGGAGGCGCCCGCGCTCTCCGCCGGAGAGCGCCCCCACCTTGACGAAGACGCGTTCCTCGGAGAAATCGAAGAGGCCGAGGAAGCTCCGCACCTCCACCTCGGGCGCGAGGCCCATCAGCGCCCAGATCGTGTCGATGACGGTCTTGTCGTCGACGAGGTCGCTCTGCTCCTGGTCGAAGTAGCCGCTGGTGACCTTCGCCCCGAGACCGACCTCGCCGCCCAGCGGCGGGAGGCGCCCGGCGAGCGTCTTGAGCAGGGTCGTCTTGCCCGATCCGTTCGGGCCGACGAGCCCGACACGGTCGTGGCGACGGAACCCGAGGTTGCCGGCCTTCAGGATGACCTTGCCCGGATAGCCGACCACGAGGTCGGTGGCGAAGAGCACCTTCTCGCCGCTGCGCTCCTCCTCCTTGAACGAGAAGCGCGCGCGCGTACGCTCCACGACCGGGCGCTCCACCGGATCCAGCTTCTCGAGCATCTTGATGCGCGACTTCGCTTGCTTCGTGTTCTGGCCGGCGATGTTCTTGCGGATGAAGTCCTTCGTGCGATCGATGAGGTCGGTCTGCTTCTCGTACTCCCGGAGCTGCCGCTCCTTCTCGGCCTCGTGCAGGACGCGGAACTTCGTGTAGTTGCCGGGATAGGTGAGGACGTCGGCGCCCTCGAGAAGAGCCATCCGCGTCACCGTGCGATCGAGGAAGTAGCGATCGTGCGAGACGATGATGAACGCCTTGCCGTAGGCCGCGAGGAAGTTCTCGAGCCACTCGATCGCGCCGATGTCGAGGTGGTTCGTCGGCTCGTCGAGTAGGAGGCCGTCGGGTTCGGAGAGCAGCAGCTTTCCGAGCATCAGGCGGCTCTTCTGGCCCCCCGAGAGGTGGCGCGCGCGTTCGTCCCAGTGGTCCTTCGTGAGGCCGAGCCCCTGGAGGACCGCTTCGGCGCGGGCCCGGTAGGTGTATCCACCCTCGCGCTCGAAGACCTCGCGCAGGTGCCCGTACTCCTCGAGCGCCTTCTCGAGCTCCTCTCCGGCGAGACGGCCGAGCCCGTCCTCCATGTGGACGAGGCGCGACTCCATCTCCGCCATGTGGGGGAGCGCCGACAGAGCCTCCTCGATCACGGAGCGCTCCGATACGATGTCGACCTCCTGGGGCAGGTAGCCGATGCGCGCCCCGCGGGCGCGCTCCACGAGGCCGCTGTCGGGCTCGACGTCGCCGAGCATCAGACGAAGGACGGTCGTCTTGCCGGCGCCGTTCATCCCCACGAGACCGACGCGATCGTCGTCCGCGAGCTCGAGGGACGCGCCGGCGAGGATCGGCCGATCGCCGTAGACCTTGGAGACCTCCTGCAAGCGGACGATCACGTGCGGGGGACGATCGCCTCTCGGCCGCCCATCCACTTTTGCAGCGGCTCGGGGATCGTGACGCAGCCGTCCTCGCGCTGGAAGCACTCGAGGATCGAGATGAAGATGCGCGGCGACGCGACGAGCGTGTTGTTGAGCGTGTGGGCGAAGCGCACGGTGCCCGACGCGTCGCGGTAGCGCAGGTTCAGGCGCCGCGCCTGGAAGTCGTGGAAGCGGGAGGCGGAGTGGGTCTCCCCGTAGCCGCCGCGCGACGGCATCCAGCACTCGATGTCGTACTTGGCAACCTGCGGCCGTCCGAGGTCGCCTCCGCACACCGCGACGACGCGGTAGGGGATGCCGAGCGACTTCACGAGGTCCTCGGCGTTCTGGAGGATGAGGTGGTGGAAGCGCAGCGACTCGTCCGGATCCGCCTTGCAGACGACCACCTGCTCCACCTTGGAGAACTGGTGGATGCGGTAGAGCCCCTTCGTGTCCTTGCCGTAGGTTCCCGCCTCGCGCCGGTAGCAGGGGGAGATGCCCGCGTAGAGCTTCGGGAGCTCGGCCTCGGTGAGGATCTCGTCCATGTGGTAGGACGTGACGGGCACCTCGGAGGTGCCGATGAGGGAGAGCCCGTCGCGCTCCGCCTGGTAGGCCTGCTCCTCGCCGCCCGGGTAGTAGGCGGTGCCGACCATCGCCTCTTCCTTCACCAGGTGCGGCACCAGCATCGGCACGAACCCGCGCGCGACGATCATCTCGGTCGCGTAGGCGAGGATGGCCATCTCCAGGAGGGCGCCATCGCCCTTCAGAACGTAGCTACGCGCGCCGGAGAGCTTCACCCCGCGGCCGATGTCGACGACGTCGAGCCTCTCGCCGAGCGCCACGTGATCGAGGGGCGTGAATGCGAACTTCGGCGGCTCGCCCCAGTGGCGCACCGGCACGTTCTCGGACTCGTCCTTGCCTTCGGGCACCTCGGGTCCGCAGACGTTGGGCACCAGGAGCATGAGCTTCCTGAGCTCTTCCTCGGCGACCTTCAGCTCGGCGGCGGCTTCTTTCTCGCGAGCGCCGGCTTCCTTCATGGCGGCGATGGCGGCGGTCTTCTCGTCGCCGGAGAGCTTCTGGATCCTGCCGCTGGCCTCGTTCTTCCGGGCACGGACGCCCTCGACCTCGGTCTTGAGCGCGCGCACGCGGACGTCGAGGGCGAGAAGCGCGCCGACGTCGACGTCGATGCGCTTCTTCCGTGCGGACTCCTTGACCAGGTCGGGGTTCTCGCGGATGAGCTTGATGTCGAGCATGGTTCCTCGATCGGACTTCCGGGCCGGGCACGAGCCCTGACCCGTGCGGCCGGAGATTCCCGCCGGTTCGGCGCCGCGTGCACCGGGAAGCGAACGCCCGCCTACGGGAGACGCAAGCATATCGTGTACTGTGACGGGATGCCCCGGCGATCCACCGCAACGGTTCTCGCGCTGCTCCTCTGCGGATCGCCGGCATATCCGTGTGCGCCGGCACCGCCGCGAGGCGTGATCGTCACGATCCTCGACGAGACGGCGCTCATCCTCTGGGACGAGGCGACGCACACCGAGCACTTCATCCGCGGCGCGCGGTTCCAGAGCCAGGCGAGCGACTTCGGCTTCCTGGTGCCGACCCCGTCGGAGCCCCAGCTCGACCAGGTCAGGAACGATCTCTTCGATCGCCTGGAGATGTCCATCCAACCCTCGCACGTGTACGGGACGAGGTTCGGCGGCGTCATGCCGACGGCGCTCGTCTGCTTGCCGTACCTCATGATGAGCGGCGGCGCGAAGAGCTCCTACGACCGCGCGGGCGCGCGGCCGCCGGTGCGCGTGCTCCAGGAGCGGACCGTCTCGGGCTACGACGCGGTCGTGCTCGAGGCGGACGATGCCGGCGCGCTCGCGGCGTGGCTCTCCGAGCGCGGCTACGACAACCGTCCCACGCTCGCCGCGTGGCTCGCACCCTACGTTGCGGCGGCGTACAAGATCACGGCGTTCAAGGTGGCGAAGGCCGGACCCGATGCGGCGTTCGCCACCTCGGCCGTCCGCATGTCGTTCCACGCGGACCGTCCGTTCTTCCCGTACCGCGAGCCCACCGACCAGCGCGAGGACCGGACGCCGCGGAAGCTCTTCGTCTACTTCGTCGGCACCGGGCGTGTGGATGGTGCCGTCGGCGCCGCTCCGTGGCCCTCGAAGGTCCTGTGGTCCGATCGGCTCGCCGCGCCCCGCGAGATCCTCGAGGGCGCGCTCCCCGAGGGGACGGCGCTACCCGAGGGCGCCTGGCTCACGGCGTTCGAGGACGCCTCGTCGCCGCGCCCGGGCGACGACGATCTCTTCTTCGCGCCCGCGGCCAACACGCAGCCCTACCGGCCGCCGCCGATCGTCGTCGAGACACCCTGGTACGTGCCCATCCCGCTCGATGTCCTCGCGCTCGCGATCCTCGGGGTGGTCCTGTGGAGGCGGCGCGGGAAACGCAAGCGGGCCGCGTGACTGCGGGTCGATGAGATACGCGGCATCCACGAGCGGATGTCGTGAGGAGTGTCGTGCCCCGAGGTCTTCCGCCCCGATGTCCCGCCTGGGTTGAGAGGGTGCGCCTCGAGAGGCGCACCCTCCCGGAGTCACTTCTGGGCGACCTTGGCGGCCTCGGCGTGCTCGAGCATGTGCGTGCCGATCCACTCCGCGACGACGCTCTCGGGCGCCTTCGCGAGCGTGACGTCGATGCGCTGGTCCTGACCGTCGCGCGCCACGGTATAGGTCACGCGCGAGCCGGGAGTCATATCTATCTTCGCCTTCTCGGCCTCGTTGTCGAACGCGACGTCGTTGATGCTCTTGAGGACGTCCCCCGGCTTGATGCCGGCCGCGGCCGCGGGGCTGTCGGGAACCACGCGAAGGACGGTGAGCGCGCCCGTGGCGTCGACGTCCAGCTCGAGGCCCGCCCATCCATGGTCCTTGAAGTAGGTCGACATGTGCTTCAGGCACTCCTCGGCCGACATGTCGCACTTCATGGCGTGCTGGGAGGCGGCGCACTCCTTGCCGCCGGCCAGTGCCGGAAGGCCCGAAGCCAGGAGAGCGAGGACGATGGGGAAGGTACGCGAAGTGTTCATGGGGACCTCCTTGATCCATCGCCAGGCTACGGGCTCACGGCGTAAAGGTCCGGCACGGCGCGGTAAAAAGATGTCACCGCGGCTCGGGGGAGCTCAGCGCAGCAGATCGCGATCCCGCACCGCTGCGGCGATGTGGCGCGCGAGCGGCTCTGCGAGGCCCTTGCCGTAGTGGACCGTGTCGACGTAGAGCGGCTCTGCCAGCCCTTCCTGGATGTCGGCGCTCCAGAGGAAGTCGTCTCCGAGCTCGCCCAGCTTCGAGCGCTCCTCCATCACCGGGTAGCCCGCGCCAGCGCACTCGTGCTTGCCGAAGGACGTCGCGGTCGCGTGGTGCGAGCGGTCGTAGCGGTAGACCGGGATGGGCTGCCAGTCGAAGAGGACCCGTACCTTCGCGCTCGCCGCGGCCGCCTCGATGAGCTGCTTGTTCCCGAGGTAACGTCCGATCGCCAGGTCGATGCGGCCGGGATCGGCGCAGCCGCCGGGCGCGGGCATGCGCGACGCCGCCGTCTTGTTGCGCCCGCCGAATGCGAGCGTCTGCTGCTGGCGGCCGGGGACCGGGGGCGCCTTCGGCGGGGGCGCGACCTTGCGCCCGAGCGCGATCAGTGCGCGCGACACGGGGAGCGAACGGATCCCCTCGACCCATGCGGGGCGGGACGGCTCGGCGGCGCGCCGGAGGCGATCGGCGAACATCGGGTCCTCGCCGAAGTAGAACTCGTTCAGGCCGTCGATGAAGATGGCGAGCGTGGGTGCCCGGCCCTCGGAGAGGAGGCGCTCGAAGAGGAGGCGTTCCTGCGTCGAGAAGTCGTAGCCGCAGCCGAAGTTGTACACGGAGACCGTCGGGGCGCTGGCGCGGAGCTCCTCCTGGAGGAACGACGCGATGGTCTCCCCGTCGGGCACGCCGTAACCGAAGGTCGTGGAGCCTCCGAAGACGAACACGCTCTCCTTCGCGGGTGGCCATGGTCCCTGCTCCTGCGACGCCCGGAACCCGGCCTCGTCGACGTTGACCCACCGTCCCTTGAACGGGGCCTCGCGGAACTCCACGAACGGCGCGTAGACGAGCGGCCGCGACCACGTCTCGTCGAGGATCGAGGCGATCTCTTCCTCGGTGCGGCCCGGGTAGGCCTTCGCGAAGCCGCGCGGATCTCGATCCTTCGGCGTGAGGCCTAGCGCCAGCGTGCGCTCGGATCGAAAGAACGGGGCCAGGACGAGGTTCGCCGCGAGAAGGACCAGGGCCGCGTTGAACGCGAAGAGCGCGAGCGCGCGGTAGGCTCGGCTCATCGGAGCGCGGCCGCGGACCGCACCCAGCCCGGGTCCTCGCAGCGCGCGAGGAGCTCGGAGATCGTGGCGCGGCCGAGGGGCTCGCGGAGGTCCGGCGCGATCTCGGCGAGCGGCACGAGGACGAAACGGCGTCTCGCGAGCGCCGGGTGCGGCACGACGAGGCCGGTCTCGCTCACGATGCTGTCGCCGTGCAGCAGGACGTCCACGTCGATCGATCGCGGTCCCTTGGGCCTTCCTGGGATGCGGCCGATCGCCACCTCGACGTCGTGGCACGCGTGGAGCAGCGCCTGCGGATCGAGGTCCGTGAGAGCGGTGAGGGCGGCGTTCAGGAACGGTGGCTGGTCGAGCACGTCGCGCGGCTCCGTCTCGTAGACCGAGGAGACTCCCGTCAGCTGGAGGAGCCTGGAAAGCAGCGCGGTCGCGCGCCGGAGGTTCTCGATCCGGTCGCCGAGGTTGCTGCCCAGGCCGAGGGCGACGAGCACCGCCGGCGCCGATGCTACGATCCCGCCCCCTCCGTGACGCGCCCGAAGACACCGGCCCCGAGCGACTGCAAGGTCAGCATCGTCGACTTCCTCAACGCCGCGCCGCTCGGCTGGGGCTTCGAGCAGGGGTACTTCCGCGAGGGGTTCCAGGTCACGCGCGACACCCCGGCGGCGTGCGCGCGCAAGCTCGGCAACGGCGAGGCGGACGTCGGTCTCATCCCGTCGATAGCGTACCAGACGATTCCGGGGCTCACCGTCCTCCCCGACCTCTGCATCGCGGCCGACGGCGATGTCCGCTCGGTGCTCCTCCTCTCGCGCCACCGCCGCCTGGGAGCGCTCCGGCGGATCGCCGCGGATCCCGCGTCGCGCACCTCGGCGGCGCTGCTCCGGATCCTGCTTGCCGAGTGGCACGGGGTGGTCCCCGAGATGACCGAACGCGCGGGCGATCCGCGGCGGCTCCTCGATAACTTCGACGCCGTGCTCGCCATCGGCGATCGCGCGCTCGTGGCGCCCAAGCGCGGACTCACGTCGTTCGATCTCGCGGGCGAGTGGAAGCGGCGCACGGGACTGCCCTTCGTGTTCGCCTTCTGGGCCGTGCGCGACGGCGTTCGTCTCGGCGAGGGCGCGCGCGCGTTCGCGCTGTCGCTCGCCCTCGGCCGGGGCAACCTCGATGCCATCGTGTCGTCGGCGGCGCGCAAGGTGAGGCTTCCCGTGGCCGAGATGAACGCCTACTTCCGGGAGCGGCTCGTCTACGACCTCGGAGAGCGCGAGCGGAAGGGGCTCGACCTCTTCTTCCGGCTGGCGCGGGCGCAGGGCGTGATCGATCGCGTGGCCCCGCTCCGATTCCACGCGTCGTGAGCCTCCAGGCGATCGCCTATCGCGCGCGGCGCGTGGTGACGTCGGCGGTCGAACCGGTGCAGGTCGGGGCGTGCGTGAGCGTCGCTGGCGATCGGGTGATCGCGATCGGAGCGCCCTCGCCGGGAGCGTCGATCGTGGACCTCGGCGACGTCATCCTCGCTCCCGGCCCGGTCAACGCGCACACCCACCTCGAGCTCTCCCGCGCTCCGTTCTCCGGCGGGGTCGGATCGTTCCCCGGGTTCCTGTGGAGCATGAAGGACTACCGCCCGCGTGTCGACGAGGCGGAGCTCGCGTGCGCGGCCGCCGACGGGGCGCGCGAGGCGCTCGGAGCCGGAACGGTCGCCGTGATCGATCTCGCGACGTGCGCGCCGTCCGCGCGGGCGTCGCCAGCTCCGGGCTCTCCGGCGTCGTCTGCTCCGAGGTGCTCGGCCTCCTTCCGTCGCGCGCCGACGCCGCGCTCCAGCAGACGCTCGACATCCTCGCGTGCCTCCCGGCGGCGTGCGCGGAGGCATCTTCCTCCACGCCCCCTACTCCGTCTCGACGGAGCTTCGCGATCGCGCGCGCGACTTCGCGCGCAAGCAGCGGCTTCTCCTGGCCACCCACCTCTTCGAGTCGCGCGAGGAGATCGAGCTCCTCACCCACGGGACCGGCGCGCTCTTCGCCGCCATCGATGCGATGGGCATGGCGCGCTTCCTCGCCGCGCCATCGACCATCGCCGACGCGATCACCTGTCATGCCATCGAGGGGACGCTTCTGATCCACCTCGCGTCCCTCGCGCCGGACGATGCCGCGCGCCTCCCCTCGGGCGCTATCGCGGTGCTGTGCCCGCGGTCGAACCAGAACCTCGGCGTCGGACCCGCGCCCCACGAGGCGCTCCGACGGGCGGGCGTCGTGCTCGCGCTGGGGACCGATTCCCGCGCGACGGTCTCGAACCTCGACATGCGCGACGAGATGCGCGCCGCGTGCGATGCTTACGGCATCGCCCCGGTCGAGGCGTTCGCGATGGCGACGCTGGGAGGAGCGGCCGCGGCGGCGGACCCGTCCCTCGGGCGGATCGGTGCCGGAGACACGGCGACTTTCATGGCCGTCAACGATGACGGTTGCGCCGACGTCTTCGAGGCGCTCCTTGGATCCGGAGCCGTCTCGAGCCTCTGGCTGGGCGGCCAGCCCTGGGTCAAGGCTTGACGATCGGCTCAAGCGCTGACCCGGCAAGGACAGACCCACTGGAGCAGGCATAGAAAACAAGTCATTTGTTATCAACATGGCGAATGACAGTGGGTCCGTTCTGATGTGATGGCGCGCACGTTGCTTGCTTCCTCGCCGACATCTCTCTGTCTCGAGGAGAAGCACGATGAAGCGTGTCCTGCCAATGGTCATGATCCTGGGTGTTGCCGCTCCCGTCCTTGCGGGCTTCGGCGACCTCGTGTTCACCGTTCCGGTCGGCGCCGGGGGTCTGCACTACGAGGGCGTGGGGGTCGCGGAGCTCGAGGCATGGGGACCACGGGCGATCGCGGTGGGTCCCGACGGCGTCACGTGGATCGTCGATGGCCCCGCCGCGCGCATCGCGGGCTTCGATCGCACCGGGCGGGAGGTGGCAAGCATCTCGACCGAAGGGATCGCGACCGGGATCCTGGACATCGAGGTCACGCAACACGGCATCTTCGCGCTGGACCTCGCGGCGGTCGCGCCACGCGTGCTCGAGATCTCCTTCGGCGGCACGCTCCTTCTGGAGCATCCGCTGCCCGCTCATCTC